>JBELCI010000001.1:0-13891 GCA_042094875.1 OM43 beta proteobacterium
TTCAGCTACTTTCTTTGTCAAAGCGACCGGAGATTCAATGATAGGAGCGGGTATTCATGAAGGTGATATTTTAGTTGTTGATAGAAGTTTAGAGCCCCGTAATGGTAAAATTATTATCGCAGCAGTTGATGGTAGTTTAACAGTCAAAAGATTAGTGAAGAACGGAAAAGATACAATGCTTTCTCCCGAAAATAATAAATACAAGCCCATTAAATTAACAGAGAATAACGATATAATTATTTGGGGTGTGGTTACTAATGTAATTCATAAAGTATAATCTTGAGTATATTATTTGCACTTGTTGATTGTAATAATTTCTATGTATCGTGTGAGCGTGTTTTTGATCCTTCCTTAAAAAATAAACCAGTTGTGGTTTTATCAAATAACGATGGATGTATAATATCTCGCTCTAATGAGGCAAAGTTACTTAATATTCCAATGGGGGGTCCTTTACATTTATACAGGAACATCATTGATTCAAATAAAGTAAAAGTTTATTCGTCAAATTACCCATTATACGGTGATATGTCTAATAGGGTAATGACTTCTTTAATGGAATTAAATTCTGAGTTAGAGGTTTACTCAATCGATGAAGCCTTCTTAAAAATAAATAAACACGATCATGGTGATATTGAGCATGATATTTTGCGAATGAGAAAAAATATACTGATGTGGACAGGAATACCCGTTTCTATTGGTTTAGGTCCTACTAAAACATTGGCTAAAATTGCTAACAGTATGGCTAAGAAGAGTCAGAGCGGTGTTTTTAATTTAGATACAGAAGATAAGCAAAATAGGATTTTAAAAAATATTAATGTCGAAGATATATGGGGAATTTCTCGACGGTGGGGGTCTAAGTTAAGAATGATAGGTATTGGCACTGCTTTAGAATTAAGAGATGCATCAGCCAATAGAATAAGACAATATCTTGGAGTTGTTGTGCAACGTATTGTTTATGAGTTAAGGGGTATATCATGTTTGGGCCTTGATAAAATTTTGCCTAAAAAAAATATTATGTGTTCGCGATCATTTGGAAATCCTGTAAACAGTAAAAATATTATAAAAGATTTTATTACAGAATATTCAATAAGAGCGGCTGAGAAAGTAAGACAACAAAATAGTAGGGCGCAAGGAATTTATATTTTTTTACAAACCAACAGGTTTAAAAAAGAGAAACAATATAATAGCGGTATTATGGTTGGTCTAAATTTTCCATGTTGTGATACATCTACAATAATTAAATTAGCATCAAAGGCGATAGATCAAATTTTTCAACCTGGTTATTCTTACCACAAAGCAGGAATTATGATGCTTGACTTAATACCTTCAGATATTCATCCAAAAGATTTGTTTCAAAATACTGCTTACTCATTATCCGATCAACGCATGAAGGTGATAGATTCTTTGAATAAAAAATTTGGCTCAGGAATAATTACACACGGTAAGGTTAGGTCAAAAGACAAAAATAAATGGAAAAGTAGGAGTTTTTATTTGTCGCCGCGCTACACAACGCAGTGGGACGAATTACCACATGTTAATTGAGCTGGGCTTAGTGATAAAAAAAATTTGTAATATTAAATTCACAAACAGGTATTTGATAATCAGCTTGTGCACCTAAGATTTCTTAAAGCACTAAAGAGAGAGAAAAAATGACAACATTAAATTTAACAGCAAACAACGATATAATAATTCCAACTAATGATGATACCACTTATAGAGGATTAGGTGGTGACGATACTTATATTCTAGTATCACAAAAAAATTCTGCTTCTGTGTCAATAATTGATACTGAGGGTAATAACACAATTCAACTACCTGAGTGGTCAAAAATAAAATCAATAGTGGTTGCTAAAAGCGCTCTTAAAATAACTTGTGATGATATGACAGTTTTTACGATAAATGGAGCTGACAAATTTTCCTATGATATAGGAGGTAATTTTACAAATAGTAGTTTAGGTGAGATAAAAACATTTAGCGAATTTGTAGCTATCTTTGAACTAACTGCCCCATCATCAGGAACGGTAAACAAAGATACTAATAAAATAGTTTATGATGATGAATTTAGAACACTATATGAAGTAAAAGTTCAAAAAGAGGATAACGGAAACAAATATTATTTAAATAATGAACTTAGCCCAGATCTCTCTTTTTCTTCTGGTGAAAAGTATGTATTTGATTTAAATGATGAAACTGCCTCAAATCATCCTTTATCAATTTCTGAAACAAAGAATGGAACTCATAATGATGGGGCATCAGTTAGTAATGGAATAAAATATTATATAAAAGGCGATAGTGTAACTGAACAAGAATATTCATCATCATTTTCAGCAGATACAACACTTGAAAATGCGTTCGTTGTTTACGAGCCTTCATCATCTGATACTCTTCTTTATTATTATTGTTTATTTCATGGCGGCATGGCTAATGACGCCAAAATACTGGTTGATGGCTTTGTTGAGAAAATTCCCGAGGCAGTAGCCACAACAATAACTGTACAAAATTCTGGAGCGTCTGATTATGTTTTTACTGCAGAGGGCCTACAAGGTAATGATCCAACATTAACCTTAGTAAGAGGTAAGACATACGAATTTGATGTTGACGCAGGAGGTCATCCTTTTTGGATAAAAACTTTACAGGGCACAGGTTCATCTAACCAATATAATGAAGGAATAACAAATAACGGTGCTTCAAGTGGAAAACTAACTTTTACTGTCTCTAATGATGCACCATCAACACTTTATTATAATTGCCAATTTCATGGGAGTATGACAGGAATAATAAATATTGTTGATAATAACGATAATGGGAATATTATTCAGTCAAGTGGCAGTAGTTCAAGCAACACTGGTTCTACTCCCAGTTATGGTGGTTATGTTTTAGATTTAGATCTACCTTATAGTTTTGATCAAGAAATTATTCCATCAAGTGGTTATGATATTTAAATGGTAAAAAATGACTGAATTTTTCACAATATCACTATTATCAATAATGATTTTTTATTCATTTTGAATTGCTTTTAATGTTCATAAAACATTAGACAAAGAAAATGCTGGTAAACTTTTAAGAAAACTTTTTCCTCTATATTTTCTATGGGGCATAGTAATTTCAATAATTGCTGAAATTATATTTTTGTATCAAGGTCTCTCCCTTAAAGCACTTCTTATGGCTATAGTTGCAATAGGTTTCTTATACTCTAGACAAGTCTTAGTTCCGTTATTGAATAAAAATAGAGATTTAGCTGGCGAAGGTAATCCAGAAGCAAAGAAAGCCTTTGGCTCTCTTCATTTTAGAAGTGTCTCTATTAATATAGTCCAAATGGTATTACTAGTTTTAATACTAATATTCTAAACAGACCTTTTGGCTTTATCAGAATCATTTGCTGATTTAATCATATTTCTAATACCATCCCAATCTTCATCTGTTAGTTTATCAAGACTTTGATAGAAATTTCCTGCTGATCCGAGATGACTCGCTCCATCAATTGCAATAGTTTGGCCGGTTAAGTAATCACAACCATCTGCCATTAAGAAAGTAGCAAGGTTTCTAAGCTCTTGCATTTCACCATTTCTCCTCATTGGTATTTTGTCATCATTTTCACTTGAATCCGTATCTTGTCCTGGACTAAGTCTCTCCCAAGCTCCTTTAGTTGGGAATGGACCTGGGGCAATGGCATTTAATCTAATTCCATAATGACCCCATTCAGCAGCAAGTGATTTTGTCATAATATTAACACCAGCTTTTGACATAGCGGATGGAACCGTGAATGGTCCTCCATTCCATATCCATGTAGTTAAAATAGATATTACTGACCCTTTAACACCTTCGTCTATCCATCTTGTACCACAAGCGTGAGTTAGGTAAAAAGATCCCCTGAAAACAATGTTAGATATAGCTTCAAAACCTCTTGGTGTGACATCTTTAGTAGGGGAAATAAAATTACCAGCAGCATTATTTACTAAACCAGTAAGAGCACCACCATCTTTCCAAATTGTATCAATCATATCATTAACTGCTTCTGAAACTCTAATATCACAAGCATAACCTTTAATTTCTCCACCAGAGTCAGTAATCTCATTTACAGTTTCGTCTAAAACAGATTGTCTCCTTCCGCAGATATAAACACTAGCCCCTAAAGAGGCATATTCTGCTGCCATTTCTTTTCCTAAACCAGTACCACCACCAGTGACTAAAATTCTTTTTCCTTTAAGAACATCTTTTTGAAACATATTATTCCCCTATGTAAGTTTATAACGACTAAATATTAATGAAACTACCCAACCTAAAAGTCCAGATAAAATAATTGCAATAATACCATAAAGTAATGCAAATTTATTTGCAAAAATCCATATCAATCTTGCAAATCCAGCTTGTTTTAAATCAATAATACTTTCAGCATAAGATATTGCTTCGCCATTTTGAAAAAGAAAATACCTTACAAAATATTTACCTTGAAGTGAGTTTGGGGGTAAAGAGAATTCTGTTTTAAATAAGCCTACTTTACCGGGGCCAGATCTAAGAACTATATTTTCTTCATTTTCTAGAAATTGACCATCTTCAGACATTTCAGACCTCAGTCTTTTATCAAATTGAAATTGCTTAATTGAGCTATATTTTATGTCTGCCTTGCCAAGCGGTAAATGTTCAATACCAAGTCCTAGTTTATTTAGACCTTCTTGATTTGTAATTTCCTCAAGTGGCTTTGAGCTTAATAAATTATAATAACTAGGAACATTTTTATAGTAAGACTTACCTCTTCCCAACCAAAAACCAAAATACCTTCTTTTTTCCTGCATTGTTTGATTTTTTGGAGGGCCAACTACCTCTATAATGATATCTCTTTTTCCTGATGGTGTTGCACCAAATAAAACAATTTTTGTTCCTGAAATGCCTGGTTGAATTTCAACATCTCTTTCATTTGTATCTATTATCAAGTCAAGAGGAGCTTGGGCTGTCATTATTAAGATTACTAAAAATATTTTTAGATAATTCTTTATCAATGTGATCCTCCTCCTCTAATTAAAGTAATGGTTTCCTCGGGCTTAATTAAAAGATCTGATGCCATAACAATTCCAACACTTAAAACCAATACTCCAAGAGCCACTCTTAAATATGGACCCTCTAGTTTACTGCTTAATTTTACTCCAATTTGAGCACCTACCGCTCCACCTAATAATAAAATTAAAGCTAAAACTACATCTACTGTTTGATTATGGAATGCATGTAAAAGTGTAACAATTGCCGTTACAAAAATGATTTGATAAAGTGAAGTTCCTATCACAACTGAAGTAGGCATTCGAATTATATATATCATTGCCGGTATCATTATAAATCCACCGCCGACACCCATAATTGAGGCCAATATACCAACAACAAAACCTACCAATAAAGGTGGGATTATAGAAATATATAGTCCTGATTTTTTAAATCTCATTCTAAATGGCAAACCCATTATCCAACTATGATGATAGGTTTTTTTTCTTTTTTTCTTTTTCAGATAACCTAGGCTATCTAAGCTTTCATAAAGCATAAAGCTACCAACACCGGTAAGAAAAAGAAAATATGTAATAGTTATAAGAAGATCAACTAATCCAATTTTTATTAATGAATTAAAAACTCCAATACCAACGAAAGACCCAATTATTCCTCCAGTTAATAATAAGTTTCCTAATTTAATATCCACCGCTTTTCTTTTAAGATGCCCTATTGTTCCAGACAATGATGAGCCAACTATATGATTTGCTTCGGAGGCAACTGCAACTGCAGGAGGAATACCCAATAACACAAGTAATGGTGTCATAAGAAAACCTCCTCCAACTCCAAACATACCAGAAAGAATACCAACTGACATTCCTAGTATTAGAAAGATAGTAGGGTTAATGGTTATCTCTGCAATTGGTAGATATAGTTCCATTTTAAATAATATTACCGCAATTAATTTAAAAAATATAACTACCTTTTAAAATTATTGAATATCAATTGAGACAGTAATATTTTATTGTTATATATATTGCTTATCAAACATATAGAGGTAAAGAAAAAAATGACAGAAGCTTGGATAATTGATGCGTGTAGAACACCGAGAGGAATAGGTAAGGCAGGTAAAGGTGCATTAAGTGGAATGCATCCACAACATTTAGGGGCTGCAGTTTTAAAAGCAATTGCAGAGCGAAATAAAATTAATACTGCTGAAGTAGATGACATAGTTTGGGGAACAAGCTCCCAAAGAGGTACTCAAGGGGGAGACTTAGGACGAATGGCTGCTCTTGATGCTGGATATGATGTTAAGTCAAGTGCAGTTACGCTTGATAGATTTTGTGGCTCAGGAATAACAAGCGTTAATATAGCTGCATCAAGCGTAATGTCCGGTATGGAAGACATGGTCTTGGCCGGTGGAACTGAAATGATGTCAACATATGGTCAAGATGGAAATACTCCATCACCATTTATGGACAGTGGAAATAAAAGGTTAAGAAGCGAGCACCCACAGCCACACCAAGGTGTTTGCGCTGATGCTATTGCAACTTTAGAAGGCATTGATAGAGAGGCTGTTGACGCTTTAGCTTTAGTCAGTCAACAAAACGCTGATAAAGCAATTAAAGGCGGACATTTCGATAAATCGCTTATCCCGGTTTATAACGCTGACGGTGAATTAGTTCTTGATAAGGAAGAATTTCCTAGACCAGAAACGACATTAGAGGGTTTATCACAACTTAAAGCCTCTTTTGAGTCACTAGCTGATTATCCTCTTGATGAAGAAGGAACCACTTTTAGGAAATTAGTATTACAAAAATATCCAGATCTTGAAATTAATCATGTTCACCATGCAGGAAATAGCTCCGGCGTAGTTGATGGTGCAGCTGCTTTATTGCTAGCATCCCCTAATTATGCTCAGGCTAATGGAATGAAACCAAGGGCAAAAATAAAAGCGATGGCAAATATGGGAGACTCACCAACTTTGATGTTGAATGCTCCTGTCCCAGCTGCAAAAAAAGTTTTAGAAAAAGCTAACTTGTCTATTAACGATATTGATTTATTTGAAGTAAATGAAGCTTTTTCCGTTGTTACAGAAAAATTTATTCGCGATCTTGATATTGATAGAGAAAAAATTAATGTAAATGGTGGGGCTATGGCACTGGGTCATCCAATAGGCGCTACTGGATCAATTCTAGTTGGAACTGTCTTAGATGAATTAGAAAGAAGGGATCTTCAGTTTGGTTTAGTAACGATGTGTGCTGCTGGGGGAATGGCTCCTGCTGTAATAATAGAAAGAGTTTAGTTCCTACCGACTCATTTTGAGTCGGTAAGAATTTTTAGCTAAATAAATAGAACTTGTTTAATCTGGGGAGGAATGAAAACAAGTTCTATTATTTACTAATTAGATAAATGCTGGTGCAACTATAAAGATAGTAATTGCTATCAGAATTATGTGGGGAAGCATTTTCAACATAAAATTTCCTTTTAAAAAATTAATTACAATTCTAATAAACAAAATTCATGCCAATTATTTTTTTTTCGTAATTTTTAATTAAGAAAATAAAGATAGACTTTAATATTTATTTCTGTGACAAATTTTTATTCATTAAGGACGAATAAAAATGTCAGAATTATCTCAAACTAAAAATCTAATAACGCCTAGAAATCAAATAGGCTTAATTGGTATTCTTTTATGCGCATTTTCAGCGCCTTTAATAATGCCATTAAATATAATTGCAATTTCACAAAGATTTGTTGATGCAACAAATGCTCAAATTGGAACAATAGCAACTTTTGAAACTTTAAGTATTTCAATTGCTTCAATTATTTTATCTAGAATAGTGAATAGACTTGATAGAAAGAAGATTTTTATCACAGCTGCAATTTTTGTCATCTTAGGAAATATTTTAACTATATTATCCTCTACCTTAAATTTTGTAATTTTAGCTAGAATATTTTCTGGTATAGGCTCCGGCGCAATTGTAGCAACAGTTGTCGCCACAATTGCAAGAGGATCTAATGCTCAGATGACCTTTGCTTTTTTAAACTCAGGCGTTGGAGTTATGGGGGTTTTGCTTCCTTTTTGTCTTCCAATAATTATTTCATCAAGTGGGATGGATGGGGCTTACTCATTTCATTTGTTTATCTCTTTGTTTACATTTCTTTTTATTTCATTCTTAACTCTTTCTAATTCTTCTGACGAAGAACAAAATGCTGTTAGTTCTTACAAGGGTTATGCTGGGTGGGCATCTATGGTTGGAACTTCTCTAATTTTCTTGGGTCACGCCGGTCTTTTTGCCTTTTCCGCAAGGATTGGTGCGTCTTTAGATATTTCTGTTGTGCAAGTAGGTTATGTTTTTATGGCAGGTGGAGTTTTAACTATTTTTGGTCCATTACTTGCTGGTTTTATAGGTCAAAGATTTGGAAGTTTTTTACCATGCCTATTTTTAATAATTATTCTTTTAATTACAGGAGTAATTTTAGCAAACGTAACTTCAGCCTTGATATTTTTTATTGTAGTTCCACTTTGCGGAATGATACCAATGATACTTACACCCTTTTTTCTTGGAGGAATTGCAAAATTAGATCCTAGTGGAAGTTTGGCTGCAGCTCATCCTGCGTTTTCTACTATGGGTGGTGCCGCTGGACCAGTTGTCATGGGGTATGCTATTGATATGGCTGGTTTTCCTTCAATTGGTTGGGTTTTAATTGTTTTGGTGATAGTAGGAACACCTCTTTTATCACTTGGCTTAATAGAGGCTGATAGAATTAAAGCATAAAAAATTTATTTAATTGAAATCCTTTTAAAAATGATGTGGAATGAATTCACAAATTGGAGGTTTTTATGTCACGTATTAAAAAATTAGATTTAGATGATTGGGATAAAGAGCTAAGAGAAATGACCGCAGCTGATAGCGGTACACCCCTTGAGCAAGGTGCAATGAGAATGTTTGCTCATACTCCTGAAATCTCAAAAGGGCTAACTGCTTTCGCAGGATCATTAAAGCAAAATAGATCACTTCCAGATAGATTAGTCGAACTGGTTAGACTTAGAGTAGCTTTTCATAATCAGTGCAGAAGTTGTATGGCCATACGATATAAAGATGGTCAGGAAGATGGTATAACAGAGGATCTAGTTTGTTCCTTAGAAAAGCCTATGGAGGCAGAAAACTTATCGGATGCAGAGAAAGTAGCAATTCATTATGGAGAACTATTTGCCACTAATCATTTAGCTATTAATGATGACACCTATGACAACTTAAGAAAGTATTTTAATGAGTCTGAAATCGTAGAACTCTCAATGACAGTTGCTTTTTTTGTAGGTTTTGGAAGACTTGCAGCTAGTTATCATATGGTCGAAGAATTGCCCGAGTCTTTTCAGGTTAATGAAGAAGAAACTTTAACACCATGGAATAATGAGTCAGTAATCGTTAGATAAAGATCTAAATTTAAAAAATAATATAATAATTTATAATTTGATTAGAGGGAGGGAAAAATGGCAAAGGTAAAAAATATTGAAGATATAGTTGCAGAACAAGCGGTTAGAAAAGCAGCCACGTGTTATTCAAGGGGAGTTGATAGATCAGATTTAGACTTATTAAAATCTGCTTTTCACGAAGATGCTGAAGTAAAATATGGAAGCTATGACGGTCATCATGCTGAGTTTTGTAAGATAGTTGTCGATGGTCAGGCTGATATGGATTACACAACGCATACCGTTGTTAATGAGTATTATGATATCGATGCATCAAATAATAAGGGAAAAGGTGAGGTATATGTATTAGCTTTTATGGCAGCAGGTGGTTCTGAGTATTTAGTTGCTGGAAGATATGTCGATAATTATGAATGCCGTGATGGCGATTGGAGAATATCATCAAGACAATATATCTTTGATTGGAGTAGAACAGGTGATGATGCAAATAATGATCCTAATGGATTATTTGCAGCTTTAACTTATAGAGGAAAGCATACAATGGATGATATATCTTATGATGTTTTAGATTAATATCTATTTGGCAGTTAAACCTGCATCAACAGTGTACTCACTTCCTGTAACATAAACAGATTCGTCCGAAGCTAAAAATAAAGCACAATTAGCTATATCTTCTGCTGTACCCATTCTTTTTAAAGGAATAGCGTCTGTTAATGCATTAATATCTCTACCTCTTGCTGCAACAACCTTTGGGTCATTCATATTGGTTGCCATAAATCCAGGGTGTATAGAATTACAGCGAACATTGAATTCTCCATACTCAACGGCAATATTTTTAGTTAATAAACGAACCCCACCTTTACTTGCATTATAAGCTGAACAATTGGCAAGACCCACTAGTCCAGCTATGGAGGAAATATTAATTATAGAACCGCTTTTTTGCTCACGCATATTAGGTAGAAAGGTTTTACATCCCAAAAATATAGACTTCAAATTAACATCTATTGTTTTATCCCATTCTTCTTCTGATGTTTCTTCAAGAGGTTTTATAATTGCTATCCCAGCATTATTAACAAGAATATCAATTTTGTTATATTTTTCTATAGTCTTATTTTTAACTTCTGACCAACCTTCAGTAGAGGTAACATCATGTTCAATAAAAAAAGCTTCTCCATTAGAACTTAAAATTTCGTCTTCAACTTTTTTTCCACCTTCGGTATCAATATCAGTAAGAATTACTTTTGCACCTTCTCTTGCAAAGGCAATAGACATTGATCTACCAAGGCTTGGGTTAGAGGCCCCACCTGTAACAACTGCTACTTTATTATCTAATCTTCCCATTATATTTCCTTATATTAAATTTCTATGTGGATTAAAAAATTTACGTATCTCATCGACTAAAACATCTGGCTCTTCCATAGGCGCGAAATGCCCACCAGATGATTTTACATTCCAGTATTGAATGTTATGTTCTTTTTCCATCCATTTTTTTGGTCGAAATATCACATCCCCTTCAAATATTGTAAACCCTGTTATACTTTCAACCATTGGGTGTCTATCATGTGATGGTTTCCAAATATTATGTATTGCCTCATAATAATATCTTGCTGAGGTACCAAAGCTTTCGCTTAACCAATAAATCATTGCTGTATTAATTAGGTCGTCCTTAGAGAAACGGCTTTCAATGTCTCCGTTGCAATCACTCCATGCGCGTCTCTTCTCTACTAGCCATGCTAGTAAACCTATTGGTGAGTCATTTAGTCCATAAGCTAGAGTCTGAGGTCTAGATGCTTGGATTTGAAAATAACCATTACCCTCTGTCACAAAGTTCATATTTTTTTCATGCCATTTTTTTTCACTATCACTATAAAAACTTATATCAGGATGAGGATTTGTAACAAAATCAATTGGGACCGCCATATGTGTATGTATTGCTGGAACTATTTCAGAATATTTATGACCCAATTGAAGCGTCACTGCCGCTCCCCAGTCACCACCATGTGCAAAAAATTTATCATAGCCTAAAATATTCGTCATAAGTTTGACCCAAATATCCGAGGTTTTCCAAAAATTTATACCTGTCTCTTTTAAGGGTGTTGAAAAACCATATCCTGGGAGGGATGGAATAATAACATCAAATGATTCTGATGCATTACCACCATACTTTTCTGGATGAGCAAGTGGTTCAATGATTTTTTTATAATCCCAGAAAGTCCATGGCCAACCATGGGTAAGAATTAATGGTTTTGAATTTTCGCTAGATCCTTTTTCATATATAAAGTGTATAGGGATATTGTCTATTTCGATTTTGTAGTGTGAGAATTTATTTATTTCTTTTTCTTGTTTCTTCCAGTCATAGTTATTTGACCAATATTCAATTAAATCTTTGAGATAAGTTTCTTCGGTACCATATTTCCATTCTTTATTCCCAAAATCATTTACTATTCTTGATTTTCTAACTCGATACAAGATATCGTCAAGAATAGATTCCTCAATACTTAAATTAAAAGAATAATTTACGATATTTTTAAGCATAAAAGACTCCTTTTTTTGAAAAAGATATTGATTTCTTAATATATAAATTTACTGTTATATTATACAACATAATGAATATAGAGGAATAATTTGTTAATACGCATAACCTTTTTTTTATCTATTTTTATTTTTCCATTATTTGTAAATTCTTCAATCAATCCTGAAGTTGATAAAAAATGGAAAAGTGAAATTAATATTTTAAGAATTGGACTTTTAGGTGGAGAAAATGAAGCAGATAGAGTTAAAAATTATGAGTGTTGGAGGTTATATTTAGAAGATAATCTAAAAATACCTGTTAAATTTTTTCCGGCATCTGATTATGCAGGTGTAATTCATGGTCTATTAGGAGGCTTCTTGGATTATGCAAGTATTGGTGCATCAGGTTATGCAGCTATTGTCATTGAAAACCCTGATATTATTGAACCAATATTAACAGTTAAAGAAAATGATGGTTCTATAGGCTATAAAGCTGCAATGTACGTAAAAAAAGAATCTAGAATTTTTTCACTAGAAGATATGAAAGAAAAGTCAATTGCGTGGTCAGATCCAAATTCTACTTCAGGTTTTCTTGTGCCTAATCATGAATTTATAAAAAAAGGCATTATTGTTGACGAATTTTTTAGCTATACTGGTTTTGCTGGGGGACATGAACAGGCAGTTATAGCTGTATTAAACAATCAGTATGATGCTGGGGTAACTTGGGTTTCAGGTATTGGCGAGGCTTCCGATGGTTATACTAGAGGGGTTTTAAAAAATATGACAAATAAAGGCCTTATTGACCTAAATGAAATTAGAGTTATCTGGCTTTCAGATATCATAATTAATGGACCGCATGTTATACAAAAGTCACTACCTAAGGATTTTAAGAGTGAAATTACTCGTTTAAATCTTGCGTTATATGAAAAAAATCTCTCTTGTTATAATCAAATTACTAATGGCGATAGCTTAGGTTTTGTTGAGGTTGATGAAAGCGATTATCAAAATATAATAAAGATGAGAAAAGATATAAAAAATCAAAGAAGAGCAAGATAGTTCATTGGATTAGCTTGTTCTTATAGAAATTAAAATTACTAATTTGGGGTGCTGTTATGAATGTTTTCAAATATTTATCTATTATCGTTACTCTAGCTGTAGTTTCTGTCTTTTGGTTTAATAATAAAGAGCCTCTCTCTTTTGAGAGACCTATTCCATTAAAATTTTCTGAAAATTTAAGAGAAGATTATAGAAAGCTTCCTTTCACAGGTGCTCATAATTTTAGAGATTTGGGAGGTTATAAAACGGAGGATGGAAGAACTGTTAAATGGGGAAAAATTTATCGATCTGATAACCTTCATTCCTTAACCGATGAAGATCTAAAATATATGAAAAGATTAAATATTAAATCGGTAGTAGATTTTCGTTCTGTTGAAGAAAGAGAAAGTGAGCCTGATAGACTTAACCCAGATATGACGCAAGTACTTCTTCCTATAAAGTTTCAACCAAAAGAACTAGATGATGATTCTATAAAAAATCTCATGAAAGATCTAACTTTTGGAGAATTAGACTCAAGTAATTTATTAAGGGACTTTAATATTGTAATCGTTGAAGAATTTGCAGATGAATATAAAAATTTCTTTAGACATATTATAGAAAATAATGCCGAACCTCTTGTTTTTCATTGCACTGCTGGAAAAGATAGGGCTGGTTTTGCAAGTGCTATGATACTAACTATACTTGGCATTCCTAGAGAAAAAGTTATCGAAGATTATTTGTTAACAAACACATATGTTAAAGATCATGTAGATGATAAAATGTTGGAAATTGAATTAAAAACTTTTTTTCGAGCTGATACCGATAATCTCCGTAAAATTAACTTAGTTGAGGAAAGATATATACAAGCTGCCTTTGACACGATTGATAGTAATTGGGGCGGAATGGATCGTTATATTTCTGAAGCTTTAAATTTAAATG
>JBELCI010000002.1:0-6588 GCA_042094875.1 OM43 beta proteobacterium
ACCACATCATCTTCAATTCTGATTCCAAACTTGCCTGGTAAATATAAACCTGGTTCTACAGTAATTATCATTCCTATTTCTAGGGGATAGTTATTGCCTCGCACAATATATGGATCTTCGTGAACGTCTAATCCAAGACCATGACCTGTTTTATGCACTATAAAATTATTATATTCTCCATTCTCAAGAATAAGTGTGGTTTCATTGTCAACGTCATGCATTGTTTTTGACAATATTGAATTTTTAATACCAACTCTATTAGCTTCTAAGACATTATTATATGCAGCTCTTTGATATTCATCTGCTTCAATAATAAAAAAGGTTCTAGTTATATCAGCGTTATAACCTTGATACGTTGCTCCAAAATCAAACAATAGAGTATCTCCTTTTTTAATAATATTTGATTCTGATGAGTGGCCATGAGGAAGAGCAGAATTTGCTCCAGTTAAAACAATTGGGTCAAAAGATAATCCTTCCCCTCCATTTTTATATAGTTCTTGGACAAGGAACTGCTTTACTTGCACCTCAGTCATTCCCACTTTAATATATTTCAAGGTATGTTCTAAAGACTTCTCAGATATTTTAATTGCTTTCTGCAAACAATTTATTTCTTCATCATCCTTATTTAATCTTATTGATGAAATTTCTTTATGTGCATTAATAAAATTTATATTTTGGAAACTATCTTTTAATGCTTGCGTTTCAAAGAATCTAATTCTTTGTCCTTCGACACCCATAGTATTAATGTTGCCAATTAATTTTTGTGCTTCTAAAAAAGCACTATTATATCCATCCTTATCATGCCAGCTTATTATATCAGCATTAACACTTAGTTTATTAAAACTATCAACTTCTAGAGATGGAAGAATTGCAATATTTTTTTTATTTTTAGTCATTATTAATACTGTGGGTCTTTCCATTAAATGAAAGTTACCACCAGTTACATATCTAAAATTAGAACCAGGCACTAAAGCTACTGAGTCTAAATTAGAGCTTTCAATAATATCATAAATTTTTTCTATTCTATTTGTCATATTTCAACTCTTTTCTTTTATTAATAAATACTGCAACCAAACTTTTTGCAATCAAATCACTTTTTTTCAAATGTGTTTTTGTAAAGTAATTTTTTTTATGTAAGATATTAATTGTTCCTATAGTTTCATTATTAAATTTTACAACTTGATTTAAAATAGATTCACATCCAAGCGATGTGATTATTTTATGATCATAAAAGTATTTTTCAATTTCTTTTTTATTGTTTCCGACAAAAGATTTTTTTCTTTTTACCGTCATAACAGCCCAGTAATTATCAGGTAATTTTTTAGATTTACCCAACGGATAAGTTTTTTTGTTGGATGAGAAAATTCTCTTTGCAAATTTATGATTATTATTAAATATCATAAAAGTTAATAGTTTATAGCCAATCTCTTTTCTAATTAAGGAGACAACTTTTTTGATTATTATCTCTTCACTATCATTTTTAAATATAATCTTAGCTACTTGTTTTTCAAAAATATTCATGGCTTTGCTTGTTCCTCCGCATCTGTGATTGTTGGAATTGATCGTATTAATTCTTTTGTGTATTGGGTTTCAGGTGACTCAAAAACTTTTTTAGTTTTATTCATTTCAACTATTTTACCATTATGCATAACAATTGTTTTATCTGATATATTGCGAACTACTGCCAAATCATGAGTAATAAAAATATAAGTAAGATTAAGTTTTTCTTTAATTTCCGATAATAAATTTAAAATTTTAAGTTGAATTAATACATCTAGAGCAGAAGTTGGTTCATCAAAAATTATTATTTCAGGTTCACAAGCTAATGCTCTTGCAATTGAAATTCTTTGTCTTTGCCCTCCCGAAAGAGAGTAAGGGTGTCTTTCTAGAAAATTTTCATCAAGATCAACATAATTAAGCAATTTAATGATTCTGTTCCTAATTTCTTTTTTAGAACAGATATTATGAATTTTTAGAGGTAGTTCCAGGGTTTGATATATAGTTTTTTTTGGGTTTAATGATGATAAAGGATTTTGTTGTACAAATTGTATTTTTTTTCTCAATTCTTTTTTACTAAAATCTAATTTGCTATTTTCAAATTTTATTGATCCTGATGTTGGTGTTTCAACTCCAAGTATTAAATTTGCTATAGTTGTTTTTCCTGAACCTGATTCTCCAACAATAGAAACAGAATCATTTTTTTCTATTTCAAAACTAACATCATCTACTGCAACAACGCTAGTTAAGCCTACTTTGAAAACTTTATATAAATTTTTTATGCTAAGAAGTTTTGAAGACATATTAATGAGTAAATTTGGGTTGACTAAAATAATCAAGCTCTTCTCTATTGAGGCTTGGTAATTTAGAACTATTAATTTTGGGTATAGCTTGTAAAAGTGTCTGAGTATAAATGTGCCCAGGAGAATTGAATATTTTTTCAGTAGATCCTTCTTCTAGAATTTTTCCTTGATAAATTACATATATTTTATCTGCAAACTCTCTCACCACACCTAAATTATGACTTATGAGTAGCATTGACATTTTTTTTCTACTAACAACATCTTTCATAATTGATAAAACCTTTTTTTGCACAGTGACATCTAAAGCTGTTGTGGGTTCATCTGCCAAAATCAATTTTGGATTATTTATCATGGCCATACTAATCATCACTCTTTGAGCCATGCCGCCACTTAACTGGAATGCGTAAGAATTCAATACTCGTTCCGGATCTTCAATTTTTACATCTCGAAGAAGGTTTATAAAATATTCTTCTACTTCTTTTTTATCAAAATCTTTTTTGTGATTTTCTAATGCTTGAAGCATTTGTTTCTTAACAGTGAAATATGGATTTAGAGAAGAAACAGGATCCTGGAAAATCATTGAAATTTTATTTCCTCTAATTTGTTTTATTTTTGAACTATTTTCTTTTAATAAATCAATATTTTCAAAAAAGATTTCACCGCTTTTTTTAATATTTGAACTAGATAAAAGACCGAGTATCATTCTTGCTGTAACTGATTTACCAGATCCAGATTCTCCTACCAAAGCAACCTTTTCACCTTCTTGTATATCTAATGATATTTTTTTCAGAGCTGATGTTATCCCCTCATAGTGTTTGAATTGTACTTCTAAATTTTTAATTGATAACAATGTCATATTTCCACATCAAATAAATCTTTTAAACCGTCACCTAACAAATTAAACCCTAGCACAATCACTAATATTGCTAAGCCAGGAAAAACAGACAACCACCATATATCTGGTAAATATTTTGATCCTTGAGATACCATAGTGCCTAAATCAGGTGTTGGCGGTTGTACACCTAGACCAAGAAAACTTAATGAAGACCCAATTAATATTACAAAACCCATATCCAAAGTAATTTTTGTAATTAAAGATGCGCTACAATTTGGTAAAATTTCTCTAAAGATTATATGAAAATGTGAAGCACCAACAATTTTTGATGAAACAACAAAACCTTCGTTTTTTAAAGATCTTGTTAAGTTATAAGTCAACCTTGTATACCAAGGCCACCACATCATTGATACAGCAATCATCGCATTAGTCAGTGTAGGTTTTAGAAAAGCCATAATTGAAAGCGCTAAGACAAGAGGAGGGATTGATAAGAAAATATCAGTAATTCTCATGATTATTGCATCAATTTTTCCACCAAAATATCCCGCTACTAATCCAAGACTTGTTCCAATGGGAACAGCTATACAAAGAACAATTACACCTAAATATAAAGAAGTTCTGTATCCAAAAATTATTCTTGAAAAAGTATCTCTTCCAATTTTATCAGTTCCAAAAAAATATGTTGAAGATGGGGGTTTGATTTTATTAGGAATATCTACAAAAGGTCCTGCGTGTTCAGGAAAAGGAGTTAAATAATTTGCAAAAACAGCCATCAAAACTATTAATGACACAATTAATAGGCCAATAACTGATAATGGATTTTTTGAAAATTTATACCATCCTCTTGTTTTGAATATTTTAATCATTTTCCGCTCAATCTAATTTTAGGATTTAAATAAGCGACCACAAGGTCAACAATTAAATTTGTAATTACAAAAAAGGTTGCAATAATCATCGTTGTTGCAGTTATAGCATTAAGATCTTTATATAAAATTGCTTGGACTCCATATTTAGCTATACCAGGCCAGGCAAATACAAACTCCACAAGAAAAGCATTTCCTAACATTGCGGCAAAGTCCAAGCCTAAAATTGTTAACGTTGGTATCATTGCAGGTTTGAGTGCGTATTTGGTTGCTATTTTAAATTCATTATACCCATAGGCTCTTGCCATTTCGATATATTGCTTATCATAGACTTCCGTAATATTTGATCGAGTTAATCTAGATGCTTGACCTAAAGCACTAAGAGATAATGCTAATGCAGGTAGGATTATATGTTTCAATGCATCTAAAGTTACATCAAATTGACCTCTAATAATGCTATCGATTATAATTAAACCAGTAATTTTATCTGGTGCAATTGTATCTTGGGATAGTCTGCCTGCCACAGGTAAAATATCTAAATAAAAAGCAAAAATAATCATTAGGAAAACTGCCCAAACAAAACTAGGTGTAACTACGCCTAAAAGGGAAATTATTCTTGATATATTATCGATTGATTTGTCTTTGTATCGCCCGGCCAAAATTCCTAAGGGAACCCCAACACAAATCATAATCAAAGCAGCAAAAATAATTAACTCAAGTGTTGCAGGAAAATAAGTTGATACATCTGTTGTGACATTTCTTTTAGTATAGACAGACTCACCTAAATCTCCTTCAGTTATCCCTTTAATAAAAAACCAATATTGCACATGTATAGGATCGTTTAAATGTAATTTATCTCGATACTGTTCTACCATTTCTTGGGTAGCAGTTGGACCTAATGCCATTCTTGCTGGGTCACCAGGAATAATTCTTGCAATGATAAAAATTAGAATAGATACGCCAACAAGCACAATTGCTGCGCTATAAAACCTCTGAAATAAATATAATTTGATGTTCAATTTAAAAAATAATTAAACCACCCTAAAAAGGGTGGTTTAACAAAAAAGATTTAGTTAGGGACTTCCATTAATCTGAAAGAGAAATTTTGAGCCATTGTTGAAAATCCATATTCAGCTGAATTTTCAAGCGTTGGTGCTTTTATTTCATCTCTCATTGCATAGACAGTCACAAGATCGCTGATAAATAGATCAGGCTGCATATCAACAATTGCTTGTTGGAAATCTTCATAGATACCAACTCTTGCTTGCGCATCAATTGTTGTTCTACCTGCATTTAACATCGCATCGATTTTATCATCTTGTACCCACTCAGCAGATTGCCAAGTACCAGCAGCTGCAGAATGATACATATTGTAAATCAAGCCATCTGGATCAGGCGTTTGTGCTTGAACTGCAACAATGCTAAGATTAGGAGTTGTTTCTGGTTTTGTAACATTTTCAGAAAACACAGCCCATGGTAAAGTTTCAACAGTTGCATTATAACCAATTTGCATCGCACCTTGCTGAAGAATAAGCGCCCAAGACTCTTCAAATGGAACTTCTGCAATCCAGTTAATAGTAACATCTAGATCTCCCCCACTATATTTACATTTAGAGAGATAATCTCTAGCTTTATCAAGGTTATATTCTACTAACGGCACATTCTCAGAATATCCAATCATACCTTGAGGAATTGGCCCTCTAGCTTTTTGACCAGCTGCAATATCATCAGTTACTTGAAAAGTTCCTACAAGCGAATCATAATCAAGAGCAAAAGCAAGTGCTTTTCTACAATTTACATCGTCAAGAGGAGCTCTAGTTGTATTAATTTTAAAATACCAACCACCAGCACTTACAACTTTTGCTAATTTATCACCAGAGTCAGCAATTGCGGCTTTAACATCAGTTGGAAGCCAGTTACTGCTAATATCATGCTCGTCATTTGCAATTAGAGTTCTCACAGTTGGAGCATCTAAATTGTATTTCAATATTACCTCGTTAGGTGCCATTTCTGCAATTCCCAAGAAATATTTATTATGCTTTGCCATTCTTGTTTCAACATTCGGATCATGTGCAGTAATTGAATATGCACCAGTTCCTGCTGAGTTAGCTGAAAGATATGCTTGTCCCATATCTCCATCTACTTCATTAGCTTTTAAAGTTGCAGAGTCAACAATGTAAAAACGAACCAGTGAAGACATAAAAGGTGCATAAGGTTCACTCAAATCAAACTGAACTTTATTGCTATCTATTTTTTTAATACCTTTAACCCATCCATCAAAAAGATATGACCAACCAAGTTTAAGTCCCATCAATCTTTCATAAGAATAGACTACGTCGTCTGCTGTTAAGTCATTACCACTATGAAACTTTACACCTTCATTCAAATGGAAAGTTATAGTTGTTCCATCATTACTAACTTCCCAATCTTTAGCCAGCTTTCCAATTACTGGACCGCCTCCTTGGGGTTCTGTAACCAATGCATCATAAACATTTTCCATTATGATACCATCAGCGAAATCAGTAGCTTTCGCCGGATCTGCCTCTCCAATTGCAACCTCATCTAATCTTAGAGTGCCTCCAGCCATGAG
>JBELCI010000003.1:0-49909 GCA_042094875.1 OM43 beta proteobacterium
TGTACTTGAAATGAACAATTTGTGAATTTTCGAATGAATAATGTTTCAAAACTACCAACCTGGTGGCTGGTGATTTCTATTCTCTCGATTATGACCGGTGCAAGAAATTTACTAAAAATATGCAAATTATGTAGATAGTTATCGAAAAATCGTAAATGATCCAGCAAGCAGTGTTTTATTGGATGTTCTTGCAGAGTCAGTATTTGAAGAAACTGATCAAAAGAAAGAAAATGATCTAAACTATGAACTCCCTGAATTTAATCCAATTGTTTTAGAGTCTCAACCAAAAGATACAAATAAAAAAAGAAAAACATCATCTAAACCATCTAAACCCAGCACACCCTCTAAAAAGGTTGGAGATGCTGGAGAAAAATATGTTTACGAATTTGAAAAGAATAGACTTGAAAGATTAGGACTAGGTGACTTAGCAAAAAAGATTGTCAAACAGTATGAAGATCTTTCATTTTTTCCAGGATATGACATACAGTCCTTTGATGAACAAGGCAATAAAATATTTATCGAGGTTAAATCGACAAAAGGAAAGAATAAAAACTATTTTGAAATAAGTGACAATGAAATAAAGGCAGCAAAGGAACTGGGAGATTCTTATCATATATACCAAGTTACAAATGCTCTAACTGACCCTAAAATTTCAACCGTGATAAGCAATTTACATAATTATGAAGAGCAAGATAAATTGAAAATTGAACCAATGGTTTACAAGGTTATATTTAAAGAATAGTTGTGGAAGAAAAATATCTTAAATTTTATAAGAAATTTATTCGTCACTCGAAAACATTCAGTGAAAGTCGAATAGAATTATATGTACCAGTTTATGAATAAAATCCGTAATGATAAAATATTATAAAGTTATTATAAACTCGTGATTAAGTCACTGTTTACAAGTGTTACAGATAGTCTGACTATTGAATGGGAATAAATCAATTAACTAATTTTTGAAAATTATAAAAGATATGTTTTAATACCCTTCTTTCTTCAAAAGCTTAAAAAAACTTTAAAATGAAATTAACACAAGAAGCTACAGACAAAATTGCAATAAGTTTGTCGATGATATGCGCAATTCATTGCCTCTTTCTACCAACTTTTTTGGTATTAATTTCTAGCTTTTACTCTATTCAACTTAATAATGAGTTAATTCACTTATGGATTTTATTAATAGTTATTCCCTTTAGCCTCCTTGGCCTGACTTCAGGGCTGCGGAATCATAAAAAATATTCATTCTTTTATTTAGGTGTAATAGCTATTGTTATTCTTATATTAGCACTTCTATTGAGTGGGGTAATCTTGGGTGAATTTGAGGAAAAATTATTTACCCTTATAGGCTCTATGATGCTTGCAACAGCTCATTATAAGAACTATCAAATGTGTCGTAACTTAAATTGTTCATGCCATAGTGTATTTGCAAAAAATAGTAAATCTAACTAATTAATTGTGAATAGGAATGAGTAATTGGACCCATTAACACAAGGACTTCTTGGTGCCTCACTCCCGCAATCTTTAAGTAAAAAAAAATCACTCGCAATTATTGCTGTCATCGGCCTAATATCTGGCTTAGCCCCAGATTTAGATATTTTTATAAGATCTGAAAATGACCCATTATTGTTTTTAGAATATCATCGTCAATTTACCCACTCCCTTATTTTTATTCCTTTTGGTGGATTGATTTGTGCAAGCTTCATCTTTTTTCTATTTAGCAAAAGATATAATTTCAGCTTTAAGGAAACATGGATATATTCCACATGTGGATATGCAACTCATGGCTTATTAGATGCCTGCACCAGTTATGGCACTCTTCTATTTTGGCCATTTAGTGAAACAAGAATAGCATGGAACAACATATCAATTATTGATCCGTTATTTACAATCCCAATATTAATACTGGTTGTAATGGCAAGCTTTAAGAAAAACAAAATATTTTCAAAAATAGCTCTTAGTTGGATAGTAATTTACCTCACACTAGGTCATTATCAAAAAAATCAAGCATTAGACATTGCAAAAGAAATTGCAAAAGAAAGAAACCATCAACAAATACGTATTGATGTTAAGCCTAGCATTGGAAACATACTATTATGGAAATCTATCTATGAAACTAAAGATAAATATTATATTGATGCTATTCGTATTGGATGGGACAAAAAAATATTTTATGGAGAAAGCATTGATAAAATTAATATAGAAACCTCTTTTCCTTGGTTAATGATAAAATCTCAACAAGCAGAGGATATTAAAAGATTCGAATGGTTTAGTAATGGCTACATAGCTATTAACCCAAATAATAAAAATCAAATTCTTGACATTCGCTACTCAAGAATACCAAATGAAATTGGCGGTTTGTGGGGCATAGAATTGGATGAAAAAAAAGGTAATGATGAGCATGTTAAATATATTACCAACAGAAAAGTATCAAAAGATAGATTTATTGATTTAAAAAATATGTTATTTAAATAACTCAATTAATACAATAATTTATATGAATTATTTAAACAAAAATATTATTACAAAAACCTTTAATATAAAGGATATTTATGCTTACATGTCTTGATCTTGAAGGAGTCTTACTTCCTGAAATATGGATTGAATTTGCAAAAAAAACTGGTATTGATGAACTCAAAAAAACTACTAGAGATATCCCAGATTATAAGAAATTAATGCAAATTCGACTCCAGATTCTTCAAAAGAATAATTTAAAAATACATGACATCCAAGACGTGATAAAAACTCTTAAACCACTTTCAGGAGCAAAGGAATTTTTAGCATGGCTGAAGTCTGAATTTCAAGTCATTATTCTTTCTGATACTTTTTATGAGTTCTCTGGTCCCTTAATGAAACAACTAGACTTCCCTACTCTCTTTTGTCACCAGCTAGTTATTGATGAAAAAGGAAGTGTAATAAACTATCTTTTAAGGCAAGATGATCAAAAAACAAAAGCTGTAAAGGCCCTTCAAGGACTTAATTTTAAAGTTATTGCTGCAGGAGACTCATATAACGACACTGGTATGCTTCAACAAGCAGACAGTGGCATCTTATTTTGCCCGCCTACAAATGTAATAAACGAATTTCCTCAATTCCCAGTAGCAAAAAACTATGATGATTTTCAAAAATTATTGTTAAACGCACGTGAAAAACTGCTAGGATAATTATAAAAAATAAAGATTTTTAGGAAAAACTCCTAGATAATTTTGTTTATTATTCAATAATTAACATTAATTTATTATTATAAATAACTGATTATTAATAATTATGAGTAGAGCATTTATTAAAGAAAATGATTTAGAACATGCAGGTATTGATATCCCTGAACGACCTGTGAGTAATGAAACTAATTATGTCACACCGAATGGGTTTAAAGAATTAAGAGTGAAATTAAATTCTTTAGACTCAGAATGGCGGTTATTAAAAGAACTTGAAAGTTCAAATTCTAAACAAAAAAAATTGCGTATTGAAAGAGACCTTAGGTATTTTTCATCTAGGCTAAAATCAGCAATTTTAATAGATCCATCTAATCAAGATAAAAATATAGTTTTATTTTCAGCTATTGTTGAAGTTTTATCGTCTAAAAATAAGAAATATAAATTTGAAATTGTTGGTGAAGATGAAGCGAATATTAAACTTTCTAAGATTAGTTATCTTTCGCCGCTAGCAAAATCTTTGATAGGTAGTCGAATTGACGATAAAGTTATTTGGAATAAATCTCCAGAACAAGAAATATTAACCATAACTAATATATACTACTGCATTCAGTAAATCCCATTCAATTTTAATATATAAAATTAAGGAAAATTTGTGCTAATTACCAATGGCATCACAATGCAATATGGCTCCCAACCGCTATTTGAAGATGTTTCTGTTAAATTCGGTGAAGGTAATCGATACGGATTAATAGGGGCAAACGGCTGTGGAAAATCAACTTTTATGAAGATTTTAGCAGGAGAAATAGAACCAACTAGTGGAAATATTGAATTAGACAATAAAGAACGAATTGCTTGGTTAAGACAAGATCAATTTGCATATGAAGATTTAATTGTCAGCAACGTTGTTATGATGGGTCATGAAGCAATGTGGAATGCAAATGAAGAAAAGAATAAGTTATATGCTAATCCAAATGCAACTGATGAAGACTATATAAAGGCTGCTGAATTAGAAACAGTTTATGCTGAATATGATGGTTATACAGCTGAATCGAGAGCTAGTGAGTTACTAAGTGGAGTTGGAATACCGAATGAACTTCACAATAAGCCAATGAGCGAGGTTCCACCAGGCTTAAAATTACGAGTACTTTTAGCCCAAGCACTATTTGCTGATCCAGAAATATTGTTACTCGATGAGCCAACAAATAATTTAGACATTAATACTATAAGATGGCTTGAAAACATTCTTAATAATCGTAACTCAACTATGATAATCATCTCTCATGATCGCCATTTTCTAAATCAAGTATGTACCCATACAGCAGATATGGATTATAGAAAATTAACTGTCTATCCTGGCAATTATGACGAATTTATGGAGGCGAGTACGCTTGTAAAAACCCAACAACTCAAAGAAAATGAAAAAGCTAAAGCTCAAATCGCTGAATTACAGGAATTCGTTAGGAGATTTTCTGCTAATGCATCAAAAGCAAAACAAGCCACCTCAAGAGCTAAGCTTATAGATAAGATAAAAGTCGAAGAAATGAAACCATCTAGTAGACAATATCCGTATATTAGATTTGAATATGATGAGAAAAATAAACTTTATAGACAAGCTTTAATAGTAAATAAATTAAGTCATAGTTTTGATAAATTATTGTTTAATAATATAAATTTTATGGTGGAGGCAGGTGAAAAAATTGCAATAATTGGTGAAAATGGTATTGGTAAATCAACTCTTTTGAAAATTATTGCGCGCACAATTGAACCCAATGAAGGATCTATTAAATGGGCTGAAAAAGCAAAAATAGGTTATTTTGCTCAAGACCATTCCGAAGACTTTGAAGAAAACACCTCAGTGTTTGACTGGATTACACAATATGGAAAACCAGGAGATGATGATCAAACTATTCGAAGTACTTTAGGTAGATTATTATTCTCAGGTGAAGACTTTAATAAGAAAGTTAATGTTTTATCTGGGGGTGAACAAGGCCGAATGCTCTTTGGAAAACTAATGCTCTCCCAAACTAATATTTTACTTCTAGATGAGCCGACAAACCATATGGATATGGAATCAATTGAATCTTTAAATACTGCATTAGAAAAATATAAAGGAACTTTATTTTTTGTAAGCCATGATAGGGAATTTGTAAGCTCTATTGCAACCAGAATTTTAGAAATTAAATCTAACAAAATTGTTGATTTCACTGGTAATTACGAAGACTACATCAATACTCAAGAATAATTAGTCAATCTTTGCTGCTCTTTTTCTCTCATGCTCAATGAGATGTCGTTTTCTAATTCTCAATGACTGAGGGGTTATTTCAACAAGCTCATCATCATCAATAAATTCAACTGCATACTCTAGGCTCATTAATATAGCTGGAACAAGCCTAACAGCTTCATCTGAACCAGATGATCTAACATTAGTTAATTGCTTGCCTTTAATAGGATTAACAATAAGATCATTATCTCTACTATGAATTCCAATCACCATTCCTTCATATAATTTTTCACCAGGTGAAACAAACATTCTTCCTCTATCCTGTAATTTCCATAATGCATATGCTACAGATTCTCCTTTTTCAGAAGAGATTAAAACTCCATTGCGTCTTCCTGGAATTTCAGATTTGACTGGAGCATAATTATCAAAAATATGAGACATAATACCGGTTCCTCTGGTCATTGTTAGGAATTCGCCCTGAAATCCAATTAAGCCTCTTGCTGGAATTCGATACTCTAATCGAGTTCTCCCCAGCCCATCAGATTCCATGTTAGTAAGTTCGCCTTTGCGTCTTCCTAGTTCTTCCATAACTGTGCCTTGATTATCATCATCGATATCAACAGTTAAATTTTCATAAGGCTCGCATCTTTCTCCATCTATCTCTCGGTATACAACCCTAGGCTTACCTACTGCAATTTCAAAACCTTCTCTACGCATATTTTCTAATAAGATAGTTAAATGTAACTCACCTCTTCCTGACACTCTAAAAACATCTGCATCTGAGGTATCTTCAACTCTTAACGCAACATTAACCAATAATTCTTTAGTAAGTCTGTCCTTAATTTGTCTACTAGTTACAAATTTACCTTCTTTGCCAGCTAAAGGAGAACTATTAACCATAAAATCCATAGTTAAAGTTGGTTCGTCAACGGGGATAATAGGAAGTCCAATAGGGTTTTCTATTTCTGATAATGTTAAACCAATACCAATATCTTCAATACCTGTAATAATTATTATATCTCCAGCTTGTGCCTCTTTAACTGAGACTCGATCAAGTCCTTTGAACCCGAAAACTTCATTTATTCGACCCTGGTGAATTTTTTTATCACCAGACATTATTGACACATTCATCCCAGGTCTTAAAATTCCACTATGAATTCTTCCAATACCCATTCGTCCTGTGTATGAAGAATAATCAAGCGCTGAAATTTGAAATTGTAACGGAGCTAAAGGATCTCCTTCAGGTGGGCTAACATAATTTAATATAACTTCAAAAAGAGGAGTCATATCTTTTGACTCTTCATTTTCATCAAGCTTTGCAAAGCCATTTATTGCAGAAGCATAAACTATAGGGAAATCTAATTGCTCGTCTGATGCGCCTAAATTTACAAATAAATCAAATGTCTGATTTATTACCCAATCAGATCGGGAGCCTTGTCTATCAATTTTATTTATTACGACTATTGGTTTTAAACCAAGTGCTAAGGCTTTTTTTGTTACAAATCTAGTTTGAGGCATTGGGCCCTCAACAGCATCCACCAAAAGAACTACGCCATCTACCATGCCAAGAACTCGCTCAACCTCTCCTCCAAAGTCTGCGTGACCTGGTGTGTCTACAATATTAATATGGTTTTCTTGATAAGTAACAGCAGTATTTTTAGCTAAAATTGTTATGCCGCGTTCTTTTTCAAGCTCATTTGAATCCATTACACGATCATTCACTTGTTGATGCTCAGCAAATGTTCCAGATTGTTGGAGGAGTTTATCAACTAAGGTAGTTTTACCATGATCTACGTGAGCAATGATGGCAATATTTCTTAATTTACGAGACATGGAGTACCAAAAAAATTAATCAGCGCGGATTTTAGCATACAAATTGTTTTAAAGAGTCATAGAATTACTTAAGCTTTACACTTAATAATGATTTGGCTTCACTTGCCTTTAATTTTGCCTCATCAATATTTTTACCTGTAGATAGGATGACACCCATTCTTCTTTTTTTAAAAGATTCTGGTTTACCAAATATCCTTATATCAACTCCATCTATGGCTAATGCTTTTTCTATTTCATCATAAATAATTACATCCGCATCATGTTCACCATATATAACGGCACTTGCTCCTGCTTTTGTTAAAGATACGTCTACTGGTAATCCCAAAATAGCTTTAGCATGCAATTCAAATTCTGATTGTTTTTGAGTTGCCATTGTCACCATACCGGTATCGTGAGGTCTTGGGCTAACCTCAGAAAACCATACTTCATCTTTCTTAATAAATAATTCAACGCCAAAAATTCCAAGACCTCCTAAAGCATCAGTAATTTTTTTAGCTACCTCTTTTGATTTAACTAAAGCTTTTTCCGACATAGCTTGAGGCTGCCAACTCTCAACATAATCTCCATTTTCTTGGCGGTGTCCAATGGGTTCACAAAAGTGTGTTGATATCTCACCATCTTTATTTTTTGCCCTTACAGTTAATAAAGTAATTTCGTAATCAAAATCAACTTGACCTTCAACAATTACTTCCCCTTGATTCACACGTCCAGACTTTGAATGCTCCCAGGCTTTACTTACTTCATTCTCTTCAACTATTCGTGACTGACCTTTTCCCGATGAAGACATAGTTGGCTTAATAAAACAGGGTAAACCTATTTTTGAATTTATAACAGACTTGAGTTCTTTGAAGCTCTTTGCAAATGCATAAGGAGATGTAGGGAGGTTTAATGTTTCTGAAGCTAATTTCCTTATCCCCCGTCTATTCATTGTAAGCTGAACCGCTTTAATGCTTGGTACTATTGTTAAATCATTTTTCTTTTCTATTTTAGCTAAAAGATCTGTATTGATTGCTTCTATTTCTGGAACAATGTAATGAGGCTTCTCAAGATTAATTAAAGATTCTAAAGCTTCAGCGTTAGTCATATCAATTGAATATGATCGATGAGCAACTTGATGTCCAGGTGCATTTTTATAGCGATCTACCGCAATCACTTCGACACCTAGCCTCTGGAGTGAAATAATAATCTCTTTACCTAACTCACCACTTCCTAATAAAATTATTCGAGTAGCTGCATCACTTAATGGAGTACCAATTTGCATATAAATCTCTTGTTTTTAATACATATTATAGCAATATGATAGAAACTAAAATTATAAATCGATAGTCAGCCCTACATTAAATGAACGACCCATACCTGGTACCCCTATATTATTTGATATACCGGTCATCATTGTTGCGCCTTGTCCTACATAATTCCCACCTAAAGGATTTATATAATATTTATCAAACAAATTAGTTATACCAAAACTTAATTGGGTTGTTTTGTAATCATAAGTAGAAAACAAATTAACTAAGCCATATCCAGAAGATTTATTCTCATTTCTTATTTGCGATAAATTCGACTTTTTGTTAACTAGATTTCCCTCAAGTCGATTAGTCCATTGATTGTACTTTTGTTCGAGTGCTAACTGAATATTCGCTGGCATTATTCTATAAAGGTTATCATTCGCATCAGTATTCTTTCCTCTGGTATAACTAAACGAACCTTTTAAAACAATATTCCCGTAACCTTTAAAATTTTTCAGTGATTTATTTCCTGAAATATCTAATCCATAAATCCTTGCATTTTGATTATCTAAACTAAGCGTCGAAAATCCATCACTTCGTGACATACAAGATTTACCGACTTCATTACATGCAACTGCATCTATATAATCATCTATATAAGTAAAATATGGGGTTATTTTAAATGACCAATATTTTTTTAACTCGTCGTGCCAATTTGATGAAAGACTCAATGTATGCGCAGTTTCAGGTTTTAAACTTACATTTCCAACATAACCATTACCATCACCGTAAGTATTATTCATATTTGCTGCCATCATCCAAGTAGACCAAGTGTATCTCTCATATAAGTTAGGACTTCTTGTTTTCATTGCATATCCCATCTCATAACTTTGGTATTTATTTGCAATATATTCACCTAAAAAAGATAGATCTATATTATGGTCATTCTTAGATCGATCTAAACTATTAAAGGCTGTTGAGTTTTTTAGTTGATTATGTGTTGTTGAGCCAGTTATATTATTATTATTATACCCATGTACATTTCCAGAGTTACTTCTTACATGCCCATACCTTATTCCTATTGAGGAATTTAAATTAGATGACCATGATTTTAACCATTCAGCATAAATATCAAACCTATCTCGTTCACCATGATTAATATTTTGAAAGGTATTTGGGGACATTGGGCCTGTTCCAGAATGAGTCCACCAATCATCCAAGCGATATCTTTGAAATTCAGAACCAACTGTTATTAAATCTTTTTGAGAAAATAAAATATCAGCCTTCATACTTAATCCTAAATTACGGCCTTCTGCATTCATAGGCATTCCAACTGCATTCATTGGATAGGCTAGTTGTTTATCCTGCCCAAAATTATGTGAGTGTTGAGTCTTTTCATTAAAAACTCTAGCTTCTAATTTTCCCCAATTGTAATAATTTTGAAATGACATATTTATTTTTATAATTTCATTTTTTGTTGAGTCCATACGTTGATTTGAAAATCCTTGATCCGGTGTATTTTGATAGCCTACTTTAAGATTGAAAATTTGTTTATTTCTTCGAGTACCAAATGTAAGCATATGATTACCATCTTTAAACGCAGATGATCCCACTTCGTCACCCCTAATAAATTCTCTCCCTGATGCTGCAGCACCAGAATTTTTAAAATGTTTAGCTGCTTTAAAATTCTGTGCATCAATATAACTACCGTTATAATTTAATGAAAATTTATCTGAAGCGATACTACTATTTATATTAATTCCAGTTGCTTTATTATTTGTTTTGTAAAAAGTAGAAACTTTATTTTTTAAAAGCCTTTCTCCAATATTTGCAAATTCTGGTTGGGTAGAATTAATTATTACTGTACCACCTATACTATCGCCGCCCATACTGACTGGTGTTAATCCTGCAAATATTTTAATTGAATCCACATTTGCACTATCAATTGTGGATAATGGGGAATTCATATGGTTTGCGCAAGCAGATATCAAATCCATACCATCTACCTTTATTTTAATTCGATCATCAGCTAAACCTCTAATAACTGGCATACTTGATGTTCCTCCATTATTTGCACTATTAACCCCTGTGAAATAATCAAGCAAAGATCCAGTATCATTTGATTTAATCGAATTAAAACGAATAATTTCATCGGCTAAGGAGCCACCAGAAATATAACTTTGCTCATTTATAGCTGCACCTGTTATATCAATTGATGGAATTAGAATCTCATCTTTAGCATGAATAATTGGTGATAATAAAATACATGTTAAAACATTTAATACAATAAATTTTTTTTTGCGGTTGTTCATTTTTCATCAACTTAATTTAATTTAAACAAATCTCTACTTTTAATAAAAGTAAAGGATAAAATTAAAAACTAAACTGATGGTGGGGCTTGAGAGGGATTTCCTAGTGAAAAGAAGATATCTTTTGTTAATGAACTTACATTAGTTAAATTAATGTCTGTTAGTAAAAGAGTATTTTTGTTTTTGTTTAACTTATTAAATATAATCTCATCATCTATTGAAAAAGAACAATAATTACAATGACTTAGATTACTATTAGGGCTACTGTTGGCTTGATTATCATCATTGATTAAAATTAATTTATGTCCATTTGAAGAACAGATTAACTGATAATCATTAGCCTGATTTTTTTCAAATGCTTGAGAAATTACAGGCATTAGCGACACAAAAAGTATTGCTAAGATTGAAATCCAATTACCTAAATTTTTATATTTCATAGCTTCAAATGGTAGTACAAAGAATCGAATTATACTTCAAAAATAAAAAATTAGAATGATTTACTAATACCAATCCAACCTGCTCTTGGAGCACCAGGTATTACCGATGCAACATTTCTCTCATCATCAAAAGATCTATCGGTTTGGACTCTTGTTTCAGCTAATCGTCCTCCAGTTTCATACTCTTGATCGAAGATATTTATCATTTTTGCATGAAAATCCCACCCTGGGTAAAAGTTGTATTGAGAGTCAAGATTCACAATTACATAGCCCGGAATCTCACCTTGCAAACCTCCACTATCAACATGTTGCTGATTTTCATTACCCATCATGAATGATGAAGTGAAACCTGTTAAGGTAGCACCAAGATACCATTGAGGTTTAAGCTCATAATCTGCTCTAATTTTTAAATGATGTTTAGGTATAGTAGGTAGATAATCCCCTTTGTTTACTTGAATACTAGTACCATCTGAAGAGCTATTTATCTCATTAGCCATAGTAAAAGATGATCCGTATTGCGCCCTAACATAACCATAATTAATATTTAATGCGAGCTTATCAAATTTTGTTGACACCCCGACATCAATACCTTTTCGAGTTGTTTCATCTACGTTAGTAAAATAACCAAGTCCATTTGACGCATTAGCAAAAACAAACAAAATATCATCATGATTTGTTGCATGGTAAAGCGACATATTCCAATTAGTGTCAGCACTCATCCTTCCGTTAATGCCCCCTTCAAATGTTTTAGCAACTACCTGATTTAGTGGTGGATCATCTGCCATTTGTGTAGGGAGATTACATGGCTGAGCTTCGTTCGCACAACCCAATTCAATACTGGTTGGTGCTCGACTTGATTCACTATATGACGCGTATGTTGTTAAGATTTCATTTGGTTGAAAAGTTGCCCCTATAGTAGGATTGAATCTTTCAAAATGATGCTTACCTGTCAAGCTTGCACCAGCACCGGGTGCGTTAAAGGTATCTCGATTATCAACTTGAACATGGTTATAACGAAGTGCTGTAGTAAAATTTAACTTATCAGTATAAGAATGAGTATTTGTTACAAATGCACCATAAGTTTTTGTCTTACCTGTTAAGCCAGTTGATACTTCAATCCCATCGTCATCTCCAGCTCCACCAATATGTCCACTTGCTGCTAATTTAAGATGCTCATGTTCGCTCTGTGAGAACTTGATTTGGGAATATTCAGCAGAAAAACCTGCAATCAGTTGGTTACGCCTTCCAAGTAGAGCTTGATCAAATGTTGTTTGTAAATTTAAACCATATACATCTTGAAAGGTAGCAGTTCTGTTAATCACACCTTCATTTAAATTTTCAGCATCAGATTTAGACAAAGCCTGTTGTGCAGCAGTACATTCTTCTTCATCATAAGAATCTCCATCACAAAACTCATCGTTCAAATCTCCATTGAATGTTGATCGATCAGAGCGTTTGTAATAAATATTTCCACTTAGCATTGTTTGTTCATCAAAAAAATGCGACATATTTAAAGCCAATTGACCATATTCATTTTTAGTTTCATCTTCTAATGTATGAATACCGTCTCGCTCAGCTCCAAGAAGATCCTTAGGAGTTAGTCCATTACCGATTAAAATATTATTCGCTCCTGTATAACTTATTTCATATCTTGACATTTCAGACTCAAAACCGACTTTTCCAAAAATCTGATTTACATGAGACGGTGAAAATTTACGCCATCCATTTTCAGTAAAGTGCTCATAGCCAACATAATAATCCATATTGCTATCACCAACCATGCCACCCATTTCAACTAAACTGGCACTTCTTGCCCAAGAACCATAAGATACATCGACACTTTTTTCTTTAAAATTTCGACCGCTTTTAGTTTGCATGGACATTGCTCCACCCAGTGTATTTAGACCATAAACAGGATTCGACCCTGCAACAACTTGCATGTTATCAATAGCAAAATTTGGTATCAAATCCCATAGAACAGTATTACTAAATGCTTGATTAGCTCTTATACCATCAATATAAACTGATAAACCTTGTGGGTTACCAGCAATAGGTGTTGCATTATATCCTCGAAAATTTAGCTCTAATTGAAAAGGATTGCCTCCTACTTCATTTACAGTTACGCCTTGAAGATTATTAACCATGAAATCTGCAATAGTTACTCCCGTTTGAGCATTTAATTCACTTCCTTTTATTGTCTGAATATTGGCTGGCACCATATTTTTAGGTAACCCAATTGAAGGCAACGGGGTTGACGAATAAACATCAATGGAGTCAAGAGTAATTGTGTCATCCGCAAAAAGTAAATTTGATACAAGTAATAAAGCAAGAATTTTTGTTATAAATTTCAATTGATAGTTTCCTAAAATTATGTTTTCGTTGGCATAATTTTACTTTACAAATTAATTTTTTTATCGGGAATTATTCCTAAATACAACATTCTGACCTATATTTTTTAGTAATGTTGTTTTTTTACAACTATTCAGCTAAACCATTATCTTTGGCAATCCGATACAAATCCATTGATGTTTTTAATTTCAATTTTTGTTTTATTGAAGTTTGGTAATTTGCAGCAGTTTTATAGCTAATATTAATATCATTAGCAATATTTTTAAGGTCATTACCTTTTGCTAATGCTGACAATATTTCCAATTCTTTATCATTTAATTTATTTAAAATACTTTCATTTGAAGATTCCAAAGATTTTTCAATAGTTCTTGAAAAAATAATTTCGGACTTATTTACACAGTAAATAGCATTAATTAAATCATCTGCAATATCATTCTTAAGGATATAGCCCGTCGCACCCGCATCCATAACTTTTTTTGCCATAGTTGGATTATCATGCATTGATAAAATTAAAATATTTATTTTTGGAAATTGTTTTTTTATTTGCCTAGTTGATTCAATACCTCCTTTTCCAGGCATGGAAAGATCCATGATTACCACATCAACATTATTTTTTCTTATAAACTCGTAAGCAATTTCGCCAGTACCAAAATCACCCACTACTTCAATATTTTCTTGATTCTCAAGTAATCTTTTAAGACCAGCTCGAACAATATCATGGTCATCAACAATAACTATATTAATCATGGATTAAGCTTTAAAACTATATGGATTTCAAAATAATTTTTTTTCTTAAAATTAATTCTGCCTTTCATTTGTTTTACTCGCTCCATCATTCCTAACAATCCAACACCATTTTGTGCATTTGAATTTTGGATAATTCCATCATTAAAAATTTTAATTTCAAGTTCTTTCTGTTTACTATCTAATTCTAAATTGATATTAACTTTTTTTGGCTCAGAATGCTTGCTGATGTTTGTAAGTGCTTCTTGAATAATTCGATAAATACGCCCCTCAAATGATGGTGAAATTAATGTATTTATATTTTTATCAAAAGAATAATTAATTACTACCTTTGGATATCTTTTTGACCAAGTCTCTACCATATCATTAATGGCAATCTCAAACCCCATCTCATCAAGAATACCCAAACTTAATTTTTTTATTATATTTCGAGTTGACAACATCATGCTTTTTGAAATTTTAATAATACTATCTAGTGCTTGAATTCGAGATTCTTCATTTTTATTTTTTTTAATAGAAGCAGCTTCAGCTTGAATAGCAGTAATTGATTGTCCTAATTCATCATGTATATTTATTGCTAATTCCTTCTTCTCTTGCTCTTGGATATTAATTAAATCTTGGCTTAATTTATGAATCTTATTGTTACTTTCCCTTAACTTTTTAACCATCTTATTAAAATTTTGACCAATAATATTTAGTTCTAAAACATTTATTTTATTTATTCTTGCTTTATAATTCTCATCTTCTAATTTTTGGAATCCTTCAATAATTAAATTTATTGGTTTTAATGTGTGGTAGAAAAAAATAAATATCATGATATTTACAAGTCCAAAAAAAAGTAAAATTACAAAAAAACCATTAATAATTTGTTGCCATATTTCAGAATATTCATATAACGGTTCTGGATAAATTAAGATATAACCTGAGTTTTTACCTCTTATCTTGATATTAATTTTTTTTTCAGGCATTACCGTTGAAAATTTTTCAATAATGTCAATAAACCAAGAAGGTGGCAGGCTAATCGTCGACAAATCTGAACTTGTTTGGTCTCTTAGCTGATCACTGCTATCGAAAAATTGTATCCTTAAGTGACGTAATTCATTCAAGTTTGCTAATCCTATTGTATCCACCTCATTTTGAAATAAATAAATTTCAGGGTTCTTTTTTATTCCATTTTCAATTGCAAAAGTTGCAAGCGATAAAGTTGATAAAATCTCTTGCCTTACATTCTTTTGTGCAGATGCAATTATTACTGAAATTCCAATAGTAACTGCAACCAAAAGGAGTAAATTAATATAAGTGAGTAATCTAAATTTCAGACTCATAATTTATCCATTCTATAGTTAAGCCTATTTTGTCTTCGTCAACAACAAACTCATGATGCACTCCAAAATTAGGAACTGCAACCAACATATCTTCAGAATAAATAACTGGCAAAAGTTCTCTTTCCCATGGTGGCATGTTAATTTTTTGTAATAAATATTTTAAAGTTCTAGTTGGCTGATTTCTTTTTGGTTTAAATCGCTCACCACCTTTTCTATTTTGAATTCTTAAAACTGAAGATCCGACTTTATCTAAAGAAATTCCTTTACCCAAACATGGCTTAAATAATAGCTTTCCAGACCCAGGCAGCTCAAATACTTCCTCACCCTTCCAAATTAAATCAAAGCTATTTTTTTCTTTTTTTATCTTAACCAACCATAAAAAATCTTTATATGCTCTAACAGACATTTTAGATGAAATGTGTATATTAATTTGTGCATCTTTTTTTGCTGAAATGATTTGATTATAAATTTGATCCATGATTTTTTGACTGGGCATTTTTTGTTGATTTTTTTCTAACCACCACCGAATTAAATTAACAACTCTATCTCTAGGAAAGGTTCTAAAAATTTTAGTATTTAATTTAATAAAATCTTCTGAAAAATAATTCTTAGCATCCTCATTTGCAATAGCTTTATTTAGATTAAGTCCTTCAGCAACAAGGTCTGCAGACCTTCCAAGGGATTTAATCGTTTGTGGGAAGCGCTTAATTAATCTAGGAAAAATTTCTAATCTTAAAAAATTTCTATCGAACTCAGTATTTTGGTTTGATTCATCTTCAACAAACCTTACATTATTATTTTTTGCGTATTCCTCAATTGCGTCTCTTGATATTTTCAGAAAAGGTCTCCAAAGACGTCTCTCCTTATCAAATAGAGGCATTGAAGCTAAGCCTTTTAAGCCGCTTCCTCTTAATAATTGCAGCATTAAAGTTTCTGCTTGGTCATTTTGATGGTGCGCTGTAGCAAGAAACTCATCAGATAGTTGATGTAACATTTGATATCTTGCCTTCCTAGCTGCTGCTTCAATACCAATTCCCTCTGAATTATCAATATTAATATTTTTTTGCGAGAAATCTACACCAAGCTTTTTACATTCATCTAAACACACTTCACACCAATGATCTGCATTTTTGCTTAACCCATGATGAATATGGATTGCATTTAATTTCAAATTCAATTTTGTTTTAAGTTGAAATAGAACATTAAGAAGAACCATAGAATCAACGCCTCCACTTAATCCAACAGTTACGCCCACTGTTTTTTTTTGATCTTTAAAAAAGTCATTAAAAGAACTAATAACTTCAGAAAGTATAACGTCAGATTTATTTTTCAATCTTCTTAGTGAGGCCAAAATTCATAAGTCGAAGATACCTATTTTCAAGTAAAGAGTCGATTGACTCATTTCTAAACTTCATCAATTCTTTTTTTAAGACAGATTCTACATTTTTTATCGCTTCTTTTAAATTTCTATGCGCTCCTCCAAGAGGCTCTGGAATAATGTAATCGGTTAGCCCTAGTCTTTTTAAAACATCTGCAGTAATTCCTAGATTCTCGGCAGCAACTTCAGCCATTTCAGCTTTTTTCCATAGAATAGAAGCACATCCCTCAGGTGAAATAACTGAATAAGTAGCAAATTGCATCATTAACAATGAATCAACTACGCCTAATGCTAATGCACCTCCAGAGCCACCTTCACCAATAACAATACCTATAATTGGTGTCTTTAATTCAGACATAACATACAAATTTTTAGCAATTGCTTCAGATTGACCTCTTTCTTCAGCACCAATACCTGGATAAGCTCCAGGAGTATCAATAAAAGTAACTATTGGAATAGAAAACTTTTCGGCTAACTTAAATAGCCTTAAGGCTTTTCGATAACCTTCAGGTCGAGGCATACCAAAATTTCTAAATTGTCTATCTTTTGTATCCCTTCCCTTTTGATGACCAATTACCATAATTGATTGACCTTCAAATGAAGCTAGGCCTCCAATTATTGCCGGGTCATCAGAATAAGAACGATCTCCATGAAGTTCATGAAAATCAGTGAACATATTAGAAATATAATCTAATGTGTAAGGTCTTTGAGGGTGTCGTGCAACTTGTGAAATTTGCCACGGAGTTAAATTATCATAAATATCGTGCAAGGATTGGATAGATTTTTTTTCTAATTGCTCAAGTTCTTTTTTTATATCTAAAGTTGGATGCTCTTCATTTGCTTTTTTAAGGCTAGTAATTTTAGCTTCCAAACTTTCTATAGGCTTCTCAAATTCTAAATAAGTAGACTTCATATTTTTTTGGGTTGCATTAAGGTGTTAATTATAGAGTATTTTTACATTATCATCATGAAAGGATTCAGTAAGCCCCATTATTAAATCTTCATGAAGAGAAACTTCCCATTGTGAACCCAATATTAATTCTACTCGCCCATTTGTATTCTCATATTCAACTTTAACTTTACATTTTTTATGATTAGTATTTAGGTCACAATATGGTTTAAGTAATTGTTTTAGTTTTGAAGCATCTGCTTGTCCATTCAAAGAAATTTTTAATAAATTTGCTTTTAAGCCCTGAAAAGTCATTAAATCATAAACCTTAATTGCACTTAATCGATTACCGCCAGTAAAATCATCGTGACTTACTCGTCCCTCAATAATAATTAATTCGTCTTCTTTTATCAAATTATATGACTCTGCTAATAAATTATTTCCTAAAACTGCATCAATACTTCCCTCGCCATCATCAATTGTAATAATTGCAATTTTACCTCTAGCATTTGTTCGGTATTTTACGGATGAAACAATACCAGCAATTAAATAACTTTCTTGGCGTGGTTTTAAATCAATCAATTTGATTGAAATAAAACTTCTGATTATTTTTTTATAGTATGAAAAAAGATGCCCGCTAAAATAAAACCCTAAAGCTGTTTTTTCTTCCAATAATTGATGCTTTTCTTCCCACGGGGGCATTGTAACTAATTCAATAGCTTCAATATCAGACTCGCCAAATAATCCTTTTTGACCGGCTTCTTTTTGAGTTTGATCTGCCATATCAATTGCCAAATTTACACTAGCCAATAAGGATGCTCTATTAGACTCGATTTTATCAAATGCTCCTGAGCGCACTAGAGATTCAATTACTCTTCTATTAACTTTTCTCAGATCAAGTCTCGACGTAAAGTCAAAAAGTGATTGAAAAGGGCCATTATTTTTTCTCTCATCAATAATCAAATCAATCGAAGAATCACCGGTTCCCTTTATCGCACCAAGCCCATAAAGAATTTGATTTTTATTAATTGGTATAAACTTATATAAGCTTCGGTTAATATCTGGAGGTAATAATTCAATGCTATTAATTTTACAATCATCAAATAAAAGATGAATATTATCTGTGTTATTCATATCTGCTGACATTGATGCAGCTATAAAAGATGATGGATGATGAACTTTCAAATAAGCCGTCTGATAAGCTATTTTTGCATAGGCTGCTGCATGAGATTTATTAAATCCATAACCAGCAAATTTTTCCAGTAAATCGAAAAGTGCATTAGCTTGCCTTTCATTTAAATTATTTTTAGTGGCCCCTTTTATAAAATCTGCTCTCTGAGCATCCATTTCTTCTTTTTTCTTTTTACCCATAGCTCTCCTTAAAAGATCTGCACTTCCAAGGCTGTAACCTGCTACAGATTGAGCGATTTGCATTACTTGTTCTTGATAAACAGCAATACCATACGTTTCTTTTAAGATAGATTCAGTTGCTGGATGGGGATATGTTACTTTTTGTTCCCCAAGTTTTCTTCGGCAAAATTCTGGTATTAAATCCATCGGTCCAGGCCTATATAATGCTACTAATGCAACAATATCTTCAAAGCAATCTGGCTTTGCTTGTTTTAACATATCTTTCATTCCACTTGATTCTAATTGAAATACAGCTGTGGTATTTGCTTGTTTGAGAAGCTCAAAAGTTGCTTTATCTCGAATAGGAATTTGATCTAAATCAATTTTAGGAAGCTTATTTAGAGTAAGAATTTCATTTGCATTCTTTAAAGCCATATCTATTATAGTTAGAGTTCTTAATCCTAAAAAATCAAATTTTACCAAGCCAACAGATTCAACATCATCTTTATCAAATTGACTTATTAAACCATCTCCATCTGACTGACAATAAATAGGAGAAAATGCTGATATCTTTGAGGGAGCAATTAAAACACCTCCTGCATGCATACTAACGTTTCTTACCAATCCCTCAAGCCTCATAGCTAAATCAAATAATTCTTTTACCTCTTCTTCTTTTGATATTCTTTCCTTAATTCTTGGCTCTTGTTCTATAGCAGTTTTTAAAGTAATTCCTAATTCATTTGGTATCATTTTTGCAATTTCTTGGACAAAATTAAATGGAAGTTGAAGTACCCTTCCAACATCACCAATAGCCGCTCTTGCAGCCATTGTTCCAAATGTTGCTATTTGAGAAACAGATGCAAAACCATATTTTTCTTTTACATAATCAATAACTTTATCTCTGCCTTCCATACAAAAATCTATATCGAAGTCAGGCATAGAAACTCGATCTGGATTTAAAAATCTCTCAAAAAGAAGATTGTATTCTAATGGATCAAGGTCTGTAATTCCTAAACTATATGCCACAACTGAACCAGCACCCGAACCTCTTCCTGGCCCCACAGGTATGTTATTTTTTTTTGCCCAATTGATAAAATCGGCAACAATTAAAAAATAGCCTGCATAGCCCATTTGATTAATCACACTTACTTCAAAACTTAAGCGTTCTTCGTATTTTATTTTCTTTTCTGCTTGAATAGATTTTTTTGAAAAAAGAGTTTCTAATCGTTTTTTTAATCCATCTTTTGCTTCTTTTAATAAATAATCCTCAATCTTTATATTATTTGGTATTGGGAAATTTGGTAAATAATTTTTTCCTAAATCAAAACCAAAATTGCATCTATATGCAATATTTACTGAATTTTTTAATGCTGAAGGAATATCAGAAAATAATTCACTCATTTCAGCTTGGTTTTTGCAGTATTGCTGTGAAGTAAATAATTTTGGCCTTCTTTTATCGCCCAAAACATAACCCTCAGATATACAAGATTTAGATTCATGAGCTCTAAAATCTTCCTCCTTCATAAATTGAATGGGGTGAGTAGCTACTAATGGAATTTTTTGATCAGCAGCTAAATGTAAAACTTGTTTAATATATCTTTCTTGCTGATCTCTTTTCTGTCCTTCGCCATACCTTTGAAGTTCTATATAAAATCTATCGCCAAAGCTATCTTTCCATTTTTTAAGAGCATCTTTTGCTTGTTCTATTTTATCTTGAAGAACGAGCTGACCGATATCGCCATTCGTAGCGCCAGATAAAATAATTAAATCTTTATTAAATTCATCTAATAACCATGATTTTTTAATCTCGGCATGATCACGATATTGATTTTGCAAATAAGCTTTAGAAATTAATTCAGATAAATTTTCATATCCTTTTTTATTTTTACAAAGAACTAAAACTCTATATGGCTCATCTCTATTAATTTCATTTTCAAGCCAAATATCACAGCCTATAATAGGTTTTACCCCAAACTCAACAGCTTTTTTATAAAATTTGACTGCACCAAATAAATTATTTAGGTCAGTTAGAGCAATTGCTGGCATTTTATTATCAACAGCATTTTTTACATAATCTGAAATTTTTACTATACCGTCTGTGATTGAAAATTCACTATGACAGCGAAGGTGGATATAATGAGATTTATCTAATTCCTGCATAAGAATTATTTTACCTTAGAAGCTTTGTTAGAATAGATACAAATACAAATTATTTTATAATAATTATAAGTACAAGGAGAAAATTATGAGTCAAGTAAATTTGAAAGGTGGTCCAGTAAGTATTGGAGGGGAATTCTCTAAAATAGGAGATACAGCTAAAGATTTCAGTTTAGCAAATGACAAACGTGAAAATGTTAACCTAGCTAATTTTGGTTCAAAAAGAAAAATTTTAAATATTTTTCCAAGCATTGATACACCTACCTGCGCACTTTCCGTTAAGAGATTTAACGATGAAGCTGCAAACTTAGAAAATACTGTAGTTTTATGTATTTCTGCTGATTTACCATTTGCCCAAAAAAGATTTTGTGGAGCTGAAGGAACTGAAAATGTTGAAACGCTCTCTGCTTTTAGAAATATTGATAAATTCTCAAATGACTATGGAGTAGCAATCTTAGATACCTCACTTCAGGGACTAACAACTCGGGCAGTAATAGTTCTAGATGAATCAAATAAAGTCATACATGCTGAATTAGCTCCAGAAATAACTGAAGAACCAAATTATGACGCAGCGTTAAGTGTTTTAAAATAATTTAAATACGGTTGCTTCCAGCAACCATTTTAATTTCAAATAATCTACAATCTAAGGCACCGTTATAAAGCGGTGTCTTTTTACTTGGTGAAAGGCGCATTAACTTGGGCATCCTTAAGTCGCTGGTAAGAAAATATGTTCTCCAGCCAGAAAGTTTTTTCTTCATTGTTGAAGCCCATAAAGGGTAAGCCTTGGCTAAATTTTCATCCTCACCAATTCTTACACCGTATGGGGGATTAGTTATTAAAACGCCTTCTTTTGAAGGGGCTTTAATATCATTAAAATTTTGACAACTTAACTCAACAGCAATTTTTAAACCAGCCTGCTCAAGATTAGTTTTAGCAACTCGAATAGCTCTTAAGTCTTCATCTGATCCGTAAATTTTAGAAAAACCTAGAGGTTTGATTTGAGCTTGATATTCAGATTTAATTTTTTCTAAAAGTGCAGAATCAAAATTCTTCCAATTTTCAAATCCAAAACTTCTTTTAAGTCCTGGTACTTGATTAAATGCAATCATTGCTGCTTCTATTAAAAACGTACCACTACCACACATTGGATCTAATAAAGGCTCTCCAGATTTCCAGCCACTTAAAGCTAATATTCCTGCTGCTAGATTCTCTCTTATTGGGGCTTCAACACTGGATTTTCTAAATCCCCTTTGATAAAGAGGTTGGCCTGAAGTATCAATGTATAAATCAAAATGAGTAGCATTCAAATACAAGTGAATCCTAATATCTGGATCTCGAATATCAACATTTGGTCTTGCATCAAACTGGCTTCGAAATTGATCACAAATTGCATCCTTTATTCTTAGAGTCATAAAATCAAGACTTTTTAATGGACATTTAACTCCTGTGGTACTTACTTTTAAACTTTTAGAAAGATCAAATAAACTTGTCCATTGAACATTAAGAGCTGCACTATAAACATCATCTTCAGTTTCATAGGTCCCATTGGCTATTCTGTAAAGAATTCTTGTTGCAATCCGAGAGCTGAGGTTTGCTCTATACATAATCTCAGTAGATGATTCATACTTAATGCCTCCGTCAACAACTGAAGCTTCTTGAACCCCTAAAGAATTCAATTCGCCTAATAAAATTTTTTCTAGGCCTCTTGGGCATGATGCAAAATAATGTGATTTCAATTTTTTTCCTAGTGAAAGCTAATTTCTGTTGAGTTACCTCGTTGATTATTTTTAATGAGTCGGCCAAAATATACCATTAAATCCAGTCCATGATTTGCCTCTAAAGACTTTATTTTTTCTCTTAAAATGTTGATTGGAAAAACAATATTCTTTTGATTAAAAGCAAATGCAATAATATTGCCAGGTTTACTTGACTCAACAAAAAGAACTTGTTTGCCAAAAACTAAGTTAATACGATCTTTATAAATTTCGGTCCTAGGATCAGAGCCCCAAAAATTAATCATAAAAATACCTTTTTCTGATAAAACATTCCTACATGATTCAAAATAAGAAATAGAACAAAACTCTTCGGGCAGGCCATAATCTTCAAAAGCATCTGAGAGAAGTAAGTCGTATTTATTTTCTGTTTCTTTAATAAACTTTATACCGTCTCCTTGAATAATTTTAAATCTTTGTTTTGAAATTGGTAACTTGAAAAAAAATTTAGCAATTTGTATCACTTTTGGATTAAGTTCTAATATCGTCAATTTTGCCTTAGTAAATAATTTATAAAAAAATTTTGGCATTGTCCCACCCCCAAGCCCAATAAATAATATTTCTTTAGGGTTTTCTAAAAATAATGCAGCCATTGCCATAGCTTGAGTATAATCAAGCTCTAAGTGAAAAGGATCATCTATTCTCATTGAGCTTTGAATAGTACTCGAACCTATATGCATTGAAATTACTCCATCTTGCTCACTTACTTCAACCTGCATATCCTCAAATGAAGAACTACGTAAATCCAATATATTTTTTTTGTACCTTTGATGAATTAATTCTTTCTCATCTTCAAAAATTTTTTCTATCAATTTCTTTATAATTAACATTATTTATTAACCAAATCAGTCCAATTTTTTTCAAGTCTCTTGATAGAAATAGGGTAAGGTGTTTTTAACTCCTGGGCAAATAAAGAAACTCTTAACTCTTGCATGGCCCATTGGAAATCAATATAAGTCTGAGGTATTTTACAATCAGATTCTACAAATTCACTTACCTTTTCAATCCATTTTGTTTGGAGCCTATTAATATCTCTAAAGAGATCTTTATCTTTAGTTTGCCTTTGGTTATATTTCTCAATCCTTATTTTAATTGCTGAAAGAAATCTTGGATAGTTTTTAAATTGTTCAAATATGAATAAAGGTTCTTCATAAGGTGGGAGTAAAATTTCTAATTGTTCCTCCACGTCATCAACTACCGACTTGGGCAAAAAATTTGCCTTATTAACTAAAAGTGATAATTCCTGATATAAATCAGCAACCTCAATCAAATTATTAGAATAATCTAAAATCACTTTACCAATTTTATTTTTTGTAAAGCTAACTAACTCATCAAATGATTTTTGAGTTCTTGGCATGGGTTTTTTCCACGCCATTGATTCGTCTAAGACAACATTAAAAAAATTTTTTTTTAATTTATCAGGCTCTATGTGAGTTTGAAGTTTTAATGCGAAATTATTAAATTGTGGTGGAGATTTTTTTAAACTCTTCATTCGGTCTTTCATTTGCAACTGTATTAAATTTTTTACTCCTTCATAATGATGATTTTTTGCATCTTCAGCATTGTCGAGTACTCTTAAATTTACAGATTTGTTGTTACTAATTAAAGCAGGAAAACCCCTTACAGTTTCTTTATGCCAAACTTTTTCCACAATCTCTGGAATTTCAAAATCTGGCCAATATGTTAAATTATCTTCTTCGATATCAAAAGCAATCTCTTCGATTACTTCTGAAACTCTTTCTTTATTAGCTTGTTGAAGACTTATTAAATCTTTTGACGAATCTATTTCATACCCTTTTTCATCAAGAATTTGATAATTAATTTTCAAATGTTCGGGTAAAGCGTTAATTAACTCCTCTTCAACTCGATAAGAAGTCTTAGTTTTAGACCTAATATAATCAGTTAAGGCATCATTAAAACTAACTTTGTAATCTGCTTCTGATAAAAATTCTGTTACTACCTGTTGAACTGGGCCTAACTGTGTTCGAATTGTTTTAGGTAAAGATTTAATTAAAGTTGCTACTTTTTCTCTAATCATTCCAGGTACTAACCATTCAAGTGGTTCTTTTTTCATTTGACCTAATGCAGAATATGAAAAAGCCACAGTCAAGCCATCATTCGGATGAGAAGGATCAAACCGATAATTAAGCTTGACTGGAATATTATTTATTTTTAAAGTTTCTGGATATTGAGTACTATCTATCTGATCAGCATTTTTTTGCATCAAGTACTCTTTACTTAAAAATAAATACTTAGAATCTTTCTGTTCAACTTTTTTTCTCCAAAACTCAAAACCTGCTCCATTGATAATCTCAGTACTAATTTTATTTTCATAAAACTGATAAAGAACATCTTTACTAATCAAAATATCTTGACGTCGCGACTTATGCTCTAATTTTTCAATCTGTTCAATTAAATCTAAATTATGTTGCCAAAAAGGTGCATCAGTCTCATATTCCATTTCAACCAAAGCTTGTCTGATAAATATCTCTCTTGATTCTATTGGTTTAATTACACCATAATGAATTGTTTTTTTTGGATTAATTATTAATCCATAAAGTAATGATTTTCTATTTGCATCCACACGACTTAATTTTTTATTCCATCTTGGATTGCTATATTCAAAATCAAGTAAATGAAAAGATAATTTCTCAATCCACTTTATATCAATTTTAGCTATACATTGAGCATATAATTTTCCTGTATCAATTATTTCAGCTGCCATAATCCAATCAAATTTTTTATTACGAAATAAACGAGGACCAACTAGAAATTTAATACCTCTTGCGCCAAGATACTCCATGCTATCTGATTCTTTAAAACCAATATTTCCAAGCAACCCCGATAAAAGTGCAAAATGAATTTGTTCATAATTTGCCTCATCTTTACTTAGCTTATAACCTAATTCATCTGTCATTTGTAATAGTTGTTTGTATAACTCTTGCCACTCTCTCATTCTGTTAAAAGATAAAAAATATTTATCACAAAAAATTCTTAAGCTTTTACTTTTTAGATTTTTAACTTCTTTTTTAAAAAGCACCCATAACTTTAAAAAACTTAAAAAACCTGAATCAGCATCATGAAAAAGAAGGTGTGCTTGATCGGCTTTATCTACTTTATCAAAGGGTCTTTCCTTTGGGTCAGAAATACTAAGGGCACTTATTATGACTAAAATCTCTTTTACACAATTTTGTTTTTTTGATTCTATTAAAATGCGGCCTAAAGACGGATCGATTGGCATTTTTGCAAGCTGCATCCCAAGAGGTAAAATTTTATTTTTATTATCAACTGCACCTAATTCATTTAATAACTGATATCCGTCTTGAATAAATTTATGAATTGGGGGTTGTAAAAAAGGAAATTGATCTACAGGACCTAAATTTAATGAAGCCATTTTAAGAATAACAGAAGCTAAAGAACTCCTCATAATTTCTGGGTCGGTAAATTCAGATCGTGATTGAAAATCATCTTCTTCATAAAGCCGAATACACGTTCCAGCTGAAATACGACCGCATCTTCCAGCTCTTTGATTTGATGAAGCTTGTGATATTTTTTCAATTAATAATTGGTCTATCTTTAATCTTGGACTGTAGCGGATAATTCTTGCTAATCCACTATCAATTACAAACTTAATTCCAGGAACAGTCAAAGAAGTTTCTGCGATATTGGTAGTTAAAATAATTCGTCTCAAAGTTCCTGTTTGAAAAATTTTTTGTTGTTCTTTTATTGCCAGTCTTGAATATAAAGGAAGTATTTCGTATTCATTATCTAGATGTTCGGCCAAAAACCTTTTGGTGTCATGGATATCGCGCTCCCCTGGAAGAAAAACTAAAATATCTCCTTTTTGGTTTTCTAGACTATGAATTGCAGATAAAACGCCATCCTCTATATCTTCAATAGTTTCATCAATTCTTTTTTGTAATGGTCTATATAATATTTCGACTGGGAATGTACGCCCTGATACCTTAACAATTGGCGCATTATTAAAATGAGATGAAAATTTATCGACATCAATAGTAGCACTCGTAATAATAATTTTTAAATCTGGGCGTTTAGGTAATATATTTTTTAAATACCCAAGTAAAAAATCAATATTTAAACTTCGTTCATGAGCCTCATCAATAATCAAAGTATCATATTGTTTTAACAAAGTATCATTCTGAGTTTCAGCAAGCAAAATTCCGTCAGTCATAACCTTAACAGAAGAAACAGAAGATACCTTATCTGTGAACCTCACCTTAAATCCTACCAAATCACCTACTTTCGTTTCTAACTCTTCAGATATTCTATTTGCTACTGATCTTGCAGCGATTCTTCTAGGTTGTGTGTGGCCTATCAGTTTTTTTTGTCCCCTACCCAAAGATAAACAAATTTTGGGTAACTGAGTTGTTTTTCCTGAGCCAGTTTCTCCACAAATTATAGTTACCTGGTTCTTACTAATCTGGTTTTTAATATCATCAACTCTTTGACTAACAGGAAGATTTTTTGGGAAATTAATATTAGGAATAGTCATAGTTAATTAGCTAAAATATTAAGTGGTTTAATGATTCAATTGATTGTTGTAGTTTTATTTCTTCTAAAATTTGCATCTCAATAGTGTACCTTAAACTTTAATAGGTCATAATTACAGGTATTCATATTAAATTTAATTAGGATTTTTAATGGCTATTCAGTGGTATCCAGGTCACATGACAGCAGCTAAGAAAAAAGCTGAAGAAGCTATGGAAATCAATGATGTAATTATTGAAGTACTAGATGCCCGAATTCCCGGAAGTTCAATTAATCCAATGATTGAGTCATTACGTTTAACAAGGCAAAGGCCTCACCTTAAAGTTCTTAATAAAGCAGATTTAGCTGATTCAAAGATTACTAAACAATGGATAGAATTCTTTAATTCAAAACCAAATACAACAGCAATTAGTTTGTCTGCAAAAAAAATAAGTGAAGTGAAAAAAATATTATCTCATTCTAAAAAATTAGCTCCCCACAGAGGTACTTCCGTAAAACCTCTTAGGATGCTAATTATGGGTGTTCCTAATGTGGGAAAATCAACTATTATCAACGCCCTTAAAAATAAAAAAATTGCTAAAGTTGGAAATATTCCAGCTGTAACAAAAACACTTCAACGTATTGATATAAATAATAATATTATTCTTACTGATTCACCTGGGATGATGTGGCCAAAAATTGCAAATGATTTAGATGGGTTTTTTTTAGCAGCTTCTCATTCAATTGGAATTAATGCATATGATGAAATCGAAACAGCTTTAGTTCTGAGCGAGACATTAAAGACTTTATATCCAAAATTACTAATAGATTTTTATGGTTTTGAAGATCCTTTACCAGTAGATGAAAAATTTCTTGAGCATATAGCTCAAAAAAGAAAATTTATAATGAAAGGTAATAAATTAAATCTTTTAAAAGCTGCTGTTTCTTTTATTAATGACTATCGTGATGGAGTAATAGGGAAAATTAGTTTGGAAACTCCCTCATCAAGAGAATTGATGCTTAAAAAATTACTATAAAAATAGACTTTTTAAGATTAGTTAGTACAATAACTTATAACTTAAAAGGAAATAATATAATTATTATGTTTTTAAAAAAATATTTATTATTAATTTTAGTGTTTTTTTCAGTCCAAGTTAATTCTGTTGATGCAGATAAAGTAAAAAATGCAATCAAAAATAAAGCTGTAGGCATCGCTCAATCTTATTTTGAAAAATATTTCGAAGTATTCGAATTACATGTCGATTCGCCTGATGACTTATCCAGTGCAGGTATACTTGTAGTTAAAGCATTATCAGATCCCGAAGACGTAGAAAACACAATTTTTACTCAAATGAGTACCTTTGTTAATGCTGGTCGAGCAACAGTAAACTTAGGTTTAGGTTATCGCCGACTGGTAGAGGACAATAAAATACTACTTGGAATAAATACTTTTTATGATCACGAATTTCCTTATCGTCATGGAAGAGCAAGTTTAGGTTTGGAAGCGCGGACATCTGTAGGTGAAATTAATTTAAATAGATATTGGGCAACTACTGGTTGGCAAAGTGGTGCGAATAATTTAGAAGAGCATGCTTTGGGTGGTGTTGATTTTGAAATAGGTATACCTTTGCCATATATGAACTGGGCGAAGTTTTATGCTAAGGCTTTTAAATGGAATACAGAAACTCCAGGTGTGAAAGATTCAATTGGTAATACCTTATCCATTGACGCTGCAATACCAACAATTCCAGGGTTAGTAATTGCAGCAGGACACACACAATATTCATCCGACGAAAAAAGCGATAATTTTGTAAGAATCGAGTATGATCTAATTGCCGCAGGCAGAAATGAAAGATCACCATTATTTACAAATTATGCATACAAATTAGCAAGCATGGAAAGTCAACGATATAAAAAAGTCAGAAGAGAAAATAAAATTTACAAACAGATGAAAAATTCAACAGTTACTGTGAAAGGATTTTAAAGAATATGCTACTTAAAGTAACATCTTTTTTTATACTTTTATTTACTATTATTATAACTTCTTCAGTTCAGGCCACTTGTTTGAGAAATGCCTCAGGAGCGATTATTGTTGATGCAGATAACACAACTAGAATGGTATCTGATACCGCTGGAATGACTGATCAATGTTCAGAAATCCCTGATGCATACTTAATAAAATTTTTTAAAATGGGTATTTGTACAGCAGATCCTATAGATCCTGACTTCTCTTCATGTTCTTTTATGCTAGATAATTCAAATGGAGTTGACCACATCATAAGAATGCCAAATGTGGGCACACTTCCGACTGGAGATTTTGATATTCCACCTGGTACCTATACCCATTTAGTTGGTCTTATGTCTAACAGATTTGGTATTAAACATACTGAAACATTTACTGAGGCACTTCGAGGATTAACTAGTTCAGGAACTTCATGTTGGTCAATTGCAGATAAAGTCACTGCATACACTAATGAAACTATCGATAATGGTTTAGATAGTCACGATACAACGGCTACAAATAGTGCTCCCGATACTAATGTTCTTGAATGTGGTTCTGCTAGTGACGCTGACCCAGGGTTTAGTTATGAAGTAATAAATGTTTTTAGTAATGCGTGTTCGAGTTGGGATGGTTATTGGAATACTGGAGAAGGTCGCACCATGTCTAATGGCACAGCAGAAGCAAGATTATTAAAAACAGATAACACAGCTGCAACAGCATGTACTGATGCAACTCGAATGCTATGGGTAGTTGAATTCACGAATCCCCTTACAGTTACCAAAACATCACAATTTAGTTTAGAGTTTAAATTAACTGATGCGGTGAGTGTTGACCTAGGAACTGATGGAAGTACAGGCTATGCAGTCAAAATGGGAGCTGATCCTGTAACTTCAATTCTAACGGTAACTGAACCATCAACTGATTAAAAAATATACCTTCTGAAATGAAAAATTTCACTAAAATTTTTTTAATTTCAATACTTATATACTCCAATTCATTAATTGCTAAAAATTATGTATTGCCAGAATATGGCATAGCAATAAAAAATTTAACTTGTTTAGATGCATCTGAACCAACAAATAATCAAGACAAATATAAACTTATTTCAATGCTTATTTACAATAAAAATAAACATTCAATAGATAATAAAATTTTAGCATTTACTGTGGTAGATAGAGATGGCGATATCGTTTTTAGGCATAATTTTGAACTCAAAATGGCTGCTCAAACATCTGCTAAAGAAGTTTTAGCAGTTCCTTATTGTAATGATTCTTTTTTTGGAAATAAAACGGTGTATGAATTTTCTATAAAATAATATGAAAATTTTTTTATTAATATTTTTATTTTTTTATCACAATCTATATGCAGAAGAATTTTCTTCTGACCAACAAAAAATTATTTCGGTTAAAAATTTTACTATAAACAAAGAATGTCAAGAATACCAAAGAATTAATAATGATGAGTATTGTGTTAAGAAGAGCAATATTACTTTGAATTCATGTGGGCCATCTTCCGATTGGCCATGTATGGAAGAGAACGGTTGTTTAGTAATTGATCAATTTACTAAAAAAAATTAACTTTCACTAAATTCTATTATTTTCAATTTTAAATATGGTACCCTCGACAAGAATCGAACTTGTATCTAGAGTTTAGGAAACTCTTGTTCTATCCGTTGAACTACGAGGGTTCATAAAAAATATTATTTATTTAATATTTTTTGAATAATTTTTAACCCAAAATTAACTCCAAACCCATTTACATCACTTGATACCGCGCCTAGCCCTCCTTTTCTATTACTCGAAGATAAGTCAATATGTAGCCAAGGAACATTTTTTTCTACGAACTTACCTAAAAATCTAGCCGCATGAATATGATCGGGGCCTCCTTCTAAAGTACATTGTTTTATATCAGCAATTTGACTTTCAAGATCTTCCTCATAATCTTCATCATATGGGAATCCAGATATTCTTTCACCTGCTTCACTTCCGGCCCCAATCGCCATGCAAGTCAACTCTGGTCGATTACTTATTGCTCCGCTATAGCGATCACCCATCGCAACGTGCATGCATCCAGTTAAGGTCGCAAAATCAATCATAGCTTTAGGTTTTTTTCGTGATGCTAACGTCAAAGTATCTGCTAAAACCATTCTTCCTTCTGCATCAGTATGAACAATCTCAATCGTCATACCATTAAGAGCTTTTACAACATCATTTTGCTTATAAGCTTTAGGCCCAATATGATTTTGCGCAATAGCTAGCCAACAATCTAACTTAACTGGTAATTGAGCTAATGAAACTGCCTGAAGTATTCCTAATACAACTGCTGAACCATTCATATCCTCATGCATGCCATTCATATATTTTGCTGGTTTTAAATTATGTCCTCCTGTATCAAAACATATTCCCTTCCCAACAAGCGCAATAGACTCCCTAGCTCCTTTTGGCTCATATCTTAAATTAACAATAGCTGCATCTTGAGGTTCAGAGCCTTGGCCTACTGCAAAAAAAGCACCTGCACCCATTTGCTTTAATTTTGACATTGAATATTCTTTTAATTTCCATTTATTCTGTTTTGCTAATTTAGCAATTTTTTTTCTATAGATTAATGGTGTTAAATTATTAGGAGGAGTCATTGTTAATTCACGAGTTAAATTATTTCCTTTTACGCTAGCTGAAATAGTTTTTAAATCAGCAGGTAAAGAAATTCCATATAATTTAATATCCTTTAATGGATTAATTTTATGCTCTTTTTTATACGAAGGAAGATTAGAAGTATTTAATAATGCTACGTAAACAGCAGCCTCACCCCACAATTTCATAAGATTTTTTTCTAAATGGCAGACAATGGAAATCGAAGTTGGCTTTTCTTCAATAAGATGTGCTAATGACTTTCTAAGAATTGTATGGCATTGAAATAAATTAAGGCTTTCTGATGCCATAACCCAACAAATGATACCCCCATCTTTTAACTCAGTAATTACTGGTGCTTTCTTCAAATCATTTATTTTCTTCCCAATCCTCTTTAATTTATTTTTTAATACGGCTTGAAAAGGAAAGTTTTTTTGTTTTTCATCAATAATATAAAGAGTGTGTGATACTTTATTTAGCACAATCTCTGTAGGAATTTTACTTATTTTTTCAATTTTTGTATTCATATATAGCCTTATAATTTTTATTTAAATCAATGATTTAAGACAAATATTAATGTAATAATTCTTTAAATAACACTTGACCTAACCTTCTAAAACCACGAAAATATTACTATGATTTTAGTTATAGAGCACAATTCATCAAATTAATTCTAAATGATTTTTTATATTTTAAAGAATTATCAACGTTATTAAGAAATTTTCATAGGGGTTACATTTAAATGGATTTATTTCCAGACAATGATATACAAGAAACACAAGAATGGATTGAATCTTTAAATTCAGTTATTGAGACTGAAGGTTCGGAACGAGCACATTTTTTAATTGAAATGATGATTGATCAAGCGCGTCGATCAGGTTCAAATCTGCCATACAATGCCACAACCGCCTATGTCAATACAATACCAGCACATCTTCAACAAAGGCACCCTGGTGATCCAGATATGGAACGAAGAATTAGGGCTTTAATACGCTGGAATGCTGTAATGACTGTATTAAGAGCAAACATGAAATCTCCTGGAGTTGGTGGCCATATTGCAAGCTTTCAATCAGCAGCTACACTATATGATGTAGGATTCAACCATTTTTTTAGAGCAGCCAATAAAGACTTTGGTGGGGACCTTGTATATTTTCAAGGTCATTCTTCACCAGGTGTTTATGCCAGAGCATATCTGGAAGGACGAATCAATGAAGATCAGCTTAATAATTTTAGAATGGAATCTAAAGGAAATGGGCTATCTAGCTACCCTCACCCTTGGTTGATGCCAGATTTTTGGCAATTTCCAACAGTATCAATGGGATTAGGTCCAATAATGGGGATTTACCAAGCTCGCTATCTAAAATACCTTCATGATAGAGGAATAACAGATACTTCAGATAGAAAAGTTTGGGTATTTTGTGGCGATGGCGAAATGGATGAACCAGAATCTTTAGGTGCAATATCTCTAGCCTCAAGAGAAAATTTAGATAATTTAATCTTTGTTGTTAACTGTAACCTTCAAAGACTTGATGGGCCGGTAAGAGGAAATGGAAAAATTATTCAAGAGTTAGAATCTGATTTTAGAGGATCAGGCTGGAATGTGCTTAAAGTTGTTTGGGGGTCTTATTGGGACCCACTCTTTGCAATGGATAAAGATGGGTTTCTTAAAAAAAGGATGGAAGAATGTATTGATGGGGAGTACCAGAATTTTAAAGCTAAAGGTGGTGCATATACCAGAGAGCACTTTTTTGGGAAATATCCTGAACTAAAAGAAATGGTCTCAGCAATGTCTGATAGTGAAATATGGAGATTAAACAGAGGGGGTCATGATCCGCATAAAGTCTATGCTGCCTATGCTGCAGCTTCATCTCACAAAGGACAACCCTCTGTTGTTTTAGCAAAAACAGTTAAAGGTTATGGTATGGGTGATGCTGGTGAGGGGCAAAACATAACGCACCAGCAAAAAAGTATGGATGTTGAAGCATTAAAAGTCTTTAGGACCAGGTTTGATTTACCTATTAGTGATGAAGAAGTTGAAAGTTTATCTTTTTATAAGCCACCAGCGGATTCACCAGAAATCCAATATATGGAAGAGCGAAGAAAAAATCTTGGTGGCTATTTACCAGTTAGAAAGCAAAAAGGTAATTCACTTAAAATCCCAAGCTTATCAAATTTTTCAAATGTTTTAACGACAACAGGTAATAGAGAAATCTCAACAACAATGGCATTTGTGAGAATACTAAGCACCCTAGTAAGGGATGATGAAATAGGCAAATACGTTGTACCAATTGTACCCGATGAAGCTAGAACCTTTGGTATGGAAGGTATGTTTAGGCAACTTGGTATTTATTCATCTATTGGTCAATTATATGAACCTCAAGATTCTGATCAAGTAATGTTTTATAAAGAACAAAAAGATGGTCAAATATTAGAGGAAGGAATTAATGAAGCGGGATCATTCTCATCATGGATTGCTGCAGCAACTTCATATAGCAATAGTGGAATACAAACTATTCCTTTTTACATATTTTACTCTATGTTCGGATTTCAAAGAATTGGTGATCTAGCATGGGCTGCTGGGGACTCTAGAGCAAGAGGATTTTTATTAGGGGCAACGGCAGGAAGAACAACACTAAATGGCGAAGGACTTCAGCATGAAGATGGGCATAGTCACCTTATATCTGCAACTATTCCAAATTGTATATCTTACGATCCCTGTTTTGCATATGAATTAGCTGTCATAATTCAAAATGGTCTAGAGCGAATGATTCAAAATCAAGAAGATGTCTATTATTACATCACGCTAATGAATGAAAATTATCAACATCCTGATATGCCAAAAAATATTGAAAAAAATATTGTTCAAGGTATCTACCAATTTTCTGAAAGTAAATTTAAAGGGCCTAAAGTTCAATTAATGGGAAGTGGAGTTATCTTAAGGGAGGTTATTGAAGCAGCAAAATTACTAGAAACTGAATGGGATATTTCTGCAGATATTTATAGCGTAACAAGCTTTACAGAATTAAGGCGTGAGGCATTAGATATCGAACGATGGAATATGTTAAACCCTGATAAAAAAGATAAGATGTCCATAATTCAAGAAACCATATCTGATCAAGAAAGTCCTATCATTGCATCAACTGATTATATGAAATCATATGCTGAACAGATATCAAACTTTTTACCTAATAAATTTATTTCTTTAGGTACAGACGGTTTTGGGCGATCTGATAGCAGAGAAGCTTTGAGGAATTTTTTCGAAGTAGATAGATATTTTATAATTATTGCCTCACTTAAAGCTTTAGTTGATAGTAAAAAAATTAATAAAGATTTACTATCAAAAGCGATAAAGAAATATAAAATAAATGGCAATAAAGCTAACCCAGTTTCCACTTAAAGGATGTTATGTCAACACAAGAAATTGTAATACCTGATATTGGAGCATTTGATGATGTTGATGTCATTGAAGTGCTTGTTAATGTTGGAGACACAATTAAAACAGATGACCCGCTTTTAACTTTAGAAACAGAAAAAGCTTCTATGGATATTCCTGCAACCGCATCTGGAGTTATTAAAGAGCTTAAAATTAAAGTTGGTGACAAAGTCAAAGAAGGAAGTCTAATCGGTTTGCTTGAATCAAAAAATACAGCAGAAGAAAAAATTCAAGAGAAGCCAGAAAAAATAGAAAAAACTAAAGAAGACATTACCGAAAAATTAATTGCAAAGCCAAGTCGACCTTCGCAAGAACCTCCCGAAAAAATTAAACCTCAACAGCCGCCACTTCCAGTCGGTGAAAGTAATTTAGTCAATAGTGGTAAATCTTCTCATGCATCCCCATCCACTCGGAAATTTGCAAGAAACTTAGGGGTTAATCTGGCTTTCATACAAGGATCTGGTCCAAAAAATAGAATCTTAGTTGAAGATATTCAAATTTATGTAAAACAAGAAATGGCTAAACCTCGTGCTGAAAATATGGGTAACCAATTTGCTCCTATTCCAATGCCAAATATTGATTTCTCAAAATTTGGTGACATTGAAAGTAAGTCGCTATCCAAAATAAAAAAAATATCTGGAGCAAATTTACACAGAAATTGGGTTACTGCCCCACACGTTACACAATTTGATAATGCGGATATTACAGATTTGGAAGTATTCAGGAAAAATATGCAAAAAGAAGCAGACAAAAAAGGTGTGAAATTAACGTTACTCGCCTTTCTTATCAAAGCTTGTGTTAATGCTCTAAAAGCTTATCCAGTATTTAATAGTTCGCTTTCTCCAGACGGAGAAGAATTAATTATAAAAGATTATTATAATATTGGTTTTGCATGTGATACCCCGGATGGATTAGTTGTGCCTGTAGTGAAAGATGCACTAAAAAAAGATGTTCTAGAAATAGCAGAAGAGCTTGGTAAGCTCTCCTCAAAAGCAAGGGAAAGAAAATTAAAGATGGATGAGATGCAAGGCGGTACTTTTTCAATATCTAGTCTAGGGGGAATTGGTGGAACAAAATTTACACCTATCATTAATTGTCCAGAAGTTGCTATATTGGGAGTTTCTCGTTCAGCCATGCAACCAATTTTCAACAAAGAAAAAAAAGAATTTGAGCCTAGATTAATTCTTCCTTTATCACTCTCATACGATCATCGAGTTGTCGACGGGGCAGATGGAGCAAGGTTTACTAGTCATTTAGAAATGATGCTATCAGACGTAAGACGTCTTCTTTTATAAAAATATGGCAAATCTAATACCCATTCTTATTCCAGATATCGGCGATTTTGATTCAGTTGAAGTAATTGAATTAATGGTTAAAATTGGAGACTCTATAAAAAAAGAAGATCCATTAATTACTGTTGAATCTGATAAAGCCTCAATGGATATTCCTTCCCCTTTTGAAGGTACCATTCAGGAAATTAAAGTAAAAGTTGGTGATCAAGTAAAAGAAGGGGTTGAAATCATTACAATAAATTCATCTGAAGAAATCTCTAAAAAACCAACTCAAAAAGATACATCAAATGAAAAAGAAGCTGTCAAAAAAACGGAGCCAACAAATACTCAACCTCAAACCAAAGATAGTAAAACTCCGGATTTAATTTGTGATGTTGCTGTATTAGGATCAGGCCCTGGTGGTTATACAGCAGCCTTTCGAGCTTCAGATTTAGGAAAAAAAGTTATCCTAATTGAGCGTTACTCGACGATTGGTGGAGTTTGTTTAAATGTAGGTTGTATCCCCTCTAAAGCACTTCTTCATACAGCAAAAGTAATTACAGATGCAGAAGATACTGCACATCATGGAGTAACATTTAGTAAGCCAGAGATTGATCTAGAACAATTACGAAACTGGAAATCAAATAAAGTTGTTAAAAAGCTCACCATGGGATTATCCCAAATGGCTAAACAAAGAAATGTTGAAATTGTAGAAGGTACAGGTGTATTTTTATCACCACACCAGATTGAAGTTACGTTAGCTGATAAAAGTAAGAAAGTGATTAGTTTTGATTCAGCAATTATTGCGGCAGGCTCGCAGCCAAATTCAATTCCTGGAACACCAAATGATCCACGTATTATGGATTCAACTGGCGCATTGGAATTAAAAGATATTCCCAAAAAACTTTTAATTGTTGGAGGTGGAATTATTGGACTAGAAATGGGGACAGTTTATGACGCACTGGGAAGTTCTGTTTCAGTAGTGGAATTAACAGATGGCCTTATTCAAGGATGTGATCGAGATATTGTTAGACCCCTTCATAAAAGAATGGAAAATCGTTTTGAAAATATTTGGTTAGAAACGAAAGTGACGAAAATTGAAGCAAAAAAAGAAGGGATCATAGTCCATTTTGAAGGAGATAATGCGCCTAAAGAAGAAGTTTTTGATCGAATATTAGTATCAGTGGGAAGAAAGCCTAATGGTCATAAAATAGATGCTACTAAAGCTGGTGTGAATGTAGACGAACAAGGTTTCATAGGAACAAATAAGCAAATGAAAACTAATATAGATCACATCTATGCCATTGGCGACATTATTGGTGAACCTATGCTAGCTCACAAGGCTACCCATGAAGGCAAAGTAGCGGCTGAAGTAATAGCAGGTGAAAAAGTAGAATTTCAAGCGATGACAATACCTTCAGTAGCATATACAGATCCTGAAATTGCTTGGGCAGGTATTACCGAAGAAGAGGCAAAAGCTCAAAATTTAGAAATAGAAAAAGCAGTATTTCCATGGGCAGCGAGTGGTCGGGCAATTTCTACAAACCGAACAGAAGGTATGACAAAACTAATTTTTGATAAAAAAACTAAAAGAATTATTGGAGCCGCTATTGTAGGAACGAATGCAGGAGAGCTAATTTCTGAAACAGTTTTATCAATTGAAATGGGGGCAGATGCCCATGATATAGGATTATCAATTCATCCTCATCCTACCCTATCTGAATCAGTTGCTATGGCATCTGAAATGAAAGAAGGAACAATTACTGATTTATATATTAAAAAACGTTAATTTATAAATAGAACATCAGACCCTCAAAAATTAAATCATTTTCTAATTTAATACGAGATTTCCAGTCCTCTTCAGCTTGTTCATAGATTAAATTAGCATCCCCACCCGTCAATAAAATTGGTAAACTCGATGGTAACTTTCTACAAACAAGATTAACTGCACCTTGAATACTAGTCATTATTCCAGTTGTGACTGCATCTTTAGTATTTAAACTTGGGTACTGGCTCTGCCCTATTTCTGTATCAATTAAATTTGTGTTGTTATTTAGTATACCTAGGCTAATTGCAATGCCTGGTAAAATCATACCTCCTTTAAAATGAGCTTTATCTTTTGAATCAAGATCAATTAAATCAATAGTAATTGCAGTCCCCGCATTAATTATTAATAAAGGTCTTTGGTATAACTTCCATGCCCCCATCGCAGCCATCCAGCGATCTACTCCTAAAGTTTTAGTATCTTCGTAGTCATTTACCAAATAATCATTAGAAACAGTTGAAGCTTCAATAATTGGACATTTAAATACAGCTAAAATTTCTTTTATTTTATCTAAAACCACAGAATGGTTAACATTTGAAACAATTATTTTTTCAATAGACTTGATAGATGAAAAATCTAAATCCATAAATTCTTCAACGATAATAGAATTAGACGCTATGATATTTTTTTCATCTCGATGTTGCCATTTAATTCGAGTATTACCAATGTCTATTAATAAATACATTACTCTACCTTCCTAATAGTTACCTCTCCAGATGAAAAGGTTTTGATTCCATCTTCTTCAGTGATGACCTCTAATGCACCTGAATTATTTACTCCTTTTGCCCGACCAAAAATACTCTCACCATCTCTTAAGTTAATAGAAATCGCTTGTTCTTTAAGAGCGTCATAACTTTGCCATTCGTCTTGAAAATGCTCAAAGCTATTTGATTCGAATTTTGCAAGCACTTCAGCTAAGTCTTTAATAATAATTCCTAAAAATTCATTAGGATTAATTTTCTCCTCAACACATTGATTTATACCAATTGCAGGTTGATCAATTTTTGATAATTGATTCTTCGATAATTCTAAATTGATTCCAATACCAATAATCGCCGCACTTTGTCCATCCATGTCACCTTGTAATTCAATTAAGATGCCGGCAAGTTTTTTATAAACTCCATCGTCATTAATTAAAATATCATTTGGCCATTTAAGCAAAGCCTGGTCTACATTTACTTTTTTCAAACTTCTAATTAAAGATACTCCTACAGCTAAACTTAACCCAGATAAAGCGGCGGCTCCTTTAGTAAAGCGCCATAAAAATGAAAAAGTTAAATTTTCTCCTAATGAAGATTGCCACTGGCGTCCTCGGCGACCTTTTCCATTAGTTTGAATATTGGTTGCTACACAAGAAGCGTGAGGATATCCTTTTGGCGCCTCTTGCATTAAAAAATTATTGGTTGAATCTATGACATCAAATACTTTAATATTAAACCAACTTGCCATTTCTCCAATTGATTTTTTAACCTTCATCTCATCAATAAATTGAACAGAATGAGATAAAGAATATCCTTTGCCTCTAACTGAAAAAATCTCAACGCCTAATTTCTCTGCATCTGAAATAGCTTGCCATACTGATACTCTAGAAACATTAAAATGTTTGGCTATCATTTCACCTGAATGAAATTTTCCGTCGGATAAAATAGATAAGACTGGAAATAAAAGATTATTCAAAATTATAAATTAAATAAAATAAAATAATATTAATCATACGCTAGTTATTTTTTTATGTGATTTATTAAAGTTGGTAGAGACATATGTGCAATAGTTAAAGCTCCTAAAATAGGAAAAATTATTGAATAATTATCAGAATTCCAATATTTACCATGTGTAAAATAAATAAAAATTAGTACTGGAAGGGTAAATATCATTATCCATTTAAGATCAATGTGCCATATAAATTTTGAATCAATTAAAGAACGTAATCCATGAAGCCCACAAAAGTAAATTGCAAACCAAATAAAGGGGTGAATAAGATATGAAAGAAGAATTAATAAGGTGAATTCAGAAAGTAATAATATATTTTTATCTTCATACCACACAGTTCTCTCCCTCAAATTAAGAAAATTAGTTACAAAAAACCAATATATTCTCACAATGCTAAGAATTAAAATACAATAAATAATTACTATTAATGTATCGGATATTTTCGTATTAATTAAATTATAAAAAATAGACAAAACAACATCTTTTTTAAAAAGTATGGGTAAAAAAGTCATTGTGAATCCCCAAGATAAATTAATATTAATGTCAGCTAATTTCAAAAATCTTAAGTCTGCATTACCAAAATGAAAAACTGCCATTATAAGTAACAAGGTTAAACCAATAACTGGAAAACTTATCCATAGCATCCAACCTGAAAAAACAAACAATAAATAAAAAATAAATAATGTGAATCTTTGAATATTTTTGTTAATTCCATACCATATTAATTTTCCATCTAAAGCACCATGACTAACTCCTATTGAGCTTACTAAAAAAAGTGCAATCCAAATTAAATAATCAGGATTAACAAGATCAGCTGGTATTAATGTTTTTAAAAATATAAAACCTAACAGAGATAAAATAAATAACTGTTGATGAATAATTATTTTATTTAACATATTTTTTAATTAGGCCATAAATCATAAGCTTTTTTGGCATACCTAAGATTATACAAAGGATATCTTTTAATGAAGGGCTGTCTGACATAAATCTAATAATAGATTTCACATCAACATTGGCAAACAACTTCATGAATAACATTGGAGCTTTATTTGGCCAAAAATAACATACTGTAAGAAAAATACTATCAAACCAATTTAATAGCCTATTAGGTTCAAATTGAAACTGTTTGAGATTGTTTTTTTTAATTTGTTTTTTTTCAATAGAATTAACCCATTGAGCAACTCTCATCATTGAATAACCAGTTGATGGTCGCGCCATTCCTGCTGATAAACCAATCGGTAAATTATTATTTGATGCGTATTGTCTTGATAAAATCATTGGAATGACCCCCTTTTCCTCTTTCATAGATTTAAACTTTTTGTATTTGAAAAGTGATTCATTTTGTAACTTTTTAATCTTAATAAAAGATGGATTTTTTGAAAATAGTGTTGTTTCAACTAATCCTTGATTTTTAGAAAAAGGAAGTGTGTAAACAAATTCAACAGCTTTTTTATTTTTATTAAATTCCATCAACTTAATTACTTCAGGATTAAATTTTTCAGTTTTAGATAATATCTCATTACCAACAAATGCTTGCTTAAGATTTGGTGGTGATTCATATTGTTTATTCGTTATCGTATTTCGACTATCAATTAAATATTTAGTATGAATTACTAACTTACTGGTATTTATCTCAATCAAATCTTTGTGATTCTTAATTTTTCTGACATCCAAACCTTGTTTAAAATCAATTTTATTTTTACATTGTCTTAAGAGATTTTTAAGCGTCTCTAGACCATCAAAACATTCATATGAATAGGGTGTTATATCTTTACAAATTTTTTCATTTCCATATGCTACTTCAATTTTATTCCACACATGCCTTGGTTTTAAATTATAGGTTTTTTGAATATTTATTAAACCAGGACCCTGCCAGATACAAAAAGTCTGATTTATATTTTTATTAATATTTTTTTCTATTAATAAAATAGATTGGCTCTTATTTTTAAGAACATATCTTGATAAAAACATTAAGCTGGCTAATCCAGCACCTATGACGACAATATCATAGTTATTTTTCAATTTTTGTTTGCTCCTGGTAAATTCTTAATAGCATAATGTAACTTTTTATTATGCGTCTTTAATTTATTGGAAGATTTTTCTTTAGAGAATATATTAAAAAAAGTTATTTTTAATTTTTCATAATTATTCACAAAAACCCTATCTCCTATATATGAAATATTATTATTAATAATCTTTTTACCAATGGCTTGATAAATATTAGCTGCTACCCTAATGGCGAATGATGTTTTACCGGGTAAAAAAGGAATTGCATATTCTGCACTAGCGTAATAATCATCTGCTAAATCAAGCAATTTTTTTTGACACATTTCAATATTTTTTAAAATATCTTTGCTTGGTATATTAACCTTCTTAGGCTTTATTTTTCCAATCATACTCTCAGGTAAATATACCCTTTCCATATTTGCATCCTCTTTAATATCTCGACAAATATTTGTTAATTGCATTGCGATACCTAAATCAATTGCATAATGGCGCAATTTAATGTCTTTCACTTCTAATGCATCACAAACCATTAAACCAACAATACCCGCCACCCTGTAACAATAAATAATAAGTTCATCAATCGTTTTTGGTTGTGTATGTGACAAATCACTTTGTTGACCTAGGATAAATTGAGCAATAATTTCTTTTGATGGTCTAAATCTTTTTTCTAAGTTCGTAAATTCTTCTAAATTTTTATTAAAATTGTTAGTTGATTTTTTCTCATAAGTATCTACTATGTCGTCAACCTTTCTGCAAAAGGCATATATTGAAAATAATCTTGACCTCACTGTTTTCTCTAGAAAAAAAGAAGCCCAATAAAAAGTCTTACCATGTTCTTGAATAATTTGCGCTTGATTCTTCATGAGTGAATTATGTTATCAACTACTTTTGCTGAATTTAATACGCCAGGTATACCAGCACCAGGATGAGTACCTGCTCCAACATAATATAAATTTTTATATTTATCATCTTGATTATGAGTTCTAAACCATGCAGATTGAGTCAATATTGGAGAGATGGAAAAGCCACTTCCATAGGGTGTTCGATATTCATTTTTAAAATCTATTGGGGTCATGCTAAATTTTGAAACAGCATTTGTTAAAATACCTGGCATTATCGTTCTGTCTAATGAAGCTAAAATCTTTTCAGAAAAATTCTCTTTAATTTCATTCCAATTATAGTTTCCTTTTAAATTTGGAACTGGTACTAAAGCGTAGTATGAGTCATGACCTTGTGGGGCAAAAGAAGGATCGGTGGCGGTAGGCCTATGAAGATAAATTGAAAAATCATCAGCCAAGAAGTTTCTATCAAAAATATCTTCTAATAATTCTTTATATCTCGGGCCCATCCAAATAGTATGATGTGCAACATTTTTATATTGTATTGTTGATCCAAAAAATAAAACAAATAACCCCATTGAGTGTTTAGCATATTTTTTAAGTAGCTGGTTATGCCATGATATTTTACTTTTTTTAAGAAATTCGCTGTTGACTTGAACTGGATCTGCGTTGCTTACAACAATATCAGGATTTATTTCTTTACCATTTGTAAATTTAACAGTTTGCACTGAATTTTTATTAGTAATAAATTCATCAACATCGTGCTTGTAATAAATATTGATACCATGTCTTTCCATTAATTTTCTTAATTCGTTAATCAAATGATTAGTTCCTCCCATTACAAAAGATATTCCCCACTTTTGCTCTAATGCATGAATGAGTGCATAAATTGATGATGTTGTAAAAGGATTACCCCCAACTAACAGTGGCTGAATTGAAAAAGCTTGTCTTAAATTTGGATGTTCTAAATATTTTGATACAAAACTATATACAGATTTATATCCCCCTAATCTGATAATATCTGGCCCATAACGTAGCATCTTGAAAATTTTATTAAACGGTTCGCTTGCAAGTTTTTCATAACCTAACTCAAAAATTATTTCAGCACGTTTAAGCATTTTTAAATAACCATCAACATCTTTTGGTGAGATTTGATTAATACGTTCAAGCATTTTCTTTTTATCAGGCCCATAATCAAATTCTGTTCCATCATTAAAATAAAATCTATACCAAGGATCTAAGGATTGAAAGGTTACATAATTATCTATATTCTCGTTAAAAAGACTGAATAACTCTTCAAATAAATAAGGAGCTGTTATGACAGTTGGTCCTGCATCATGAAGATAACCATCTTTAATAAATTTTTGCGCGCGACCTCCAAGGCCATCTAACCTCTCGTATAAAGAAACTTCGTAGCCTCTTGATCTAAAACGAATCGCTGATGCGATTCCACCTAAGCCACCTCCAATAACTGCTATATTCTTCACTAATTATTTTCCATAAGATTTTTTACTCTTGTATTAATTTCATTTTTAATTGATATTAAAACGGGCTGAATCACCTTAGGGACACGATGAAACTGATCCTCTGCATTTTGAATAAGTACTTTGATATGTTCTTCTTGGTCCTGAAAAGATTCTTTATTGATGAAATCAATTAACATTTTTGGATTGTTTCTTATTTTTACTTGAATATCTTGATCTAACTTTTCTAAGATTCGAATTAGCATTCCATTTGGATGTTTTTTATAGATATCAGTAAAAATATCTTGGTTTATTCCTACTAAATTTTCAACATCATTTAAATATTGATATGACAAACCTAAATAATTTGATGCTTTTTGAAGTCCATCGCATTCATCATTTGAACGCTCACTACATTTAAACATACCCATCATCGGAAGCGCTATAAATGGAGCAGTTTTATCGGTTGCCATTTTTGCATATTGTTTCCATGAGATTTTGAATGGATCAAGGCTTACATCTTTGGACTGACCAAAAATTATCTCTTTAACTGAACAAGATAACAATTTCAATAAAATTGTTTGATGCCACCCCTGTTCAATTTCAGTAATTTTATTAAAAGATTCTGCAATCAAATAATCTCCTGTACAAATTGCTGCAGAAATACCATATTCCTGCCAAACCGAACTTTGGCCCCTACGCAGAGAATCTTCATCACATATATCATCATGCAGTAACGAAGCGCTATGAATTAACTCACACACGACTGCCCAATTAATATAAGTTTGATTAGATAAACCCAATAATCCTCCAGTAGCAAGAGCTAATCTTGATCTTAACCACTTTCCTTGTGATTCACCATGATGTGAAAGCCATGCTGATAGATACTTATCATCCACATCAAAACTTTTTGCAAATTCATTCTGTACATTTTCAAGAAATATATCTGCTTCTGGAGGTATAAAAGATTCATCCCAATAATTTTTTTTCATAACATTATTTAACCATAAAAAAACGTGCCGTATAGGCACGTTTTTTTCTTAGTAATTTAAAACTAATCAAGCGCCTGCGTCAGATTTGCGTTGCGCAATCATATAAATCATTACACCAAATATACCAATTGATACTATATCCGCCATAGTATAACCAACCTGTATATTCACATAAGAAGCATCGGAATTGATCATTGGAAATAAATATATTATCGGATAAAAAGCCCAAGAACCAATTAATAGCCATCTAGCCTTACTCACTAAGCCTTGAACATTTTTTGGTTGTTTTAAAATTGCATCTCCCAATCCTTTAGTTAAATTATAAAGAATGTATATAAAGGGAATCATAGCTAATAACCAATACATTAATCGATCGTCTAGTTGACCTGCATCAACTAAACCTTCCCCAGGATATCCTAAAATAACCATAATTATTGCAGCAAAAACAAGCTTCATACCTCGAGAAAATGTTTCCTCTTTAGTCAATCGCATTACAAGAACTAATTCAAGAAGTAATAAAGGAACGGTTAATAGCCAACCAACATAACGATAAGCAACATTAAATTGGCTACCTGATGCTACAACCTGTCCATATGTCAAATTATAAGCATCATTAAAACTTTCAAACATTCTTAAGTAATGATAAAAAGCAATTAAACATACCAACCCTGATAGCGTAAGAGCAGTTTTATATGCTGGAGCAACTTGGGATCGTTGAACAAAAAAGAAAACCGAGCTTGCGCCAAAAGTTGCTATAGCAAAAGATAGTGAGTTGTAAACCAAGGTGAAATCTATTACTTCCATCCTATCTCCCAATTTGAAACTTTGCAAAAAAAACGCGTCATTTCTGACGCGTTTTCCTGATTACCTATTCAAGTATCAAAAACTTTATTAAGCTTTTGAACCTGATGTTGCTGCAGCCCATATAACTACACCAAACGCTATTTTGTTAACAAAATCTGCTAAGTTATAGACTAAGTTTAGAGTATTTACATCTGCACTTCCATTGTATCCAAGGAAGTATCCAATTGGATAAATAGCCCAACCAACTGTAACAATAAGTCTTAAAGCATTGAATGCTTTTTTACTTGCTGCTGTACCTTTGCTTGCACTGATTTGACTTGCTTCACCTGCGAATACTTCATAAATGATGTATAACCAAGCTATCATTCCTACAGTGAACCCTGACCAAATGCCCACGGATCCGACTTCACCAAGATAACCAGCAACTAACATAATTACTGAAGCTGCTAATAATCGCCAAAATACTGAAACTGCGACTACTGCAATTGCAGCAAGAATTAGATAAAATTCAACAATCTGTAGAGGAACTGTTAACAACCAATCTACATATCTAAATACTGTTGGGGATGATCCTGTATCTACCCATACCCCTCTCATATAAAAATAGTGAATCGCTGCAATACCTGTAACCATTGCAGCAACTGTAAGTGATGTTTTCCATTTACCTACAGCTCTATCTCTTTCTACCCAGAAAAAAAACGTTGCAGCCACCATTGCAGCCGATAACAGCCAAAAGCTGACACCGACAAAATCTTGTGGATTTAACATAAAATTGCCTCCCGTTAATAAAATACTAGTTAAAAAAATTACAAAAATTTACTTTGATTTTTTCAAATAAAAAAAATTTTTAAACAAGGAAATCAAATTAAATTTTGATAGGTAACAATTTATCATATAAATTGGTTCGTGTACTAGTAATATTAGGTTAAATTTTAAAAAAAGTGAGGTAAATTTATTAAAAGGTAATAGGAAATTAAGTGTAAAATATTCCTAAATTATGACAAATCAAACTGAATCAAACGAAAGTACTCCAAATTTTATTCGCGCTATTATTGAGAAAAATATTAGTCAAAAACTTTTTGCAAATAAAAAATGGGCTGGAGCACCAGGAAATAAAGCTCATCATGATAATGGCACTCAAGATCCAGCCAAAATACGTACTCGTTTTCCACCTGAACCAAATGGATATTTACATATTGGCCATGCCAAAAGTATTTTTTTAAATTTTGGTTTAGCTAAGGATTACAGTGGTGCCTGTCATTTAAGGTTTGATGACACAAACCCTGAAAAAGAAAATAAAGAATTTGTTGAAAGTATTATTTCAGATGTTAAATGGTTGGGTTTCGATTGGAAATTTAATAATGAATTAAATCTATATTATGCAAGTGATTATTTCGAACTTATGTATGAGGCTGCAAAAGCATTAATAAAATCTAATCATGCTTATATTGACCAACAATCCATAGAAGAAATAAAAAAAAATCGAGGAACTCTAACTTTACCAGGTAAAAATTCACCTTTTAGGGAGAGGTCTCAAGAAGAAAACCTAAAGTTATTTGAAGAAATGAAAGAAGGAAAACATTCAGATGGGTCTATGGTCTTAAGAGCTAAAATTGATATGGCTTCACCCAATATAAACCTTCGTGACCCCTCAATATACAGAATTAAAAAAGAATCTCACCATAGAACAGGTGAATCGTGGTGCATATACCCAATGTACACATTTGCTCATCCAATTGAAGACGCGCTCGAAGGTATTACTCATTCAATTTGCACGTTGGAATTTGAAGATCAACGTCCATTTTATGATTGGATTCTTGAAAAATTATTTGAAAGTGGGATATTAAATCAACCACTTCCTAAGCAATATGAATTTGCAAGACTTAATTTAACTTATGTTGTTTTATCAAAAAGAAAATTAATTGAGCTAGTTGAAAATAATCACGTTACCGGATGGGATGATCCTAGAATACCCACACTAAAGGGCGCAAGAAGAAGAGGATATACACCAGAAGGTTTTAAGTTATTTACTGAAAGAATAGGTGTAGCAAAAGCAGATTCGTGGATTGATTATTCAATATTAGAGGATTGTATGCGTGAAGTTTTAAATTCTTCAGCTCCCAGAAGAGTTGCTGTTCTTGACCCCATTAAACTCGTTATAAACAACTTACCAGATGATTTTGAGGAGGATTGTTTTGCTCCAAATCATCCACAAAATCCAAAACTAGGAAACCGTACAATTAAATTAACTAAAGAGTTATGGATTGAAAAAGCAGATTTTATGGAGGAACCAGAAAAAAAATTCTTTAGATTATTTCCTGGAAATCGAGTTCGTTTAAGATATGGATACGTGGTTACTTGTATTGGTTGTGAAAAAGATAAAAATGGAAATATAGTAAAAGTATTATGTGATTATATTCCTGATACCAAATCAGGTACTCCAGGCGCTGACTCTATTAAAGTAAAAGGGAATATTCATTGGTTATCAACTAAATATGCTTTAAATGCTGAAGTATTTTTATATGACAGACTTTTTATGAGTGAACAACCTGGTTCAAAATCAAATAATTATCTAGATGATATTAATCCTAATTCAATTAAAGTAAATAAAATAAAATTAGAAGAAAATTTAATTAATATCAACCCTGGTGATCAATATCAATTTGAAAGACATGGTTATTTTATTTGTGACCAAGAGAGTAAAAAATCTCATATTAAAATAAACCGAACTGTTACTTTAAGAGATACTTGGAAATAAAATTAAATAGTAAAAAAAAACCCTATCAATTGATAGGGTTTTTTAATTTAGTAGCTTGGCAGTGTCCTACGTTCGCGTGGAAAAAACCACACTATCATCGGCGCAGAATCGTTTCACTATCCTGTTCGGAATGGAAAGGAGTGGGTCCAACTCGCTATGTCCGCCAAGCAAACTGTTTAAATTACTATTTAACTAGTAATTCTAATTTGTAAATATAAAAGAAGTAAACATTTTTTGTGTATTGATTGCGTTTTACTTTAGTGTCAACTATATCCTTAAGTTTTAAGGTTATAGGATCAAGCCTCACGAGCAATTAGTATCAGTTAGCTTCATGCATTACTGCACTTCCACACCTGACCTATCAACGTCCTGGTCTTGAACGACTCTTTAGTGCACTTAAAGTGCAAGGGAAGTCTCATCTTAGGGCAAGTTTCACGCTTAGATGCTTTCAGCGTTTATCTCTTCCAGATTTAGCTACTCGGCTATGCCACTGGCGTGACAACCGATCCACCAGAGATCTGTCCATTCCGGTCCTCTCGTACTAG
>JBELCI010000004.1:0-12565 GCA_042094875.1 OM43 beta proteobacterium
TAAAAATCCTGAAATGGGGCCAAGAAATTTGTGGCAATTTTTAAGTAAGAAATCTCGCCTGGAGGGATTTCATGTTTATGAGTATGAAGATGAATTTAAAGAAGGCTTAGATTATTTAATAAACCTCAAGAATAAAAACAAATTAGTTTTTAAAGAAACAGTTGTCGAGGGCATTGAAAATGCACCAAAAGCATTTTTAAAATTATTTTCCGGCGAAAACTTTGGAAAATTGCTAATTAAAGTTTAATTTTTATCTCGATTATTAATTTTTGTTATAGCTGCAAGAAAAATCGAAACTATGCAAATAGACATTAATACATAGTATGCTGTCTTAAATCCTTCAAGAAATGCAGTTGATTGTTCTGCGCTAAAAGATTCCTTAACAGATGAAAAATCTGAATTTAATCCGAAACCAATGAATGACAGAGTTATTAAACTTGAAGAAATTGCTATTGAAACGCCCATGCCAACTGTTCGAATTAAATTGATTAATGCAGCAACAGACCCATAAGTATTTTTGGGAACAATGGAAACAGTCTGGCTACTGTTTGGGGTTCCCCAAATTCCCATTCCAAGCCCATGAATCATTAAAACAATAATAATTAACGATGTTGATGTATTAGTATTAAATAATGAAAACAGGAAACTGGAAATCAAAATAATTGTCAGACCTAAAATTACAAATGGTTTCTCTCCATATTTGTCCGAGAGCCTTCCACTAAAACTTGCAGTTATTGACATACCTAGAGCACCTGGAAAAATTATTAAGCCAGCTTTTTCTGGATCTATTCCTTTTACTAACTGAATATAAAAAGGCATTAAAAATAAAGTAGAGCTTCCAGACAGAAAGCCTAATAGTCTTGTTCCCATAGTAAGCATAAAATTTTTATTCTTTAAAAGTATTACATTAAGTATTGGCTGATCTGATTTTGATTCTACAAATACAAAAAGGATAAATAAGATAATTGCAATTATAAAACTTAAAGAAATTACAAAATTAGACATATTTACAAGTCCATAATTTATAGTAAACAAAAGAACGGAAAATGCTAACGCGGATAAAATTGATCCATAAAAATCAAATTTTCCTTTTTTATGATCTTGATTCAAATCTACAACGGTTTTATCTAAAAAAATATAACCCAAAATAAAAACCGGGATGCTTAAAAATGCTTGAGTAATAAATATTGACTCCCACCCAAACCTACCTACTAAAAATCCACCAAAAATTGGTCCAGTTATTGCAGCTAATCCAACAGTGGTAGTATTTGCGCCAAGACCTTTCCCTCTTTCCTTGTCCTTAAATATCATCATTACCATAGCTAGCCCTGTACTCATTCTCATAGCCGCACCAAAAGAAACAATAATTCTGAAAATAAGTAAATAAAATATTTCATTTGAAAATGATGAAAACAATGACCCTGCTGCCATAACCACTACGCCAAATAGATATATTTTTTTTCTGCCCAATCTGTCAGAAATATTTCCCATTGGGAGAAGAACTGCAACAACCGTAATTGTTGATACAAGTGAAATCCATGCAGCTGAAGATAAATCTAATGAAAAGTCTTTGGAAATACTAGGTAGGGCTATTCCAATCATACTGGCATCCATGACTGCTGTAAAAAGGCCGAAAGCTATTGAAAAAAAAGATACCCACTTTTGTTTCTGGGTCATTCTAATTTCTCAGACAATAAAATACAGTCAGGAAGAAGGTCCTGGCAAAGAATTACTGTATTCCCTGAAACAACATATGACTGGTAAGAAACTCTATTATTAGTTGAAGTTATAATGCCTCCGCCCGCATTTGCATTAACCGCACGAGATACTGCATTCTCTGCGCTATCTTTACCGGCAGTTGATGATTGCATGTAGTCTTCATAAAACCTTATTTCAATATCTTTTCTTTTATAAAATCCGTACCATATTTCAGTAGCATTAGGGGTAATAAAGTTGCCTTCATCATCCTTTGCATCAGTTATAAATTCTTTTGACTTCTTCCATCCAGCTTCAACAAAGTCATCAACATTAAATAATTTATCTTCGTTATTAAAATGAGAATTAGAAAGCACGTCTTCACTTTGCTCTTCATTTATTTCTTCACTACTAGAACATGCTAGTAAAAAAATTAATATTATTGCGTAAATTAGTTTCAAAACATCTTTCTAATTATTTAATTAATAAGCATAAAAAAATATTTCAAAAACCACAATTATAAGTGTTACTATTAAACGAGGAATAAATATGACAAATATAAATTACAAAAATGAGTTCGCAAAAACTGCCAACGAACATATGTACATTGGAATGTTCAACGAAACAACAATGGAAAATGAAGGCGGGCCACTAATTATTGATAGCTCTGAAGGGATTTATCTTAATTCTTACGAGAACACTAAATATATTGATGGAATAAGTGGTATGTATTTTAGGAATGTGGGTCACGGTAGAGAAGAGATTGCTAAAGCAATATATGATCAACTTACAAATGTTAGCATGAATGTCTATGCAGGAATAACTCCTAAATCAGTTGAATTAGCAAAGAAAATTTCTTCTGTTGCGCCTGGTGATCTTAGTAAAACATTTTTCTGCCAAGGCGGATCTGAAGCAAACGAATCAAGCATCAAAATGGCTCAGGCATATCATGTTAGAAATGGAGACAGAGGTAGATACAAAATTATTTCAAGGGATGGTAGTTATCATGGTTCAACTTATTTAACAGAATGGCTCGGTGGACATCCCGGTTTTCCAAGAACTGACTATCAACCATCACCTCAGCACCTCATACATGTTGAACAACCTAATTATTATAGAAGAAAGTATGAAAGTGAAAGTGTTGATGAATTCACTGATAGGTTAATTAAAGATATTGAAGATAAAATACTTTTTCATGGACCTGAATCAATCTCATGTTTCATGGGTGAGCCTGTTTCTCAACCCTTAGGTGGGGTTGTGCCACCAAATGATTATTGGCCAAGAGTAAAAGAGGTTTGTTCTAAATATGGAATTTTGCTAATTTTTGATGAAGTTATAACTGGATTCGGAAGACTAGGAGAGTGGTTCGGTTCAAATGTTGTAAATACTGTGCCGGACATTTTAAGTTTTGCTAAAGGAATAACAAGTGGCTATTTTCCACTTGGCGGATCAATTTCTTCAAATAATATTTCAAATGTATTTAATGGTGAGCCTTCAAATGCTTGGTCCCATATGTATACTTATTCAGCTCACCCAGGTGGAGCCGCAGCCGCAATGAAAAATTTAGAAATATTAGAAGATGAAAAATTAATTCAAAATGCCAAAGAAAGAGGTAGCCAACTTTTTGAAAGACTTTCTGACATTAAAGACAGGAGTAATATAATTGGAGATAATAGAGGTATTGGTCTTTTACAAGGCTTAGAAATAGTAAAAGATAAAAAAACTAAGGAAAGATTTAACCCTAAAAAATATGTAAATATGCTGTTGACTGAGAAGTTAAAACAAAGAGGAATTTGGATAAGAGTGCCTGCTTATATTCTTCCTGTTGCGCCCCCTCTGACATCAACAAAGGATCAAATTGATCAGATTTGCGATGCAATAGACAGCTCATTGATTGAATTAGAAAAAGAAATAATTTAAAAAAGATATTTATAACTTTTCTTTAAATAATCATACCCTGATATTAATCCTACAATTGCACCTAATGTTAAAACAGATATAGGAAATTCATAGAAGTATTGAATAGAAGTTAATGGCGAGGCAGCAACAAGGCAAATTCCGCTCATCTGCAAAAAGGTTTTAATTTTACCCATTGAAGAAACTTCTGCAGGTTTTTGATAATTATTTGAAGCCATCCATTCTCTTAATGACATTATTAAAATTTCTCTTGATATTATTACAATTGATAAAGAAAAAATTGCTAAAGAATCGGTATTATAAATTAATGAAATAAGCACCAAAAAAACTAGGAATTTATCAGCTATTGGATCAATAAATGCCCCAAACTTTGAGTTATTTTTTTGTTTTCTTGCTAATGTTCCATCAACAGCATCAGAAAGTGCCCCCAAAATAAACAATATTATCGCTATTATTAAAATAATATTTGATTCAAAACAAAGTAATAATGCAACAATAATTGCAAATATAAATCTACTAAAAGTAACAAATGTTGCTATATTATTCATTTAACTTTGTAGGCAGGTCATTAAGGTGGCCATGTTTATTCATTGCTTTCCATTCATCCATAAATATTTGGTTCCATTTGTCTGTTAATGGGTTTTTTAAAATTTCTTCATACACTGGCCAAAAAATAATAATTCCATCAGCACCATCTCTTAAAGCTGAACTTGCTACATCAGGAGATCTGACTAAAGCAGCAGTAATTTTTGGGGCATCTTCCCAATTTTTAAAAATATCGTAGCAATCTTTTACTAACTTAGTTGGACCAAGCCCTAATTCTTTAAATGGTTCGCAAAATGGAAGAATATGTTTAGCTCCTGCTTGAGCAGAAACAATTGCTTGAGAAACTGAAAAAACAGTAGTGCAAAATGTTTCAACACCTTCCTTTTTTAAAACGCTAAATGCTTCCAAGGCAATTTGACTACAAGGAATTTTTAAAATTATCTGATCAGATAATTCTGTAAATTTCTCTCCGACATCTAATAATTCTTGAGTTGAATTTCCGTCAATTTCAATTGCTATTTTCTTATCTGTAATATTTAAATATTCTTTTGTTAGATTTGTTAATGACCCATACTTTTGCACTAACTCTCTCTGAACTACAGTATTAGTAACAATCCCTTTGATGCCATTGTTCATGTATTTAATTAAATCTGAAGGGTCACCTGCTAGCCAAATATCTGGCCCAATTCCTTTTTTCATTGCATTCTCCTAATCTTCAGGTTTTATCCAGCCCGGGCTGGAACCGCACCTTAGACATCTTCTTACAGAATATATATATTCGTGTTCCTCTTTTTCATCGGCCACATAATCTAGTATAACTCTTAGGGCTTTTGATCTATCAGCTAGTTTATATTTTTCTTTAAAATAATTTAACATATCAACTGCGTCTTGTTGAATGTCAAATTCCACTTTTATTTTTTTTCCAGCCATTTTAACTCTCCTATATTTATTTAAATTTTAAATTAGCTAACCGTATATTTTTTTACTGCATCAGTGTTTAAAGTGATTCCCAATCCACTTTTTGTAGGCAATTGAATCAATCCATTTTCAAATTCAAATCCTTCATCAGCTAATTCTTTTCTTAATGTTTCATGACATAGTTGAGGTGGCAAATACTCTATGTATTTGCAAGATGGAGTATTGAATGCAAAATGAGCTGTTGCACTAATCGAAATTGAAGTTTTCCAGCAATGAGGGACAATAATTCTTTTGTGTTTATCTACTATTGATGAAACTTTTTTTGCTTCAGTCAGTCCACCCACCCTGCCTATATCAGGTTGAGCAACATCTATCTTTCCTTTAACTATTAAATCTTCAAATTCGTGATGGGTAGTCAGCCATTCTCCTGCAGCAATTTTCATAGGTGCTTCATCGTGCATTTTTGCATAATCATCAAGCCTATCTGTCCATACAGGTGTTTCAAGAAAATAAATATCAAATTCCGCCCAGTCTTTTACAGTTCTAAGTGCATCATCAGCAGTTTTCCATTTATATTGGACATCAACCATTAGTTTGATCTCTTTGCCTAAAGCTTTTCTTACAGCTTCAAGTACCAGAGTATGTTTATCATCATTTTCTTTCATGCCATTGTGTGCATAAGGACCATTCATTGTAACTTCAGATTTGACAGCTTTAAATCCTAAATTTCTAGCTTTTTCAGCCCATTCAACAAGCGAATCGCGATATTCTTCAAAACTACTCCCTAAGGGTTGCAGTGATGCATAAGGAGTTATATTTTCATGAACATTTCCACCTAATAGTTGATAAACGGGCTTATTTTCGTATTTTCCTTTAATGTCCCATAATGCCATATCTATAGCACCAATTGCATTAACTCCTGCACCTCTTCTTCCTGTCATTGCGGTTCCTTCATAAAGCTCTTCCCATCTTTCCTCTATATTTAAAGGATCTTTACCAATAAGAATATCTTTCATAGATTGATCCATTGTGTGTGTGCCGGGTGAATCTATAAGTGCTTTAGCAACCCAAGGGTTTGTGTCTGTTTCACCGTAGCCAACAATCCCTTCATTGGTATAAATTTCAACAAGAATTGTATCCTGCGCTGAAGATGTTAAAGAGACATCTGCATTATCAGCAACAAGAACATAAGTTTTGATTTCGGTAATCCTCATAAATTAATATTATAATATATTCATGAAGATATTAATTCCACCTAGCGAAGGTAAATCAAAAGATAATACCAATAATATGGCTTTTGGAAAAACAAATTTTGCTTACTTAAATGAAACAAAGAAGATATTAGAAAAATTATCTAATTGCGATACAGATCTTATAAGTAAAATTTATGGGACTTCAATAGAAAAATCAGATATTCAACACAAAGAAAATCTGGATCTACTTAATAAGGGGTGTTCAATAGCAATTGAAAGATATTCCGGTGTTGTTTATAGCAATTTTGATTTCCAAACCTTAAATAAGTCATCTAAAGCTTTTTCAAATGATCATATTTTAATAACCAGTGGCTTACTTGGATTAGTTAGGCCAAATGACTTAATACCAAACTATAAACTTAAAATGAATGCTCTTAAATTAACTTCGTTCTGGAACCCCATATTTACAAAATCACTGTCTAAAGAAGATTTTATCTTAGATTTATTGCCTGAAATTCATAGGAAATCTTACACTTCAAGTAAATCAATAAAAATAAACTTTAAATTTTTAAAGGGCAATAAATTTATTTCTGCTGGACATAACGGCAAAGCAATAAAAGGAAAATTCTTAAGGTTCATCATAGAAAATAAATTAAAAGATTTGGATGAAATGCTTAAATTTACCCAAGAAGGATTTCATTGGGACGGAACTGCATTTGTTAAGAAAGTTTAAATAAAAGCCCAAAATAGTATTTCGTTGTTAAAATATATTTAATGCTTAGAATTTATTATATTTTGTTAGGATCATTCTTTTTAATGTCATGTTCAACTCAAATTATTGCAAATGATAATTTTTATAAATTAAATAATCAAGAAATTTATTTTAAAAATTATGGAGAATCTAATAAACCTGAAATTTTACTTATTCATGGTTTAATGGGTAGTTCAAGTTCATTCAATGACATTATAGATAAATTAGAAAAAGATTTTTATTTGACTGTTATTGATTTGCCTGGCCATGGAAAATCTAATTTATCCATTAATTTTAATATTCAAGAATTATCATTCACAATTAACTCTTTTATTGATAGTAATTTTGAAAAAGAAGTAAACTTGGTTGGCTACTCATTAGGGGGGACAATTGCTAATAATTTATTAACAACTAAAAATAAAAAAATTAATAAAGTAATACTAATTGACCCTTGGTTCAGCAACAATACTACAGTCGATTCGGCGGCCTTTAAATTGCTTGGATTTATTGAAAAAAGAGAGAAAAACGGATGGAAAGAAGTTGAAGATGCACAAAAATATTCTAATAATATGAATCCTGATTTAAATTTAGATCAAAATGAATCTATAGGTATAAATAGGTTTAAATACGATATTAATGTATGGGATTCTTCTATCCAAAAAGGCACGTTAATTCAAAAAGAACAATCCAAATTCGATAATCCAACACTTTTAATAAAACCTAATTCTAGTCTTGTAAGGGATTCTCAAATCAAAAAGCTTGAAAATAACTATTCTAATTTATCTATCGATGAAATTGATGACACAACCCATATGATAATTTTTGAAAAACCTAATGACGTCTCTAATAAAATTACAACATTTATTCGATGAGCAATTATAAATTTTTATTTTTAATTATTTTTATTTTTTTATCTTGTACCAATGAAGCTGAGCAAGTTAATAATTTAGTAGATTTAACTGAACCTGAGATCATTGAACCAACTAGTACACCGACACCTTTACCAACTAGCACGCCAACCCCTTTACCAACTAGCACGCCAACCCCTTTGCCAACTAACACGCCAACTCCTTTGCCAACTAACACGCCAACTCCTTTGCCAACTAACACGCCAACTCCTTTGCCAACTAACACGCCAACACCAAATTATAAAGATTCAAATAATATAACTATTAGCGGATTTCAATTTATTGAAAAGGAAATTTATATAGATGTGGGCACCACTATTACTTGGACAAATAAAGATGGATCTATGCATACTGCATCGTCAATAGACTATAAATTTGATTCTGGTTATTTAGACCAAAATCAAACATATGAATTCAAATTCATAAGCGCAGGTGTTTACACTTATAGATGTAGTTTACATTCAGGAATGTTAGGAAAGATAAGCGTATTTGCAGAAAATGGCCTTTTAATTGACCCTACTCCAACTCCTTCACCAACATCAACTCCGTCACCTAAAAATTCTAACCAGAGTGATCAAATATCACCACCGACCCCAAGTAGCTACTACTAATGCTTATAAGCTAGTCTTTGTTTAATATAAACAATATTATTATCATTTTTTAATTAAATAGTTGACTATAGACAATATGACTGATATATTATGTTTACTATTGTAAATTAATGAAAGGTTAAAAAAATGGTTTTAATAAATAAGTGCCCTAAATGTCAAGGAACTTTAGTTTTCGCTAATAACCTTGATCATGAAGAAGAATTAAGTTGTATTAATTGCGGATTAAGTACCCCTACAATGGATAACTTTCACAAATTATCAGGCAATGAAATGATAATGATGTTGGAAGATAAATTTAATTCTTATAATAAAGCAAGGGTAGTTTCTAAAAGCTAATTATTAAATATCTCTGCTACATTACTGTCTAAACTTTGAGCAATCTTATGTAGCACAGATATACTTAAATTTCTTTTACCATTCTCAATTGTACTTATAAATGCTCTATCTATTGAAGCAAGATTAGCTAATTCCTGCTGACTTATTCCCTTTGATATCCTGAGAGTTTTAATATTATGTCCTATATTAATGAGAGTTTCATCAAATGTAGAACTTTGCTTTAAGTTCATGGATCTGCTCAAGAAATCTTTGCATTCTTTAGATTCAAAAGCTGCCTTACTGCAACATATAAAATCAGGTTTAGAAGTTAAATCATAAATTTTGGAAAATTTTGTTATATTTTCCTTAGAATTAAAATCTATATCATGATCTATATTTAATGACCTAGAAACACCTGGGCCACCCCAAATTACTTTTATATTTGGAAAATTTTCTTTAAAAAATCCAGTTAAATTATTACACTCAATAAATGCTAAATCAGTAGCAACTGATATAGCAAATAACTTTGGCTTAATCTCATTTATATATCTTATAAAATCATCATTTGGAATTTGATACTCATTAATGTTGTGATTAGTTAAATAATCTACTCTCCAACCTTCCATCATTAAAAAATCAGCAAACATTCTTGCACCAATTGTATGGTTATCATTCTTAGGGATAGTAACGATTGCAAGCGGAGCATCTGAATCTTCAATTTCAAAATTTGATCTTAATCGAGACATTATTTCTAATGTTATTCCGGCAGCTCTATTCTCATGCGATATAGATATTTCACCATCATGCCACATTTGACCAATATCTCTTTGGGCAGATGTAAATATTTTTTTATAAACAGTTTTAACATCAGATCCGTTTGCTAATGCTAAATTTACACAAGATAAAGCACTTTTCAAGTCCCCATCGAGCAACGAATCTTTATATCTTTTAATAATTTGGTTAAGAGATCTTGTAGTTGTCATGTAGTTTAAACTCAACTAATTTGTTTTTATAAAGTTGATTATACTACACATTTATAAACTGAAGGAGATTTAATTTAAGATCCCCCCACCGTTTACATTAAGAGCTTGGCCAGTTATTTCGGAGGCTTCATCAGATGCTAAAAAAGCTATTGAATAAGCTACATCCCTAGGTTCTTGAGCCCTACCTAATGGAAAATATGACTCAGCCTGTTCTTGAAATATTTCAAACGGGTCCATATTAGAATATTCGCTATTTAGAGCTTTATGATTTTCTGCAATTTGCTGCCAAAAAGATGTATACAGCCTGCCAGGACATACAGTGTTTACATTAATATTATGCTTACCTAATTCAATTGCTAATGCATGGGTAAATTGTATTGCCGCCGCTTTGGAAACTAAGTAGGGATTCAAAACATTTCCTCTTCCTTTATCGCCAACACCTCTCGGCTTCCTGCCGCCTTGTGATGAAACAATAATTATCTTCCCGTTATTATTTTTTTTCATATGTTCTTTTACAGAATCTGTTGTATTCACTAGACCTTTAACATTTACCGAGTAAGTAATATCCCAATCTTCATCAATATAGTCTTTTCTTTTTGAAAAATCTGAACTACCGATTGCCCCGGCATTTGGAACACAAATATCTAAATTTCCAAATTCAGAAACTATTTCTTCTGTGAATTCAATTAGATTGGCTTTATTAGTTACATCAACTTTTTTAGAGATGACATTAATTCCTTTTGATTCAAAATCATTATGAACTTCTTTTAATAGGTTTTCATTTGTGTCACACAATGCAAGTTTTGCTCCTCTTTCAGAAAATACATCTGCTGCTGCTTTTCCTATTCCATTAGCAGCTCCCGTAATAAATACCACTTTGTTTTCAAATTGATTACTCATTTTTCTCCTCGTTTATTAAAAATATTATTTAAAGACTCTTTTCTATAGTTAAATATATTTATTAAATCTTTTTTTACAAATAATTTATGTAATGCTGAACCAAAAGGGACAGTATAATAAACAATGTCGATTACTTTAGTTTCTTTTCCTAAATCTTCAAAAATATGATGATGATGCCATTTTAAGTAAGGGCCAAATAATTGTTTATCAACAAACTTAAAAGGAGGGCTCCATTGTTCAATTTTACTTTTCCAAAAAACAGGCAAATTATGGAGTTTAAGTTTATAAATAAATATTTTACCCTCGGTAGTATCTTCATATTCATTTCCTAGTATTTTGAAATTTAGGAAAGGCGGTGTAATCAAATTTAAATTCTTTGGGGTTGAATAAAAATTAAAAACTTTATTTATATTTGAATAAATTAATTGTTCAGTTTTTAACTTATAAGACCAAATTCCGTCATTAGAAATATTTATTTTATTGTTTATATTAGTTGAATCAGTCTCCCTCATTAAATTATACTCCACTAAATGAAAACTTATCTAATTTTAACATCTGAGAAATTTTAATGTTTAGCATCGGAGAGATTTGTGCTTTACTGTCAGCCTTTTTCTGGGGCAATTCAGGTGTACTTTTAAAATCATTGCCAAACAAAGTTCGTGCAACTTTTATTTACTTTGAAAGTATTATTTCAGGAACAATTTTAGTAATACTTATAACATTATTTGGTCAATGGGGAGGGTTTAAGGAATTTAGCTTAACTACATTTATTTTATGTATTACGGCTTCTTTAATTAATTTGTCTGGATCTTTGAGTTACATTTTTACAATAAAGCACGTAAAAGTTGGGATGGCATTTGTAGTAATAAATAGCCTCTTTCCATTATTTTCAATTTTTGGAAGTGTAATATTTTTTACTGAATCTTTGTCATTTGCTGTTTACTTAGGCGCAGTTTTAATATTGTTTGGAATTGCATCAATAACATTGAGGAATAGAAAAAATTTAAATTTTGTTGAGGACGGTTCAACAATTAAGATCGCACTATTTTTTTGCATTCTGACGCCGTTATGCTGGGCAACAGGAGCTCTGCTAATGGACGATATTTTAAAAACAACATCAGTGATGCCAGTTACCCTAATTAGAGCTTGCACAACATTTATAATATGCACACCAATTTATGTAATTTTGAAAAGGGGTGAATTCGTATTAATAAGAAGCAAATTTAATATGCTTTTATTTGCTTCATTTTTAACCACATTAGCAAGTTTAGGGTGGTTTACTAGCCTTGAACTTTCTGAAGCTGCTTTAACGGTTATTTTGGGGAGCAGTGCCCCTATATTTGCACTTATAGGAGCAAGGTTTTACCTTAAAGAAAAAATTGATAAAAACGGTTTAATTGGAATACTTTTTTGCTTGATAGGGGTTTTTATAGTGATAATTTAAACCAGATTTCTTATCCACTTTAACAGCACTATCCTAATAGAAGCTAATATAATTGCTGATAAAATTATAAATGCAACACTATTAAAATCTACCCCTCCATATGTTAATCCAAGTAAACAGCCAGCTGATGGAGCATGTTCACAATTTAAAATTCCCATTAAAATAATCAATACGCCAATGCAAATTGAAGAATTTAAATAAATAATAAATTCTGATGCTGAATTATAATCAATAGAAAATAAAGAAAGTAAAAAAATTGAGGAGCAGCCAACTAAAACTGAAAGCGTGTGGCCTCCTACAACCCTTCTAGTGCTTGCTGCATATGAGTGGGGAGCAAATGATATAAGGGCAGCTGTTCCAGCAATTCCAGCAATTATTGCACCC
>JBELCI010000005.1:0-320989 GCA_042094875.1 OM43 beta proteobacterium
CTTCCTTTGCTTCCGCAGCGGGTGCTTCTTCTTTTGCTTCAGCAGCTGGTGCGTCTTCTTTTGCTTCAGCAGCTGGTGCTTCTTCTTTTGCTTCAGCAGCTGGTGCTTCTTCTTTTGCTTCAGCAGCTGGTGCTTCTTCTGCAACTGCTGCTTCAGCCTTTGCTAATTTTTCAGCTTCTTTCTTTGCTTTTTTTGATGCAGATTTTTTTGCATCATTTTTCTTCATTTCTACTAAACCTTCAGGCCCTTTAGCATGAAGTTTTACAATTCTAGTCATTGTTTCTGATAATAAGGCCCCATGTTCTTGCCAGTACTCAATTCTATCTGTCTCTAATCTTAATGTTTCAGCACCCTCTCTAGCCATTGGGTTATAAAAACCGATTCTCTCAATAAAACGTCCATCTCGAGGTTTTCTAGAATCTGCTACTACTACATTGAAATAAGGTCTATTTTTGTTGCCACTTCTTGAAAGCCTAATAACCACCATAATTTAATCTCTTTAATTTAATTGTTTTCTTAAGAAAGGGCAAAATTTTACGCTATTTTAGCTATATTTGGCAAGTTAATTAATATTTTCCAAAAATTTCTAATAGCCTAATTTTTATATTTTAATCTTATAATTTGTTGGGTCTTTTATTTTTGCAGATTTAAATCCATCTTTTCGAAGTCTACATGAGTCGCATTTACCACAGGCTAAACCATTTTCTGAAGCCTGATAACAAGAAATTGTCATCGAATAGTCAACTTTATTTTTTATTCCTTCACGAATTATTTGAGCTTTAGTTAATTTAATTAAAGGAGTATGTATTTTAATCTTACTTCCTTCAATTCCTGCTTTTGTTGCTAAATTTGCCATTTTTTGAAAACTTTCTATATATTCAGGTCGACAATCAGGATATCCGGAATAATCGATAGAATTTACACCTATAAAAATATCTTGGCTATTAATAGTTTCTGCCCAAGCTAATGCCAAGGTCATCATTATTGTGTTTCGAGCTGGAACATATGTTACTGGTATACCTGTTGGAGAATTTTCTGGAATATTAATTTCTTTATTAGTTAATGCTGAACTTTTTAACCAACTTAAATTTATATCAACAATTTTAAAATCTTTTACACTGTATAAATTAGCTATTTTTTTTGCTGCTTTTAATTCAGAACTATGTCTTTGCTGATAATTTATTGTCATAGCATAACAATCATAACCTTGCGATTTAGCAATTGCCAGAACTGTTGTTGAATCCAGCCCGCCTGACAATAAAATTATTGCTTTTTTAGACACCGGGGATTTGCCCCCAAATCATTTTATGAAGTTGAATTTGAAATCTAACCGGTAAATGATCATCTAAAATCCATTCAGCCAAATCTTTTGGTTCAATATTGCCATAAACGGGTGAAAATAATATAGATGCCTTTTCATTTAATTTTTCTTTAACTAAAATTTCTTTAGCCCAAATATAATCATTATGATCAGTTATAACAAATTTAATTTCATCTTTTGATTTTATTAATTCTAAATTGCTCCATAAATTATTTTTTTCTTCGCCTGAGCCTGGCGTTTTAATATCTAAAATTATTTTAACTCGATCATCGATTTTGCTTATAGAAATTGCTCCTCCAGTTTCTAATGAAACTATATATCCTTTATCACATAGAGATTTTAAAAGGTCCCAACATTCTTTTTGAGCGAGGGGCTCACCTCCAGTGACAGTAATATTCTTAGTTTCATATTGTGAAATAGTTTTTTCAATTTCATTTAAAGTAAAATTTTTACCCTCATTAAAAGCATATGAAGTGTCACAATAACCACATCGCATTGGACAACCAGTTAATCTTATAAAAATAGTAGGAATTCCAACGTAGGATGACTCACCTTGCAGTGAATAGAAAATTTCATTAACTTTTAATTGCTTCAATTCAAACTCGTTTTTTAATAATAGATATTAAAGTTTAATAGATTCTAGAGCTTTCAGTCTTTTTTTCGCTTTTTCTATTATTTCAGCTTGTGGATAATTTTTTATTAGGCCTCTTAAAGTTTTTTTAGCTTTTGTAATTCTAGTTAATTGAATCTCACAATTTGCAATACCATAAATAGCTTCAGGTATTATTGGGCTATCAGAATGAATCTTAATTAAATTTGTATATGTTTTAATTGCTGCATTATAATTTTTTAATGCAAATTGCGAATATCCAAGCTTATATTTTGCATCAGATAATAAATTAGAATTTGGGTAACTTGTAATAAATTTATCGAAAGCTTTAAAGGCCTCTTTATATTTTGTTGATCTAATTAATGCATCAGCTTCTGCATATGCATCAAGCTCAATATTTTCATCAACTAAAGGGGGTACGTCACTATTTTCTATAACCGGTTCATCAGTTTGCGGAATAATTTTTGATTGAACTTCTGGCTGAACTTCTGGCTGAACTTTGGGATCAATTTTTTGTTTAATATCCTCAACAGAACCTAGATCAGAAACGTTTCTAATTTTTTCTTCAAGTGCCAGTTCGAGCTTCGAAATTCTTTCGTTTAATTCTTGATAGAGAACTTTATGTCGTTCTTCTGAATTTTTTATTCTATGTTGCAAAACTTCTACATCTCCAGTTAATTTAGCAACACTATCAAGTAACTCGTTTAACTTTGAATTATATTTCGATAAGTTTATTGAAAACTTTTGGTTAATCTTAAATTCTAAGGATTTTTCAATATTATTAAGCTGGCTTTGCATTTCATTAATTTTCTTTCTTGCTTCTTCGTCTTCAAGTAATGCAAAAGCACAATTTGAGAACAATACAAAGCCAACCAATAAATATTTTTTCATAAATCTTGCTATAAAATTAAATCTACTCTACTTCGTATGTAATATCAGCTCGCCTGTCTTGACCGCATGCATCAGCTTGACATTCTTGATTTGCATATTCTTCGCCATAACTAATAGTTTCAATTTGAGAGTCATCGACACCTAGCGCATTTAATGCATCTTTTACTGCTACTGATCTTTTTTGCCCTAAAGCTAGATTATATTCATGTGAGCCTCTGTAATCAGCATTTCCTTTTATAATCATTCTTGCACCCGAATGATTATTTAAATACTGAGCATGAGCACCAATTAAATCTGAGTATTCAGGCTTAATATCATATTTATTAAAATCGAAGAATACGCTACGTTGAGAGAGTAGTGTATTACTCCTTAGCTCATCTAAACCTAAAGATTCAGAACTCGCTGCATCAGAAGATCCATCTTGACCATAATAATTTGATGAAGGATCGCCTGGGGCATCCATTGGAGTTGAGCTACATCCCGCCATTAGAACACCTACTAGCGATAGTAATAATAATGATTTTTTCAATTTAGTTTCTCCCCTTAAGTAAAAGCTGTATGTATTTGATACTCTAACACAAATTATGATTGTCCCAATACCCTTTGGGTGCAACTTAATTTGTTATCGGCCCCCATGTAGGCTCCTGAATTATGGCATTACCTACGTTTATTGGGACTCTTTTCAAGCCATTTATTGATACTGTACCAATTTTTGTCGTTTTTCCATAGTCTTTGTAGGTAAATAATACTAAATGGCCATTTGGAGCAAATATTGGTGATTCATCGGCTGGGCCTTTTGTAAGCTTTAAAACCTGGTTTGAAAGCAAATTTTGAATAGCTACTTTAAACTTACCTTGATCTTGTGCTAGGAAAAGTAATAATTTACCATCATAAGAAAGACTTGGACTTAAATTATATTTACTTTCATATGTAATTCTTGTAATTTCATCATCCTCAATATTTATCTTATAGATTTGCGGACTTCCGCCTCTATTAGATGAAAAATAGATATCTTTTCCATTTGGTGCCCATGACGGTTCTGTATTTATTGAATTCGACCTCATCAATTGCTTAATTCCAGTGCCATCTTCATTAATTATATAAATTTGTGAATTTCTGTTGTAGGTTAAAACTATTGCTAGTTTTTCGCTGTCAGGTGACCATGCTGGGGCGCTATTATTGCCCTTAAAATTTGCTAATAAAGTTCTTTTTCCTGTTCTTAAATTCTGAATATATATAACAGGTTTCTTTTTTTCAAAGGAAACATAAGCAATTTTTTTTCCATCCGGTGACCACCTCGGCGAAATAATTGGCTGAGTTGTATTTAAAATAGGTCTAGAATTAAAACCATCAAAATCTGAAATATTTAGGCTATATTTCTTATCATTAATTTTTTTAACATAAGCAATCTTTGTATGAAATACACCCTTACTTCCAGTTAAATGTTCATATACATGATCGGATACTTTGTGTGCTATAGCTCTATATTGTTTTTTCTTACCAATATATCTCATTGTAACTACAGTTTTTTCTTTAAATATATCTATTAAGCTCCAAGTGATCTCTATACTACTTTTATTACGATTTTCTGATTCAACTTTACCAACAACTATAAATTGCGCATCCATTGCAGACCATTTTGTATAATTTATATTAATATCACTACTTGGAGGATTTGATATGCCTGATATATTTAAAGGCCTAAATAAACCTGTTCGTTCGAGATCTTGAGAAATAATTTGATGTGCCTTTTGGCCACTTATACCAACTGAGTCATCAAAAGGAACAATAGCGACAGGGATTTCACTTGCTTTACCTCCCAAAATTTCAATTACCTCTAATGAATAAATTGGGGTAGAAATTAATAGCAAAATACTGACAAAGAGAGAGTAAAGTCTAAAAACCATATTTTTAAATGTCCTTGTAAAGTTTAATAAGATAACACTTTAACTTTAATAAATTGCAATTAGATTACAAATCATAATGCCCATTCGGATGAAATTTTAATTTTAAATCTTTCAATCGTTTAAATAATTTATTGTTTTTGGGAATTGGGAGGGGTTGAGATTGAAGAATTGCCCTTTCAACGGCAGCATCACAACTAGCGATATTACTCGATTGGGTCATTTTAGGCTCTCCAAGTAAATCTCCTGTTGGCATTAATGATATTTCAAATTCTAGTTCAACTCTATCAAGACCACACAATTGATTATTCACATTTTGTTGTATTTTTTGTTGAATAAGTGCTTTAAACCTATCTAATTCACCTGAATTTATTCCTGCTAATAATTCCTTATCTGCTTCAATTGCTAACCTAGGTTTCTTCACTAATTCTTCATCTCGAATGGAATCTTGTAATTTATCAACTTTTTCTTGTTCAAGTAATTTATCTTTTATCTGATCTAATTTTTCTTGTTCAAGTAATTTATCTTGTAATTTTTCTATTTCTTCTTGTTTTAATAATTTAGCCTGAAGTTTTTTTATTTCCTGAAACTTTTTCTTTCTTGCTAATGCTTTTTTTTCAGCAGCCTTTTTTTTCTTTAATTTTATTTCTGCTTCTTCATTTGTCTTTAATTGTTGGTTAGTTATTTTTGGTGGAATTACTTTTGTTTTTTTTATTTGTTTAGTTTTTTTTGGTTCTTTTTTTATTTGTTTAGTTTTAATTTGCGTTGGAACTGCGTCCCAAAGTTCCACTTCCGCATAATTAGGTATTTTAGTTTGCCATTGAATTGAAAAAACCATAAAAATAAATAACAAAAAATGTATTAAAAAAGAAAATAAATTAGCCTGCAGATTATGGTCATTTTCAAGAATAGTCCAAGCATTTGAATTACGAATAAAATCAAAATTTAGTTGAGGTATTTTCATGAATTACTTTTCTGGTTTAAGTAATAATCCAACTTTATTAATTTCATTCTGTTTTAACAAATCCATGACCTTTATTACTTCTTGATATTGGACTTTTTTATCTGCTGCAATTACTACTGACTGATCTGGATTTTTTTCAATAGACTTTTTAATATAGGCTAATAAATTATCTTTTTTATATTTTTTACCTTTTATTTCAGTAGAGGCATCTTTTTTTATTGAAATAACTATAGGAGTAACTTGTTGCTTTAGAGATTGGCCAACTTTAGGTAAATCTACAACCCCAGGATTGGTCATAGGAGCAGTAACCATAAAAATCACAAGTAAAACCAACATAACATCTATGTATGGAACAACATTTATTTGATTCATTAGTCTTCTTTTATTCATAATCTCTAGCCTTTACGATCTATTGTATTTATAAATTCCTCCATAAAGCTTTCATATCTGACAGACAATCGATCAACCTTTGCAGCAAATCTATTGTATGCAATAACAGCTGGAATTGCGGCAAATAATCCAATAGCTGTTGCAATTAGAGCTTCTGCTATTCCTGGTGCAACTTGAGCTAAAGTAGCCTGTGCTACATTCGATAAACCAATAAACGCATTCATTATGCCCCATACAGTTCCAAATAGACCTATATATGGACTTACAGATCCAACAGAAGCAAGAAATGGTAAATGCCTTTCAAGTGAATCTACTTCTCTGTTATAACTTGCACTCATTGCTCTTCTAACACTTTCTATACTTTTCTTATCAAAAGATCTAGAATCTTTTTGGCTTGTATACTCTTTATATCCAGCCTTAAAAATTGTTGCTAAACCATTCATGTCTCCATGGACTGAATTTAATGAATCATAAAGCTTGCCTAAGTCTCCTCCAGACCAAAAGAATTTTTCAAATTCGTTTGTATTTTCTTCAGTGATCTTTAAAACTTTTATTTTTAAATAAATATATTTCCAGGACATGCCTGAAGCAAAAACTAAAATTAACATTACAATCTGAACAGGTAAGCTAGCCCCCAGAATTAACGAAAAAAATGATAAATCGCTTCCCAACATCATAATATCTCCATAAGTTTTTTGGCTATTTTTGGAATACGAACAGGTTTAAAAATATCTGCACCAATACATACAATTTCAACCTTTGCTTCACTTATAACTTGATTTTCTCTCATAATATTTTGTTTCAATGTAAATGAATAATCGTTTGCTTTTATACAATTAGTTTGTATTTTTAATAAATCGTTAAACCTTGCTGGTATTTTATATTGAATATCAATCTTTCGTACAACAAACATTATATTTTCTTCTTGTTTTAATTTTTTTTGATTGAGTTCAAAACTTCTTAACCATTCAGTTCTAGCCCTTTCCATAAATTTTAAATAATTTGCATGATATACAACACCGCCACTATCGGTATCTTCAAAATAAACTCTAACAGTCCATGTAAATACTAATCTTTCCATAGTTCATTATTTTGATTATTTTTAGAATACTTTAAATCAAAATGCTTGTATGCTTTTTCGGTAGCTAAACGACCTCTTGGTGATCTCATTAAATAACCTTGTTGAATCAAATAAGGCTCAATAACATCTTCAATTGTTTCTTTTTCCTCACCAATTGCAGCAGCTATATTATCAAGCCCTACTGGCCCACCAGAAAATTTTTCAATAATCGAAAGTAAAAAACTTCTATCCATCAAATCCAAACCAATCAAATCAACATCTAACATTTTTAAAGCTGCGTCAGCTGTTGATTTATTGACTTTTCCTTTTGACTTAACCTCTGCAAAATCTCTAACTCGCCTCAATAATCTATTGGCAATTCTTGGTGTTCCTCTTGATCGATTTGCAATCTCACTTGCACCCTCTTGATCAATTTCAACTTCTAAAAGACTAGCTGAACGAGTCACAATTTTAGTCAACTCTTCATGTGAATAAAATTCCAATCTTGACACAATACCAAATCGATCTCTGAGAGGATTAGTAAGCATCCCAGCTCTTGTTGTTGCCCCAATTAAAGTAAACGAAGGAAGCTCTAATTTCACTGATCTAGCAGACGGACCTTCACCAATCATAATATCTAAACGATAATCTTCCATTGCAGGGTAGAGAATTTCCTCAATAACTGGTGATAATCTGTGGATTTCATCAATGAATAAAACATCATTTTCTTCAAGGTTTGATAATAGTGCTGCTAAGTCACCCGTTTTTTCTAAAACAGGGCCCGACGTTTGTCTTAAATTAACCCCCATCTCTTTTGAAATTATATTTGCTAAAGTTGTTTTACCAAGACCAGGTGGCCCAAATAATAAAACATGGTCTAGAGCTTCATTTCTTTTCTTAGCTGCACCAATAAAAACTTCTAATTGCTCTCTAATTTTTTCTTGTCCAACATATTCAGAAAGTTTTTTTGGCCTCAATGCGCGCTCAAAATTTTCTTCTTCAGTATCTTGATTTGAAGGATTTATAAATCTATCTGGTTCAATCATTTTTTTAAAATCACTATGAGTTTTTAGATAACAACTTTAACGCCTTTCTTATTCCATCATTTAAAGAAATATCTGGATCTAATTCCTTAGTAACATTAGCCACATCTTTTGAGCTATATCCTAATGCAATTAATGCATTTTGAATATCTTCAAGTATAGTTGGTTCTTTATTCGATGTTATTTTTAATTGATCTTCTTTAAATTTGTCTTTTAACTCTAAAACTAATCTTTCCGCAGTCTTCTTGCCTATACCTGGTATTTTAATTAATAAATCAGATTCTTGATTAGATATTGCCAACATTAATTCGTTAACTGTCATACCACCAAGAATTGATAAAGCTACTTTCGCACCAATCCCATTAACTTTAATAAGTAATCTAAATATTTTACGTTCTTGAGTTGATGCAAAGCCAAATAATAATTGTGCATCTTCTCTAACAATAAAATGAGTTAATAATGTAACTTCTGCGCCTATTTCTGGTAAATCATAAAAAGTTGGCATTGATACTTCTAATTCATAACCAACACCATGACAATCCAACAGAATCATGGGTGGAGTTTTTTCTAATAAGCTTCCTTGAATTCTCCCTATCATATTATTCTTCCAGATTTCATTCTATTTCCAGTTCCAAATTTAGCAAGACTTCCACTAATATTAGCATGACAAATGCCACAAGCTAAAGCATCTGCTGAATCAGAAGTTGGTATTGAAGGAAGATTTAATAATTTTTGGACCATTATTTGAACTTGAGATTTGCTTGCGTGGCCCATCCCCACAACAGATTTCTTAACCTGTAATGCGGTATATTCATAAACATCAAGGTTTTTAATGACTGCTGCACTGATTGCTGCACCTCTAGCTTGACCTAATAGTAAAGTAGATTGTGGATTTGTATTTAAAAAAACTTTTTCAATTGCAACACAATCAGGCTTGCATTGCTCAATAACCTCTTCCAAGCCCGCAAGAATTATTTTAATTCGAGAAGCTAAATTTACGTCTTGATTTGTTGTTTTAATAATTCCGCTTGTTTCATAGGATAAAGTGCCGGAAGAATTCAATATTACACCGTATCCTGTAATTCTTAATCCTGGGTCGATACCAAGAATTTTATTGGAAATTTTAATCAGTCATCCTCAATTACAACATTTGTATAAACTTCATGAACATCATCCAAATCCTCTAGCGAATCAAGAATCTTTCTCATCTTATCTCCCTCAGATCCTTTTAAAGCTATCTCAGTTTCAGCTTTCATTGTTAATTCAGCAAATTCGTATTTCAATTCTATTTTATCAAACCCATCTTTAATATTTAAAAAATCGTTTGGGGCAGTAATTATTTCAACACTATCATCATCATTGTTAATAATATCCTCTGCACCTAAATCAATTGCTACTTCTGCTAATTCATTATTATTTGCTCCAGGCGCAAAAAGAATAACGCCACAATGTTTAAACAAATAAGAAACACATCCATCAGTACCCAAATTACCACCATTTTTACTTAAGGCTAGTCGAACATCTGCAACTGCACGCTGCTTATTATCAGTTAAACAATCAATAATAATTGCTGCTCCATTAACACCATAACCTTCATAACGTATTTCTTCGTAATTGACACCTTCAAGCTCTCCTGTACCTCTCTTTATTGCTCTAGTTATATTATCTGCAGGCATACTTTCCTCTTTTGCTGCACTAACTGCAGTTCTAAGTCTTGGGTTAAAATTTACATCTCCACCAGCCATTCTCGCAGCAACTGTAATTTCTTTAACTAATTTTGAAAAAATCTTTCCTCTCTTAGCATCTTGTCTGCCTTTGCGATGTTGAATATTTGCCCATTTTGAATGTCCTGCCATAATTAGTCGCCAATAATTTTAACCAAGACTCTTTTTTTTCTTCTACCATCAAATTCACCATAGAAAATCTGTTCCCAGGGCCCAAAGTCAAGTTGACCATCGGTTATAGCCACCACGACTTCTCTTCCCATTACTTGCCGTTTCATATGTGCATCAGCGTTATCTTCTCCAGTATCATTATGTCGATATCCACTAACAGGTTCATGAGGGGCTAAATGTTCTAACCATTTTTTATAATCATGATGTAAACCAGATTCATCATCATTAATAAAAACACTAGCTGTAATATGCATTGCATTAACCAAAACCAAACCTTCTTGAATGCCACTTTCATCCAAACAAGTTCTAATTTCAGAAGTTATATTGGTAAAATGCATTCTTTCTGGGGCATTAAACCATAATTCTTTACGATAACTTTTCATAATTAATCCTCCATTCCATCATTTAATCGATTATGTTTTTTTAACCATATATCTGCCATTTCTGTTTCTCTATAATCTTTAAAACATGGGGTTCCCAAAGTGTAATGAATTATATTGGCTTGTTCATTATTGGGATACTCAGTTGCCAACCAGTTCCATTCTTGAGGAAGTTCTCCAATGTCTTCATCTTCAAGCCATGAAAAACGATGAAGATATTTTCCTGTTTGATTTGCAATAAAATCTGGGGTTAAAATTTTATGCTTAGGGTGTTCACAGTTCCATAAAATAACACTGGACCAATTCTTTCTTGGATAATCTTGATTTATATTACCTAAATATTTCTGGTTAGCCTTAGTTTTATAATCATGTTTGACAACTTGCAGAGCCTTTGAGCTATCTTTTAAGTCTAATAATTCTTTTATATCTTTCTGGCAAATCATATCTCCATCTGCAAAAATTGCCCAGCCTCTAAAATCATTTAAAAATGGGGTTAAGAAACGTGAGTATACAAAATCATTACTTTTATCTTCATGTTTTTCTTCATAACCTTTTAAAGTTCTCATGGCAAGAGGAGTTATATCTAATGGTATTGAAGCATGATCAATTAAACTTTGAACGAAGGTATGGTATGCAACTGATTCTCTTTGATCAAATCCTATATAAATTTTTACTTTTTGATTTTCAGACATATCATGTCCTTACTATGTTTTACAAAAAATTAATTCAATTCCATTTCCCGCTGGATCTTTAAAAAATATTTGTTCAGTTCCTATTTCTGGCACTTTACGTAAGTAAAATTCTATTTTTCTTTCTTTTAAAATTTTAATATATTTTTCTTTACCCTCTGCAGTAAAAGCCATATGATCAAAAGTACTTTTTATATTAACAGGATTTATATCATTTTTTTTTGTTTCACTTAAATGTAACACATCTTTTTTTCCTGCATTTAACCAAAATCCATTACTTTTAAAAGGAGGTCTGGTGCCCATTTTAAGTCCAACAACTTCAATGTAAAAATTCTTTAAAATTTCCATCATTTTAGACTCTGATCTTAAATTGTAGTGATTAATTGCACTAATCATTCTTTTGTTGAATATTTGAAGCTCTTAACTTAATGTTCAACTCTTTAAGTTGCTTTTCATCAACCTCATTTGGAGATTCTGTCATTAAACATTGAGCTTTTTGTGTTTTTGGAAAAGCTATTACATCTCTAATAGAATCAGAACTAACCAATAATGTTATTAATCTATCTAATCCGAATGCTACTCCGCCGTGAGGGGGTGCTCCATACTGTAAAGCATCTAATAAAAAACCAAACTTCTCTTTTGCTTCTTGTTTCGAAATGCCTAAGGCCTTAAAAACCTTTGATTGAAGTTCAGATTTATGAATACGAATAGATCCACCTCCCAATTCCCAGCCATTTATAACCATATCGTAAGCCTTAGATAAACATCTACCAGGATCTGAATCTAGATATTCTTCATGTCCATCTTGAGGGGCAGTAAATGGATGATGAAGGGCGCTCCATGTGTCTGATGTTTCATCATAATCAAACATTGGAAAATCAACTACCCATAATGGCGCCCATTCCATATCATTAATATGTTTCTTTTCATGCCCAATTTTCACTCTTAGGGCACCTAAGGCCTCGTTTACTACTTTAATCTTGTCTGCTCCAAAGAAAATTAGATCGCCATTCTCTGAATTAGTTTTTTCAATAATTGACTTCAATGCCTTGGTATGAATATTTTTAACTATAGGACTTTGTAAGCCCTCATCATTTAAAATATTTTTATCATTTACTTTAATATAAGCTAAACCCTTAGCCCCATAAATTTTTACAAATTCAGTATATTCATCAATTTCTGAACGAGACAAGGTTGCACCACCAGGAACTTTTAATGCTGCAACTCTTCCATTTTTCATATTTGATGCAGAAGAAAATACCTTAAAATCTACATCTTTCATTTCTTCTGTTAATTCTACTAATTCAAGAGTTACTCTTAAATCAGGCTTATCAGAACCATACCTCCTCATTGCCTCTTTATATGATATTTTGGGAAAAGATTTAGGTAAAGTAATGTCCATAGCGCTTGAAAAAGTATGCCTAATCATATTCTCGGAAATTTCTATAATATTTTGTTCATTTATAAATGATGCTTCAATATCAATCTGAGTAAATTCTGGTTGACGATCAGCTCTTAAATCTTCATCCCTAAAACATTTAGCAATTTGATAGTATCTATCAAAGCCAGAGATCATTAAAATTTGTTTAAACAATTGTGGTGATTGAGGTAAAGCAAAAAAATTACCGTGATGAATTCTCGAAGGAACTAAATAGTCTCTAGCTCCTTCAGGTGTACTTCTATTTAATATCGGTGTTTCTAATTCAATAAATCCTTCAAGATCTAAAAAATTTCTTACACTTTTTGAAACATTATGCCTAATCTTGAGATTTTTTTGCATAACTTCTCGCCTTAAATCAATAAAACGATACTCCAAGCGAACTGCTTCTGAAATTGTTTCGTCATCAAGCATAAAAGGCGGTGTATGAGATTCATTTAAAATATTAACTTTAGATGCCAACATTTCAATTTCTCCAGTGGGTAAATTTAAATTAATGGTCCCTTCTGGCCTAAGCCTTACTTTGCAAGTCACTTCTAGCACAAATTCATTTCTAATTGTTTCAGCAATTTTAAAAGCTTCTGGTGTATCAGGATCAATAACTATCTGAGCTAAGCCCTCTCTGTCTCTCAAGTCAATAAAGATAACTCCGCCATGATCTCTTCTTCTGTGAGCCCAACCACAAAGAGTAACCTCTTTATTTTCATGACTTTTGTTTAATTCACCACAATAATGCGTTCTCATCTAAATTCTCTTTCTAAATAATTATTTTTTTTGCTTAAGTTTTTTATCTCCAGGGACTACTCCCATTGAGATAACATATTTAAGTACTTGATCCACTCCAATGTCTAATTCAACCACTTTATTTCTTGGCACCATCAGCGTATATCCAGATGTTGGGTTAGGTGTGGTCGGCACATAAACATTTAAATATTTACCCTTTAAATTTTTGGTTAATACCTGATCAGGTTCACCAGTAATAAATGCAAAAGTATATGTTCCTGAAATTGGAAATTCAATTAAAACTGCCTTAGTGAAAGCATTTCCCGAGCTTGAAAGCAGGGTATCTGAAACTTGTTTAATACTTTTGTAAACTGATTTAACAAAAGGTAATCTATTAAGCAAAACCTCATATAAAGTAATAATCTTTTTTCCAAAAAAATTATTAGCAATTATTCCAGTTAGAAGAATAATAATAAATGTCAAAATAACACCAAAACCAAAAACTTCAATACCCAATATATAATCCGGCCTTAATGTTTCTGGAAGTAAAAATAAAACTTGGTCTAAAAACTTAATTAATGAAAATAATACCCAAAATGTAAGAATTAAGGGAATTAAAACTAATAAGCCAGTTATAAAATTTTTTTTAATCATCGTTTTTTAATTTCTCAGTTTTATCTTTTTTAGAAGATTTTTCATTATCTTTTTTAGAATTTTTTGTTTTGGGTTTATTTTTAAAATCTGTTTCATACCAACCTGATCCTTTTAATTTAAAATGGGGTGCTGATAATTGTTTTTTAAAAGTTTTATTTTTACAAACAGGGCAAACCATTATCGAACCATCTGACAACTTAGCAATTACCTCATCTTGATGCCCACAATTAGAACATAGAAAATCATATAAAGGCATCTCAAAAACCTATTTAAAAAGGTATATCGTCATCCGGAAGTTCAAGAGAAGGTTCACTTGATGCGCTTGAACTCTCTTTAGTCTGGGAAGTTCTATCTGGCTCTTGATTATAGTTATCATCAGGTTCATTTGATGAATTATTTCTATTATCTTTACCCCCTAACATTTGCATGGTATCCGCAACAATCTCAGTAGTGTATCTGTCTTGTCCTTCCTTTGTTTGCCACTTTCTCGTTTGAAGGCTGCCTTCAACAAAAACAGAGCTCCCTTTCTTTAAATATTCCCCTGCGATTTCTGCTAATTTTCTATACATTACAATATTATGCCATTCTGTTTTTTCTTTTTTCTCTCCGGAATCCTTATCTTTCCAAGAGGTGCTCGTAGCAATACTAAAGTTACAAACTGAATCCCCATTTGGAAAAGTTCTAACCTCTGGATCTCTGCCTAAATTACCAAGTAACATTACTTTATTAACTGACGGCATATCTTCTCCTATCCTTTATAAATTTAATTACTATTCTTCATCAATAATAATATATTTCTATCGCGAATAGTAAAACATTAGTTTCTAATTTTAAAATAATAAAATATAATATCAGGTTGCTCCTAATAAAAGAATGGATTAGATGGATTACCTTAAAATTAAAGGGGCCAGAACCCACAACTTAAAAAATATTTCCTTAGATCTTCCTAGAAATAAATTAATAGTTATTACTGGTTTATCTGGCTCTGGTAAATCTTCATTAGCTTTTGACACCCTATATGCTGAAGGTCAAAGAAGATATGTTGAGTCATTGTCTGCTTATGCAAGACAATTCTTAGACCGCATGAACAAACCAGACGTGGATATGATTGAAGGCCTATCCCCTGCAATCTCTATAGAACAAAAATCAACTTCCCATAATCCTAGGTCAACTGTAGGGACAGTTACTGAAATTCATGACTACCTTAGGTTACTTTTTGCAAGGGCTGGAGACCCATACTGTCCTGAACATAAAATAAAACTTGAAGCACAAACTGTCTCACAAATTGTTGATCAACTTCTTTCATTACCAGAAGAAACTAAAATTATGATACTGGCTCCAGTAATAAATGGTCGAAAAGGAACTCACACAGATTTAATTGATGAATTACGTGCTCAAGGTTTTATCAGAATCAGATTGGATGGAACAATTTATGAAATAGACGAAATTCCCGCACTAGAAAAAAATATTAAACATCAATTAGACGTTGTGATTGATCGAATAAAAATTCATCAAGATATAAAACAACGCTTAACTGAATCAGTTGAAACAGGATTAAAAATAGCTAATGGAAAAATTGTCTCTATTAATATAGAAACCGAAGAATCTCAACTATTTTCTGCAAAATTCTCATGCCCTCACTGCGACTATGCATTAACTGAATTGGAACCAAGATTATTTTCTTTTAATAATCCAATGGGAGCATGTCCTGAATGTGATGGTTTGGGACATAAAAACTTTTTTGATGCTAATCGTGTTGTAGCTTTCCCGCAATTGCCTCTATCATCAGGTGCAATTAAAGGCTGGGATAAGCGTAATCAATTTTATTACCAGATGTTAAAAAGTCTTGCTGATCATTATAATTTTGATCTTGAAATTCCATATGAACAACTTCCAGAAAATATCCAGAATATTATTTTATATGGCAGTGAAAAAGAACAAATAGAATTTAGCTATTTTAATGAACAAGGAACTATAAATAAAAAAAAGCATTCTTTTGAAGGAATAATAAACAATTTTAAAAGAAGATACCAAGAAACTGATTCATCGACTGTTCGAGATGAGTTATCAAAATATTTGAGCAATCAAGAATGCCCAGCTTGTAAAGGTACCAGATTAAGAGTTGAGGCAAGAAATGTTTTAGTCGGAGATTTTAATCTTCATGAAATTTGTAAACTTCCCCTGAAAAAAACTTTTGATTTTTTTAATAATATAAAATTATTAGGCTTTAGAGCTCAAGTTGCAAATAAAATAATTCAAGAAATAAAGAATAGATTAAATTTTCTAATAGATGTAGGTTTAGATTATTTATCTCTTTCAAGATCAGCAGAAACTTTATCTGGGGGAGAAGCACAAAGAATAAGATTAGCATCACAAATTGGAAGTGGATTAACGGGTGTAATGTATGTTTTAGATGAGCCTTCTATAGGCCTTCATCAAAAAGATAATGACAAACTCCTAAAGACACTGAAAAACCTAAGAGATATCGGCAACACTGTAATAGTAGTTGAACATGATTATGATGCAATTATGACAGCTGACTATGTTGTTGATATTGGTCCTGGTGCCGGAGTTCATGGTGGAGAAATTGTCTCTCAGGGCACCCCTAAAGATATATCAAAAGACAAAAAATCTTTAACAGGTCTATATATAAGTGGGCAGAAAAAAATAATAATTTCAAAAAAGCCAAAATCTCATAATAATTCTTTTTTTAAAATAACAAAAGCGGCTGGTAATAATTTAAAAAAGATTAATTTAAATTTACCAATAGGACTCTTTACTTGTGTTACTGGAGTTTCTGGTAGTGGTAAATCTACTCTTATAAACGATACTTTATACAATGCTGTTGCAAAACATCTATACCGAAGTAATTTAGAGCCAGCAAATCATGAAGATATATCAGGTTTTGATTTTTTCGATAAAGTTGTTGATGTCAACCAAAGTCCGATTGGGAGGACACCAAGATCTAATCCTGCCACTTACACAGGATTATTTACTCCAATAAGAGATCTTTTTTCTAAAGTTCAAGAAAGTAGAACCAGAGGTTATAACCAAGGAAGGTTTTCATTCAATGTGAAAGGTGGGCGATGTGAAGCATGTGAAGGAGACGGAGTGATCAAAGTTGAAATGCATTTCTTACCAGATGTATATGTCGAATGCGACGTTTGCTATGGACATCGTTATAACAGAGAAACACTTGAAATATTTTACAAAGGAAAAAATATTCATGATGTTTTAAGCCTGACTGTAGAGGAGGCCTATGAATTTTTTAAAGCTGTCCCAACAATAGAAAGAAGGCTTAAAACACTTCTAGATGTTGGTCTTGGATACATCAAATTAGGTCAAAATGCTACGACGCTCTCAGGAGGGGAAGCCCAAAGAGTTAAATTGGCTTTAGAACTATCTAAAAGAGATACTGGTAGAACTCTTTATATATTAGATGAACCAACTACTGGACTCCATTTCTCTGATATACAGCTATTACTTAATGTTCTTCATCAATTGAGAGACAATGGAAATACTCTAGTGGTTATCGAACACAATTTAGACGTAATTAAAACTGCCGATTGGATTATTGATTTAGGTCCAGAGGGAGGAGATGGGGGTGGAGAAATAATCGCTGAAGGCTCCCCTAAAGAAATTGCCTCCAATACAAAAAGTTTTACAGGTAAATATCTCAAAAAATATTTGTAATTATTTATTCTAGTAAGAAAATTAAAATCTAGCTAAAACTTTCAAATCCTGTTGAGTTAAAGATTTCAACATTTTTCACTCTTGGTTTTAAGTTATGCCAAATATAAAAACTTTCAGCTGCTTGTTCAACAAGCATTCCTAACCCATCAAAAACTAAATTAGTTTTCTTATTTGCTTCTTTCATAAATGGTGTTTCTTGACCATACATTAATTCATAACAAGCACCACCATCATTTAAATGATTAAATACATTATTAGATATTGGTGACTCTCCATTGGTTAAAAAAGAAGAAGTTGCATTAATTATTAAATCAAAATTTAAATTACTAAAAGAATTTAATTCAACAACTTCTAAGATAACTTGATTTTTATTAGAAAATTTTTCCCAATACTTTTTCATTTCAACTGCCTTGCCCAAAGTTCTATTAGTTATAAAAATTTGCTTTGCCTTTGTTTGAATAAGATCATATAGAACTCCATTTGCTGATCCTCCTGCGCCAACCAATAAAATATTCTTGTTTTCAAGATTTATAGTTTTATTTTTTAAATCGTTAACTAAACCTATCCCATCTGTTGTATCTCCTAAAATTTTATTGTCTAAGAATGTGATTGTATTAACCGATTTACATAAAGATGCTCTTTCCGAAAGCTCGTTACAAATTTTAAAAGCAGAATTTTTCAACGGAAGAGTTATGTTAAGTCCATAAAATCCCTTTTTTATAAAACTTTTAAGGTGATCATCAAAATCTTCTTGGTTGATATCAAATTTTTTATACTCTAATGTAATTGATAATTCTTTGGCAAATAAAGAATGTATTTGAGGGGAGAGGGAATGAGAAATTGGATGGCCAAGTACTGCAAACTTTTTAATTAATTTATTCATTAAATTATTATTATAGATAATAAAAAAATATCCAAGCGAAATATTAATGCATTATAATAGTGCAATTAATTTATAATTATGCATTATAATAGTGCATTATTTATTTATTTAATGTATTTTATAACTAAATAAGGTATTTTAGCCAATTAAATATTGGCATAGATTCTGCTTTAGATAATATATATACCGAATAACTATTTTTTTAAGGAGTTTTAGTATGGCTGTCGCAGATGTAATGAAAAAAATTAAGCAAGAAAAAGTAAAATTTATCGATCTTCGTTTTACTGATACCAAAGGTAAAGAGCAACATGTTTCAGTTCCAGCGGCTGCATTTGATAAAAGTAAATTTACAGATGGTCACGCCTTTGATGGTTCATCTGTTGCCGGCTGGAAAGGTATTAACGCATCAGATATGTTACTTTATCCTGATCCTAGTACAGCCAACATCGATCCATTCATGGAAGAAAAAACCCTCATCTTAACTTGTAATGTCGTAGATCCTACAGACGGTAAAGGTTACGACCGCGATCCAAGAACAATAGCTCATAGAGCAGAAGCCTATCTTAAAAAAACTGGTATTGGTGATACTGTTTATTTTGGACCAGAGCCTGAATTCTTTGTATTTGATTCAGTTACATGGGACTCTGGCATGAGTGGCTCTTCTGTAAATGTAAGTTCTGAAGAAGCTGAATGGGACTCAAAAAATGAACATGATGGGGGTAATGTAGGTCACCGCCCTAGAGTTAAAGGTGGTTATTTTCCAGTCCCTCCAGTAGATTCCTTACAAGATCTCCGCTCAGAAATGTGTTTAACTTTAGAAGAAATGGGGGTGCCTGTTGAAGTTCACCATCACGAAGTAGCCGGTTCAGGTCAAAATGAAATTGGCACTAAATTTTCTTCTCTTACACAAAGAGCTGATTGGACTCAAATTCTTAAATATGTAGTCTTAAATACAGCCCATAGATATTCAAAAACAGCTACTTTTATGCCTAAACCAATCCTAGATGATAACGGGACAGGTATGCATGTTCATCAATCAATTTGGAAGGGTGGTAAAAATATGTTTGCTGGAAAAAAATATGCAAACTTAAGTGAAACTGCTCTTTATTATATAGGTGGCATAATCAAACATGGAAAGGCATTAAACGCAATTACCAATCCATCAACTAATTCATACAAAAGATTAGTGCCTGGTTTTGAGGCGCCTGTTATGCTTGCATATTCTGCAAAAAATAGATCTGCTGCAATAAGAATTCCATATGTAGCTTCTGATAAAGCAAGAAGAATTGAGGTTCGTTTTCCAGATCCAACAGCAAATCCATATCTAGCTTTTAGTGCACTTTTAATGGCCGGGTTAGATGGTATTAAAAATAAGATTCATCCTGGGGAAGCTGAGACTAGAGATTTATATGATTTAACAGCTAAAGAAGAAGCAAAAATTCCTCAAGTTGCTGCTACCTTGCCTGAAGCTCTTGACGCACTTAAAGTTGATCGAGATTTTCTAACAGCGGGAGGAGTTTTTTCTGATGACTTTATTGATAGCTTTATCGATTTAAAAATGGAAGAAGTTACTAGGTTAAGAATGACTCCACATCCAATTGAATTCGATATGTATTACAGCATATAATTTTAATAAAGGGCGAATTTTAATTCGCCCTTTTTTTGACTAAAATTAATATGCACTAATGTTGTGCAATGAAAAAATATTTTTAGTGGGAATAAAGCAAATATTGATTAAATCTTGGCCTTATTCTTGCTTATTAAATTATATAAGGTATAAAAAATGTCGCTAGTAAAAATTAAAGATAATCTGAAAGGAATGGAGGATCAAGCTACTGCAATAATTGTATGTGATAAAAATCTTAAAATTCAATACATAAATCCAAGTGCAGAGATTTTATTTGAATTAAGTCATGGAAATGCTCTTAACGAGCATATTGAATTATTTTTTGAAGATATTGATTTTTTTAAGGACGCATTAACCCAAGCTAAAAAAAAACAAAGCTCTTATCGTGAACATGAATATTTTATTAAAACTAAACAAAACAAAACTATTTGCGTTAGCTTTACAATTACCTCAATTGAACAAAATGAATTTGACTTTATAGTCGAATTTATTCAAATGGATCAACAATTAAGAGTAGCCAAGGAAGAAAGAATGTTTATTCAACAACAAGCAAACTCAGAACTATTAAGAAACTTAGCTCATGAAATAAGAAATCCTCTCGGAGGCTTAAGAGGAGCCGCACAACTTTTAGAAAGTGAATTAAAAGAGAAATCATTGAAAGAATATACACAAATTGTAATAAATGAAGCGGATCGTCTTCAAAATCTTATGAATAAATTATTAACTCCACATCAACTACCTGTATATAAAAAAACAAACATTCATGAAGTTTTAGAAAGAGTAAGAAGTCTAGTTTTATCAGAATTTCCTGGCAATCTTGAGCTAATAAGAGACTATGATATTAGCCTTCCAGAGTTTATTGGGGATAGAGAAAAGCTAATTCAAGCTGTCCTTAATGTTGCACGAAATGGGGTTCAAGCTATGTCTCAGAATAATACAAAAGAAAAAATGAATTTACAATTTATTACGAGAGCTGAAAGTCAAATTGTGTTTCATAAAAAGAAACATACAACAGCAATACGTTTAGATATTATCGATAACGGACCGGGTATTAAAAATGAATTATTAGATAAAATATTTTATCCATTAGTTTCAGGAAAAGAAACTGGGTCTGGATTAGGGTTATCCTTAGCACAAAATTTTATAACCCAACATAATGGAATGATTAATTGTTCAAGCGAGCCTGGTCAAACAAAATTTTCAATTATTTTACCCATTGAAAATAATTTAAAAATTAATGAGGTAGCTAAATGAAAAAAATATGGGTACTTGATGACGACAAGTCTATAAGATGGGTATTTGAAAAAACATTATCAAAAGCAAACCTTCCTTGCCAATGTTTTAGCAATACAAATGAAGCAATTAATCAATTCAATCACGAAACACCCTCTGTTATTGTAAGTGATATAAGAATGCCTGGTGAATCAGGTATTGAATTTTTAACAAAAGTTAAAGAAAAATTTCCTCTTATTCCGATCATTATTATGACAGCCTATTCTGATCTTGATACAGCTGTTTCTGCATTTCAGAAAGGCGCTTTTGAATACATAGCCAAACCTTTTGATATAGATAAAGTTCTGGAAATAATTAATCAAGCATTGGAGCAAACAAAAAATATAGAAAAAGAACAAAGTGAACAAGATAATGAATTACCTGAAATTATTGGGCAAGCACAATCAATGCAAGAAGTGTTTCGAGCTATTGGGAGATTGAGTCAATCAAATGCAACAGTTTTATTAAACGGAGAATCTGGTTCTGGAAAAGAATTAGTTGCAAATGCAATTCACAATAATAGTAATAGAAAAGATTTTCCTTTTATTGCTATTAATACCGCTGCAATCCCTAAAGAACTTTTAGAAGCAGAATTATTTGGCCATGAAAAGGGTTCTTTTACTGGAGCTCAAAATCTTCGTAAAGGTAGATTTGAACAATCTAATGGTGGCACATTATTTTTAGATGAAATTGGCGATATGCCAATGGAGCTTCAAACCAGATTATTAAGGGTTCTCAGTGATGGGCACTTTTATAGAATAGGGGGGCAAGACTCTATTAATGTTGATGTAAGAGTTATTGCTGCAACTCATCAAGATTTAGAAGAATTAGTTAAAAATGGCGAATTTAGAGAAGATTTATTTCATAGATTAAATGTTATAAGAATTACAGTTCCACCTTTAAGAAATAGAATTGAAGATATACCAACATTATCTAAATATTTTTTATTCAAAAGTGCTCAGCAACTAAAAGTAAAGCCTAAAACGTTATCAGAAGAAGTTTTAAAATATTTTAATAATCTTCAATGGAGAGGTAATGTTAGGCAACTCGAAAATGTATGTCACTGGTTAACTGTAATGTCCCCTGGTAATCAAATATCAGTTGGAGATTTACCATCAGAATTGAAAGATGAACCAATCAACTCTAATAATAACTCAGCTAATTGGCAAGATAATCTTGGCAGGGACGTATCCAGAAAATTACTAGATGGTCAATTAGAATTACACGAATTTTATATAGATCAGGTTGAAAAAATTTTAATTGAAAAAACTCTCGAATTTACTAAGCACAGAAAAATTGATACTGCGAATTTGTTAGGGATTGGAAGAAATACTGTAACTAGAAAAATTAAAGAGCTTAAGATTTCAAAATCATAAATTAAATTCTTTTTTAATAGCGTCAGCCATTCTCTCGAAAACTTCTCCCCATTGACCAGCTGATTCTGCTCTAAATATTCTAATACTTGGATACCAAATACTTACTCCTTCTTCATTATGCCAATACCAAAGCCTACCTCTTTGAAAGGGAACAAACAAAAAAGTTTTTTTACCTAATGCTCCTGCCATATGTGCTGTTACGTTACTAGCAGTTACTACAAAATCGCAATTTTCAATTAGTGCTGTTAGGTCATCAATATCCTCAAACTTATCTATGCCCTTATATTCATCAATTTTAATATTATTACTTTTTAATATTTTTTGTTTCTCTAATGCAGTTTGCCCTAAGTTATTTTTTGTTTCATATTGTAAATCTATAAACTTAACTCCTTTAATAGAAAAAATTGGGATTAAATTTTCAAGAAATGCACTCTTGTGTCTGCCTTCATGAGCAGTACTTTTCCAGGAAACTCCACAAATAATAACTTTTTCTTTTTTTAAGTTACTTTTTATCTCATTAACTTTATTATTATCTGGTTGTAAAAAAGCTTTAATATTCTTTGGAAAATCAGCTATATCTTGACGAACATACTTTCCTAAACTTCCCCAATGAATTCCTTTATCAAAAGAACTAAGATCATAATCAATTAAAAACTCATGTTTATTTTCTCTCATTTCATAAAATTCAACATCTGGGAATGATCTTTTAAAAAGGTCAACTAAACGGTAATCTACTTCAGCGCTCAAATTTTTAAACTTTTTATGAAAATCTTCTAGCATGCTTAGACTCAAGATTACATCCCCAAGTCCTGCATCTATCAAAATAATAATTTTTTCATTTGACTTTAACTTATTTTCGCCAACATCGATATCAAAAAAAGTCTTTAACTTATCAGTTCTTTTAGTTACATCGATATCATTTCTCATCGCAATTCTTGCTTCATAATGCCGCCAACCTTCTTTAAAATTTTTTCTTGATAGATATAACATGCTTAAATTATTTCTAGCTATATTTTGATTTGGTTTTTTTAGTAAAACTTCTTTTAATATCTTAATCGACTCATCATATTTGTCTTCATAAATTAAACATGATGCAAAATCTATTTCAGGCGCTACTGCTTCGGGAGCTAATTTCATTAATTTTGTATAGATTAATTTTGCTTCACCATACCTTCCAATTGCGCTTAAACATCCAGCTATCTTATTTAAACATTCAATATGTCCTAAATCTATTTTGTGAGCTTTTTGCAAATACTCTAAAGCTTCCTCATAATTCTTTAAAACATGTAATGTAGCACCGTAATCATATAACTGTTGAAATTTCCCTGGTTCAAGCTTCAACGCTTTGCCATAACTATCAAAAGCTCCTAAATGGTCAACTATTTCCATTTGGGCATCGCCCAAAAGTTTATAAAGCTCAAATAAATTAGGATTAATTTGAATGGCTTTTTCATATGAATTAATTGCATTTTTATAATCCTTTAGCGCTAAATAAGCTGAAGCTAAATTTTGATAGTCGCCAATAACTGGTTCTTCTATTTGAAATAATTTATGAATCATATCTATTGCTTCTTGATATCTTTTTTTAATTAAAAATATTATTGATAAATGAGAAAGTGCTTGTGGATGCATTACATCTATTTTTAAGATAGCCTCATAAATTGGAATAGCTTTATCAAAATCCTTTAATTTTACTAAACTTAAGGCTTCATCTAGTAATTTATTTAAATTGGTATTTTTTGTCATAATCTAAAATTTTAAATTTAAACCTATTATTTCACATGATTAGTTCAGAAGAAATAAAAAAACGGCATCCGAGGATGCCGTTTTTATTAAATCTACTACTGATCAAACTTCTACTAAGAGATAAGTCCTAGAAGAATAAGATAGCACCAAGAGATAGTGAATCATTCTCAGTGTTATTTGATGATGTTTGACCTTCTGACTCTGTTGAATTGTACTCAGCAACTAAATTTAGATGCTTAGTTAATGGATGATATGCACCCACAGTCCAACGTTCGTTCTCGTCAACTAAAGTAGCGTTAGTTTCACCACTAGCTGTGTCAAGATTTGAAACACCATAAGCAACACCAAGTTTAGTACCTGTTGGTATTACATATGTAGCTTGAACATAACCACCGTCTGAATCACGCTCTTTACCTGCAGAAGTCACACCTAAGTTACCGAATAGTGTAGTACCTAAGCCTTCACCATCATAATAGTAACCAACTAAGCCGAAGTTACCAGCACTTAAAGAAGCACCTATATCAACTGCTTCGATGTCATAGTCTTGAGCTGTAGCAGTTGTACCTGCTTGGATACGAGTAACTTCATATGAAGCACCAGATACCCATACTTTACCAGCAACATCGCCTGTCCATGAATATGAAGCTTCTGCCTCAATACCGAAACGATCTTGGTTAACAGCACCTGCTGCAGCACCAGTAGTTGCGTCAGAAGCAGTTGTTGTTGAAGCGATTGTACCAGCAGACACAACAGTTGTTGAAATAGAAGCTGCTGTAGTCGTTGTTGTTGTACCAGTAATAGTCGCTGTTGTACCAGTCAAGATAGAAGTTGTTGTATATGTTCTAGTTGTTGATGATGTATTAGCATCAGGAATATTGTTTGGATTCATTAAACCAATTTTAGCTTGGAATCCACCCATGTTAGGAGTCGTATATGTAGCTTGACCCTTCCATGCAGCATAAACATAACCAGTACCAATACCACCAAGTGTTGTAGCACCACCTGATCGACCATTAGCGCCAGAACCAACACCTAATAATGTCATATCATTAAGAATCGCACCAGAAGCAAAGATACCAATATCTTTACCAAGTTTAATCGAACCCCATGATTTATCACCAAATGATAAATATGACTGACGATTTAGAGGTGTTTTTGAATCACCATGATATGGTGAAGTGTTGTCTGAAACATTAGGTTGGAATGAAATAGTAAATGACACATCAGTATTATTTTGACGTGTAGTACCAGTAAATCCTAACCATGATGGTAATAGACCAGTGTTAATACCTTGTGAATCAGATTCACTTAGTCCATCTTGAGTATTAGCAATAGCACCAGTTGGCGCAGTGCCTTGAGTAGCGTCAGCATCATTGAAGTTCATGAATGCATTAACGTTACCATTTACATCTAATGTCCAATCTCCAGCTGGGATAACGATTCCAGCATTAGCTGCCGAAGCACCTAAAGCTAGAGCTGCACCCGCAACTGCTAGATTAATTTTCTTGTTCATAAATTTCTCCTAAAATTATAAAATTACTTCTGTAACAAAGGTTAAAAAAGTAATTCAAAAAAACTTTCTTAACAAAAAAACTTTCTTAAGATAAACTTTCTCATTAAGAAAAGTTACTATCATTATCCCTAATGTTTATAATAAAAAGCAAGATATTTGTGACTTTTTTGTTACAAATCTAAAATATTGTTGTAAATTTACAACAATCATATACAGATGTATTACAAATAGGGAGTTTAACTATTCAACTTAAAGTCTTTGTGAATGTTAATAGCGTATCTATCTGTCATTCCAGCTAAATAATCTGCGATAGATCGACTAAAATCATTATCTGAATTCTTTTTATATGATTCTGGCAATAAAGAAGGATTATTCATGAAATAGAAAAATAAGTCCTTAATTATTTTTTTTGCATTATCTGTCATCTTAACTACTCGCTCATGCTCATATAGAGAATGTCTTAAAAACTGCTTAAGTTCTAATTGTTTTTGTTCCATATTTTTAGATAGATTAATTAAATTAGGTAATTTTCTAATATCATCAATTCCTTTAGGCCCATATTTATCTATATTTAAAGAACTTGTTTCACAAATATCAAATATCAACGAAAATGTAACTCTTCTTATAGTTTCATGAAGCCATCTAATCTCATCTATACTGGGGTAGTCTTTTTTCACAAGTTCAGCACATTCTTTAAATAAAGAAACTTCCATTAAATTTTTGAATTTTATAATTCCTGAACGATATCCATCATCAATATCGTGACTGTTATAAGCAATTTCATCAGCATAATTTACTAATTGCGCCTCCAAAGAGGGCTGTTGTTTTTTTATAAATCTTTCGCCAATAGCGCCCAAATTCTTAGCATTCCTCAGAGAGCAATGCTTTAAAATTCCTTCACGAGTTTCAAACGTTAAATTTAATCCATCAAAATTAGCATATCTTTGCTCTAATAAATCTACAACTCTTAAAGATTGTAAATTATGTTCAAAACCCCCAAAAGATTGCATACAATTATTTAAAGAATCTTGGCCAGCATGGCCAAAAGGAGTATGGCCTAGGTCATGTGCCAGTGCAATTGCCTCAGCCAAATCCTCATGACATTTTAGGGTTCGCGCTATTCCTCTTGAAATCTGTGAAACTTCAAGAGAATGAGTAAGGCGTGTTCGAAACATATCTCCTTCATGATTCACAAATACCTGTGTCTTATATTCAAGTCGTCTAAATGCAGATGAATGAATTATTCGATCTCGATCTCTCTGAAAATCATTCCTAAATTTTGATTTAGATTCACTAAATTTTCTACCCAATGTGTATTTTGGATTTGCTGCATAAGGTTCTAATATCATAAAAACCTTTAAAAAGTTTTCTTTAAAAGAGTGTTATGGAGTTTTTCTTCATCATAATCAGCGGTAAGGATAGCCTTACCTATGCCTTGTTGAAGAACAAGATTAATTTGATCATCTTTTGTTTTCTTATCTAACTGCATCAAATCAAGAAATTCTTTTTTTGAAATCTCTGGAGGATTAATTGGTAGATTTGAACTAACAATCAAGGACTTTATTCTTTGATACTCTTCTTTTTTTAACCATCCCATTTGTTCTGATAAATGAGCGGCCATAACCATTCCTGCTCCAATAGCTTCCCCATGAAGCCATTTACCATAACCTGTAGCTGTTTCTATAGCATGTCCAAAAGTGTGGCCTAAATTTAAAATAGCTCTAATATTAGACTCAAATTCGTCAGATTCCACAATATCTGCTTTATTCTTACAAGAGCAAACTACTGAATTAATTAATAATTTAGAATCTCTTTTCATAATGCCATTAATATTTTTTTCAAGCCATTCAAAAAAACTAGAATCTCGAATTAAGCCATATTTAATAACTTCAGCCAAACCTGCAGATAAATGATTATCAGGTAATGTTGCCAATAAACTTATGTCTGATATCACGCATTTTGGCTGATAGAAAGCACCTATCATATTTTTTCCAAGCTGATGGTTAATTCCAGTTTTTCCTCCTACAGAAGAATCAACTTGAGATAAGAGAGTTGTAGGGATTTGAATGAAATCAACACCTCTCATAAATGTTGCAGCTGCAAAACCAGTAATGTCTCCAACAACACCACCTCCTAAGGCAACCAATGTTATTTGACGATCAGCCCTATTTTTTAATAATTCATCATAAATTAAATTTAGAGTCTCAAAATTTTTAAATACTTCCCCGTCAGGAAGAATTATTGGGATTATCTCTTTATTAATATCTTTAAAAGTTTCAGAGATTTTTTGAAGATATAATGGAGCAATGGTTTCATTAGTAACAATAGCTACTTTTTTATTAGAAATATGCTTTTCAAATAAATCGCCGTTTGTTAAAAGATGCTCGCCTACATATATTGGATAGCTTCTTTTTCCTAAATTTATATTAATAGTTTCTGTCATAATTTGTTTAGCAATGACTCGATTTCAGAAGTAATATCACTAGCTCGTTTATTTTTAGTTTCAATTATTTGATCAGAAATGTCCACATATAATGGGTCTCTAAATTTAAATAAATTATCTAGTGTTTCTTTTAAATCACCCTTTTGTAAAAGTGGTCTAGATTTATCATTTTCCATTCTAGCTACCAAATCGACACAATCTGATTTTAAATAGATAACGTATCCGTTATTTTTAAGTAATTTACGATTATTTTTAGATAAAATTACACCGCCGCCAGTTGCTAAAACAATATTTTTTAAATTAACTAAATCTTTTAAAACGTTCTCTTCTCTTCTTCTAAAACCAACTTCTCCTTCATATTCAAATATTAAAGGCACTTTAACACCAGTCTTTTCCTCAACAACATAATCACTGTCATAAAAATCTTTATCTAATTTTTTTGAAAGAAGCCTTCCGATTGTTGTTTTCCCAGAACCCATTAATCCAATTAAAAAAATGTTTTTTGAATTTTTCAATACCAATTCTCTATAAAAGTTACCAAATAAATAATAAAATATTTAAATTAGATTAAATATCTTACTAACTACTATAATGAAGTTTATATTATAGTTAAATTTTATTTAAGTGCATTATGTATTCAATTATTAAGAATTATCTTTTTATGGCCTTTTTTGGGGCTTTATCTATTCTCGCAATGGCTTTTTTTGTGTCTGCACTAATCTATCCAACACTTCCTAATATATCTCATCTAGAAAAATATCGCCCTAAACAACCTTTGCAAATATTTTCAAAAGAAGGAATTCTCATTGCAGAATTTGGAGAGGAAAGACGAGATTTTATAGCTATTTCAGATACTCCGCAGCAAATGATTAATGCAATTCTCTCAATAGAAGACAGACGTTTTTTTGAGCACCCTGGCATTGATTTTATTGGGATAACAAGGGCTGCAATTAAAAATATACTTGGGAAAAGCCATGAGGGTGCGAGCACAATCACTATGCAAGTAGCAAGAAACTTTTTTCTTACTTCTGAAAAAACGTTTAAAAGAAAAATTAATGAAATTTTACTTGCAATCAAAATAGAAAGAACATTATCAAAAGAAGAAATACTTGAGCTATATATTAATCAAATATATCTTGGTCAAAGATCTTTTGGTTTTGCAGCAGCAGCGAATACTTATTTTGGAAAAAATCTTGATCAATTGAATTTAGGAGAAACTGCTTTACTTGCTGGCCTTCCAAAAGCACCAAGCAGATACAATCCATTAGTGAGGCCAAATCTTGCAATAAGTAGACAACAAAATGTTCTTAATAGTATGCTGCGTCATGGTTATATTGATAAGCCTACCCATATAATCGCCTTAGAGGATCCTCTTGGTTTAAAAGAAAGATTTATGAAAAGTGAGCTTCAAGCTAATTATGTTGCTGAAATGGTAAGAAAAACTTTATTTGAAGAATTTGGGGATAAAATCTATACCAGTGGACTTAAGGTTTACACAACGATTAAAAAGAAAAATCAATTGATGGCAAATCGTGCGGTTCAAAATGGCATCATAAATTATATGGCGCGACATGATCTAGCCCCACCCGAGGATTTTATCGGTTTTAAATCTCAAGAATTTAAAACTAATAAAGAGCGGGACGAATTTATACTAAAGAAACTTAAGTTAATACCCACTTTTAATAATTTTATCCCTGGTGTTATTTTAGATTTACAACCTTTGCGAGTTGATGTCCTACTGAAAAATGGAAAAAAAATAAGTGTTTATAAAAGAGGATTAAAATTACTTAAAAAAGATTTGGAATTACAAAACGAAGGTGAAAAATTACTAAAGCCTGGATCTGTTATAAGATTTGTTAAAAAAAGAAATTATTGGATTGCAACTCAACTTCCTGAAGTAGAAAGTTCACTTGTGTCTATGGATCCCCAAACAGGGGCTATCTTAGCCTTAGTTGGTGGCTTTGATTTTCATCGAAATAAATACAACCATGTTTCACAAGCAAATAGACAGCCAGGATCAATTTTTAAACCATTCATATATTCAGCGGCACTCGAAAAAGGTATAACTCCAGCAACTTTAGTGAATGACGCACCTATATATATTACAGCAAAAGAACTTAATACTAATGAGAACTGGGAGCCACAAAACTATAATGAAAAATATGATGGGGCAATAAGACTTAGACAAGGTTTAGCCAAATCAAAAAATTTAGTTGCTATCAGAGTTTTAAAACATATTGATCCAAAATACGCACTTGATTACATAACAAGATTTGGGTTCGACAAAAAAAAACATTCGCCATACTTATCAATGGCTCTGGGAGTTGGTCAAGTTACAGCTTTAGAAATGGTTGCAGCTTATGGTGTTTTTGCAAATGGAGGATATCTTAAAAAACCTTATTTTATTGAAAAAATTATAGATGTTAAAGGAAGAAAAATTAAACAAAACTTTTCCGTAACAAATGAAGAAACGCCTAGGATTATTGATCCGAGGAATGCATACATTATGACCTCACTTCTCCAAGAGGTAATAAATACTGGGACAGGAAGAAAAGCCAAAAGACTTAAACGTGAGGATATTGCTGGTAAAACAGGAACTACAAATGAACTAGTAGATGCTTGGTTTGCGGGATTTAATCCAGATATTGTAACGGTTACTTGGATGGGCTTTGATCAGCCTCGAACTCTAGGAAAGCATGAAAGTGGAGCAAGAGCAGCTCTTCCAATATGGATTGACTACATGAGGCCAATAATTAGTGAATACCCTACTAAAATATTAGAAAGTCCTTATGGAATAGTGCCTCTAAGAATAAATCCTAAAGATGGCATGCTTGCTAAGAAAGGTGAAGATGGAATTTTTGAATACTTTTATGACGAATTCCTACCAACTAAAAATGCTTATTTTCTTCTTAATTAATCTAACATGGCTCTTGAAAACACAAATTATAATAGATCTATTGTTGCTAAACAGGCAGCGAAGATAATCATGGAAGAAGGAATAACTGATTATTTATTTGCAAAAAGAAAAGCCGCAAAATCATTAGCATTATTTTCAAAAGAAAATTTACCATCAAATCATGAAATTGATAATGCTTTAAAAGAATACCAAAATATTTTTCAAGAAGAAGTTGATTCAGAAATATTGATTAAAATAAAAAAAGAAGCGTTAAATATCATGAAAATTTTTAAAGAATTTAATCCGCATTTAGCTGGTCAATTACTCGAAGGTTTGATCCCAAAATTTCTCAAAATCCAAATTAATCTTTTTACAGACAACATTAAAGAGGTTGAATACATTCTTCTAAATAACAATATGTCTTTTGATTTAAAGGATACAAATTATCAAGCCAAATTCAATAAAAAACAATCTACAAAAATTATTCCGACTTTTATCATAGATGGAATATGGTTTCCTATTGAGTTAAAAGTATATTTTGAAAATGACATACGCAATCAGAAAAATAATACTCTTAAAAACAAAGGGATGAACCTTAAATCAATAGAAAAATTTGAATTTAAATGAACTACTTAATTAATCGAGCAACCTCTAAAGCAAAATAAGTAATAATTGCATCAGCACCTGCCCTTCTAAAAGATATTAAGGATTCTAAAATTATTTTTTGCTCATCAAGCCATCCATTCTGTGAAGCAGCTTTAATCATTGCATATTCTCCACTTACTTGATAAACAAAAGTAGGTTTCTCAAAAGCTTGTTTTACCCTATGAAGAACATCAAGATAAGGCATACCAGGCTTCACCATTACCATATCAGCTCCTTCATCCAAATCTAATTTAACTTCATATAAAGCCTCATCACTATTTGCTGGATCCATCTGATATGTTTCTTTTGATGATGCACCTAGTTTTTTTGATGATCCGACTGCATCTCTGAAAGGGCCATAAAATGAAGATGCATATTTAGCAGAATAAGATAATATTTTAGTATTAATAAAATTATTTTTTTCTAAAGCTTGCCTAATTTTACCAACTCTGCCATCCATCATATCTGATGGAGCAACAATATCTGCTCCAGCCTTAGCATGACATAATGATTGTTTAACTAATAAATCTACTGTTTGATCATTTAAAATATTTCCATCTTTATCAACAAGACCGTCTTGTCCATTAGTTGTATAGGGATCTAAAGCAATATCAGTTATTACTCCGAGTTTCGGAACATGTTTTTTTAGAGCATTAACTGCTTTAGGAACTAATCCTGATTGATTAAAACATTCTTCGGCATTATTTGATTTTAAAGAGTCCTTAATTACTGGGAAAATTGCAATTGCAGGTATACCAAGATCAAAACACTCTTTTGCATCTTTTAACAACTCATCAATACTTAATCGCTGAATTCCAGGCATTGAGGGAATATCCTGTCTAATTTTGTCGCCATCAATAACAAACATTGGATAAATCAGATGACTAACAGAAAGATTATTTTCTCTCATTAGGTTTCTAGAAAAATCATCTTGCCTCATTCGTCTTGGTCGATTAATTATTGTCATTTATTTATTAGTGCATTTAAAGATTGGCCTGGATCATCATCCCGCATAAATGCTTCCCCCACTAGAAAGGTAAAAATATTATTATCATTCATTAATTTAATATCAGAAGAATTAAAAATACCAGATTCAGTAATAGGAATTTTATTATTAGGTATTTTTTCGACTAAATTAATAGAAGTTTTAAGAGAAACTTCAAAAGTTTTTAAATCTCGATTATTTATTCCAACTAATGGTGTTTTTAAATGTAAGGCTTTTTCTAGCTCTTCTTCATTGTGGGCCTCAATCAAAACCGCCATACCCAGATCGTGCGCTATAGATTCAAATTTTTTTAATTGCTCTACTTTAAGAGCTGAGGCAATCAATAAGATACAATCTGCCCCTAACGCCCTTGACTCAAAAATTTGATATTCATCAATAATAAAATCTTTCCTTAAAACAGGTAATAAGCAATTATTTTTTACCTTTTGCAAAAAATTCGGGTCTCCTTGAAAAAATTCTCTATCAGTTAAAACTGAAATACAAGTTGCCCCTCCATGCTCATATGATTTAGCAATCGATTCTGGATCAAAATCTACTCTAATCACTCCTTTGGATGGACTAGCTTTTTTTATTTCAGCTATAACAGCTGATGAACCAGCTTGATGTTTATTTTCTATTGATCCAATAAAGTCTCTTGGTTTTGAAATATGTTTAATCTCATTTTTTATGACATTTATGGGTTTAATAGATTTTGCTTGAGAAACTTCCACAGCTTTTGTATCTAAAATTTTATCGAGTATATTAGTCATTTGATGAAACTATTAATTGATTTAATTTTTCTAAAGCCTTTCCCTCGTCAATCATATCTTTGGCAATTGAAACACCATGTTTTATATCTTCAGCTAAACCACTGATATATATAGCAGCGCCAGCATTTAAAAGTATGATATCCCGCCCTGTACTAGATTTTCCTTTTAATATGTCAAGGATTATCTTTTTTGATTGAGATGAGTCTTTAACGACTATACTTTCTAGGGTTCCTGTTTCTAAATCAAACATTTCTGGATTAATAATGTATTCAGTTATCGTATTATTTTTTAGTTCAGCAACATATGTATTACCTGTAATTGAAATTTCATCCATTCCATCTTCTCCATGAACTACAAGCACATGATCGCTTCCTAATTCTTTTAACACCTTTGCAAAGGTTAATGTTAATTCCTTACTATAAACTCCAATAATTTGTTTTTTAGCAGAAGCTGGGTTTGTTAGTGGGCCAAGTAAATTAAATATTGTTCGAACTTCCAATTCCTTTCTAACTGGTGCTACAAATTTCATAGCTGGATGATAATTTGGGGCAAACATAAAACCAATACCTATAGCATCTACTAAATCACCTAAATTCTTATGATTTAAATTTACATTGACTCCTAAAACTTCTAAAACATCTGCGCTTCCGCACTTCGATGAGACTGATCTGCCGCCATGTTTTGCAACTTTTGCCCCAGCAGATGCAGCAACAATAGCGCTTAAAGTTGATACATTAAATGTTTGTAAGCTATCGCCGCCAGTCCCACAAGTATCTATAAGATACTTTGAATCTTTAATTTTGACTTTGTTGGCATGTTTTCGCATAACTGAAGCTGCAGAAGCAATTTCATCTGAAGTGACTCCTTTAATTTGTAATGCAACGATACAACTGGCTATCTGAGCAGGCCCCAATTTTCCAGTCATTATAAGATCCATCAAAGACTTCATTTCTAATGAAGTTAAATCTTCTTGTCTTAATAAAGGATTCAGATAATTTTTAAAATGGTTATCCATAATTTTTTAAAAAATTTAATAGTAGATCATGCCCATGTTGACTCAAAATAGACTCGGGGTGAAATTGAACGCCTTCAATCGGCATAGTTTTATGTTTTATACTCATAATTTCATCGTCATCAGTCCATGCTGTTATGTCAAAACAATCGGGACAAGAAGCCTTTTCAACAACCAATGAATGATAACGTGTAGCTATAAAAGGTGTTTTTATATTTTTAAACACGCCTACATTGGTATGATAAATTTCAGAAGTTTTTCCATGCATAATTGTTTTAGCATGAATAATTTTACCTCCAAATGCCTGTCCAATTGTTTGATGTCCCAAACATACTCCTAATATAGGTATTTTACCTTTAAAAGAATCAACTACCTGTAATGAAATACCTGCTTCTTTTGGAGTGCATGGTCCAGGTGATAAAACTATATAGTTAGGATTTAAATCTTTTATTTGATCAACAGTTATTTTGTCATTTCTATGAACAACAACATCTTGTCCAAGCTCAGAAAAATACTGTACAAGATTGTATGTAAAAGAATCATAATTATCTATCATCACTATCATTTATTTTTACTCAGTTAAACCAGATTGAACTAGCTCCGATGCTTTTAAAATTGCTTTAGCTTTATTTTGTGTCTCTATCCATTCGTTTGAAGGAATTGAATCAGCAACTATACCGGCCCCCGCTTGAACATATAGCTTATCATCTTTAATAACAGCAGTTCTAATTGCAATTGCAACATTCATATCTCCATCAAAACCAAGATAACCTACTGCGCCAGAATAAACTCCTCGCTTAGTTGATTCTAATTCATTAATAATTTCCATTGCCCTTACTTTAGGAGCCCCGCTTACGGTACCAGCTGGAAAAGAAGCTTTCAAAACATCAATTGCAGATAATTTATTTTTAATAATGCCTTCTACATTAGAAACAATATGCATTACATGAGAATATCTTTCGATTATCATGTTATCAGTTACATTTACAGTTCCTGTTTTTGATACCTTACCTATATCATTTCTACCTAAATCCATTAATTGGACATGCTCCGCAATTTCTTTTGGATCTGATAATAATTCTTTTTCAAGGTTAACATCTTCAATCTCATCCATTCCTCTTGGCCGAGTTCCAGCAATTGGTCTTACAGTTACTTTTTCACCAACCAAAGTTACCAGGATTTCAGGAGATGCTCCAACTACATAATGATCTCTCATATTATAAAAAAACATGTAGGGTGATGGATTCAAACTTCTTAATGTTCGATATAAAGCTAGTGGATTTGATTTAAAGGATCTATTCATCCTTTGAGATATGACTACTTGCATAATATCTCCATCATAAATATATTGTTTAGCTTTTGACACAGCTGACTTGAATTCATTTTCTCCAAATTCTGAAAATACTTTGGTTAAATTTTCATTATCTAATTTTGTGTCTTCAAACGAAGCGAAAGGGGATGGTCCAGACTGTAATTTTTTTGCTAATGATTGTAAATTTTTTATACCTAACTCATAAGAGTTTTTAATGCCAGGATCTACATAATTAATCATAAATAAAGTGCCGGATATATTATCAAACACCACAATCTCATCTGAAAAAATCAATAAAATATCAGGCAGATTTAACTCGTCTTCTAAAAATTCTTTACACAGTTTTGGCTCAATATATTTGATGGTCTCATATCCAAAATATCCTGCAAGACCTCCAGAATATCTTGGTAAATCTAAATCCGTTGGGACTTTAAAGTCGCCCATAAATTTATCAATAAAATCTAATGGATTTTCATCAATTATTTCTTTTTTTACTTCATCTCCCTCAATAACTAAAATTTTATTATCAGTGATTTGTATTCTTAATTTAGAAGGAAGACCAATAATTGAATATCTTCCAAATTTATCTCCACCTTCAACTGATTCCAATAAATAACTATAGGGTTGATTAGCCAATTTTGCATAAACAGAAAGTGGAGTATCTAAATCAGCAAAAGTCTCTAAAACTAAAGGAATTCTATTAAATCCTTGTTTTTTATAGGCTAAAAATTGTTCTTTCGAAAGAGTACTAAACATTTTTAAATTATTATTACCACAAGGTTATTTAAATATTTTTAAATTGTTTCAATTTAAGCTTTTGATAGAGAAGCTCTTAATGAATTTACAACTGTATTATATCGATTTGGATCGTCATCGTTAGCAGCCCCAAAAATTGCCGAACCTGCAACAAAAGTATCTGCTCCAGCTTTAGCTATTTCAGTAATATTTTCTGCATTAACTCCACCATCAACTTCAAGCCAAATTTCTCGTCCAGTTTTTTCAGTATATTCATCAATTTTTTTTCTTGCTGTTTTAAGCTTGTTAAGAGTTTCATGAATAAATTTTTGTCCACCAAAGCCTGGATTAACTGACATAAGTAAAACCATATCAATCTTGTCCATTACATGATCTAAATATTCTAGAGGTGTAGCTGGATTAAAAACTAAACCTGACTTACATCCATTATCTCTTACTAAAGATAAACTTCTATCAATATGATCTGAGCCTTCGGGATGAAATGTGATAATATTAGCTCCAGCTTTAGCGAAATCAGGAATAATTCTGTCAACAGGCTTAACCATCAAGTGAACATCAATCATAGCGTCAGTAACTGGCCTTATTGCCTGACATACTAATGGGCCAATTGTCAGATTAGGCACATAGTGATTGTCCATTACATCAAAATGAACGATGTCGGCACCAGATGAAATTACATCATTTATTTCTTGTCCTAATTTTGAAAAATTAGCTGAAAGGATACTAGGGGCAATTCTAAATGTTTTTTCCATATGTCTATGTTCCTAAATATTGTGATTATTATTGTAAAATGCGTATTTTACCCTTTTTTGATTAAATATTATAAAGTAGGCAATTAAATTAAGATGAATTTGAATATTATTGGATTAAATCATAAAACTGCCCCCTTATCTCTGAGAGAAAGATTTGTTTTTCATTCCGATCAAATTAGTCATGCCTTGCTAGATCTTAAAAGTAAAAAAATTAGTCAAGTTGCCATACTTTCAACATGCAATAGAACTGAAATTTATTTTAATGGATCAAAAGTACAAATTGTTTTTCAATGGCTTGCAAATTACCATAATATAAAATTAAGAGAATTAAAAAAACATTTGTATCATCACCAAAACAAATCTGCTTTGATTCATGCTTACAGAGTTGCATGCGGTTTAGACAGTATGTTTCTTGGAGAAAGTCAAATTTTAGGGCAAATGAAACAAGCCTCTAAAATTTCAGATTATGCTGGAACACAAGGAAAATTTTTATCATCTTTCTTCCAATCGGTTTTTTCTGCTGCTAAAGAAATAAGATCTAAAACCAATATCGGTACAAGTAATACAACGATAGCCACTACAATTTTATCAATTACAAAAAAGATTTTTGGTGATATCTCTCAAAATAAAATTATTTTTGTTGGGGCAGGAGAAATGACAGAATTAATTGCTAAATATTTCAACAAATACCAACCAAAAAAAATTGTTATCGCTAACAGGTCAATTAGCAGAGGAAACTCATTAGCAAAAAAAATTGGTGGTGAAGCTTGTCTTCTTGCTGAAATAAATGACCAAATACATGATTATGATGTTGTAATTAGCTGTACAGGCAGCCAACTACCAGTTATTGGCCTTGGTATGATTGAAAGAGCAATTAAACTTAGAAAGCATAAACCTATGTTACTAATTGATCTTGCAATTCCAAGAGATATTGAATCTGAAGCTTCAAAGCTAAATGATATTTTCTTATATACGCTCGATGAGCTTGCTCAAACTGCTCAAGAAGGAATCGATAAAAGAACGGATTCTATTAAAGATGCAGAAAAAATTATTAAAAAAAAGGTAGCCAATTTTTATCTTGCAGATAATCAAAAAAAAGCTACGCCTGCAATAAAATCATTAAGAAGCCAATTTGAGGAAAGTAGATTAAAAGAAATAAATAAAGCAAAAAAACAGTTAGAAAAAGGAAAATCTATCGATGAAATTTTAGAATCGCTTAGTAATAATTTATCAAATAAATTTCTACATCATCCTACAAAGGCATTAAACGAATCTGCAGCATCTAAAACCAAAGAAATTTCAGACTTACTAAAAAAAATATATAACATAAAAGAATAAATAATAATGAAACCATCTATGCAAAATAAATTAAGTACTTTGTCCAAGAGAATACAAGAACTCAACGTTGAGCTTAGTAAAGAAGATGCTACAAAAGACATGGAAAGATTTAAAAAAATATCCAAAGAACACTCAGACATAATGCCTATTGTAGATATTTATAAAGAATATTTAAAATTTGATAGGGATATCTTAGACGCAAAAGAAATGCTAAACGACCCTGAAATGAAAAGCTTTGCCCAAGCGGAAATTGATTTGGGAAAAGAAAAATTAGAAAGAATTGAAGAGCAATTACAAAAATTATTATTACCTAAAGATCCTAACGATGAAAAAAATATTTTTTTAGAAATAAGAGCAGGTGCAGGAGGAGATGAATCAGCACTATTTGTGGGAGACATTTTTAGAATGTACACACGATACGTAGAAAGAATGAATTGGCAAATAGAAGTAATATCTACTAACGAAGCAGAAGTTGGTGGATATAAAGAAGTAATTGCAAAAATTAATGGGTTAGGAGCTTACTCAAAACTAAAATTTGAATCAGGAGGTCATAGAGTGCAAAGAGTTCCAGATACTGAAACTCAAGGGCGAATTCATACCTCAGCTTGTACGGTTGCAATTTTAGCTGAAGCAGATGAAATAAGCGATGTAGATATAAATCCAGCTGAAATTAGAATAGACACCTATCGTGCATCAGGCGCAGGTGGCCAACATATTAATAAAACAGATTCTGCTGTTAGAATTACACATTTACCTTCTGGATTAGTTGTTGAGTGCCAAGATGATAGATCACAACACAGGAATAAAGCCCAAGCAATGAGTATTTTGGCAGCTAAAATTAAAGATAATCAAATACAAGAACAACAACTAAAAATTGCATCGGAAAGAAAAAGTTTAATTGGAAGTGGTGATAGAAGCGAAAGAATAAGAACTTATAATTTTCCTCAAGGAAGAATTACAGACCATCGAATAAATTTAACACTCTATAAAATTGATTTCATAATGGATGGTGATTTGAATGAACTTATTGAGGCATTAAATTCTGAACATCAAGCAGACTTATTAGCACAACTTGATGAGGACTAAACAACACTATCAAAAAATTTTTAATTTTTCTAATGAATCTTTATCCATTCAAAAAATTTATTCAGAAATTACTAAACTACTCTCAGAAAATCTTAGCCTTAGCTTAAGAGAGGCAAGATTAGAGGCAAGATTTATAATCGAACACACACTTAAAGTCCAACACCAATACTTAATTAAAAATTCTAATGAACTCATCAAACCAGAAAAATTTAAAAAATTGATGGGTTATGTCAAGGATAGATTATCTTACAAACCTCTTGCATATGTTTTAAAAGAATCGAAATTTTACGATATGAAATTTTTTGTAAATCCAAATGTACTAATACCAAGACAAGATACTGAATTAATGATTGATTTAATTCTTAATAATTTTCAAAAACAAGACAGTTTAAATATTCTTGATTTAGGAACTGGTTCAGGTGCGATTGGTATTGTTCTTGCAAGCAAATTTAAGAAAGCAAATGTTCTTCTTACTGATATGTCATCCAAAGCCCTTAATATTACAAAAAAAAATATTTTTTTTCACAAACTAAAAAACATATCAACATTAAAAAGTGATTGGTTTGAAAAAATTTCTAATAAAAAATTTGATTTAATTGTAAGTAATCCTCCTTACATAAATAAAACAGATACTCATTTAAAAAATAAGGAATTACTTTTTGAGCCAAAAAATGCATTAATTTCTGAACAAAATGGATACGCTGACATAACAAAAATAATAAAATTAAGTCCAAACTTTTTGAAATCAAATGGAGCTTTGTATATTGAGCATGGTTACAATCAATCAAGAAAAGTCAAAAAATTATTTAAAAAAAATAATTTTATAAAAATAAAACAAAAGCAAGACATAAACAAAATTTATAGAATAACGTCGGGAGTAATTAAAATTTGATGTTTTAATTAACACTCAATAGTATAATTCACATATGACTACAAAGAATAGTATTGGCATTGTTAAAACAAAAATCTTCAAATCCTCCAATTCTTTGAAGCTAAAAAGCGGAAAAGTATTAAAAGAATATTCTTTGATATATGAAACTTATGGCAAACTTAACGCAAAAAGAAATAATGCTGTTTTAGTTTGTCATGCTCTTTCTGGGAACCATCATTTAGCTGGAAAATACTCTTCTAAGGACAAGCATCCAGGATGGTGGGACAACCTTATTGGGCCAAATAAACCCTTAGACACAAATAAATTCTTTGTAATAGGTATTAATAATTTAGGTGGAAGCGATGGAAGTTCTGGACCAAAATCTATCAACAAAAAAACAAATAAACCTTGGGGATCAAAATTCCCCATTACCACGGTTGAAGATTGGGTAAATTCTCATGAAGCATTAATAACATCTTTAAATATTTCAAAACTAGCAGCTGTTATTGGTGGAAGCCTGGGTGGAATGCAAGCTATTCAATGGTCTATACAATACCCCGAAAAAATAGAACATGCGATTGTAATAGCAGCTGCACCAAATCTAACTGCGCAAAATATTGCATTTAACGAAGTTGCGAGGCAATCAATCATTACAGACCCAGATTTTAACAAAGGTAATTATTATGAAAAAAAGAAGCGCCCAAAAAGAGGGCTTAGAATTGCTAGAATGCTCGGTCACATAACTTATTTATCAGACGACGTTATGGGTTCAAAATTTGGTAGGAAACAAAAAAATAAAGATTATCAATATAATTTTAATACAGAATTTGAAATTGAATCTTATTTAAACTACCAAGGAGACAAATTTGCAGAGGAATTTGATGCAAATACATATATTAGAATGACTAAAGCTTTAGATTATTATGATCCTGCAAATGGAAATAAAAAAAATCTAAGTAAAATCTTCAAAAAAATTAAATCTAAAGTGCTTGTAATAGCTTTTACAAGTGATTGGCGTTTCTCACCAAATAGATCTAAAGAAATTGTTAAAGCACTCTTAGATAATAATATCAATGTTAAATATGCAGAAATTACTGCTGCTAGTGGACATGATGCTTTTTTAATGACTGAACCAAGATATCATGCAATTTTAGAATCTTACTTTAAAGAAATGCTAAGAAACTGATGGTTAATAAAAAGAAAAATTATAGATATGATTTTCCGATAATAGCTAATTGGGTGGCACCAAATTCTAAGGTCTTAGACCTTGGTTGTGGTGATGGAGAATTATTAAACTACCTGAAGAAAGAAAGAAAAACTACGGGATACGGAATTGAAAAAGATCCTGACAACTGGTTAAAATCTCTAAAAGCAGGAATTAATGTTTTACAGGTAGATTTAGAAGCTGGCTTATTAGAATTTGAAGACAATTCATTTGATGTTGTGATTTTGTCAAAGACAATTCAATCTATGCATAATACTGAAGAAATTCTTAATGAAATGCTTCGTGTCGGAAAACACGTTATCGTTACGTTTCCAAATTTTGGATATTGGAGAAATAGGCTCCAATCAATTAAAGGTGAAATGCCCAAATCTAAAGAGCTTCCTTACTCATGGTTCAATACACCAAATGTTCATTTATGCACAATTAAAGATTTTGATAATTTATGTAAATCAAATAAATATAAAATTGTTAATCGATTAGTTCTTACTGATAATAAATCTGTAAGCTTACTTCCTAATTTATTTGGTGCACTTGCTCTATATAATTTGGTAAATCGGTAATCAAGAAAATGGCAGATTCACCAATAATTTGGCGTGATATATTCACAAAAAAAATGCTCATTTGTATTTTCACAGGCTTTACCTCTGGCCTACCTTTATTTATTCTAATTAGCCTTCTTCCTGCATGGTTAAGTACTAGTGGAATTGATCTTAAAACTATAGGGCTATTTGCACTTATCCAATTTCCCTTTACTTGGAAATTTATTTGGGCCCCTATTTTTGATAGATTCTCTTTTGGTATGGGTCGGCGAAGAGGATGGTTAATTATTTTTCAACTATTACTTTTAGCAACAATTTGTAGCTTTGGTCTCATCGAGCCGAAGAATCAATTAATTGTAGTTATAATAATTTCAACTGTTATTGCTTTCTTTAGTGCCAGCCAAGATGTTGTTATAGATGCCTATAGAAGAGAATTACTTTCTGATCATGAATTAGGTATAGGTAATGCTATCCATGTTAATGCATATAAAATTTCTAGCCTTATTCCTGGCTCTTTATCTTTAATCCTTGCTGATTTTTTTAATTGGGAGTTTGTTTTCTTAGTAACAGGATTATTTATGTTGCCAGGTATTACCATGACACTAATGATCAAAGAGCCTTTATTGGAGCATGGAGTTCCAAAGACTTTAAAAGATGCAGTTATTGAACCTTTTAAAGAATTTAAAAATCGCAAAGGAATAGAAGGGGCCCTTCTTATCCTTCTTTTCATTTTCTTATACAAAATTGGAGACAGTATGGCAACTGCTCTTGCTACACCATTTTATCTAGACCTTGGTTTTTCAATGACTGAGATAGGAGTAATTGCTAAAAATGCTGGATTATGGCCAGGTATTATTGGTGGATTAGCCGGGGGTATTTGGATGATAAAACTAGGTATTAACAAAGCTTTGTGGATATTTGGGTTTATGCAAATGTTTGCAACTCTGAGTTTTGCATGGCTTGCAATTTCAGGAGATAACAATTTAATCTTAGCAATTACAGTTGGCTTAGAATTTTTTGCAGCTGGACTAGGAACTACTGCTTTTATAGCTTATATTGCAAAAACTACTCATCCAAAATATACAGCAACTCAATTTGCGTTATTTACTGGTTTAGCTTCAGTGCCTAGAACATTTACTAATGCTTCAACTGGCTATCTTGTTGAATTTTTTGGGTGGTACAACTTTTATATTTTTTGTGCACTTATCGCTATACCTGGAATGCTTTTACTATTTAAAATTGCTCCATGGAATCAAAAATCATCATAATGAATTATTAAGGGAGCATGATCACTAAACCTTTTTGTTTTAAAGACCATTGCTTTCTTTGCTTTCTTTGCTAACTCTTTATTAGTAATTTGGTAATCAATACGCCACCCAACATTCTTTGCCCAAGCCTGTCCTCTGTTGCTCCACCATGTATAACCTTCTTCCCCTTTTTTAGGATAAAGATTACGATATATATCTACCCAACCAACTTCTATAAACAAATTAGAGAGCCAAGCTCTCTCTTCTGAAAGAAATCCAGAATTTTTTTTATTACCTTTAAAATTTTTTAGGTCAATTTCATGATGAGCAATATTAAAGTCTCCACAAACAACAATATTTTTACCTATCTTTAATTTCTTTTCTAAAACCTCTAAAATTTTATCTAGAACTTTATATTTGAATCTTTGTCTTTCTTCACCACTTGAGCCTGAGGGTAAATATAACGAAATAATGCTAATGTTATCTAAATCAATTTCAATATAACGTCCTTCATCGTCTAATTCAGGAATACCAATTTTAGTAATAATATTATTAGGCTCTTCTTTAGAATATATACCAACCCCACTATAACCCTTTTTATTTGCATAACTAAAATTGCCAAAATAACCTTTAGGCGACTTCATCTGTTCGTCTAAATCCTCTTGATGGGCTTTCAATTCTTGAAGACAAACAAAGTCTGCTTTTTGATTAGGAAACCAATCATAAAAACCTTTTCTTGATGCAGAACGGATTCCATTTAAATTTAGGGTTATAATCTTCATAAAAAATTTATTTTATATGACATCATCTACTTCATTATTTATTGAATTTGCAATAGAAAAAAAAGTACTCCAATTTGGTGATTTTATAACCAAAGCTGGACGTAATAGCCCTTATTTTTTTAATCTAGGCAAATTCAACGACGGTAAAAGTCTTAAGTTACTTGGCGAATTTTACGCTAATAAAATTATAGACACAAAAATAGACTTTGATTTAATTTTTGGTCCAGCTTACAAAGGGATTCCACTTGTTAGTTCAGTTTCTGTAGCTTTATCAAATAAAAATATTAATGCTCCGTATTCTTTTAATAGAAAAGAAATAAAAGATCATGGTGAAGGTGGACAAATTATTGGATCTCCAATTAAAGGTAAAGTGCTAATTTTAGATGATGTTATTTCTGCTGGAACGTCAATTAATGAATCTTATACTCTAATCAGAAAAAATGGAGCCCAAGTAGTTGGAGTTATTGTAGCGATAGATCGCCAAGAGAAAGGTGAAAATTCATTATCTGCAACTCAAGAAATTGCAAAAAAATATTCAATACCAGTATTTTCAATTATTACTTTGGGGGATATCGTTAATTATTTAGAAACAGCGAATAGTTTTAACAATGAATTAGAATTAATTAAAAATTTTCAAAAAACTTATGGGGTTATTTAGAAAGTTTTTCTTTTAAAATAGATGCAACTTGAGTAGGATTTGCTTTCCCTTTGGATGCTTTCATTACTTGCCCAATAAGAGCATTGAACGCTTTATCTTTTCCTGATTTGAACTCTTCAACCATAGCTGCATTAGTTTTCATAACTTCATCAACTATTTCATCAATTTCATTACTATCAGATATTTGTTTTAAGCCAAGTTCATCAATTATTAAATCTACTTCTTTATCTTTATCTTCCCACAAAATTTCAAATATCTTTTTAGCTGCATTATTTGAAATCGTTTTATCTTGAATACGACTAATTAAGTAACTTAATTTTTTTGGAGGAATAGGACTATCTTCAATACTAATATCTTTTTCTTTCAATTTAGAAAATAAATTTCCAAGAATCCAGTTTGCCGATAATTTAGGGCTAACTCCAAAATCTATAAGACTTAAAAAATATTCAGTGACGTCAAGATTAGATGTAATTCCCTCAGCGTCATAAGCTGACAAACCTAAATCTTTTTCAAAGCGCAATTTCATTTCTTCTGGTAATTCAGGCATCAATTTTTTTATTTTTTTAATATCTTCATCAGAAATAATTAAAGGTAATAAATCTGGATCTGGAAAATATCTATAATCATTAGCTTCTTCTTTTGATCTCATTGATCTTGTTTCACCAGATTCTGGATCAAATAAAATAGTAGCTTGTTCTATCTCTCCTCCATCCTCAAGTCTTTCGATTTGCCAGTTAACCTCATAATCTATTGCTTGCTTAATAAATCGAAAAGAATTTAAATTTTTAATTTCTCTTCTAGTACCGAGCACGTCGGTACCCTTCTTTTTAACTGATACATTTACATCGCAACGAAAACTTCCCTCCTGCATATTGCCGTCACATATTCCTATCCATTGAACTAAATTATGAAGTTTTTTTGCATAAGTTACCGCCTCTTCAGCTGAACTCATATCTGGTTCAGTTACAATTTCAAGTAACGGAGTCCCTGCTCGATTTAAATCAATACCAGATTTTCCCTCAATTACGCCATGCGAAGACTTACCAGCGTCTTCTTCTAAATGAGCTCTGAGAATTCTTACTTCTTTTAAATCATCTCCAATATCAATTGATAACTTACCTTTTCCTACTATTGGTAATTCAAATTGACTAATTTGGTAGCCTTTGGGCAAATCTGGATAAAAATAATTTTTTCGAGCAAATATTGATCTTGAAGCAATTTCAGCATCTATTGACAAGCCAAAACGAATTGCACTATTTACTGATTCTTTATTAAGAACTGGAAGGACCCCAGGATAAGCCATACTAACTAAACAAGCTTGAGAATTTGGCTCTTTTCCAAATTCTACAGGGGCTCCAGAAAATTGTTTTGTATTCGTTTTCAACTGAACATGTGTTTCAATTCCAATTACAATATCCCAATTCATTAATCTATTCCTCTAGGCTTTTGTAAATGCCAATCAGTATTCTGTTGATAAACATGGGCCATATTGAGAATCTTACTTTCTTCAAAATGATTTCCTATTAACTGAAAACCAACTGGAAGATCTTTAATAAATCCAGCTGGAACACTCATAGCTGGTAAGCCGGCAAGATTTGTTGAAATTGTAAAAATATCTTGCATATACATTGCAAGCGGGTCTTCTTGTTTTTCGCCTGAATTAAAAGCTACTGAAGGTGCCGATGGTCCCAAAATAACATCACATTTTTCATAAGCATTTTTAAAATCATTAGCAATTAATCTTCTTATCTTTTGCGCTTTAAGATAATAAGCATCAAAATAGCCTGCACTAAGAACATAGGTACCAATCAAAATTCTTCTTTTAACTTCATCTCCAAAACCCTCTTGTCTAGTCTTAAAATACATATCCATTAAATCATCATATTCTTTAGCTCTATACCCATATCGTACTCCGTCATATCTGGATAAATTACTAGAAGCTTCTGCTGGAGCAATTACATAATATGCTGGGATTGCTAAAAAATTATTTGGTAGTGAAATATTTATAATTTTCGCTCCCAATTTTTCATATTGCTTTAAAGCTTCTTGAACCACTTTTTGGACATCAGGACTTAAAGCATCTTCAAAAAATTCTTTTGGAACTCCAATTTTGACCCCTTCTATTTTCTCATCAAGACAATTTGTATAGTTTTCTTTTTTTCTATTGATACTTGTTGAGTCTTTATTATCATAACCTGTCATAACGTCTAACATTAATGCACAATCTTCAGCACTAATTGCCATAGGCCCTGCTTGATCCAAACTAGATGCAAAAGCAATCATTCCATAACGAGAAACAAGGCCATAAGTTGGCTTTAGCCCAGTAAATCCACAAAGTGATGCAGGCTGCCTGATTGAGCCTCCAGTATCAGTTCCAGTAGCTGCTGGAGCTAGTCTTGCTGCAACCGCTGCTGCACTTCCTCCCGAACTTCCTCCTGGAACACAATCATAATTCCAAGGATTTTTAACTGGTCCAAAATAAGAAGTTTCATTAGAGGACCCCATTGCAAATTCATCCATATTTGTTTTACCAATATTAACTGCCCCAGATTCATTAAATTTTTGAATAACTGTTGAATCATATGGAGAAATAAAATTTTCTAGCATTTTTGAACCACAAGTAGTTTTCCATCCATCAGCACAAAAAATATCTTTTTGTGCTATTGGTATTCCGGTTAAAATAGATTTTTTCCCTGATTGAATAAGTTGATCAGATTTTTTTGCCATTGCTAAACTTTTCTCTTCATCAATAGTAATAAATGCATTTAGTAAAGGATTAAACTTTTTTATTCGTTTAAGAAAAAATTGTGTTAATTCAACACTGTTAAACTTTTTCCTCTCTAAACCAAGAGAAAGTTCTTTAAGGGACAAATTTAACATTTTATTCTATAACTTGAGGGACGATGAAAAGATCTTTATCTGCATGAGGGGCTAAAGAAAGTGATTTATCACGTATATCTTTTTCAGTGACTTTGTCTTCTCTTAATGGTTGATCAATATCAAGAGCATGAGACATAGGCTCAATTGACTTTGTATTGACTTCTTGCATTTTCTCAATCAAAGTCATGATACCATCAAGTTTTTTTTCGACTTGTTCAAGTTCTTCTTGCGACACATTTATTCTTGCTAAATGTGCAATTTTTTTAATTTCTTCTTTGTTTATACTCATAGTTAATGTAAATTAATAATTTTTTTAAGTAATTGCAAATAATCAGTTATTATACATGGGTTTAGAGACCGGTTTATTTAGTAACCCTAAAATAATTTTATAGTAAAGATGATATAAAAATGGTGAAAGAGTTTTTAAAAAAGATATATGACAATGATATTGCAATTGATTTAGGTACGGCCAACACACTCATCTATCTCAAAGGTGAAGGTATTGTTTTAGATGAGCCTTCAGTAGTTGCAATGAGAAAAGAGGATGGGCCTAATGGTCCTGCTTCAAAACAAGCAATTCTTGCTGTAGGGCAAGAAGCAAAAACTATGCTTGGTCGATCTCCTCGAAACATAGAAGCCATAAGGCCAATGAAAGACGGTGTTATTGCAGACTTTAATATTACTGAAGAAATGATTAAATTTTTTATTAGTAGAGTTCATAGTGTTAATTGGTTCACGCCAAACCCGAGAATTGTAATTTGCGTACCCTATGGAGCAACTCAAGTTGAAAGAAGAGCAATTCGTGAATCCGCAGAAAGAGCTGGTGCTAAGCAAGTCTATTTAATAGAAGAACCTATGGCAGCAGCCATTGGTTCTGGATTGCCAGTTAATGAAGCAGTTGGGTCGATGGTTATTGACATTGGGGGCGGAACTACTGAAGTTGGAGTTTTATCACTTGGCGGTATTGTCTACGCTAGCTCAGCAAGGGTAGGTGGAGATAAAATTGATCATGCGATAATTGACTACATGAGAAGAAATTATGGGACCCTGATATCTGAGCCAACTGCCGAAAAAATTAAAAATCAAATAGGAAGTGCTTTTCCAATGACTGATCTTATGGAAATGGAAGTAACGGGAAGAAATCTTGCTGAAGGACTTCCAAGGAAAATAACTATTAGTAGTAATGAAATTCTTGAATCTCTTTCCGATCCATTACATTCAATAGTTGGGGCAGTTAAAACTGCATTAGAACAAACCCCTCCAGAATTAGCATCGGACATAGCAGAAAATGGAATGATCCTAACAGGCGGAGGTGCTCTATTAAATAATTTAGATCGATTACTAAATGAAGAAACTGGGGTACCGGTGATAATAGCAGATGAGCCCTTAACTTGTGTTGTTCGTGGTTGTGGAATGACGCTAGATAATCTTGATAGTTTCAAAAATGCATTTGCTAATGATTAAAAGATGGCACAAAAATCAACAAGTAATAATTTAAAACTTTTCAACCAAAATACATTTCCTTTATTTACTTTTTTTGTGTTTTTTTTAATATGTATAATTTTTATGGGTTTTGATTATCGATACGAACTTTCCAAAAAAATTAAATCCCAATTATCATCACAGTTATCATTATTAACTGTCCCAATCAACTATATAATAAATTTACCTATTGAGATATTTCATGATAGTAAAAAATCTTTTAAAACAGTCACACTTCTTACAAAAGAAAACCAAATACTTGAAAAGAAAATATATGATCTATCTATTAAAATTCAAGAAAATAAACTACTCAAATCAGAAAATAGCCAACTAAGAAACATATTAAAAATTCAAAAAGAGTTCGATATAGTTGGTCAAAATGCTGAAATAATTTTACCAAATGTTAGAAATGGATATTCAATATTAACTATCAATAAAGGCTACAAAGATACTATTGAAAATGGTGCTGCAGTAATCAATAATAGTGGGCTAGTTGGGCAAATAATAAATACATCTAGAAACTATAGTGAAATAAAGCCAATTACATCAAAAACTTTTGCAGTTCCTGCTATTTTAGATACTGCGAAAGAAAATATAATTCTTTATGGAAATGGTAACAATGAATTAGAAATTCCTCTTTTTCCAGCAAGTTCTTTAATAAAAATTGGAGATACTTTTGTAACATCAGGTATTGATGGCATTTATCCTAAAGGAATAAAAATTGGAGTAGTTTCTAAGATTGCCCCTACTAAATCTCCAAAATTTAACTATATTTTAGTAACTCCTTTTTTTCAACCTACTACTTTTTCACAATTAACAGTTCTTAAAGTGCAAAAATGATTAAAAAATTTAATAATAAAGAAAAAGACTCTTACTTATTTTTTATTCTTTTATTTATGTCGTTATTTCTGTCAAATACAGGTATTTTAGGTATTACTGACTCTCGAATTATGCCTAACTATTTCATTGCACTAGTCATTGCTTTTATAATAACTAATAAAGCTAATTTAAACTTATACAAGCTTATGATTCTTGGCTTAATAGTTGATTTATTAGCAGGTCAGCTCTTGGGTCAACATGCCCTAATCTTCATAACTATTTTTGTTTTATCTTTCCTTGCCAATAAATTACTTGTTATCAAGACAGAAATACAGCTTTCAACTTTAAGTATTTTTTTAATATTAAATAGTTTTTTTATATTATGGGTAACTTCTCAAAGTCATGATATATTTAGATCTCCTAATTTAGTTATATTACAAGGCCTTTTAACTTTTTTTGCATACTTAATTACAAAGCTAATCATCATAAAATTTTCTTCGAAATAATTTATGGATTTATATAAATTTAAATACACCTTTAAACAAAGACTAAATTTTATTTTTGGGTTGATAATATTTATTTTTCTTATTTTGCTGGTGAAGTTTTTTTACTTGCAAGTAGCACAATTTGATTTATATTCATCTCTTTCTAAAAATAATAGTATTAAGGTTATTCCAATTCCACCCATTAGAGGTCAAATTCTAGATCGAAATGGAGAAATACTTGCTGAAAATAAACTAATATACACATTAGAAATAAATCCTGAACAAAAATTAGATATTAATGAATTAAAAAATCGATTAATTGATATAGTTGAAATAACAAAAAACGATATAAGAAAATATAAAAAAATTCTTAAAGAAAGTCATTATTTATCGACTGTTCCAATTAAAACAAATCTAACAAATACTCAAGTTGCAAAGTTTGTAGCTAATCAATATAAATATCCAAATATTATTTTGGAACATAAATTCTCTAGATCTTATCCAAAACGAAAATCAGGGGCACATTTTATAGGACACATAAATAGGATTAACAAAAAAGATATTATTGATTTAAAAAAACAAAATATCTATGAAAGTTATCTAGGTTCAGATCACATAGGAAAGACTGGCATTGAATATTTTTATGAAAATAAACTTCATGGTTTTCCTGGATACAAAAAAATTGAAGTTGATGCGAATAATAAAGTCATTAGAACAATTGAAACAGTTGAGCCTACACATGGTGATGATATAACTTTAAGTATAGATTATAAATTACAAAAAACTGCTGAAAAGGCTTTTGGAAGTTATAAGGGAGCAATGGTCGCAATGGACCCAAGTAATGGAGAAATATTAACATACGTCAGTCAACCAACTTATGACCCTAATTTATTTACTAATGGAATTGATGAAAACAATTGGAAAAGATTAAATGATTCAATTCATAAACCCTTGTTGGACAGAGTTGTATCAGGAATATATCCTCCAGGTTCAACACTTAAACCATTTGTTGCCTTAGCAGCTTTAAAAAATGATGTTAGACGGCCTCCTTTTTCAATCATAGATAAAGGATTTTTTAAAATGCCAAATTCTTCAAAAATATTCAAAGACTGGAAAAAAGATGGGCATGGTGAAGTAGATCTAGTTAAAGCTATAGCTGTTTCATGCGATACCTTTTTTTATGGGCTTGGCATTGAATTAGGAATCCCCAAATTAAACGAGGTTTTAAAAAGATTTGGTTTTGGCGAAAAAACTAATATTGATATACCAAATGAAAAAAAAGGTTTAATTGCTAATGCAGAATGGAAAAAAAAGAAATTCAATAAAAAATGGTACCAAGGTGAGACAGCCATAACTGCAATTGGTCAAGGTTATACTCAGACGACTCCTATTCAATTAGCATTGGCTACTGCAAAACTTATTAATGTTAAAGAAATTCGTCCCCATCTATTTAAAGAGAATACTACTCCTCATTTAATGCTATCAAATTCAAAATATGTGGAAGATAATAATATTGACTTAAAGTTAGTTAAAAAAGGAATGTCTCTTGTAACTCAAGAAGGAGGAACAGCATCATTTATTGGAAGAACTTCAAATTATTCTATGTCAGCAAAAACAGGCACTGCCCAGGTATTTGGCCTAAAAAAAGATGAGGTATATGATGAATCTATCCTTCCTGATAGACTAAAAGATCATGCCCTTTTTATTGCTTTTGCGCCCTCTGAAAATCCAAAACTTGTTGTATCTATAGTTGTTGAAAATGGAGGACATGGAGGATCAACTGCTGGGCCAATTGCAAAAAAAGTTTTTGATGCATATATAAATAAAGGTAATTGATGATTAAATCAAATTTGTTCAGATTGTTTGAAAATATCGATGGTATTTTAATGTCACTCGTTATTTTTTTAATTACATTGGGCTTTATAACTTTAGTCAGCGCTTCTCAGCAAAACATTTTTTTAATATCAAATCAATTTATTAACATCTCAATTGGGTTGATTTTGCTATTAATTCTGAGCAATATAGATCCAAGACGTTTTCTTTTTTATGCGCCATATCTATATATTATTAGCTTAATTTTACTAGCATTTGTTTATTTTTTTGGATTTGAAAGTCATGGTGCAAAACGTTGGATAAAAATTTTATTTTTTAATTTACAGCCATCTGAAATCATAAAAATTACGATTCCTTTAACGATAGCTTGGCTTTATCATCGATATCAGAATTCAATAAACTATAAGACACATTTAATTGCATTTATAATTTTAATTATTCCATGTTCAATAATATGGTATCAACCAGACCTGGGGACTGCTATTTTAATAAGTCTTTCTGGTTTAGTAATAATTTTCTTAGCAGGGCTTCCATTAAAATTTATTTTAAGCAGCATTTTGGGTCTTTTAATTACTTCGCCATATATTTGGTCATCATTACATTTATATCAACAAAACAGAATTCTAAGCTTGATTGATCCTGAAAGAGATCCTTTGGGGACAGGTTATCATAGTATCCAGTCAATAATCGCTATTGGCTCTGGTGGTTTTTTTGGAAAAGGTTGGTCTTATGGAAGTCAAACACAACTTAATTTTTTACCTGAAACAACCACTGATTTTATTTTTTCAGTTTATGGAGAAGAATTTGGTTTTATTGGTACCTTTGGAATTTTTATCATATATTTTTTAATACTTTATAGATGTGTTTATATGGCACAAAAGATGCAAAATACCTTTTCAAGATTAACTACTGCTGCCTTAGTATTTACAATATTTATTTCTAGTTTCATTAATATTGGTATGGTTTCTGGAATGTTGCCTATCGTTGGAGCACCATTACCATTTATAAGTTACGGTGGAACATCTATGGTTGTATCTTTAACTATGGTTGGTATCATAATGAGCTTACATTCCCATAAATCTTTAATTGCTAACTAATGATTACAAAAATATCAAAATTAATAATAATTAACTTTTTTCTAATTGGATGTGCATCAATTGAACCTATATTTGATGAAGAAAAAAATAAAAACAATACAGAAAAAACTGCAGAAAAAAATAAATCCGGAGGATATTACCTAGATGATGGTCCAGAAGATAATCCTCCTCAGAATTTGGATAAGATTCCAAATGCAAAACCAAAATATGAAGCACTTTCAAAAAGAGCTAATCGTCCATACATTGCATTCAATAAAAAATATATTCCCATGAAAAAAATCATACCTTTCGTCGAAGAAGGTTATGCGTCTTGGTATGGAAAAAGATATCATGGAAGAAAGACTTCAATTGGGGAGACTTATGATATGTACCAAATGACGGGTGCGCACAAAACTCTTCCACTCCCATGCTATGTAAAAGTTACGAATTTAAAAAATAATCTTTCGGTCATTATTCGCATAAATGATAGGGGACCTTTTATCGATGAAAGAATTATTGACTTATCATACGCCGCTGCTCATCGACTGAAAATTATTGAAAAAGGAAGTGAGCTAGTAAAAATTGAAATGGTAAATCCATCTTTGACAAAAGTAAATCAAGAAAACAATCTCAAGTCTTCACCCATTAAGGATTCAGGAAAATATTTTTATATTCAAGCTGGAGCTTTTTCAAGTGAGCAAAATGCAACTAATTTGATGGAAAGATTAGCAAACATTAAATTTAAAAATTCATTGAATATAAAAAAATTAAAAAAGAAATCTTTACATCTAATTACAATTGGCCCATATAAAAATGAAGAAATTGCAGAAAAAGCACTAGATGAGATTTTAAAAAAAATTCAATTAAATAGCTTTATCATTTCAGAATAATATACTTAATGAACCAAGAAGAAAAAAAATCACTTATAGAATTTCCTTGTGACTTTGAAATAAAAGTTATGGGCGAAGCAAATAAGAATTTCTCCAGTAATATTATTTCTATAATAAAAAAATATGATTCAAATTTTGATAGCTCCAAAATTGAAATGAAAGGAAGTAGCAAGGGAAAATATTTAAGTTTGACATGTAATGTTCACGTCACTTCTCAGTTCCAACTTGATAAGATTTATACCGCTTTATCAAAAAATCCTATGACAAAATTTGTTTTATAATATGTCGATAACAATCAAGAATCTAGGATGTACTAATTACGTTGCTACTTGGCAAAATATGAAAGACTTTATTGATCAATCGCCAATTAAAGACGAACTATGGATTACTGAACATAAACCTATTTTTACTACCGGTGTAAATAAAAAAAATAGTGCGCTCCCTAAAGGAGATATTCCCCACTTATTTGTTGACAGAGGAGGTAAAGTTACTTACCACGGTCCAGGGCAATTAATTATCTATACACTTATTAATATAAAAAAAAATAATTTAACAATAAGACAATTAGTATCAATTCTTGAAAATTCTATTATTGACTTCTTAAAAATCAATGGTGTTAATTCCTATTCTTTAAAAGAAGCCCCCGGAGTGTATATAGATGAAAAGAAAATCTGCTCCATTGGCTTAAGAATAAAAAAAAATTATTCCTACCATGGCTTAAGTTTTAATGTTGATATGGACACCAAGCCATTTGCAATGATTGATCCTTGTGGCTTTAATGGTCTAAAAATGGCACAATTATCAGAATTTGGTATTAAAAGCTCTGTAGTAAAATCAGGTAAAGAAATTGCATTAATTATTGGTAAAAAATTAAAAGATCACTATGAACAAAATAATAAAAATTAAGGAAGTTGGAAAAGATAAAATATCAAGACTGCCAATACAAATTAATGAAAATGAAAAATTGGTAAAGCCCGCATGGATAAAAATGAAACTTCCTAGAAGTGACAAATTTCACGAGGTAAGTCAATTACTTAAAGAAACCCAACTAAACACTGTATGCGAAGAGGCAAGTTGTCCTAATATCGGGGAATGTTATAGTCATGGCACTGCAACTTTTATGATTTTAGGAGAAATTTGCACCAGACGCTGCCCGTTTTGTGATGTTGCAAGTGGAATACCTCTCGATCCTGACAAAAACGAACCAATCAAATTAGGACAAACAATTGCAAAACTCAAATTAAAATATGTTGTTATAACCAGCGTAGATAGAGATGATTTAGAAGATGGTGGGGCTAGCCACTTTTCAGAGTGTATAAAAGAAATCAGAAAAAGAAATACTAACATTAAGATAGAAATACTTGTTCCTGATTTTAGAGGTACTGGGAAAATAGAAAAAGCACTAGATATATTATTTAAACAACCACCTAATGTTTTAAATCATAATCTTGAAACTATTCCGAGGCTATATAAAAGAGCAAGGCCAGGGGCGAGATATGAACACTCTCTTTTACTCTTGAAAAATTTTAAGAAAAAGATGCCTTTTGTCCCAACTAAATCTGGCTTAATGCTTGGACTAGGAGAATCTAATGAAGAAATATTGGAGGTAATGAAAAACTTACGTGAACACAATGTTGATATGCTGACATTAGGCCAATATTTACAACCTACCCCTTATCACCTACCTGTAGAAAGATATGTATCACCAATTGATTTTAATAATCTAAAAAAAGAAGGGGAAAAGTTAGGCTTTACATCAATTGTAAGTGGCCCAATGGTCAGAAGTAGTTATCATGCAGATCAGCAAGCTCAAGGATTATAAATTTTATGATTCCTATTTTAAAAACTGAATTAAGTTCTGAGTTGTTTGATTTAGAAAATTATATTATTCACCATAGTTGTGATATTGAGCATTGGTTCAGAACGCAATGGCTTGAAAACGATGCGCCATTTTATGCTTCTGTTGATCTCAGAAATTCTGGTTTTAAACTAGCTCCCGTAGACACTAATCTCTTTCCGGGAGGATTTAATAACTTAAATCCTGATTTTGCACCACTAACAATTCAAGCTATTTCTGTTGCTATTGAAAAAGTTTGTCCTGATGCTTGGCGAGTGCTAATTATTCCTGAAAATCATAGACGAAACCTATTTTATTTAAAAAATATTTTTGAATTAACAGAAATTTTAAAAAATTCTGGGCTTGAAGTTAGGATTGGAAACATTGATCCAAACGAAAACGAAATTCAAAAAATTAAAATTGACGATAAACATGAAATTAAAATTGAGCCCATCCATAGAGAGAATGACAGTTTATTCATAAAAAATTCGGATTCTACAACTTTTAGGCCTTGTGCTGTCATTTTAAACAATGATCTTTCTGGAGGCATACCCGAAATACTTAAAAATCTTGATCAAAATATTATTCCGCCTATTTCTGCTGGATGGCCAACTAGAAGAAAATCTACACATTTTAAATACTACAACGAAGTAGTAGAAGAATTCTCTAAATTTACAAAAATAGATTCTTGGTTAATAAATCCACTATTTGAAAAACTAGGGGATTTAAATTTCCTTGAAAGAGAGGGAGAAATTGCACTATCTGAACAGGTTGAAAAACTTTTATTAAAAATAAAAGAAAAATATTCCCAATACAATATAAATCATGAGCCATATGTAGTAATAAAAGCAGATGCTGGCACATACGGGATGGGAATAATGACCATTAAAAATAGTGAAGATGTTATAAATCTTAATCGCAAAATGAGAAAGAAAATGTCAGTCGTCAAAGAAGGTTTAAAAGTTACAGAAGTTATTATTCAAGAAGGGATTCACACAGAAGAGACAATAAATGATGCTGTGGCAGAGCCTGTTGTATATATGATTGATCATTTTGTTGTTGGCGGATTCTATCGAATACACACAAATAAAGAAAAAGATGAAAATCTAAATTCACCAGGCATGCATTTTGTTCCAGTTGCTTTTGAAACTTCATGCCTTATGCCAGATCAAGGAAGACCTTGCGATGACAAAGCAAATAGATTTTATGCATATGGTGTTATAGCTAGATTAGCTTTACTAGCTGCAGCTAAAGAGTTACAAAACTAAACTATTATGAAATGTTTATTTATAATTGATAATCCAAATAAACTATCTTTTTATAAAGATACTTCAATAGCTTTAATGAAAGAATGTCTTAAACAAAACATTGAAGTTCATTACTCAGAAATACATTCTATATCTATTGATGCAAACAATAATATAATCGTTGATTCTCATAAAATATCTGCAATTGATTCATCAATTATAAAAAAAAATAATGCAAAAAATAAAATTCAATATTTTACGAAAATTTATATAAGAAAAGATCCTCCTTTTGATAAAAATTATCTAAATCTTACTTTTATTCTTGAACGCACTAGATATTTAAATGTGGAAGTTATTAATAATCCCTCTGCGATTCGCAATCAAAATGAGAAATTATCAATACTTCAATTTAAATCTCTTATTCCGCCCACAATTATTTCATCTAAATCTGAAGAAATAATTCATTTTATAAAAAAACAAGGGAAAGTAATTTTGAAGCCTCTTGATAGTATGGCGGGAAATGGAATTTTTTTCTTAACGCCTAAAGACAAAAATATTAACGTTATTTTAGAAACTTCCACAAATAATAATTCAACGGTAGTTATGATACAAAAATATATCCCTGAAGTTAAAAATGGAGACAAAAGAATTATTGTTATTAAAGGAGAGGCAATTCCATATTCTCTTATAAGGATTCCATCTAAAGGTGAAACAAGAGCTAACTTAGCAAAAGGCGGTAAGGGAAAAACACAAAAATTAACCTCTATAGATAAAAAAATAGTTAAAAAGATAAAAAAATACTTAATTGAGAATCAACTAAATTTTGTTGGATTAGATATTATTGGTAATTTTTTGACTGAAATTAATATTACAAGTCCTACAGGAATTGTCGAAATAGAAGAGCAAACAAATTTTAAAACAGCTGAATATATTATTAATGCATTTAAATAACCTTCTTATATTTTTTGTAGTAATCTTTTTTGTCGGCTGCAGTGACAATAAAATTCAGCAGCAAGAAGATTACATTTTTGGAACGATTATAGGCATCAAAATTTATGATGAAACTAAAATTAAGTCTGAAAAAGCTTCCAGAGAAATATTTGATGAATTTCACCGCTTACATAAACTTCTTCATCCTTGGGAAAAAAGTTTGATCACTGATATTAATCATGCAATATTTGAAGGCAAATTTATTACTATCGATGATGAGGAAGTTATTTCAATTATAAAAGACGTTAAAAAACTTGAAACTCAAACTCAAACATATTTTAATCCAGCTATTGGCAAACTCATTAAACTATGGGGATTTCATTCAAATGATTTTAATCAAGAGAGCACCCCCAAAAAAGAAAAAATCGAAAAATTGGTTTTATCAAATCCTTCTATGGATTCAATAAAAATTAATGGCAAAATTTTAAAAAGTACTAACAAAAATGTTCAAATAGATTTAGGTGGCTATGCAAAAGGTTATGCCTTAGATCAAGCAAAAAAAATTCTTAATAAAAATGGAATTAAAAATGCACTCATTAATATTGGTGGAAATATTTTAGCTTTTGGAAAGAATGGAGAAAAATACTGGAAGGTTGGAATTCAACATCCTAGAAAACCAAATGTGATTGCTACAATTGACTTAAAACCTGGTTGGGCTATTGGAACATCTGGCGATTATCAAAGATACATAATAATTGATAATGTGAGGTATTCGCATCTTATAGATCCAAAAACAGGTTATCCAGCAAATAATTCTCAATCCGCTACTGTTTTAGTCCCACCTTCAAATAATGTAGGTGTAAAATCTGATGTTTTTTCAAAACCACTTTTTATTGCTAATAAAAAAAATAAAATGGCTGTTGCAAAATCATTAAACATAAATGATTTTCTAATTATTATGAATGATAATTTAATTTTTATAAGTAAATCCATGAACGACAAAATTATTTGGGAAGAAAATATTGATAAAAAAAATATTACAATTATTAAAAGTAATTAAGCCAGGTGATTGGCTACTGATTAGTTTATTTTCTTTACTTGTTATAGTGAGTATAGGATTTTTTTGGAACCTTCCGCAAGGAGAATATCTTGAAATCTACAAAAATAATAAGCTATTAACTACTTACACTCTGAACCAAAAAATTTCACAAAAAATTGATGGTTCAATAGGTACAACAGAAATAGTCATCAATGATGGACGCGCTAGATTTTCTTCTTCTCCCTGCTCAAAAAAATATTGTATCCATCAAGCTTGGATAAATAAAGCCAATCAAACAATTATTTGTGTTCCAAATAAAATATCTATTTCCATAGTAGGAAAAGAAAAGAAATATGACTCTGTCAACTATTAATATTTCAGCTAGAGATCATCAGATCGCAAAATTATCTGCTATTGCTATTGCATTATCGCTTATCGAATTTTTCTTTCCAAGTCCAATACCTGGCGTTAAACCAGGCATCGCAAATATTATAATTTTATATACTATTTTTAAATTTGATTTCAACATGGGAGTCTGGGTATCTCTTATTAGAGTATTTGTAACAAGCATAATACTTGGTTCATTTTTAAGTCCTACTTTCTTCTTAAGTCTGAGTGGCTCATTATTTAGTCTATTTTTTCTAAGCATTTTTAAAAATTTAAATCGACAGCATTTTAGCCTTATAACTTTTAGCCTAATTGCTTCATTGGCTCATATCATCGGGCAGTTTGTTGTCGTAAGAATTTGGATAATACCTCATAATGGAATTTTCTATCTTTTACCAATTTTTTTAATATCAGCATTTATTTTTGGCTTAGTGAATGCCCTAATAACAAATAAACTTCTTCAATTAAACACAAAGAAATAATTTTTATTAATGATAAAATAGGAATTAATTATGAAAATTTATTATATATTTATATTACTAACTGCCTCAATATTTTTAAATAGTTGTGGAACTAAAGGGCCACTTTATTTTCCAGAAGAGAAGTATCCTCAAGCAAAATTACAAGAAAGAAAAATTTTAGAAAGCAAACGAACTTAATTTAAATAAAATGACTGCATCTATTTTAAGATTAAAAAGGAAAAAATTCTATATTGAAAATGTTCTTGTCGAAGACATTTCCAATAAATTTGATACCCCTTCATACGTCTATTCTAAAAAAATTATTTTAGATAATTATTTAAATTTTCAAAATCAATTTAAAGAGATAAATCATCTTATTTGTTTTGCTGTTAAATCAAATCCAAATATAGCTATTTTAAATTTACTGGCAAAGAATGGAGCAGGTTTTGATATTGTTTCTGGAGGAGAGCTTCAAAGAGTAATAGCTGCAAAAGGTGATCCCAAAAAAATTGTTTTTTCTGGAGTTGGAAAATCACTAGAAGATATTAAATTAGCAATTAAAAATGATATTCTGACATTTAACGTTGAATCTGAACCAGAGCTCCATCGTATTCATAACACAGCAAAAAAATTAAAGAAAAAAGCCCGTATTTCAATTAGAGTTAATCCTGACGTAGATCCAAAAACACACCCCTATATTTCAACTGGACTTAAAGAAAATAAATTTGGGGTTGATGAAAAAAGTGCGATTTCACTTTATAAAACAGCAAAAAAACTTGATTCAATTGATATTCAAGGCATTGATTGTCATATAGGTTCACAAATTACAGAGTTAAAACCATTTAAAGATTCAATAAAAAAATTACTTACATTAGTGAATTATCTTAAGTCAATTGATATACCTATTCAACATATTGATATTGGAGGAGGTATAGGCATTCAATATGACAAAGAAAAGCCCCCTAATATTTCTGAGTATGCTAAAACTGTTAAAAAAATTCTTAAAGGAACAGGTTTAAAAATTATTTTTGAGCCAGGGAGAGTCTTAATTGGTAATGCAGGAATTTTACTAACAACAGTAGAGTTTATTAAAAATGGAACCGAAAAAAACTTTGTTGTTGTTGATGCAGCAATGAATGACTTAATGAGGCCATCACTTTATAGTGCTTTTCATAAAATAGTAAACCTCTCTGAATCCCTATCCCGAAGAAAAAAGTATGACATTGTCGGTCCAATTTGCGAAACAGGGGATTTCCTTGGTAAAAATCGTACGTTATCGGTCGAAGAAAATAATTTATTAGCTATTTTAGATGTTGGTGCATATGGAATGTCAATGAGTTCCAACTACAATACCCGACCTAAAGTATCTGAAATATTAGTAGACAAAGATAAATTTTTTATTATAAGAAAAAAAGATACTTTTGCGGATTTGATTAATGGAGAACAATTACTACCATAGATTACATTATGTCCAAAGAAATTATCAATATATCACTAGCAAATCCAAGAGGATTTTGTGCAGGAGTGGAAAGAGCAATCTTAATCGTTGAAAAGACATTAGAAAAATACGGCGCTCCAATTTATGTCCACCATGAAGTAGTGCATAACAAATATGTCATTAAAGAACTTAATAAAAAAGGCGTAATTTTTGTTGATGACTTAAAGGAAATTCCACAATCTAGTCATGTTATTTTTAGTGCCCATGGTGTATCAAAATTAGTTAAAAAAGAATCAGAAAATTTAAATCTTATTTCAATTGATGCAACTTGTCCTTTAGTAACTAAGGTTCACCGCGAAGTAAATAAACTTAGCGATGATGAGTATACAATTGTTATGATTGGTCATCAAGGACATCCCGAAGTCGAGGGAACAATGGGACAAATAGAAAAAAATTCCCCAAAAAGTCAAATTTATTTAGTAGAAAATATAAACGATGTACAAAAATTAAATATTCCTAAATCACATAAAATGAGCTATGTAAGCCAAACCACTTTATCAATTGATGACACAAAAAAAATTATTGATGCATTAAAACAAAAATATCCATCTATTAAAGGTCCAAAAAGTGATGATATATGCTACGCAACTCAAAATCGACAAGAAGCTGTCAAGAAAATGTTAAGTAATCATGATCTTATTTTTGTCATTGGATCAAAAAATAGTTCTAACTCTAATAGACTTTTAGAAATAGTAAAAGAGAAAAAAATAGACGCTATACTTTTAGATGATATAAAGAAATTTCAACCAAAATGGTTACAAAATAAAAAAAATATTGGAATTACTGCAGGTGCTTCAGCACCAGAAATTATCATAAAAGAACTTATTAAAGAAATAAAAAAAATTAAACAAATATCAATCTCTGAAATTGCAGGTATTGAAGAAAACATTGTTTTTAAACTTCCAAAAATTTGAAACTTCCTCAATATAAAATTCCAATTTCATCCTTAGTTGTTATATACACAAAACAACTCGATATTTTATTACTCAGTCGCTCAGACAGAAAAGATTTTTGGCAATCAGTTACTGGGAGTCTAGAAAAAAATGAATCTCCATTTGACGCTGCAAAAAGAGAGGTTCTAGAAGAAACGGGTATTGTTACCGAGAATTATTTACTTGAAGATTGGAAATTAAATCATGAATATAAAATATATTCTCATTGGCAACATCGCTATGGTCCAGGGGTTCATTTTAATACCGAACATATTTTTGGATTAGAATTACCAAAAAAAATAACTATAACTTTGGCGCCAAATGAACATAATGATTTTAAATGGGTTTCATTAGATGAAGCTAAAAAATTAGTTTTTTCTTGGACTAATGTTAAAGCTTTAGAAAAATTACGTGAGATTAAACTATTAGCAAGTTAGAATATGACTATGAATACAGCTACTATTAAATTTGATGCCTTTGAAACCCTAAAAAATGACGATTGTCAGGATAGGATTATTAAAGCCAAAAAAAGCTTAAAAGATAAAATTGTTATTTTAGGACATCACTATCAAAATGAAACCGTATACAGGCATGCTGATTACTCAGGAGATTCACTCAAACTCGCTCAATATGTTCAAAATTTAGATGCAAAGTATATAATTTTTCTTGGCGTGCATTTTATGGCCGAAGTTTCAAATATTTTATCAAGACCAGATCAAATTACTGTTCTTCCAGACCTATCAGCAGGCTGCTCTATGGCTGATATGGCAAATTTAGCAAAAGTTGAAAGAACTTATAGAGAGCTTTCTAAAGTCCTAAATTTTAATGAAACCATTACACCAATTACTTACATTAATTCAGCTGCAGACCTTAAAGCATTTTGTGGTGAGCATGATGGCATTGTATGTACTTCAACAAACGCCCCAAATATTTTAGATTGGGCTTTTAAACAAAAAGAAAAGGTATTATTTTTCCCGGATCAAAACTTAGGTAGATGGACAGGTCACAAAATGGGTATCCCATTAGAAGATATGCCTATATGGGATCCTGATCTTCCTCTTGGTGGCTTAACAAAAGAACAAATTATTAATGCAAAAGTATTATTATGGAAAGGTCATTGTGCAGTTCATCAAATGTTTCGACTTCAACATATTAAAAATTTTAAAGAAGTACATCCAGATGGATTTGTTATCTCACACCCAGAATCACCTTTTGAGGTCTGTAAAAATTCAGATTTTGTTGGCTCTACCGAATATATTCTTAATAAAATTACACAAGCTGAACCAAACTCGAAATGGTTAGTGGGCACTGAACTTAATCTTGTTAATAGATTAGCAAATGAAATGAAACCCGAAGGTAAGTTAGTTAAATTTATGTCGCATATGGTTTGTGAATGTTCAACAATGGCTAGAATAGATCCTCAACATTTATGCTGGACATTAGAGAACATAATTCAAGAAAATCCAGTTAATATTATAAATGTCCCAAAAAAAGAGGCTGAATTAGCTAAATTAGCATTAAACCGAATGCTTGAAGTTTCTTAACTTAAGCTAAAAGTCTTTTTACAATTTCACCTTTTAAAAGATGATTACTAATTATTTCATCAATGTCTTCTTGAGAAGAATATCGATACCATATACCTTGAGGATATATAACCATTAAAGGACCTTCATAGCAACGGTCAAAACATCCTCCTCTGTTTACACGAACCTTATTTGGCCCATTAAGATTTAACGATTTAATCTTTTTTTTCATATAATTAAATATGGGTTCAGCATCAAAATCTGAACAACATTGCTCTCCATCTTCTCTTTTATTGAGACAAAAGAAAATATGGTATTTATAAAAATTCATAATTAATGATTGCTTGGTTTTTCAATACCAATCCCTGTTTGTGATCTGAAATATTGAGTTTTAAATAGTTTTTTCTCTGCCATAGAAGATTTCGATTTATCTGTTATAGAAAAAAACCATATTCCCAAAAATGTTACTGTCATAGAAAATAAAGCTGGGTACTTATAATGAAAAATTGCTTGATCATTATTAAATATATCTACCCAGACTACCGGTCCTAAAATAACTAAAAGTATGGCAAGAATTAAACCAGCCGTGCCTCCGATAACCGCTCCTCTTGTTGTAAGATTCTTCCAATAAATAGAGAGAAATAATATTGGAAAATTTGTTGTTGCTGCAATAGCAAATGCTAAACCCACCATAAATGCAACATTTTGTTTTTCAAAAATTATTCCTAAAAATATAGCAAGAATGCCTAAAGAAATTGTAGCAATCTTTGATATTTTCATTTCCTTTTTTTCATCACTCTGGCCTTTTAAAAAAACATTTGCATATAAATCATGAGATATTGCAGAGGCACCTGCAAGTGTCAATCCGGAAACAACTGCTAAAATTGTAGCGAATGCTACTGCTGAAATAAAGCCAAGTAAAATATCCCCACCAACAGCATGCGAAAGATGAATAGCTGCCATATTATTATTACCTATTAATGTACCTGAATCATTTAAATATTCTGGGTTATTAGAAACTAAAACAATAGCACCAAATCCAATTATAAAAGTTAAGATATAAAAATATCCAATAAATCCAGTGGCATAAACTACTGATTTTCTAGCCTCTACTGCATCTGGCACTGTAAAAAAACGCATCAAAATATGTGGGAGGCCTGCCGTACCAAACATTAAAGCAAGGCCTAAAGATATTGCTGAAATTGGATCAGAAATTAATCCTCCCGGCGCCATAATGGCCTCACCTTTATCATGAGTATTAACAGCTTCAGAAAAAAATTGATCAATATTAAATTGAAATTGATATAGAACAAAAAATGCAATTATTGTTGCACCAAGTAATAAAAGAACTGCTTTAATTATTTGTACCCAAGTTGTAGCTAGCATTCCCCCAAAGGTTACATAAGAAATCATTAAGGCACCAACTATAGTGACAGCAGAATAATATGGCAAACCAAATAGAATTTCAATAAGCTTACCAGCTCCTACCATTTGTGCTATTAAATATAAAGTTACGGTAGATAATGATCCACAAGCAGCTAAAATTCTAATTGGTTTTTGCTTAAGTCTAAATGAAACCACATCTGCAAAACTATATTTACCCAGATTTCTAAGTGGCTCTGCAATCAATAATAAAATAATAGGCCATCCAATCAAAAAACCAATTGAATAAATAAGCCCATCAAATCCAGACAAATAAACTAAGCCTGAAATTCCAAGAAAAGAAGCTGCAGACATAAAATCACCGGATATTGCCAACCCATTTTGAAGTCCAGTAATATTTCCACCTGCCGTATAAAAACCTGATGCTGTTTGAGTTCTTTTTGATGCCCAATATGTTATTAAAAGTGTGGCCCCAACAAACAAAACAAACATAATAATTGCCATATAATTTTGTTTTGGTTCAGAGGTTGAAGCGATTAATACAGATGGAAACAAAATTCCTAATAAAAAAAATAATTTATACATTTTTTTGTATCTGCTTTATTAGTGGTTCAATTTTTTTATTAGCCAGATAAACATATGTAAAAGTAATTAAGAATATTAATAAAATCAGAAAAAATCCAAGAAGAATACCAATTGAGATTTTAGTCCCTACTATTAGTGCCCCAAAAAATTTTGGGTTAAAGGCAATCACTCCAATAAAACTAAAATATGAACTTACTGTAAGAAATATCAAAGGAAATAATATTTTTAATCTTGTTCGTATTAATTGCTCGTAAGTTTTTGTATAATCTTTGGCTTGCATTTAGCAACTTTATTGTAAAACCTAAAGATTACCTCATCAAATTAATATAGCCAATTAAAAATAATGGTATCTGTAAGCCAAAATTTACTAAAATTGCATTATCTTTACTTGTATACCCCCAGTAGGTCCATCCCAAAACACCTAGTCCATGGAAAAAAATATTTATGGGATATATATTTAAATTAGTTAAAAAAATTCCGGATAATACAAAACCAGTACTTATCCATTTTAAATTTTTAAGCAACATTTTTTAATCCCTTATTTTAATAAACTGTTAAATAATATTTTTTCAGCATTACGCCAGGACCACTTCTTCCTTGAAATTTTTTTTATATTGGTTTTATTATAATTTGCGCATTTAATAATGCCTAACTCTAAATTAGATCCTAAAAAACCGTTTTGCTTATGAGTAACAATATCCTTAGGGCCTGTTACATTCTTCGCAGCTACAGGTAGCCCATTACACAAAGCCTCAATAATAACAATGCCAAAAGTATCTGTTTCGCTGGTGAAACAAAATACATCATGTGATGCGTAAATTTTTGCTAATTCTTTTCCAAACTTATAACCTAAAAAACTTATTTTTTTATATTTATTTTTTAAGAATTGATACTGAAGACCATCTCCGACTATTGTAATTTCAAATTTGTCTTGTAGTAGACATAATTCTTCAATATTTTTTTCCTTACTAAGTCTTCCAACAGAAAGTACTCTTATATTTTCACTTTTGTTAATTTTTTTTTGTTTTGGCAATGGAGCAATCAAATCTTTAGATACACCCCTTGTCCATAAAGTTAAATTAACAAAACCTTTTTTTAATAATTCTTTCTTACACGAATTTGATGGAACAAGAACTGCTTTACTTGACTGATGAAATTTTTTTAAAAAACTATAACTAATAGAGGTAGGCAAACCTATCATTAATTTAAGATACTCTGGAAATTTAGTATGGTATGCGGAAGAGTATGGAATGTTATTCAGTTTGCAATATAGCCTTGCTATCAATCCAATGGTCCCTTCTGTAGCAATATGAATATGTGTAGGATTAATTTTTTTTATCTTCAAGTAGACTTTTAATGGTTGGTAACATATTTCAACCTCAGGATACAATTTAAAAGATTTATTTTTAAACATACCTGGATGGATAACTTTTACTGAACGCTTTGTTACATTTAATATATTTTTATAGGTAGTTGAAACACCATTAACTTGATTAAATGAATCAGTTGCCAATAGAATTTTTATCATTTTATGAGTATTACAAATTTATATGACAAAGAAATTACACATATGACAGTTCTTTGAAAATTTGTCATATTTTTATCATATTTGGCCGATATTATTATTCATATTTTAATTCTGAGTTTTTTAATTACTAATGAATTTTCAAAATACTTTTATGCTTTTATTATCCCTTGATTCCCATATCTCTAGAAAATTAAATAAAATTTCAGAATTTCATGTAATTAAAGAATTTTTTAAAGGAATTAGCAGACTAGGAGATGGTATTTTTTGGTATGCATTAATGATTTTCATTCTAATATTTGATGAATTGCCTCGTTCTATGCCAATAATTATTCATATGGCTGTAGGAGGATTAACCGGAACGATATTATATAAATTTCTAAAAAAAACAATCAACAGGCCACGCCCATATCAAATAAATTCACAAATAAAAAATCAAGGAAAAGCAATAGACCAATTTAGTTTTCCCTCTGGCCATACTTTACATGCTGTCATTTTTTCAATAATTGTGATCAGTTATTATCCAATTCTTTTATTACCACTAACGATCTTTACACTTCTTGTTGGATTCTCAAGAATTATTCTAGGTTTACATTATCCATCAGATGTCATTTTTGCAGTATTGCTTGGTTTTCTAATCTCTAGAATTTATGATGCTTTCAATTTCTTTGGCTTTGTTCAATTTTGATTGAGTTTAATTTTTCAGATTATGGCCATATGAACATGGATCTTTACGAAAAAGAAAAGAAAAAACTTTTAATAGAATTAGCTAAATTACAAAAATGGATTATCACAGAAAATAAAAAAATTGCTGTAGTTTTTGAAGGAAGAGATACAGCAGGCAAGACAAGAAGTATTTCTACATTATCTAAATATTTAATTCCAGATTTTTATAGATTAGTAAAACTCGGAAATCCAACCCCAAATGAGTCAAAGAAATGGTTTAAAAGATATGAAAAATATTTTCCAAAAGATGGAGAAATAGTTTTTTTTGATAGATCTTGGTATACAAGAGCATTAGTGGAGGCAACCATGAACTATTGTTCAAAAAGGCAATATCAAAACTTTATGCAGAAAGTGGTTGGCTGGGAGCAAAAATATATAGATGATGGCGTTGAAATTTTAAAATTTTATTTGTCAATTGAAAAAGATACGCAAGCCAAAAGAATTCATGATCGAGCAAATAGCCCATTAGTTTATTGGAAAATTAGTAAAAATGATTTTAAAATGCTTGATAAATGGGATGTTTTTACTCTTTACAAAGAACAGATGTTTAAAAGGACCTCTACAAAATCAGCTCCATGGATTGTTATTAATGCCAATAATAAAAGAATTGCTGGTTTAAACGCTCTAAGGTACATCCTTAATTATTTTCAATATCCAAATAAGAATTTACCAAAACCTAAAGATTGGTCAGTAGCTATGAATAATTATGAAATCTTTATTAAAAACACAAAGTTTGATAGACTTAGTTACGAGCAATACAAAGTTTTACTAAAATTAAAAGGAAATAAAACTGTATAGATTGATTGCTTGCATCGATGTTGGTTCCAATTCTATCAAATATAGAAGCTACGCACTCCTCCCCCAAAAAAATGAATTAAAGCTAAATTATTACAAAAGATTTCCGTTGAGATTAGGTACAGAAGCTTTTCAAAAAAAAGAAATTCAACCAAAAACAATAAAAAAAATACTTAAAGTTTTTAAGGAAATATCTGATCATGCTTTGGAGGAAAAAATTGAAGAAATTTATGCTGTTGGAACTTCAGCATTGAGAACTGTAAATAATTCCTCTTGGATTAAGAAAAAAATTAAGAAAAAAACAGGTATTAAACTTAAAATTTTATCTGGCAAAGAGGAAGCAGAACTTTTACGTTATGTTGATTGTAAGAACTATAAAAAGTCAAATTCATTGCTAGTTGATATTGGTGGTGGCAGTACTGAAATATTTTATATTGATGAAAAAGGCAAAGAACATATGGAGTCTTTTAATCTTGGTGCTGTTAGATTATATGATAAAAGGGATAAAAAAGCTTCATGGCTGAAGTTACAAAATTGGTTAGCGAATGTACCAAATAAAAATATAAAAAATATTATTGGGATAGGTAGTAATGCAAGGTCAATTGTTAAAATAAATAATAAAGAGTATTTATCAAGAAAAGAGCTTTGCAAAACATATATGACTCTTTCATCGATGTCTACAGGTGAAAAAATAAATTCGTTTTCGTTATCTGATGATCGAGCAGATATTATTGAATACGCAGCTTTAATTTTTATGGAGATTTTAAAAAGATTTGATAGTGCAAATTTATATTCAAGCACATGGAATTTAAGTGATGGAATGATAAAACAATGCTTAGACTTTAAAAATTTTAACCAAAAGATATTTCAAAGCGCTCATTAGCACTAACCCTTTAACACTCTATTTATTTTCATATATGCTTTTTTAGCTATAACTTTTCTGTCATTGGCTAGTTGAATCTTGGATAAAATAGTCAATTTAACCTCAATATCATTAAATTTGATTAGATTTTTTATTGAATCTAATAATGATAAATCATCATAATAAGCAGGGGCTGAACAAAATTTTTGATTATGAAAATATTGAATAGCAATTGGAAGTATCTCTATCTCTTTATTAATTGCAGTTTGAAACAGATTGCTTTTGAATGGAAGGAGTTTAGATCCGTCTGTTGAAGTGCTCTCTGGAAAAATACAAATACTTCCTTTATTTTCTAAGTAATCCTCTATTTCTTTAGTTGTCTCTTTAATTTTACTAATTTTTTTTCGATCAATAAAAATTGTTTCAGAAGCTTTCACAAGCCAATTAAGAATCGGCCATTCTGAGATGCTTTGTTTAGCAACAAATGTAACTGGGTGAGCAGTATTAATAACAAAAATATCTAGCCAAGAAATATGATTACTTACTATCAAATAATTTTTTTTAGCTAATATTTTTTTTAAATCATGATTAACAATTAAATTAATATTAAATATTTTTAATAGTAACAGTGACCACAATTTAATTAATTTTTTTCTAGATTTACGATTAATTATTGGGAAAAAAATAATACACAAGATTCCGATAATTAAATGAATTAGACTTAAAGTAATTTTTTTCAAAATAATATTTAATCTTTGTTACTAATGTCTCTTGAGTAGACTTTTTCTTTAACCTTTTCCAATTCAGGATGATAACGATTAGCAATTATAATATCCGACTTACTCATAAAGTCATTTAGATTTTCTATAATAGATAGCCCCTCTAATTTATTCTGACTTATTTGAGGCTCATAAATAATTATATTTAAATTTTTTTCTTTTAATCTTTCTATAATTCCTAAGATTGCTGATTCTCTATAATTATCTGAATTACTTTTCATGATAAGACGATAAATACCAATGATTTTTGCTCCCGTATTTATTATTTCTTGCACCAAAAAATCTTTTCTAGTTTCATTACTGTCTACAATTGCTTGCATAATATTATTAGGTATATCTTTATAATTTGCCAGCAATTGTTTTGTATCTTTTGGAAGACAGTATCCACCATAACCAAAAGATGGATTGTTATAATGGTCACCAATTCTCGGATCTAAACTAACTCCATCAATTATCTGTTTTGTATTTAAATTATGTTTTGTTGCAAAAGTATCTAATTCATTAAAAAAAGTAACTCGCATTGCTAAATATGTATTTGAGAAAAGCTTAATTGCTTCAGCTTCAGTTGAGTCTGTATATAAAACTGCTATATCTTTCTTTATTGCTCCTTCGATAAATAATTCTGCCAAAGATTTACTGCTACTTGATGTGTCTCCAATAATAATTCTCGATGGATAAAGGCAATCATATAACGCTTGTCCTTCTCTTAAAAATTCTGGTGAAAAAATAATATGAGCCTTTTTAAATTTTGATCTTAAACTATTTGTGTATCCAACAGGCACTGTAGATTTTATTAAGATTAATGCTGTTTTATTAATTTTAATTATGCTATTAATGGTATCTTCAATTGACTTTGTATTAAAGAAATTTGTAGCTGGGTCATAATCTGTTGGAGTGGCAATAATAATTAGCTCAGCATCCTTATAAGCAATTTTTTGATCCAATGTTGCATGAAGATCTAATTTGATTGATTCAAGATACTCAGTAATATATGAATCTTGAATAGGTGATTTTCTTTTATTAATTAAATCAACCTTATCAGAAACAATATCAATTAATGTAACGCTATGATTTTGTGAAAGCAAAATAGCATTTGCTAAGCCAACATAACCAATTCCTACGACTGTAATTTTCAACAATTATCCTTATTTAATGAGAAATTCAATCTGGAAGTTTATACACACTTATAAAATCTCCTTGCTTATACCCCATAATTTTATTTCCTCCAGCAACGACAGCAACATATTGCTTACCATTTATCATATAAGTAATTGGAGGGGCATTTACCCCTGCATCAATATTAGTTTGCCATATAAGTTCACCAGTAACTCCATTAAATGCATTAAAAGCACCATTGCCTTCTCCAACAAAAACCAAGTTTCCTTTAGTAGCTAGAGAACCTCCCAAAAGAGGTTGTTCTGTTGTATGTTGCCATAAAATTTTACCGGTTGAAACATTTATAGCTGATAATAAGCCCCATTGAGAATCATCAGAAATTTCAGAGCTTGTATATTTAATAATTTTTTCACCAGATTTTTTTTCATGAAGAGTATATCTAATTGGGGCATGGATACCTGAAACATATGCTAAATGTTTGTCTAAATTAATACTAACAGGCGACCAATTTGATCCACCAAGAATACCCGGATAAATTAAAGTCCCTTCATAAGTTGCCTTTGCAAATAAATTATCTTGAGGAACAAATGCTTCAGACTTGAGTAAAAGTTCTCCATTATTTCTATTGTGTATATAAAACCAACCTGTTTTACCTGCTTGACCTACAGCAGGTATAACTTTGCCATTTTGAATCGTATGAAATAACAAGGGGGGGCTTGCAACATCATAGCCCCATTTGTCATGGGGAACTTGCTGATAAAACCATTTCAATTTACCCGTATCTGCATCTAAAGCAACCAGAGAAACCGTATAAAGATTATCTCCAGGTCTCGACTCTGAACTCATTTGAGGAGAAGGATTACCAGTACCAAAAAAAAGTGTATTTGTAATTTCGTCAATAGCTGGTGTAGTCCATGCAGAACCTCCTCCATACTTTGCGGCATCTGGATATTGATTTAATGTTTGTTTTTCAAGATAAATATCACGATTAAGAACTTCTCCATCTGCAGTATAATTAGTAAATTCTCCTTCCCATCCTTTTGCAGGGATAGTGTCAAATTGCCAAATTTGTTTTCCTGAATGAATATCGTATGCTGCTAAAAATCCTGGTCTTCCAAATCTTCCTGCAACGCCTACAACTGCTCCAAGGGGAGCATCTTCCCCTTCTTCTTCAATATGAAGACCATACCCGACACCAGTTATTCCAATAATTACCTTATTCTTGTAGACAACAGGTGCCATAGAAATACCAACTCCTGTTCCACCACTCATATTTTTAGTGCGATTTGGATCTAATTCATCTAAAGCAGTTAAAGACTCTGTTTTAACTATATTTTCTACAACATTGATATCCCAAATTTTTTCACCAGTTTTAATATCAAGAGAAATGAGTCTGGCATCAATAGTGCCAAAAAAAATCTGCTCACCGTGAATCGCTACTCCACGATTTGTTGGTCCACAACACATTTTCCAATTAGGATTTCTATCGTGTTCATAGCGCCATAATTCTTCACCTGTTTTACCATCTAAAGCAATTACATTATTGAATGGTAAAGATACATACATAATGCCTTTATGAACTAGAGGTGTAGCTTGAAATGTTGCTCTTATTCCGGTTTGGTATTGCCAGGCTAATTCTAAATTATTAACATTTTTAATATTAATTTGATTTAATTTTGAATAACGTTGATTCGTTAAATCTTTTCCATACGAACCCCAGTCTTCATTCTGATTTTGACAAGCAGATAAAAGAATTAAACTTAAAAAAAATACTAATAAATTTTTCATATTATTAAAATTCAAGAAAAAATTTGTGTTGGAATATTTAATAACTTTATTTTATTAGCTATAGATTCCAACTCAGGTTCTGTAAGCCGGGTTAATTCATAATCAGATGACTGTTCTGATAATCTTGCTAAGCTATAAAGATGAATACCTTTAATTTTCTTCTCATAAGTTTTTAGAAAATCAATATAAGCATCTAAAGAAGCTTTGCTTGGTAATTTATTATTCAATCTAAATAAACAAGTTTGTATAACTGTTGGACTAGTATCGAGTGCAGCTTCTAGATTCCTTTTTACAGTTGCTTTTGATAAATTAACTTGATTAATAGTTTTAACATCTTCTTCATTTATTTGGTCTATTTTAAACCAAACTTCACGACTAAAATTGTTCATCAAAGATAATGCTTCTTTGACATTAGGATTACTCATATTACTTCCATTAGTTATTAAACGAATTGTTATTTTTTTTGTTAATTTATATTCGTTAATCTTTTTAATTACGATTTTAATAACATCTTTAAATTGTTTTGATGCGGTTGGTTCTCCATTTCCAGAAAAAGCAATATCTTTAAATTCTGTTTTATTTTGAGTGTATTGATTTAAAAAAGATTGATTAATTATTTGATCAAGCCAATAATCAAGTTCAACCTCTAATTCTTTTAAATTAATACTATCAGGCTTACCTCTAATTAAATCTGGGACTTCACAATAAATACATTGCCAATTACAAGCATTATTAGTATTTAAATTAATCCCCAAAGATAATCCTCCGGCTCTTCTAGAAACTACAGGATAAATATATTTACCTTTAAAAGTTTTACGGTTGTGATCTGTTATGGTTAATATATCAATTGACATGATGGCTTATAAATTAAGATTATCTTTATATAATACTAGAATTATTTACTAAACCACATTCTTCTCAGAGTTCCGTCCTTATCTACAAATGAATGTTTAAGTGCTCCAGCAATATGAAAAATTAAAATCACTAGAATTAAAAGACCAAAAATTTGATGGAATTCCTTAAATAAATGCCTTAATCCACTATCATCAATGCCTGAAACAACTTTTATGCCGAACCATTTAATTCCATATTTACTTCCAATAGACATAATTATCCCAGCTAAAGGAGTCAAAAACATTAAGGCATAAAGACTATGATGAGCTAAAGTAGCTAATTTTTTCTCCCATGACTTCATAGTGTCAAGAAGAGGGGGCGGGCGATGAGTCAATCTCCACATAATTCTAAAAAGTATGAGGGCAAATATTGTAAGTCCAATAGATTTATGTAAATTAAAATAAAAAGCTCTTGGAGTGGCTTCTTTAGTTAATTCCCAAGTATATAAACCTAAATCAAATAAGTCATAACTTAAAGCTTTTGTTCCCTCTTTCGGCAAAGCTTCCATAAACCAGCCTAGATAAAACATAAATCCAATAGCAATAGCAATTAACCAATGTAAAATGATTGCAACACTTGTATATTTTTTTGAATGACTACTCATATTAAATTATGTAAAATTAAATTATTAATATAATAGCCGTACTTTTAAAAAATTGAAAAAAATTTTTATACTTTATATTTTTTCCTTACTTTTTTTTACAGGAAATATTTTAGCAAGCTCAACTCATTTAAGTATTACTGAAGTTGCACCTGGTATATTCGTCCATCAAGGAGAGCATCATGATGTTGATGAAGGCTATCAAGGAGATATTTGCAATATTGGTTTTATAGTAGGTAAAGATAGTGTTGCAGTTATTGACTCTGGTGGGAGCATAGAAATTGGTAAGGCTCTTAAAGCAAGTATTCGCGAAAGAACATCTCTACCCATAAAATATGTCATTAACACTCATGTCCATCTTGACCACATTTACGGTAATGCAGTATTTGTAAATAAAAATACAAAATTTATTGGGCACAGCGAGCTCCCAAAGGCAATGAAACTTAGAAAAGAGCTCTATGAAAGATTAAATCTAGAATATTTAAATACTCCAATTAAGGAATCTATTCAAATCCCTCCTTCAATCTTTATCAAGGTAAATGAAAGCCAAATTTTTGATTTGGGTGAAAGAAAAATTAAAATAAGTGCTTTTCCGTCCGCTCATACCGATAACGATATCACCATTGAAGATTTAAAAACCGGAACGCTTTGGGCGGGAGATTTACTATTTGTTGAAAGAACACCAGTAGTTGATGGAGATATACATGGCATTATTAAAGTTATTGATCAGTTACTTTCTTTAAAAATTAATCTCGTTATCCCAGGACATGGCACCCCCACCAAAAAGTGGCGCGAGGCTTTTAAAAAACACAGAAATTATTTCATAACGTTACGCGATGATATAAAAAATGCTATTTCTGAAGATCAAGGTCTCCAAGAGACGATTGAAACTGCAGCTCAATCAGAATCGAATAAGTGGGAATTATTCGATGTTCAAAATCCGAGAAATGTTAATCAAGTTTATCCGCAATTAGAGTGGGAATAAAAACTAGGATTAGTTTATTTTTTTAACCCATCAATACTGTATCCAGTAGCTGGACGAACACCCATATAAAAAAGACCACCTGTAATTGTTAAATACTGAAGGGCCATTAACAAAAGATGCGGTTGACCACTAAATGCATTTAATAAATATACAATAGACCAAATAAAAGAATAAGCTGCTAACACGTAAGCTGTAATTTTAATTTTATAGCCTATTATTAAAGTAAATCCTGCCACTAATTGAATTAAGATACTTAGTGGAGCAAAAATACCAGGCAAGCCTCTTGCTCCTAACATATCCTGATAATTTCCATAGCCATTTGGAGTTGATAATATATTGCTAAGAATAAATAAAACCGAAATAAAAAATATTAATGATAATAAAACCCTTGCAATAGGGTCATAAAAATTTTGCATAATCTTGTTCCTTACTATTTATTTTTAAATTAATTGGAATAATGCCTTTTAATTAAAATGCTCGCAACCCTAAAATATAAATAAAATGAAGCTATCTTAAATCTGTTGGTAAATTTTTAACTAGTTTTTTTATTGGGGCAGGATAAGCTCCTTTTTGAATTTGAAGTTTATCTTGCCACATTGAGTTAGGTAAAATTATTTTAGAGTCGTATTCATTTAATACAAAATGTTGGTAATTCATTTGAAGTTTAAAATGAGTAAACTCTGTAAACATAAACCCATCATCTAATAATTTAAAATCTTTTATTTTAAGATTACTGGGTATCCATTTTTTAATATTAAGTTTTTTTTTGAATTCAGGTAATGACCAAAGTCCCCCCCATATTCCTTCATTTGGTTTTTTAAAAAATAAAAACTTAGTTTTGTATTGAAAAATATAGAAATAAGATACTTGGGTTAATTTTTTCTTTTTTGGTTTAGATGCTGGAATAACGTCAGTCCATTTATTTAAAAAACTTTTACAATTTTCATTTATAGGGCATAAAGAACACTTTGGTTGCTTTTTTTTACAAAGACTTGCTCCAAGATCCATTAAAGCTTGATTATATTTACCAAATTCACTTTCAGGAAGATTTTCTTCTGCTATATTCCATAATTTTTTTTCTACTGATGATATACCAGCATAATCTTTAATCCCATAAATTCTGGTAAAGACTCTTTTCACATTGCCATCTAATATAGGAGTTTTTTGATTATATGCGAAAGAACAAATTGCACCAGCAGAAGATCGGCCTATTCCAGGTAATGATAGTAAATCAACAACCTTTGATGGGAATTTACCTTCCAATTCATTATGAATTATTTTAGCACTTTCATGTAAATTTCTAGCTCTAGCGTAATACCCTAAACCACTCCATAATTCCATAATGTCTTCTTCATTAGCTAAAGCTAATGTTCTTATATCTGGAAAAGTTGTTAAAAATTTTTGGTAATAAGGTAAAACTGTTTTAACTTGAGTCTGCTGCAACATAATTTCAGATACCCAAATAAAATAAGGATTTCTGGTACCTTGCCATGGTAAATCATTCCTACCATATTTTTTTTGCCATGGAATAAGTTGATCTGAAATTAAACTCATAAATTAAAATTTGTTAGCCACTCTGGTAAATGCTGCATTCCCTCAGCACCAAGATAATATATTCCATACATAAATAAGCCAAAGTAAATAATTGTAAAAACCAACCAAAAAATTGCCACTAAAACAAAAAAACCATCTTTTTCAAATTGAGCAATCGTTACAAATAATATCGCAAGTCCAGGAAAAAAATTATTAAGTGGTAATAGCATAGCAAATGGGATAGCCATTAATAAGCCTCCTAAAATAAAAATTCCTCCCTCAAATTTTAGTCCGATTTTATCTGAAACAAACCAATTTAATCTATGCCGAGTAATTTTTTTTGACCAATAAATTATAAAAATACAAACATTCGTTATCCATATCCAACTTTTATTACTTGGAGTAATTATAAGAAGTTTTTTTGGCAAAGTAGGAAATGCTTTCCTTCTTAAAAGCTGAAGCCCTAAAGCTGCAATAGTCAATCCCCCTATAACACTAAGTGGGCCCACTGGAAAAGGCTGCATAAAGGGAAGAACCAAAATTAAAGCAATCAAAGAAAAGCCAAAATGATCTAGCTCAGATAACGCTTTTTCAATTGGCATTGACTCACTTTTTGATAGACGTGCGATTTTTTTTAAGATTGGTATTAAATTTTGGTAATCTTTCATATGTAAATTCTAAAGGAAATAATAAATAGTAAGGGAACCAACAATAATTCTATACCATCCAAACCCTATAAATGTGTTGTGAGCCACAAATTTAATAAAAATTTTAATTACTAAATATGAGCTTATAAATGCAGTTATAAAACCTACTAAAAAAATTGGCAAGTCACTTTTACTTAGAATATTAAAATTTGATACCAAATCAAAAGTAGCAGCAGCAAAAATTATTGGGATAGCTAAGAAAAATGAAAATTCTGTAGCAGTCTTTCTATCAAGACCAGCAATAAGCCCTCCCATAATTGTTGAAGCAGCTCGTGATACTCCTGGTATTAATGAAAAACATTGAGCAATGCCAATTATAAAAGATTGATGATTACTTATTTTATCGATATCGGTTTTAGGTCTATTAGGCAATTTTTTTTCTATAAGAATCATTATGATTCCTCCAACAACTAATGCAATACCAACAACTATTGGATTAAACAAATATAATTTTATATAGCTATGAAAAAAGAATCCTAATATTGCTGCAGGAATAAATGCAATAACCAAATTAAGGGTAAAAATTTGAGCAATTCTATCTTTGTGTATACCAATAAAAGTAGATATTAACTTTTTTCTATACTCAACTAAAACTGCAAAAATTGCACCTAATTGAATTACTATTTCAAAAACTTTACTTGAAGCACTCTCATATCCAAGAAGACTTGCCCCAATAATTAAATGTCCAGTTGAACTTACAGGAAGAAACTCTGTAACTCCTTCAATGACGCCTAATAAAAACGCAACCCATAAAAGATAAAGATCCATTTTTTAATTATACTTTTTGATAAACTTTGGAGCCTTTTTTTACAAATTCAATGGATTTTTCTTCCATTCCTTTTTGAAGAGCCTCTTGTTCTGACACCCCTTTCTTATTTGCGTAATCCCTTACATCTTGAGAAATTTTCATAGAACAAAAATGAGGTCCGCACATAGAACAAAAATGTGCTTGCTTAGCCCCCTCTTGAGGTAATGTTTCATCATGAAACTCTTTTGCTTTTTCTGGGTCAAGACCAAGATTAAATTGATCATTCCATCTAAATTCAAATCGTGCCTTAGATAAAGCATTATCTCGAATCTGTGCACCAGGATGGCCTTTAGCTAAATCTGCGGCATGGGCTGCAATTTTATATGTAATTATTCCTACTCTTACATCCTCTTTTTCTGGTAACCCTAAATGTTCTTTGGGAGTTACATAACATAACATTGCACATCCATACCATCCAATCATTGCAGCACCAATTCCAGAAGTTATGTGATCATATCCCGGAGCTATATCAGTAGTTAAAGGGCCTAGCGTATAAAAAGGAGCTTCGTCACAATGCTCTAATTGAAGATCCATATTCTCTTTGATAAGATGCATTGGAACGTGACCAGGCCCTTCAATCATTACTTGTACATCATGCTTCCAGGCAATCTTAGTTAATTCACCAAGTGTTTTTAATTCAGCAAATTGAGCCTCGTCATTTGCATCATAAATTGATCCGGGACGAAGTCCATCACCCAAGCTAAAACTAACATCGTATGCTTTCATAATTTCACAAATCTCTTCAAAATGAGTATATAAAAATGATTCTTTGTGATGAGCTAGGCACCAACTTGCCATAATTGAACCGCCACGGCTAACTATACCTGTCATTCTTTTTGCAGTCATAGGTATGAAGGCAAGTCTAACTCCTGCGTGAATTGTAAAGTAATCTACGCCTTGTTCAGCTTGCTCAATAAGAGTGTCTTTAAATATATCCCAAGTCAGATCCTCAGCTTTACCATTAACCTTTTCTAAGGCTTGATAAATTGGCACTGTTCCAATTGGAACCGAACTATTTCTAATTATCCATTCCCTTGTTTCATGAATATTTTTTCCGGTAGATAGATCCATAACGGTATCGCCCCCCCATCTAGTTCCCCACACCATTTTTTCTACCTCTTCACTTATGCTTGAACCCAATGCTGAATTACCAATATTGGCATTTATTTTAACCAAAAAATTACGCCCAATAATCATTGGTTCAGTTTCGGGATGATTTATATTTGCAGGAATAATTGCACGACCCTTAGCAACTTCATCTCTAACAAATTCTGGAGTTATTTTTTTTGGAATCTGGGCACCATGATTTTGGCCTGGATGTTGGGTCTGAATTACATCTGATATACCTTCTCGCCTTTGATTTTCTCTTATTGCAATAAATTCCATCTCAGGTGTAATTATTCCTTTTTTTGCATAATGCATTTGAGAAACATTTTGCCCTTGTTTTGCTTTTCTTGGTTTCCGAATAAGATTAAAACGCATTTTTTCAAGTTCAGGATCAGTTTTTCTTTGTTGGCCAAAAATTGAAGTCGGCCCACTAAGTTGTTCGGTATCTTGACGATCTATAATCCATTTTGTTCTTAAGGGAGGGAGGCCATTTTGAATATTGATATCATATTTAGGATCAGTATAAGGCCCAGATGTGTCATAAACTAGAACAGGGGCATTTTTCTCAGCACCAAATTCTGATGGTGTATCTGAAATGGTAATTTCCCTAAATGGAACTTGAATATCCGGAGTTGACCCTTCTACATAAACCTTTCTTGAATTAGTAAACGACTTTAAAGCCTCCGAATCAAGCTGAGCTTCTTTACCTATAAATTCGTCTATATTTTTTTTTAATGTTTTATCTGTTGCATTCATTTTAGAACTCCTTTTTGAACGTAAGGAGCATTTTAGATGCTTTCCCTACGGCGGCATTATCCACATCAGGTTCGAAGGGTATTTCTCACTATTTATTTGGAATAGACCCCTAGCAATATCTTTACAGATTATTCGAATATTTAAAAATGTGCAAGCCTATATAATCATATGTCACTTAAATAGACATAAATATTCAAAATTAGTTTGACTCCTAATATATAATCACCCTTAAGAGGTTTTTTTTGGTTATGAAAACGAACCTTATTTAAAAAATTGACTCAGAGTGACTTAAAGCATTTGCTTCGCTATTTTTTCACAAATGGCAACGAAGAAAATTTGTTTTTTAAAGGAACAGGAATTATTTTCAATCTTAAAATTATAACCAAATATTTTTTAATAGTAATTTTTATTGCTATAGGAATTCTAAATTCTAAGCTAAACGCGCAAGAAACAACTGACTTAATGACTCTCTACCAAGAAGCATTAAAAAATGATTCGCTTTTATCTTCTGCTAGATTTCAGAATGAAGCAACTAAAGAATTAATTAAACAAGGAAAATCCCTTTTTTTACCAAGTATTTCAATGGATGCAAGCTTTGACAAACTGGACAAAGAAAGAAAATTTTTAACCTCTTCTTTGCCAAGCAATGATCTATTATCAGGGAAAAAAACAAACTATGAATCATATAACTATGGAGTTACAGTAAAACAACCTCTATTTAATTACTCAGCTTATACTCAATATAAAAAAATCTTAACTCAAATTAGTCTTTCAGATAAACAGCTAATCCAAACTCAACAGGATTTAATTTTTCGAATATCTAAAATTTATTTCGAAACTTTACTAGCAAAAGATTATGTGGATCTTTTTCAGTTTCAAAGAGCATCTATACAAAAACAATTAGCAAAAGCTGAAGCGCAATTTCAAGCTGGATTAATTTCAATCACAGACATTAATGAGGCTAAAACAAAAAAAGCTTTAATTGAAGCCCAACAAATCAGTGCAATACAAAAACTAAAAATAAAAAAGAGAGAAATTCAAGTAATTACTGGTAATTTACCTGGTAATCTAACACCACTTAATCCTGTAATTACTTTTACAGAAATTGATAACTTAGCAGATGACTGGATTGCGATTGCCCAAGATAATAACTTAGAGTTACAAATAAAAAAGGATGAAATAAAAATTGCAGAGCGTGAAGTTGATACTAGACGCTCAGGGCATTACCCAACTATAGATGCTATTGCAAGCAGAACCAGGAATTGGGATAAAGGAGGTTATCCATATGGAGCAACTCAAAATGATGGTATAAGAAGTTATTCAGATGCTATAGGTGTAGAAATTAGTATTCCAATTTTTTCAGGAGGGATGACAAGCTCAAGAGTCAGAGAAGCTATCTTGTTAAAAAGTAAACTAGAAGAAGATATAGAATATCTTCGAAGAGGTATTGAGTTAAAGGTAAGAGATTATTATTTGAGTCTTCAAACTAATTTCTCAGAAATTGCAGCATATCAACAAGCAATGGAATCAGCAGCGCTTCAATTAGAATCAACACAGTTAGGATTCGAAGAAGGCCTTCGAAATAGTTTAGAAGTTCTAGATGCTCAACAAATATTATTTAACTCAAAATTGAATGTACTAGAATCACGTTATAATTATATTATGAATTATATAAATCTAAAATTATCGACTGGAATGTTATCTATTAAAGATCTAGATGAAATTAATCGATATTTAATGGTAAATTAAATAATGATTGCGCTAAAAGAAAAAAGTCAATTAGTAATAATTGATATGCAAGAGAAATTATCGAAAGCAATGCCTAAAGAAGTTACTAACAAAATAATTAAGCGATGTGAATTATTGGTAACACTAGCAAATGAATTGGATATCCCTCAGATTTGTACAGAACAATATCCAAAAGGACTTGGTCATACCCTCAGTCCTATCATGCCCTTCCTGTCTGAAGCAAAATTTGTTGAAAAAAATGTTTTTGCATGTACAGAAGAACCTGTATTTTTGAGATGTTTGATAAAAACTCGTCCCCAAATATTTCTAATGGGGATGGAAACACATATATGTGTTTTACAGACTGCTCTTGGTTTAAAAAAATCTGGCAAAGATGTTTTTATCATTGAAGATGCTGTTGTTTCAAGAAATATACAAAATAAACAAAATGCGCTTAACAGACTCAGAGAAGAAGGTTGTATTATTACTAATACTGAATCAATTGTTTTTGAATGGCTAAAGACATCAGAAAACGAAACTTTTAAAAAAGTAGCACCGCTAATTAAAAATATTGATTAATTAATTGAATAATTTTACTAGTACTACCTGATGAATTTTTAATATACTGCTTAGCATTATTAACTATATATTTTTTTGTTTCTTTGCTAGTTATTATATTTTTCAGAAGCTCTTCTAATTGATTTATATTTCTAAATCTTAATATTGCTCGATTTTTCTCTGCATCATTAACTATATCTTTAAAATTATATATAGATGGGCCAACAACGGTTTTGATTCCAAGACTCATTGGTTCAATTGGATTTTGTCCCCCATGATTCAAAATGCTTCCCCCTATAATAGCTAAACTAGCGATGCTATATATTTCATAAAGATCCCCCATTGTGTCGCCAAGAATATAGTTTGATGGTTTTTCAATTTTACCTAACTTACTTTTTCTTAAAATACTTAAATTTTGCTTAGAAAAAAGTTTCTCTACCTCATTAAATCTATCTGGATGTCTAGGGACAACTATCAATATTAAATTTTTATAATTCAATTTTTTAACAAGCCTTATTAAGATTTCTTCTTCTCCAGCCCGAGTACTTCCAGCAACTAAAACAAATTGGTTTGTTATTTTTAATTTTTTTTTCAATTGATTACTCTTTATTAGAGTATTTTTTGGTGCTTTAGAATCAAATTTAATATTACCCATTATTCTAATTCTTGCTTTCGTAAGTGAGCTAAAATTAGTAGCATCTTCTCTAGCTCTTACATAAATTGAATCGAGTTGTAATAATCTAGTATTAATAAATTTCTTAAAAGGTAGATATTTTTTTAAAGATTTTTCTGATAAACGTGCATTAATTAAGTGTAATGGGATTTGATGTAATTTGCATTGATTAATTAAATTAAACCATAATTCTGTTTCTACAATCAATCCTATTTTTGGTTGATAGTAAGATAAAAATCTTTTTACTGCACTGCTTGTATCATAAGGTAAAAAAGTTCGATGAATTCTTGTGCTTTTTGGTAATTTAGTTTTTCTTCCGGTAAGAGTTCCATGACTAATAAGGAGATGTGTTTGAGGAAATTTTTTTAATATAACTTCAATAAGATTATTTATAGCTTTAGTTTCACCAACTGAAACACAATGAAGCCAAATTATTTGTTTATTTTTCCAGAAAGATTTTTTTTGTTTAGAATAAAACCCAAGTCTTTCATTAAAATGATTTAAATGATCAGAACTTATTAGTGCACGATAAAAAATTTTTGCTAAAGCAAAAGGTATCAAGCAACGAATTATAATTTCATAGAAAAAAAGATGCATCATGTAATTTTCTCACAATGTGAAATTAATTTATATTTTTTATTTTTACTAACTAATTGTTGTATAAGGCTTATAGAAACTTTGTTCAATATTAGTGCAAAAAAATATCATATTTTATTAAAATAACTCTTGACCAAACACCACCAGATGTTAAAATTTTTTTCATTGGCACAAGATGTTGTGGTTTCATTCTAAAGCCTTTTTTTACAAATAAAGCTCTACAAAAGCATTAAATAGGGGGAAATAAATGCTCAAAGCGGTTCCATCTGAATCTACTCAAGAAGAGTCTGAAGAAGTAAAGATACCCTTCCAATCTGTCTCAGAAGATATTTGGGACAAAAAATATAGACTAAAATCAAAAAAAGGTGATTTTGTTGATAAAAATATCAATGACACTTATGAAAGAGTAGCTAAAGCTTTAGCAGATGTAGAAAAACCAGGAAAAAGAGAATTTTGGCATAAAGAATTTTTGTGGGCTTTACAAAATGGAGCAATACCAGCAGGAAGAATTACTTCTAATGCAGGAGCTCTAGAACACAAACCAGCAACTAGTACAATTAATTGTACTGTTTCTGGAATAATCGAAGACAGCATGACAGACATCTTAGATAAAGTTCATGAAGCGGGGCTTACATTAAAAGCTGGTTGTGGAATTGGATATGAATATTCTACTCTAAGGCCAAAAGGAGCATTTGTTGCAGGAGCGGGAGCTTATACGAGTGGGCCGCTATCATTTATGGATATATATGATCGAATGTGTTTCACTGTTTCTAGTGCTGGAGGACGACGAGGAGCACAAATGGCCACATTTGATATTTCGCACCCAGATGTTACTGATTTTATTAAAGCAAAAAGAGAAGATGGACGCCTAAGACAATTCAATTTATCTTGTTTAATTACAAAAGATTTTATGGAGGCGGTGAAATCAGATTCTGATTGGCAGCTTGCTTTTCCAGTTACAGAAAAAGAAGCTAAAGATGATGAATTAAATCTTACAGATACTGATAAAGTAGTCTGGAAAGAATGGCCTGTAAAAGGAAAATATTTAACGCAAACAAAAGGCTCTGACGCAGGAAAAGTTGCCTGTCGTGTTTATAAAACCATCAAAGCTCGTCGTGTTTGGGATATTATTATGTCTTCAACATATGATTATGCTGAACCAGGATTTATTCTTGTTGATCGCGTTAATGAAATGAACAATAATTGGTTTTGTGAAAACATAAGAGCTACAAATCCATGCGGCGAACAACCTTTACCCCCTTACGGTGCATGCCTTTTAGGTTCAATTAATTTAACCAAATTCGTAAAAAATCCGTTCACTAATGAAGCATATTTTGATTGGGATAAATATAAAAAAGTTATAAGTACTTTTACTAGAATGCTTGATAATGTTGTTGAAGTAAATGGTTTACCACTTGAAAAACAAAGAGACGAAATTGCTAGAAAACGTCGTCACGGTATGGGATATTTAGGCTTAGGATCTACTTTAAGCATGCTAAAAATGATTTATGGGGATGAAAAATCCTTAGAATTCACTGAAGAAGTAACTAAAGTTCTAGCTGAAGTAGGATGGGAAGTTGGAATCGAATTAGCAAAAGAAAAAGGAGTGGCTCCAGTAATGAATGAAGATTTTAAAATTACTGCTGAGATGATTGCAGCAAGACCAGAAATGAAAAAAGACGGAATAAAAATAGGGGATAAAATAAAAGGAAAAGTTCTGCTAGGAAAATATAGTCGGTATATGCAGCAATTTCCCAAAGAGCTTCAAGATGAGATTGCAACCTTTGGTCTTCGCTTTACTCACCATACTTCAATTGCTCCAACTGGCACAATCTCCCTATCACTAGCAAATAATGCAAGTAATGGTATTGAGCCGTCTTTTGCGCATCATTATAGTCGAAACGTAATCAGAGAAGGTAAAAAAACTAAAGAAAAGGTTGATGTATTTTCTTTTGAATTACTTGCATATCGTCAACTAATAAACGATAAAGCTATGCCATTTTCAGATAAAGAGGAAGAGAAGTTACCAGAATATTTTATTGATTCTTCAACCATAAAAGCAAAAGCGCATGTAGATATTCAAGCTGCCTCCCAAAAATGGATTGATAGCTCAATTTCTAAAACTATTAATGTCCCTACTGATTATGATTATGAAGATTTCAAAAATATATATCTGTATGCATATGATCAAGGCTTAAAAGGCTGTACTACTTTTAGATTTAATCCCGAAGCTTTTCAAGGTGTCTTGGTAACTGAAAAAGATTTAGAAGAAACAACATATCAATTCACTTTGGATGATGGAGGCACAATAGAAGTAAAAGGTAATGAAGAAATTGAATATGATGGTGAAACTCATTCTGCAGCAAACTTATACGATGCTTTAAAAGAAGGTTATTACGGAAAATTCTAGGGATTAATTAAAAATGGCAGTAAAAATTACTAAAAAAATTGTGGGTTATAATGTTCTCGATACAGAAAAAGAGAAAAAAGAAGAATCTAATCCAGCCGAGATATTTCAACTTGGCGACCCTTTAAACAGGCCTGATCAAATCACGGGATCAACTTATAAAGTAAAAACTCCAGTTACTGAGCATGCGCTTTATATTACTATAAATGATGTTTTAATGAATGAAGGTACCGAACAAGAACATCGGAGACCTTTTGAAATATTTGTCAACTCAAAAAATATGGAACATTTCCAATGGATTGTCGCCTTAACGAGAGTTATGTCCGCAGTGTTTAGAAAAGGTGGCGATATTACATTTCTGGTTGAAGAATTAGAAAGTGTATTTGATCCAAATGGCGGATACTATAAAAAAGGTGGAAGGTATGTTCCAAGTTTAGTTGCTGAATTAGGACAAGTCGTTGAACAACATTTAATAAATATTGGTATGCTGCAAAAAAAAAATCCAGATGAGCACCAAAAAAAATTAATTGAAGAAAAAAAAGCAAGTTATGAAAAAGAAAATCCAAATGGTATTAATCCTGATACAGGCTTTCCTGTCGACGCCCAATTATGTAATAAATGTAATACTAAAGCGGCTATCATGATGGATGGGTGTTTAACCTGTCTAAATTGTGGCGAAAGTAAATGTGGCTAGTTTTAAGTGAACTAAAATAATATTATAGTCTCTATCAGATAATTAAATTTTCAAATAGTATGTATGAAAAAATTATTATTTTGTTTTATTCTATTTTTATCTCTTGGTCTCAATGCAACTCCTTCAGCTGAGCTAATATTCTCAATAAATGGGTCAATAGTCAAAGTCCATTCAGCCAATAAAGACGGTAATCACGGTGTTGGTTCTGGAGTTGTTGTAATGAAAGATCATGTCGTAACTAATTGCCATGTTATTGGAAACTCACAGGGAGTTCATGTTACTAAATTTGGAAAAAGTTATGCACCGCAAGCTCTAATAGCTGATTGGAAAAATGATATTTGTATTTTAAAATTTAAATATCTTGATCTTGACTCAATTAAACTTGCTACAAATAATTCCTTACAATATGAAACTCAAGTTTTCGCCAAAAGTTACGGAGGAAATACAATAAAACCACATACAACTTTTGGGCGTATAAAAGGAATATATAAATTAAATCAATATAAAATTATTAAATCTTCTGCATGGTTTGCTATTGGAGCAAGCGGAGGAGGTCTATTCAATTACAATGGTGAATTAATTGGAATAACAACTTTCAAACCGCCTTGGAATTCAGAATATTACAGTATGCCAGTAGAAATAATAAAAGAATTACTTAATAATGGAAAAGAAGTTTCTGTAACTACCCAACCTCAAAGACCATTTTGGGATAACCTTGAAGCTAATCAACCATTTTTTATGCGAGTAGCTGGGCCATTAAAAAATAAATCATGGAATGATCTAAAAAATATTACAACCCAATGGATAAATCAAAATCCAGAAGAAATTGAAGCTCATTACTATCATGCTTTCTCTCTGTATCAATTAAAAGATTATAAAACAGCTCGTAATATTTTTAAAAAAGTGATTAAAGAAAATGATAAACATACATTAGCTTATTTTTATTTATATAAAATTGCAATTAAAGAAAAAGATACTGAAAATATTAGCCATTATGAATCTAAGGTATTAAAATTAGATGATTCTTTAATTGGTAAAGAGTAAATGAAATTTTATTTTTTATTATTTTTTATTCTAAATTTTTTGATGTCGTGTTCTTTTGATAAGGTACCTAAATTAGACGCTTTATCCGATGTTTTTTCAAATGAATTTGAAGAAAAAGATCCTCGTCCCGAGGACTCTATTGAATATAACTGTGATAAAAAGAAATCATTTTTCTTGTTTTATTTAAATGAAGGAAAATCTGTTTGGGTTATTTTGCCTGATAGAGAATTTAAACTTGACCAAGTTAGTGAGTCCCAAAGTATTTATACCAATGATATTACAACATTAGAAATATCTTCTGAAAATACCCAAATTAAAAATGAAAAGGAAATACTATACGATCAATGCGTAGAAAAAAAAGATAGTAATTCAAGTTGATTACTTACCTAAGTTGGAGTAACTTTATACTATAAATGTGAACCAAACCATTAGGAGTGGTATGGATAACAAGTACGGATTAGGAAGCTCAAAAGTAGCAGTTGAACTTCACAAAAAAAAAGAAGGCATGAAATGTCGTTCTTGTAAAAGTTCGCAACTTCATTTCTGTCCTACTATGCAAGATCATCAATGTGAAAAATGTGGGGAATGGCAGAACGATATTCCTCATAATTACTCTACTGGTCGAAGTACTGACTATTAATCAAAATACCATTTAGCTTCTCATAAATATCAAGTAGAATGTTCCTTTTAATTTATGAAAGTATTCCATGTTAATTCAATCAGAATCCATTGACCTAGACACACCAACGGGGGAAATGAGAACGTATATTCATCGACCTATTTCAACTGGAAAATTCCCAGTAATTTTATTTTATTCAGAAATATTTCATCAAACAGGGCCAATAGAACGTGCGGCTAAAATAATTGCTAGTCATGGATATGCGGTCTTGGTCCCCGAAGTATTTCATGAATTAAATCCAATTGGTACAGTTTTAGCATATGATGATGCCGGAAGAAAAAAAGGTAATTCTGATAAGGAGTCTAAAGATGTTCAATCATATGATTCTGATAATCAGACTATGATTGATTGGGTTAAAAAACAAAAATGGTCAAGTAATCAAATTGGAGCTATGGGATTTTGTATCGGTGGACATTTAGCTTTTCGAGCTGCCATAAATCCAGAAGTAAAAGCAACAGCATGTTTTTATGCTACAGATTTACATACAAATACAATCCCTAACAAACCTAATCAACATAGTATGGAAAGATTATCCGATATTAAAGGTGAGTTACTAATGATTTGGGGCAAACAAGACACACATATTCCTACAGAAGCAAGGGTTCAAATTCATCAACAATTACTAGATACAGATATTACTTTTAGTTGGCACGAATTTAACGGCCAACACGCATTCATGAGGGACGAGGGAGAAAGGTATGATCCTGAGTTAGCAACAATTTGTTACCAATTGTGCCTCAGAATGTTTTCAAGAACTCTTACTAATTAAACACAATCAGAAAATGCTTCTAATGAACGATGAAATTCATTTTTTTTATTTTGTTTACTTGAAACTGGATTCTTATTTAGAGTTTTAACACTAGTGTGTTTGGTTTTATTAATATTATTAACTTTTAATTTATTTTTAGTTCTCAACATAATTTTTTCCTTTTGGGAAATTAATCAACGGGAATTTTGTTCCCTTCTTATTGATGCAAAATTATTATAAAAATTCAATTAATTTAATAATAAATAAAAATAGGTTATATTTAAATTTAATATTAAGCTTATTGTAATATGAAAATAAACATAAATGGAAATTCAAAAGAGTTTAAGGGACATAAGATTACTCCTAAACAACTGATAAATCTTTTAAAATTAGAAGGTAAAAGATTTGCTATTGAAAGAAATGGAGAAATAATACCCAAAAATCATTTCAATGGAATATACATTAATGATGGTGACAAAATAGAAATTATAGGGGCAGTTGGTGGTGGATAAAAAATTAAAAAATAATGATAAATTAATAATTGCCAATCGTTCATTTGATTCAAGATTGTTAGTCGGCACAGGCAAATATAAAGATTTTAAACAAACAAGGGCTGCAATTGATGCAAGTGGTTCAAAAATTGTAACGGTAGCAATTAGAAGAATAAATCTTGGTCAAAATTCAGATGAGCCTTCTTTGCTTGAATTTCTTCCCTCAAATGAATTCACTTATTTACCAAATACAGCAGGTTGCTATTCTTCAGATGAAGCTGTGAGAACTTTACGCTTAGCAAGAGAACTATTAGATGGTCACAACTTAGTAAAATTAGAAGTCTTAGGAGACCCTGAGACTTTATACCCAAATGTGGTAGATACAATTAATGCAGCAAAAATTCTTATTAAGGATGGATTTGATGTTATGGTTTATACCTCTGATGATCCAATAATTGCAAAACAATTAGAAGATATTGGTTGCTGTGCAATTATGCCACTAGCATCTCTAATTGGTTCTGGAATGGGAATATTAAATCCTTGGAATTTAGAAATAATTATTGATAAATCAAATGTACCAGTAATTGTAGATGCTGGTGTAGGAACTGCTTCAGATGCTTCAATTGCAATGGAGCTAGGATGTGATGGTGTTTTAATGAATACTGCAATAGCGCTTGCTAAAAATCCAGTTTTAATGGCCTCAGCTATGAAAAAAGCAATCGAATCAGGTCGAGAAGCTTTTATCGCAGGAAGAATGGATAAAAAACTTTATACTGCTTCCCCAAGCTCTCCAGTTAAAGGATTAATAAAATAAATGAAAAAGCCAAATACCCCAGAATTTCAAGTGGCAGTTATTGTCAAATCGGAATTTATTCCTGAACAATCATCAATTGAAACAAATAAGTACTTTTTTTCTTACACAGTAACAATTGAAAATCAAGGAGTTCAATCTGTTCAACTTTTATCTCGTCATTGGATTATACGTAATGCTAATAATGAGCGATACGAAGTAAAAGGTGATGGAGTAGTAGGGGAGCAACCAATCATTAAGCCAGGAACTATATACTCTTATACTAGTGGAACAGAAATTAATACACCTGTTGGTAGTATGTTAGGTTCATATCATATGATTGCTGAAGAGGGTACTGAATTCGATGCAAAAATATCAGAATTTGAATTAAATATGCCAAGGACATTACATTAATGAAATTTAATTCAATAATATTTATTTTCTTAATTTTAGTAAGTTGCGGCCAATTTAATATTCAAGATTCATGTAATTGTGACTCAGAAAAAATAGCCCTTGAAGAAGCAGAAGCAAAAATAATTGAATTAAAAAATCTTACGACTCCGACAAAACGGCTTATAGAATATAGTTTATTATCAAAAACTAATTGGCAAGAGATTGAGGATAAATTAAAAAAAGATAAATTAACGGAAGCCTGGCCGGCATGGCTTCATGGATGTGAAAAACTAATCGAATCGGATAATTGGAAAAATACTTGTCATGCATCAAAAAAATTATCAACGCCATCAAATACAGAAATTATAGCTTTTTTACATAAGCATTTTGATGTGTATAAAGCAAAAAACGAAGATGGATCTGAAGAAGGATTGATAACTGGTTATTATCAACCAGTATTAAAAGGAAGCAGAACCAAAACAAAAAAATATAAAATCCCACTTTATACCCCGCCTCACGATTTAATAACAGTAGATCTAAGTGAAATCTATCCAGATTTAAAATATAAACGTTTAAGAGGGCGAGTTGAGGGAAATAAATTGATTCCATATTTCACTCGTGAAGAAATAGCAAATAAAGAATATCCATTACAAGGAAATGAATTGTTATGGGTAGAAAATCCTGTTGAATCCTTTTTCTTAGAAATTCAAGGCTCTGGTGTTATAAAATTTGAAGACGGTACTACAACCCAAGTAGGATATTCTAATCAAAATGGGCATCCCTATCGATCAATGGGTTTGGCTTTAATTAGGCAAGGAGAATTAAAAAGAAATAAAGTATCAATGCAAAGTATTAAATCCTGGGCTAGAAAGAACAAAAGAAAATTGCAAAAATTTTTGAATGCTAACCCGAGTACAGTATTTTTTAGAGAACTACCAACTGGTTTACCTGGTCCGATTGGAGCGCTAGGTGTTCCAATATCAGCGCAAAGATCAGTAGCTATTGACCGTAAATTTATACCTTTAGGGGCTCCTATTTTTTTAACTACAACTGAACCAAATTCAAACAGCCCTCTTAATAAATTTATGATGGCACAAGACACAGGAGGAGCAATTAATGGTGGCGTTAGAGCTGATTTTTATTGGGGACAAGGAAAATCTGCAGGCTCTAAAGCTGGCTCAATGAAACAATCAGGTGAAATGTGGGTAATGCTTCCAAAAGAATTTAACTTTCCAAAAGAAAAATAAACTTACATACTAAAATTAGATTTTACTTTTTCTGCTGATTCATTTTTTTGATGATGATGTTTATTTTTTGCAGCTATCTCTTTTTCTAAAGTTTCATTAGTAATATGAAGATTATATTGTAATGACCATCGATCTGTTCCCTCGTCCGCAAGTTTTTCCACACCATGAAAAGAATTATTTGTTTTAATAAAACAAAAAGCAGAATTAGGTACAAAAGGCATTGTGATTACCTTATGAAATTGCTCATGAGGATAATGAACATGTGGTAATTCTTTATTCAACAGTTCGGGGTCTTTAGGCATATAAATTGTAGTACCAGTTTCTTTTTGTATTGAATCTTTTGGCAGATAAATTAAAACAGAAATAACTTTACTTGGTTTATCTGTATGCGGGCCTAACGAATAATTTTTTTTATCGTTTATAAGCTGCATCTCATGTCTAAAAGAAACATTTTCTAAATATTGAAAACGCATATCAAGGAATCTTTTAAACTTTGATTGTATTAAATTACCAAATGGGCCTCTTGAAAAACTTTCTCCAAAAGCTGTCCAAAATTCTTGTTTCTTTTTACTCACTTTCTTCATTGAATCTGCTCGAGTAAAATCCATAACATATCTATCTTTATAAGCACTTAAACCGGTATTTTGTGGGTAAAGGTCTGCCATTGATGTCATCTCTTTTTTTTCAAGAAGATTTTCTTGAATTTTAGAATAAAAATCCTCAGGAAAAATATTTTCTAAATAAAAATGTGGAAACGGAAAATTGGAAATAGGTACATTTCCAATTTTATAGGCAACATGAAGCTCAGCGTCTAAAAACATATTCACTCATTCCTTTAAAAGAACCTTCTTTTCTTGAAGCTTTATCGACTTGCTCTTGTGAAAATATAAAGCCTAACTGCTTTAAAAGCTCTATTGTATCAAGATGCTCAGGTAAATTCGGATTTAATTCTATTATTACTGATTTAATTTTTTTACTCTCTAGAGTTTTTCTTGCTCCTTTAATTACCTTATGCTCAAAACCATCAACATCAATTTTAATATAATCTGGGATAGGTAATTTATTTGTTTCAACCAAACTATCCAATTTAAAAGTTATGCAGCCTTGGGCAAACCCAATATGATCGTGAAATGGCTGAAGTTCAAAATTTAGAGGTTCTCCAACAGCATGATTTGCAGCTCCAGCATCCTCATTATTTATACCCATAAAAATATAGTCAAAATTATCAACATCAGATAAACCAACACAATATGCTCCTACTTTATTGTCAAGATTATTAGATTTTATATTCTTATTTAAGAGCCAATAATTTTGAGACTCTGGTTCTAATGCATAAACTGTTGCATCCCTTACAACTGAAGCATAAATTGTATACATACCAACATTCGCACCAATATCTAATAGTATTTCTTCTGGATTTATTTGGTTTAACCAATCTATTGTACCTGGCTCTTTAGTGAATAAAGTATCTGCTCTCCACTTTGTCAAGAGATTTGGTGTGTGGAAAATTAATTTTTTACCGTTGAATTCTACTGTTGATTTTGGATCTAACTTTTCATACTCTTCTAAACTTATACTCATAATTTAAATATTAACATAAAAAAAAGGCCCATTTACATGGGCCCTTTCCTGCTCACTCAAATTACAACAGGAGATAGTAATTAAGAGTGGTACGCTGTTTCACCATGCGATGTAGTGTCTAAACCAGCTCTTTCGTCTTCTTCTGAAACACGAAGACCAATGGTAGCGTCAACAATTTTATATAATACAAAACTGATTAAACCACACCAAAGAATAGTAAATCCTACTGATTTAGCTTGCACCATGAATTGACTCATCATAGTTACACCATCATCATATCCAACACCTCCAAATTGTGGTGCCATCAGAATTGCTAGGCCAACTGCGCCAACAATACCTGCAACTCCATGTATACCGAATACATCAAGCGAATCATCATAGCCCAATGCTTTTTTAAGGCTAGTACAAGCCCAATATGCGATGATACTTGCAACAATACCAAGGATAATTGCGCCAACTGGTCCAACTACTGCACAGGCAGGAGTAATAGCAACAAGACCTGAAATTGCTCCAGATGCGCCACCTAGCATTGAAGGCTTACCTCGAGCTATCCATTCCATTGTGATCCAGCCTAATACAGCAGCAGCAGTTGCTACTTGAGTATTAATCATAACTAAACCGGCTGTTCCATCGGCTGCAAGTTCACTTCCTACATTAAAACCAAACCAACCAGCCCATAGTAATGAAGCTCCAATCATAGTCATCGGCATATTGTGAGGTGCCATAACTTCTTTACCATAACCAATTCGTTTTCCAATTCCAAGTGCAAGTACAAGTGCTGCAACACCAGCATTAATATGAACAACAGTCCCGCCAGCAAAATCAATTGCGCCCCATGAACTTATTAAACCTCCGCCCCAAACCATATGGCAGATCGGAAGATAAACTGTAGTTACCCATAAAGCTAAAAATGCTAACATGCCAGAAAATTTAACCCTCTCAGCAAAACCACCAACAATTAGAGCAGGAGTTAAGGCTGCAAAAGTTAATTGAAAAGTAACAAATACATATTCAGGGATGGTTCCAGAAACAGAGTCTCCAGTAATTCCGCCTAAGAAAGCTGCGCCTAGTCCACCGATGAAAGTATTATAAGGTCCTTCAGTGAAGGCTAAACTATAACCATAAACTACCCACAATACTGACATTAAAGAAAAAGTTACAAAAACCTGCATTAAAACTGACAGCATATTCTTAGACCTGACTAAGCCCCCATAAAATAATGCAAGTCCTGGGATTGCCATCACAATCACAAGAATTGTCGCAACAATCATCCAAGCTGTGTCGCCTGTATCAAGAGTTGGTGTTTCCTCTGCAGCTTCAGCAACAGGTGAAACTTCTTCTGTCACCTCAGCAAGCATCATTGTGTCTTTAGATAAATCAAATATTTCGTTAGAAATACCTATTTGTGAAAATCCAAGCAATAGAAGACTTAATAAGCCCGCCATTCCAAATTTGTAAAATAATTTTTTCATGTCAGTCTCCTAAAGTGCATCTTCACCGGTTTCACCAGTGCGGATACGTTGAACTTGATCAAGCGCCATAACAAAGATTTTACCGTCACCAATTTTTCCGGTGAGTGCAGATTTTGTAATAGCCTCGACGACTTTTTTTGATAATTTGTCTGAGATTGCAACTTCAAGTTTTACCTTAGGTAAAAAATCAATTACGTATTCAGCGCCACGATAAAGCTCGGTATGGCCTTTTTGACGACCAAAACCTTTTACTTCTGTAACCGTAATACCTTGAACACCGATTTCAGAAAGAGCTTCTCTAACTTCATCAAGCTTGAACGGCTTGATAACAGCAGTTATTAATTTCATATTATTCCCCTAAATTGCTTTAAAATTAGAAGGGAAATCTAAATTTCCCTTCATAAAACTTATCTATCTAAAACCCTGCAGATAAATAAACTCCACCAGTTCCATCACCTAAATAGACATTTTTAACTGTCCAATTTGATTCTGACTGGTTTGTATCTGTATAAAACCCACCGATAGCGAAAGTATCATTTAGCGCATACTCTAAATTTACCTTCCAATCTGTGTAGTCATATGGATCATTACCTGCCCCATCAAATGTTTGACGTCCCACATGAACAGAAGCAGTTAACGGTGTTTCACCAACTGGAACATCTACATCTAATGTTAAATAATTACTTCCTTTAGCATCGGCAAAGCCCCATGCATCATCAGAAATTACTCGATACCAAGTTAGGCCAGCACTAGCTATGCTAATATCTTTACTAACTCCAACGTAAAATTCTGTAGCATCTGTATCGGCTCCACCAGCACCAGAATAAGTATTTTCACCTGGGTAGTAGAATTTAAGAATACCAACATCGTAACCAATTCCAGTTTCGCCTAAAGCGCCAGCAAAACCAAAATAACCGTCGATTTCCATACTATTGTCGTCCATATATTCGCCTTCGGTAGTCCAATTAACATTGGATGCCCAAACGCCAGCATATGCTCCACTTTCATGCTCTATATCAAATCCACCTTGTAAAGCTGGATCATTCTTCGTTTGTGTATAACCTCGGAAAATATAATCAGAATATAGGCCAACGTTCCCGCTAACACTAAATGCTGACTTATGTTCCTCAGCAACCGTAACCGCGGACAAAGGAAGCATTAAAGCTCCTAATACCGCAAATTTTAGTTTGTTTAATTTCATTGTTGCTTCTCCTTAGTTAAAACGTATGAGCTCATACGTATTTCTTGTTACATAATAGTTAAAGCAATTACCGTGCCAAACTTTCGTTTAACAATTAAATATTTTTTATTGGGGAATAATAAATATTTATACTCCTAATATATAAAACCAAAATTCCTGTTAGAATCAAGGTTTTATGAGAGATATTTTATGTTGAAAAAAGAAGAAATTCAAAATTTATCTAATAAAATTAAGAAATTAGTAAAAGATTCACCAATAAGTGACATGGAAGATAATATTAATGCACTATTAAAGGGCACGTTCACCAAAATGGATCTAATTAATAGAGAAGAATATGATGTCCAGACTGAAGTTTTAAAAAAAACAAGAGCTAAAGTCGAAGCCTTAGAAACAAAAATTAAAGACATAGAGAAAAAATTAAAATAACTTTAATTGATTTGTTATAACTATTAAATTAAAATTATCATTTCCGAGGAACGCTGCAAGAAAAATCCCAGGCTCGGATTACAAATTATTTTGTAAACTGCGTTCACCATAAATTAACCGTGCCAGCAACGGAATCTTTGGTGAATCAAAATTCCTTCTGGTCACATTGTTTTAGGATAAATGAACACAGTGACTAATCTAGATTTAAATATTAAAACTATTTCTTTTTTTAGAGAATTAAATTGCTAAATACTGAAAAAATTATAAAAAAATTACTTTCAGAGAGAATTTTAGTAATGGACGGTGCTATGGGGACTATGATTCAACAGCATCATTTATCTGAAAAAGATTATAGAGGAAAAAAATTCGAAAGTTTTTCTGCGCCAGAAGGGGAGAGAGAATTATTTGTAAAAGGTAATAACGAATTACTGAGCATTACTCAGCCTAAAGTAATTCAAAAAATTCACGAGGATTTTCTGGAAGCTGGCGCTGATATTATCGAAACAAATACCTTTGGTGCCAATAGTATTGCTCAAGATGATTACTACATGAATCATCTTGTATATGAAATGAATAAAGCTTCTGTGAATATAGCTAAAAAAGCTGCAGATAAATACAGCTCCAAAGATAAGCCACGATTTGTAGCTGGAGCAATTGGTCCAACACCGAAAACTGCATCTATATCACCAGATGTCAATGATCCAGGTGCACGTAATGTCAACTTTGATGAATTAGTCATAAGTTACCGTGAGCAAATTAAAGCACTTATTGATGGTGGCGTAGATATTATTTTAGTTGAAACAGTTTTTGATACTCTTAACTGCAAAGCAGCACTATTTGCCGTTAACGCTGAATTTGAAGAACAATCAATTCGTCTACCATTAATGATATCAGGGACAGTAACAGACGCATCTGGAAGAATTCTATCAGGACAGACCGTAAGTGCTTTTTGGAATTCTGTAAGACATGCAAAACCATTAACAATTGGTTTAAACTGTGCACTAGGTGCAGCATTAATGCGTCCTTATGCTGAAGAGTTATCAAAAATAGCTGACACTTATATATGCGTATATCCAAACGCAGGGCTTCCAAATCCAATGTCAGATACTGGTTTTGACGAAGAGCCACATGATACTTCTGCTCTTTTAACGGAATTTGCTAAAAGTGGTTTTATTAATATTGCTGGTGGTTGCTGCGGTACTACTCCAGCACATATAAAAGCAGTTGCTGAACAAATTAAAAATATCAAACCAAGAGTTGTACCTTTACAAGAAACTTTTACCAGACTTGCAGGTTTAGAAACCTTATCTATTAAAGAAGATACCCTATTTATAAATGTTGGTGAGCGAACTAATGTCACAGGTTCAAAAGCATTTGCAAGATTAATTATTGAAGAAAAGTTTGAAGAGGCAGTATCGGTTGCAAGACAACAAGTTGAAAATGGTGCTCAAGTAATTGATATTAATATGGATGAGGGAATGTTGGACTCTCTTCAAGCCATGCAACACTTCCTCAACTTAATTGCTTCTGAGCCAGATATTGCTCGCATACCTATTATGCTTGACTCATCAAAGTGGGATGTAATAGAGGCTGGCCTCAAATGTGTACAAGGAAAAGCAATAGTGAATTCCATATCATTAAAAGAAGGAGATGAGACTTTTATAAAACATGCAAAGCTTTGTTTAAATTATGGTGCAGCTATTATTGTCATGGCATTTGATGAAAAAGGCCAAGCCGATACTTATGAACGTAAAATTGAAATTTGCAAACGTGCATATGACACCCTCATTAATGAATTAGATTTTCCACCAGAAGATATTATTTTTGATCCAAATATTTTTGCTGTTGCAACTGGTATTGATGAACATAATAATTATGCGGTTGACTTTATTAATGCAACAAAATGGATTAAAGAAAATTTACCATATGCAAAAGTTTCAGGTGGTGTATCAAACGTCAGTTTTAGTTTTAGAGGAAACGATGTAGCTCGAGAGGCAATTCATACTGTTTTCCTCCATCATGCCATTAAAGCTGGATTAACTATGGGAATTGTGAATGCAGGAATGATTGGTTTATATGATGATCTTGCAGACGAACTCAAAACTGCGGTAGAAGATGTCATTCTTAATCGACGGTCAGATGCCACAGAACGAATGATCGATATTGCTGGAACATTAAAAGGTAGTAAAAAAGAGGAATCAAAACTAAATTGGCGTGGCGATGATGAACAGTCTGTTTCTGTTGAAAAAAGAATTGAATATGCCTTGGTGCACGGAGTAACAGATTTTATTGTGGAGGATACCGAAGAAGCTCGAGTAAAAATTATGTCGCAAAATAATGGGAGACCTATTAATGTTATCGAAGGCCCATTGATGGACGGTATGAATGTTGTTGGTGACCTATTTGGTCAAGGAAGAATGTTTTTACCTCAAGTTGTAAAGTCAGCAAGAGTGATGAAACAAGCTGTTGCTCATTTAGTCCCATTTATTGAAAAAGAAAAAGAAGATGATGAAAAAAGAACTGGAATAAAAGCTAAATCAAAAGGAAAAATGTTAATAGCAACAGTCAAAGGCGATGTGCATGATATTGGTAAAAATATAGTTTCGGTAGTCTTACAATGTAATAATTTCGAAGTGGTAAATATGGGAGTTATGGTGCCAGCCTCTGAAATACTTGCAAAAGCCAAAGAGGAAAATGTTGATATAATTGGTTTATCTGGTCTTATCACACCATCATTAGAAGAAATGACACATGTTGCAAGTGAGATGCAACGAGATTCTTATTTTAACGAAAACAATATTCCACTCCTCATTGGAGGAGCAACAACCTCACGAGCACATACAGCAGTAAAAATTTCAGATCATTATGATGGTCCTGTAATTCATGTGCCTGATGCCTCTCGGTCAGTATCAATTATGCAATCACTGATGGACCCAAAACAAAAAATAGACTATCTAATTAATCTGTCGAAGGATTATGAAAATGTAAAACAACTTCACTCCAATAAAAAAGGCCCTTCCTATATTTCCCTTAAAGACGCTAGAAAAAACAAATTATCTCTTGACTTTGCTCCAGTCAAACCAAAATTTATTGGAAGGCGTATTTTTAAAAATATTGATCTTAAATTACTTAGTGAATATATCGATTGGTCACCATTTTTTCAAACGTGGGATTTGCATGGAAAGTATCCCGATATTCTTGAAGATAAAGTTGTAGGAGAAAGTGCCTCTCAACTATTCAATGAAGCTCAAAAAATGCTAAAAAAACTAATTAATGAAAAAAAATTAAAGGCTAATGGAGTAATTGGTTTTTATCCAGCAAATACAATTAATGATGATGATATAGAAATTTATGAAAATGAAGATAGAACTAATCCTATTTTTACTTATTACTGTTTACGACAACAAACTAAAAAACCAAATATTAAAGGCAAACAAAAATCCAATCAATGTTTAGCAGATTATATTGCACCAAAATCAACTGGGATTAAGGATTATATTGGTATGTTTGCTGTAACTTCAGGAATCAATACTGAAATTTATGAAAAAATTTTTGAAAAATCAGAAGATGATTATAGTTTAATTATGATTAAAGCTATTACTGATAGATTAGCTGAAGCTTTTGCAGAATACATGCATGATAGAATAAGACAGGATTTATGGGGATATCAAAATGCCGATGATATATCAAAAGAAGATATGATAAAAGAAAAGTATAAAGGTATTAGGCCAGCTCCAGGTTATCCTGCATGTCCAGAACATACAGTTAAAAAGAGTATTTTTAAACTATTAGAAACAAATGAGATTGGTATGAAATTAACCGAAAGTATGGCCATGATTCCAGCATCATCTGTAAGTGGATTTTATTTTGCACATCCTGAGTCAAGTTACTTTAGTGTAGATAAAATTGATGAAGATCAAATAAAGGATATGGCTGAACGAAGAAAAATTTCTGTTGATCAACTTAAAAAGTGGTTAGCTTCTAATTTAAGGTAAGAAGTATGCATATTCATATACTTGGAATATGTGGAACATTTATGGCTGGGATTGCTGCTCTAGCAAAATCTCAAGGACATAAAGTAACAGGATGTGATCAAAATGTTTACCCGCCTATGTCAACACAACTAAATAAGCTTGGCATAAAAATTATTGAAGGCTATGATGCAAATCAAATCAAACTAAAACCAAATATTTTTATAATTGGAAATGTTATCTCCCGAGGTAATCCTTTAATTGAAAAAATATTAAATAACAACTTACGATACCAATCAGGACCTGAATGGTTGTATAAAAATATTCTAAATGACAAATGGGTTCTTGCAGTTGCAGGAACACATGGAAAAACTACAACTAGTTCAATGCTTGCTTGGATTTTAGAATCAAATGGTCTAGCACCAGGTTTTTTAATAGGAGGAATTCCTAAAAATTTTAAAGTTTCGGCAAGATTACCAACTAGTACTAAAAAAAACTTTCCTTCATTTTTTGTAATAGAGGCAGACGAATATGACACCGCTTTCTTTGATAAAAGATCAAAATTTATTCACTATCGTCCAAAAACTTTAATCTTAAATAACCTAGAATTTGATCATGCAGATATTTTTGAAAATATTAATCATATTGAAAGACATTTTCATCACCTAGTAAGAACAATTCCTAAAATTGGAAAAATTATATGTAATAACAAGAGTAATTCAATTAAAAGAGTTATCAAAATGGGTTGTTGGTCAGATTTAGAAGATTTTGGAGGAACAGGAAAATGGTCTTACAGAAAAATTAATGATAATGAATTTGAAATTTCTTTTGAACGTAAAATCCAAGGTTCAGTTAAATGGGATTTAATTGGACATCATAATTCCTTAAATGCTTTAGCTGCAATTGCAGCAGCTCAACATGTTGGAATATCTCCAAAAAATGCAATAAATTCTTTAAGCAAATTCAAAAGTGTTAAAAAAAGAATGGAATTTTTAACTTCTATTAATAGGATAGATATGTATGACGATTTTGCTCATCATCCAACTGCCATTAAAACAACCCTTGAAGGTTTAAGAAAAAAAATAGGTGATAATAGAATAATTGCCGTAATTGAACCGAGGTCCAACACAATGAAATTAGGAACAATGAAAAATCAATTAATAAAAAGCTTAAAAGAAGCGGATATTATTTTTTGCTACTCTAAAAATTTAACCTGGAATCCTAAAATATTATTTAAAAATTTAACAAATACGAAAGTTTTTTTAGATATTGATAAATTAGCAGATAAAATCAAAAAATCATGTAAACAAGGAGATAATATTATCTTTATGAGCAATGGAGAATTTTCAGGCCTTCAAAATAAAGTAAAGCAATTATTAAAAAATGAATAATTTAAAAAAATATGCCTTACCGTTTGCTATCATCATTTCATTTTTGATTCATTTTATTGTTATAAAAAATATTTCTTTCAACATGTTTCAATCATTAGATGATTCTAAAGAAGATATTGTTATTACTTTAGTAAAATCAAAGAAATCATCTTCCACTAATAATGAAAAATTATTTAATTCTAAAGAAAATGAAATTGAAGACACTATAATATCTTCAGACAAAAAAATTAAAAAAAATATAAGTTCTACTATTGAAATACAAAAACAACAAGAAATTTCACAAGATAATAAACAATCTAATCTTAAAACTATTGACACATCAGAAGTTTTAGCCCAAATAAGTAAATTTAATTATATTAATGAATCAGAAGATTTTACCAAAAATCAAAGAATAAAATCTATATCTTCTAAGACTACTGACTATATTTACAGATTATATTTTGAAGCATGGAGACAAAAAGTGGAACAGATTGGAGCAATGAATTATCCTAAAGAAGCATCGGAAATGGGTATGTTTGGATCACTTAGACTTACTGTAGTAATTGATTCAGAAGGTATGATTAGAAAATTAAATATAAATAAGTCATCTGGGCATAAAGAACTCGATGAAGCAGCTATGCACATAGTAAAACTTGGTGAACCTTACGCAAGATTTCCTTCAAAAATTCTAAAAGAAGTTGATTTAATTAGCATTACTCGTAAATGGAAGTTTACTGAACAAGACAACTTTTATTCTCAATAAAATCTATTCCTGATGATACTTAGGACTATAATTTCTAACTGTTTCCAAAAGAGCTTCAAGATTTTCAGGTGGAGTAAACTGCGTGATTCCATGGCCTAAATTAAAAATATGCCCCTCTCCTTTTCCATAATCGTCTAGAACTTTTTTTGCTGTCCTCTCTATTACTTTTGGAGTTGATAATAAAATAGAAGGATCTAAGTTTCCTTGTAAAGCAACCTTATCATTAGTCATTTTTCTTGCATTGCCTAAACTTGTTTGCCAATCAATTCCAATAGCATTTGCGCCACTATTAGCCTGAGCTTGCAACGACTGTCCTCCACCTTTTGTAAAAATAATTTTAGGAATATCTTGATAGCCTAATAGATTTAGATTTGAAATTATTACCTTTATAAAATTTAAAGAATAAATCTCATACTCACTATGAGCTAAAGTACCTCCCCATGAATCAAAAATCATTACAACATCAACTCCAGCATCAATTTGAGAGGCAAGATATTTAGTAATAGTTTCGGTATTTATTTTAAGAATATGATTTATTAAGTCAGGGCGACTATAAACTAATTTTTTTGTTTTTAAAAAATCTGTTCCGCCTTGTCCTTCAACCATATATGTTGCAAGTGTCCAAGGACTGCCAGAAAAACCAATTAAAGGAACTTGGTTATTAAGTGTCTTTTTTATAGAACTTACTGCATCAAATACATACATTAATTTCTCTTCAACATTTGGTATATCTAACTTTTGAATTGTACTTTCATCTTGCAAAGGATATTTAAATTTCGGTCCTTCACCATCTTCAAAATAAAGACCTAAGCCCATAGCATCAGGTATAGTTAAGATATCAGAGAATAGTATTGCCGCATCCAAATTTGGATACCTTTGTAAAGGCTGCATTGTAACTTCTGTAGCAAAATCTTTATTTTTACAAAGATCTAAAAAACTACCTGCTTTTTTTCTTGTCTCACGATATTCAGGGAGATAACGTCCCGCCTGACGCATCACCCAACAAGGGGTATAAGCTGTTTTTTGTTTAAATAGAGTTTTGACAAGATTGTCATTAATTAAGGATGGCATATTTAAATTTATCTTGGAAGAACTGAAGTGCCCATTAAATATTCATCAACTGAACGAGCACATTGACGACCTTCTCTTATTGCCCAAACAACTAGTGATTGTCCGCGCCTCATATCCCCTGCAGCAAAAACTTTCGGTCTTGAGGTAAAATAAGCTTTTTCTCCTTCAGTTAAAGCTTTAGCATTTCCACGTTGATCTTTTTCAACTAAAAATTTTTCAAGAATAGTTTGTTTTGGTCCCATGAACCCCATTGCTAGTAAAACTAAATCTGCTTTTAGTTTAAATTCTGTATTAGAAACTTCTTGCATTTTTCCATCTCGCCATTCAACTTTTGTACCAATTAATTGTTTAACTTTACCGTTTTCTCCTTCAAAAGATTTAGTAGCAATTGACCAATCTCTTTCGCACCCTTCTTCATGAGAGCTTGACGTTCTCATTTTCAATGGCCAATAAGGCCAGACCATCGATTTATTTTCTTCTTCAGGTGGTTGAGGCATTAACTCAAATTGAGTTACTGATGCCGCTCCATGCCTATTAGAAGTTCCTACACAATCTGATCCGGTATCGCCTCCACCAATTACAACAACATGTTTACCAGTTGCTTTAATCTGATTGGTAACTTTGTCTCCAGCAACAACTTTATTCTGAGAAGGTAAGAAATCCATAGCAAAGTGCACACCTTCTAATTCTCTACCAGGAACAGGTAGATCTCTTGGCCATTCAGCTCCGCCCGACAATATAACCGCATCATAACTATCTATTAATTGTTCAGGATCTACATTTTCACCAACATTTTGATTTACCTTAAATGTTACGCCTTCAGCTTGCATTTGCTTTACTCTTAAATCTATATGAAATTTTTCCATTTTAAAATCTGGTATTCCATATCTAAGTAAACCTCCGATACGGTCATTTTTTTCATAAACATCTACATTATGGCCAACTCTAGCTAGTTGCTGAGCTGCAGCAAGACCTGCTGGGCCTGACCCAACAATTGCAATTTTTTTTCCAGTTTTATTTTCAGGTATTTGAGGAACCACCCAATTATTTTCCCACGCTTTATCTATAATTGCGTGTTCAATAGATTTTATCCCTACAGGATCTGAATTAATATTAAGTGTACATGCTGCCTCACAAGGTGCAGGGCAAATACGGCCAGTAAACTCAGGAAAATTATTTGTAGAATGTAATACATCAATAGCTGCTTTCCAATTTTGTTGAAAAACCAAATCATTCCAATCCGGAATAATATTATTTACAGGACAACCATTATTACAAAAAGGAATACCGCAATCCATACAACGTGCCCCCTGTAATTTTGCTTCCTCGTCACTAAGATGCAAAACAAATTCCTTGTAATTTTTAACCCGCTCTTCTGCAGGAATATTCTGCTCTTTTTGTCTAGGAAAATCTAAAAATCCTCTAACTTTTCCCATTACACGGTTTCCTTAGTTTTATGTTCTCTCATTTCATTCAATGCTCTTTTATATTCCATTGGCATAACTTTTATAAAATTACCCAATTCTTTTTCCCAGTGATCTAAGATTATTTTTGCAATTTTACTGTTTGTATATAGACAATGATTTTTAATAAGAGTTTTTAAAATTACTTCGTCTGCTAAATTTAAATGTTTAGGTATCTCAGTTTCAATATTTGCTTTTTCAACTCTATGTAGAGTAACCATTGATAAATTACAATATTTTTTAAATTCTTTTCTAGGATCATAAACATAAGCAACTCCCCCTGACATGCCGGCTGCAAAATTTTGACCTGTTCTACCCAAAATTACAACTGTCCCCCCAGTCATATATTCACATCCATGATTCCCTACTCCCTCTATTACAGCAGAAGCTCCAGAATTTCTTACACAAAATCGTTCTCCGCCAATACCATTAAAATATGTTTCTCCTGAAGTGGCGCCATACATAGTTGTATTCCCAATAATGATATTTTCTTCAGCTTTGCCAATAAACTCTTTAGGCGGGCTTATAATAATTTTACCCCCGCAAAGACCTTTACCTACATAATCGTTACCTTCGCCACTAAGATTAAAAGTTATACCTTTTGCTAAGAAAGCTCCGAAGCTTTGTCCGGCGGTGCCGCTTAAGTTAATTTTAATAGAATCATCAGGCAATCCCTTATTACCATATCTCTTTGCTATTTCATGAGATAACAAAGTACCGACGGTTCTATTAACATTTGTTATTTTGCTATCAAATTCAATACTTTTTTTATTTTCGATTGCAGAAATAGCTTTTTTGATTAACTTTTTATCAAGTGCTTTTTTTAAACCGTGATCTTGATCTTCAGTATTATATCTAGGCTCATTAGCCTTAATTTTAGGCTGATAAAATATTTTGCTAAAATCAAGCCCATTAATTTTCCAGTGTTCTATACCTTTTTGCTTATCTAGTAAATCTGAGCGGCCAATTAAGTCATTAAATTTTCTTATACCCAAAGAAGCCATTATTTCCCTCGCTTCTTCTGCCACAAAAAAGAAAAAATTCACTACATGTTCTGGTTGGCCAGAAAACCTTTTTCTTAGTTCTGGATCTTGAGTAGCAACCCCAACTGGGCAAGTGTTTAAATGGCATTTTCTCATCATTATGCAGCCTTCAACAACTAATGGTGCTGTTGCAAAACCAAATTCATCTGCTCCCAACATTGCTCCAACAACAACATCTCTTCCTGTCTTTAATTGGCCATCAACTTGCAAAATAACTCTACTTCTTAATTGATTTAATAATAATGTTTGCTGAGTTTCAGCTAATCCAATCTCCCATGGACCTCCTGCATGTTTTATCGAAGTGAGTGGAGATGCTCCAGTTCCTCCATCATGTCCGGCTATAACAATATGATCTGCTTTAGCTTTTGTTACTCCAGCTGCAACAGTTCCAACGCCAGTTTCTGCAACCAATTTAACTGAAATACTTGCATTTGGGTTTGCATTTTTTAAATCATGTATTAATTGAGCTAAATCTTCAATTGAATAAATATCATGATGTGGAGGAGGCGAAATTAAACCTACGCCAGGTACAGAAAATCTAAGTTTAGCTATGTATTCGCTAACTTTATGGCCTGGCAGTTGGCCGCCTTCACCTGGCTTAGCTCCTTGAGCCATTTTTATTTGTATCTGATCTGCAGTAGCCAAATATTCTGCCGTTACTCCAAATCTCCCTGATGCAACCTGTTTTATTTTGGATCTAAGTAAGTCGCCTGCCTTTAAATCAATATCGGTGATTATAATATCTGTACCCAAATGATCAGAAATTGTTGTATCTTTGATGATTGGGATGCTTCTCTTAATATCCTCTCCACCTTCGCCCGTATTAGATTTGCCCCCAATGCGATTCATTGCGATAGCTAATGTTGAATGTGCTTCTGTGGATATTGAACCTAAAGACATAGCTCCGGTTGTAAACCTTTTAACTATTTCCTTTGCAGGCTCTACCTGGTCTAAAGTTATTGGCTTTTTGGTTTTAAATGAAAATAAACCTCTCAATGTCATATGTCTATGAGCTTGATTATTTATAAGTTCTGCATATTCTTTGTAGGTTTCAAAATTATTTTTTTTAGTTGAATGCTGGAGTTTAGCTATTGATTCTGGAGTCCACATATGCTCTTCACCTCTAATCCTAAACGCATACTCTCCTCCAGCATCTAGTGCATTACTTAAAACTGGGTCGTTGCCATAAGCTAATTGATGAATTCTCTCAGTTTCTGCAGTTACTTGCTCTATTCCAATTCCATTAACACTGGATATAGTACCTGTGAAATATTTTTCGATAAAATTTTCATCTAATCCAATTGCTTCGAACACTTGAGCTCCACAATAAGATTGATATGTAGATATTCCCATCTTTGACATAACTTTAAATAAGCCTTTTCCAATAGCCTTAATAAAATTTTCTTGGGCAGTAAAAAAATCATCGGTTATTGTTTTAATTGTTTCATAAGTTAACCATGGACAAATTGCTTCAGCACCATAACCTGCAAGTAATGCAAAATGATGAACCTCTCTTGCTGAACCAGTATCTATAACTAAACCTGCATTAGTTCTATTTCCAGATTTAACTAAATATTGGTGAGTTGATGAACAGGCTAGCAGAGCAGGTATTGCTACCCTTTTTGATGAAGTGTTTCTATCTGAAAGAATGATTATATTGTAACCATCATTAATTGCCTGATTAGCTTTATTACATATATCTTTTAAAGCATTATTCATTCTATCGCTCTGATCTTCATGTGAATTTAAATCATAGGTAATGTCAATTACTAACGATTTAAATTTATTTTGTGTTAAAGAGCTAATTTGTTTCAATTGTTCTAATTCTTCGATACTAAGAATTGGTTGACTGGCCTCTAATCTGTAAGGAGGTTCTTTATCTTCAACCCCTAATAAATTCGGTTTAGGACCAATAAATGTAACTAAGGACATTACTATATCTTCGCGAATTGGATCTATTGGAGGATTAGTAACTTGAGCAAATAATTGTTTAAAATAGTTATATAAAATTTTAGGTCGATTTGATAAAACTGGTAAAGCAGCATCATTACCCATAGATCCAGAATTTTCTTGACCAGCTTGAATCATAGGAGTTAAAACAAACGATAAATCTTCTTGACTATATCCAAAACTTTGTTGTAAATCTAATATTTTTTCTTTGTGATTAAATTTCACATCGACAGCTTTCAAATCTCCTAAAAAATAACGAGATTTTTTTAACCAATCTCCGTAAGGCTTTTCCAATGAAAGTAATTTTTTAATTTCATCGTCTTCAATTAATTTCCCTTCGTTCAAATCAATAAGAAGCATTTTTCCTGGTTCAAGTCGCCATTTTTTTATAATTTTCCCTTCTGGAAATTTCAAGACCCCCATTTCTGAAGCCATCATTAAATCACCATCATCAGTTAGTAAATATCTAGCAGGCCTTAATCCATTTCTATCTAATGTAGCACCAATCATTTTCCCATCTGTAAAAGCAACAGCTGCAGGACCGTCCCATGGCTCCATTAATGCAGCATGATATTCATAAAATGCTTTTCTATCTTCACTCATTAGTGAGTTTTCAGACCATGGTTCAGGAATTAACATCATCATTGCATGCGGTAAACTATAGCCTCCTGCTAATAAAAGTTCTAAACAATTATCAAAACAAGCTGTATCTGATTGACCAGCTTCAATTAACGGCCAGAGCTTTTCTAAATCTTTATCTAAAAGAAAAGACTTCATTTTTGCTCGGCGAGCATTCATCCAATTAACGTTACCTTGAACTGTATTAATTTCGCCATTATGAGCAATTAGTCTATATGGATGAGCTAGCTCCCATGAAGGAAAAGTATTAGTAGAAAATCTTTGATGGACCAACGCTAATGATGATTGCATTTGTTTATCTAAAAGATCTTTAAAATAAACTCCAACCTCGCTCGCCAGAAGCATACCTTTATAAACAATTGTTCTTGAAGACATTGATGCAATATAAAATTTTGCAGGATCATCAATATTTAATTTATTAACTTCTATTTCAATCCTTTTTCTGATAACAAATAATTTTCTTTCAAAATCATCCTGTAAAGAACAACTTTTATTTCTACCAATAATAATTTGCTTAATAACAGGCTCAACTTCTCTTGAGGCTCTGGCAATATCTTTATTATTAACTGGAACATCTCTCCATCCTATTTTATATTGACCTTCCTCTTTAATAATATTTGAAATAAGTGACTCACATTCTGCTCTTTTCTCCTTCGACTGAGGTAAAAAAAACATTCCTATTCCGTAATGTCCATTATCGGGTAAGTTTAAATCTAAATTTTTAGCCTCTGTACGAAAGAAAGAATCTGAAATTTGCATTAAAAGTCCAGCTCCATCCCCTAGCTTTGGGTCGTAACCGGTAGCGCCACGATGTGTTAGATTAGTTAAAATTTCCAAACCCTGCTTTATAATTCGATGGCTTTTTTTACCATGAATATTAGCAATAAACCCAACACCACAAGAGTCATGCTCGTTTTTTGAGTTGTATAAGCCTTGTTTTAAAATTTTGTGATTTGTCATTAATATTTCAACTTTAATTTTTCTTTAAACGGAACCTTTAATTTTAAGCTTTTTAGCCCTTTTATTCAATGATTGGATAACATCTTTCAAATCATCGTAACAATAATTATCCTGACAAATAAATTACAAATTTTCAAAAGATTGTTTTGCAGCATTTAAAGTAATCTCAATATCCTTTTCACTGTGAGCTGCTGATACAAAACCTGCTTCAAAAGCAGACGGACCAAAATAAATTCCTTTCTCAAGCATTAAATGGAAAAACTTTTTAAAATTTTGTCTATTACTTTTCATCACTTCTTCAAAACTATTAGGAGGGGTTTTACTAAAATATAATCCAAACATCCCACCCACATTTCTTGCACAAAATTCTATCCCTGCAGATTTGGCAAGCGCTGTCATTCCATCCATCAATTTTGTAGTATTTTCATTTAACGCTTTATAAAATCCTGGGGCTTGAATCAATTCTAATGTTTTTAAACCTGCAGAAACTGCCACAGGATTTCCTGATAAAGTTCCAGCTTGGTAAACAGGTCCTTTTGGCGCTAATATTTGCATAATTTCTTTTTTTCCACCAAACGCCCCAACAGGAAGCCCGCCGCCAATTATTTTACCTAATGTTGTCATATCAGGAGTTATCCCATATAACTCTTGAGCGCCTCCTAACGAAACACGAAATCCAGTCATTACTTCGTCAAAAATTAAAACTACGCCAAATTTCGTACATAAGTTTCTAAGTGTTCTTAAAAAAATTAATTCTGGAACTATAAGATTCATATTCCCAACGATTGGTTCAATAATTACACATGCTAAATGATTTCCGTACTTACTAAAGTATTCTTCCAATAATTTACTATCATTGTATGGAAGAGTTGAAGTATCTTTTGCAACATCCTTTGGCACGCCTGCTGAACTTGGTTGCCCGAAAGTCAATGCACCTGATCCTGCTTTTACTAACAATGAATCTGCGTGCCCATGATAGCAACCTTCGAATTTTAAAATTTTATCTTTTTTTGTAAATCCTCTAGCGACTCTTATTGCACTCATTGTAGCTTCTGTACCACTACTTACTAATCTAACTTGCTCAATACTTGGAACAAGTTTGACGATTAATTCTGCAATCTCTAGTTCTTTTGAGGTAGGAGCCCCAAAAGATAAACTATCTTTTGAAACTTTTTCAACAATGCTTAGTATCTCTGGGTGAGCATGTCCTAAAATCATTGGCCCCCAAGAATTTATATAATCAATATATTCTTTATTATTTTCATCCCACAATTTACTTCCCAATCCTTTTTTAAAGAATATTGGTGTTCCTCCGACCGCAGAAAACGCACGGACTGGTGAATTAACGCCTCCGGGAATAAATTTTTGCGATTTTTCAAATAAATTTTTATTCTTATCGTTCATAGTTTTTCTTTAAAATATTTGTATATATCCTAGCGGTTTTTTCTACATCTTTAGCTTGAAACAATCCGTTTATTAAAGCAACGCATTTAACGCCTACTTTAACTAGTAATTCTACATTTTCAGTGTCAATACCGCCAATTGCAACTAATGGTATTTTAAATTCTTTTAAAACTAAAGATATTAAATCCATTGAAACTTGCGGTGCATTTTTTTTGGTATCAGAAGAAAAGCATGCCCCCAAAGCAACATAATTTGCTCCTCCATCTATAGCCATTTTTACTCTATCAATTGAGTTATAACAAGAAATACCAATTATTTTTGTAGGCCCTAACAATTTCCTTGCTTCTAATAAACTGTCGTCATCTTCTCCTAAATGTACTCCATCTGCATCTAAATTACGACATAATTCAATATCATCGTTTATAATTAATGGTACATTATGAGTGTTGCATAATTTTTTTATTTGTTTAGCTTGTTTTTTTTGGTCGATTTTAGAAAGTTTTTTCGACCGGTACTGAATTAATTTAGCCCCTCCTTTAATACATGATTCCACTTGAGAGCTCAATATAGTTAAATTCTTTTGCTCTGGAGTAATTGCATAAAGCCCATTAATGATGTGTATATTTTCCATCATCTTTAATATCTGAGGGTCGAAAGAATCGATTAGGAATTAATTGGCCCATACCTGGTTTAAAACCATTTTTAAGTGCTTGCCATGTGAAATACTGTGCTTCTTCTATAGCATCTTCAATTGTTAATCCTAACGCATAGTAAGCAGCAATAGCAGATGTTAATGTACAACCTGAACCATGAAAATTTCCAGGAAGTCGATCCCAGTGATAAGGAATTATTTGATTTGATGAGCTATATAAAGTATTTACAACATTTTTAGTATTCTCATGTGTGCCTGTTATTAACACATTTTGACAGCCTATTTCTTTAAAAAAATCTGCGCATACTTCCAAAGAAGAATCTAAATGCTCATCTTCTTGATTTAATAATTGTCTGGCTTCCAAAGTATTAGGAGTGATTAATAACGCCCCAGGAAATAAAAGTTCTAAAATCATATTTCTAGTCTCAATATCAGTAAATTTATCACCGCGACCAGATGACAAAACAGGATCAATAATTAATGGAATGTCAGGATAATCAGAAATTATCTGTGCGATGATACTGATATTTTCTTTGCTCGACAACAATCCTAATTTAAAGATAGATACCTCCATATCCTCTAAAATTGATCGTGCTTGATCATTTACTACCTTTGAATCAACAGAAATTAATCTATCAACACCAATAGTATCTTGAACAGTAAACCCAGTTACGATTGAAGCTGGATGACATCCTAAACTTGATAACGTTCCAACATCTGCTTGCAAACCTGCACCTCCACTAGGGTCAGTAGCTGAAAAAGTCATAACTATTGGGGGTGATTTAACCATGTTGTTATTGTATATGAATTAAATAATCAATTTAAAATTCAATTGGATCAATATCTAGAGCCCATTTAATTCGATTAACTAGAGAATGTTCAGTCATATAAAATCTCAATTTTTTTAATAAATCTTGAAGTTCCTTCCTATTTTTAGCTTGAAAAAATAATTGAAATCTTTCATAACTGTTCAATTTCTCTATGGTAGGCCGTAAGGGGTCATAAATTAGCACGTTATTTTTTAAAGATTTTGCATATTTTGCAGTCTCTATAATAAATTTCTCACCATGTATTAATTGTTTGGATTCAACCCTCAAAATTGCAGTAAAACTATAAGGTGGCAAATCCATCTGTTCTCTCTCTTGAAGCAATTTTTTTACAAAAGATTCATAACTATTTTTTTTAATTGCTTCAAATACTGGATTATTTGGAAAATTAGTTTGAATAAGAACTTCACCTTTAATATCTGATCGTCCAGCGCGACCAGAAACTTGTAATAATTGAGAAAATAATTTTTCAGAAGCCCTATAATCTGGACTATATAAAGCATTATCTGCATCAAGAACTCCAACCAATGTAAGAAATGGGAAATCATGTCCTTTTGAAAGCATTTGAGTGCCAACTAAAATATCAATCTGTCTTTTATTCATTTTTTCATACAATAAACTTAATGTTTTTTTTGATCTTGTAGTATCTCTATCAACTCTTAAAATTGATGCTTTAGGAAATAATCTTTTTAACACCTCTTCAATTTTTTGTGTTCCAGTTCCAAGAGGACGGAGGTCGCTACTATCACAATTTGGACATTTATGTATAAGCTCTTTTTCGAAACCACAATGATGGCACTTTAATTTTTTTGTCTTAGCGTGCACAACAAGTTTAGAGCTACATCTTTTACATTCTGAATGCCAGCTACAATTTGAACAAAATAAAACTGGCGCAAAACCTCTCCGATTAATATAAATTAAAGATTGTTCTTTACGTTTTAATCGATTATTTATTGCATCAACCAATAATCTCGAAATTCCATATTTAGTTTTATCATTCACTAATATAGTATCTATTTTTGGGAGCGTTGAATTTTTAATTGCCCGATTTGTTAACTTTTGAAGGTTATATTTATTATCTTTATAATTTGCGTTATACCAACTCTCTAAAGAGGGAGTTGCTGTTCCTAAAACAATTGGTATATTTGTATTTTTAGCCCTAACCATTGCAACATCTCTTGCGTTGTATCTCAGTCCATCTTGCTGTTTGAAAGAAATATCATGTTCTTCATCAACGATAATTAATTTAAGAAAAGGCATAGGGGTAAAAACAGATAGTCTTGTTCCAATTAAAATTCTAGCTTCTCCTGATTTTGCCTTTCGCCAATTATCAAGTCTTTCTATATCTGATAAATGGCTATGTAAACTTACTAATTTTTTATCCGGAAATCTTGAAATAAATCTATTTTCTAGCTGTGGAGTTAAATTTATTTCTGGAACTAAAACTAAAACTTGAGTATTTTTATACTCTAAAAAATTTTTAATTAACTGCATATACACTTCAGTTTTTCCACTACCTGTTATTCCATATATTAATGAAGCTTGATAATTATCAATTTTTAAAAGCTCCTTAATAACATTTTTTTGTTCTTTATTTAATTTAGGAGGCTTAGAAACTATTCGGGGCATTTCAGGCTCATATTTTTTTGACTTTACACATCCGCGAACTTTAAGTTCCTCAATACAATCAGACCAATTGGAAACTAATTTCATAATCTCAGTCTGTCTTATATCTTTTTTTAAAAGAGCTTCTGCAACTTTTCTTATTCTAGTTTGACGTATTGGTAATTGATCAATAAATTCTTTAGATAAGATAGGGGTAGCTTGATAGATTAATTCAGATTGCTTATATTGATTTAGATTTTTTTTTAGTCGTGCAGGTACTACAGACATTATAGTTTGACCGATTGGATAGTGGTAATAATCTGATACAAAATTTAATAATTTGAACATTGCAACATCAAAAATTATTTCATTATCAGCAGCAATAATGGATTTTAATTTAGATGGGTGAATATCTGACTCTGAATTAATTGCACAAACAATTCCAACTACTTTTCTTTTTCCAAAAGGAACAGTTACATACTGACCTATTTTGACAGGTATGTAATTAGATAAATAATCAAATAGTTGATTGATTGGAACATTAATAGCTACTTTTAAAATTTTTTGTTTCTCATTCATTATTTATTTACCATTTTTTCCTTAAAAATAACTCGATGTATAGGGTAAAATAACCCTTTAAACTATTATTGTAACCTTGTGAAAGCACACCTGACCGAATTACTTTTTTCAGTTGTAAAACAAATCACTGATCATACTGATCCATCGATTATTGTTATTGATAGACCAAAAATAATCAGTCATGGTGATTTTTCAACAAATTTATGTTTAGTATTATCTAAAACATTAAAAAAATCTCCTCGTGATATTGCGGAGATTATTTTAGAAAAAATACCTTCTTCTGATCTTATTAGTAAAATAGAAATAGCAGGGGCAGGTTTTTTAAATTTCTTTTTAAGTAATAAAGCTAATAATCAAATTATAAATGATGTTTTAAAACTACAAGATTCCTATGGCCATAATAAAACTGGTAAAAATCAAAAAATACAAATTGAGTTTGTATCTGCAAACCCAACAGGGCCTCTCCATGTTGGGCATGGAAGAGGTGCTGCCATAGGAGATTGTTTAGCAAGACTCTATAAAGCTTCAGGCTGGAATGTCACAAAAGAATTTTATTATAATGATGCTGGCGCACAGATAAATAATTTAACTCAATCAGTTAAAGCATGTTGTCAGAATATTCCTAAGGATGCTGCTGAATATCCTACAGATGGTTACCACGGTGATTATATAAATGAAATAGCAAAAGCATTTTTATCAATGAGTACAATTAAATGCCAAGGTCAAAATATTAAAGCTTCTGGAAAAATTGAAGATACTGAATCAATCAAGAATTTCAGCGTTGCATACCTCAGAAATGAACAAGATAGAGATTTATCAGCTTTTAGAACTGAATTTGATGTGTACACTTTAGAATCTTCTTTCTACCTCAATGGGAAAATTGATTCGGTAGTTAAAAGACTAAATGAACAAGGACATACATATAATAAAGAAGGTGCGCTATGGCTAAAAACAACAAATTTTGGTGATGACAAAGATCGTGTAATGAAAAAAAAAGATGGAAGCTACACTTATTTTATCCCCGATGTAACTTATCATTTGGATAAATGGGAACGGGGATTTAAGAAAGTTATTAATGAACAGGGAGCTGATCATCACAGTACAATAAGTCGAGTAAGGGCTGGGCTTCAAGGGCTTAATAAAAATATACCTAAAGATTGGCCAGAATATGTACTTCATCAGATGATTACAGTTGTTAAAGGGAAAAAAGAAATTAAAATCTCAAAAAGGGCTGGAAGCTATTTAACACTAAGAGATTTAATTGACGAGGTTGGGTGTGATGCAGCAAGATTTTTCTTAGCGGCAAGAAGGCCTGACTCACAACTTGTCTTTGATATTGATTTAGCTAAAAGTCAAAATAATGATAATCCTGTTTTTTATATACAGTATGCCCATGCAAGAATTTGTAAAGTTTTAGAGGAATGGGGCGGAGATATATCAACTCTAAAACTTGATACTTCATCTGTTTTAAACAGCCAAGCTGAACTTAAATTAATTAAAAGTATTGGTATTTATCCTGAAATATTATTACAAGCAACCGATGAGACTGCTCCACATCAGATTGCAAATTTTTTGAAAGATTGTGCAGCAGAACTTCATAGCTATTATAATGATAGTAAATTTCTAGTAAAAGATGACAAATTAAAAATTGCTAGATTATGTTTAATAAACAGTGCGAAACATGTATTAAAAAATGGATTGGATTTATTAGGTATTGAAGCACCTCAAAGAATGTAAAAGTGAAAAATTATGGTAGATGATTATAAAACTAAGAATGCAAAAAAAGCTGAAGGAACACCTTTCACTAATGGCATATTTGTTGGCTTACTTTTTGGTATTCTTGTTTCTATTGCAGTAACTCTTTTTATTACTAACGGCAAAAGTCCATTTGTATCTAAAGAAACTGCAGGGGCTTGTATTGAAATTAATTCAGCTCTTGAAGATGAAGACGTTATTAATATTGATGAAGATACTGGATTTGATTTTTACGACTCTCTTCCTAGGGATGATACAGATTATGCCAATAATAGGCCATCCGATCCAGATAAAAATAGAGATGTAAATTACTACTTACAAGTTGGGGCATTTTCTGAAGTGAGTCCTGCAGATAATCTTAAAGCTAAATTAGCATTAATGGGTTTTGAATCAGTAATTATGACTGCTAAAATTGGTGATAATACTTTTCATAGGGTTTGTGTTGGACCTTACACTGAATTTATCAAAACAAGAGACATGAGAGAAAAGTTAATTAAAGAAGGATTTAAAGCGAACTTAATCAAACTAACGAAGCCTAAAGTTAATTAACCTAAATTGAGAAAAATTATGAAAAAAATAATATTAATGCTTTTAATTTCATTTTCAACAGCACTATTAGCCGTGGAACCAAAGCCTGGTGTAAATTTCAAAACTACTAAAAATATTATTCCAACTGAATCAAAGGATAAAATTGAAGTAGTAGAGCTGTTCTGGTATGGCTGCATACATTGCTTTAATTTGGATCCCTATTTAGACAAATGGGCAGATAATTTACCAAAAGATGTAACATTTAGAAGAATTCCAGCGATTCCAAGAAAAGACTGGATTGAATCTGCTAAAGCTTATTATGCACTTGAGACTTTAGGTGTAGTAAATAAATTACACGAAAAATTATTTGATGCCATCCACAAAGAAAAATCATTAAAACATAATGATACTAGGGCCCTTATAAAATGGATCGCAGTTAATGGCAACCTTGATATAAAAGATGTTGAATCAGCCTTTAATTCATTTTCTATGAAAGCAAAATTATCACGATCTTACAAGATTTTTAAATCTGCAGGAGCAACAGGTGTTCCTACAATGATAATTGATGGAAAATATTTCACTTCTAGTACGATGGCTGGTGGTGAACAAAATGCAATAGATATTATGAATTTTATTATTAAAAATGTCAGGAAAGACAAAAATAAAAAATAAAAATGCCCCTTAAAATATTTATCACGGGCGCTAATTCTGGCATTGGTGAAGCATTAGCAATCCAATATGCAAAACAAGATGTAATTTTAGGACTTGTTGCACGAAGAAAAAAAGAACTTTTAGCTCTTCAAAAAAAACTAAGTACAAAAGTTCTAATCTATCCTGTAGACGTCACAAATATTGATCAATGTCGTTGGGCAGCTGAAGATTTTATGGCAATTCATGGCATTCCAGATATTATCATTGCTAATGCTGGTATAAGTTCCGGGACTTTGACAGAAAATTTTTCTGATATTGAAACGTTTAAAAAAATAATTAATACAAATCTAAATGGCGTAATAAATACTTTTTACCCATTTATAGAGCCATTTAAAAGAAAAAAACAAGGGCAATTTGTTGGCGTATCAAGTATTGCAGGGATTCGTGGTCTTCCAGGTGCTGGAGCATACAGCTCATCAAAAGCAGCTTTAATTAATTATCTAGAAAGTTTTCGAATTGAAATGGCTCCATATCAAATATATGTAACTACTATAGCCCCTGGATACATTAAAACACCAATGACTGATACCAATAATTATAAAATGCCTTTTTTAATGCCAGTTAATAAAGCAGCGGTTGCATTTATTAAAGGAATACACAAAAAAAAGAAATTTATTGTAGTCCCCTGGCAAATGAAAATTATTAGTTACTTTATGCATATATTACCAATTCCTCTTTGGGATTTTTTTGCAAAAAGCGCGCCAAGGAAAAAAAGAAATTTATAAAATTTTATATTTTAACAATAGGAAATTAAATGATTGAACATAGAAAACCAGAAAATTTTAGTGATTTTGTTGCTCTAAGTATCACTAAATTTTTAAGACTATTCGCTGATACTTTTTTTGCGAAAAGATATGGGCATAGAGCTGTCGTATTAGAAACCGTAGCTGGTGTTCCTGGTATGGTAGCTGGAATGTGGATTCACTTAAAATGTTTAAGAAGAATGCAAAATGATAGAGGGTGGATTAAATTACTCCTTGATGAAGCAGAGAATGAGAGAATGCATTTGATGACTTTTATCGAAATCGCTCGTCCCAATTGGCTTGAAAGAGCAATGATTTTATTAGCCCAAGCTTTATTTTGGAATTTTTATTTTATTTTATATGTTTTTTTTCCAAGGACTGCTCATAGACTAGTTGGTTATTTTGAAGAGGAAGCAGTATTAAGTTATACAGCTTATTTAGAACAAGTTGAAAAAAATCCTGAGCTCAATTTATCAGCACCTCAAATAGCAATTGATTATTGGAAGTTAAAAAATAATGCTAAATTAGTTGATGTCATCAAAGCAGTTCGTGAAGATGAGAGAGGTCATTCTGTAGTTAATCATGGTCTAGCTGATACATTAGATAAAGATTCTAAAAAGTAATTATATTTTTATAAGTATTTATAAAGCTCCTCTGAATTCCTTTTCTTCATTGCCTTATATTTTTCTTCAACTTCAGAAATAAACACTAATGCTTTATCATGAATCTCTTTTATTAGTTTGATTTCTGGCATTATTCTTTGCACATAAAGTGGCTGATTTGCATCTGGGTGATAAGCTACAAAATCACACCATAATCTTTGTGTACATGCTAACTGAAACTGAATCTGAATATAATATTGCCTAGGTAAAATTTGTTTTCTAATAATTTCTTCGTGACTTTTTTTATTAAGACATTTAATCTCGATTAAACCATCATCACCAACTAAACCATCTGGACTAGCTCCAGCATCTTTTATAGTAGGATGTTCTATAAATCCTGATAATGTGACTATTTCATTTTGTAATTCATAAGCTTTTCTTGCTTCTGATTCAAGTTCTAAACCTCTTGCCATTGGTGCAGTAACAATATTTTTAGTAGGAGATCCAGATATTCTTTCAAAAATTAAATCCTGCAGTAATCTTGTTCTTGTCGATGAATTTTCTTTAGACGACATAATTTTATGAATAGTAGAACTAGTTATTTTACCTAGTCTTGTTTGAAGCCATTCTTGTGTTCCTTGGGGAGCGGTCATATGACTATATTACTTGAAATTCTTTAAATTTGACTACTAACTTTAAAGATATGTACACCATAAATTATGGTGTACATATTCATTATGTTAATACATAAGCCATGAGGAGCTTGAGGGATTTGCTTATTATTAACCGACATGGTTATATCCCCACTCATGCCTTGGGTTTGAAATTAGTTTTTTAATACAACATATGAAACAGAATTGTCATAACAAATTTCTTCAGCTTTAGTCTTTGCGGCTTTATACCCCTTTAAACTAAATTCTCCCCACATATATTCAAATAAATGGTTAGGATCTTCTGGTATTTGAATAACAACTTTGTCAAACTCTTCCATATAATGATTCATTCTTTTTCCTGCTTGAGCTAGACCAATTCGCGTTATAGTCCAAGCTGGATTGACTGCAAAAACATCTATAATTTCAGCCTTAAGTATTATTTCTTCCTGGGCATGAATTTTTGGAAAAAAAACTTCAAGTGGAATTAACTTTCCCTCAAATTGATCTAAATAATCTTTCTGCACCATATAAGATGCTGTATCCATAATTAAGTATGAATGAGCACAAGACCGAAAAGGTTTTACCCAACCAAATCGTACTGGTTGATTATCAGCTTTGGTATAAAACCTTACAGAAGGTCCCTTAGAATCAACAATCCAATCTTTATATTTATATTCTATTTTGCTATTAGCGTCAGCATAACTTATAGGTAAGATAAACATAAAAATTAATAGAATTAATATAAAGGTCTTTTCTAATTTCATTTCAAATCTCCTTTTTTTGCAATTTGAATGGGTTCTTTAATTACGATTGTTACTTTACCGACCTCCACATTTGGTGTTGCACAACCTACTAGAAATAAAGCAAGAATTATTAATTTAGATAAAGAAGAACAGGAGAAGCTTAAGCCTCTCCAATTCTTAAAGAAGTAAATATCATCTAATCGTTTCATGAATCTTCTCTATGTGTTTCTTGTTAGCTTCCTCTACTAAAGAAACTAATAAAAACAAAGCTAGGATAATTGCTAAAACCATATAGAAATTTTTACGTGAATACATCAACTATCCTAATTGGCAATATAAAGGTCAACATCTTTTGGTTCTCTTAGTGCTAAAGCTGCGGACATCAATTTAGCTTCGTCTAAATTTTGCTCTGCAGCTTTTTCAAACCAATAATTTGCTTGATCTAAATCTTTTTTTACAGACTGCCCATTTTGGTATAGGAGCCCAAGATGATATTGAGCTTGAGGAAAATTCTTCCTTGCAGATTTTGTAAAATATTGAAAAGACTTATCATGATTAGTTGGCGTCCCAAGCCCATAATGGTATAAAAAAGCAATATTTAAATCAGCTTCAGGAATACCATTAGAGGATGCTTTTAAATAATGATTCATTGCCTGAACATAATCTTGATTTGTTCCTCGGCCATAATGTGCCATTAAGCCTAAATTAAATTCTGCTTCATACATACCTTGTTTTGCAGATTTTTCATACCAAGCATAAGCTTTGTAATGATCTTGAATGTAGCTCGGTCCATAATGGTATATTTGTGCTAGATTTAATTGTGCTTCAGCAAGCCCTTGGTCAGCTGCAAGTTTATAATTTTCCATTGCTCGGTTAAAATCGTAATCAATACCATCAGCTGATAATAATAATTTAGCTAAATTAAATTGCGCTTCTTTCATATTATTTGCTGCTGCCTTTTCATACCATTTAGCTGCTAAAGACATATCTTTAATTATGCCAATACCATAATGATGCATTTGTGCTAGATTAAATTGCGCCTCAGTAACACCAGGTACTTTAATTTCACATTGATTAACATCTAAAGTTGTCTGACTCTTTGCAGATTTTGAAAACCATTCGTAAGCTTTATATTGATTTTTAGTTCGGCCCAATCCATATCTATTCATAAGTCCTAAATTAAATTGAGCTTCAGGGCTATTATATTGAGCTGCTTTCTCATAATAAGCATAGGCTTCGTTTAAATTTTTTGATTTACCTTGTCCATAATGATTAATTAAACCTAATTTGAAATTAGCTTGTGTTAAACCTGAATCAGCCGCACGTTGAAATAAATCTAGTGCCCTCTGGTAGTCTTTTGTAAGGACTGTGCCGGTATGATAATTCTCAGCAAATACATATTGAGCCTTTGAAATTTCTTTTTTACTAGGTGAAACTCCAAAACCTTTAAACTCGTTTGTATTTCCAAACCAATTAGCCCAAAAAGTCTCTTGTTTACATTCTACTTCGCTAATATTTTTAGGTTGATCATTTTGTTTTAGTGGTTGATCATTTTGTTTTGCAACAGCTACTCCAATTGCAGAAACTAAACCAAGTTGTGCTAAAACTAGCACTAATTTTTTGAATTGCATATTCTTTCCTTTAAAAAAAGTGGTTACATCTGAAAGACGCAACCACTTTCTAAAAAGTCAGGCTAATACCACTATTTCTTCACGAGTTTTTTACTCACTAAATATTCCATATTAAATTTAGCTCTCTGATTGCCTTGGGCTGCTGCCTTTTCATACCATTCATAAGCTAAATCTGGATTCTTCTCGACGCCGCTCAATCCTTGTTCATATATTAAACCTATATTAAATTGTGCTTGATGTTTATTCTTTAATTTAAGGCATCCTTCTAAAGTTAAAATTTCAGCAGAACACCCTGTCACCTTTGTCTCTCTTATTTTTGTTATTTGTTTTTTTTGTGTTGGCCAGAACGCAGTTAACCTATTACCTGTCTCATCCATAACAATATCCCAGAATGTCTCAGATACTTCAATTGTTGAATTTGGTACTGTTTGAGCATCAGTGATATGAATACCGTCTTTCATAGCATAGGCAACAAAGCTGCCTCCCATCAATAATGATAATAACCATTTAGTAGTTTTACTAAATGAATTAGGTTCTTTTTTAAAATGGCCTTGAAGATAACCTTGCTTGATCAATTCAGTAACAATTTCTTTATAAATTGGATCTTTATTTTCTCTAATTTCCCTATCAATTTCTAATGATTTTTTTTGAAAAACTGCACGAACTAATCTAGCTTGTAATTTCATTTGGGGATTCATACCAGGTACTTTTTTCCCTGCAAAAATAGCAAACCAATCCCTTTCATTTTTTTTCATTAATTATTACCTTCTTTGCAATGTTCAACATAAGGTTGTAACTTTTCATAACATCGACTTACATACTCTTTGGTTGCAGCAAGTGTTCTACCAATTCTTAAACTTATATCTTTATTGCTAAGTTCTTCCATTTTTAGCTGCATAACAAGTGCTCTTTCAGGCATATCTTTAGCAAATTCCTGTATTCCCAATTGAATACATTCTTCTTTGTCTCCATGTTTTTCTTTTTCTTCAGATATTTTGGCAATTATTTCATCATCATTTAAAACTTCTTCAGAAACATTATTTTTATATTTTTCATTTTTTCTAAAATGATCCATCATGTTATTCCTTGCTATTGTCCAACACCAGGCTCTAAATTTTTTAGGGTCTTTTACTTGATATGCTTTTAAATAAATTTTTATAAAACTTGTTATTATCAAATCTTTGGCGTCTTCTTTACTAATTCCGCTTTTCCTATAGAATCCCATAAAAGGTTGAAACAATTTTTTATAAAGCTCATTTGTACCCTTTTCTTTTAATGGCTCCTCTTTGCTCTGTAAAAGTTTTAATATCCCATCAAACCCCATATTTTCTCCCGCACCTACTAGACGTTCAGAAATAATAAAAGTCAGGATATTTATTAATAAGAACTAATAATTTTGTTATTTATTTAAAACCCCTGACTTTTAAAATTAGTATACGTCTATTTGAATGTAATAGTTGATTTCCTCCTGTGTAGTGCTATTACCGTGAGGCTCGAGCGTAATCCGGGCCACCTAATTATTATTGTTTCATTGAGGTTTTTTTAGTATCAATTTTTAAATCCAAATCAATACCATCAACACCTTTCAAAAATTCTTTAGTATATTTGATTTTTTTTATTTTATTTTTTTGTGTTTTCTTCACTGGTGAACTGCCCGGTGAACTGAATAAAACGTAAAATATTGATATTAAAACTACTAAAATTGAAAGAACTAAAGTACCAATAATAATCTCGGTAAAATACATATCAAAGTAGAATGTTAAAAGATTAGTCATGGAATTTTATTTAATATATTATGTTTTTATTATATTATGCTAATGTTGTTATGTGATTAATTTATTTCAGGAGTTTAAATTATGCAAAAAAATATTCTCATTATAGTAATAATCGCCTTAGCAGTTTATTTCGGCTATTCATCTTTTCAAGGAGGAAATGAATCAGTAGAACTTGCATCTGAATCAACTCCACTGCCAGATGGAGTCAAAGCATTCCATCCAACAGATGATATAAGCAGTCAAGCTCAAGGTGGTAAAGGTGAAACTAGTGATGGATCAGAAGCACAATTACCATAAACCAATAAATAATTTAAAAAGGGCTTTTCAGAAGCCCTTTTTTTATTCAATTGATTTGACTAAATCTTCAACAACTTGCTTTGCATCACCAAAAACCATCATAGTTTTTTCTAGATAAAAAAGTTCATTATCAAGTCCAGCATATCCAGTTGCCATAGATCTTTTATTAACTATAATCATTTTAGCTTTTTGTGCTTCTAAAATAGGCATACCATAAATAGGGCTGCCTGGTGTTTTAGCCGCTGGGTTAACTACGTCATTTGCTCCAATAACTAAAACTACATCAGTCTGGCCAAATTCACTATTAATATCATCCATCTCAACAACTTGTTCATAAGGTACATCTGCTTCAGCTAACAAGACATTCATATGGCCTGGCATTCTTCCAGCGACAGGGTGAATTGCATATTTAACGTCAACTCCCTGTGCAAGTAATTTCGTTGTTAGTTCTTGTAAAGCATGTTGAGCTCTTGCTACAGCTAAACCATAACCGGGGACAATAATAACTGTGTCTGCATTAGTAAGCAAAAACGATACGTCATCTGATGAACCTGATTTCACTTGTCTATCTGTCTGAGAACTAATATCCTCAGCTACATCAGATCCAAAACCTCCTAACATTACTGAAACAATTGATCGATTCATTGCTTTACACATAATATAAGACAAAATTGCTCCGGAAGATCCCACACATGCCCCAGCAATAATTAAAACTGAATTATTTAAAGTAAAACCGATACCAGCTGCTGCCCATCCAGAATAACTATTTAGCATTGACACTACAACTGGCATGTCTGCTCCACCAATAGGAATAATCAAAGTAACTCCAAGTACTAACGCTATAGTAACCATAATAAAAAAGGCGGTAATTGATTCCGTTTGAAAATAAATGGTGCCAAAAAATACCATTGCTAAGAACAAGATTAAATTGATCCAATGTTGAGATTTAAATACAACTGCTTTAGCACCAAATTTCCCTGATAACTTTCCAAACGCAATTACAGAAGCAGTAAAGGTTATCGCTCCGATAAAAGCTCCGATAAACAATTCAAATCTTTGTACAATAGAATGTATTTCTACTTCGTTTAATACCGCTGCAATTGCAATTAAAACTGCGGCTAAACCTACAAAAGAATGCATTAATGCTACCAATTCTGGCATTTTAGTCATTTGCACAGTTTTAGCTGCAAAAATACCAATTAATGCGCCCAATATTAACGGCACAATTATGAATAAATTAATTAAATCCTGTCCGACCCATAAGGTAGCGCTAACAGCAACTACCATACCAATCATTCCAAATAAATTACCTCGTCTAGCAGAGGTCGGCGAAGATAAACCTTTTAATGCCAATATAAAAAATATAGCAGCAATTAAATAGGCCAACATTGATAAAGCTTGATCAGTCATTTATTTTTTCTCTTTCTTATTTTTAAACATTTCTAACATTCTTTGAGTAACGAAAAATCCTCCAAAGATGTTAATTGCAGCGAAAAATATAGCAACTGCTCCTAAAATGCTGCTAAATGTCACTATCTCCCCGTTAATTTCTACTACCTGTAATATTGCACCCACTACCACAATTCCTGAAATAGCATTTGTTACTGACATAAGTGGTGTATGAAGTGCAGGAGTTACATTCCAAACTACGTGATATCCAACAAAAATAGCTAAAACAAAAATACTAATATTTTGAATTGTTAATAATTCACCCATGTTGTATTCCTTCTAATTTATTAAGTTACCTTCTGAAGTTATTAAAGCTCCCATTACGAGTTCATCTTCTCTATTTATATACAAATCTCCCTGTTCATTAATTAATAATTTTATAAATTCAAATATGTTTCTTGAATACAAAGCAGATGCATCATTACTTAATAAACTTGGTAAATTATTTAGCCCGATGATAGTAACGCCTTCAAAATCTATAATTTTATTAGCTTCTGATACAGGACAATTTCCCGAGCCATCTTTGGATAATCCTGCTGCCATATCTACAATAACTGATCCTTCTTTCATTTGTTGAATAGTTTCTTTTGATATTAATTTTGGGGGTTCTTTACCCGGTATTAAAGCTGACGTTATTATAATATCTGCCGTAATGGCTTTCTGCGCAACTAATTTAGATTGTCTATCCAGCCAAGATTTAGGCATTGCTTTGGCGTAACCACCCTCACCTGAAGCATTCACTTTTTCTTCTTCTGTTTCATAAGGAACATCAATAAATTTAGCTCCTAATGACTCGATTTGTTCTTTTACAGCTGGGCGAACATCTGAAGCTTCTACAACTGCTCCGAGTCTTTTTGCAGTTGCAATTGCTTGTAAACCGGCTACCCCGGCCCCCAATATTAAAATACGGGCTGCTTTTACTGTTCCAGCTGCTGTCATTAACATTGGAAAAAACTTTTTATAATGATCTGCGGCAAGAATAACCGCTTTGTAACCAGCAATATTTGCTTGTGAAGATAAAACGTCCATAGATTGTGCGCGAGTATTTCGCGGTAAAGATTCTAATGAAAATGCATTGACTTTTTTAATTGATAATTTTGTAGTTATTTCTTTATTAAATGGTTCTAACAAACCAACTATATATTGTTCATTTGTTAATTTTTCAATTTCATTTATATTTGGTGCACGAACTTTTAATAATAAATCAGCTTCAAAAATTTCTTCATTAGTTTTAATTAGCGCTCCAGCATCAATATACATTTGGTTTGTAATTGATGCCTTAATGCCTGCATTAGATTCTATATAAACTGAATATTTTAAAGTTGTTAATTTTTTTACGGTTTCAGGTGTTGCAGCTACTCTAAATTCACCTTCTACTGTTTCTTTTAATACGCCTATGATCATTAAATACCGTCTCCAAAATTAAATTAAAATATTCTTTTTCCATATTAATTATATTTATTTACTACTTGTAATTTAGTGCTGAAATTCTTCTGGTAGTTTCAAATATTTTATAACGTTTACAATTTCATTAATTGCTTCTTTTTTTACCGCACTTTTTCTATACGCTAACGCAACTCTTCTAAAAGGTATAGGCGCTTCAAAAGGAATTACTTTTATTAAGGAATTATCGTGTTTACCAGTTGTTGCACTTTTTGGTAAAACTGAAATGCCTAAATTTGAAGCAACCATATTGCGAATAGTTTCCAAAGAGTTGCCAAGTTGGATTTCACTATTTTTGGATAAGCCTGGGCATGCTTCAGTCACTTGATTACTAAAACAATGAGTTTTATCTAGCAAAAGAACTTTTTCTTGAGACAAATTTTTAGCCTTAATAGTTGTTTCTTTAGCCCAATGGTGATTAAGAGGAACAATCGCAACAAAAGGCTCATCATATAAAATTTCTATATCCACACCAGGTATATCAAATGGTAAAGCTATTACCGCTGCATCTATAGATCCTTGTTTTAATTCATTTTCTAAATTTTTAGTAATATTTTCATGAACTTCTAAAGGCATATTAGGCGCCTGTTTCCTTAAATTGGGAATAATTAAAGGCAACAAGTATGGGGCAATAGAATAGATCAATCCTAATTTAAATGGAAGTGCAAGTTGTTTATCTCCATCTGCTGATAAATCTTTTATTTTAGCGGCTTCTTCTAAAACAATTGCTGCTTGATCGATTATTTTTTGTCCTACAGGAGTAATTTTTACATCTCCTCCAGCTCCTACACTTCTTTCAAACAGTGATAAATTCAATTCACTTTCTATTTTTTTTACTCCTAAACTTAATGCTGGCTGACTAACAAATGATTTTTCTGCTGCCCTACGAAAATTTTTTTCATGAGCAAGAGCTACAATAAATCTCAATTCACTTAAAGTCATTTGATATCTTCTATATGTCTAAATTACTTGCGGCTAGAGCATTACTTTCGATAAATTCTCTTCTTGGGGCAACTTCATCACCCATTAATCTAGTAAATGTTTCTTCTACAGCAGTTGTATCTTCAATTGTAACTTTTAATAAACGTCTAACTTTTGGGTCCATAGTTGTTTCCCAAAGCTGTTCAGGATTCATTTCTCCTAAGCCTTTATATCGCTGAATATTTAAATTTCTTTTAGCCTCATTCATTAACCAAGTTAATGCATCATGAAAGTTATTTACTTTTTGGGACTTTTCGCCACGTAATATTTCACCACCTTCACCGATTAAATTTCTTGTTAATTCTGACGATTTAATAATTTGTCTATATTCCCCGCTAAGCAAAAATTCCTCATCTAATTTACTTGTTTGTAAATTGCCATGAATAAATTGATTAATCTCGATAAAATATTTATTCGAATCATCATTATGTTTGACCTCAAAATTGATATTATCAAATGGCATTAAATTTTTTAGGTTAGAGGCATATTCATTAATCTGTTTTTCATCATCTAAAACTAGAGGCCCTAATATATGCATAGCTCTTAATAAGGATTCGTCATAACGTGATGCTAATCTTCTTATTATTGCCTCTGTTAATACCATTTCTTTAGCAATATTACTTAATGCATCTTCTTGAAGAGTATCTCCACCTGATTTTGTTACTAAGCTTGCTCCTTCTAATGCTGAATCAACTAAATATTGATCTAATTCTTGTTCGTCTTTAAGATATCTCTCTTCTTTTCCTTGTTTAACTTTGTATAAAGGAGGTTGCGCTATATAAACATGGCCTCTTTCAACCAACTCAAACATTTGTCTGAAGAAAAAAGTGAGCAATAATGTTCTTATGTGCGCTCCATCTACATCCGCATCGGTCATAATAATTATTCGATGATACCTAAGCTTTTCAACATCAAATTCTGGATGAATTCCTGTTCCAAGAGCTGTTATTAGAGTTACAATTTCTTGCGAAGAAAGAATTTTGTCAATCCTGGCTTTTTCAACATTTAATATTTTTCCTTTTAGAGGAAGAATGGCTTGATTTTTTCTATCCCTACCTTGTTTTGCAGAGCCGCCGGCAGAATCTCCCTCTACCAAATATATTTCGCATTGTGCTGGATCCTTTTCTTGACAATCTGCTAACTTGCCCGGCAGCCCTAAAGAATCCATAGCTCCTTTTCTTCTTGTCATATCTCTGGCTTTTCTAGCAGCCTCTCTTGCGCGTGCAGCATCTACTATCTTATTACAAATAATTTTTGCATCCTTTGGATGTTCTAATAAAAATTCTGTTAATTTTTTTCCGACGACGTCAGAAACTACAGGTTGAACCTCGCTTGAGACCAATTTATCTTTTGTTTGCGATGAAAATTTTGGTTCAGGAACTTTAACAGATAAAACACAAACAAGTCCTTCTCGCATATCGTCTCCGCTTGTTTCAACTTTTGCTTTTTTAGCTAATTCATTTGATTCTATATATGTATTTATTGTTCTAGTTAAAGCCGCTCTTAAACCAGTTAAATGGGTTCCGCCATCTCTTTGAGGGATATTATTTGTAAAACATTGAACATTTTCTCCATAACTATCGTTCCATTGTAAACTTACCTCTATAGTAATGCCTTCTTTTTCTGAACTAACTGCATAGAAAATATTATCATGAAGAGTTGTTTTGGATCTATTAATGTACTCAACAAACCCTTTGATTCCTCCCGAAAATGCAAAATTTTCTGTTTTCCCAGTTCTATGATCTATTAATTCAATATTTACTCCATTATTTAGAAAGGATAATTCACGAATTCTTTTAGCTAAAAGATCAAAATGAAAATCAATACTGGAAAATGTTTCTACTGAAGGCAAAAAAGATAACTCAGTTCCAGTTTTTTGAGTATCTCCTTTTTGCTTTAAGGGCGAATCAATTTCGCCTTTTGTAAAATTCACTTCATGTATATGGTTATCTCTATAAATTTTTAACTTTAACCAATCAGATAAAGCATTTACAACAGAAACACCAACACCATGAAGCCCTCCAGAAACCTTATAAGAATTTTGATCAAATTTTCCTCCGGCATGAAGCTCAGTCATTACAATTTCTGCTGCCGATCTTTTTAGTTCGTCATCATCTTTTATGTCAGTTGGAATTCCTCTGCCATTATCAGTAACTGTTATTGAATTGTCGGGGTGTATAATTACTTTGATCTCGTTACAATGTCCTGCCAAAGATTCGTCAATTGCATTATCTAAAACCTCAAAAACCATATGATGAAGACCGCTTCCATCAGAAGTATCTCCGATGTACATTCCGGGTCTTTTTCTAACAGCGTCTAGTCCCTTTAAAACCTTTATACTTTCTGAATTATAATCTTCTTTGTTTGTTTCTTGTTTTTTGGCCATAAACTTTCTTTTAAGGTTGAAATTAAATGCGCATTGGCATTACAACATATTTATATTCTTTATTTTTTGGAATAGTTACTAAACAACTACTGCTTGAATCACTAAATGCAATAGTAAGCTTTTCTGTTTGAATGTTTGTTAAAACATCAATTAAATAAGTAACATTAAAACCAATATCTATTTTATCTCCTTTATATTTAATTTCAATTTCTTCTTCGGCTTCTTCATGTTCGCTATTGTTGCTAATTAATTTTAAATTATTTTCTTCAACAACCATTCTTATTCCTCGATATTTATCATTTGATAAAATAGATGCTCTAAGCATAGCATCTAAAAGAGTCTCTCTATCGATATCAAAAATATTTTCATGTCCATTTGGGATTACACGACTATAGTCTGGAAACTTTCCATCTATAACTTTTGTTATTAAGTCAATATCGTTAAAATTAAAATTTACTTGATTGTTTGTTATGCCAACCTCTACATTATCATCACTATCACTTAATAATTTGACTAATTCTACAATCGTTTTTCTTGGAACAATAACTTGAATATTTTTGCATGGATCCTTAAGGGTTGCGGATGTAAAACTTAATCGATGTCCATCCGTGCCAACAATATTTAAATTATTATCTTTTATCTCTATTAATAAACCATTTAAATAATATCTTATATCTTGTTGAGCCATTGAAAAATCAACTTGTTTTAGTAAATTTTTTAATACGCTTTGAGATAGCTTTAATTTAATAACATCATCAACATCTTTTTTCATTACTGGATAATCTTTTGGTGGTAATGTTTGTAAATTAAATCGACTTTTCTTTGCTTTAACGGTAACTTTATTTTCTTCTATTTGAATATCTATATTACTTTTTTCTGGAAGCGCTCTTGTAATATCAAATAATTTTTTTGCGGGGATTGTTATTTGAAAGTTATCTGATAATTTAGTTTTTATATGCGTAGAAATCTGCATTTCTAAATCGGTAGCAGTAAATTTTAAATTGTTTTCTTGATTTTCTAGTAATAAATTTGAAAGTATTGGTAAAGCATGTCTTTTTTCAACAATACCAGATACATTGCCTAATGGATTAATCAACAACTCCCGATCGATTTTTATATTCATAGTTTTTTCTTTATATAAATAATAATAATAATAATAACCTTTGTTTTCAGTTTTTTGTTAACTAATTCTTTTTTCTATAAGGGTTCCAGCAAATTTAAATCCTATGATTTAGTATGCTTTTTACTGTGGATGTATTGTGGATTAAATTATTCATAGATACATTTTTTGATTTATTCTTTTTTTGCCCACATGTTGTCCACAAGGTTTACATTATCCTCTTAATACTTGTGTTAAAAAACCTAAATCTTGGCTGATTGATTGGTCACTTAGCCTAAGAGTTTCAATTTCGTCGCATGCATGCATTATGGTGGTGTGATGTCTACCTCCAAAAGCTGCACCAATTTCTGGAAAACTTAAATTTGTTAGCTCTCTTGTTAGGCACATTGCTAATTGTCTTGGTTTAGAAAAGTTTCTTGATCTTTTTTTACTTAATATGTCTACTGTTTTAATTTTATAATATTCTGCAACAGTTTTTTGAATGTTTTCAACACTAACTTGCCTTCCTCTAACTGCAATTAAATCTCTAAGCGATTCTTTAGCTAATGTTGTATCTATTTCTCGGCCTGTAAAGTTTGCCATTGCTACAATCCTATTGAGCGCCCCTTCTAATTCTCTAACATTTGAACGTATCTGTTTTGCTATAAAAAAAGCTACATCTTCTGGTAATTTGATTTTATTTTCTTCAGCCTTTTTAAGTAAAATAGCCACCCTCATTTCAAGCTCTGGGGGGTCTATTACTACTGTTAGTCCCCAACTAAATCTCGTTCTTAATCTTTCATCAACACCGGGTATTTCTTTGGGATAGCTATCACATGTAATAATAATTTGTTTTTTGTTTTCTATAAGAGTATTAAAAGCATAAAAAAATTCTTCTTGGGTTCTATTTTTTTTGCCGATAAATTGTATATCGTCAATTAATAAAAGATCTAAAGAATGATAGCTTTTTTTAAATCCATCAAATGCTTTGTTTTCATATGCTTTTACAACATCATGAACATATCTTTCGGCATGTAAATACTTTACTTTTGCTTCTGGTTGTAAGTTTTTAAGGTAATTGCCTATCGCATGAATTAAATGTGTTTTTCCTAACCCAACACCACCATATATAAACAAGGGGTTGTAGGCTTCACCTGGATTTTCAGCGATTTGTTTTGCAGCTGCGCTTGCTAATTGATTTGCTTTTCCTGTTACAAAATTAGAAAAATTGAAAGAAGTGTTTAGTCCTGTGTTTTTGATGTTTGGTTTTTTTATTGTTATATCTTTTAGTTTTGATGCAACATGAGATGATGATTTAACATCTTTTTTACTTTTTTTATCAACAATATATTTTAAGGAAATATCTTTTAAATTTTCAGACAGTAATGTTTCAATTCTTAGTGCAAATTTTTCTTTAACCCATTGTAAAACAAATTGATTTGGTGCAACTATTTGTGCTTTTTTTCCATTAATTTTGAATTTTAAAGGAATTATCCATGTATTTAGCTGTTGCTTAGTTAAGTCTTTTGAAAAGCTTTCAATACAATATGGCCAAAAATTTTTTTCGTTAATTTTCAAATTTAAACAAATGTAATTAATTTAGTAGGGGGATTTATATTAGCCTAATTTTATTAAGTTATCCACAGGCTTTTTTAAATAAATTATGGGTAAAATTATTGACATCAAGTTATTGGAAGAGTATTCTTCGCCTTCAAAGTTTAAGGATTAAAATAACACATTATGAAACGCACTTATCAACCTTCTAAAGTTAAACGAGCAAGAACTCATGGATTTTTAGTTAGAATGAAGACTCGTGGTGGACGATCTGTTATTGCTTCTAGAAGAGCTAAAGGCAGAGCTCGTTTAGGAATTTAATTTATTCTGCTTAAAAATAATTTATATAAATTAAGTAATGTTGAAGATTTTAACGCCGTATTTAATTTTAGAAAACGACTAGCTTCACCTCACATATATTTCCATTATGCACCTAATAATAAAACCCATATCCGTTTAGGATATGTTGTAAGTAGTAAAATTGAGAAATTATCTGTTAGAAGAAATTACATTAGACGAGTGATTCGTCAAATAATAAGAGAACAAATAACAATTCAAGCATCATTTGATATAGTTATAAGAGTTCACAAAACTTTTTATAAAGAAAATTTTAAACAAATAGAAAATGAAATTAAAAGCCTAATTAAAAACCTTCCAATATGAATAAATTTTTTATTTTTTTTGTTAAGCTATATCAATTATGTTTAAGTCCATTTTTTATTTCGAGATGTAGGTATACACCCACTTGTTCGATGTATACAATTGAGTGTTTAGAAAAATATGGAGTTATTAAAGGGTTCTGGCTTAGTTTAAAAAGAATTAGTAAGTGTCACCCAGGATCTAAAGGAGGCTTTGATCCTTCACCATAATAATTTAGGGATATCATGGATACTAAAAGATTAATTTTATTTGTCATTTTTTCATTTTCTTTAATTTTGCTATGGGATTCGTTCCAAAAACAAAACATTCCAGTCGAACAACCAAAGAATGTCGATTTGAGCCTTCCTGAACCCTCAAATGATTTAGTTGCATCAAATGATTTACCAAAATCGTCTAATCAGTTTGAATTGGGTTCTGCAGAATCAATAGTCGTAAAAACAGATTTATTGGAATTGACTTTAAATACTCTTGGAGGAGATATTCGTCAATTAAATTTCAAAAAACATTTAGCTAACGATTCAAAAAATAATTATGAATTAATGACTGATATTAGCAATGATGCTAATAAATATCTTTTTTATGTTGCTCAAACAGGATTACTTGGAAACAACTTACCAACTCATAAATCTTTATTTCAATCCGATCAAACATCATATCAAATGACTTCAGATAAATTAATTGTTCCACTAGTATTTGAAAACGAAAATGTAATTGTAAAAAAAACTTATGAGTTCAATCAAGGTAGCTATTTAATAAAAACTATATTCGAAGTTCAAAATAAAACTAATAATATTTTAAAATCTTCTGCTTATTATCAATTTGTTCATGATGGTAAATCAGGTGAAGCTACAGCAATGATGCCTACCTTTACGGGCCCTGCATTTTTTACTGATAAAGAAAAATTTGATAAATTAGATTTTTCAGATGTTAATAAAAAATCTTTTTCTAAAATAACTGATAATGGTTGGATAGGAATTATTCAACCTTATTTTGCAGCAACATGGATTCTACCTCCTGATTTGAGTCGGGAGTTTTATACAAAAAAAATTGCTGAGAATATTTATTCTGTTGGAGTTCTCACAAAATTAAAAGATATACCTGGAGGTCAAAACAGTATTTTTTCAACTACTTTGTTTGCTGGCCCTCAAGCAAAAGAAGAACTTAATAAAGCTGCGCCGGGAATGAATTATGTGGTTGATTATGGAATTCTACATTTTATAGCAGCGCCATTATTTTCTATCTTAATTGGAATACATAAAATGGTGGGGAATTGGGGCATTTCAATAATATTATTAACTTTTTTAATTAAGCTCTTGTTTTATCCTCTATCTGCAGCAAGTTACAAATCAATGGGACAAATGAGAGAATTGGCGCCAAGGCTGCAAAGTATGAAAGAAAAATTTGGTGATGATAAGCAGAAAATGCAGCAAGCAATGATGGAACTATATAAAACGGAAAAAATTAATCCATTGGGTGGTTGCTTACCAATACTAGTTCAAATACCAGTTTTTATAGCTTTGTATTGGGTCCTTCTCGGCTCGGTAGAATTGAGAGGCACACCGTTCATGTGGTTACCAGACTTATCAAAACCTGATATGTTGTTTGGAAAATTATGGTTCTTGCCACTAGGCCCTTTGCCTGTATTAATGGCGGCTTCTATGTTTTTACAAACTAAACTAAATCCTAAACCAACAGATCCTTTGCAAGCAAGATTAATGATAATGATGCCAATTATTTTTAGTTTTTTCTTTTTCTTTTTCCCATCCGGATTAGTTTTATATTGGTTAGTTAACAATATTTTATCTATTGCACAACAATGGCATGTTAATAAAAAAATTCATGCTGAAGCTTTAAAGAAAAAAGGCAATGCTTAACGCTTTAAATACTATTGTAGCAATATCAACAGCTTTTGGTGCCGGTGGTATAGGGATAGTTCGAATATCTGGCCAACTTGCTTTAAAAATCGGTGAGCAAGTATCTAGGTCTAATTTAGTACCGCGAGTTGCTAGCTTTCATAGTTTTAAAGATAGTCAAGATAATTTAATTGATCAAGGGTTAATTTTATTTTTTCCTGCGCCTAATTCATTTACAGGAGAAGATATTATTGAATTTCATTGTCATGGGGGCACAGTAGTAACTCAATCTATACTTGAAATATGTTTAGAAATGGGCGCAGATTTAGCAGAACCTGGAGATTTCACAAAAAGAGCATATTTAAATAATAAGATAGATTTAACACAGGCAGAATCTGTAGCAGATTTAATAAATGCTTCTACAACTGAAGCTGTAAAAAGTGCAGCTAACTCTTTATCTGGTAAATTTTCCATAGAAATCAACAACTTACTTAAAAATCTGATAGAATTAAGGATGTATATTGAAGCATGTTTAGATTTTCCAGAAGAAGATATTGATTTTATATCTGAGGGTAAAGTAAATGAAAAATTAAAGAAATTATCTAAAATAATGATAAATATAATGAATTCTGCATCTCAAGGGCAGTTATTAAGAGACGGAATAAGCTTGGTGTTGGTTGGTCAGCCTAATGTAGGGAAATCAAGTTTACTAAATCAGTTATCTGGAGAGGATAAAGCTATTGTGACGGAAATACCAGGCACAACCCGTGATTTGATTTCTAGTGATATTAGTCTTAATGGCATTCCATTAAATATTATTGATACTGCAGGCTTGCGAAAAACAGATGATCCTATTGAAAAGTTTGGAATAGAAAAAACATGGTCATCATTAGAAAAAGGACATATTGCGTTGTTTTTGGTAGAGGCAGCTAGTGGTATCACTGAATATGAAAGATCGATTTTAAAAAAACTTCCTAATGATATAAAAAGAATATGGATTTTTAATAAAATAGATTTAATTAAAGAAAAAGCACAAATAACTACTGATAATAATAATGAAAAAATAGTCTATTTATCTGCTAAAACAGGAGATGGATTAGATTTATTAAAACAAGTTATTTTAAATTTGATTAGTTTTGATAACAATGAAGGCAATCAAAACAAATTTATGGCAAGAAAAAGACATTTAGAGGCATTAGAAAAAGTTTATCAATCTCTTAAAAATGCCGAATCTAATATAGATTCAGCTGAATTAGTTGCTGAGGAGTTAACTATTTCTCAGCGTTATTTGTCTTCTATTACTGGTGAATTTTCTTCTGACGATTTACTTGGTGAAATTTTTAGTAAGTTTTGTATAGGAAAATAAGTGTTTCACGTGAAACATATCAATATCAATTTCAAGATAAATAAAGTAAAATTTTACTTTTAAGTTTAATTCAATTTTAATATGGAATTTCCAAGTAAATTTGATGTTATTGTAATTGGTGGCGGACATGCTGGAACCGAAGCTGCTCTGGCTTCGTCTCGTATGGGCCAAAAAACCTTACTACTAACTCACAATATTGAAACTTTAGGTCAAATGTCATGTAATCCATCAATTGGTGGTATTGGCAAAGGCCATTTAGTAAAAGAAATTGATGCTATGGGTGGAATCATGGCTAGAGCAATTGATGAAGCTGGAATACAATTTAGAATTCTTAATCAAAGCAAAGGTCCTGCTGTTAGGGCAACTAGAGCTCAGGCTGATCGTGTTATTTACAAAGCAACAATAAGACGCATACTTGAAAATCAATCAAATCTTTGGCTTTTTCAACAATCAGTAGATGACGTTATTATCAAAAATAATCAAATTGATGGGGTAGTTACAAAATTAGGTTTAACTTTTCATTCCCCAGCAGTTGTTCTAACTGCTGGAACATTTTTGGGAGGATTAGTACATGTTGGATTGCAAAATTATGAAGCCGGAAGAGCAGGCGATCCATCAGCATCTATTCTTGCAAAAAAATTAAAAGACTTAAACTTACCTGTTGGGAGATTAAAAACCGGCACTCCGCCTAGAATTGATGGAAGATCTGTTGATTTTAGTAAAATGGAAGAACAACCTGGAGATTATCCAGTACCAAATTTTTCCTTTATAAAGCCAGCTATTAAACATCCAGAACAGATATCGTGTTGGATAACACATACCAATAAAAAAACTCATGATATTATCCGTGAAAGTTTAGATCGTTCGCCGATGTATACGGGCAAAATTGAAGGGGTTGGGCCTCGCTACTGTCCCTCTGTAGAAGATAAAATTCATCGTTTTTCTGATAAAGACTCACATCAAATATTCATTGAGCCAGAAGGATTAAATACTCATGAAATCTATCCAAACGGTATTTCAACAAGCCTACCGTTTGATGTGCAATATAATTTAGTTAGATCAATAAAAGGATTAGAAAATGCACATATTTTAAGACCAGGTTACGCAATTGAATATGATTATTATGATCCTAGAGCATTAAAAATGAATTTAGAAACCAGAGATATAAATGGTTTATTTTTTGCTGGTCAAATTAATGGAACAACTGGTTATGAGGAAGCTGCTGCACAGGGTTTAATTGCAGGAATGAATGCTGCCTTGATGGTACAGGGAAAAGAAAGTTGGACCCCAACTCGTGATCAAGCTTATATCGGCGTATTGATTGATGATTTAATTACAAGGGGTGTGAATGAGCCTTATAGAATGTTTACTAGTAGGGCTGAATATAGATTATTGCTGAGAGAAGATAATGCAGATGATCGATTAACTGAGCAAGCACGTAAATTAGGTTTAATTTGTGATAATCATTGGGCAAATTTCAGTAATAAAAAAGCAGGCATTAAGAAAGAAGAACAAAGACTTAAAAAATTAGTTTTAAATCCATTAAAAATCAATAAAACTCTTCAAAAGAAACATTTGGGGCAAACCATGGAAAGGGAATATTCAGCTTTCGAGCTATTAAGGAGACCAAAAGTAGGATATCAAAATGTGATTGCGTTATCTGGAGCTAAGGGAACTGAGGATTTAATTATTAGTGAGCAAGTTGAAATTTTAGCAAAGTATTCAGGATATATTGTTAGGCAAAAAGAAGAAATTGATAAACAAAAAGCGCAATTTGACTTAAAAATACCAAAAGATATAAATTATGATGATGTGCATGGCTTGAGTAATGAGGCAAAACAAAAATTAACTGAAACACGACCAGAAAATCTTGCCCAAGCAGCTAGAATATCAGGAGTAACTTCATCAACAATATCTATATTGTTAGTTTTTATAAAATCTAAGTATAAAAATTTAAATAAAAAGGCTTCAGAAAAAGTTGCGTAATTCAGAAGTGGTGTTAAGAGCAGGAATAGAAGAATTAAATTTCCAAAATACAGATGATTTATTTGATAGGTTATTGATTTATAAGAATTTATTAGAAAAATGGAACAAAATTTTTAATCTAACTTCAATAACAAAATCCAAAGAAGTTATAACCCATCATTTTTTAGATTGTTTATCAATAGTGCAATACTTAGAAGGGAAAAATATTCTTGATGTTGGAAGCGGGGCTGGATTACCTGGAATTATAATTGGATTATGTTCGCCAAATAAAAATATCACATTAATTGATTCAGTTGGAAAGAAAACTTCTTTTTTGAAACAAGTATGTGTAGAGCTTAATTTAACAAATATTGAAGTAGTACAAGATCGAGTAGAAAATTTTTATACTGATAAACTTTTTGATTCTATTATTGCTAGAGCATTTTCTGAAATACAAATTTTTATTAATTTAACTAGTCATTTAATAGAAAAAAAGGGCAACTGGTATGCAATGAAGAGTAAAAAAATAAGTGAAGAGCAAATTAATACAAATTTTGAAATAGAAAAAAAAGTTATAGTTGTGCCCTATCTGAATGCAGAGCGTTATTTAGTAAAAATAAATACTAAATAGTTAAAGTTTTATTATTCAGTAGGTTATTATTTAATTATTTTATTAAAGTTGATTTTATGAATATATTTGCTGTATCTAATCAAAAAGGAGGTGTCGGTAAGACTACAACGACAGTGAATTTAGCTGCAAGTTTAGTAGCTAAGAAAAAAAAGGTTTTATTGATTGATCTAGATCCTCAAGGAAACGCTACATCTGGGGCTGGATTAAATAAATCTAAAATTACAAAATCAATATATGATGTTTTAATTGGCAGAGAAAATATAACGAATGTTATTCAAAATTCGTCCGAAAGTTTTTTTGATATTGTTCCTGCCACTCAATCCTTAGCAGGTGCGGAGGTGGAATTAGTTGATATTGATGATAGAGAATATATTTTAAAAAAACAATTAAGTAAGATTAAAAATTACGATTATATTTTAATTGATTGTCCACCAGCTTTAAGTTTATTAACTTTAAATGCACTAGTTTCGGCTAATTCAGTTTTAATACCAATGCAATGCGAATATTATGCTTTAGAAGGTTTATCTGATTTAGTTAATACAATTAAAAAGGTAAAAAAACATTTAAATCCACAAATTGAAATCGAAGGTTTACTTAGGACTTTATTTGATAGGCGAAATACTCTTGGAAAGCAAGTGTCTGATCAATTATCTGCGCACTTTGGGAATAAAGTGTATACCACTATTATTCCTAGAAATATTCGTTTAGCTGAAGCGCCGAGTCATGGCAAAGCGGTACTTTTTTATGATAAATCTTCTAAGGGAGCAAAAGCATATCTAGAATTAGCAGATGAAATTTTAGAGAGGAAAAAGTATGGTGCAAAATAAAGGATTAGGAAGAGGATTAGATGCTTTACTAAGCAGTACTGATGACGTTAGCAATAATGAAAGTAATTTACAGAATTGTAAGATAGATAATCTAGTCACAGGAAAATATCAGCCTCGAACCCACATGAATGAGAAAGCTTTGAAAGAGCTTGCAGAATCTATAAAAGCTCAAGGCATAATGCAGCCAATAGTAGTGAGATATTTAGATAACAAAAGATATGAAATTATTGCTGGAGAAAGACGGTGGCGGGCTGCTAAGATAGCGAATCTTGATGAAGTTCCTATTTTAATTAAGAATATCCCTGATGAATCTGCCTTAGCAATGGCCCTTATTGAAAATATTCAAAGAGAAGATTTAAATGCAATAGAGGAAGCGAAAGGTATTCAAAGATTAATTGATGAATTTGGAATGACACATGAATCTGCTTCCGAAATATTAGGAAAATCAAGAACAACAATAACGAATTTATTAAGATTATTAAGTTTATCCCAACATGTTCAGAATGCATTACTTGATGGAAAGATTGAAATGGGACATGCTAGGGCAATAATTCCCTTAGCGTCAAGCGAACAGGCAATGATTTGTCAAAAGATAATAAGCCAAAAATTATCTGTAAGAGAAGTAGAAGCTTTAATTGGAAATAGGCCTTCTGCTAAAGTCAAAATGAGAGAAAATAAGTCTTCAGATATACTATCATTAGAAAATGATCTATCTGATAAGTTAGGTACATCGGTAAAAATTTCTCATAAAAAAAATGGAACAGGAGTTTTAAAGATTAATTACAGTAATTTGGACCAACTTGATTCCATTATAAAAAAATTGAATAAAAATGGATGAAAACTTGACTCAGAGAAAAAATAAAGCCAAAATTCTGAACTTTGCTAATAAAGATTTTAGGGTTATGTGGTTTATTTGAAAATGCAAAAATCACTAAGTAAAATAGTATATTTCCCTAGTCTGATGATAGATATGCTTAGGAAGTTGTGCTTAACTTCTATAATTTCAGCATTAGTTGTTTCAGTAATTTTTGGATTGCATGCTGGAATCTCCGTTTTTCTTGGAGCTTTAGCAGTAATAATTGGATTAGTAATTTCGATACCAATTGCCAATAGATCGCGAGAAACAAAGAAAGCATCAAAAATTTTAGTAAATGCTTTAAAAGCTGAAGGCGTTAAAATTTTAATTATAATTTTTCTTCTTTGGTTGATATTTAATTTTTATGAAAATATAGTACCCATTGCAATTGTATTTGGTTTATCAATTGCAGCGATTTATTCAGGAATAGGCGTAACAAAAATTGAATCATAATAATAATAGGATTATAAAGCGTGGCAACTAGTTCGTACGGATCACCATCCGAATATATAGGACATCACTTATCTAATAATGTATTAAAGTTAGGTGATGGGCAATTTATGACTTTACATTTAGATTCTTTTGTAATGGCATTTATATTAGGCTTATTATCCATTGGTTTAATTTGGTTGGTTGCAAGAAAGTCTACGTCCGGAGTACCAACCAAAACTCAGGCATTCACGGAATTAATTTTCAGTTTTATTGATGGACAGGTTTCAGCTATATTCCACGGTAATCGTCACTCGTTTATTGCACCAGCAGCTCTTACGGTTTTCATTTGGGTTCTTATGATGAACGCGATGGATTTTTTACCAATTGATATCATGGCAAAATTCTACGCACTTCTGGGGCTTCATGAGTGGAAAGGTGTTCCAACTTCCGATGTAAACACAACGTTTGCTTTAGCACTTGGAGTTTGGTTTTTGATGATTTATTTTGGAATAAAAGTCAAAGGATTTGGTGGTTGGATACATGAAATTTTTTGTGCGCCATTTGGGACTGCGGTTTGGGTTTGGCCAGCGAATTTTCTTTTTAATTTAATCGAGTATGTATCTAAACCTCTCTCTCATTCTCTTCGATTATTTGGTAATATGTATGCCGGCGAAGTTATCTTTTTATTATTAGGTTTATGGGCTGCAACAGGAGTAAGTGGGATAATATTTGGATCTATTCTTGGAGCTGGATGGGCAATTTTTCATATTTTAATAGTAGTTTTACAAGCATATATATTTATGATGTTGACCGTTGTTTATCTATCAATGGCACATGAGGGGCATTAATTTTTTAATTTAACTAAAAGGAAGTAATTATGGAAACAGTAGAATTATTAGCACAAATTCAAGCCTATACAGGTATAGCTATTGGCTTGATTATAGGACTTGGAGCTGCAGGGGCCTGCGTAGGAATTGGAATCATGAGCGCTAGTTTTTTAGAGGGCGCAGCAAGACAGCCTGAAATGATCCCACAATTACAAGTAAAAGTTTTCTTATTAATGGGGCTAATTGATGCGGCATTTATTATTGGCGTTGGTCTTGCAATGATGTTTGCATTCGCAAACCCACTATTAGGTGTAGTAAGTTAAGTTTTATTAAAATATTTGATGGAGCATAAATGAATATTAATTTTACATTAATCGCACAAGCAATTACATTTGCCATCTTTGTTTGGTTTACAGTTAAATTTGTCTGGCCTCCGTTGTTAAATGCAATTGAAAAAAGACAAAAAGAAATTGCTGATGGTTTAGCAGCCGCTCAGGAGGGCAAGTTATCTTTGGAAGTAGCAGCTAAGAAAAATGCTGAATCTTTAAGTGAGGTAAAACAAAAAGGCGCAGAAATTGTAAGTCAAGCTGAAAAAAGAGCATCTGAAATTGTTGATCAAGCTAAAAAATCGGCTAAAGAAGAAGGTGACAGAATAATTGCAAGCGCAAAATCTGAAATTGATCAGGAAGTAAATAGAGCTAAAGAAGAATTACGTGGGCAGATTTCAACTTTGGCAATAGCAGGAGCAGAGAAAATTTTGGATAAAGAAATTGATAAAAAAACACATGCAGACATGTTAACTAAATTAGCTAAGGATTTATAAGAGTTATGGCTGAAATTTCAACAATTGCGAGACCTTATGCAGTTGCTATTTTTAATTTAGCAAAAGAAGAGAAGAGCTTGTCTGATTGGTCAGCTATGTTAGCTCTTATGAGCAGTATCGTTGAAAACAAAGATATTAAATTATTCATTCAGGATTCCAAAGTTTTGGATGTTGATAGAGAAAAAGTTTTATTGGATATTTGTGGTAATCAAATAAATAATTCAGGAAAAAATTTAATTAAATTATTAGTCGAATATAAAAGATTATTAATTTTATCGGAAATTACATTAGTTTTTGAAAGTCTTAAGGCGGACGATGAAGGAGCAATGGAAGCCCAAATTATTATGGCTGAAAAGCCTGATGAAAAAATGGTAGAAAATTTAATTAATAGTTTAGAAAAAAGATTTGATAAAAAAATAGAAGGAAAAGTAGTAATTGACAAAAGTATTGTTGGCGGAACTAAAATTATTGTTGGAGATTCCGTTATAGATGCTTCAGTTCGTGAACAATTAGATAATTTAGCTTATACATTAAAAGCATAAGCATAAAATCAGGAGATATTAATGCAGTTATCAACATCAGAAATAAGTGAATTAATTAAAACTAGAATTAAAGACTTTTCTACTAGTTCAGAATCAAGAACACAAGGAACGGTTGTTTCAGTTACCGATGGTATTGTACGTATACATGGATTATCAAATGTAATGTCTGGAGAGATGATTGAATTTCCTGGTAATACATTTGGTTTAGCGCTTAATTTGGAAAGAGATTCAGTTGGCGCTGTTGTTTTAGGTGATTATGAACATATAACTGAAGGGGATATATGTAAATGTACAGGAAAAATTTTAGAAGTACCTGTTGGTCCAGAGCTAATAGGTCGTGTTGTTGATGCATTAGGAATGCCAATTGACGGAAAAGGCCCAATAAAAAATAAATTATCAGATAAATTAGAAAAAGTTGCTCCAGGTGTTATCGATCGACAATCTGTTTCACAACCAGTTCAAACTGGCCTTAAGTCAGTTGACTCTATGGTTCCAATTGGAAGAGGACAAAGAGAATTAATTATTGGTGACCGCCAAACAGGAAAAACTGCTGTAGCTGTTGACACTATAATTAATCAAAAAGGCCAAGACATGAAATGTGTTTATGTTGCAATTGGCCAGAAAGCATCAACAATCATGAATGTGGTTAGAAAGTTAGAAGAAAATGGCGCTATGGAATATACGACTGTTGTGAGCGCGGCAGCTTCAGATTCAGCAGCTTTACAATTTCTAGCTCCTTATGCAGGTTGCACAATGGGAGAATATTTTAGGGATCGTGGTGAAGATGCGCTAATTATTTATGATGATCTTACAAAGCAGGCAATTGCATACAGACAAATTTCTTTATTATTAAGAAGGCCGCCTGGTCGAGAGGCTTATCCAGGAGACGTTTTTTATATTCATTCAAGGCTATTAGAAAGAGCTGCCAGAGTAAATGTTGATTATGTTGAAAAATTTACAAAAGGAAAAGTTAAAGGTAAAACTGGATCACTCACTGCACTGCCCGTGATTGAAACTGCTGCAGGCGATGTTTCTGCTTTTGTACCAACTAATGTTATTTCAATAACAGACGGACAGATTTTCTTGGAAAGTGATTTATTTAATGCTGGTATTCGTCCAGCGATTAATGCTGGTATTTCAGTTTCTCGAGTTGGCGGAGCAGCGCAAACTAAAGTTATCAAAAAACTAGGTGGTGGGGTTAGATTGGCATTAGCTCAGTATAGAGAATTGGCAGCTTTTGCTCAATTTGCATCTGATCTTGATGAGGCAACCCGAAAACAATTAGATAGAGGTCAAATGTTTACCGAATTAATGAAACAGCCTCAATATGCACCTTTAACTGTTTCAAATATGGCAGTAACTTTATTAGCAGCTAATAACGGTTATCTAGATGATGTTCCAACTGAAAAAGTTTTATCATTCGAGTCTGCATTGCATGGATTTATGGCATCTAAATATAAATCGATAATGGATGATATAGAAAAAACCTTAGCTCTCGAAGAAGAAGGCGAGAAAAAATTAGTTAAAGCAATAGAAGATTTTAAAGCAACTAATACTTTTTAATATAGGATTTTAAATGGCTGGAAGTAAAGAGATACGAACCAAGATTAAGAGTGTAGAAAATACGCGAAAAATCACTAAAGCTATGGAAATGGTAGCGGCATCTAAAATGCGCAAAGCACAGGATAGAATGACCGCTGCAAGACCTTATGCTGAAAAAATTAAAACTGTTGCTGCTCATTTGTCTCATGCGCAATCAGAATATCAACATCCTTTTATTATTCAAAGAGAAAATACAAAAAATATTGGCCTTATAGTTGTAACCTCAGATAAAGGTCTTTGCGGCGGTCTTAATACAAATGTTTTAAGATCATCAATATCGCAAATTAAAGATTGGGAAAAAGAGGGTAAAAAAATACAAGTTTGTACAATTGGAAACAAAGCAATTAGCTTTATGGGAAGAGTTGGAGCCGATATTAAATCGCAAGTATCTGGGATGGGTGACACTCCTCATATGGAGGACTTATTAGGAGCAATTAAAGTCATGTTGGATAATTATACCAATGGTGAAATAGATCAACTTTATATTTGCTACACAAAATTTATTAATACTATGAAACAAGAACCTACTATGGAACAATTATTACCTCTTTCAGGTGAAAAAGATGAAACCCCAGAAAGTTCTTGGGATTATATTTATGAGCCAGATGCAACTCTCGTAATAGATGCATTATTGTCTCGTTATATAGAAACATTAATTTATCACGGAGTAGCAGAAAATATGGCATCTGAGCAGTCTTCGAGAATGGTTGCTATGAAAGCAGCTTCTGATAATGCTGGAAATGTGATTGATGAATTGACTTTGGTTTATAACAAGGCAAGACAAGCAGCAATAACTAAAGAAATATCAGAGATAGTTGGTGGGGCTGCTGCAGTATCGTAAAATTTTTAATTTAATATTAATTTAGATGAGTAAGGACAAATAAATGAGTACCAAACAAATCGGAAAAGTAGTTCAATGTATTGGCGCAGTTGTAGACGTGGAATTTCCACGAGATCAGCTTCCTAAAGTTTATGACGCATTAATTATCGATGACAAAGATTCGACAGCAGAATCAGGCTTAACTTTAGAGGTTCAACAGCAATTAGGCGATGGGGTAGTAAGAACAATTGCAATGGGATCGTCAGATGGTTTATCTAGAGGAACTCAGTTTTCTTCAACAGGAGCACCTATTCAAGTTCCAGTTGGTGAAGGAACTCTTGGAAGGATTATGGATGTTTTAGGGCGCCCAATTGATGAAGTTGGTAAAATTGATTCTAAAGAATTTAGGGCAATACATCAAAAGGCCCCAGAGTTTAATGATTTGTCACCTTCTATTGAGCTATTAGAGACTGGTATTAAAGTGATTGATCTCATGTGTCCGTTTGCTAAAGGCGGTAAGGTTGGTTTATTCGGTGGTGCAGGTGTGGGTAAAACTGTAAATATGCTTGAGTTAATTAATAATATTGCTAAACAGCATTCTGGCCTATCGGTTTTTGCGGGCGTTGGAGAACGAACTCGAGAAGGAAATGATTTTTATCATGAAATGGCAGAAGCAGGTGTTATACAATTAAAAAACATGAAAGAGTCTAAAGTAGCCATGGTTTTTGGACAAATGAATGAGCCACCAGGAAATAGATTAAGAGTTGCTTTATCAGGATTGACAATGGCAGAAAAATTCCGTGATGAAGGGAGAGATGTATTATTTTTTGTTGATAATATATATCGATACACATTAGCTGGGACAGAAGTTTCTGCATTGCTAGGACGTATGCCTTCTGCTGTTGGATACCAACCAACATTGGCAGATGAGATGGGGCGATTACAAGAAAGAATTACCTCTACAAAAACTGGCTCAATTACTTCAATTCAAGCAGTATATGTTCCAGCAGATGATTTAACTGATCCTTCTCCAGCAACTACATTCCAGCATTTAGATTCAACAGTTGTTTTATCAAGAGACATTGCATCTTTAGGTATTTATCCAGCTGTAGATCCTCTTGATTCAACCTCAAGACAATTAGATCCACAGATAGTCGGAGAAGAACATTATGAAGTAGCTCGTGCAGTTCAATCAACTCTTCAAAGGTATAAAGAATTGAGAGATATTATTGCGATCTTAGGGATGGATGAATTAGCTCCTGAAGATAAATTAGCTGTTGGAAGGGCAAGAAAAATTCAAAGATTTTTATCTCAACCATTCCATGTAGCTGAAGTATTTACTGGCTCTCCAGGAAAATATGTTTCTCTTAAGGACACAATTAAAGGTTTTAAAGCAATTGTTGATGGTGAATATGATGATTTACCTGAGCAAGCCTTTTATATGGTGGGCGGTATTGAAGAAGCTGTTGAAAAAGCTAAAACAGTTTCGTAATTAATGGCTAACACAATAAAAATTGATGTAGTGAGTGCTGAAGAATCTATTCTATCCGAGCAAGCTGAATTTGTAGTAGCTCCAGCTCAAATGGGTGAAGTCGGAATATATCCAAATCATGCTTCAATGATTACTTTATTAAAAGCTGGATCAGTTCGCATTAAAATGTCAGAAAAGTCGAATGAAGATTTAATATATATTTCTGGTGGTATCTTAGAAGTACAGCCTGGGCATATTACAATTCTTTCAGATACTGCAATTCGAGGGAAAGATTTAGATGAAACAAAAGCTAAAGCAGCAAAAAAAGCTGCTGAAGAGTCTTTAAGTAAAAAAGGTAGTGATATAGATTTTGCATTAGCAGAAGCAGAGCTAGCAGAAGCTGTTGCGCAAATTCAAGCTATAGAAAAATTAAGAAAAAAATAATGGAAAAAGTTTTAGTAACTTAAAAAAGCAGCAGTAAGCTGCTTTTTTTGTTTATACTTAAATAAAAAAGGGAAATAAATGTCATTAAGTGTAGTTATTTTAGCTGCGGGAAAAGGCACTAGAATGTTTTCCGATAAACCAAAAGTCTTGCACAAATTAGCAAATCAATTTTTATTGCAATATGTAATTGATATTGCAAAAAATCTTAAGCCAAAAAATATTAATGTAGTTGTAGGTTATAAATCTAAAGAAGTTGAACAGGCTTTTCCGAATGAGAAATTAAATTGGATTTTTCAAAAAAAACAATTAGGTACTGGTGATGCAGTCAAATATGCAATTCCTCATTTAACAAGCTCACAAACAATAGTTTTATATGGCGATGTACCAATGCTTGAATTAAATGATTTAAAGCATCTTATTAAAAAATCAGAAAATGGACTTGGAATACTTACATTTAAAAAAAATAACCCAAAAGGCTATGGAAGAATTAAAAGAACAAATAATTATATTGAAGGCATAGTTGAAGAAAAAGATTGTAATGAGTCAGAAAGAAAGATTACTGAAATTAATACTGGAATCATGTGTGTTGCAACAAAGAATTTAGTGAAATGGTTATCAGTAATTTCTAATAATAATTCTCAAAAAGAATATTATTTAACTGATATAGTAGCTTTAGCAAGAAAAGAAAACATAAAGATTAGTGCGCATGAAGCTAATTCTGAAGTTACAATTTTAGGAATAAATTCTAAAGTTGAATTAGCAATGATGGAGAGAGCTTTGCAAAATAAAAAAACTAATTTATTAATGGAACAAGGAGTTACTTTAAATGATCCATCTAGAACAGACATAAGAGGCGATCTTTTATGTGGATCAGATGTAGAAATTGATATCGGTTGTATTTTTGAAGGTAAGGTTAAAGTAGGAAATAATGTAAAAATTGGAGCTTATACTCATATTAAAGATAGTATTATTTCTGATGACACAACCATAAAACCCTATTCGCATGTTGATTCAGCGAAAGTCGGTAAAAATAATATTATTGGTCCTTATGCAAGATTAAGGCCTGGTACTGATACACAAAATGATGTACACATTGGAAATTATGTTGAGATAAAGAATTCAAGAATTGGACAAGGCACAAAAATTAATCATTTAAGTTATGTTGGAGATAGTATTGTTGGCAGTAATGTTAATGTTGGCGCAGGAACAATTACTTGTAACTATGATGGTGTAAAAAAACATCAAACTATTATTGGGGATAATGTTTTTGTAGGATCAAACTCTCAACTTGTAGCCCCAGTTAAAATTGGAGCTGGATCAACAATTGGAGCTGGATCAACAATAACTAAGGATACTCCAGCTAACGAACTATCATTATCTAGATCAAAACAAACCAGCATCCCTGGCTGGGAAAGGCCAAAGAAGAATTAAATTATGTGTGGAATAGTAGCAGGCATATCAAATAAAAATGTTTTGCCAACTTTAATTGAAGGTTTAGAGCGTTTAGAGTATCGTGGTTATGATTCAGCTGGAGTTGCAATATTAAATGGATCAATTCAACGAATTAGATCAATAGGTAGAGTAAATTCAATAAAAAATAAAGCCAAAAAAACTAAATTAGAAGGTTTTTTAGGAATTGGCCATACTCGGTGGGCTACCCATGGAGGTGTAACGGAGGATAATGCTCATCCCCATATTTCTAATAATAAAATCGCAGTAGTTCATAATGGCATAATCGAAAATCATGAGAAACAATGTAGTCGTTTAAAAAAATTAGGCTATAAATTTGAGTCTGAAACAGATACTGAAGTTATTGCTCATCTAATTCATTATTATTATAAGAATAAAAATAATTTACTTAAGGCTACGCAATTAGCAACTAAAGATTTAGTCGGTGCATACGCTATTGCTGTCATTTCCGTAGATAATAAAGATGAGTTGATTTGTGCTAGATTGGGATGTCCATTAATTATTGGGCAAGGACAGTCAGAATACTTTATTGCTTCAGATATTAGTGCACTACTTGGGGTTACAAGAAAAATAATTTATTTAGAAGATGGAGATTTAGCTACCCTTACTAAAAACTCAATTAATATATTTGGAAGTAATCTAAAAAAAATTAATAGAAAAATTAATCATAGTAAAGTTAAAGTATCATCAATGGACTTAGGCCCATATGATCACTTCATGCAAAAAGAAATATATGAACAACCAAGAGCTTTGGGCGATACTATTGAAGCTGTAATCGACAACAATAAATTTAATGACTCATTATTTGGAAATAAAGCAAAAGAAGTTTTAAAAAATACAGATAGCATACTAATTCTTGCAGCAGGTACAAGTTATTACGCTGGATTAACAGCTAAATATTGGCTTGAAAGTATTGCAAATATTCCAACAACAATCGAAATATCAAGTGAATATCGATATAGAAAATCAGTACCTAATAAAAATCAGTTAGTAATTACTATTTCTCAATCAGGCGAAACTCTCGATACTATTGAGGCACTCAAGCATGCTAAAAAAATTGGCCATAAAAAAACATTAGCAATTTGCAATGTTCAAGAGAGTGCTATTGCAAGAGCATCAAAATTAGTTTTTTATACTAGAGCAGGAATCGAGATAGGGGTTGCATCGACAAAAGCATTTACAACTCAATTAGTTTCATTATTTATTTTGACAGTAACATTAGCTAAGAATAAAAAACTTATATCGAATAAAATAGAAAAGAAATATTTAGAAGATTTAAGATGTTTAGTTGGGGGGATACAATCAGCGTTAAATTTGGAACCTCAAATTAAACAATGGGCAAAACATTTTTCGAACAAAGACCACGCGCTTTTTTTAGGAAGAGGCATTCACTATCCTATAGCACTAGAAGGAGCATTGAAGTTAAAAGAAATTTCATATGTTCATGCAGAAGCTTATCCAGCTGGTGAATTAAAACATGGCCCATTGGCATTAGTTGATAAAAAAATGCCAGTAGTTGTGATTGCTCCAAATGATTCATTATTAGAAAAAGTAAAATCTAATATGCAAGAAGTAAAAGCAAGAGGCGGAATTTTATTTGTTTTTGCAGATGCAGATAGCCATTTTATTGAAAGCAAAGGCATTAAGGTCATAAGGGCTCCAAGACATACGGGTGTTTTATCCCCTATTATTCATTCAATACCTGTCCAATTACTAGCCTATCATGTTGCCTTACGAAAAGGGACGGATGTTGATAAACCCAGAAATTTAGCCAAGTCTGTAACTGTGGAATAGGATAAATTCCCAATCTTTGATTAAATACTTAAGAAACTTTCCTAATTAGAGTAAGTCGAAAAATTATGAAAAACTTTTTACTTTTACTTTTACTTTTACTTTTAACTGCTGTTAATACATATTCTAAAGAATCAAATTACGTTTTTGGTTGGACTCATCTTGAAGATTCAAATTTAAAGATACCAAGAGGAGGAACAACAACTGGACCTGAAGTAATTTTAGATAATCAGGTTAGTGATTTTTGGACTCAACTCCAAAATCCAAATTTAACTAAGTTTGAAAAAGATAGGTTAGCAATCTTAGCAATGCAAGGAAAATACAGAGTATATTTTGATTTTATGGAAACTATGGGGTTTGTTGAAAATTATCAACCAAAACAACCTTATCAATCTTGGGCAACAGAATTTGTTGAAGTAGTTGATGACCAAAAAGATTTTATAAGCCTTCAACATATTATTGTTATGTATTTTAAACAAGAGGATGGTTCTGTTTCAGATCCCGTAGTAATGAAACACTGGAGGCAAGATTGGCATTATGAAGATAATAAAATCAATATATATATCGGAAATGAAACATGGAAGAAAGAGAATATCTCATGGGCAAAAAAAAGAGGTACTTGGTCACAATCTGCATATCAGGTAGATGATACTCCTAGATATCAAAGTTATGGTAAATGGTCCCATTCAGAAAATTTTTCTTCATGGGCTAGTGAGGAAACATGGAGACCCTTACCAAGAAGAGAATTTTCTATTAGAGATGATTATGATGTGATGGTTGGAAATAACATACAAACCATTACTCCAACCGGTTGGGTTCACGAACAAAATAATAAAAAAGTTGTATTAAATGACAATCATAAAGTGCTGGCTAAAGAAATAGGGATTGCGAGATATGAAAGGATAAAAGACTTTGATTGGAATGCAGGAGAAGATTATTGGGGTAATACTAAAAATTTTTGGAGAGAAGTTAGAGAGGCTTGGAATAATAAAATAGATAATTCAAAAAGCTTTAAGCTTTTTAAAGAAGTTAACGGAGAAATTTTATTTAGTAAATTATTTACGATGGCAGAGCAATATGCTGAAGGCGACACCTCAGTATTAAATCAAATAAAAGATATTATAGAAATTCACTCAGAATCTAACAAATAATTATCAAAAAAATACAGCTTAAGAATACCGTTTTAGAGGGAACCTATGATTATATACTATAAATACAATATATAGTAAAATTTAAAAAAAATTCCCAATATATAGTATTTTTAAGTTTTAAAAATTGTTATAATCCTATCAAGTTTAAAGAGATGAAAGTTTAAACTTTTTTTTTACAACAGGAGAAATAAGAATGGATATATTAGGAACTATTAGAAAGTGGTCAGCTGGCCTTGCAGAAACTGCAATTAGCCTTGCTGCATTAGCAATTGCACTTCAAATCTTAATGGGATCAGCTAACGTACCATTTCTTGGATCAACCGATGTTATCGGTAATGTTTCAGGTATCCTAGATACACTTGGTAGCCAAGGTCTTATTGGTTTAGTAGCATTATGGGTACTATATTCTATTTGGAAATCACGCAAATAGTTTGAGTATTTAAAATTGAAATTTTAAAAAGGGCTCTTTTAGAGCCCTTTTTTATTGCAAAACGAATTTTTGAATTAATAACGTAACTAAAATAATTCCTGTACACGCTGATCCAAGAGCAATGTAATAGTTAACTCCATTTTTTAAAAGCCACGTAAGTAGAAATAAAAAAGGAATTCCAGCAAGAAGAATTATTACAGTTTCTTGAGTTAATAAAGCTATCTTATTAGCATCCTTAGATTCTTCCCAAATAAATGTAAAAGATGTAAATAAAACAATAGGTAGCCCTAGCAGAATCGCAGCAAATGAAGTATTTTTTTTACTCAATTCAGAAGCGATAACAATAATAGCAACTGCTATTAATATTTTAATTAAATAAGCCATTTTAATAAGATAGGTTATATTAATAAAGATTCAAAATAATATACTAAATTTAACATTAAGTAGTGTTATATTCGTTGAGATATTGTTAATATTTAACTTTATATAAATAAGAAAAATATGCGCCCTCCAATTCTATCGAAGTATCCAGTTGAACAGATTGTTAAAAATCTTAATGACTCAAAAGAAAAAGAAGTTTGGGTAACAAGATTTATTCCTCAATTATTAAATAAACAAAAGTTACACGCTAATGCAATTTCGTTAATTAAAAGAATTAGTTTGTTTAAAATGCAACCCATAACTAATGATGACTTAACTAGATTAGAAAAATATTTAAAAGAAATTGGTAGAGATGATTTAGTTTGTGTAAGACAAACCGGAAATAAAAAAGAAAAAGTTCTAGTTTTTTGTAAGCATGATGATGCACCCGAAACAATTGATGGGGTTGAAAGACATATTTATAGAATAATTCCAAATGCAAAATTAAAATTTGGAGTTTCTGACATAAATCGTGATCGATGTTGCATTATTAAGAAAAAAACATGGAAAAAAGAAAAAGATCGTCCTACTGGAATTTATTCAATAGCGGATCTTACATCTTTAGATTGATTCGATTTTTTTTTAATTAAATTTCTTTTCATTCGTTTTTTTGCATTTAATTTGTTTTTAAATTTCTTTTTAGATTTTTTAAAAAAACTTTTATGTTTTTTCTCATTTTTGGTTTTATTTTCAAGACTTTTTGTTGGCTCCATGCCAGCTACAACTTTTGTCATAATTTTCATTTCAGTGAAGCGCTCAATTTTTCTTAAATATTCCTTATCAGATGGCGATACAAAACTTATGGCATACCCTTTTTTATCGGCTCGCCCTGTTCTGCCTATTCTGTGAATATAGTCCTCAGAAAATCTTGGCATATCATAATTAAAAACGTGTGTAATATCTTTTACATCAATTCCTCTTGAAGCTAAATCAGTTGCAATAAGTACTTTTATTTGGTTTTTTTTAAAACGATTTATGGTTTTAGTTCTTGAGCCTTGAGACATGTCACCATGTAATGATGCAATTCTAAAATCAGCATGGTATAAATCATCAGTAAGCTTATCAGCTTGTCTTTTAGTGGAAGTAAAAATAATAGCTTGTTTTAAATTTGTATCAGTAAGAAAATGCCTAAGTAATTGTTGTTTATGAAATTGATTATCAACAAAATATAAAGATTGCTCAATATTAATGTGTCCTTTAATTTCGGGTTTAATAGAAATTGTAATTGGATCTTTAAGAAATTCAGTAGCAATTTTAATAACAGAATTATCTAAAGTTGCTGAGAACATCAACATTTGTTGTTGTTTTGAAGTGGCATTAAAAATTTTACGTATATCAGGAATAAAGCCCATATCTAGCATTTTATCTGCTTCATCTAAAACCATTATTTTAGTATCAATAAATTTAATTTTTCTTTGCTTGAATAAATCAAGTAAACGACCCGGTGTGGCAATTAAAATATCTATTGGTTTTGAAAGAAGTTTATTTTGTAAAGTATATGATATCCCTCCAGTTACAGTTACTGAATTAATTCGAATATAGCGTGCATATTTTTTTATGCTATCAGTAATTTGACTCGCAAGCTCTCTAGTTGGACTAACAATTAATACACGAGGACCTTTAACTCTATTTTTATCTTTAATTAATAACTCTAAAATAGGCAGTACAAATGCAGCAGTTTTACCAGTTCCTGTTTGGGCAGATGCTAAGATATCTTTTTTCTTAATAATTTGTGGAATTGATTTTTCCTGGATTTCTGTAGGTTTTTTATAGCCTGCTTCAGAAATAGCTTTATTTATTTCTGCAGTAAATTTGAAAGTTTCAAAAGACAAAAGTTATCCTTGTATTGATAAAATCATAAGACTGGCAATATGAACAATAAAGGCAATCTTTCGTCAGCGAAGTATATATGTATTTAAAAATAAAGCAATCTCATTAAAATATTTCAGTTATTACTAGCAATGAGAGCTTCTTTTTTTACCAATGATAATTTTTTTATAGCATATTCTTTCTGACTAGCTTCTTTTCTATCTTTACATTTGTGTTGATAGACTAAAGAGAAAGGTCCTCTTCCTTTAGTATATTTTGCACCTTTATTTTCCTCATGTTCATGAATCCGACGTTTAATATTTTTGGTTATACCAGTGTAGTAAGTATCGTCTGAGCATTTAAGAATATAAACATACCAGAAATTTTTTTTTGAATTTGCAAGCTCTGCAAGTGTAATTAAACCGCTGACATTATAGTTAGCCATTATTCCCAGCTTAAGACAGCTCTGAATCTAATTTTATTATCGCGTAACTTTTTTATTGCATCATTAATTTGTTCAAATTTAAAATTCTCAACTATAGGATAAATTTTATGTTTTGCGCAAAAATTTAACATTTTTTTAATATTTTTTGGACTACCTACTGGTGAACCTGAAATTGATTTTCGACCACCCATAAGGGAGAAAACAGAACTTTCTATAGGGTCAAGAACAGCGCCAACAAAATGTAGTCGACCCCTTGGTTTAAGAATACTTAGGAATAAATTCCAATCTAATTTAATATTTACGGTTGAAATAATTAAATCAAATTGAGAACCTAAAGATTTTATTTGGGACTTATCTGTAGATGAAATTATTTCATCAGCTCCTAACGACTTGAGTAGGTCGTCTTTATCATGTGAACTAGTAAATGCAGTTACATAGCAACCTAGAGCTTTATATAGTTTTAGTGCTAAATGCCCTAATCCCCCAATGCCAATAATTCCAACTTTATGTTTTTTAGTAATATTAAATTCAACCATTGGAGTAAAAACAGTTATACCTCCGCATAATAGTGGGCCAGCCTTCTCATGATTTAATTCATTTGGAATTGGAATAACACTGGCTTCTTGAGCAGTAACTTGTTCCGCAAATCCACCGTATTGACTATAAACAGTTTTATTTGTGGAGCTGCAAAAATTATGATCTTCTGCTTCACAATGTTCACAGGTATTGCAATATCCAGAATGCCACCCTAAGCCAACACGATCGCCAATTTTATGTAATGCAACATCCTTACCTATCTCAATTATATTTCCAATAATTTCATGGCCGGCAACCATAGGATATTTAGATTTTCCCCAGCTATTATCTATCGCGCTAATATCACTATGACAAATACCACACGTTTCTACTTTTATATTAACTTCATTTGGTTTAAGCGGTTGAGCTTCGTATTCAAATAGTTCAAGTGGATTTCCAGCACTCATTGCCGCATATGCTTTAATCATTTTGAATCCTTAAAATTCTATTTTATTACTTTACCATTTATATATTGATCTTTGGAACGAACAGTTCCATTTTTATTCCAAATAATTTCTATCCCTTCTTTTATCCCATCAACAAATTTAACTTCAGATTTCATTTGACCATTTTCATACCATTGTTTCCAAGACCCATTTTCTTTTCCATTGCTATAAACAACTTCTAATTTTATCTGTCCATTTTCATACCATTGTTTCCAAGATCCGTGTTCAATACCGTTCACAAAATGACTCTGCATTTTTTTATTGCCTGATTGATACCAAAAAATTTCTTTACCATGTTTTAATTTATTTTTATAAGAAATCTCATATTTTGGATTTCCATTTTCAAATGATTCTTTGTGGGTATTAAGATTTATAGGCTCGGAATTAGCAATAAAAGAGTAAAATAGTAATAAAAAAAGTAATAATCGATTTGACATATTAATCTCCAATAAATATATCTTTAACAGACTAAGACTTTTAATAAGAGTTCAGGAAATTAGTTTAAATATTTTTAATGATTGAGGGGTATTCTGGAAAATAATTTTCTATAATTTCTAAATTAAATTCTCGTAAAATTGATTGGTTGGATTCCCTTTCTAATAAAAATTCAAATGAATTTTTTATTAGCTCAATTTTAGTTATTTTGGATTTAGTTAAATCTATATATACCTTTTCAGATAATTTAACCTTATGCATAGTTGTCGATTCTTTTTTTACAGTAACTTCATAAATTTCTTCATCAATTTTAGAAACGGTGATCATTTTTTTTCACAATTCCCCTTAAAATTTTCAACATAAACACCAAATCCTTTATTTCCAGAAATATAATCAGAAACTTCATTATTTTTTAAATTAATAGTTAAATTACGAATGTTTAAAAAATTTGATTCACATTTAATTATATTATTTTCCCAATTACACTCAATATTGTTTAAATCATGAAGAACACCATCAACAAACTTATATTCTATAGATTTCACTTCTTCTTTTTTCCCAGAAGAGCCAATTAGTTCAAATTCATTTACTCCCGTACATTTGTATGTAATTGTTTTTTGTATAGCAATTAGATTACAACTATAAAAAATAATAATGAAAATAAATAAAATTTTAGAATTTATGTTAAAAAATATATTAAATATCATTGTGTTAATTCTTGCATACATTTGGTAAAGCTTGTAGTTCCAATATTAAACCCCAATCGCTCACATTTAATTTTAGCAACAGCTCCACTTAATCTTTTGGATGATTTACCATCAATATTTAATTCTTCTTTGAGTTTTCCAGAGTAGTTACATTTAAATTCATATATGTCTTGCATTATAAAATCAGAGCCCGATTCATTTATACTATCCTGGTCTAGACCCCCATATATTTTACAAGCCCTAATCATAAAAGCATTAGAATCTTCCCCTCCATAATACTTATCTACAGTTCTGCCCGTGTAGTCATTATGTGGGGCTGGATATTGTACTTCTTGTGTAAGATTTGTTGAACACCCACTTACAACAAAAACTATAAATAATAATTTTATAATCTTAATCATTAAATAAATTATATGTCTTTAAAATATATATTTGTAATATAAGTTAACGTTTTGTTCCAATTACCATAACCCAACCCTCTTTAGTTGTCGATGGTTCAATATCAAACCATTTACTGTAAACTTTTTTTATCAATTTTTCTTGTGGTTCTAATATGCCAGAAAGAGCAATCTTTCCATCAGTTTTACAGAAATTGGCTAATACTGGAGCAAGAATAATAAGAGCACTTGATAAAATATTAGCAACTACAATATCAACTTTAAAATATTTTTTGTTTTGACTATTGCTCCAAAATATTTTGACATTATTTTTTTTTGCATTCTCTTGACTTGCTTCAATAGCTTTTGTATCAATGTCTACTCCAAAAACTTCTTTAGCCCCTAATTTTTTTGATGCGATACTTAAAATACCTGATCCACAGCCATAATCTAATACAGTCTTATCATCATTTACATTCTTTGATAGCCAGGATAAACAAAGATGAGTAGTAGGATGAGCTCCAGTTCCAAAAGCTAGGCCAGGATCTAAAAATAAATTTATTGCTTTTTTATCTTTAATTTTATGCCAGGTTGGTATTACCCATAATTTTTTATTAATTTTTATTGGGAAAAATTGAGATTGAATTAATTTAACCCAGTCTTGATCCTGGACAATTTTAGTATTAAAAGACAAATTTTCATCGCTAAATTTATTTTGTAATGCTACTTTTACTAATTCAATATCAATCGTTGTTTCAAATAAAGCTGTTACGGTATTATTTTTCCAATATTCTTGAGGTTTATTATTTGGTTCATCAAATATTAATTCTTCGTTACTTTTGTTAAAGTTTGTATTCTCAATTGAAGTAGAAATTGCTCCTAGTTTAGTTAGGTAGTCACTAATAGAATCAACATTTTTTTTTATTGTTTGAACATTGAGGCTTGTCCAAGGCATTGTTTATGATTTAATACCAAGTTTTTTTTCTAAATAATGAATACTAACGCCACCGTCTTTATAGGCTAAATCATTCATTAGGTCTAAATGAAGAGGGATGTTTGTTTTAATACCTTCAATAGCAATTTCAGATAAAGCGATTCTCATTCTAGCAATAGCTTGTTCTCTGTCCTTACCTGAAGCAATAAGTTTGCCAATCATGGAATCATAATGAGCTGGGACTTTATATCCACCATATGCATGAGTATCTACTCTTATCCCAGGTCCTCCTGGTAAATGAAAACGAGTAATCGTTCCAGGTGATGGTACAAAATTATAAGGATCTTCAGCATTAATTCGACATTCAATTGAATGTCCGTTTGATTCTATATTTTTTTGCTTAAAAGATAATTTTTCTCCAAAAGCAATTTTAATTTGTTCTTGAACAAGGTCTATACCTGTTATTGATTCTGTTACAGGATGTTCAACCTGAAGTCTTGTGTTCATTTCAATAAAATAATATTCTCCATCTTCATAAAGAAATTCAAAAGTGCCGGCTCCAACGTAATTAATTTTTTTACAAGCATCTGCACACCTTACTGCAAGCTTTGTTTTTGGTCTTTCCGGAATATTAGGCGCAGGCGCTTCCTCGATAATTTTTTGATGTCTGCGTTGAAGCGAACAGTCTCTTTCCCATAAATGAACTGCATTTTTATGTTGGTCTGAGAGAACTTGCACTTCAATATGTCGAGGTTTTTCAAGAAATTTTTCCATGTAGACAACTGAGTTGCCAAAAGCAGCTTGAGCCTCACTCTTTGTCATAGCAACTGAATTTAACAAGGCTGCTTCAGTGTGAACCACTCGCATCCCTCTTCCACCCCCTCCACCAGCAGCTTTTATAATAACTGGGTAACCAATCTTTCTTGCTGTAGTTAATATATCTGATGCATTATCTGTTAAGGCTCCATCCGAACCGGGAACACAAGGCACGCCAGCTTTTTTCATGGCTTCTTTTGCGCTAACTTTATCACCCATAAGCCTAATCGTTTCAGATCGAGGGCCAATAAAAGTGAAACCACTTTTTTCAACACGTTCTGCAAAGTCTGCACTTTCAGACAAAAAGCCATAACCTGGATGAATTGCTTGAGCATCTGTAACTTCGGCTGCACTTATAATTGCTTGTATGTTTAAGTAACTTAAATTTGATGGCGCTGGCCCAATACAAACAGATTCATCTGATAAAGCAACATATTTGGCTTCAGCGTCAGCTTGTGAATGAACAGTGACAGTTTTAATACCCATCTCTTTACATGCACGTAATATTCTTAGCGCAATCTCGCCACGATTAGCGATTAAAATTTTATCAAACATAGATTATTTTTTATCCAATAACGAATAGCGGCTCACCAAATTCAACAGGTTGACCGTTTTCAACAAGAATTTTTTCAATTGTTCCATCTTGATCACACTCGATCTCATTGAGAAGCTTCATAGCTTCAACAATACATAATATGTCACCTTTTTTAACTGTTGCTCCAACATCAATAAAGGGTGCTGCATCTGGAGATGCTGCTCTATAAAAAGTCCCTACCATAGGAGAATCGATTGTTTTTTCTTTTCTAGATAAATCTTTATTTTCTTCTGTTGCAATTGATTTTTCTTTGAGTTTAGGTGGTTGAATAGTATCCGATTCTTTAGGTTGGGTATGAATTATTTGTGGTTGAGGTTCTTGCGAAGTACTTCTGCAAATTTTAACCTTTTCCTCACCTTCTGTTAGCTCTAATTCAGAAATTCCTGATTCTTCAACTAAATCAATTAATTTTTTTAATTTTCTTAAATCCATAGATACCTCTTACTTATTTAATTTAGCTACATAGTTTAAAGCAGCAAAATAGCCCTCTGTTCCTAAACCACTTATCACGCCAATGGCAATATCAGAGAAAAAAGAATGTTTTCTAAAATCTTCTCGCGAGAACACGTTTGAAATGTGAACTTCTATAAATGGAATCTTCATAGCAGCAAGCGCATCTCTAATAGAAACTGAACTATGTGTAAAAGCAGCTGGGTTTATAATTATGAAGTCACATTTTAAAGATTGAATTTTGTTTACAATTTCTGCTTCACTATTGCTTTGATAAAAATCAATATTTAAATTTAATTTATTTGCTTCCTTTGAAAGAACATCATCAATTTCATCAAGTGTTTGATTACCATAGTGATCTGGTTCACGTTGGCCAAGCAAGTTCAAGTTTGGACCATGAATAACAGTAATATTTTTTATACTCATAATTTAAATTAAATTAATAAAATTACAATCGAAGAGTGATTTTGACGAAAATAAGGACATTTGTCTACATTTTAATGTATCTTAATGTATTTTTATTTAACAGTATCTATTAAATAACTTTTTAAAGTTGTTATATTTAATTTCCCATAAAAAGTATTTTGTACTTCACCATTTGGATTTATTAAGACTGTAAAGGGAAGAACGCCTTTATCATTTCCTAGAGATTTAGAAATTTCGACTCCTTTCATATCACTTAAAATCAATGATTCATAATTTATTGGTGTTTCAATTAAAAATTTTTTCACATCTTCAATTTCATCAATTGCAATTCCAATTAAATTAATCTTTTTGTTTTCATTAAATAGATTATTTAAATCTGGTATTTCTTCTCTACATGGAGCACACCAAGTTGCCCAGAAATTTATTAATAACCATTTTCCTTTAAATTTTGATAATGCAACATTTTCGTTATTTATATTTTTTGTTATTGAGTTATAAAAGATTTTAGTTTCAAAATTTTCATGTGATGTTGTTGAGCTCATTTTAAAGTAAGCTCCACCAATTACACTTATAGTCCCTATAAATACAAATATTAATATAATTTTAAGTTTATTCATTTATTTGCTCTAACAAGAATTTTAGAAAAATCTTTAGCATTCTTAAAGCCGATAGTTCTTAGTGCTTTTATTTCATTTCCCTCTGAATTAAAAAATATAATTCCTGGAGGGCCAAAAAGATCAAATTCTTTAAGTAGTATTTGATGCTCATTTGTATTTTGAGTTACATCGACTTGTATTAATTCAAAGTTTTTCATTAATTTAATTATTTCTGGATCAGAAAATGTAAATTTTTCATATTCTAAACAAGCTACACACCAGTCAGCATAAAAATCCAACATAATTGGTTTTTTATTTGAATCAGTAAGTAAATTTTTAAGGTCACTTAAATTATTTATAATGATAAATGGTTGATGATGAACTTTTTCACTTTGTTCATGATTAGAATTTATTGATATAGATTTTGTTTGATCATTGAATAAAATTACTGCAGTCAAACTTATAATGCTTAAAATTATTTTGTTTAACTTTTTAATTTTTTGATTAAACCAAATAAAATAAAAACTAGAAACTAAAAATATTAAAAATAAGCTTGAAAAAAATATTAATTCAGAGAGTAATGGTCGGATAATGTATATAGTCATTGCCAATAACACACACCCTAGTAATTTTTTTATATTTACCATCCATGGACCTGGTTTAGGAATAATTTTTATTGAAAAAATACCTATAGCTAATAAAGGTACGCACATACCAAGGCTCAGAGAAAAAAGCGAGGTTCCGCCAAGAATAAAATCACTTGACTTTCCTATATAAAGAATTGCTGCTGCTAATGGAGGAGCGACACATGGACTAAGAATCAATGAAGAAATAAGTCCAAGTACAAAAACATTAATTGGCTTATCTATTTTAAATTTTTGTAAAACATTTTCTAGTTTATTCTGTAAATTTGATGGCATAGTAATCTCGAATATACCGAACATAGCTAGAGCAAATACAAAATATAAAAAACCAGCAAATATAATAAAATTTGTATTTTGTAGACTTGAAGAAAGTAATGTGCCTGTCATTCCTGCAACAATTCCAAGTAGTGAATAAGTAAAAGTTACTCCAGCAACATAACTAAGAGTTAAAGGAAGTGATTTCTTTGGATTTGAAGCAATAATAATTCCAGATAGTATTGGAACCATTGGAAGTACACATGGCGTAAGTGACAATAAGAAACCTGAAATGAAGAAGCCTATCAAGGTTAAAATAAAATTTTGATTAGATATTTTAGAAACAAGGATATCAGTTTCTGAAAATTCTATTTTATTATAGTTATTATTAATTTGACTTAATGAGATTGTTTTTGAAATAGGTGGATAACAGAGCCCATTTTCACTACAGCCCTGATATTTAATAATAATTTTATGATTTTCCGAGAGTGGCGTTTGTGCAATAAATTTAATTTTTGTTGAATTGTAAAAAACTTCTTGTTTCCCAAAAAATTCATCTTCTTTAATTTTGCCATTCTCAAAATTTTTATTTAAATTTAAAAAAGGATCTGTGATTATATCCATTTTAGATTTATACAAATAATAAGTTGGAGCAATATCAAATATTACTTCTAGTTCTTTTAACTCTTTTAAATTATAAATTTGAAATTTAAATGCTTTATCGGCAGGTAAAAAATCATTTTTTTTCTTGTATAAAGATTGATTTTGGCTGTCAGCAAGTGCCTGAAAGCAAAAAAGTAAGGATAAAAAAGTAAATAAAAATAGATTTAATCGTTGTTTCATTTTTTTAAGATTCTTAATAAGTCTATAATTATAGTATTATTAAAAGTCTATATTTAATTTAAATAGTAAATATCATAACCTATTACTTATGCGCTCGATTCTTCTTTTTTGTTTAATTCTTTTACCATTTGCTGAAATCTGGGGTATTTTTAGATTTGGATCACTTTATGGGTGGTGGTTTTTATTATATTTGGTAGTGATGGTGATATTAGGTTGGAGACTTATTCAGGAAGAAAAAACTTTGGTTTTATCAAGGTTAATGAGTGTTATGGCGCACGGTGGAAATCCTATTGCTTTAATACTCGGGGCTGCAAAAAATTTAATGGCAGGGGGGTTATTTTTATTTCCTGGAATATTTACTGATATTATCGCTATTGTATTATTATTAATTCCAATCAAAGAAGATACAAAAAGACAAGGCCAAAAAGAAAGTAATCCTTTTGAAAATAAAGATTCAGTTAATAAAAAAAATAATTCAAACAATGGGGACATTATTGAAGGCGAATATCGTCGCGAAGATGACCCGGAATAGAATATGTCGTATAAAGTAACTTTAAAATCTTCAGGAAAAACCTTCCAAATTAAACCTAGCCAAACAATTTTAGAGGCAGCTACAATTGCTGGTATTACTATACCTTTTGGTTGTGGTGATGGCATGTGCGGAGCATGTAAAGGAGAGCTTATAAATGGGAATGTAATGCTTGAAGGTTATCAAGAGTCAGCTTTAACTGAAGAAGAAAAATTAGACGGCTTTATTTTATGTTGTAAAGCATTAGCTACTGAAGACATAGTAATTAATATTAGAGGAGATGAAGATGGAGGAGATGAAGTGGGTGAAGTAAAAGAAATTTCAGTTAGAGTTGAAACAGTAGAAAAATTGAATGAAGATATTATTAAAATGATTTTAAAACTTCAGGATAATGAGACATTAAAATTTAGAGCGGGACAATATTTAGAATTTATTATGGATGACGATTCTAGAAGAGCATTTTCGTTGGCTAACCCACCTCATGAAAACTTATTGGAGCTACATTTAAAACTTATCAAAGAAGGTAAATTTACTCAATTTGTTTTTGAAAAAATGCAAGAAAAATCTATTCATCGAATTGAAATACCAATTGGTGAATTTTACTTAAGGGAAAGTGATAAACCTATAATTTTTGTTGCAGGCGGAACAGGTTTTGCTCCTATCAAGTCTATCATTGAAGATATGATCTTCAAGAAAATCAAAAGACCTACATATTTATATAGAGGAGTGAATAAATTCGAAGATTTATATATGAATGACCTCCCTTTTGAATGGGCAAAAGAGAATAATGACTTTACTTATATTCCAGTTTCTGAAAATAAATCTCCATATAACAAGCAATTAAGGATTGGTTTGGTTCACGAAGCGGTTTTAGAAGACTTTTTAACCCTTAAAGATGTTCAGGTATATTGCTGCGGAACTCCGGGACTAGTAAAAACTGCTTTTGAGTCTTTTATAAAAAAAGGCTTAACAGAAGATGATTTTTTTGCTGATGGGTTTCCATTTGATATACCAAAAAATAATTAATTTTTTTGTATTAGATTTAATAATGATTTTTCACTTAAGTCGTTTGTAATAATTACTTTATCTATAAGATTCTTACAATTACTGTTCTGCAAAAGGGAACTAATTTTTTTATGATTTACAATAAATTTTATTTTGTGAGTACTAATCCAGTTTTTAGCAGATTCTTCGAAATGAATTGCACTGTTATAGCTAGAAATTATTAAAAATATAGAACTACAATCTCTAATTTCTTCATCTAATTTTTTTTGTTTTATTTTTAGATAATTTCTTATATAACATTCGCCATAATCGACTTCTGCTCCTTTATCCTTAAGCATACTTTTTAAAGCTTCACGACCATTTGTTCCACGAACGATTAAAATCTTTTTTCCTTGCAGCTTATTAAATATTTTATTTTTAATTAAATGTTCAGAGTCGTGATTTTCATTTGGACAATAGACATTAATATTAAAATTATTTTTAAGCACTTCTTTTGTTTTAGGCCCAATACTAGAATAAATAATATTTTTAGGTAATTTTATTTGAAGAATTTTAAGGCGGGTTACAAAAAAATTAACGGCATTAGTGCTTATAAAAATAATGTGTTGATAGTTATTTAAATTTCTTAGAATTAAATCAAATTTGGCATAATTTTGGAGAGGTTTTATTTCAGTTAAAGGATGATTTAGTAACAAAATATTTTTATTTTTGAGTTTTTTGAATAAATCAATATTTTTTTCATAAGGCCTAGTAGATATTAAGGCAATATTTTTTTTTGTTAATTTTTCATTCATATTTTTGAAAGAATTTCTTTTGCTCCTTTATCAATGAGAAGCTGACTTAAAGTTTCTCCAATTTTATAAAATTCTGACTTTTCCCCCATACTTTTAGCACGAATAATTTTTGAGCCATCAGGTAATGCCACAAATCCATGAATAATTAAATTATTTTTAGATATGGATGCATATGCTCCTAATGGAACTGTACAACTTCCTGCAAGGGATCGGCTAACTATTCTTTCCGCTAAAACACATCTTGAAGTATCAACATCGTTTAGAGCTTTAAGTAATTTATTTAATTCTTCATTTCCTGAAAGGACTTCAATGCCCAGAGCTCCTTGCCCTGCAGAAGGTATACTAATTTCAGTTCCTAAATATGCCTTAATACGTTTTTCAAGTCCTAGACGTAAAAGACCTGCAGCAGCTAGTATGATTGCTCCATATTGTTTTTTATCTAATTTGTTTAAACGTGTTTGTAAATTTCCTCTCAATGGCTCAATAATTAAATTAGGATATTTTGCTTTAATTTGACTTTGCCTTCTTAGGCTTGAGGTTCCAACTATTGAGCCTTTAGGCATTTCAGCTAAAGAATCATAATTATTTGAAACAAATGCGTCTCTTGGGTCACTTCTCTTAGTGATTGCTATTAGTTGAAATTCATCCGGAATATCCATCGGTAGATCTTTCATGGAATGAACGGCTATATCAGCTTTTTTTTTCAATAAAGCCTCTTCTAGTTCTTTGATAAAGAGACCTTTACCGCCAATAGTTGCTAAAGATTGATCTAATAAATTGTCTCCCTGAGTTTTAAATCCTTTAATTTTGATTTTTATGTCTGGATAAAGAATATTGATTTTAGATTTTATGTGCTCTGCTTGCCATACGGCGAGAGGACTTTCTCTAGATGCAATTGTAATAGTTTTAATTGTCATAATTTTTAGATTTTAGCACAGAGACTATCTATAGATTAATCATGTGATTGGTAATTTTCATATATAATTCATTGAATTAATGAATAAAAAAAAATATGAAAAAAATTACAAAAAAATGGTCACCAAGATTTTCTGAACCAATAAATAATAAGGTGCAAAGATACACAGCATCAGTTAATTTTGACAAAAGATTGGCGATATTTGATATCGAAGGATCCCTTGCGCATGCAGAAATGTTGAAAAAACAAAAAATAATCTCAGTCGCTGATTTAAGATTAATAAAAAAAGGGTTGAATCAAGTCAAAAAAGAAATTATTGCGCAAAAATTTAAATGGGCTATTGAGCAAGAAGACGTTCACTTAAATATAGAAAGCAGACTAACTCAAATAATTGGAATATCGGGGAAAAAACTCCATACAGGTAGGTCAAGAAATGATCAGGTTGCTACCGATATGAGATTATATTTAAGGGATGTAGTTGATAATACAATTGATCAAATTAAATCTTTACAAAAAGTAACTTTATCTTTAGCTGACAAACATATAATGACGATTATGCCTGGTTTAACTCATTTACAAGTTGCTCAACCTATTAGTTTTGCACATCATTTGCATGCTTATTGTGAGATGTTGGAGAGAGATAAACTAAGATTTCAGGAATCTAGGAAAAGAATAAATGTTTTACCTTTGGGAGCAGCTGCATTAGCTGGTACTTCATACCCTATTGATAGAAAGCTTGTGGCAAAGCTACTAAAATTTGAGAGTGTGATGGATAATTCTCTTGATGCAGTTTCTGATAGAGATTTTTTAATTGAATTTAATGCAAACGCATCTCTTTTAATGACTCATTTGTCAAGATGGTCTGAAGAATTAATTATGTGGTCAAGTCCGTTTTTTGAATATATTGAGATTTCAGATAGTTTCTGTACTGGCTCGAGCATTATGCCTCAGAAAAAAAATCCTGATGTTCCTGAATTAGTCAGAGGAAAAACTGGAAGAGTTAACGGACATTTAGTTAATTTACTTACACTCATGAAGGCACAACCACTTGCTTACAATAAAGATAATCAAGAAGATAAAGAACCAACCTTTGATGTAGCTGATACGATTTCAGATACTTTAGATATTTTTAAAGAAATGATTTCTAAATTGACAGTTTTTCCAGAAAATATGGAAGTTGCAGCTTTGAAGGGATATTCAACTGCAACAGATTTAGCTGATTATTTAGTAAAAAAAGGTATGCCATTTAGAGAGGCTCATGGTGTTGTAGCCAAGGTAGTTAAATTTGCAATTAATCAAGAATCTGATTTATCTGACCTTAAATTGAAAGACTTGCAAAAATTTAGCAAATTAATTTTTAAGGACGTCTTTGATTCTTTAGATTTGAAGGGATCTATTAAATCAAGAAGGCATATTGGCGCAACAGGATTTAATTCAATTAAAAAAGCGCTTAAAAAATCTAGAATTAAACTATCTAAATAAATTAGTAAGATTATATCCAGCTGAAGAGGTTAATTTTAATATTTCATCAATTGGTCTTTTACCAGATTCTGATAAAGCCCAAAGCATACTTGATCTTGTTCCTGTTCTACAAAAAGCAAAAATTGGTTTTTCAGCCGCATCATAGTAGTCACTAAATTGATCAATATCATTTTGAGAAATTTGACCTCCTATAACAGGTTGATGAACAAAATTAAGCCCACTTTTAATAACTTTGTCTCGAATACTTTCGACTGTTATTTGATTTTGTTCCTCGTTGTCAGGGCGATTACAAAAAATCGTTTTAAATCCTGCATTTTTTAATTTTTCGACATCTTCTGCTGAAATTTGATCAGATACGACGTAGTCATCAATAATTTTATTTAACATCATGATTTTAGTCCTTTAAAAAAATTTGTAAAAGTTCATTTAGAAATTGTTGTCCTAATAATGTTGGTTTAATCCTACCATTAATTTCTTCTATAAGCTCTTTATCCTTCGCAATGGATAGTTCTTTTTCAATTTTTTTAATAGGTAAATTAGTCCTCTCTTCAAAAAAATTGGTTATAAAACCATTGTTAATTCTTAGCGCGTTCATCATAAATTCAAATATGCGATCATTGGCTGAAAGAAGTCGTTCATCATTTACATAATTATTTTTTCTAGCTTCAGAAATATAATATTTCGGATTTTTATGGCAAACATATCTTCGTATCGTATCATTTGTTGTAAGCTTGCTGTGGGCTCCAGCGCCAATGCCTATATAATCACCAAAATTCCAATAATTTAAATTATGTTTGCATTCGCTATTTTTTTTGGCATAGGCTGAAGTTTCGTAGTGTAAAAAACCATTATTTACTAATTTTTTTTTAACTAGATCAAATAATTCTGCACTTTCATCATGTGTTGGCAATTTAGGAGGATGTTTATAAAAAGAAGTATTTGGTTCAATTGTAAGGTGATAATAAGATATGTGCGAAGAATTAACATCTAAAGCCATTTTAATATCTTCATTTAGTTCTAATTTTGTTTGTTCTGGCAATGCAAACATAAGATCTATGTTTACATTATCAAATAATTTTACAGCAAGAGAAGCTGATTCAATAGCTTCTTGTTGATCATGAATTCTTTCTAATTTTGTTAAATGTTTTTGATTAAAGCTTTGAATACCTAAAGACATTCTATTAATGCCAATATCTTTATAGCCGTAAAAAAATTCTTTATCAAGCGTTCCTGGGTTTGCTTCTATTGTAATTTCACAATTTTTTTTAAGTTCAAATCTATCTTGAATCTTAGTAATGATTTTTTTAAATGTTTCAGGATTAAATAAACTCGGGGTCCCTCCCCCAAAAAAAATTGAGCTGATTGGTTTTCTATAATTATTAATATTAGTATTTTCTAATTGCTTTAATAGTGCTGCGGTATACATTGATTCATCATTTTTGATATCTTGTTTTTTAAATTCATGGGAATTAAAATCACAGTACGGACATTTATGAATGCACCATGGGATATGAACATAAATTGAAAGAGGAATAGTTTTTTCTTTAAACACAAAGGTAAACCAAGGTTATTTTATTTTTTTTTGATTGGATTTTGAAGTTCATCTACTAATTTATGAAGTGTTTTTTTTAATTGTTCGTCAGAGACCTCCATTAATAAACCATCTTCAAAAGCATCTTGAGCAATAAGTTTTAGTTCATCAAAGTTTTCTTTCATAACTTTAATCTTTTCCGTACAAGAGACAATTGATTTATCATCTCTAATCCAAATAGGCCATTCATTATTCTTTTTTTTCATAAAAGTATTTTAAGTTTTTGTTTTAATTTTTGCAAAGCTTGTGCACGATGACTTATTCTATTTTTTAATTCTGTAGGTAATTCTGCAGCTGATAAATCCGTTTTGTAATCCATAAAGATTGGATCATAACCAAAACCGTTATTACCTTTTCTTGCTTTTAAAATTTCTCCCTGCCATATTCCTTCTGTAATGATAGGTTGAGGATCTTCAAAGTTTCTTATAAAAACAATAGCGCAGTAATAATATGCACGGCGATTCTTTTTTTCTTTTAAATGGTTAAGTAATTTATCATTATTATCTTCATCACTTCTTTTTTCGCCTGCAAATCGAGCAGATAAAACACCTGGCTTACCATCAAGAGATTCAACACAAAGACCTGAGTCATCTGCTATTGCTGGTAAGTTAGTTTTTTTCGATGCAAATCTTGCTTTTACTAAAGCATTTTCAATAAATGTGTTGAAAGGCTCTTCGCAAGACTCAATACCTAGATCAGATTGAGGAATTATTTCAATTTCAATATCAGATAGTAAAAATTTAATTTCTTTTAATTTCTTACTATTAGATGTAGCTATGACAATTTTTTTCATTTTTAAATTAAGAAATTAGCGAATTCTGTATTTTTGTTAATTGTTTAATTCCTAATTCTGCTATATCAATCAAATTATTCATTTCTTCTCGCGTAAATGCTTCGCCTTCTGCTGTTCCTTGGATTTCAATAAATTTACTAGAACCTGTCATTACTATGTTCATATCAGTATCACAAGTTGAATCTTCCAAATAATCTAAATCAAGAAGAATTTCTGAATCTTTTATTCCAATAGAAATTGCTGCTATAGAGTCAATAATTGGCGAATCTTTTATAATTCCTTTTTTTATTATATTTTGAATAGCATCATTTAATGCTACATATGCACCCGTAATACTTGCAGTTCTAGTGCCACCATCTGCTTGTATAACATCACAATCAATTTGAATTGTTATTTCCCCTAGTTTTTTTAAATCAATAATTGATCTTAAACTTCTTCCGATTAATCTTTGTATTTCTTGTGTTCTTCCAGATTGTTTTCCTTTTGCAGCTTCTCGCAACATTCTTGTTGATGTTGATCTTGGCAACATTCCATATTCCGCAGTAACCCATCCCTGATTTTTACCTTTCAAAAAAGAGGGAACATTTTCTTCAACACTTGCTGTGCACAAAACGTGAGTATCACCACATTTAATTAGAACAGAACCTTCAGCATGTTTTGTATAATTTTGTATAATTTCAATAGGTCTTAATTCGTTATTTGCTCTTTGTGACAGCCTCATATATTTTCCTAAATTTAATTCTAGAAAGTTAATTATAATCTATTGGTATCTTTAAATATAAGTTGTTTTCATATGTTTATAACCATATTTGAGATTAGATTGTTAAAATGATTGAAACTTTATTAAAAAGGTAAATATGATTTCAAGTATGACAAGTTTCTTTTTTAAAGAGCATGAAACTGATTTTGGTAATTTAATAGTTGAAATAAAAACTTTAAATAGCCGTTATTTTGAGCTTCAATTAAAATTAAGTGAGGATTTAAAAATTATTGAGCCGAAAATAAGAAACCAGATATTAACGAATATAAGTCGGGGAAAAACTGATTTTAAATTGTATCTAAAGCCAATTGAAGGCGACCTTGATATTAAAAAAATAGATTTTACACAAATAAAAAATTTAATAAGAACCTCTGAAAAAGTATCTTCACTTATTAAAAATCCACAACCAATTGATCCGCTTGAATTAATAAGGCTTAGCGGCAGTAAAAAAAATAAATATGAAATAAAGAAATTAGAAAAAATTATTTTGAAACATACCAAAAATGCCCTTAGCGAATTGATAGTAGATAGAAAAAGGGAAGGGGCAAAAATAAGAAAAATTATAATAGCTAAATTAAATCAAATTGAAAAATTAGTTTTAAAAGTAAACAAAATTTTACCTAAAGCAATAAGGTTACATCAGAATAAAATTAATAATAAATTTAAGGCGGCATTAATAAATATTGATGAAGATCGTTTAAAGCAAGAATTTTTAATCTTTGTTCAAAAAGGGGATGTTCAAGAAGAATTAGACAGATTAGGTGCTCATATTTCTGAATTAAAAAGATTATTAAATAAATCTGAGCCAGTTGGTAAGAAGATAGATTTTTTGATGCAGGAATTTAACAGGGAAGCAAATACTTTGGGATCAAAATCAATATCAAGGGATATTTCTCAAATATCAATTGACTTAAAGGTATTGATTGATCAAATAAGAGAACAAATACAAAATATAGAATAAATATATGAAATTATCAAAGGGAAATCTGTTCATAATAACTGCTGCATCTGGGGCAGGAAAAACTTCACTAGTTAAAGCTTTAGTAGCTGATAATCCGGATATAAAGGTTTCTGTGTCTTTTACAACTAGAAAGCCAAGAGATGGTGAGATAGAAGGAGAGGATTATTTTTTTGTAGATGAAAATAAATTTAAAAAAATGTCTCAGAACAATGAATTTTTAGAGACAGCTAAATGTCATGGATCTTTTTATGGGACATCTAAACTAAATGTCTCAGAAATAATTAATAAAGGTAAAGATATTATTTTAGAAATAGATTATCAAGGTGCATTTAATATAAAAAAAATATTTCCAGAGGCTATAAGTATTTTTATAATCCCTCCTTCAATTAATGCTTTGGAAGACAGATTGAATATTCGTGGGTTGGATAGTAAGGAGGATATAAAATTACGAATTGCTGCTGCGAGAAATGAAATGAGTCATTTAGACAAATTTGATTATGTTACAATTAATGACGAATTTGAAAAATCTTTAATAGAACTTAATAGAATTGTTGAGAAAAAACCAGAATCTAGAGAATTGAAGGCAAAAAATCAAATTCTAAAACATAAAAATTTAATCGATAAATTAAAAAAATAAATTAAGAGGCATAATAAAAATGGCAAGAATTACCGTTAATGATTGTTTAGAACAAATACCTAATAGATTTCAGTTAACATTGGTAGCTGCATTCAGATCTAGGCAGCTTGCAAATGGAGCTGAGCCTTTAATTGAAACAACAGGAAATGATAAACCTTCTGTTTTAGCTTTAAGAGAAATAGCAGCTGGCAAAGTTGGTGTAGATATTCTTAAAAAAAGTACTTCTTAAATAGGTATTTTATTAAATATTATTTTAAATAAATGGAAAAAACCGCTCATAAAAATAAGGCGGAAAAACTATCAAAAGTTGCTTCCTTAGTTTTACCCGCAGATACAAAAAATTCAAAGCTTACAAAATTATTAAAAGCTTATCTTCCTCAGAAAGAAATAGAACAAGTTTGGGAAGCTTATCGTTATAGCGATAAGGCGCATTCTGGACAAAAAAGGATAGGTGGCGAAGATTATATTTCACATCCAGTATCAGTAGCATGTATAGCATCACAGTTTCATCTAGACGCAGCATCAATTCAAGCAGCATTACTTCATGATGTGGTTGAGGATACTCCTTCAACAGCAAGTGATATTAAGAAAAAATTTGGTTCTCAAGTTGCTAAATTAGTTGATGGGCTATCAAAGCTAGATAAAGTTCAATTTGCAAATGATACTGAAGCCCAGGCTGAGAATTTTAGAAGAATGCTTTTAGCTATGTCACAAGATGTTAGGGTTATTTTAATAAAATTAGCAGATAGATTGCATAATATGCAAACGCTTGAGCCTCTGAAGCCAATTAAAAGAAGAGAGATTTCGCAGGAGACTTCAGATATATATGCACCAATTGCAAATAGGTTAGGGTTAAATAGTGTTTATCAAGAACTAGAAGATTTAAGTTTTCAATACATTCATCCTATGAGATATAAAACTATTAATAAAGCAATTGTTGCTAGTAGAGGTAATAGAAAAGAAATTATCGAGAAAACCCTCCTTGCAATTGAAGGAAAATTAAAAAAGGCAGGCCTAAAAGCAGAAATTAATGGACGTGAAAAAAACCCTGCCAGTATTCATAGAAAAATGCTAAAAAAACACACTAATTTTTCTCAAATAAATGATATCTATGGATTTAGAATTATTGTAAGTAATTTAAATGAGTGCTATTTAACATTAGGTGCTTTACATTCTCTATACAAACCTATACCAGGCAAATTTAAAGATTATATTGCTATTCCAAAAGCTAATGGATACCAATCTCTTCATACGACATTATTTGGCCCATTTGGAATGCCTTTTGAAATACAAATTCGCTCTGAGAATATGCATAAATTGGCTGAGGCTGGCGTTGCTGCTCATTGGTTATATAAAAATAAAGACTCTAATGTAACTGAATTACAGCAACAAACAAATCAATGGTTAAAAAGATTATTAGAAATTCAAACTGAAAGTAGTGATTCATTTGAGTTTCTTGAGCATCTAAAAATTGATTTATTCCCTGATGAAGTTTATGTTTTTTCACCTAAAGGAAAAATATTTGCCTTACCAAAAGGGTCAACAACAATTGACTACGCATATGCTGTTCATACTGATGTTGGAAATAGTGCAATGGCCTCAAAAATAAACCAAGAATTAGTCCCTTTAAGATCAGAGATTTCAACTGGCGATCATATTGAAATTATCACGGCTTCTGTTGCAAAACCCAATCCAGCTTGGCTTAATTTTGTAATTACAGCTAAAGCACGCTCACAAATAAGATTATATTTAAGATCTGCTGAAAATAAGGATCTAATTACTTTAGGAAGTAATATGCTAAATAATGCGCTTAAAGCTTTCCATGTTGGGCCAGCGGCAATAAAAAAGAGACATTGGGATAAATTAATTTTAGATTATCATTTAGATTCTAAGGATAATATTCTTATTGATATTGCCTTAGGTAAAAGAATCAACATAATGGTTGCACATCAATTAACAGCTATTATTGATGGAACAAAGAAAACAAAAAAACAAACTAAATTTTTAGATGTTATAACTATTAAAGGTTCTGAGGGAATGGCAATAAAATTGGCAACATGTTGCCACCCAATCCCTGGAGACCCAATCTTGGGATTTATAAATAAAGACAGAGGCTTAATTATTCATACTCATGATTGCCCTGGAATAAGAAAAGTCAAATTAGATCATGACAAATGGGTAGACGTTGAGTGGGAACCAAATCCAAATACTTTTTTCAATGTTAGTTTAAATATACTTGTTGTAAATGAAAGAGGGACGCTAGCAAAAGTAACATCCGTTATAGCTGAATCAGAAGCAAATATTGATAATATTTCTGTTGATGAAGGTGATGGAAGTTCTTTTGCAAATTTAAGATTCATAGTTCAAGTTAGAAACCGATTACATTTAGCAGATCTTATTAGAAATTTAAGAAAAATCTCTAAAATTAATAGAATCAATCGTGTAAAATCTTTGGTTTAGGAAAAAGATAATTTATGAAAAAAGTTGCTATAAACTCAAAAAACGCACCTAAAGCTATTGGCCCATATAGCCAAGCAATTCGTGGAGGGAACATAGTATTTCTATCTGGGCAAATTCCATTAAATCCAGATACTATGGAAATAGTAGATGGTATTGAAGGACAAATAAAGCAAGTGTTTGAAAATCTAAGCCATGTAATAAAAGAAGCTGATGCTAGTTTTGAAGATGTTGCTAAAATAAATATTTATTTAACTGACTTATCAAATTTTGGATTAGTCAATGAAATTATGAAGACTTATTTTTCAGAGCCATTTCCTGCAAGAGCAGCTATTGGGGTTGCGTCACTTCCAAAAGGAGCTTTAGTTGAAGCTGATGGATTTTTAATTTTAGAGTAATTGAGTAATTATTAAAATTGCCAAAACCACTTTTTACAGAACTACAATCAAAGAAACTAAAAAAATTAGGTATTTTAAATAGTTTAGATTTATTACTTCATTTACCTATAAGGTATGAAGACGAAACTCATATTGATTTAATAAAGAATATAACTCCAGGACTGATATTTCAAGTTGAGGCAAAAATAAACAGTATAGATTTAACTTATCGGCCAAGAAGAAATTTAATTGTTCATGTTAGTGATGAATCTGGGGATTTAAAGTTAAGATTTTTAAATTTTTATCCGAGTCAAATAAAACAATTTGAAAAAGGAAAGATTTTAAGAATTTATGGTGAAATAAAATCAAATTCTTTTTTGTTTGAAATGATTCATCCAAAATATGAATTTGTAACACCAGATACTCCAATCAAAGATTTTTATTCACCAATTTATCCATCGACTGAAGGCTTATCTCAAAAAATGTTTTTTAAATTAGTGCAAAAAGTATTCGAAAAAGAAAATTTTGAAACTCAATATCCTGATTATTTTAAAAAATTATATAAAAAAAGAAAACTTCCATCATTATTAGAGTCTCTAAAATCTATTCATAAGCCATCAAACAAATTTGAAAAGAAAATCTTTGATGATAGAACAAGTATTTATCATCAAAGATTAATATATGATGAATTACTCGCACATCAATTCTTTTTTCGTGGTCAATATCATTTAAATAAATCATACAAAGCTAGTCCAATTTCATATTCAAATAATGCACAAGAAAATTTTCTAAGTAATTTAGAATTTAAGTTAACAAAAAAACAACATTCGGTTTTTTTAGATATTAAAAATGATTTGAGTCAAAATTTCCCAATGAACAGATTGTTACAGGGTGATGTGGGGAGTGGAAAAACAGTTGTTGCAACAATGGCTGCAATTCAAGTTATTAAATATGGCTATCAGGTTGCATTTATGGCCCCAACAGAAATTCTGGCAGAACAACACTACGAAAAACTTTCTTCTTGGCTTGTTAAGTTGGGCATTAATGTTGAATTCTTAAAAGGAAGTATGAGCCCAAAATTAAAAGCTGCATCATATGAAAGAATTAAAAATGGCAAAGCTAATTTAATTATAGGGACTCATGCATTAATTCAGGATAAAGTAGAGTTTGAATATCTCGGTTTCTATATTATTGACGAACAACATCGTTTTGGAGTAAAGCAAAGGCTAGCTTTAAGAAAAAGTAATAAAATTAAGAAAAATTCTGAACCCCATCAATTAATGATGAGTGCTACACCAATTCCAAGAACTTTGGCAATGAGTTATTTTTCTGATATGGATGTCTCCATAATTGATGAACTTCCCCCAGGAAGAAAACCTGTAAAAACAAAACTTTTTTCAGATGAAAAAAGAGATGAGATCTTAAATATAATAGATCGACACTGCTTGAATGGTAATCAGGCTTATTGGGTTTGTCCCTTGATTGAAGAAAGTGAAACTCTCCAATTAGAAACAGCTGAAAAAACATTTAAGGTCTTATCGAATTATTTTAAAAATCATAAAGTAGGATTAATTCATGGCCGACTTGATTCTAGTCAAAAAAAAGAAATTATGAATCAATTTAAAAATAACCAAATTAAAATTTTAGTTGCGACTACTGTAATTGAAGTAGGTGTTGACGTACCAAATGCTACATTAATGGTTATAGAAAATTCTGAAAGAATGGGGCTTTCGCAATTACATCAACTTAGAGGAAGAGTTGGTAGAGGAGAAAAAGAAAGTATTTGTATTATGCTTTATCAAAAAAAATTATCTGATCTTGCTAAGAAGAGATTGAAAGTAATTTATGAAAATATTGATGGTTTTAAGATCGCTGAAGAAGATTTAAAAATAAGAGGTCCAGGAGAATTTTTAGGTTTGAGACAAAGTGGACTTCCTATGTTAAAGATTGCTGACTTAGACCGTGATTTTGAATTATTAGAAACCATAAAAAAAGATGCAGATTCTCTTTTAATAACAAATTCTAAAGATATATCTAATCATATCAATCGATGGCACAGAAACTATCAAGATGTTGGAAGGTCTTAAAAATATGTGGAATAAAAATATTCAAACGGAAAATAGATTAAAGTATTGGCTTTTAGATGTGAAATCATTGAGCTACCGAATTAGCAATATTGCAAAACTTGAAATTATTCCAGTTAAAGCTAGAAAAAATAGAGTCTTTTCAAATGAAAAAAAAGTATTTGGTTATAAAAAATCTGAGGATTTATATCTTAGAGAAGTTCTAATATATGCAAATAAAATTCCAATTATGTATGCTAGAACAATTTTTCCTGTAATACATTTAAGAGGATTTTGGAGGAATATAAAAAAATTAAAAAATAAACCTTTAGCTGATATTGTTTTCAACAAAAAAAAGATTTTAAGGTCTGATTTTAAATTTAGAAAACCATCTTTTAACGATGAATTTTCTAAAAGAATAAGAAGGTTTAGTCTAAAAAAAACAAAGATAGTCGCCATAAGAGAATCCACCTTTCGAAATAAAAATGAAAAGGTTTTGTTAACAGAAGTTTTTTTTAATAATTTTGATCAATTTCAATATTCAGATGACTAAATTATCAGCATTTATTAATTTAACTCGAATTAATAAACCAATCGGTATATTTTTGTTGTTATGGCCTACACTAACTGCTCTTTTTTTAGCATCTGGTGGATTCCCAAATACACATATTTTACTTATTTTTATATTGGGAACAATTATAATGAGGTCTGCAGGTTGCATAATTAATGATTTAATTGACTGTAATATAGATCCTCTTGTAAAAAGAACGAGAAATAGACCTATTGCGGCAGGAATAATAAGACCTAAAGAGGCAATAATTGTTTTATTACTTTTGCTAATATGTGCAATATTTTTAGTTATGCAATTAAATATTTTTTCTTTTGGAATTGCCTTTTTAGCCCTTCTATTTTCTTTAACATATCCTTTTACCAAGCGATTTTTTGTTATGCCTCAGGTTTATTTGGGTATTACATTTGGATTTGGTATATTGATGGCTTTTTCAGCAATCCAAGATACCCTTCCTTTGGAGGCTATAATTTTATTTATAGCAAATGTCTTTTGGGCTGTTTCTTACGACTCTCATTATGCGATTATGGATATGGAAGATGATAAAAAAATAAATATAAATTCAACAGCATTATTTTTTGGAAATAAAATAATGATAATGATTACATTGAGTTATTTTTTTATGTTTATAAATTTAATTTTTATAGGAATTCTAAAAGAATTTAACCTTATTTTTTTCTTAATGTTAGTTATTGCATTAGTTATTGCAATTTATGGGTGTTTTGAAAGTAGATATATGGACTCACAGAAAAATTTTGAAGCTTTTTTAAGAAATAATTATGTCGGTATTTTTGTATTTATAGGGTTTGTTTCTCAATTGTATTAAACATAATTTGGCCATTAAATAAATTGACATACTGCCCCAAAATATAATAAAATTCGCATCTTAAATTTTTTAATGAAAAATAGGCAAATTAATTAACATGAAAACATTTTCAGCTAAATCACATGAAGTCAAAAGAGATTGGTTACTAGTAGACGCTTCGGGCTCAACTCTCGGAAGGTTAGCTAGTGCAATTGCTCACAGATTAAGAGGTAAGCATAAGGCTATATATACACCTCATGTTGATACTGGAGATTACATAGTTGTTATTAATGCTGAGAAAATAAAAGTTACTGGTAACAAGACAGAGGATAAAATTTATCACAGACATACAGGATTTCCTGGTGGTTTATATTCAACAAATTTTAAAAAATTACAGGAAAAATTTCCAGGTAGAGCTTTAGAAAAAGCAGTTAAAGGAATGCTCCCAAAAGGACCTTTAGGTTATGCAATGGTAAAGAAAATGAAAGTTTATGCGGGAAGTAATCATAATCATTCGGCACAACAGCCACAACAAATAACACTATAAACATAGGATATATCTAAATGATTGGTAAATATTATTACGGCACAGGTAGAAGAAAAAGCTCTATTGCTAGGGTGTTCATTCAACCTGGAAAAGGAAGCATTGTAATAAATGACAAACCTATGGAAGAGTATTTTTCAAGATATACTTCACAAATGATAATGAAACAACCATTAGTACTAACAAATAACACTTCAACTTTTGATATAAAAATAAACGTTGTTGGTGGAGGAGAATCTGGTCAAGCTGGAGCAGTAAGGCATGGAATAACAAGAGCCTTAATGGACTATGATATTGAACTTAAATCTGATTTGTCTAAAGCAGGATATGTGACTCGTGATGCTCGTGAAGTAGAACGTAAAAAAGTAGGGTTGAGAAAAGCGAGGCGTGCTAAACAATTTTCTAAACGATAAATTTTTCGAGGAATTTTTAAAAGCCGCTTTAAGCGGCTTTTTTATTAAACAAAAATTATTAACAATGTAGAATGTACCTATATATATGAATAAAAAAATAAAAGTAAGTGTTGTTGGCGGATCTGGATACACAGGAATCGAATTATTGAGGTTATTGGCTTTGCATCCTAATGTAGAGATTCTTCACATTACTTCGAGAAATGACTCTGGTAAATTTGTGCATGAGATATATCCTTCATTAAGAGGTGTATTAAGTAATCAATTTGTTGATCCTGATAAAGTTGAGTTAGCAGATTCAAATTTAGTTTTCTTTGCTACTCCTAGTGGCATTGCTATGAATTATGTTGAAAAGCTATTATCAAAAGAGGTTAAAGTTATTGATTTAGCTGCAGATTTTAGAATTAAGGATATTAAAGAATGGGAAAAATGGTATGAAATGCCTCATAAATGTCCGGATGTTTTAAAAAAAGCTGTTTATGGCTTACCGGAAGTAAATAGGGATTTGATAATGAATGCGCAAATTATTGCAAATCCAGGGTGTTATCCTACAGCAATACAATTAGCATTAAACCCATTATTAAATGAAGGATTGATAGATCCAGAATCTATAATTGCCGATGCAAAATCAGGTATTAGTGGGGCAGGTAAAAAAAACCAAGTTGATTTATTATTATCAGAGGCAAGTGAGAATTTTAAAGCATACTCTATATCCGGACATAGACATCTTCCGGAAATCGAAGAGAATTTAAGTAAAAATTCTGTTTTGGGTAAAGTAAAGGTTTTGTTTACTCCACATCTTTTACCAATTTCAAGAGGAATTCATGCTTCAATTTATGTTAATTGTTTAAAAGAATTTGATCCTTCAAAAATTTATAAAAAATACTATGCAAATGAACCATTTGTGGATGTTATGAAAAAAAATTCGTGCCCTGATACTAAATCTGTGAGAGGTTCTAATACATGTAGAATATCTTATTTTAAAGTTCCGGATACAAAACAGCTTTTAGTTTTAGCTGTTATAGATAATTTAGTAAAGGGTGCTGCAGGACAAGCTATTCAGAATATGAATATAATGATGAAATGGGAAGAAACTCTTGGTCTTCAGTCAATACCTTTAGTTCCTTAATCAAATGAAAAATATATCAAAAAAAAGAAATTACAAATTAACTGCTAGAAGGGCTAGAATTAATACTGGAAGCGTTTGGCCTAGTTATATGGTAGTAGCGGTTTTTTTTATTACTATTGGATTTGGTATAGCATTTCATTTTTTTAATGGAGGAAAATCAATTAATTTTCTGCTCACAATAAATGATTTGGAAGAATTTAGTATTCAACAAGAAAAAGAAGCGCTTGCGCTAAAATTAGAATTAAAAATGTCAAAAATTTCATATGAAAAAATCGCAAAAAGTTTAAAGGAAACAAAAGAAGAAAATACTAAATTAAAAGAAAGCGTGTTATTTTACGAAAAAATTGTAGGAAAAAGAAGGAAATAGTTAATGTTTAAAAAAAAGAAAAAATTAGGTTCTATAGATACTTTAATTGATAAAGATTTTGTTATAAAGGGAAACACATCCTTTTCAGGAGGATTAAGACTTGATGGAAAACTTTACGGGGATTTAACGTTTGTTGAAGACTCTGGTGGAACGCTCATTATGGGCGAACATAGTAAAATTAAAGGTAAGGTAACAGTTGAGACAGCAATTATTGCTGGTGAAATTATAGGCGACATAAAATGCCATGATTACTTAGAATTACAACCAGGCTCTGTTATTAATGGAAATATTGAGTATAATTCAATTGAAGTTCATGCAGGAGCTAAAGTTAGTGGAGATTTAAGGCAAATAACCAAAGCCCAAATTAAGACACAAAAAAAATTACCTTTTAAAAAAGATAAGGTAATAGGAGAGAAAAATGACAACTGAAATTAAAATGCCAACACCAATTAATTTCACAGATAACGCAGTTAACAAAGTTAAAGAATTAATAGCTGAAGAAGGTTCACCGGATCTAAAACTGAGAGTATTTGTTAGTGGCGGTGGATGCTCTGGATTTCAATATGGGTTTACTTTTGAAGAAGTAATTAATGAAGATGATACACAAGTAGTTAAAGATTCAGTCACTTTACTAGTTGACCCGATGAGCTTGCAGTATCTAAATGGCGCGGAAATTGATTATCAAGATAATGTTCAAGGATCACAATTTGTGATTAAAAACCCTAATGCTACAACTACTTGTGGCTGTGGCTCATCTTTTTCAGCTTAAAGATTGGGAACATCTCTTCTTAATTTACCAGTATAAATTTGCCTTGGACGGCCTATTTTAGATTTTTCATTTGTTAGCATTTCGTTCCAGTGAGCAACCCAACCTGCTGTTCTTGCCAAGGCAAACACAGCTGTGAACATGGAATTAGGTATACCTAAAGCTTTCATTACAATACCAGAGTAAAAATCAACATTGGGGTATAATTTTTTCTTGACAAAATAGTCGTCTTCAAGAGCAATATTTTCTAATTTAAGCGCTAATTTGAATATAGGGTCATTTCGAAGACCTAATTCATCCAATACTTCATGGCAAGTAGCTTTCATTATTATCGCACGAGGGTCCTTATTTTTGTATATACGATGACCAAAGCCCATTAAACGAAAATTGTCTGATTTATCCTTAGCCCTTTTAATATATTCCCCTATTCTTCGTTCATTTTTAATTTCACCGAGCATTTTAAGCGTTGCTTCATTTGCGCCCCCATGAGCAGGCCCCCATAAGGACGCTATACCTGCAGCAATACAAGCAAAAGGGTTTGCTCCTGATGAACCAACAAGTCTTACAGTTGAAGTTGAAGCATTTTGTTCGTGATCAGCATGTAAAATAAGAATTTTTTCAAATGCTTTCGTTATAATTGGGTTTTGTAAATACTTAACATTTGGCCCGGAAAACATCATATTAAGAAAATTTTCTGAATAACTAAGTTCTTCTTTTGGATATACAAAAGGGCTTCCATTACTATATGCAAAACTCCATGCAGCAATAGTTGGCACTTTAGCAATTAGTCTTTGAGCGGATAATTTTCGATGATTCGAATTACTAACTTTCATAGTTTCATCAAAGTAGAAAGCTGACATAGAACCTACAACACCTACCATTACAGCCATGGGATGTGCGTCTCTTCTAAAGCCTCTAAATATATTGGTCAGTTGATCATGAAGAAGACTATGTTCTTTAATTGCATTAGTAAAAATTGTTTTTTCCCTAGAATTAGGTAATTCTCCATTGAAAAGTAAGTAAGCAATGTCTAAAAATTCGCATTTTTCTGCTAATTGTTCAATTGGATGGCCTCTATGAAGAAGCTCACCTTTGCCACCATCGACAAAAGTAATTGATGAAGTACATTCTGCAGTTGATGAAAAACCAGGATCAAATGTCTTAATTCCATGGGAATGCAGTGAGCTAACATCTATTGCTGGATAGCCTACGGTTCCTTCCACAACTGGAAGGTTAAGATTTAATGTATCTACATTTATATTTGCTTTTAATTTAGCCATAAACTTTATTTAATTAATAAAGAAAGCGTATTATACCTAAACTAAGCTATTTATTAATAATGAATTACACCGAGAATTCTAGGCCCTTTGGCTCCTGTTATAGAGGGAGAATTATTATTTTCTTTTTTTAAACATTTTTCTGCTAACCATGCAAAGGCGATAGCTTCGACTTGCTGACTTGGGATATTCAGCTTATCTGTGGTATTAATTTTAATATTTACAATTGATTCAAGCCTTTCAATTAAAAACTTATTTTGACTACCGCCACCACAAATATAAATCTCATCAACTTTAGAGCAAAATTTCTTTATAGAATCATTTATTGAAACCACACTTAATTCGAGTAAAGTTCTTTGAACGTCTTCAGGAGCATACTTTTTTATGTTAAATTTATTTAACCAATTTATGTTAAAAAGCTCTCTCCCAGTACTTTTGGGTAATTTTTTTTTGAAAAAAGGTTCTTTTTTAAAATTTAATAATAGAGGATCAATTAATTTTCCTGACTTTGCCCATTTACCTAAATTATCGAAATTTTTATTATTATTTATATAAATCCAATGATCTAATAAAATATTCCCCGGGCCACTATCAAACCCAATAATTTCTCTATTCATTGGGAGATATGTAATATTTGTTATGCCGCCAATATTAATTATTGCTATATTTTTATTTTTTTTAAAGAAAAATTCTCGATGAAATACAGGTACTAGCGGAGCCCCTTGCCCCCCAGCAACAATATCTCTATTTCTAAAATCAGATATAACGGTAATATTAGTTAGTTCTGCTAAAAGATTTGCATTACCGAGTTGTAATGAATATCCTCTATCCGGAAAATGACGAATAGTTTGTCCATGATAACCAATACATTTTATATTTTTGGCCTCAAGTTTTAATTTCATTAGAATTTGATTTATACCTTTAGCTGTAATTTTTGCATGAAGTATAGATAATTCAATTGATTTTTTTAATTCAGAAGGTTGATCTGAATGCAGATCTAAAAATTTCTTTTTCATATCTTGTTTATAAGGAATTTGAATAAATTCAATTATCTTTAAATTTTTATTTTTGTTATTAATTAAAGCAATATCAATACCATCTAGACTAGTACCAGACATTACCCCGATTAAAAAAGATGAATTTTTCATATTATTTATTGTGATGGATTTATTTTTTTATTCAAGTATTTAAATATAATTAAAGTCAGATTTTTTTAAGTCTATATTTAAGATAGAATTAACTTAAATTTAATTTTTTGAGATAAAACAGTGAATAAAAAGGAAGCATTAGAAATAATTAAAAGAGGTGCTGATGAGATATTAATCGAATCAGAGTTAATTGAAAAATTAAAAAAAGAAAAACCTCTTAAAATTAAAGCAGGATTTGATCCCACTGCACCAGATCTTCACTTGGGTCACGCAGTGTTATTAAATAAATTAAGACAGTTCCAGGATTTAGGCCACGAGGTTTATTTTTTAATTGGAGACTTTACTGGAATGATTGGTGACCCAACAGGTAAAAATGTCACAAGGCCGCCCTTAACTGAGGAAAATGTAAAAGAAAATGCTAAAACATATTCAGAACAGGTTTTTAAAATATTAGATCAATCAAAAACGCAAATTGTTTTTAATTCTAAATGGCTTAATGATTTGGGAGCTTCCGGAGTTGTTAAACTTGCTTCAACTCATACTGTTGCAAGAATGCTTGAAAGAGATGATTTTGCAAAAAGATATAAATCAAATCAACCAATATCTATACATGAATTTCTTTATCCGTTGTTACAAGGTTATGATTCTGTTGCTTTAAATGCAGATATAGAAATTGGAGGAACAGATCAAAAATTTAATTTGTTAATGGGTCGAGAATTACAAAAAAATTCTGGACAAACACCTCAATGTATATTAACAATGCCTCTTTTGGAGGGGCTAGATGGAATTCAAAAAATGTCAAAATCTTCAAATAATTATATAGGTATAAATGAGCCCCCAGAAATAGTATTTGCAAAACTTTTATCGCTATCTGATGAATTAATGTGGAGATATATTGACTTATTATCTTTAATGTCTTCAGATCAAATAAGATTATGGAAAAAAAGAGTTAAGGATGGAGAAAATCCAAAAAATATTAAGGTAGAATTTGCTAAAGAAATTGTAGGTCGTTTACATAATGAAGAAGCAGCTAAAGAAGCTGAAAATAATTTTAATTTAAGAGCTAAAGGAGAAGTTCCAGAAGATATTGAGGAGCATTCATTGACACATGTTGACGCTGATGGTGTAAATATTCCTCAATTACTTAAAAAAATTAATTTAGTTTCAAGCACCTCTGAAGCTCATCGATTAATTAAAGGGGGAGGTATTAAAATTAATGGTGATAAAGTTAAGAAATCAAATTTTATTATCCTAAAAGGTAAAAGTTTTACAATTCAAGTCGGAAAAAGAAAGTTCGCAAAAATTAACACCTAGGTTTCTCACTTTATTCTTTCAATTTGTTGAATTTATTGATATAATCCGCAACAGTAATGGGCCTATAGGCCTTTTTTTGTTTTTAGGACTTATGTTTGATAAGGAATCAAAAATTGACCGCTGATCTTGAAGATTTAATTGAAAAGAATGTATCAAAATTGGGCTATGAATTAGTTGATTTTGAAATAATTAACAGGGGTGAATTATTAAGAATCTTTATTGATCAACCTAGTTCTATAACAATTGACGATTGTGTTGAAGTAACAAATCAACTTAAAAATATTTTAACTGTTGAAGAAGATATAAGTTTTGATCGATTAGAAGTTTCTTCACCAGGAATGGATAGAGTGATTAAAAAAATTAATGATTTCGAGAGGTTTAAAGGAGAAAAAGTTAAAATTAAAACTCGGATTGCGATTGAAGATAGAAGAAATTTTGTTGGAATTTTGCAGGGAACGAAAAAAGATTTAATACTTATAGAAGTTAATAATTCTATATTAGAAATAAAATTAGATGAAATTGAAAAAGCAAGATTAGATCCAGAATATTAGTTAAACGTTTTACCGGAGAATTTAAATGAGTCGTGACATATTATTACTAGTAGATGCTCTTGCACACGAAAAAAATGTTGCTAGAGAAGTAATTTTTACAGCACTAGAATTAGCATTAGCATCTGCAACAAAAAAAAAGCATGATGCTGGTGTGGATATTCGAGTAGAAATTGATCAAGAAACTGGAGAATATAAAACTTATAAATGTTTAACCATATTGCCTGAAGATCAAATTGAGAATCCGAATGCTGAAATTACTCTCGAGGACGATAGATCTGAGGGAAAGGCCTTAAATGATGTTATTAAAAACCTAATTCCTTCTGAGGAGTTCGGTAGGATAGGAGCTCAAGCTGCTAAACAAGTCATTTTACAAAAAGTTAGGGAAGCAGAAAGAGAGCAGATCCTTAAGGATTTTTTAGCACAAGACGAGAAACTTGTATCAGGGCAAATAAGAAGAATGGAAAGAGGAAATGCAATCATTGAAATTGGTAGATTGGATGCAATTTTACCACGTGAGCAAATGATACCTAAAGAAAATCTTAGAATAAGTGATCGAATAAGAGCAATTCTAATCAAGATTGATGATACTGTGCGAGGGCCTCAATTAATTTTATCAAGAATAGCCCCAGAATTTTTAATTAGATTATTTGAATTAGAGGTTCCTGAAATAGAGGAAGGCTTACTAGAAATTATGGCAGCATCTAGAGATCCTGGTTTAAGATCAAAAATTGCTGTTAAAGCAAATGACCAGAGGCTTGATCCAGTTGGAACATGTGTAGGAATGAGAGGTTCAAGAGTTCAAGCAGTTACTAGTGAGTTGGCAGGTGAAAGAGTTGATATTGTTTTGTGGTCAATAGAACCAGCTCAATTCGTTATAAATGCTATGGCTCCAGCAGAGGTATCTAGTATTGTAGTCGATGAAGATAAACATAGTATGGATTTAGTCGTTTCAGAAGATCAATTAGCTCAAGCGATAGGAAGAAATGGTCAGAATATAAGGCTAGCATCTGAATTAACTGGATGGGAATTAAATATTCTTACTGAAGAGCAATCTGATCAAAAAACTAAAGAGGAATATACGTCTTCTAGTCAATTATTTATTGAAAAGCTAGATGTTGATGAAGATGTAGCTGATATCCTAGTAAAGGAGGGATTTTCTTCATTAGAGGAAATAGCATATGTGCCTATTGAAGAAATGGTCCAAATTGAAGCTTTTGATGAAGAAACTGTCAATGAATTAAGGTCTAGAGCAAGCGCAGTAATCCTTACCGCAGCTATTGCTAAAGAAGAAAAGGTATCTGAGCCTGCAGCAGATCTTTTAGGCATGGATGGTATGGATTCTGATACAGCTAAACTTTTAGCATCAAAAGATATTATTACTATGGAAGATTTAGCAGAATTAGCAGTAGACGAGTTGATAGAATTAGTCAAAATGGATGAAGAAAGAGCAAAGGTATTGATCATGACAGCGCGAGCGCCATGGTTTGTTTAAAAAATTTTAGTGGGGCAGTTGATGGGAAAATCTAATGTAGAAGAGTTTGCTAGTGAGTTAAGCTTACCTATAGATTTATTACTTGAGCAATTAAAAAGTGCTGGAGTTGATAAATCAAGTGCTTCAGATGAACTTAAAGAAGAAGATAAATCAGCTTTATTGAAATATCTAAGAGCTGAGCATGGAGCCTCTTTACGCCCAAAATCTAAAATTACATTAACTAGAAAACAAAATACTCAAATTCGAAAAACTGATAGTGATGGTAGGGCCAGAACAATCCAAGTAGAAGTAAGAAAAAAAAGAACAATTGTAAAACCTGATCAATCTAAGGAAAAAACTCTAGAACAAAAAGAACAAAAAGAACAAAAAGAACAAAAAGAATTAACAAAATCTAAAGAAATTTTGGATGATAATCAAAAAAGTATTAGGAACCAAGAAGAAAAAAGACATGCAGCTTTAGCTGAGGCACAAGCGAATGATTTAGCAGAAAAGAAAAAGGACCCATCCCAAGACGGAACACTTCACAGACCAGCTTCAAAAGCTGGAGTAAAAATTGAAAAAGATAAGAAGGATAAGAAAGATAAAAAAGATGATTGGGTAGATAGAACTATTAAGAAAAGACCTATAAAAAATCGATCTTCTAATACTGCTGGTTGGAGACCTCCAAAAAATAAAAATAAAAATGTAGATACTAATCAAGAGTCAGATCAGACATTTGTTGCACCTATTGAGCCGATTGTAAGAGATATTTTAATACCAGAAACAATTTCAGTATCGGATTTAGGCCACAAAATGGCTATTAAGGCTTCAGAAGTCATTAAGTCTCTAATGGGCATGGGAATGATGGTTACTATTAATCAAGTTCTTGATCAAGAAACGGCAATGATAGTTGTAGAAGAAATGGGGCATAACCCAATGGCTGCAAAAGAAAATGATCCAGAATCATTGTTAAATGTTGAAGAAAGTATTAAGCCTGAAATTGAAACAAGACCAGCCGTAGTAACAGTTATGGGTCACGTAGACCATGGTAAAACTTCTTTATTAGATTTTATTAGAACCTCACGAGTTGCCTCGGGTGAAGCTGGTGGAATTACTCAACATATCGGAGCTTATCATGTTGAAAATAAAAAGGGAGTAATCACCTTTCTTGATACCCCGGGGCATGAAGCCTTTTCTGCAATGAGGGCTAGAGGAGCAAAAGCAACGGATATTGTTATTTTGGTTGTTGCTGCTGACGATGGCGTTATGCCTCAAACAATTGAAGGCATAAATCATGCAAAAGCAGCTGAGGTGCCATTAATTGTAGCAATTAATAAAATTGATAAGCCTGAAGCTAATTCTGAAAAAGTTAAAAATGAATTATTAGGCCACGAAGTTATTCCAGAAGATTTAGGTGGTGATTCTATGTTTGTTGAAGTTTCTGCAAAAACTGGGGAAGGCGTTGAAAATCTTTTAGATGCAATTTTGTTACAAGCTGAAATTTTAGAGTTGAAAGCTTCGATAAATACTCCTGCAAAAGGTATTATCGTAGAAGGAAGATTAGATAAAGGTAGAGGACCTGTAACTACTTTATTGGTTCAGTCAGGTATTATTAAACCAGGAGATAGTTTATTGGCAGGAAATGCTTTTGGTAAAATTAGATCAATGCTTAATGAGATTGGTAAGGATGTAAAAGAGGCTGGGCCTTCAATTCCTGTAGAAGTTACTGGATTATCAGAAGTTCCAAAAGCTGGTGATGAATTTATTGTTTTAAATGATGAAAAAAAAGTAAGAGAAATTGCTTTGTTTAGACAAGGTAAATTTAGAGATGTTAAATTAGCAAAGCAACAAGCATCAAAATTAGAAAATGTTTTTGATCAAATGACAGAAGCTGAAGTAAGGCTCTTACCACTAATAATTAAAGCAGATGTGCAAGGGTCCGCAGAAGCATTATCTGGTTCTTTGGAAAAACTCTCAACAGATGAAGTTAAAGTTAATGTAATTCATTCTGCAATTGGTGCTGTTAATGAATCTGATATAAATCTTGCATCTGCTTCTAATGCGGTAATTATTGCTTTTAATGTAAGAGCTGATAGTGGGGCAAGGAAGTTAGCTGATAATCTAGAAGTTGATGTAAGAAATTACAGCATTATTTACGAAGCCGTTGATGAAGTTAAAGCAGCATTAGGTGGATTATTAGCTCCAGAACAAAAAGAAAATATTTTAGGATTAGTTGAAATTAGAGAAATTTATAAGGCATCTAAAGTTGGAAATATTGCTGGTTGTATTGTTTTAGAGGGATTAATTAGAAGAAATTCTAATGTTCGTCTTTTACGAGATAATAATGTTGTTTTTGAAGGAGAGCTTGATTCTTTAAAAAGGTTTAAAGATGACATAAAAGAAGTAAAAGCAAATACTGAATGTGGCCTATCTTTAAAAAACTTTAATGATATTAAAGTTGGCGATAATGTTGAAGTTTTTGAAATGGTTCAAGTTCCCAGGAAGCTATAAATTGGTAAAAGATTACCCAAGAAGTGATCGAATCAGTCAACAAATCAAAAAAGAGCTTGCAAATTTATTGCAAACCGAAGTAAAAGATCCTGCTTTAAGAATGCTGACTATTCTTGATGTTGAGGTTTCACCTTGTTTGAAGCATGCCAAAATATTCTTTATTTCTTCAGAATATAATGATCAAATAATTAAAGGAATTAATAGATCCATACCATTTTTTAGAGCACAATTAGCAAAAAGAATGACAACAAGAGGCATACCAAAATTACATTTTTTTTATGATAAAACTATAGACGAGAGTACAAAAATTTCAGAGCTACTGAATTCGGTTTTACCTCCTGAAAAATAAAAATGCAATATAAACGCCTCAAATTGGATATTGACGGACTTTTACTTATTGATAAATCACATGGTCTTTCTTCAAATCAGATTGTTTCAAAAATTAAATTTTTATTTACACCAAAAAAGGTGGGTCACACAGGTACATTAGACCCAATGGCAACTGGTTTGTTACCAATATGTTTAGGAGAGGCTACGAAGTTTTCAAGTTATTTATTGAATGCTGATAAAACTTATGAAGCTTTAATACAGTTAGGGTATAAAAGCTCAACCGGTGATTCTGAAGGAAAAATTATTAAACAAGATATAAAAAATTTACCTTCATTAAATTTAGTAAAAAAAGTTTTACAAAAATTTAAAGGCCAGATTTATCAAACTCCTCCAATGTATTCAGCTCTGAAACATAAAGGAAAACCATTATATTTGTATGCTAGAGAAGGTCTAGAAATTAAGCGAACAAAACGTAAAATTATGATTCATTCGATTGAAGTTCTAGATTTTTATGAAGATAAACTTAAATTAAAAATAGAGTGTTCAAAAGGAACATATATAAGAACGTTAGCTGAGGATATTGGAGCAAAATTAAATGTTGGTGCCTATTTATTAGAGCTAGAAAGAATTAGTATCGGTCATTTAAATTTAGAAAAGGCTATAAAAATTGAAGAAATAGAAAAATTAAAGGATGAAAATAAGCCAGAAATATTACTACCAATGGATACTTTATTGAATAGTTTTAAAAAAATGAAGTTAAAAATTAAAGAGGAAAAGGCTCTTAGAGATGGGAAAATAATTAAGAAAACAAAAAGTCTATCGGGATACTATAGACTTTATAGTAAAGGTAATAAATTTATAGGCTTGGGTGAGGTTGACGAGATAGAAAATTTAAAAGTAAAACGATTAATATCTCAAGCAAAGAAATGATTTAAATATATTGTTAATTTACTAAAATGCCGTTAAAATGTGCGGTTCTGTAATAGGAGAATTGAATGACTAGTACTGCTATAGAAAAAGAGAAAATTGTTAGTAAATATCAGATAGCTAAAAATGATACAGGATCGCCAGAAGTTCAAATAGCATTGATGACAGATCGAATAACATATTTAACAGAGCATTTTAAAACTAATGCTAAAGATCATCATTCGCGAAGGGGCCTATTGGCTCTTGTAAGTCAGAGGCGAAAGCTCCTTGATTATTTAAAGCGTCAAAATTTAGAGCGATACCAAGGGCTAATTAAAAGTCTTGGTCTTAGAAAATAGAAAAGTAATTAAAATTCAAAGCCGATTGCATACAATTTAATTTGTTTGAGTCGGCTTTTTTGTTATGAAGAAAATATTCATTATTGAGAAGTGAATGATGAATCAATATTAAAGGATAAATTAAATGTTTAATGTAATAAAAAAAAGTATTAAATTTGGAGCTTATGATCTAAAAATAGAAACTGGTGAAATAGGAAGACAAGCAGACGGTGCAGTAATGGTAAGTTATGGAGACACAGTTGTTTTTGTGACTGCTGTAGGAAGAAAAGAGGCAAAGGAAGGACAAGATTTTTTTCCGCTGACTGTAGATTATCAAGAAAAAAATTATGCAGGAGGAAAAATTCCAGGAGGTTTTTTTAAAAGAGAAGGAAGGCCTAGTGAAAAAGAAACTCTTACTAGTCGTTTAATAGATAGACCATTAAGACCTTTATTTCCAGATAACTTTTATAATGAAATTCAAATTGTGGCAACAGTAATGTCTTCTGATAGTGAAATTGATTCAGATATTCCAGCAATTATTGGGGCTTCTGCGGCACTAGCAATTTCAGGTATCCCTTTTCATGGCCCTATAGGCGCGGCTAGAGTTGGTTATCTAAATAATAAATTTGTTATAAATCCTTCAAAAACAGAAATGGAATCAACGGAACTTGATTTAGTTGTCGCTGGAAGTGATAACGCTGTATTAATGGTTGAATCTGAAGCGAAAGAGCTACCGGAAAAAGTTATGCTAGATGCAGTTTTAGAAGGGCATAAAGCAATGCAACCAGTTATTAAATTAATAAATGAATTAGCAAAAGAAGCTGTAAAAGAGCCTTGGGATTGGGTTGCCCCTGAAGCAGATAAAAAATTAATTGATAATATTGAGAAGATTGCTGCAAAAGATTTAGAGAAAGCTTTTTCTATTAAATCAAAAGGAGAACGCTCAGAAAAAATTTCTTTAATAAGAGACAAAGTTATAGATGAGCTTGTTGAAGAAGAGACAAGTCCAACTCAATTAAATCAAATTAAAGATGAATTTCACAATCTAGAAGCAAAAATTGTTAGGACTAAAATTCTTGATGGCGATCCACGAATAGATGGAAGAGATACTAGAACAGTAAGGCCTATAGAAATTAGGACAGGTATTTTGCCAAGAGTCCATGGTTCCGCTTTGTTTACAAGAGGGGAAACTCAGGCAATTGTAGTGGCAACATTAGGTACAGGTAGAGATGAACAAATTATTGATGCCCTTCAAGGAGAATATAAGGATAGGTTCATGCTTCATTATAATTTCCCCCCATATGCAACTGGGGAGACAGGAAGAGTTGGCACTCCAAAACGAAGAGAGATTGGTCATGGTAAATTAGCAAAAAGAGCATTAAGTGCGGCATTACCTAATCAAGAAGATTTTGATTATACAATTAGACTAGTTTCAGAGATTACAGAGTCAAATGGTTCAAGCTCCATGGCATCAGTTTGTGGAGGTACAATGGCTATGATGGATGCTGGGGTTCCAATAAAGGATCATGTTGCTGGAATAGCAATGGGTTTAATTAAAGAGAATAATAGAGTAGCGGTTCTTACTGATATTTTAGGGGATGAAGATCATTTAGGTGATATGGACTTTAAAGTTGCGGGGACAGAGAATGGAATTACAGCGTTACAAATGGATATAAAAATAACAGGTATTACCACTGAAATAATGCAAGTTGCTCTTAGTCAAGCTAGAGAGGGCATAGATCATATTTTAAAAATAATGAAGAAAGCACTCAAAGGTAGCCGTGAAAATCTTTCAAAATTTGCCCCACAGATTCTTACATTAAAAATTCATACTGATAAAATTAGAGATGTAATTGGTAAAGGCGGTGCAGTTATTAAAGGTTTGGCAGCTGAAACTGGGGCAACGATTGATATTGACGATGATGGGCTTATTAAAATTGCATGTACAAGTGCAGAATCTGGTGAGGCAGCCTTAGAAAAGATTAAAGAAATTACTGCGGATGTAGAGGTAGACCAGATTTATGATGGAAAAGTTATTAAGATTCTCGACTTTGGAGCTATTGTTTCTTTATTGCCTGGTAAAGATGGCTTACTTCATATTTCTCAAATAGCACATGAGAGAATTAAAGCAGTGAAAGATCATTTATCAGAGGGAGATGAAGTAAAAGTCAAAGTAATAGAGGTTGATGATAAAGGAAGAGTGAGAGTTAGTGCAAAAGCATTAATTGATCCACCAGCTTCTGATGCAACAAAGAAAGAAGATTGAAATTTTTAAAAACCCAGCTAGTCTGGGTTTTATTTTGCCATTTGTTTTTCTCTAATTTCATCAAGTGTTTTACAGTCAATACATAAAGTCGCAGTTGGCCTTGCCAATAAGCGATTTAGCCCAATTTCCTCACCGCAAGAAGTACAATAACCGTATTCATCGTTTTCAATGTTTAATAAAGTATTTTCTATTTTTTTAATAAGTTTTCTTTCTCGATCCCTATTTCGAAGCTCAAGGGCCATGTCGGACTCTTGACTAGCTCGATCGTTAGGATCTGCGTATGCTGTTAACTCATCTTGCATATTACTTACTGTTCTATCTATATCGCTGCTTAGTTCGAGCTTCCAATCATTTAATATTTTTATAAAATGCTTAATTTGCGATTTGCTCATATAAGTTTCGTTTGGTTTAGCCTTATATGAAATGAATTTTTTTAAGCCCGGCGTTCCCTTTTTCGCTGGACTAGGTTTAGCAGTAACTTTTTTGGCTACTTTTTTCGCTGGACTAGGTTTAGCAGTAACTTTTTTGGCTACTTTTTTCGCTGGACTAGGTTTAGCAGTAACTTTTTTGGTTACTTTTTTCGCTGGACTAGGTTTAGCAGTAACTTTTTTGGTTACTTTTTTCGCCGCTTCTAATGCCTTTTGCATTAGAGATTTTTTTTGTGCCATTTAAATTTCCTAAACTTATGAATTAAACAATCGCGGTACTTTACACTTTTTAAGCCCTCATGAAAACCCTTTAAAATAATTTTTGAGCAATTAAAGTATTTTCCATTAGGGTAGCTACAGTCATTGGCCCAACTCCTCCAGGAACTGGGGTAATATAGGCTGCATTTTGGCTTGCTACGCTAAATTCGACGTCACCAACTAACTTATTATTAATTCTGTTTATTCCGATATCGATTACAATTGCACCTTTTTTAATCCATTCACCTTTCACAAGATTCTGTTTGCCAGCAGCCACTACGACTAAATCCGCTTGTCGGACTTTTCCTTCTAAATCTTTTGTTTTACTATGACATGAAGTAATAGTACATTTCTCAATTAATAATTCTAATGCCATTGGGCGGCCTACGTTGTTTGAAACACCCACTATTGTTGCATCGAGGCCTTCTAAATTAATATTTGAAGCTTTTAGCATTTTAATTACACCATATGGCGTACAAGGCCTTAACTTTGGTTGTCTTATAGTGAGTAAGCCTATATTAAGTGGATGAAATCCATCAACATCTTTTCTTGGATCTATAGCATTAATTACATTGTCTTCATCAATATGGTTAGGAAGAGGGGATTGTATTAAAATCCCATCAATTTCAGGATTTAAATTGATATCTTTAACTAATGCCAATAATTCTTTCTCAGAAATTGAAGATTTAAAATCATAGGATAGAGACTTTATCCCAACTTTTTCACATGCAAGTTTTTTGTTTTTAACATATACGTGGGAGGCAGGATTATCTCCAATTAGAATCACAGCTAAACAAGGATTTCTCATACCTTTGGATTCGTTAACTAAAATCGTATTTCGGATTGTCTCTAAAAGGTCACTAGCAATACTTTTACCATCAATTATTTTTGCTGACATTATGTTTATAGAAGTAATAAATAATCGAATATTGTAGCAGAATGTTTATAAAAAACATTAATAAACTTGCCAAGGTATAATAATATAATTGTAAAACTATGTTTGACCAAAAGCAGTAATTAAGCTATATTTGCGCGTTCGGGGTGTAGCGTAGCCTGGTAGCGCGCCTGCTTTGGGAGCAGGATGTCGGGAGTTCGAATCTCTCCACCCCGACCAATTTTTACTAAATAGAAGATAAGCCCGATTTATGCTTTTTTTATAAGTTCTCTGCCCGTAGCTCAGCTGGATAGAGCATCTGCCTTCTAAGCAGAGGGTCACAGGTTCGAATCCTGTCGGGCAGGCCAATTTTATGGTGGCTGTAGCTCAGTTGGTAGAGCCCTGGATTGTGATTCCAGTTGTCGTGGGTTCGAGCCCCATCAGCCACCCCATTTTTTGTTAATTCCTTTTTAGGATATGATAATTTGGTTATGCAGATAATTCTATTATTATGAAAGATAGCCAATTACTTAGATATAGTCGTCACATTCTATTACCAGAAATTGATTATGCTGGACAAGAGAAATTACTTAAAAGTCACTGTTTAGTTATAGGAGCAGGAGGCCTAGGATCACCAGTTTCTATTTATTTAGCATCATCTGGAATAGGTAAAATTACTATTTGTGATTTTGATGATGTAGATATATCAAATCTTCAGAGACAAATACTTCATAATGATGAATCTGTTGGAAAGAATAAAGCTATTTCAGCTAAAAAATTTTTACAAAGAGTTAATCCAGAAATAAATATTTATCCCATTGAAAAAAAATTGAATATTACCGAAATGAAAAAATTAGCGAATAAAGCTGATGTCATAATAGATTGCTCAGATAATTTTGAAACACGATATGCTTTAAATAGGATTGCATTTAATTTAAAAAAACCCTTAGTATCTGGAGCAGCAATTAAATATGATGGGCAAATTAGTGTTTTTGATTTTAGAAAGACTGATAGTCCTTGTTATGAATGCTTATTTCCAGATTCAGAATCTGAAGAGGAATTTAGGTGTGCTGATCATGGCGTTTTTTCCCCATTAGTTGGTATTATTGGTTGTACTCAAGCTGCGGAGGCAATAAAAATTATTTTAGATATCGGTAGTTCATTAGTAGGAAGGCTGTTACTTCTTGATTCAAAAGACATGACATGGAAAACTATAAAAATTATTAAAGATAAAGATTGTAAGATATGTTCAATCAAATAAATTCTGAAGTCAGAGTAGATTTCATCATGCTAGAATTAATTATTATTTAAGAAAAAAAATATGACACAAGAACTATCAAAATCTTTTAATCCAAAACAAATTGAAGAAAAATGGTACCAATTCTGGGAATCTAAAGGATATTATGGAATTGGTAATGATTTAAAAAATCCTAATAGTTTTTCAATCATGCTGCCTCCACCAAATGTAACGGGAACATTGCATATGGGCCATGGATTTAATCAAACATTAATGGATACATTATCACGCTATCATCGTATGAAAGGATTTAATACTTTGTGGCAGCCTGGTACAGATCATGCTGGAATTGCAACTCAAATTGTTGTAGAAAGACAATTAGATCAGCAAGGTATTTCTAGGCATGAATTAGGACGTGAAAAATTTATAGAGAAAGTATGGGAATGGAAGGCATTATCGGGTGGGAAAATAACCCAGCAGATGAGAAGATTGGGTACATCTCCAGATTGGTCACGTGAGCGCTTTACAATGGATGAAGGTTTATCCAAAACTGTTACGGAAGCATTTATTCAGCTATATAAAGAAGGTTTAATTTATAGAGGTAAAAGGTTAGTAAATTGGGATGTGAAGCTCCAGACTGCTGTGTCAGATTTAGAGGTGATTCAAGAAGAAGAAAATGGATCTTTATGGCATATTAATTATCCTCTTGAAAAGAGCGATAATTTTCTCACTGTTGCGACAACAAGACCAGAAACAATGCTTGGTGATGTTGCATTAATGGTTCATCCTAATGATAAAAGGTATAAAAAATATATTGGTAAATTTGCTTTGTTGCCATTATTAAATAGAAAGATTCCAATAATAGCAGATGATTATGTAGATTCAGATTTTGGAACAGGAGTTGTTAAAGTTACCCCAGCTCATGATTTTAACGATTATGAAGTGGGCCAAAGACATAAGCTGCCATTAATAAATATTTTGACTCTTGATGGTTTGATTAATGAAAATGGATCAGATCAATATGAAGGATTAGACAGATTTGAAGCAAGAAAAAAAATATTAACTGATCTAGAAAAAGAATCTTTATTAGATAAAGTTGAAAAATATACTTTGAAAATCCCGAGAGGAGATAGAACAGGAACAGTTATAGAACCAATGTTGACAGATCAATGGTTTGTTGCAATGACAAAAAAAAGTAATGATGGTAAAAGTATCGCAGAGAAGGCTTTAGATGCTGTTAAAAATAAAGATATAAAGTTCTATCCTAAAAATTGGACAAATACATATAATCAATGGCTTAAGAATATTCAAGATTGGTGTATATCAAGACAGCTATGGTGGGGTCATCAAATTCCAGCTTGGTATAGCGATGAAAATAAAATTTATGTAGCCTATAATTATGACGAGGCAAAAAAATTAGCCGAACAAGACGGCTACAAAGGTAGGTTAAAAAGGGACAATGATGTTTTGGATACATGGTTTTCTTCTGCATTATGGCCTTTTTCAACATTAGACTGGACTCCTGAATACCCTTCAAAAAGTAACGATGCTCTTGATTTATATTTACCATCTTCAGTTTTAGTAACTGGGTTTGATATTATTTTCTTCTGGGTTGCAAGAATGGTAATGATGACTAAGCATATTACTGGAAAAATACCATTCAAAGACGTTTATATTCATGGGTTGATAAGAGATTTAGAGGGACAAAAAATGAGTAAGTCAAAAGGAAATGTTTTAGATCCTATTGATCTAATTGATGGAATTTCAATTGAAGAATTATTGAAAAAAAGAACAGATGGATTGATGAATCCGAAACAAGCTGAATCAATTATAAAAAAAACTAAGAAAGAATTTCCAAATGGAATAGTTTCATTTGGAACCGACGCATTAAGATTTACTTTTACTAGCCTTGCAAGCCCTGGAAGAGATATAAAGTTTGATTTGCAAAGATGTGAAGGGTACAGAAATTTCTGTAATAAATTATGGAATGCTACGCGTTTTGTTCAAATGAATTGTGAACAAGAAGATAATGGTTTTAATGAGTGTGTTGAAGGATATTTAGAATTTTCGAAAGCAGATAGATGGATTGTTAGTATTTTTAATAAAAAAATTAAGAATATAGAAAATAATTTTAAGGATTATCGTTTTGATTTAATTTCATTAGAAATATATCAATTTGTTTGGGATGAATATTGCGATTGGTATTTAGAAATCGCAAAAGCACAATTACAAAATGGAAGCGAATCCCAACAACGAGCAACAAGAAGGACCTTAATAAGCATTTTAGAATTAATTTTAAAAATGAGTCATCCCATAATACCATTTATTACTGAAGAAATATGGCAAACAATTGCGCCTATGGCAAAAAAAGAAGGGCCTTCAATTATGATGCAACCTTATCCAGTATTTAAAATAGAAAAGATAGATGAAGATGCTATTGCATGGATGAATATTTTGAAAGAAATGGTTATAAAGTGCAGAAGTCTAAGGGGGGAGATGGAAGTTTCGCCTGCCGAAAAAACCCCACTTTCAATTACAGGAGATAAAGTCATTTTAAAAGAATATGAAATTTATTTAAAAGGGCTTGCTAAAATAAGTGAAATCCAATATTTAGAAGAATTATCCAATCAAGATGCCCCTGTAGCAATCGTAAATGATTTTAAATTAATGTTAAATATTGAAATTGATAAAAAACAAGAAATAACAAGGTTAAAAAAAGAAATTGCCAGATTAGATTTAGAGATTAAAAAAGCAAATGGAAAATTAAAAAATAAAAATTTTATTGCCAAAGCACCTTCAGAAGTAATAAGTCAAGAAAAAGAAAGGCTTTTAAAATTTTCTGAACTCCACAGTAAATTCAAACTTCAACTAAATAAATTTCAGTCTTAATTTTTTTTTATATAGAAAGTAGTAATTTCGTTTTTTATTTCGATTGAAATCAAATCATGACCAGTATTTCTACAAAATGCCTCAAAATCTTTTTTTGCGCTTTTATCTGTTGTGTGAATTTTTAGAATCTCATTAATTTTGAGTGAATTAAGGCCTTTCTTACATTTAAGAATTGGCATTGGGCATTTCAGCCCAATGGCATCTATTTCTTCATGATAATCTGACATAATTTACTTACTAAATGGTTCTACATCTCCAGGGGTTCTCAACATCTTATCAACCTCTCCTAAATGTAACTCTTCTGTATATATCATTTCTCTAGCATACTCCTCAAGCATAATAGAGTCATTCTCTACTAGTACTAATAAATCTCTATAACAATTAAGAGATGCATTTTCATGGTCTAAAGATTCTCGAAGGATGTTACCTATGTCATGAGTGTTAGTCTCTAGTAAGGGACCAATGGCAAGTGAAGGATGCCCACCTAAGTTAGTAATTAATTCACCAGCTTTATTTGCATGATCAAGAGATTCACTAGCTTGACCCCTTAACCAGCTAATTATAGGTATTCGACTATAGCCATAAACCATTAAAGCGTAATGAGTATATCTTACAACACCTGCTAATTCCATTTCTAAGATTTTATTTAATGACGCAATAATTTTTTTGTTATCAGCCATATTTATTTCTCCTTATTTATAAAAGTAGAAACAAATTATCATAGTTTGAAATAAAATGTATTAATAGGAATGATTTGTATTCTGAATTAAATTTTATATGATTGAAGCTAATAATGAGAGAATTAAAACTGCAGACATTAATCTTATTGACCAAAGAGTAAATTGCATACCTTTTGTTCTTTTATCAATATCTGTATCAATTATTGTGAAAGATCTAGCATGTAAAAATCTTCCAATAAACAATAAACCACCTAATATTATAATTATGATTTTATGAACTTGATTAATTTCTAAACAAGCTAACAAAATTAAACCTAAGGGAACAAATTCGTTAAAATTTGCATGGGCTCTTATTGCTTGTTCTAAATCTTTATGGTTTTTAAAACCTATTCGTACTTTATGTAATCGTCTCAATTTAATTACATTTAATGTTAATTTGATATATATGAAAGCTAGTATAGCAACATAAAATCCTGTTACTTCTAACATTTATTTTCCTTAATAAAATTTATAAAAATTAGTTTAATCATAATTTATTTGAGTGACTATTAAATATTTTAATTCATTTTACCTATTATAGCTGCTCCAATAACACCTGCAGAATCTCCAAGCATATTTTTTAAAATAGGAGTATTTGGTTCTTCACAAAATACATTTTTATACACTTCTTTTAAGCCTTCATTATAAAGCCCGTCATGGTTGGATAAGCCACCTCCCAATATTATTGCATCAGGATCAATAGTATTGATTATGTTTGCTAATGCTATTCCATAGAATTCATAAAATTCGGTTAAAAGTTCTTTTTCTTTTTGATCGTAAATAGATTGATTTAAAAATTTTGCAGATGAAGTTGAATTGTTTAATTTTTGTTTAATTTTTGTTTCTAATCCAATCCCAGAAATATAGGTACTCACACAACCTTTTTTCTTACAGAAGCACATATTTCCATTAGGGTTAATGATGCTATGACCCCATTCACCGCTTAATCTTTGTGGCCCTATTCTTAGTTTATTATTGTAAACAATACCTCCACCACAGCCTGTACCCATAATCACACCAAAAACTAAAGGAAATTTTTTTCCTGAACCAATGGTTGCTTCAGCTAAGGTAAAACAATTGGCATCATTCTCTATAATTACAGGTCGTTTAAGCTTTTTCTCTATTAATTTTTTAATTGGTAATCCATTCTGACAAAGGATCGTAGAGTTTCTTAATAGACCAGTATTTTTTGAAATTGACCCCGGAGTACCAATACCAAGGGTGTGTGTTTTATTATTAATACTAGTTACAGCCTTTGAATATATTTTTTCAATTTGATTCATTACATGAGTTGAGCCCTTACTACTTTCTGTAGGAATTCTTTCTCGGAATAAAACATTTAGTTTCGAATCAAGAACAACTGATTCAATTTTTGTACCTCCTAGATCGATTCCTATATGTAATTTACCCATGGGTTGTAATAAAAGTTATTGTAAAATATGAAAAATAATAATTGTGAAAATAATAACATTTGCTAAATGTTTTTGGAATTTTAAACTTTTTTGCACTAATAACTTGACATCAAAAATCTCTCAAGCATACTCATGCTTTAATTAATTCACTAATTATTAATTTTTTGATTATTTGCGTATTAATTAAAAAACTTTAGTCTATTTTAAAAGGTGATTATGAAAAGAAAAATTGGGAAAGTAGCACTTTTCCTTGCAACATTGGCAGTAATATGGCTTTTACTCGGTATGTTTAAAATAGTCCCATTTTTAATAGAATTACCCGAAGAAACAAGTATAAGAGCTCATGCATCAGTAGCAGTAATATTCTTATTGATAGCTTCTTGGGCATTTTGGAACGAAGATTAATTTTATAGAAAGGTTTGATTATGATTAAAACATCAGATATTTGTATTCTTATTTCAGTAGCTGTAGCTTTTATAACTACTGCTTTTTTATGGTTTTCTGGGCCAGATACTAAACAAGAAGCCTTGTTTACTGCTACTTGGATACCTTCAATTTTAACTTTTGCAATATATTTTAAGTTAATAGCTAGGAAGAACTAATTATGGATGACTCGTTATTATTTTTTACAGGTTTGTTTTGTTTTGTTCTGGCAATTGTTGGTGTTGTTATGACAATTTTAGAATTTAAAAATATTGAATTAAAAGAAAAACAAAAATAATTTTATTAGGAAATATTATTAAGTAATAAATTGTGCATAATAGAGTTTTGGAATCTATTAAGTGCTTCAACTCCCTATTTTAATTCTTAAATTTTGTGAACAAGAGGGCCCTGGATATATCTCAGAATTCCTTGAAGAAAATTCACTGCCATTTATTATTAAAATGATTCATCAATCATCCGATGTTCCAGAGTCAATAAATAAATTCAGTGGTTTGATTCTAATGGGTGGCGCAATGAGTGCAAATGATGAGCTCAACTGGATACCTTTTGTATTAGATCTTATTAAGCAAACTTATGAGTATGATAAGCCACTATTAGGTCATTGTTTGGGTGGCCAATTAATAAGTAAATCTTTAGGGGCTAAAATAAAAAAAAATAAAGCCCTTGAGATTGGTTGGTTTAAAGTTCAAGTTTGTAATAATTCAAAAGAACAAAAAGAAAATGCTCAAAATTGGTTAGGAAAAGTAAATCAATTCGATGCGTTTCATTGGCATGGCGAAATGTTTGAATTGCCGAAACATGCAACTTTATTATTAACAAATAATAATTGTCAAAATCAAGCTTACAGTATTGGAAAACACTTAGTTTTACAATGCCATATCGAAATGAATGAAGATCTAATAAGTAGCTGGTGTAATTCTGGAAAAGATGAATTAAATATGCATGAACAAATTAATTCTGTTCAGTCATCAAGACAAATAAAAGAAAATTTTAATCAAAAATGTTGCAAATTGAACGAAGTTGCAAAAATTGTATATGGGAATTGGATTAAAGGCTTAAAGAAATAGTGGTGGCCAGAGACAGAATCGAACTGTCGACACGAGGATTTTCAGTCCACTGCTCTACCAACTGAGCTATCTGGCCATAGTAAAAAAAACTAATGAGTTGCGAATTATATCAAAATTAGCTTGTATATGTACGTTTCAAAGTTAAGAATTTAATGAGTTATTAATGTTTGTTTTTTTAAAAATAAAAAAACTTTTTTACATATTTGTATGATTGAAAAAAGAATAAATGCATATATTAAATTTGGAATAAAATAATGAAGGAAATTAGCTTTCAAAAAAATATAACTCCCAGAAATATTTGGTTCATGCACCCATTCAGATAAAAAATAATAGCTAGAAGTTGATATAAAGTAAGACATTATAATTACAAAAATAATGCTAGAAAAAAATAGAGTTATATTCAAATTGTCTCTTTCTGCAAGTAATTTTTTACTAGCTATCCAACAAAAAGGATAAATAGATAAATGTAAAAGGTATCCTATATTAAGATTAATTTTATCCAGTAAACTAAAATTAATCATATATAAGTCTATACAAACAATATAAGCTAAAAAAAACATTAGCCATCTAATTTTTTTTAGAAAAATCCCACCGGCAAAAAATATAATTAAGCTAGCATCTGGAAATGAAAAAAGAGTTAATTCATGGCTTACTCTAGTCAAAAGTATTAAGAAAATAAAAACTAATGCTAACTTAAGGGTGTTTGTAAATGCCATTTTAAAATTGCCTAAAATAAATTTAGTTAATTTTATCATTAGTTTGTTTAGATTTAAAAATCAATCTTTAGTCCTGTAACCCAAGTTCTCTTAAAATTAAAAGGATAATAATTATTATCTCCTACAACTAGAGCATTTTTATGTTCAAAGATATTTTGAATAGATGCATATATACCTATTTTATTGAAAGTATTTTGTTTTTTAAAATCATAATTAATATTTAAATCTGTAGAGTTGTAATAAGGTTGCTTTTGAGTGTTATCATTTTCCCAATCAACCATAGCATATGCTTCATCCTTCCATGTGTGACTTAGATTAATTGTCCCTTGCTCGGAGAATTTATGATCAAGATTTAATACTAACGTATGATTTGGAACTCCTGGCATATCATTTCCATCAATAAACTTAGTATTATTATTATCTTTTCCTATTTTTGCTTTTATAAAATTGTATAAAACATTAACGTTTGTTTTATCATTCAATTTAAATTTATTTTGAATCTCTATGCCATATTTTTTTGAATTATCAAGATTTTGATTTATAAAAGTTGAATTATCTAAAACAAATTCATTTTTAAGATCAGAATAGAAAGCTGTTAATTTTACTTTGTTTCTATCAGTTGTAGTATTTAGTCCAATATTAAATGTATCAACTTTGGCAGCTTTCATAAAACTCTTAAAGTCTCGTCTCAACCATGCCCACGGTGAAGATGATTGCCATACACTCACGAAAAAACGATCGATATCTGGAGCTTGAAATCCATGATTTATATTTGAAAATATACTTAGTTTGGAATTAATTGCATAATTAACTCCTAAATCCCAAGCAGTTAATAACTCATCTGTTTTATGTATCGCAGCTGTATCAACATGTCTATAATTGACTTTTTCTTTTCTTATACCAGCTGAGAACAAAAATTTATCGGATAATCCTTTAGGTTGGAAATTAGATTCTATAAAAATGGAAATATTTTGTTTGGATGTTTTGCCAGGGTATTTAGTTACTGATTTTTTTTCGCCATCGAAATATTGAAGCCCTCCATTGAGGGTATAGTTTTTTCCGTTATAGTTAGCTATAAAATTTGTACCAAAATAACCTTTATCGTAAATATCCCCTCCCGCATTTAAAGCATTATAAGTTTTATCTTCATAATATAAATCTGTGTCGAGATTAAATTTCTCATTAAATTTTTGTTTAATTCCAAAACTATATCGATTATTATCTATATCATAATTATTATATGTATTTCCAGAATTCTGCTTAGGATCGTCATAAAATTCAGAGTGTGAAATTGGCCCAACAACATATTGATTAATTCTAGAGCTTGAAACACCAAAGTTTAATTTAGTATCTTTTGCAGCGTTGATAAATAATTTTGCAGTTTGCGTTTTATTTTTAAACCTATCTTTATTACCTTTTGTATCTCTTGCACTATGCCCTTCACTTTTATCATCAATGGCACTCAATGATAGGTTAAATTTTTTATGGTTGAATCCAGCATTAACAATATTTTTTTTAAGTCCTGAACTACCAATTGATGTTTCTAGACTAAACCCACTGTAGTTCTTAGTATAAATATTTATAACTCCTGACATAGCCCCATCACCATAACTCACTGAACCTGTACCTTTGATGATTTCAATTCTATCAATACTACTAACATCAATTTGTCCTAAGAGTTGTGCGCTCATATCAATATTATTAATGCGTTGTCCATCTATAGAGATTACAATATTTTGGTATCCAGTTTCAGAACCATAACCTCTCATATCAATACTAGCTTTGGATCTGTCTCCAAAATTTGGGCTAATATTTAAAGATGAATGTTGAGAGAGATAAGATTGTATTGAGGTGCTTCCAGAGGCAGCAATTTCTTTAGCGGTATGAATTTCTATTGAATAAGGCGATGTATTTTCTTTACTATCATTTAGATATTTGTACACAATAATTTCTTCTGTATCAATTTTAGTTTCAGCATTAATTTGGGTTGCAAGACAAACAAGAAGAAAAATTGAAATCTTATTAAACACAATATATTCCTAATATAAATTATTCATGCCACCCGCATGAGTTCTCTGGGCACAAAAACTTTAGGAATTTTTTGATAATTTAAAGATTTAATTAAAATTGCATCCCCGCAATTTTTATGATTGAAGTTAAGGCCGGTCTCCGGACTCATAAGACTAAGTTTATTGCCTTCCCAGTTTTAACCAGTGGCTATGTTGATAAACTCTTCCTTACTTACCGTTGCGGGGGCAGTGTAAGATTTGCACTTACTTCCCGTTTAAAGAATAATTTTGAGATTATTCTCACCTAAATTCAATTTTTTTAATGATACTGATATTTTAAAAATTAACAAGTTTAAAAAAATAAAATTAAAATCCAAGTGATAAATGCATTACCGATTGCTAAAAAAACAGCTGCACTTCCTATATCCTTTGCTAGTTTTGCTAGATCATGATGTTCAAATGAAATTCTGTCAACAGTTGCTTCGATTGCAGTATTTAGAAGTTCAACTAAGGGAATTATGATGATGCTTGAAATTAGAAGTGCTTTTTGAGTTCCTGTCTCACCGATTAAGAAGCCTATAGGTATTAGAATGATAGAAAGAATAAATTCTTGGCGAATAGCAGCTTCATTTTTATAAGATTTTTTAAATCCTTCTATTGAGTATCCAAAAGCGTTAATAAGTCTTTTAAGGCCTGTTTTGCCTTTGAAAGGGCTTGTCATAATATAATTTTATTTTTTAAATTTAGTTGAAATTATAACAAACTAATACTAGTAAGTTACCATTCTAGTATTATATTATTAAATAACTTAAGGGGTAATTTAATGTCTAGAATTGTGAAATGTGCTAAATTAAAAAAAGAGGCAGAGGGTTTAGACTATCCGCCATATCCTGGGCCATTAGGCCAAAAAATTTTTGAAAATGTTTCAAAAGAGGCTTGGTCAGGTTGGTTAGAACATCAAACTATGTTGGTTAATGAAAATCGTTTAAGTTTAGTTGATCCTCAGGCTAGGAAATATCTTACTGAGCAAACAGAAGCTTATTTTTTTGGTGATGGAGCTGATAAAGCTTCAGGATATGTTCCACCAAAAAAATAAATTATTAAGATAGTTCTTTTTTAATTTCTTTGATTGAAGAGTGTCTGACGTCTTTACCTTTTACGGTATAAATAACACTTTGTGAGATATTAACGGCGTGATCACCAATTCTTTCAAGTGATTTTGCAATAAACATACTTTCAAGCGACATTGATATTGTCCTAGGATCTTCAAGCATAAAAGTAAGTAACTCTCTCATTGTAGAACGATAGTCATCATCAACTTGTTTATCTTTTTCTAGAATATCGATAGTATCGGTTAAATCTAATCTTGCAAAAGAATTTAATGCTGTTTTTATCATTTCTTGAACAGGTTTTGCCATTCCCTTAATTTCATTGAATTTTGGTTTACTCATTCGATTATCTTCAAATATTCTTGTTGTTGATCTTGCTATTTTGGCAGCCTCATCTCCCATTCTTTCAAGATCTGTGATAATTTTAAGCATCATCATTATATTTCTTAAGTCACCGGCAGTTGGTGATCTTTTAGCTATTAAAAGTGAGGCTTCCTCATCAATGAGAACTTCTAAATCATTAATTTGCGCATCTTTTTTTATCACTTTTTCAGCTAATTTAACATCTGTCTCCAAAAGTGATTGAATTGCGTTGGATGTTTGCTCCTCAACTAAGGTTCCCATTTCTAATACTTTTGCTCGGATAGCCTCTAAATCTGAATCGTATTGTTTGTAAATATGCTCTGAAGCCATATTTTAATTACCTAAATTAATTAATATAATATTGCATTATGACAAATTTATGGCAATTAAGCACCTTTCTTAATAGTTTTAACGCCTTTATCTGTAGCAAGAAGCAAAGTATCAGCTGGGCGAGTAGCAAATAACCCATTAGTAACAACTCCAACAATCTGATTAATTTTTATTTCCATCTCAATTGGATCAGTTATTTTGAGTCCATGTACATCCAAGATAATATTACCATTATCTGTTGTGAAGTCTCTTAATTCAGGTTGGCCACCAAGTTTTGTAAGCTCTCTAGCAACATAGCTTTTGGCCATTGGTAAAACTTCTACAGGTAATGGAAATTTTCCTAAGATCGGAACATATTTACTTTCATCACATATACAAATAAATTCTTTTGCATTAGCAGCAACAATTTTTTCTCTTGTTAAAGCACCGCCTCCACCTTTTAACATATGCATATGTTCTGTTATTTCATCTGCACCATCAACATATATATCCATTCCATTAATATCGTTTAAATCAAAAACTTCAATTCCATGAGACTTAAGTCTATCTGAAGTAGCCTCACTACTTGCAACCGCACCATCTATTTTATTTTTTATTTCAGCAAGTGCATCAATAAAATAATTTGCAGTTGAACCTGTACCTACACCAATAATCCCAGATTTCACATAATTTATTGCAGCATTAGCTACTTGTTGCTTCAATTCGTCTTGTGTAAAACTCATTTTGCTAAACCCTTTTTTTAACTATTAATTAGATTTATATAATACACTGTGATGTGGTTATTTAGAATGAACAAATTATGACAAATAAATATAAGAAATATATAGACGATGCAAAGGTATATGACGTAGCAAAAAAAACCCCGCTAGATTTTCAGTCATCTTTATCAGCAAGATTGAATAACAAAATTTTTTTAAAGCGAGAAGATCAACAATCCGTTTTTTCTTTTAAAATTAGGGGAGCTTATAATAAATTAGTTAATCTTGATAAAAATATAAGAGATAAAGGGGTAATTGCAGCCTCAGCTGGAAACCATGCGCAGGGTGTCGCGATGGCAGCTAAAAAATTAGGTTGCATTGCTACAATTGTGATGCCAAAAACTACACCTTTAATAAAGACAAATGCTGTTCGCCAATATGGAGCCAAAGTTATTTTGCATGGCATTTCACTTCATGAATCAATAAATCATGCCCATAAAATAGAAAAAGAAAAAGGTTTAACCTTTATTCATCCCTTCGACGACCTTCATGTCATTGCAGGGCAAGGAACAATTGGAAAAGAGATATTGGAAGAATTTGACAAACCTATATATGCAATATTTGTATGTGTGGGTGGCGGAGGACTTATTTCTGGGATAGCCTCTTACGTAAAAGCGGTAAATCCTAATATTAAAATCATTGGAGTGGAAGCTCAAGACTCTGAGGCAATGACTCAAGCACTGAAAAAAAATGAAAGAATTTCGCTTGATCAAGTAGGTTTATTTGCAGAAGGAGCAGCAGTTAAGCAGGTTGGCGCTCTTAATTTTGAGATAGCTACTCAATATGTTGATGACATGGTTGTTGTGGATAATGATGAAGTATGTGCGGCTATTAAAGATGTCTTTGAAGATACAAGAACTATTTTAGAGCCTGCAGGAGCATTAGCGGCGGCGGGTTTAAAATCATATGTTCAGAAGAATAATTTACAAGGTAAAAATTTAATAGGTATTGCATCAGGTGCGAATATTAATTTTGATCGTTTACGTTTTGTTGCTGAGAGAGCAGAAATTGGGGAGCAAAGGGAGGCACTTTTATCAGTAAATATTCCTGAGAAGCCAGGGGCTTTTAAATCATTTTGCAAATTAATTGGAGAGAGAAATATAACAGAGTTTAATTATCGGTATTCGGATGACGATCAAGCACAAATATTTGTTGGCGTAACTATTTCTGATGTTGGCGATACAGTAAATCTTTTGAAAAATTTTAATGATGCTGGATTATCTGCAAATGATTTGACACAAAACGAGATGGCTAAACTTCATTTAAGACATATGGTTGGTGGCCATGCTCCGCAAGCTAAGAATGAGGTACTTTATCGTTTCGAGTTTCCAGAAAAACCCGGTGCATTATTAAGTTTTCTAACCAACATGGGGGAAAATTGGAATATTAGTTTATTTCACTATCGTAATCACGGAGCAGATATTGGACGTGTCTTAGTTGGAATGCAAGTTCCAGAGAAAGATCAGGAAATTTTCACTTCATTTTTAAAAAAGTTAGAGTATCCTTACTATGATGAGTCTGATAATCTTGGGTATAAACTTTTTTTAGGTAAAAATTCATAATTAAGGAGAAAAAATGAGTCGGTTAAGTAGTTTATTTTTATTTTTATTTTTAGTAGGTTGCGGTCAATCTGATAGAGGCAAGGCATACATTACTTCGCAAGAAGGGGGTGTTTCAGTAATTGATTTAAATACAATGGAATTAGTTGAATCTATTAACACTGGTGACTATCCAAGAGGTATTGGAATAACGAAGAATGGCAAGTATTTAATTACTGCTAATAAAGCTGGAGCTGATGTTTCAATAATAAACTTAAAGACAAAAGAAATTGAAAATAATATTGAAGTAGGAATTAATCCTGAATTTGTTAGAGTTTATGATGACCAAGTATTTGTTTCAACAGAACCTTCTTCAACTGGAAAGCCACCTGCTAAAGGAGAAATGCAAGAAGAAGAAGATGATGATGATGATAGAACCCCAGCAAAAATTGCCGTAGTAGACATTGCCTCTGGAAAAAAAATAAGGGAGATTACTGCTGGCCCTGAAACTGAAGGTATAGAGTTTAGTAGAGACGGCTCACAAATTATTGTTACTAATGAAGCTGACAATACTATTACAGTTCATGACTTTACATCTGGAGACTTACTTAAAACTATTAAAGCAGAAAATTATGGCTTAAGGCCAAGAGGTATAAAAATATCTCCAGATGGAAACTTTTATATAGCTACATTGGAGCATAGTGACAACTATATTGTTCTCGACAAAGAATTTAATCATGTTAAAACTGTCGACACTAAACATGATGTCTCTGAAGATAATCTTCATAAAGGAAAGTCACCCTATGGTGTAAGTTTTAGTCCATCTGGAGATAAATTATTTGTTGCCGCAAGTGGTGGATATAAAAAAAGAAGTTCTTTAGAGGTATACGATGGCAAAACTTTTGAAAAAATAAAACGAATTGAAACTAACGGCAGAAGATGTTGGCACTTTACATTTACCCCCGATAATAAAGAAATTCTTTTAGCTTGCGGTAGGTCAGACGAAGTTTTAGTTATTAACTCAGATACCTTAAATATTACTAAAAGAATTCCTGTAAAAGGAATACCTTGGGGAATAATTACTTACCCGATAGCTCTTGGAAGTTTGGATCAGGAAAGAAGCGGGCATGGTCATAAAGGACACAGCCATGATTAATTTAGATTTGAAGTTAAGAGATTAGATTGTATTTATGAGCTTCCATTCATTTTGAGAAACAGGGGTAATTGATAATCGGTTACCCTTTCTTAAAATCATCATATCTTTTAATTCAGAAAAATTTCTTAACTTCTTTAATTCAATTAAGGGTAATTTCTTTACCAGCGTTACGTCTACATTAAGCCATCTTGGATTTTCTTTGGTAGATTTTGAATCATAATATTTATTCCCTTTTAAGAACTGAAGTGGATCAGGATAAGCAAGTTTAGTAATTTCCATTATTCCAACAATTCCTGGAGATTCACAGTTTGATTGATAAAAAAAAGCTAGGTCACCTAAAGACATATCATCTCTCATAAAATTTCTAGCCTGATAATTTCTAATACCTTTAGTTGGAATCCAATCAACTGTTTGATTTGGAGCTTTTTCCAAGTCTTCAATCGTAAAAACTGATGGTTCTGATTTCATTAGCCAATAACGCATAGAAAATTATTCCTTTACTTAATATAATATATGTAATGTTATTAGAATTTTAATATAAGAGAAAGTCATGGAAAAGAAAAATGTACTAGGAACTGCTTTACAGACTTGCAGTTTAGATCCTTTAACAGGTTACTTTAGAAATGGAGAATGTGATCATTGTCAATCAGATTCTGGTAGCCATACGGTTTGCGCTAAAGTAAATGATGAATTTTTATCTTTTTCAAAAGCTCAAGGCAATGATTTAACCACTCCTCGCCCAGAATATGATTTTAAAGGATTAAAAGCTGGAGATTGTTGGTGTTTATGTGCTAACAGATGGTTAGAAGCTGCGGAGGCTGGTTGTGCTCCACCAGTAATTTTAGAATCTACGCATGAAAAAGCATTGGAAATAATAACATTAAGTGATTTAAAATATCACAGTTTAAGATAAATTTGCTTAGATGTTGCCTAGACCAGCATCTAGAACCAAAAGTTCAAGTGGTAATAATCTAAGATGTTTTAGGTTCGCTCGCCAAGAGCCCTTAAAAGGTTACCCAATCGTGAGCAATCACACCACAATCTGATTGACTAAAACCGATGCTATAGACTAGTTCAAAGAATAATTAGCCCAAGCAACATCTAAACAAACTTTTAATTAATGATTTTGTAATGCTTTATCAATTAACAAATTAAAGTTTGTTATTTTATTTTTATAATCAAGAGTATGAACATCTTTGTTATCTCCTTGATTCAAAAATTCATGAGTAATTTCTAATGCAGCTCTAATAATAGTCTTATCAACACCTATTACTGAACCAGATTCTTGAATTTCTTCTACTTTATGTTTTAAGTAGCTTATAGATTTTTGAAGATTTTCTTCCTCATTGTCTGGGCAAGAAATATCAAAATCTCTTCCTAATATATTCACTTCAATTTGTTTTGGCATATTTTAATTTGGTAATTGGGCTAATAAGTTTTCAACTTTTAATGTTGCTTCATTCATTTTATTTTTTAAGCTTTGTATTTCTTCTTGAGCAAGTTGAAGGCTAGGTTTTAAGTCGTCATTTTCTTTTTTCAAAGCCTCAAGTCTCTCGATGAGATTATTAAGTTTGGTCTCTAATGAATTTAGTTCATTTAACATTCATTTACTATAATTTAAAATCTCCATAGCATCAATAGAGAATTTAATTTCTTTCTTATTTTTTTTTCGCACGTGGGTGAGCTTTATCATATATTTTTGAAAGATGTTGAAAGTCTAGATGAGTATAAATTTGTGTAGTACTGATATTTTCATGTCCTAATAGCTCTTGAACTGCTCTTAAATCTTGGCTCGATTGAAGTAAATGTGAAGCAAAGCTGTGTCTCATAAGATGAGGATGAATATTCTCTGGAATACCTTGTTTAATTGCCCAAAATTTTAATCGATATTGAATTGCCCTTGTAGTTAATTTTTGACCATCTTTTTTTGAAAAGAGTATAGGGTTATCTGAAACTTTATGCCCTAAATTTTTTCTTAAACTGAGCCACTTTTTAATAGCTTTGGAAGCATAACTTCCCATAGGAACAATACGTTCTTTATTTCCTTTTCCAAAAATTGTGATAGTTCCATCTTCAAAATTTATATTATTTATTTTTAAATCTACTAGTTCAGATAATCGGAGTCCAGATGAATAGAATAATTCTAAAATAGCATGGTCACGTATTCCTAAAAAAGAACTATCTTTAATATCAATGAGCTTGATTGTTTGGTCAACGGACAATGTTTGTGGTAATGATTTCTCACTTTTAGGCGCTTTAATTCCCAGTGTAGGGTTCTTCTTAAATTTATGTTTATGGATTAAAAAATTAAATAAACCTCTCCAGGAAGATATCATTCTTGATAATGATTTACCATTTAAGCCTTTTGAATGAAGATGTGAAATATTTTTTCTAATATCTTCAACTGAATAATTTTCTAAGTTTTTGTTTCCCATAAGTTCTATTAAATCGTTAATATCTCTAAGGTAGCTTTTAACTGAAGCGGGACTTAACCTTTTTTCAAATTTAATAAACTTTTTGTATTCTTCTATAAATTTAAGATTATTCATTTTTGTGGGTTTAAATTAAATTCACCTTCAAATACAATTTCAGCAGGACCAGACATAGTCATAGAATTATTTCCATCCCAATCTATAATTAAATTACCACCATCCATATGTACTGTAACAGGAGATTTTACTAATCCCTTTAAAATTACTACAGCGCTTGCTGCACAGGCCCCAGAACCACAGGCGAGAGTAAATCCACTACCTCTTTCAAGAACTTTTAATTTAATGGAATTCTGATTTATTATTTTTAATAAACCTACATTGACACCGTTAGGAAACCATTTTTTATTAGCTTGAATCTTTATAGCTAATTTAAAAAAATCTTCAAATTTCTCAACTTCCTTCAGTTCAATAACCGCATGAGGATTTCCCATAGAAACCTGTGTATATGGTTTAGACGGGTCACTAAACTGAGGACTGATAATAGGTTTTCCCATATCAACAGAGATAAGGTTACTAGAATTTTCTGATAGAGTAATTAATCCAGATTTTGTTTCAACAGTAACTTTTGATTTTTTTGTTAAATTTTTATCTTTTACAAAGCGATAAAAACATCTAGCCCCGTTTCCACATTGTTCAACTTCATTTCCATCTGAATTAAAAATTCTGTATTTAAATTCTGCTTTAGAATTTGAACTATTTTCTACAATTAACAGTTGGTCAAAACCAATACCAAATTGACGATGTGATAGTGATTTTATTGTTTTGGAATTAAGATTATATTGTCGCTCTAATTGATTAATAATTATGAAATCATTACCAATTCCATGCATTTTTGTGAATTTAATCTTCATTTATTTCTATTTTTTATTTAAGTTATTTGCTATTCTAACGGCTTCTTAATATTAATACTTAAGGTTTTTATGAAAAACTACTTATTTACTTCAGAGTCAGTATCTGAAGGTCATCCAGATAAAGTCTCTGATTTAATCTCAGATGCTATTTTAGATGCAATTTTAGCCGAAGATCCGAATGCTAGAGTTGCCGCAGAAACTTTAACAAATACTAATTTAGTAGTCTTAGCAGGTGAAATAACTACAAATACAAAAATAGATTACGAAAAAATAGCAAGAGAGACATTAAAGTCAATAGGTTACGATAATATTGAATATGGAATTGACTATAAAACATGTGAAGTTCTTATTAAGTTTGATACTCAATCACCAGACATTGCTCAAGGCGTAGATGGTGCAATGGATGATCCTTTAGATCAGGGTGCTGGAGATCAGGGATTAATGTTTGGTTACGCTTGCAACGAAACAAGAGAATTAATGCCTTTACCAATTCATTTAGCACATAGATTGGTAGAACGTCAGTCATTATTGAGAAAAAACGGTAAACTTTCCTGGCTGAGACCCGATGCTAAATCTCAGGTAACAATCGAATACAGTAATAATAAACCTGTCAGAGTAGATACAGTCGTTTTGTCTACTCAACATTCTCCAGATATTCATCTTGATGAGCTGCGTGAAGCAGTCAGAGAAGAAATTATCAATCCAATTATCCCTAAGGATTTAATAAAAGGAGACATTAAATTACTAATTAACCCAACAGGAAGATTTGTAATTGGTGGGCCACAAGGTGATTGTGGCTTAACCGGACGAAAAATCATCGTAGATACTTATGGCGGAGCGGCTCCTCATGGTGGGGGAGCTTTTTCCGGTAAAGATCCTAGTAAAGTAGATCGATCTGCTGCTTATGGGGCCAGGTATGTAGCCAAAAATATCGTTTCTGCAGGTTTAGCTTCTAAATGTTTGGTTCAAATATCATATGCTATAGGGGTTGCACAACCAACTTCTGTAATGGTTGATAGTTATGGGACTGGAATTGTGTCTGATGAAAAATTATCTAAATTAGTTGCAGCTGAATTTGATTTAAGGCCAAAAGGTATTGTGGAAACTCTAGATTTGCTAAGGCCAATATATAAGAAAACTGCTGCTTATGGACATTTTGGTCGTGATGAGCCAGATTTTAGTTGGGAGATGACTGATAAGAAGTCTACACTCAAGAGTAAGTAATATTTATTATGTGCTTGATTTTATTTGGTTTTTAAATTAGTATTTCTTTTGTTCGAGGAGCGCTGCAAGAATTTTCCCAGGCTCGAACTGCAAATTTATTTGTAACTGCGTTCACCTTTTTAAACCGTACCAGTTGCGGGATGTTTGGTGAACCAATCGTCTCTCTGGTCACATACTATTTTAGGGAAAAAAATGAACACTGTGACTGATTCAAAATTAAATATAAAAGATTATCTAGTAGCTGATATTGGCTTAGCAAATTTTGGAAGAAAAGAAATTGCTGTAGCTGAAACAGAAATGCCAGGTTTGATGGCAATTCGTAAGGAATATGCTAATAAAAAACCGTTAAAAGGAGCCTTAATTTCTGGTTCTTTGCATATGACTATTCAGACAGCTGTTTTAATTGAAACACTTAATGAATTGGGTGCAAAAGTTAGGTGGGCATCTTGTAATATTTATTCAACTCAAGATCATGCGGCTGCTGCAATTGCAGATGGAGGCACCCCAGTTTTTGCTTTTAAAAATGAAAGTCTAGATGAATATTGGGATTTTACGCACCGTATTTTTGAATGGCCAGACGAACAATATACAAATATGATTCTTGATGATGGAGGAGATGCAACCCTTTTGCTTCATCTTGGCGTTAAGGCAGAAAAAGATATTTCAGTTCTTAAAAATCCATCTACTGAAGAAGAAATATGTTTGTTTAATGCAATAAAAAATAAATTAAAAATAAATCCGTCTTGGTATTCTGAGAAAATATCACATATTAAAGGAGTAACAGAAGAGACTACTACTGGAGTTATGCGCCTTTATCAAATGTTTAGGGATAATGAATTAGCTTTTCCTGCAATTAACGTAAATGACTCAGTAACTAAATCTAAATTTGATAATTTGTACGGATGCAGAGAATCACTCGTAGACGCAATTAAGAGAGCAACTGACGTAATGATTGCAGGAAAAATCGCAGTTGTTTGTGGATATGGTGATGTTGGAAAAGGATCAGCACAGGCATTAAAAGCTTTATCAGCTCAAGTCTGGATAACTGAAGTAGATCCTATTTGCGCACTTCAGGCAGCTATGGAAGGTTATCGAGTAGTCACGATGGATTATGCAGCTAAGTATGCAGATATTTTTGTTTCTGCAACAGGAAACTATAATGTCATTAATCATGAACATATGAAATCTATGAAAGACCAAGCAATTGTATGCAACATAGGACATTTTGATAATGAAATTGATGTTGCTTCATTATCAAAATATAAATGGGAGGAAATAAAGCCACAAGTAGATCATGTTATTTTCCCTGATAACAAAAGAATCATTCTTTTAGCAAAAGGCCGCTTAGTTAATTTAGGTTGTGGAACAGGTCACCCAAGTTATGTTATGGGGTCTTCATTTGCAAATCAGGTAATTGCTCAAATTGAATTATTTTCTGAAAAAGATAAATACCCACTTGGCGTACATACTTTACCTAAGCATTTAGATGAAAAAGTTGCTCGTTTACAACTAACTACATTAAATGCTGATTTAACAACTTTAACTGAAGAACAAGCAAAATATATTGGAGTGGAAGTTTCAGGACCATTTAAGACTGATACTTATCGATATTAAAAGTTTATGGAAAACGTACCTTCAGTAAGTTTTGAATTTTTTCCTCCTCGAACAGAGGAGGGAATTGTAAAGCTTAGAAAAACTGTTCAAATATTATCCGAGTTTTCACCAGAATTTTTCTCAGTTACATTTGGCGCTGGTGGATCGACGAAAGAAAAAACATCAGATACAGTTCTGGATATAAAATCCTCTGGACAAAAAGCTGTACCTCATATTTCTTGCATTAGTTCATCAAAAAAAGAGATTAAAGATTTATTAGATCACTATAAGGCAAATAACATTAATCACCTTATAGCTCTTAGAGGTGACAATCCCTCAGGAGCAATAGGCAATGGAGATTTTAAATACGCTAACGAATTAATTTCTTATATAAGAGAAGAAACAGAAAATCAATTTCATATTCAAGTTGCTGCATATCCAGAATATCATCCAGAAGCTAGTTCTGCCCAAGACGATTTAAATAATTTTAAAAGAAAAATTGATGCTGGAGCGAACTCTGCCATTACCCAGTTCTTTTTTAATATCGATGCTTATTTTAAATTTTTAGAAGAATGCCAAAAGAAATCAATTTCGGTACCGATTATTCCTGGAATAATGCCAATATATAATATAAAGCAACTATCTCGATTCGCATCTAAATGTGGAGCTGAAATACCTCGATGGCTTAGGTTAAAATTAGAAAGTTATGGTGATGACGATATTAAATCTTTAAGAGATTATGGTATTGAAATCATTACAGAATTGTGCGAAACATTAATTCAGTATGGAGTCCCTGGCATTCATTTTTACACTCTAAATGAATCAAAAATTGTTTCTAAAATAATTAGAAATATTAGCCCTTAATGAAGAATTGATTGTTGAGTTTGGTATAAGGCATCTTCTACAAAAAGATAATCATTTTCTTTATCATTTGTCCATAAAGTCATCATTACAATCCAGCGCACTTCTTCTATATTGATAATATTTTGATTAAGCGCCATAGCTCGATCGATAATAATTTCTCGTTCTATTGAATTTAGAATTTTCGCTTGCTCAAGGAATAAAATGAAACCTAAGCTATCAAATGAAATTTTTTCTTTTTCTTTTTCTGTAAAAATTCTTAATTTATCATTAAGTTTTAATGAATAAGATTTTGGAATTTTAGTTGACATTTCTTTAAGTTCTGAAAACCAATCAAGAGCAGACTCAATATCTTTATTGTTAAATCCAGCGGCTTCAAGCTCTAATGTCATGTTGGCAAAATCTAAATTATTTTTGGAACTTAGGTAATTTTCAAACATATAGATGAGTAAATCAAACATTGTAATCCCTTATTTTTGAATTTCAGAATAAATAAATTATAAACTTTCGCAATGAAAAAAAAGAAAATGAGAATCTAAGCAGTATAATTAACAAACTAAAAATTTTTATGTTTTATTACAAATAATTTAACAGTTAACAAATAAATAATCAATACAATATGTTAATTTTAAAAGCATTCATTAAGTAAATTGGGTATGAACAATAAAGAACTTAAGATTATATTTGCAGGAACTCCTACTTTTGCTGTCCCAACTTTAGAAGCTATTTATGAATCTGGATATGATATTCCTCTTGTCTTAACCCAACCTGATAGAAAATCTGGAAGAGGTATGATTAAAAAACCAAGCCCAATTAAGGAAAAAGCTCAAAAATATAATATTCCTATTTATCAACCAGAGAGATTAGAAGAAAATGAAGTAATTAAAAAAATTACTAGCGTTAAAGCTCATATTTTAGTTGTTGCAGCTTATGGACTTATCATACCATCTCAAATTTTAGATATTTTTGTGAAGGGTTCATATAATGTTCATGCCTCATTACTTCCTAAATGGAGAGGTGCGGCACCAGTTCATAGGGCAATTGAAGCTGGCGACTCAAAGACAGGTGTAACAATTATGTTGATAGCTCCAAAATTGGATTCTGGAGACATGATTAGAAAGAAAATTATTAATTTGGATGAGAATTCAACAACTGGTGAGGTTACAGATAAGTTGTCTATATTAGGCGCCGAATTAATGACCAAAGTTTTAAATGATATTTGCAAGAATAAAAAACTTAAATTCATTCGGCAGATACATTCAATGGCAACATATGCAAAAAAAATAAATAAGTCTGAAGCTAAAATAATATGGAAAGATGTAACTTCAAAAGAGCTGGTAGGTAAAATTAATGCATTTAATCCTAATCCAGGCGCATTCTGTTTTTTTAGAGGAAAAATATTAAAAATTTGGAAAGCTAATATTGAAAGCAATATTCATAAAATTGAAAGTGGTAAGTTATTTTTCAATCCTAAAAAAAATAGTCTTTATGCAGGAACTATTGATGGAGCAATTGAGATTAAATCAATTCAATTAGAAGGCAAAAGAAAAATGACAGCAAAAGAATTTACTATAACAAACAAAATTAATGATGAAGATTTTCTTTTATGATGAATTATTCTCAGTGGCTTTCAGCAATGATAGTTGAACAAGTTCTTATCGGAAAGAACTTAGATAAGAGCTTTGAATTAATTTTAACTAGATATGATAAAAAAGAAATTGAAAATCTTCCACAAATAAAAGATATGGTTTATGGTGCTTTAAGAAATTTAGGAAAATCATATTTTTTTATCAATAAATTAGTTAAAAATAAAATTGAAAATAAATGTCTAGAATCGCTTTTGCATATAGTTTTATTTCAGATTAATAATGCTAGATCAAATGATTTTACTTTAGTTAATCAAGCAGTTGATGCCGCAAAGAGAATAGATCACAAAAAAAGTTCTTTTATAAATGGGGTTCTAAGAAACTTCTTAAGAAATAAAAATAATTTACAAAAGGAATTAAAAGAGAATGAATCTGCAAATTATAGTTATCCAAGCTGGTGGATTAAAAAGACAAAGAAACAATATCCCAAGGATTGGCAGAAAATTCTTAATATTGGGAATCAACATCCACCATTGGCATTGAGAATTAATTTAAAAAAAATTAGTGTTAAAGAATATTTAAAGATATTAAAGAAAAACAAAATTGATTACTCCTTTGTTGGAGGCGAATGTTTAATTTTAAAGAAACCCATAGATGCTAATAAAATCCCTGGATTTTTGGATGGAAAAATTTCTGTTCAGGATTTTGGAGCCCAATTAGCAGCACATTTAATAGATTTAAAGGAAAACCAGAAAGTTTTAGATGCGTGTTCAGCGCCTGGGGGGAAAGCTTGTCACATGATAGAGTTAAAATCAATTAAACTATTAGCAGTTGAAAGCAATAAACAAAGGGTGAATAAAATAAAAGAAAATGTTCAGCGTTTAAGATTAAAATTAGAAATATTGAATAAAAAAATTGATAAAAAAAATGATTGGTGGAATAAAGAATATTTCGATCGTATATTATTAGATGTTCCATGTTCGGCTTCAGGAATAGTTAGAAGACATATAGATATAAAGTGGTTAAGACGAATAAATGATTTTAATAAATTTGGAGATAATCAGTTAGATTTAATAAAGTCAGTTTGGCCAATGTTAAAAAAGAATGGAAAATTATTATATGTAACTTGCTCTATTTTTGAAGAGGAAAATAGAAATGTAATAGAGAGTTTTAAAAAAGAGTTAAAAGATGTTTCAGAATTAAATATAGAATTTCCATCAAATGTGGTTCATATAAAAAATCAATTACTTCCATCAGACAATCATGACGGATTATTTTATGCATTACTTCAAAAAAATTAGTTTATTAGCAATCATTTTTTTTATATTTTTCTTAATAGCTAATAAATTTTCTTATTCTGAAGAAAATAAAATTTTAATAAAAGACGTAGAAATAAATAGTGTTAATAATTTAAATTATATAAGCTTTAATCAAGAGATAATTTTAAATCATCCGATTAAAGAAGCAATTGATAAAGGAATTCCATTAGTATTTAAGGTAACTTTAAAAGTTGTTGAGTTAAGAAATATTTGGCCAAATAAATTTGTTAAAACAGAAGTAAGGTATTATCAAATTGAATACAAAGCATTAAGGAAAATATATGAAATTATAGATGTTAATGGACAAAAGCATGAAAATAAGATAATGGAAAATGCAATTAAAAAATTATTAAAAGTAGAAAATTTGGAGTTTACGTTTGATGATGAAGATAAGAATTATGAATTATGGCTCACAGTAATGTTAGAAAGAAAAAAATTACCTAAGCCTTTGCAGGTAAATTATTTTGATAGAATCTGGTACATAAGCTCTCAGAAGAGCATTCATAAAATAGGAAAAGTTCAATGAAGTACATAATTACTATTGTAGCGTTTATTGGAATTGCATTACTTATTTTATTAGCAAAAGCAATCTCAAATTCAGAATTAGTATCTAGTGATTCATTTAGAATTTTATTAGCTTTAAATATCTTTTTTATTTTTTCATTAATTCTTTTAATAGCAGTTCAAATTTTTCGTTTACTTCGCAATATAAAAAAAGAAATTACAGGGAGTAGATTAACATTAAGACTTGTTTTATCTTTTGCGTTGATGGGAATAATTCCAGTTTTGATAGTTTATTTAGTATCTGTGAATTTTTTAACTAAATCAATTGAGTCATGGTTTGATGTAAAGGTTGAATCAGCTTTAGAAGGAGGATTAACTTTAGGACAAAAGACTATTGATATTTTAATGAAAGATATTGAGTTAAAGGGAAAAAGTATTGCTTACTCGATTGGAAATGCAAAACCAGAAGAGAGAAATAATATACTAACTGATTTAAGGGCAAAATTTGGGATACAAGATGCTGTTATTTTTGATCAAGACTCAATAATTATAGAAGTTTCAAGTGAAAAAAATGATTTGATACCACCAATCCCTGATATTAAAGATTTGGAAAGAGGAGGAATAGACTTTTTTGGAAGAATTGAAGAATTAGATGGGGATCAAATTTATTTAAAAACATTTACTCCTATTCTTTCAGAAAATATAATGGCTAAAAGATTAATACTGCAATTAACACAACCAATTCCCCCATCAATTGCTAATTTAGCCTTATCTGTTGAATCTGTTTTTGATGAATATCAACAGTTAACATACAGTAGAAATTCCTTAAAAATCATTTATATTTTAACGCTGACATTAGTAGTGTTATTGGCTTTGTTATCATCAGTTGCAGTATCATTTGTTATTAGTAGAAAATTTTCATCTCCTTTAGCAATGCTTGCTGATGCAACAAAACAAATATCAAAAGGAAACTATAAAAAAATTATTCCAGAACAAGGAAAGGATGAAATAGGGGTTTTAATTAGTTCATTTAATAGTATGACATCTCAACTCGGACAAGCTACAAGAAGTTCGGAGAAAGACAGAAAAAGACTTGAAGTAGCAAGAACTTTTCTTGAAACTATTTTGGCGCATTTAACTACTGGTGTCATTGTCCTTGACGATAAAAAAATTATTAGATTGAATAACATTGCTGCATCTAAAATGCTTATTAATAAGGCAAAAGTTATGGATAATGAACTTATGAGTAATGTTATTTCAAAAAATTTACTCTTTCAGCCTTTATATATATTTGTTGAGTCTTATATAGATAACAATAAAAAGAATAATAAAGAAATAAGTCAAGAATTTAAATTAAATAAGGACAAGCAAGAAAGAACAATAATGTTACAAATAACCCCTCTTAATGATACAAAAGGGAAATCTTATGTGCTTGTAATTGACGATATATCTGAAGTTACTCAAGCTCAGAGACATAGTGCCTGGGGAGAGGTTGCAAGAAGACTTGCTCATGAAATAAAAAATCCATTAACTCCAATTCAGTTATCTGCTGAAAGAATTCGTCATAAATTTGAAAGCAAGCTAAGTCAAGATGATTCGAATATTCTTAAACGATCTACAAATACGATAATTAATCAGGTTAATGCATTAAAAATAATGGTAAATGAATTTGCAGAGTATGCAAGACCACCAAAAATTCAGAAAGATGCGATAAGAATGGAAGAGCTTGTAGAGGAAGTAATTAATTTATATGAAATAGCTGAAGTAATAGAGGTAATAAAAAGTAAAAATTTACCAATTATTTATGCTGATAAGAATAAATTAAGACAAGTAATTATAAATTTATTAGAAAATTCACGGGATGCTCTAAAAGGAATAAAAGAGCCAAAAATAATAATATATATTAATAAAAAAATTAAAGAAGTTGAGTTAGTTGTTGAGGATAATGGGCAAGGGATTCCTGACGAAATAATTGGGAGAATTTTTGAGCCTTATGTAACATCAAAACAAACAGGCACAGGTTTAGGCCTAGCAGTTGTTCATAAAATTATTGAAGAACATGATGGTAAAATTATTATTGAAAGAATTAAAAATTCTGGGACCAGAGTAAAGATAAATCTCAAAATAGGAAACAAATAATTTTTATGGCCAAGATTAATACATTAATCGTAGACGATGAACAGGACATTAGAGAATCATTGAAAGATATCCTTCAAGATGAAGGTCATAATATATTTTTGGCAGAAAATGCTGAGGTAGCAAGAAAAATTAGAGACAAGGAAGAAATTAATCTTATTTTGTTGGACATATGGATGCCTGATTGTGATGGAATAACCCTATTAAAGGAATGGGCTAAAACAAATAAAATAAATTGTCCAGTTTTAATGATGTCAGGACATGGAACAATTGATACAGCAATCGAAGCAACTAAAATTGGAGCTTACGATTTTCTTGAAAAACCTATCTCATTACAAAAACTTCTCAATACAATAAATTCGGCATTAAAAAAAGAAATACAAGTAACTAAAATTGACCAAAACTTTTTAGATGAATCCCCTTTAAATTGGATAGCTGATTTTAGAAAGAAATTAATAGATCTTAAAAGTTCTAATTTAGTATATCTCAAAGGTAAAGAAGGTAATTTTATTAATATATGTTTAAAAAACTTAGTTGGTACTAATTATTTGTTAATAGATTCCAGTGCAGTTTTTAAAGATAATTTTATAGAAAAAGCTGCAGAAAAAGGATGCGCTGCAATTATTTTTAAAAATTTATCAAAATTTGAAAATACAAAAAAAATAGAAATAAAAAAATATTTAACCCTTAATAATTATAAAAAAATTAAAATTATTTTTATTGATGAAGTTATTGAAAATATTTTTGAAGACGAAAGTTTACTTAAAGAAAATATTCTATGTATGCCAGATTTTTCTAGTAATAAAGATCTAATACCTGATTTTTCTTTGGCAATACTTAATTTTTATCTCTCTATGAATAAACATTTAGGTTATAAGGAAATTGAAATTTCAGCTTTAAATTATTTAAGAATATCAAAATTAATAGATAATATTGATGCCTTAGATAATATTATATTTAATTTAATAAAGAATTCAGTTGGTCAAAAAATATCTTCAGAAGATGTCATAAATCATTTAAGTGCTTTAGATGTTAAAAAAAATATAAGTGTTAAAAATAAAGACTCTTTTGATATAAATGATTCAATTTTTAATCAATCTTTAAAAGAAGCGAGAGAAAAATTTGAGACGTTATATTTTGAATTTCATATGAAAAAAAAGCTATCTACTACCGATTTAGCGAAGCAATCAGGTGTTGAAAGAACTCATTTATATAGAAAACTTAAAGCTCTTGGAATTAAAACTAAATGACTATAATTCGGCAATTACAGGAGTATGATCAGAGGGTCTTTCAAGTTCTCTAGGATTTTTGTCAATATAAGCTTTTTTTATATTTTTAATCAAAGAATCTGTTACTAGTATATGGTCAATACGCATCCCTAGGTTTCTTTTTAAGGGTATTCTATAATCCCACCATGAAAACTCTGATGCGTTTGAGTTTAAGTGCCTAAACGTATCATGTAAACCTATATTTAATATTCTAGTAAAAAAATCCCTTTCAATTTTCGAGACTAAAATCTTTCCTTTCCATACTAGTGGATCGTGACAATCGATATCTTCTGGAGCAATATTAAAGTCACCTGTTAAGATGATATTTTTATTATTTTTATATAAAGTCGCTAACCATTTACAGAAATTATCCAACCATTTTTTCTTGTATTGAAATTTTTCTGAATCGAGCGATTGTCCATTTGGAACATAAGCAGATATTATTTGGAACTTTTGATTAATGCTTTTTTCATAAACTCCAGATATTAATCTACTTTGATCATCCTTAAATAATGGAATATTATTCTGAATTTCTACTAAAGGTTTATTGCTAATAATTGCAACTCCATTGTAAGTTTTTTGGCCATTATGGTAAGCAAACCAGTTTAGTGATTTGAATTCATCATGCGGAAATTTATCGTTAGTTTGTTTAGTTTCTTGGAGACAAAGAACATCTGGTTTATTTTTATTAAGCCATTCTAAAACATGAGGCAAGCGAACATTTAAAGAATTAACATTCCATGTTGCAATTTTCACTATGAAAGTCCTTGATGTTTTAAAAGTGCATCGATTTTGGGCTTGCGACCTCTAAATTTAACAAAAGAATTTATTGCTGGTCTTGATCCACCTTTTGCTAGTATTTCTTTTTTAAATTTTTCTCCTGCCTTTCTAGAAAGGGGTCCCATTTCCTCAAACAAGCTATAAGCATCAGCTGATAAAACTTCAGCCCATTTGTAACTATAATATCCTGCTGCATAACCACCAGCAAAAATATGAGAAAAGCTATGAGGGAATCTATTCCATTTTGGTGGCTTTACTATTGCTACCTCATCACGCACTTGCTCAAGTAACAGAAGAAAATTTTTAAGTATTGGATTATATTCACTATGAAGCTTGATATCAAAAAGAGCAAATTCAACTTGACGACTTGTTTGCATCCCCGATTGAAAATTCTTAGATTTAAGGAGCTTATTAAAAAGTTTTTTTGGCATTGTTTTTTTAGTTAAGATATTTTCAGTCATATTTTTTATTACTGACCATTCCCAACAAAAATTTTCCATGAATTGACTAGGTAATTCAACAGCATCCCATTCTACTCCCTGTATACCAGAAACTCCATAATCATCAATTTCAGTTAAAAGGTGATGTAGACCATGACCAAATTCATGAAATAAAGTAATAACTTCATCATGAGTTAATAATGAACTATTATTCTTAACAGGCTCAGAAAAATTACATGTTAAATAAGCAACTGGAAGAGCTTCTTCATGAGGAAACTTAAATTTAGAAATTGCTTCATCCATCCATGCTCCACCTCTTTTGTTCTTTCTAGCATATAGATCTAAATAAAAATAACCAATAGATTTTTTTGAAGAATTTTGAATCCTATAAAATTTAACATCTGAATGCCATACTTCCGTTTCTATTTCTTCAATATAAATTCCATAAATAGATTCGACAACTTTAAATAAACCTTCAATCACTTTATAATCTGGAAAATAGTTCTTAATTTCTTGATCTGAATAATTAAATCTCTCTTCTTTAATTTTTTCTGAAATGTAGGCTATATCCCAAGCTTCAACTTGTTTTATATTAATTTTCTTTCCATAATTTTTAATATCAATCATATCTTTTTTTGCAAATGGTTTTGCTTTTGATGAAAGACTTTCTAGAAATTTTATAACCTCATTACTGGATTTAGCCATTTTGGTTTTTAGAGCCATAGATGCATAATCTGAAAACCCTAATAGACTAGCTAATTTTTTTTTATGTGTAAGTATTTGATTAATATTTAACGTATTGTCAGTTGTTGAATCACCAAGCTCTGATGCTTTAGTAGCATATGCATAATAAATTTCTTCTCTTAGACTTCTATCATCAGCAAATTGAATTAGCGGTAAATAAGATGGAAAATCAAGTGTAAAACACCATCCATTTTCTTTTCTTTTCTTAGCCTCAAGCTTTGCTTTTGTGAGAGCGTCTTTAGGGACTCCTTTTAATTTTCTTTTATCCTTAATCAAAAGTGAGTAATTATTAACAGAGTCTAGTAAATTTTCTTCAAAATTCGAACTTAGTTTTGATAATTTACTTACAATTTTTTTAAATTCTAATTGTTTATTTTTATTGAGCCCAACTCCTCCTAATTCAAAGCTTAGAATTTCGTCATTGATAATCTTTTTTTGAGGCCTTGAGAGCTTTGAAAAATTTTTACTCAGTTTAATTCTTTTAAACTTTTTATAGATTAATTTATTTTGTGAAAGTTCAGAATGATATTTCGTTACTTTAGTAAGGTTTTTATTATAAATTAATCGCAATTCTTCATTATTTACAACTGCGTTTAAATGATTTATTTGTGACCAAACCCTACTAAGTTTTTCATTACTTTGTTGAATTGGAAGAACAAAATTATTCCAATTTGGTTTTATTTTTTCTGTCTCAATTTTTTTTAATAATTTTTTATTTTCTTTTAAAATAGAATTAATTGCAGGACTAATATGCTCAACCTTTATTTGTTTGAATAAAGGTAAACCATCTCTATTTAATAACGGATTTAAAATAATATAACTCCTCTTTTTTTTATACTATAGATTAATTTTTTGAATTAAAGTTTCTATATTTTCAGATTCTTTTTCTCTTAAAACTCTTGCAGATGCTGCTTTCAATTTTTGTGTATTAGAATTTAAAACTTGTTTTTTAACTGATAATATTCTTGATGGATGCATAGAAAAATGTTTTAAGCCCATACCAAGTAATAATCTAGTTAGTTTTGGGTCTCCGGCCATTTCTCCACAAATAGATACTTCTTTACCATATTTTTCACCAGCTTTTATGGTTAAATTTATTAATTTTAATACAGCTGGATGAAGTGAATTATATAAATGTGATAATCTGTCGTCTGTTCTATCAATTGCTAAAGTATATTGAATCAAATCATTGGTTCCGATGGAAATAAAATCTAGTTCATCAGCAAATATATCAGCATTTATAGCAACTGCAGGTACTTCTATCATCCCACCTATTTTAATTTTTCGATCATACAAGATTTTTTTATTATCTAAGGATTGTTTGGCTCTTTCGATCAATAATTTAGTTTGTCTTAGTTCCGGTAATGATGAAAGCATTGGAATTAAAATTTTAATTTTTCCAAATTTAGACGCCCTTAATATTGCTTTTAATTGAATGTTGAATAATTGTGGTTCTGATAAACATAATCTGATAGCTCGAAGCCCCAATGCCGGATTAGAACTGATTGCTGTATCAGCTGAGGTTAATTTGTCTGCACCAGAATCCAGAGTTCTAATTACAACAGTTTTATCTTTCATTGCCCTTACTACTGATCTATAAATTTTAAATTGCTCTTCTTCATCAGGCAATTCTTTTCTATTCATGAACAAAAATTCTGTTCTAAAAAGACCTATTCCTGAGGCTTTATTTTTATTAACAGAAGTGATATCACTTGGAACTTCAATATTTGCTAATAATTCAATTCTTTCGTTATTTAGAGTTTTACATTGTATATTCTTTATTTTAGTAAGTTTTTTTTGTTCGATCTTCCATAGATTTTGTCGATCTTGATATTCTTCAAGAATATCTTTTGAAGGATTTATTATCACAATGCCTTGGTTGCCATCAACAATAATTTGTTCATTATTTTTAATTAAACTACGTGCATTTTGGAGAGCAACTATAGATGGAATGTTTAGGCTTCTTGCAAGAATAGCTGTATGTGAAGTTGACCCACCTACGTCTGTTAAAAAAGCAGCATATTGATGTTTTTTAAATTGAAGTGCATCAGCCGGGGATATATCGTGTGCAACTAGTATCGTAGAACTTTCATTATTAATTTGATTAGTTTGGTTGGGGTGACCAAGTAAAACTTTAAGAATTCTTTCAACAACCTGAATGACATCATTTTTTCTTTCTTTAATGTACTCATCTTCGATTTGTTCAAATTTATTGATAATAAAATCCATTTGTTTTTTTAATGCCCATTCAGCATTGCATTTATCTTTACTAATAATTTTTTTTGATTTTTCTGATAAATTTTTATCGTTTAGAATCATTAAATGGGTATCAATAAACGCTAAAAATTCTTCAGATGAATTATTTTTTAATTGCTTTTTAATTTTCAGTAAATCTTTTTTTACTTCATTTATTGCATTTGATAATCTTTTTATTTCTTTTAATACTTCATTTGCATTCAATTGAAAATGTACGACTTCCAATAATGCATTTGATATTAAATGAGCTTTTCCAATTGCAATACCGTTCGATACGGAAACACCATGAAGATTAAAAGAGGACATCATTCACCCTCGCCAAAATAATTATTAAAAAGTTTTTCAATTTCTAAAACAGCTTTTTTCTCGTCGGCACCATCGGCTTCTAATAAAACATTTGTATTTTTATTTGCAGCTAACATGAGTACTTCCATGATGCTTTTTGCATTTACCTTATTTTTATTTACAACTAGAAATATTTCTGAAGAAAATTTACATGCTAATTGAGTAAGTTTACTTGATGCTCTGGCATGAAGTCCTAATTTATTAATTATTTTTATATTTTTTTTTATCATTTTTGTTTAAATTATTTTTATATTTTTCTTAGCGCAATCAAGAGAGTCATTTAGTAAAACATTTAGATTATCTTTTCTGTCTGAGATAGCTTTTATTAACATTGGAAGGTTTATACCAGTTATAACTTCAATTTTATTCTTGACAATAAAATTTTTTAAAAGATTACATGGAGTAGCACCATAAATATCTGTAAGAATTAATACTCCATCTCCGTTATCAAGCTCTTTAATTTTTTGTGAGATGGTTTTAGTATATTGATTCAAATCATTATTAGAATTAATTGATAATGAATCTAATGAACTTGGATTATCATCAAGAATGTGTGTTGCACAATCAATTAGTGATTTTCCAATTTCTCCATGCGTAACTATTAAGATCCCAATCATTATTTTTTACCCATTAAATTTATATTATATATTCTTACATTATTGTTTGGATGAATTATGCTTAATTGAGCCTTTAGCTTGATGATGATCTTTATATTTTTCTTTATATTTTAAAACTTGCCTATCTAATTTATAAATAACTAAGTCTATCGACTTATACATGTCATCATCAATTGATTTAGCATTAATATCTAGATGAGGTAAATGAATTGTCGCATCAACAATATTATTTAATTTCTCAACGCTAAGTATAAACCTTGCATCAATAACATGATCAAAGTGATTCATAATTTTTCTAAATTTAATTTCAATATGTTTTCTTAATGCATCTGATATTTCAAAATGCCTACCTGTGATTGTTAAGTTCATAATGCTCCTTTTAAAAATTACATTTTTCTTTGGTTAGAAGGTAAAATTTTTAAAACAATTCGGTATTTAGCAATAGTCCTTCTTGCAATTTGTATACCTTCTTTTTTCAGTAATTTTGACAAATGTTCATCAGAGTATGGATGTTTTGAGTCTTCATTTTTAACAAGTTCATTAATTTTAAAAAGAATTGCTTTAGAAGATAGATCACTTCCATTATTAGTTTTAATTGTTGAGCCAAAAAAATATTTTAATTCAAATGTGCCATGAGGAGTATGTATAAATTTATTGGTTGTAACTCTGGATATAGTTGATTCATGTAAATCAAGTTCCTCCGCAATATTTTTAAGTATAAGAGGTTTTAAAAAAAGTTTACCTTTTTCAAGAAATTCCTTTTGATTTTTCATAATAGCTCGGGAGACTCTGATAATTGTAATAGATCTTTCTTGCAAGCTTTTAATAAGCCATTTTGCTTCTTGATATTTATCCTTTAATTCTTTATCAATTTTTTTTGATCCTCTAGTTGATATATCTTTATAGTCTTCGTTTATTTTTAGTTTAAGAAAATTATCTTCAACTAAACTTACTTCCCAATTATCGTTTAACATCTCAACTTTTGTATCAGCTTTGATAAAATCGTGAGGTTGAATTTCTTGAAAAACTAAACCTGGTTTTGGATTAAGACTTCTTATTAATTTTATTGACTCAGCAAGCTCATCATCGCTACAATTTAAAGTATTTTTAAGTAATTTATAGTTTTTGTTACCTAGCAAATTTAACGATTCATTAACTATTTTTAATGAGCGATCAATTAATTCTTTATTTCCACTTATTATCTTCAATTGTAATTCTAGACATTCAGATAAATTTCTTGCCCCAATACCTGGAGATGATGAATCTTGTATAAGTTTTAAAATTTTCTCTAATTCTTCTACTTCTGCTTTGGGTTCAAAAGGCATTATTTCTAAAATTTTCTCTAGGGGTTCTATCAAATAACCGTCTTCATTAATATAATCAATTAACACTAAAAAAATAATTTGATCTCTATCAGAAAATGAAAAGATGCTTAAATTTTCAATTAAATATTCTTTTAATGTTTGATTTTTTGTTTCAGTATCAAATAATTCGTATGAATAGTCATTTTCATATGACGTCTCTTTTGAACCATTGAAGCTTGATTGGTTGCTTAGAGAATTTTGTGAATCCTCTTCTAACTCTAGAAAGATATTATCATTAATGTAATCTTCTATTAATTGGTTTAATTCTCCCTGCGACGCCTGAAGTAATTTAATTGATTGTTGAAGTAAGGGCGTTAGTTTTAAGGATTGTGAAAGTTTAAGATTAAAGCTAAGCTTCATTTTTTATAATATAAAGTCCTTACCAAGATATATTTCTTTAACATTTTGATCGGTTGCTATTTCTGAAGGTTTTCCAGAAGTAAAAATTTTACCTTGGTTTACAATATATGCTCTATTACAAATACCGAGAGTTTCTCTAACATTGTGATCGGTTATTAAAATACCAATCCCTTTTGAGGCAAGATGTTTAATAATTTTTTGGATATCAATAACTGCAATTGGATCAATACCTGCGAATGGTTCATCGAGTAGAATGAATTTTGGATTTGTTGCTAAACATCTTGCAATTTCAACTCTTCTTCTTTCACCTCCGGATAAACTAATAGATGTATTGTTTTTAATATGATTTATACTAAGTTCATCAAGAAGAACCTCAAGATACTGTAAATTTTGTTTTTTTGAAGATTTACGTAATTCTAAGATAGATAAAATATTCTCAGATACAGTCATTTTTCTAAAAATTGATGGTTCTTGAGGAAGATAAGAAATACCTAGTTTGGATCTGCTGTGGATAGCCATTTTGGTTAAATCATGATTATCAATTTTTATAGTTCCATGTTCAGAAGGAATCAATCCAACAATCATATAAAAAGAAGTTGTTTTACCGGCTCCATTTGGCCCCAATAAACCAATAACTTCACCACTTGAAATTCTGAGAGAAATATCTTTAACTACAGCATTTTTTTTGTATGTTTTTTTTATATTCTGAATAATTAATTCTGACATAATTTAATTAATTTTCTTTTTTTGGTTTAATAATTGCTCGAGTTCTTCCTTTTTTAACTTTTTTGCCCTCATCATCTTTGGTTGTTCCTGACAGAGCTTGAGCAAACTCAGCATTTGTATCGTACATTATATAGTCACCAAAAACAGTATCATTTCCTCTTTTGACCGATGCTTTACTATACAAATGGACTTTATCCATATGTCCATCATACTCAATTCTTTCTGCACGCCCTTCAATATATTCATTAATTCCATCTCTCTTTTGTTTGAAAGTGGTTGGTTTGCCTATTGCTGTACTATGTTGGAAACCTTGACTATCTTCTCTTACAATTAATTCGTTTGCCTTTATGATGAGCGTACCTTGAGTTAGTATTACATCACCTTTATAAATACTAATACTTTTTGCATCATCTACAGTCATTGTATCCGATTCGATTTCAATAGCTTTATCTCTATCTGCTTCTTCAGAAAATGCAATATTTGATGAAGATAATAGTAGTAATTGGATGCAAACTAAAACTAGATTGTATTTAGTTAATTTTAGTTTTTTTTCTAGGATTATCATAATGAACCTTTACATTACTTAACAGCTTTACAATACCTTCTTTGTTATCATATTTCATTCCAACCCCATAAATTTCAATACTTGGTTCTTGTATTATTTTTACTGGTTTTTTTGTTAAAATAATATCGATATTCGGAAGAATATCTAATTGATCAGTAAAAAGTTTCATCTCTCTTTTCTTCTTAGTTGCAACTCTTGTTAAAATAACATTATCTGAAAATAAATACTCATCACCACCGCTTATTACTTTTCCACTATTACTTTTAATGTAAGAGTATGGCTTACTATTTTTAAATCTTGTGAAATGAGGTTTATTTAATATTGCATATTCAGCATAATCGAACTCTTTCATATTTTTTGCACTTATCGTAAATTTTACATCACCATTTTTTTTTGTTTGCATACTGTCAAATTTTTTTAAGTAAAATGTAGGGCCACTTCCATTAGTATTATTTTTAATAAAAAGTTCTTTTTCTACTTCAATTTTGAGCCAATAAGTTATAAGGGCAATTATTAAGATAAGCAATAATACAAATATCGTTGAAAGTTTATTAACCATTTAGTTAAATAACTTTTGAAGCAAAAAGATCATTCAGATTTAACATTCCAATTACTTTTTGATTGTCATCAGTTATTAGAAAACAATTGATTTTAGATTTATCCATTATATTTACTGCCTCAATTGCCATTTCAGTGCCTTTGAGAGTTATAGGGTTTTTTGTCATACATTCTTCAATTGATGAATTAATATTTTTGTTATTAAGTAATGCTCTTCTTAAATCGCCATCAGTTAAAATTCCCATTAACTTATTTTTGTCATTTACTATGCCAGTAAAACCAACTTTTTTACTTGATATTTCTTCGATTGCATCTTTCAATGAGGATTTAATAGTAATGGATGGAATATTTTTTCCAGTTCTCATAATATCTTTAACTTTAACAAGCATATTTTTTCCTAAATTACCTCCAGGATGGGATTTTGCAAAATCTTCTGCAGTAAACTCTCTTAAATCTAATACACATATTGCAAGTGCATCTCCTATTGCCAACGAAACCGTAGTACTAGCAGTTGGAGCAAGCCCTAGTGGACATGCCTCTTTGGAAACAGCAGTACTGATATGAATATCGCTTTCATTAGCTAATTCTGATTTAACATTACCAGATATACCAATAATTTTAGCCCCAATTCTTTTAATTGTCGGAAAGATTGAAATTAATTCATCACTTTGACCAGAATTTGAAAAAAAGATAACAATATCATTTTCAGTAATCATTCCAAGATCACCATGACTTGCTTCACCAGGATGCATGAAAAAAGCGGGTGTGCCAGTACTTGCAAAAGTTGAAGCAATTTTTCTTGCAATATGTCCTGATTTACCCATGCCGCTTAAAACAATTCTTCCAGTACAATTTAAAATTTCGTTTACCGCATTGGTAAAATCATTAGAAATATTTTTACTAGCTTGGAGTATTTCCTCTGACTCAATATTAAGAACTTTTTGTGCAAGATCTTTAATTTGATTTGAATTTTTATTCATTTTTTTCTTTAAATATATATTATTTTATAAGTATAAAAGGGTTTGATAGTAGAATAAAGTTATATATGAAATTGCTCACTTATTATGTTTGAATCAATTCAATTAATTATTCTCTTGTTAGTTAGCTCAGTGCTTACTGTCGCCTTATTCAGATATCTAAGATTAGCACCTATGATAGCTTATTTTGTTGTTGGTTTATTGCTTGGGCCATATGCTTTTGGAATATTACCTGACTCAGAGTCTAGTAGGCATTTTGTAGAATTTGGAATTGTATTTCTTATGTTTACAATTGGTTTAGAGTTTAGTTTGCCTAAATTAAATTCTATGAGGCATATTTTATTTGGGCTTGGCGGAACACAAGTTCTTATAACTCTCGCAACGACAATAATATTTTCAACATTTTTGGGGTTAGATCTTGCTGAAGCATTTATTATCGGATCAGCTTTAACGATGTCTTCGACAGCAATTGTTTCTAAAATATTGATGGAGAGAATCGATCTTCATAGTCGACATGGTCAATTATCAATTGGTATTTTACTATTTCAAGATATTGCCGTGATTCCTATTTTAATTTTAATTCCAGTTTTTAACGCACAAGTTATTGATTTATATAGTTTATTATGGATATCCCTTTTTAAGATTATTGTTTTACTTTTTATTCTTTTCAAAGTTGGAAGACCAATAATGAATTTTTGGTTTGGAATAGTTGCAAAACAAAAATCAAGAGAATTATTTGTTCTTAACGTTTTAATGATTACACTAATTTTTGCATATGTAACCAAGTTAACAGGCCTTTCTTATGCATTAGGAGCATTTATCGCAGGAATGTTAATATCTGAGACAAGATATCGATACCAAGTAGAATCTGATATTGCTTCTTTTAGGGATATTTTATTAGGACTCTTCTTTATTAGTATTGGGATGATGCTTAATATAGAAGTTGTTATAAATTATTATCCGTTGATATTTGTATTATTTGCTGGGTATACTATTTTTAAAATATTACTTATCGCTTTTTTAGCAAGAATATTTAAGTATGAATTAGGAGTTGGAATCAGGTCGGGAATAATTTTAGGACAAGCTGGTGAATTCAGTTTTGTGATTCTTGCATTAGGCCAAGAGCAAAATCTTATATCTGGCGACTTACTTCAAATTATTTTATCAGTATGTTTAATATCCATGTTATTTGCATCATTTATTATTCCATTTAATGGCCGTATAGCAAGATTCATATCAAAGGAATATCTAAGAAATAGCGAGAAATTAGTCAATAAAATAGAAGCATCAAGCGAAGATTTTAGTGGACATGTAATTATATGTGGTTACGGAAGAGGAGGCCAATATTTAGGTAGATTTCTTAAAGAAGAAAATATTTCTTTCATTGCAATTGATATGGATCTTAATCGAGTTAATGATGCAGCTAATGCTGGTGAAAAAGTCATGTATGGTGATGCAAGTAGGAGAGCTGTTCTGAGGGCAGCAGGGATTGAAAGAGCAAAAGCTTTGGTGATAACTTATTCTGATGATAGAGCTTCAACAAAAGTACTTAATGTAATTAGAGAAACTTATCCAGATCTACCTGTAGTTGTTAGGACAAGTGACGATTCTTCAATTCAACAATTACAAGATGCTGGTGCCACAGATGTTGTCCCGGAAGTTTTAGAAGGAAGTTTGATGCTTGCATCCCATGCTTTAGTTTTGCTTGATATTCCGTTAACAAGAGTAATTAGAAAAATACGCTCTTTTAGAAATGAAAGATATAAGATATTTCGAGGATATTTTATGGGGGCTTCGGAAGCCGGCGATGACCTTCAAGGACAAGACCAATTGCAGCTTCATTCAATAGAGATTAAAAAAAATTTCTACCTATTCAACAAACTAATTAACCAAATACCATTTGAGGAATTTAGTGTTGAAATTCAACATTTAAGAAGACCAAATATGTTAGAAGATATTGAACCTAGACCAGATATTAAGCTTTCAAAAGATGATGTTATAGTTATTTTAGGTTTGCCAAATAATTTAATTGAATTTGAAAAATTTACGATAAATGGTAAGTAATTGAGTAAGAAAGTTGCAATTATCGGTGGAGGCATAATTGGATGTCTTACAGCAATTAAATTAAAAGAAAGTGGCTTTGAAGTTACTATAGTGGATAAAAACGAAATTGGTAAAGAATCTTCTTGGGCAGGAGCAGGTATTTTATTTCCATTAATGCCATGGATTTATCCGTCTGAAGTTTATGATTTATGTTTAAATTCTGCAGAATTTTATAAAGAATTTTCAAAAAAATTATTCAAAGTGACTGGAATAGATCCAGAGTTTGACAGAACGGGAATGATGATTATTCCACCATATGACCTAATTAAAATCAATAAATGGGCTTCCAAACATCAATATAAAATAGAAGATGTAGACTTTCATAAATCAACAGCTTTATTAATGCCTTTGGTAGCTCAAATAAGGTCACCAAGATTGATGAAAGCAATTAAAAAGTATTTAATACACCAAGGAATAAAAATTATAGAAAATATTGAACTTTGTCCTATTAAAAATAGTGCAAAGTTAATAAATGAATGGCCAACAAAAGATAATAATCTAATTAAGGCAGATTATTTTATAGTAACTTCAGGAGCATGGGTGTCTATGATAAAACCAAAGTATACAAATAAAATTTATCCTGTGAGAGGCCAAATGATTCAATACAAAGCATCTGAACTTAAAATTAATCATATACTTTATTCAGATGACTTTTATATCCTTCAGAGAAAAGATGGAGTCATAATTGCAGGCAGTACGGTTGAAGAAGTTGGTTTTGACGATAAGATAACAATTGAGTCTATCGATTATCTTAAGAAAAAATCAGAATCTTTAATACCCGAGTTAAAAAATATTATAGTAGAAAACCATTGGTCTGGCTTTCGACCAGGATCAAAAAATAATATTCCTATAATTCGTAAAGATGATGAGTTTGAAAATATTTTTATTAACTCTGGACATTTTCGGTACGGATTAACTATGGCTCCTAAATCAGCAGAAATAATAAATAATTTATTGGTCAATTCACAATTATGAGCTTACAAAAAGAAATTACAGTATGGAGATTTCTTGACGGAAAAATTGGTCATGAGAAGCAATCATTGGCATTAGTTAAATTCATAAAAAATGAAATAAAAACTAAATTATTTAATATTGATATAAACAATATGGGTTCACTTTTATTTAAATACAAAAAATTAATAGAATTACCAAAACCAGATTTGATAATAGGAATAGGACATAAAGTCCATATAAGTGTTTTGATTGCAAAAATTATATTTGGTGGCAAATCAATAATAATAATGAAGCCTAGTATGCCTATAAATTGGTTTGATCTTTGCATAATTCCCGACCATGATAAATATAATGGGAAAGGATTAATATACAAAACTAAGGGAGCTTTATGTGATGGTAAAAATAAAGGTATAAAAGATTCAAAAAAAAGTTTAATTTTGATAGGGGGTACTTCTAAAAATTTTGTTTGGGATAGTAACTATCTAATTAATCAAATAGAAGACTTAGTTAGTAATAATGGATCGATAAAATTTTTGTTGAGCACTTCAAGAAGAACTCCTCAAGATTTTATTATGAAAATAAGAAAAATAAGAAAAAAAAATTTAATAATTGTTCCTTTAAAAGATCAAGAAGAAAATTGGTTAGAAAATAATTTTAACAATACAAAAATTTCATGGATTAGTGAAGATTCAATCTCAATGATTTATGAATCACTCACAGCAGGTCAGCAAGTTGGAATTTTAAAACAAAAAAAATCTAAGAATAATAGAATAAAAAATAGTCTTAGTATGCTAAGAAAAGAAGGTTATATATTTTATGATGAAGATGGTAATTATAAAATAAATAGAAAAGTAAAAATTTTTCCAAATGAGGCAAAAAAATGTGCAACTTGGTTAATAAATTTATTTTTTGGAACAAAAGTTTGAAGAAGTAAAAAATGGATAAAAATATAATAATTTTAGAAAGAAGACTTTTTTCTGCCATTGGTCATGAGAGAACTCAAGTAAGTGCAATTAATGAGTTAATAGGTAATGAAAAGACCTTAGTAATCTCATGTGAAGATATTGATTCAAGTGAAATGCCATTCAAAAATAAAATCATTTCTCAGTTACCAAAATTAAATTTAAAAGAAGAGGGACAAGAACCAAAAAATTATATTCAAGCGTCAGGAAAGAAATTAATAAAAATTTTCCATGAGCACAAGCTAAATAAAATAGATAAAATTATAATACCTTCCGCAAGAAAGCTAGAAATATCAGTAATAACTGATTTATATGAAAAGAATTTATTTCCACCAAATATAACACCAGTGATTAGAATTTTAGATGTTGTATTTATAGAAAATTTACCCAAAGCTACTTTATCAAAATTTTTTTCTTTAGTTAATAAAGGTGAAATACATTTATATGCAGAAACTAAAGAGCTAACAAAAAAAATTAAGAATGACATAAAGATAAAATGTTTAGGAGAATTAATTTTACCTGTTTCAGTTCCGTATAATGTTGAAGTCAATGTAAAGAAAGTAAAAAATAATCATATATGTGTTGGATGCTTGGGAAATCCAAGACCATCAAAAGGAACGTTTCTAATTCCAAAAATTATTAAAAGCTTAAGACAATATTTTCAGAAAAACCAAATAAATTTAAAAGTAACTTTTGTTATTCAATTGAGTAAAGATAAAACTAAAAGAACAATTTTTTTTAAAATTTATGAATATTTAAGTCGACACATTTCTAGTTATGTAAAGGTTAAATATGTATATGGTGTTGACGATAATAAAGAATTTATTAAATTAATGAAATCAATTGATATTTTTTTATTACCATATTCAAATATTAAATATAAATACAATGGATCCGGATTTATAACGGACGCAATTTTTTTAGAAAAACCAATTATTAATTCAAAAGGTATGTCAATGAAGGACTTAACTTCTTTTAAGAATTCTGAATCAGCAAGTAATATTGAAGATTATTCAAAGGCAATAATAAAAATTGCTAAAAATTATGAGTATTATGTAAAAAATAGTAGATTAGCTAAGGAATATTTAAAAAAGAAGATAAAAAAGTCATTCAATGTAATTTAAATAACCATTATTTTAATGATAAAAAATAATAAAAAAAAATTAACTGTATTACAAATTATTCCAGAATTAAATTCTGGAGGAGTTGAAAGAGGCACCCTTGAAGTTGGAAAATACTTATTAAATAAAGGTCATAGATCAATAGTAATTTCTGGCGGTGGAAGGATGGTAAGTCATTTAGTAAAAGAAGGAAGTGAGCATTTTAAATGGCAGATTGGTAAGAAATCAATTTTCACATTTAGGTATGTAATTACTTTAGCAAGATTTATCATTGAAAATAAGATAGATATTTTACATGCTAGATCAAGATTGCCTGCTTGGATTTGTTTTTTTGCACTCAAGATTGTGCCCTCTAAAATTAAACCAAAATTTATAACTACTTTTCATGGCTCTTATTCTGTAAACGCTTATAGTGCAATAATGGCAAAAGGAGATAAGGTAATTGTAATTTCACAAACAATTAAAAACTATGTATTAGATAATTATAAAATTAATCCAAAAAATATTTTTTTAAATTATCGTGGTGTTGATCCAATACAATTTCCTTTTTTGTATAAACCAGACAAATTTTGGATTGATGAATGGTATAAATGTTATCCAGTAACTAAGAACAAAATTTTATTGACATTGCCTGCTAGAATCACAAGATGGAAAGGGCAAGAAGATTTTATCAAGATAATTTCTGAATTGAAAAAACAACATCCAAACGTGATTGGTTTAATAGTTGGAGATGTTAAAAAGGATAAAGTAAATTTTTTAAATGAGTTAAAAGAGAAAGTCGTTGAATTAGGAGTAGAAAAAAATATTTTATTTATAGGGCATCGTTCAGATATAAGAGAAATTATGTCAATTTCAAATATTGTATTCTCACTATCAAGAGAACCAGAAGCTTTTGGAAGAGTTACAATGGAGTCTTTAAAATTAGGAATTCCAGTAATTGCTTATAATCATGGGGGAGTAGGAGAGCAATTAAACGAAATATTTCCTCAAGGAAGAATCAAAAAAGGAGAATTATCTCAGGGAGTTTTATTGGCTTCCAAGTGGATAAAAACTCCTCCAAAAGTTCCTTTTTCAGAATCATTTAGTTTAAATAAGATGTTAGAAAATACATTAAAAGTATATAAAAGTGCTTAAGGTTTAAAAAGTGAATAAAAAAATTGAGACTGATATTTGGGCTGTAGGTATTTTAAATAAAAAAATATCAAAATTTATTAAAAATAAAAAAGAAAATAATATTGTATGGATATACCCAGAAAAATCTTTTCAATTTTATGCAGACCCATTTGGAATTTGGAAAGATGGTAAATTGTATGTTTTTGTTGAAGCTTTAGACTATAGAATAAAAAAAGGAAATATTGATTGTTTTGTTTTCAATAAAAATTTAAAAAAAGTAGATTTTCACCACTCTTTATCAAGTAATTATCATTTATCATATCCATTTATTATTTCTGATAAAGACAAAATATATATGATTCCAGAGTCTAGCCAATCTGGTAAAACATTTATTTATGAACCTGTTAGTTTTCCAGATAAATGGCAAAAAGTTAAAGAGATTATGAAAAATATTCCAATGATAGACCCAAGCATAATTAAGTTTAAAGATAAATGGTGGGTATTTTATTCTTTACCAGGTCCGAATGGACGAGCAATGAAGGAATTAAATATAGCATATACAGATAGTCTATTAAACGAATGGTCTGAACATCCTAAAAATCCAGTAATGGTTGGTATTGAAAATAGCCGACCAGGAGGAACTCCTTTTTTACATAATAATTGTTTACATTTACCAGTTCAAGATTGTAAAAAAACATATGGTAGCCAAATAAATCTTTTAAAAATCGAAAAATTAACAGAAAAAGATTTTGAAGCTAAGAAAGTAGATACAATAAAGCCTAATTTTCATAAAATTTATTCAGATGGTCTTCATACTTTATCTGAATGTGAGAATATTACTTTAATTGATTGTAAAAAACATGAATATTCAACTAAAAGAAAATGGATAAATTGGCAAAGAAGATTAGGACGTTTTTTCCCATTTATTTTAAAAATATAAAATGAAAATTCTTCAAATAATGGGAGGTGCATCAGAAGGAGGAGCAGAGATATTTTTTATTGATGCCATTACAGCAATAAAAAAGAAGAAAATAAAACAACACGTTATTATTAGTAATCGAAATAAAGAAAGAATAAAAAAAGTAATCGATTTAAAAATTCCATATAGCACTTCATCGTTTAATAAATTATTTAAATGGAATACTAAAAAAGTTATCAGTGAAGCCATAAAAGAATTTGAACCAGATATCATTCATTACTGGATGGGAAGGGCTTCTAGTTTTTTAATACATGGTAAGCATATTAATATAGGTTGGCATAGTGGATATAGGGGTGTAGAAAGATTTAGAAATTGTGATTACCATATTGCTCTAACTAATGATTTAAAGAATCATATTTTTAAACAAGGGATTAAAAAAAGTAAAATATATGAACTACCTATTTTTACTAAAAAAAATAACTTAAAAAAAATAAATAGAGGAGATTTCGATACACCTAAAAATAAGCCACTTTTATTATCTCTATCTAGGCTTCATCCTGTGAAAGGAATTGATATTTTGTTAAATGCAATGGTTTTAGTTCCAGACGCTTATTTATGGGTAGCAGGATCAGGCCCGCTAGAAAAAAAATTAAAAACTCAAATGAAAAGACTTAATCTTGATAAGAGGGTAAAATTTCTTGGGTGGAGAGAGGACAATGAAAAATTAATGGCAACAGCTGATATCTGCGTATTCCCCTCAAGAAATGATTCATTTGGAGCAGTTACTATAGAATCGTGGGCTGCAAAAAAGACTATAGTGGCATGTAAATCTCCAGGACCTTTGGCAACTATTTCTCATATGAATGACGGAGTGCTTGTTGAAATTGATAACATACAACAATTAGCAAAGGCATTAAATAATTTAATTAATAATAGAAATTTAACAGAAAAATTAGCTAAAAATGGGTATAAAAAATTTAAAAAAAATTATACTGAAAAAGTTTTCGGAAATAATATTATCGATATTTATACTAAGATATTACCCAAAAAAAGTTAGCTATTCATGATTATTTTTTATGAGCAAAAGTAAACAAAATATTTTAGTTATAAAACATGGTGCATTCGGAGATCTAATTCAATCAGATGGGATATTTCGAACAATTAAAAATAAATATTCATCTTCAAATTTAATCTTATTAACTTCATCTCCATTTAAAAAATTAATGCTTGCTAGTCCCTATATAAATGACATCATAGTGGATAATAGATTTAAAATTTGGAATTTTAAAAAATTATTACAACTCAATAATGAGCTAAATAGATTTAATTTTAGTCATGTTTTCGATTTACAGAATTCCCAAAGAACTTTATTGTATAAAAAAGTATTTCTCAAAAAATCATTCTGGATCACAACAAATAGAAAAGATCACCCAATATCTGGTCTTCAAGGTTTAATTGATATGCTTAAAGATCAGGGAATTCCTTCAAGTAAGATCTTAAAACCTGATATTAATTGGATGGCAAATGACGTTTCTTTTTTACTTAAAAAGAAAAAAATTTCTAAAAGGTATGTTGTTTTGATTCCAGGGTCTTCTCAAAATCATAAAGAAAAAAGATGGCCTTTTTTTAAAGAACTAGCACATAAATTTTTAAAAGAAGAAATTGATGTAATTAGCATCTATGGTCCTGATGAATTAGAACTTAGTGAAAATATGCCTGGATATAAATTTAAATCAATAGATTTAATGGATGTAGCTGGAATTATAAAAAAATCTATTTTTTTTGTTGGGAATGATTCTGGATTAAGCCACATAGCATCTTGTTTGAAAAAACCAGGAATTGCGTTATTTGGCCCAACAACTTCAGGAAAAAAGTCAGAATTATCAAGAAAACCTTTCTATATCTTAGAATCATTTGATCTCAAACAATTAAAAGTTTCTAAGGTTTTTAAAATATTTAAACAATCAATTTAGAATCTTTATCATTAGAAATAGCTAATACCCAACCTACGAATAACCATACTATTGCGCCAATCCAATTATTAAAGAGGCTCATACCACCAATCAATGGGAAAAAAGATACGAATAGTAAATTCAAAGATAAGAAAAGAATCAACCAGTCTTTTTTATCAAGAAAACTTTTAAATACATTAAAAGCAACTGAGATTATTATCATATAATAAAGTATAAATCCTAAAACACCAGATTCAGATAAAAGTTCAAGAGATATATTATGAGGGTGAAAGCATACACCTCCACCGGAGCCCCAAAAACCTAAATTAATACAAGCATCTCTGTATTGATGAAGACCAACTCCAAAGATAGGGGATTCTAGCCAAACATAATATGCACTTTTGAAAACTAACATATAATCTGAATTTGAAAAATTTTGAAGTTTAAAAATTAAGCTAGTAATAGTTCTGTAAAAAGTATCTGGAAATAAGAGAGAAAATACACTAATAGATACGAAAGTTAGGAGTACCCCAAGCGCTATGTATTTCTTGTATTTTTTAAAATGAAGAATTAGCCCCAAAGTAACAATTAATGACCCACTAATAAAAATCAAGAATGCCATTCTTTCTCCAGTAATAAAAATAGTAGAGGCACCAATTATTAGAACTAAAAAGATGAAAATAATACTTTTGAGTGGATGATTGAAATATTTTAAAAAGAAAGCAAAATATAAGATTAAAAATAAATATCTTGCTAAAAAAATTCCAGGCATAGGATTATCTCTAAATGGGCCAGTTAACCGTTCAGGATTAAAAGAATATTTTGGATTACCGAAAAAATCATAATGGAAAATATATTGCCACCACACATCTAAAATTATAAATAGTAAGGTACATACCATGGAAACTAAAAAATATTTTTTTGAAATATTAGTTTTAAAAAGCCACATTGAAAGGGCCATAGCAAAAAGGGGCCACCTAATAAAGGCAAGAGAGTATAAAAAACTTTCTGAAGGGTTTCTGCTTAATGGAGTATTGAAAATTAAAAGATACAGCCAAAAAATTAAACTAAAGATAAACCATTGTTGCTTTAACCATTTCCAATTATTTGCTTTATAAGATTGATATAAAAAAATAATTCCTATTGAAAGAACAGTAAGATCAGCAATACCTCGGTAAAAAATTAACAATAATGGTAAAGCCAAAAGAAGCAAGTTTTCAAATTTTATAGGAATGGAATTGAGCATAAACTTACCAGAAAAACATAAAGTTATATATAAAATCATTATATAAGAGTATCTAATTTTATATCAGTATTTCTAAGAGTATGAGAGAATAATTTTCATGAAATTAAAAGATAAAAAGATACAAACTTTTGTTATAAGCCTAACAAAGGAAAAAGTAAGACGTCAGACTATAAAAAATAAACTTAAAAATATTTGTGATGAATTTATTTTTTTTGATGGTATAGATGGGGCAAAAGAAGATTTAAAAAATCATCCTGATTATGATGGATTACGAAGAAGACTTTGCTATGGTAAAGACCTATCTCCAGGGGAATTGGGATGCTATTTTTCACATAGATCTTTATTGAAAAATATAGTGCAAAAAGAGATTCAAGTTTCATTAATTTTTGAAGACGATGTGGTTTTATCAAAAGAATTCAAAATTGTTTTAGAAAGTCTTCTAGATTGTAATTACCCATGGGAGCTTATAAGGTTTTTAGGTAAACCTAAAATAACGCAATTGATGCAAAGAAAAATTTTAAAAGTACACAAAGATTTTTATTTAACACGATTAGCAACTTCACCAGGAGGTGCTTATGCATATTTGATATCTTATTCAGGAGCAAAGAAACTTCTTAGATCAATGAAAAGAGTAACTTGTCCTAATGACACAATTATGGGTTTACCATGGAGGTCTGGATTAGATGTTTTGACAATTCAGCCGCAAATAGCCACATGGGATAAAGGATATGAATCTTCTATTGGTAATGAACGTTATGAAAAGAATAAATTAAAAGGATGGGAAAAAATAGTGTATCCATTTACGCGTACAATATTTAAAATTCACGAGGGCTTTTTAAAAAAAGCATTTTATTTTGCATATTTTTTTAAAGATAAAAGATATAAAAAATGAATAGAATATTTTTAAATATTTTTAAGGCTCTATTTTCTTGTATCCCACTTGTAATAATTCAATTATTAGGAATTTTAATAGGCTATATTTTTCATTTCATTAATAAAAAGAGTAAATTTTTATTGGTTCAAAATTTAACTTTTTCTAATTTATATAAAAATAAAAATGATTTAAGTGAAGCAATTAATAAAAATATTAGTGAGACTGGAAAAACTATAATGGAAAGTTTTGCTATTTGGGCTAGTAAAGAAAAAAGAATTTTAAATTGGGTAAATGAAATTAAAGGTTTAAGTGAAATTGAAAAAGCTCATAGTAAAAAAAGAGGAATTATATTTTTAACACCCCATCTTGGATGCTATGAAATAACATCTATTTACTATGGTTCAAAATATCCTCTTACTATTCTCTATAGACCACCTAGGCAAAAATGGTTAGAGAGATTAATTAAAGAAGGAAGGCAAAAAGGATTAAACGTTTTGGCTCCAACAAATAAAATGGGTGTTAAAAAAATTCTAACAGCATTAAAAAAAGGTGAAGCTGTTGGAATATTACCAGATCAAGCTGCAAATAAAGGAGAAGGTGAGTGGGCAGATTTTTTCGGGCGACCAGCATATACTATGATTTTGGTAAGTAAATTAGCAAAAAAAACAGGAGCAACAGTAATAATGGCATTTGGAGAAAGATTAAGTATTGGTAAAGGTTTTGATATTCACTTTAAAACTTTATCTTCTAACGATATCTCAAGCGCAAGAAAATTAAATAAAGTTTTAGAAAATGAAATTAAATTTGCTCCAACCCAATATCTTTGGAATTATGATAAGCATAAAGGTTATGAAGAAAAAAAATAATTTTTTAAAAATTATAAAATGAAAAAATTAATAAAAGATAATAATGTCAAAAAAATATTATTCATTACATTATCAAATATAGGAGATGTAATTTTAACAATCCCAACACTTGAGTCTTTGTATAAGAAATATCCTAATGCAATTTTTGATATTGTTGGCGATAAAAGATCCAAAATTATTTTTAAATACTGCCCCTATATTAATAAGTTCTTTGAGAAAGATAAAGATCTGGGTTGGTATGGCGTCATCTTATTAATTAAAAGCCTTAGGCAGGAAAGCTATGATTTGGCTGTTGACTTAAGATCAGACGCACTCTTATATTTTATAAAGTCAAAGAAAAAATTATTTAAACTATCAAATAAATCTAGTAAGGGCATGCATAGCGTTGAAAAACATCATTTATCATTAAAAAGAATTATTGAAGGTCCCCCCCCTGAAACTAATATTTGGCTTTCAAATTATGAAAGTGAACTTACAAAACAAATTTTTAGAAAGTATCCCAATACTAGAATATTATCTTTGGGACTAGGAGCAAATTTTAATGGAAAAATTTGGAAGGTTTCAAACTTTATTGAGCTGGCAAAGCTTCTAAAAGATTATTTTGAAATAATTGTTTTAGTTGGAGATCAAAAAGATGCTGTTTTATCTCGTCAATTTATTTTGGAATATAAAGGAATAATTTTGGACTGTTGTGGCCACTATAATCTTTTGGAAACAACTGCAATTATTAAAAAATCTGATTTTTACGTTGGCAATGATTCCGGTTTAGGTCATCTTGCAAGTGCCGTAAAAACTAAATCTTTTACAGTTTTTGGAGTTGGACAACCAAATAGATATAAACCGTGGGGGAGAAATGCTTTTTGGATTCAAGATAAAGATTATGAAATAAATAATATTGATCCGAAATTAGTTGCCAAAAATATTATTAAACAACTTAAGTAAAATTTATTTTTAAATTTCTATGACTCTGAATTGCCACCATGCTTTTCAAGCAAATTAATCTCAGAAATTATCATATTTTTATCTGATGCTTTGCACATATCGTATATTGTAAGAAGTGCAACTGATACAGCAGAAAGTGCCTCCATTTCAGCTCCAGTTTTTCCAATACAACTAATAGTTGATTCGCAATATATTTTTTTTTCGACACTATTGATATTAAATTTGATATCAATTTTATTCAAATTAATATTATGACACAGAGGAATTAGGCTAGATGTATTTTTAGCTGCTTGTATACCTGCAATTTTGGCAACAGTTAAAACATCACCTTTTTTTAAACCACTATTTTCAATTAAATTGATAGTTTCTTTTTTGATTCTGATACAACCTGATGCAATTGCAATTCTTTCTGTGTTACTTTTTTTTGAAACATCAACCATTTTTGCATTACCATCTTTATCAATATGTGAGAGCATAGGATTATAATAATTATATTAATTAAAATATCATAATAACTTTAAACAAAACGATGAAAAAGCTTTTCCTTTGTATTTTTTTATTTTCTAGAATATCTTTTTCTAATGAATTACCAGATTTAGGTGATTATAGTGAGACAGTAATTGGAGCTCACGAAGAAAGTGTTATTGGAAATCAAATACTTCAGCAGGTCTATCAAAGTGATAGTGTAATTACGGATGCTGAGATAGAAGATTATTTGTATAACTTAGCAAATAAGTTAGTTAGAGCAAGTGATCATTCAGGTAAAGACTTAACTTTTTTTATTGTTAACGACTCATCAATTAATGCATTTGCAATGTTGGGCAATGTAATCGGGGTGCATACTGGCCTTATTTTATCTGCCAATTCCGAATCAGAACTTGCAAGTGTATTGAGTCATGAGATTGCCCACATAACTCAAAGACATATAGCAAGAATGATAGGTAAGCTTCAAAAAGACTCATTCAAATCTTATCTTGGTCTAGGGCTTGCTTTATTATTATCAAGATCTAATCCGGACTTAGCAAGAGGAGCTCTTGTTGCATCTCAAGCTTTAGGAGTTCAAAATGTTTTAGATTTTACTAGAGAAAATGAAAAAGAAGCTGATCGTGTTGGTATTAAAATTCTTGATAAAGCAGGTTTTGATGTGAGGGGGTCTGTTGATTTTTTTAAAACTCTTCAGAAAGGAAATCGACATTCAATTGGGGCAGCTCCCTCTTTTCTAAGAACTCACCCAATTACTTCTGAGCGAATCAGTGATATCGAAGATCGAATAAAAGATTTTCCATATAAACAACGTATGGATAATCCAAGCTTTCATTTTGTAAAAGGCAAAATTAGAGTTTTTTTACAGGATAGGAGGTTAGTAAAAAAAGAATTAGAAGCTAATATTAAAAATAAAACGTACGTAAGCGAGTTAGGTGAGAGGTATGCATTAGCTTATGCTTATTTATTAAATGATGATTTTGATGGCGCTCAAAGACAATTAAAATGGCTTTTTGATAAAGATATTGAAAACCCAATGATTGAGCAACTAAACATAGAATATTTAATCAAAAAAGGAGATACAAAGTTAGCATATGAAGCAATAAAAAAAGCTCTAAAAAAATACCCAAATTACAGAGCATTTGTTTATGAATTAGCTAATTACTTAATTCAAACAAATTCTGTCAATGACGCAATTAAGTTTTTACAAAACTACCTTATTGATTTTAATAAGGATTCAGAACTTTATAAGTTATTAGCAAAAGCATATTCTATAAAAGGAAATCAGCTACTGCAATATGAAAGTCTATCGCAGTCAAATTATTATAAATACAATTTACAAGAAGCCATAATTCAAATGGATATGGCAGTTAGAGCAAGAGATGGTAATTTTTATGAAAAATCTAGAGTCGAGGCTCGTTTAAAACAACTTCAAAGAGAGAAAGAATTATTTGAAATAAGTAAAGCAAACTTATAATAAATATTATTAATTAATCATATATATATAATTAATTATACATATTAAATCATTCTTTTAAAATTATCCTTGAATCAATATTTTATAAGGATAATTAAATGAGTTGTTTAATAAATACAAGTGTTAAGCCGTTTAAAGTTACCGCTTATCACGCTAAAGATAAGTATGGAGAATTTATAGATATTTCAGAAAATGATTTAAAAGGACATTGGTCAGCATTTGTTTTTTATCCAGCAGATTTCACTTTTGTATGCCCCACTGAATTAAATGACCTTGCCAATCATTATGATGAGTTAAAAAAATTGAATGTAGAAGTTTATGCAGTTTCTACAGATACGCATTTTAGCCACAAAGCTTGGCATGATTCATCAGAATCAATCAAAAAAATAAAATTTCCAATGTTAGGAGATCCAACAGGTGTTTTAGCAAGAAATTTTGAGGTAATGATAGAAGAAGAAGGCCTAGCTTTACGTGGAACTTTTATTATTAATCCTGAAGGTATAATTAAAACAGCTGAAGTAAATGATTTGGGTATAGGTCGATCAGCAGCAGATTTAGTTCGAAAAATACAAGCTGCACAACATATTGAAGCTAATCCAAACGAAGTATGTCCTGCATCATGGAAACCAGGATCAGAAACTCTTGAGCCTGCATTGGATTTAGTTGGAAAAATATAATTTAATTAAATATATCTTTTTGAATCATATCTTTTAAAAGAGGAATTGTGATAGGCCGTTTTGTTTTGAGAGACCAGCGGTCTAAAGCATCAATAGTTGCAAGAAGCGAAGGAAGATCTCTTTTAAAATATCTAAGTAAATACTCTATAATTTCATTTTTGAGATTAATCCCCTTATCCTTAGAATATTGTTTTAATGCTAATTTTTTCTCTTTGTCTTGAAGAAGATTTAACTTGTAAACTAAACCCCAACTTAAACGACTTGATAAATCATCCCTTAACATCATCTTTTTAGGGTTGTTATTACCCGTTACTAATAGTTTTCTTTTTGATGCCTTATGCTCATTGTAAAGATTAAAAATTTTGATCTGTTCTATCTCATTTGCTTTATCAATATCTTCTATTGTCGATATATTGTTTTTTTTAATTGCTTCAACTATGTGTGATTTACCTGATCCTTCCTCACCCCATAAATAAATAAAAAAAATATCATTATTAGGCAAAATAAATTGTTTTAGTGAATCAAAACATTCTTTATTGTTGCCTACTATAAAATTATCAAAGGTTTTTTGTACAGGCAATTCAATATTAAGAAGAAGTTGTTCCATAAGATTAGCTGAGAATTATCTATTGATTGTAAATTCAGTTAAAATTAACATTATACGTAAAGTATCTATATTTTCAGAGGGTAAAAAAATTGTCTCAAAATTCCATTAATAAAAAAAACTCTATCTCATATAAAGATGCTGGCGTAGATATAAAAGCTGGAGATGAATTAATTTCCAAAATCAAGCCAATTGCTAAAGAAACAAATAGAAAAGAAGTGCTGGGAGGTTTAGGTGGGTTTGGTTCTTTGTTTGAGATACCAAAAAAATATAAAAATCCTATTTTGGTTTCTGGAACAGACGGGGTAGGCACAAAGCTAAAGTTAGCATTTGATTTAAATATTCATAATACTATTGGTCAAGATTTAGTTGCAATGTGTGTAAATGATATTTTAGTTCAAGGTGCTGAGCCTTTATTCTTCTTAGATTATTTTGCATGTGGAAAACTAAATATAAGTAAAGCTACAGATGTTATAAAAGGAATATCTGAAGGTTGCAAATTAGCAGGTTGTTCATTGGTAGGAGGTGAAACAGCTGAGATGCCAGGAATGTACTCAAAAGAGGAATATGATCTGGCAGGATTTTGTGTAGGTGCTGTTGAGCGAGAAAATATTATAGATGGTTCAAATATCTCAGAGGGAGATTTAATAATAGGTATTGCATCTTCTGGCCCTCATTCTAATGGATATTCGTTAATAAGAAAGGTCTTAGAAAAAGAAAAAATTAATCTTAATGATGAAATAAATGGTGAAACCTTTGCAAATATTTTAATGAAACCAACAAGAATATATGTAAACTCAATATTAAATTTAATCGAAAAAGTTGATATACATGGATTAGTTCATATTACTGGTGGAGGTCTGATCGAAAATATACCTAGAATCTTGCAAGAAAATCACAAAGCAACTTTAAAAAAAGAATCGTGGAATATGCCAGTAATATTTGATTGGTTGAAAGCAAAAGCAAATATAAGTAATGAGGAGTTATATAAAACTTTTAATTGTGGGATTGGTATGGTTGTTATTATAGATCCCAAGGATAAACAAAAAACAAAAGAAATTTTATCCGGCAATGATGAAGTTATTTATGTGCTTGGAGAAATATCTAATAGAAATATAAATGAACCGCAATCAAAAATTATTTAATTTAATTTTCTCTTTTGTACTTATTTTTTTTTCATTAAGTCTTGGAGCCAAGCCATTTCCTGAAAGTTTTGATATTGAATATAAACTATATCAAGAAAAAAATATTTTGGGTAAAGTCGAAGTAGATTTCAAAAAAACCAATAATCAATACGTAATAAAGGCAAAAACCAAGACTGAAGGTATTATGAAACTTTTGGGAGATCGAGAAATTATTAGTAAAGGTAAAGTAAGCTCAAATGGATTTTTACCTAAAGTATTCCAAATAAAAAATAAAAAAAGATCAAAAAAAAATATTTCAGCTATATTTGATTCGAAAAAAAAAGAATTAAAAATAAGCTATAAAGGAAATACAGATACTTATGCATTGAAAAAAAATCAACTAGACTTATTGACATATTTATATCAATTTAATTTTGAATCATTAAATAAAAAAAATTATAGATTTAACATAATTGATGGAAAAAAAAGCCATACATATTTTTATAAGAAAGTAAGGCAAGAAATTATTGCAACTTCTAAAGGTGAGTTAGAAGCAGATGTTTATGAAGGTAGAATAATAGAAAAAAAGAATTCAGAACACTTATTATGGACATTAAGAAATCCGTATCGAATTCCTATTAAAATTGAGTTAAAAACTAAAATAGGCATTAATATTAATCAAGTGTTAGTAGAAACGAATTTGTTTTAAGACAAAATGGGCAATCGTTACATATTATATGGCGTAATAATTTCAATTGGGATTCATTTTATATTTTTTCTAAATATAGAATTTAAAGAAAATTCTAAAAAAATTTTAGAAATTCAATTAGTTCATTTACCACCAAAATTTAATAAAGAAAATGTAATTGAAAAGAAAAATTTTGAAAAACCAAAGCTATATGATCCATTAGTTGATGAACTGGTAAAAAAAAATCCAAAAGAAGAAATTAAAGAAGTATATTGTAAATTATGTGAGCCAGTAAAAGAATTTGTTCCACCAATAAAAAAAATTATCTTTGGTGAGACAGTGAATTCTATTTTAATGGTGTATAAAGTATTTCATGATCTTGGCCCAAATAAAGGATCAATTAAAAAAATAAAACCATTCGGAAGTGACGGATCCTTATCAAACGATTCTGAAACTAAGTCAATTTCTGAAGTTGGTAATTTAAAAATTAATTATAAAATTAATAATAAAAAGTATGAAATTGACTATATTGCAAATGCAAAAGGAGTAACATCGATTTTTTATTCAAAACCTCTGACTCAAAAAAGTAAAGGTATTGTTAATAAAAAAGGTTTAAAGCCAGAATATTATTTATATAGTCATGGAGCAAAAAAGAAATCCGAGGCTTTCTTTGATTGGCATAGGAAAACTTTAACTATTAAAAGAAAGGAAAATATAAAAACACATGATTTAATTGATGAAGCCCAAGACCAATTAAGTTTTATGTTTCAATTTATGTTTTTAAACCCATTAAATAAAATGCAGATACCAATAACTAATGCAAAAGTTTTTAAGATTTATAACTATCATTATGTTGATGAATTAGATATTAATACTAAATTAGGAAATTTAAGTACTCTTCATGTTGCTAAATTTAATTATCAAACTCCAGAAAGAATCGATTTATGGTTAGCGAAAGAGTATGGATATTTACCTGTCAAAATAGCAATCACTCAGGATGATTTAAGTGTGATTATTCAGCAAATAGAAGTTCTAAATATAAATTAAATCAATGAATAAGTTAGTAATAAAAGCATGCTCAGAAATTTTAAAAGAACATTTTATAACATTAAATCCTGCCGATAGACTACTAAGTAAATTTTTTAGAGATAATCACAATTTTGGTAGGCGAGATCGATCGTATATTTCTGAATTATATTATGGAGTAATTAGAAATAAACGATATTTAATTGAAAATATAAGTAACGAGGATCCAAAAAAATTAGTAATAATTTATTTGGCTCTAATTTTAGGTAAAAGTATCAGAGAATTGTCTAGTGTTCTTGATAAGCAAGATTTAATATGGCTTAAAGAAAAAAAATCAAATAAAGTTGAGGTTACAAAGTGGGCTTCCAAATTTAGTTTACCTGATTGGTTATGGGAAAAATTTTTGGTACAGTATGGTCAAGAAACTTCAATTAGTTTAGCGCAAAGTCTTCTTTTACCAGCTAATTTGAATTTAAGAGTAAATTTATTAAAAGAAAAAAATATTTTAAAAGTTTTAAATAGTTTAATTTCTAGTATTCCAGAACTTAGAAATGAAATAGTCAAAACTAATTTATCTCCAATATCAATATCTTTACCTAGAGGAACATCAATACAAAAAAATCTATTATTTTTAGATGGCCTTGTTGAGATTCAGGATGAAGCTAGTCAGATAATAACATTTTTAGTAAATCCTAAACGTGGCAATATGGTAGCAGATTTTTGTGCTGGGGCTGGGGGGAAAACATTGGGTATTTCAGCAATGATGAAAAATACTGGTAGAGTGTATGCATTTGATATTTCAGATAAAAGATTAGCTAATTTAAAAAAACGATTAAAAAGATCTGGAGCATCAAATATTGTTACCCACAAAATCATAAATGAAAACGATACTAAGATTAAAAGATTGAGAAATAAATTTGACCGGGTTTTAGTCGATGCTCCATGCACTGGACTAGGAACATTAAGAAGAAATCCTGATTTAAAGTGGAAACATTCTCTAGAATCTTTAAATGAGTTAAATATAAAACAAAATTTAATAATTAATTCAGCTTCTAAATTGTGTAAAGTTGGAGCCAACTTAATTTATGCTACTTGTAGTATTTTAAAAGAGGAGAATGAAGATATTGTAGATAATTTTTTATTAAAAAATAAAAATTTTAGAATTCTTTCTCCGAATTCAATTTTTACAAAATATGGTATACCATTAAACTCAGACAAATATATTAAATTAACTCCAGATGAACATAAAACTGATGGTTTTTTCTCAGTCATTTTAGAAAGATTTGAATAATTATGAATATAAATAAGTCAATTTTTATTGCTGCCTCCTTAGGTATTATTTTAGGTTTAATAATTAATCTTTTACCTAATTTATTTTTTGTCGAGTATTTATTGGTAATTACTGATTTAGTCGGCCAGCTTTTTATTAAAAGTTTAAAAATGATTTTAGTGCCTTTAGTTTTCTTTTCTATAGTTGTAGGGGTTTCTAATTTAGGTAAGGGAAAGAATTCAAGTTTAATATGGAAATCAACTTTATTATATTTTGTTACGACTATGTCTATTGCTATTACTTTAGCGCTAGTCGTTATGAATATTATTCAACCAGGTATCGGTATAAATATTGAATCTTGGCAGCTATCTGACAGTTTACCTTCCGAGACGATGACAATCCCAGAATTTTTAAAGCAATTTTTATTAAGTTTATTTGCAAATCCATTTGATTCACTTGCTTCCGGAAAGATTTTACCACTCATTATTTTTTCAATTATTATTGGAATTGCTTTAAATGATAGAAATAAAAAACTTAAAGCAGCTAAAGATATTTTTACAAGTCTTTATGAAGTAATGCTAAAAATTGTTCATTGGGTAATGTTATTTGCTCCTTTTGGTATATTTGCCTTACTGATTAATATGGTTGTTAATCAGAATATGGAATTATTTTCTCAATTAGGAATTTTTATTTTTACCGTAATATTTTTAATTTTGTTTCACGGATTAATTATTTTGCCAGCAATTTTATTTGTCTTAACCAAAATGAATCCTTTATTTTTTTGGGCAGAAGGTAGGCCAGCTTTTATTACTGCGTTTGCTACAAGTTCAAGTGCAGCAACACTTCCTATAACGCTTAATGTAGCAAATGATAATTTTAAAACATCTAAAGAAATATCTAATTTTGTCCTTCCTTTAGGGGCAACTATGAACATGGATGGGACTGCATTATACGAAGCTGCTGCAGCTTTATTTATTGCAAATTTAGTCGGAATGGATTTAACTTTAGCACAACAACTCATATTATTTTTTACTGCAATGGTTGCCTCTATAGGTGCCCCAGGAATTCCAAGTGCTGGTATGGTTACTATGGCAATGGTTTTACAGGTTTTAGGATTACCTTTAGAAGCACTAGCTATTCTTTTACCAATGGATAGATTGATTGATACATTTAGAACTACAATTAATGTTGAAGGTGATTTGGTAGGAGCACTAATTGTAAATAAAATTACTAAGCCTTAGATTTTTTTTCGATCATACCAATTGATAGAGAATATGCAGAGGGAATAACAATTAATGTTAGTAATGTAGAAGAAATCATTCCTCCAATTACAGCAATTGCTAGTGGGCCATTAGACTCAGAACCAGCTCCATAACCTAAAGCAGCTGGCATCAATGCAAGAATTAATGTTAGAGATGTCATTAAAACTGGACGAAGACGAATAGGACATGCTTCAAGAAGGGCTTGATCTGTGTTTTTTCCAGAATTTTTCAATTGATTGGTCATATCTACTAATAAAATAGAATTTTTAGCAACAAGTCCAATTAAAAGTACCATACCTATCATCGAGTAAATATTGAGACTATTTCCAGTAACCCATAATAAAAATATTCCACCAACTATAGCTAATGGCTGAGCTAACATAACTATTAAGGGTTGAAAAAATGAGTTAAAAAGGCTCGCTAAAACCATATAAAGAAGTATTGTTGCAAGAAAAAAAACAAAAATTATATTATTCATTGTCTTTGCAAATTCTTTAGCTTGACCCTCAAGTTGAATGGAGTATTCACCTGGTAGGATATTCTTACTATTTTGCTTAACTAATTTAACTGCTTCTCCGAGCGAAATTGTTGGATTAGAATAAAAATTAGAAGAATATTGTAAATTTTGCCTACCCATTACTGCAGGACCAAGTTCTTGATTGAAGGATGCAATACTATCAAGTCTTACTAATTCACCGGATTTTCCTCTTAAATATATTTTATTTAAATCATTTAATTTATCAAATGAACCTTCTTTAGCCTTCATTCTAATATCGTATCTATGACCATCGCCAGGTTCATCATTAAATCTTGCAACATCTAATCCATTGCTTAATACTGAGATAGCTTCAGCAATATCAGCTCCACTAATTCCAAAACTAGAAGCTCTTTCTCTATCAATATTTAAAATCATTTGAGGAAGATTAAGTTGTAAATTAAGATCAAAGTTTCCTAAACCTTCACTTTCTGATAATTTAATCAGAAGTTCATCACTTAAATCAGCAACCTTTTCAATGTTCGGCCCAGTAATTGAAAATTGTAATCTCTCTGAACGTCTTCCTCCAGCAAATGAAACCCCTGATGGGAAAGCTTTTACTCCTGCAAGTTGACTAAAGTCTTTTCTCATTTTATCCATAATTTCCGATTGAGATAATGCGCGCTGACTTTTTTCTTTTAGCCTAACACTTATGAATCCGCTGTTGACTTGACCTCGACTTCCCAATCCAATAGATGAAAAAACACTAGCTGTATATTCATTATATTGGTTAATAATTTTTTCAATCTCTAATAATTTATTGTATGTATAGTCCATATTTGAACCTAAGGGGGTTTTAAATCTTACTGTGAAACGACTCTCGTCTTGTTCGGGAACTAATGTCTTTTCAACTTTTGAAAAAAGAATGCTACTTGCAAGCACAATAATTAAACTTGTAATTAAAACTTTTAGTCTATGTGATAAGGACCAAGATAGTATTTTTTTATAAGCCATATCTATTTTTTTAAAGAAAATATCTAAACTTTTAAGCCAAGAAACTTCTTTCTCCTTCATAGCTAAAAATTTTGAACACAGCATTGGTGTTAATGTTAATGAAATAATTAATGAAACTAATATTCCAGCTGTGACAACAATTGCAAAAGATTCAAAAAAACGACCCATTATTCCATCCATAAATATTACTGGAGCAAAGATACACACTAAAGCTAATGAAGATGCAAGAACTGCAAATACTACTTCTTTGCTACCATTAATAGCAGCATTGAAAATATTTTTATCAATATGTTTTTGATGCCTAAAAATATTTTCAAGAACTACAATTGAGTCATCAACTACAACACCAATTAATAATATTAATGCGAGTAAAGTCATACTATTAAAAGTAAATCCATAAAAATACATAACTGCAATTGCTCCAAAAAGTGAAATGGGGATTGCAATTGCAATGATGAATGTAGATCTAAGAGATTTTAAAAAGAATAGTACGACCAGTGCTGCTAATAAAGTACCTTCAAGGATATGATTTTGTAGAGCTTTAACCATTGATTTTATGTAAATAGAATCATCTGTTGATACCATTAAGTTCAAACCCGGAGGCAAACTTGGCCTTATTTGAGTATCAACTTTTTCTTTGATTTTATTAATAATATCAACCGTATTAGAATTTGCTACTTTGATAATCCCAAGACCTATAGATGGCTTATTGTTGTGACGAGCAGTTTGTCTATAATCATCTAATCCATCAACTACTTCTGCAATATCATCAATTTTAATGGGGGCTCCATTTCGATAGGTGACAATCATTTTTCTTAAGTCTTCAATTGTATGAAATTCTAAATCAAGTTTAAACATTTTTTCCGATTGAGCTCTGACGAGAAAACCACCTGGTAATTGAACATGCTCTTTTTTGAAGGCAGTAACTAAATCGTTAGCAGTAATTTTTAATGATGACATTTTTTCAGGAAGTAAATTAACTCTTATAGTTCTATCTCTTCTTCCTCCTAATGTGACATAACCAACCCCATCAACTGTTTCTAATTTCTTCTTTAAAATATTATTTGCATAAAGATTTAACTGTTGTACGGTTCTATCCCCAGTTAGCCCTAACCACATGATTGCACTTGCATTGGTCTCAACTTTTCTTACAACAGGAGGAACAATATCGTCAGGTAATCGTCTTGTAACCCTTCCGACTTTAGATTGAATTTCATTAAATGCAACTTCAATATCTTTATCTAAATTAAATGTTATGCTAACAACAGAAACACCCGGAGACGATTCAGATTTTATAGACTCAATTCCTGGAGTTGTATTTACAGCTTCTTCAATAATATTAGTAATACTTGAATCAACAATTTCAGGATTAGCGCCTTCTAGAGTAGTTGTTACTGAAAGAATAGGAAATTCAATTGTTGGAAATTTATCGATACCAATTTTTTGAAAACTAATAATACCCAATAAAACAAATATTGCAGATATCATCCAAGCTAAAACATGTCTTCGTATTGAAATTTCAGGTAATGTCATATTTTATGGAGTCGAAACGTTAACTTTAGTTTGATCAGTGAGATATCCGGCGCCATCTAATGCAACTATTTCATTTTTGTTTAAACCAGAAATAACCTCTATAAGACCATTTTGATTAATACCGATTTCAATATTTCTTTGCTCAACTTTATTTTCATTAACTACATAAACTACTTGGCCTGCTGGTCTTAAAACAACACTTTGTTCTGGCACAGCTAAACCTTCTCTTGAGCTAAAAATAATTGTACCTTTAACACTTGCACCAGCTTGCCAACCTGATTGGTTATTAATATCAGCTATAACATCTATAGATCTGCTATCAGCCATTAATTTAGGTTTTAATTCAGCAATTTTTACTGAAATTATATTTGGTGAAGTAGGGCTTTCAAGTGTTATTGGTATACCAGATTTTAATTTGGATACTAATTTTTCAGGGAATGGTATATGAGCCCTAAGTTTTTTATTATTAATTATTTGAAATATTGGATCACCTATTTTTAAGAAATCTCCAATGGATGGAATTTGTTTTTCTATTTTTCCTGAAATTGGAGCATAAATTTTAGTTTTTTTATAATTTGATTCAGCAATATCTTTTTTTGCTAAAGCCACTTCTAACTCTTCAAAGGTCTCAGTTTTTTCTGAAAAAAGTGTATCAAGTGCATTTGGAGAAATAAATTTTTTCTCAACTAATTTTTGATTTCTTTCAAAATTCTTTTTCTGATTAGTGAGTCGTGTTTCTAACCGCCTAACCTCTGCTTTAGCAAGTGATAATTGATATTTATAGTCTTTAGTTTCTATTTCTGCAAGGAGATCACCTTTATTTACTAATAATCCAGGCTTTGTATGTAATTTTACAATTTTACCTGTAATTTCTGCAGAAATTGTGGGATCAATAATTCCTTCAATAGAGCCAATAGCAGTTTCTCTATCTTCAAATATTTTTGAAATTACTTTACTAGTTGTTATATATATTTCTTTTTTACTATTTTGCTTTTTACTCTCACTATCACCACAACTAATAAGAAGAAATGATATAAAAATTAAAATTACAGCTTGTTGTAAATTATTTAACATTAAGATTTTCCGTATTTATCAAGTCCCAGTTAAAAAATGGACCTGGGTCAGTTTTTCTTTTTGGTGCAATTTGATTGTGACCAACAATATCATTAATTGGATATTTTTTACATAGACATTTTAAGAGATTTATAAGTTTCATATATTGTATATTTTCAAAAGGAGTTAAATCCGAACCCTCAAGTTCTATACCGATTGAAAAGTCATTACAATTTAATTTATTTTTCCAATTCGAATCCCCTGCATGCCATGCTCTATGTTTGCACGACACAAATTGAATTAATTCTCCGTTCCGTTTTATAAGGAAATGAGCAGAAACTTTTAAATTATTAATTTCTTTAAAATAAGGGTCCTGATTAGTATTAAGTTTATTTGTAAAAAAATCTTCAATGTATTTTCCACCAAATTTATTTGGTGGCAAGCTTATACTATGAATCACAATCATATTAATTGATATATTTTTAGGGCGATTATCATAATTAGGTGAATTAATAAAATTTACGCCCACAATTAGGCCATCCTGATTTAATTTGTAAAAGTTATGTGGTGAGCTCATTTAAATCGCTTATAATCTTTTCATGTTTAACTTATGGAAAGTCTAATGGTTTTTGTTAATTTTTGCATTAAATTACTTGTAATAAGGAGGAGGTAAATGTTTGAGTGGATTACTAATAATTATGACTATATTTTATTTGGTATTGTAGATAATGGGGTGATGCTAATTGGCGCATTCTTTGGTTTAGGGCTAGAAAAATACTTACCTAAAAATATGCAAGTTGGATTAGGAGCGGTTTTAGGAGCAGGGTTAGGTAACGCGCTTAGTGACTTTGCTGGAGGAGCAGTTAGTGCAAATTGGTCTTTAGCATTTGGAACAGGTTTTGGATGCTTGCTTGCTTTATTTGCAATACCTGTATTCTATGTAATTCAGAAAAATTTAAGCAAATAGATAATTTTATTTTAAAACTTTTTGGATGTCTTTTTTATGAACTTATAATTCAAGTTGCAATATGGTTCATTGTTACTTTTTTTATTATATTTATTTTTAATTTTGAAGCAGGTTCTCACCCACATTTTTTACAATTTGTTTTGTGGTTAGTATCAGGAGCATATTTCATTATTTCATGGTCTATTGGCGGACAAACACTTGCAATGAGAGCATGGAAATTAAAATTAATTACACCAAATAATAATTGGTGGTTTTTTTATGTGAGATATATATTTGCAAGTGCTGGCCTCTTTCTTTTTTTTATTTCTTTTATATATGTAATTTTTAATAAAGAAAGGAAATTCGCTCATGATTTAATCTTAGGATCAAAAATTATAAACGTTCAATTTTAAATATTAAATATAATCCAATAGATAAAAATATCATTGTTGGTATTAATGAACTCATAAATGGTTGCCAATCATTCAAGAGTCCTATGTGACGTATCATGGTGTTAAGAATTTGATAAGAAATTCCAATTACAATCCCTAAAAACATTTTTAAATATTTTCCCCCTGATCTTTCCTGTAAAAAACCAAATGGTATTGCAAAAATTAACATTACAAGTGGCATAATTGGATGAATTAATTTTTCCCATAAGGCAATCTCATATCGCGTTACTTTTTGATTATTTAATTTTAAGTAATTAATAAATTTAGCTAAATTAATTGTAGACATTTTTTCAGGCGATATTATTAACGCGTTCATCATTTCAGGTCTAATTAATGACTTCCAATTTCCTTTTTTAATATTTGTTGATGTAACTTTTTCTTCGCCTAAAAAAGTTAAAGAAATATTATTTAGTTTCCATTGTCCATCTTCAAAACTACCTTCTTTTGCGTTCACAATAGTCCTTAGTTTAAAATCTTTATCAAATTCATAAATATGAATATCTTCCAGCGAACTATCTGGTAAAACGTTTTCAATATTCACAAAACTTTTACCATCTTTTATCCAAAATCCAGATTTAAATTCTTGACTTACAACCGAGTCAGTAGAGCTGATTTTTAAACGTTGGGCATTTTTTTCACTATTTGGACTAATTAAGTCACCAATAAAAAATGTAAGAAAGCAGAAAAAAAGCCCAACATATATTAGAGAAATTGCAATTTTTCTAATAGATAATCCACTAGATCTCATAACAGTAAATTCTGAATTTTGAGAGAGTTCTCCAACTGTATACATTGCTCCAATAAGAACAGCTAAAGGTATGATTTCATAAAGATGGCCAGGAACACTTAAAAGAACATAATTAAAAATTTGAAATAAACCATAACCACCTTTACCAAGATCGTTAATTTCCTGAATAAAATCAAAAAAAGAAAAAAGCGCTATCAAACCAAGCATAATCATCGCTATACTTATAAAAAATTCTTTATTTAGATATTTTGTTATTTGACTCATTTTCTTTTTTTGAAAATTTTGGTTGGCAATAAAGGAAGATTTAGTGATCTTCTGTAGAGAAGGTAAATGGCAATAGCCCCAAACGATAAATGAACTGGCCAAAGACCATACCAAATTTTTGAATTACCAATTGAAACAATACTATGAGATACACCTAACATGTTGTTATAAATTACAAATAGTAATAAAGCTATAATGATATTAGCAGAACGCCCTGATCTTGGATTAATAACACTTAAAGGTATAGCAAGAAAAATTAGCAATAATGCTGAAACGGGTAATGAAATTCTCCAATATAATTCTGCTTTATATCTACTCGAATCTGATTTAAGAAGTTCTAGAGTACTTTTTGCCTCATAAACTTCACCAACTTTTATTATTTTAGGCGCTTCTTTTTCAATAAGTATGCCGTACTCTTCAAAATATGTGGTAGAAAATTCTTGGCTATTTGACCTTCCTTCATATCTTTTACCTTTTTTCATAATGATGTAGTCTTCACCTTTTTCATTTTTTTTTCTTTCTCCTTCATTGGCTACAATGACTCCAACTTTTCCATTCTGAACGGATTGAACAAAAATATTTTTAACTAAATTTCCAAGCTCACTAAATCCTTCCACATAAAAAATACGGTTATCTGATTTTGACTCTTTAAAAATTCCAGGGGTTATAGTTGATAATTCATCTCTACTTTTTAATCCTTTTTTAAATTCTTCAGCTTTGTGGACTGCCCATGGACTAATATAGAATGATAAAGACGCTATTAAAATAATTATGGGCAAACTAAAAATAAATATTGGCCTAATTAAGCTTAACAAACCTAATCCAGAGCTGAACCATATAACCATCTCACTGTCTTTATACCAGCGAGTCAAAGTGATTAAAATAGTTAAAAAAAGTGTCAGAGAGAGCAATAGCGGTAAATGTTTGAGTAAATTAAAAACTAGAATAGTATCAATTGCATCATTAGGTATAATGCCTTTTGCGGCTAAACGGAAAATGTAAACTGACCTTTGAGCTACAACTACTCCAGATAGGATTAAAATAGTAGATAATGAGGTATAAAATAATTCTTTTGTTAAAGACGTTTTAAATAGCATGACTTTAAAGTTTAGATTTGAATATAATAAGGATATTAAATGAAATTCACCATAAAAACAGAATTAATTACAAAGATACCTGCTGACGTTATTATTTTGGCAGTTAATGATAAGAATCAAATATTGTGTGAAAAACAAATAGATGCATTGACTTTGAAGCATTTGAATCACATTTTGAAACTTGGTGATCTTAATAAAAGAACTAGCTCTTCGTTATTAGTTCATGGCGCTAATAAATATTCAAGAATAATTTTATTAAGAGTTGGAGTTCATGCAGATTTAAGCCCCAAAGAATTTTTTAAAGGAATAGTTAATGTATCCAATGAGCTAAAAAAAATAAATTTCACAAAGGTTATATTTCCAATTAATCAATTTGTTAATAAATTAATAAGAGTAAAAGCTACTATAGAATATCTTGTTAGGGCTTTAGTTGATAATGGATATGAAATTAATTCGCTAAAAACTCAAAATAAATCCAAAGCTGCAGATTTCCAAGTTTTTCTTCAAACAAACAAATCTTCTTTAAAAGAGACTAAACAAGGACTTAAGAATGGCCAGGCTATTGCAAAAGGCGTAAATCTTACTAAAGACCTTGGTAACTTGCCTCCAAATATTTGTACACCAACTTATCTTGCTAGCGAAGCAAAAAAATTAGCACGTGAATATAAAATGAAAGTAACTGTGTTAGATCAAAAGCAAATTGAAAAGTTAAAAATGGGATCTTTTCTTGCAGTGGCGAAAGGAAGTAGAGAGGCACCTAAATTTATAGTCTTGGAACATAAGAAGGGACCAAAAAATAAAAAACCAATTGTATTAGTAGGTAAAGGAATTACATTTGATGCAGGGGGTATTTCAATTAAGCCATCGCCAGATATGGATGAAATGAAATATGATATGGGTGGTGCCGCAACAGTTTTAGGTGTAATGAAAACAGTAGGAGAATTAAATCTATCCATAAATGTAATCATGGTTGTTCCAACATGTGAGAATTTACCTGACGGAAAAGCTGTAAAACCAGGAGATATTGTCAAAAGCATGTCTGGACAAACTATAGAAGTACTTAATACTGATGCTGAGGGTAGATTAATATTATGTGATGCTTTGACTTATTCAGAAAAATTTAAACCTGAGGTTGTAATTGATGTTGCGACTTTAACAGGCGCTTGTGTTATTGCGTTAGGACATCATATTTCTGCGGTATTTACTAATTACGACCCACTAGCTGATCAGTTGAGAACTGCTGGAGAAATAGCATTAGATCCAGTATGGCAGATGCCAATGTCGGATGAATACCAACTACAACTGAATAGTAATTTTGCAGATATGGCAAATATTGGTGGACGAGCAGCAGGAAGTATAACTGCAGCTTGTTTTTTATCAAGGTTTGCTAAAAAATATAATTGGGCCCATATAGATATTGCTGGAACTGCATGGAAGTCCGGAAAAGAAAAAGGTTCTACAGGCAGACCGGTAAGTTTATTAAGTGAATTCCTTATCAATCGAACAGTAAAGTAAAAATTAATCTTTAATTAATGTTAGATATTCTTGTTTAGATAAATAATTTTCTTTATTGATTTCTAAATTAAGAGAAATTCTACATAACCAGTTTTCATGTGGCGATTCATTTATCTTTTCTGGGTTCTTAATAGTATCTTGATTAATTAAAATAATTTCTCCATCGGCAGGGGCTATAATATCTGAAGCAGTTTTAACAGACTCAATAGTCCCAATGGAGTCATTTGAGTTAAACTTTTTTCCTAAAGTTAGATCAATATAGATAATATCTCCGAGTAAATCTTGAGCAAAATTAGTAATACCTAAAGAGTATTGATTATCTTTGTAAGATTTTATCCATACATGTTCTTTTGTATAAAATAAATCATCAATATAATTCATTGTTTCTCCATATCAAAAAAAATACTATAAATATTAAAGTGACAAACAAATTTAAACTGTATATCATCATGTGAAGTTAAATTAATCAAGGGTTATTAGTGAATTTATATTTTAAAAGCTTTTTTTTAGCTGTATTTTTGTTTTTACCACTTACAAACCTAACCTTTGCAAAAGATTCTTCTAATTCAAAATCACCAAGTCTTTACGTAAAAAATAGTAAAAGTTTAAAAGTTCGCTCATTAAAAGCGATGGTTGTTAATCAAGATTCTGGCGAAGTTATATATCAAAAAAATGCAGATGCAAAGGCATCAATTGCTTCTTTAACAAAATTAATGACCGCTATGGTTGTTCTTGATTCAGGATTAGATCTTACTAAAAAAATTAAAATAACAAAAGCTGATATTGATAGAGTTAAGAGAACCACTTCTAGATTGCCAATTGGAACTGAACTCAGTAGATACGAACTATTAAAGGCAGCATTAATATCATCAGATAATAGAGCTGCTTTCGCTTTAAGTAGATCCTATCCGTCTGGAAGAAAAGGTTTTATTAATGCAATGAATGTTAAAGCAATACAATTAGATATGCAGAAAAGTCAGTTTCGAGACCCTACTGGGCTAGATAAAGGAAATATATCAACCGCAAAAGACTTATTGAAATTAGTCCGTGCTGCATATCAATATTCTTTAATAAGAGAATTAACAACTTCTCCATCAGAGAATATCAAGGTTGGTAAAAGAAGAAATGGTATAAATTTTAATAATACTAACCCATTAGTTAGAAAAGGAGCATGGGATATAGGTTTATCGAAAACTGGATTCATTAGGGAATCTGGCAGGTGTTTAGTTCTTCAAACAGTAATTAATGAGGAACCAATAATTATTGTTTTATTAAATTCTTATGGAAAGTTAACTCGTTTTGCTGATGTAAAAAGAATTAGAAATTGGATGAATAAAATAAATAAAAAAACAAGCTAAACTATTTTTTAGTTGATTTTTTTTTAGTTGATTTTTTTTTAGTTGATTTTTTTTTAGTTTGTTCTTCTATTTCTTTTTTTGCAAGGAGTTCTAGAGATTTTTCAAGACTAATTGATTCTAAATCTATATTTTTAGCAATATTTACTTTCAGCGACCCTCTTTGAATATAAAAACCAAATCTTCCTTTGTAAATATCAATAGATTCTTTTTTTTCTGGATCATCTCCAATCTTTCTGATTGGTTTAAGAAGTTCAATAGCTTGTTCTTGAGAAATTTCAAATATGTTTTGGTCTTTAGGGATAGATTTAAATTTTCCATTATGATTAACATAAGGTCCAAACCTACCAATATTTGCGATAATTTTTTTACCAGTTTCTGGATGCGAACCTAAATCTCTAGGCAATGAAATTAATTTTAAAGCTATCTCTTCATTAAGATCTGCTAATGGAATTTCATTTGGAATTGTTATTCTTTTTGGTTTAACCTTTTGATCAGCCTCTTGTTCTCCTAATTGAAGATAGGGTCCGTATGGTCCAATTAATAAAAATATATTTGTGTTTGTTTTTGGATCAAAAGCAACTATTTTTGGTTCTTGAGGTAATTCACCATTTGAACTTCTTGTAAAGTCACAATCAGGATAACCAGAGCATGCGATAAAATTTCCTCTCCGACCAAGTTTGGACAACAATGGTTTTCCACATTTTGGACACTCTTCATCAATATCCTTTTGTGTAATTTTAGAACGGTCTAAATCTTTTTTTTCATTAATTTGGTGATCAAAATCTTTCCAAAAATTGGTTAATACAGATAACCATTCTTTTTTGTCAGCTGCAATATCATCTAGTTGAGATTCTAATTGAGCAGTAAAATCATAATCTACATAATGACTAAAATGTTCAGTTAAAAAATCATTTACTACGCCGCCAACATCAGTTGGCATGAACCGTTTTTTTTCAAGAAGCACATATTCTCTTTCTTGAAGAGTTGAGATGATACTAGAATAAGTAGATGGACGACCAATACCATATTCTTCTAAGGTTTTTACCAGACTTGCTTCGGAATATCTTGGGGGCGGTTCAGTAAAGTGTTGATCTCCATATATTTTTTCAATATTTAGTATTTCACCAACCTCTAAAGGGGGCAATATCGAAGTATTTTCTTTTTCTTCAGAAGCTTCATCTTCATCTTCTAAATATACTGACATAAAACCTGGAAATCTTAAGGTTTGACCAGACGCTCTAAAGATACTTTCGCCTTTTCCAATTTCAAGATCTACACTTACTGCATCAAATATAGCAGGGGTCATTTGGCAAGATAATGTTCTTTGCCAAATCATTTCATAAAGTTTAAATTGTTCTTCGCTTAGATATTTTTTTAAGCTTGCAGGAGTTTTGCTAATATCTGTTGGCCTAATAGCTTCATGAGCTTCTTGGGCATTTTTTGATTTTGTTTTATAACCAATAGCAATTTGAGGAAGATACTCAGGCTTAAAATTGCTTTTTAGATAATCTCTTATTTGGTTAACTACTTCATTTGAAAGAGTCACAGAATCTGTTCTCATGTAGGAAATAAGTCCAACTGTTTCATTTTCAGTATCAATACCTTCATATAATTTTTGTGCAATAATCATCGTTCTTTTTGTTGTAAAGCCTAGCTTTCTTACAGCTTGTTGTTGCAATGTAGAAGTAGTGAAAGGTGCTAATGGCTTTCTAGATCTTTGTTTTTTTTCAACCCTAGAAATTCTTGTTTTACCAGCACTTTTTAAAAGTAATTCACCTTGAATCTTTTCGCTTTGGGTTTTTTCAGTAACAGTAAATTGCTCTACTTTTTCATTATCTAGAAGATATAGTTTTGAAGTAAATTGAGATTGCTTTTTTTTAGCCTCCAAATGAACAGTCCAATATTCTTTTGCAACAAACTTTTTAATTTTTTCTTCACGTTCCATTATTAATCTTAGTGCTGGACTTTGAACACGACCTGCAGATAGGCCGTAACGTATTTTGGACCATAGTAAGGGAGATAGATTAAATCCGATTAGATAATCTAATGCTTGTCTTGATTGTTGTGCTCTCACAAGAGCAATTGCTATATCTCTTGGTTCTTCAATTGCTTGAATGATTGCAGATCTTGTGATTTCTTGAAATACAACTCTTTTAATTAATTTATTTTTTAGTAATTTTTTTTCATTTAATATTTCAGCAATGTGCCAAGCTATTGCTTCTCCCTCTCTATCCGGGTCTGTTGCTAAAAGTATCTCGTCAGATTTTTTTACTGCTTTTTTTATAGCATCTATATGTTTTTTATTTCTATCAATAAGGGCGTATTTCATTTCAAAGTTGTTTGTATTGATCCCTTCGGATTTTGGAAGAAGATTTCTTATATGGCCATATGATGCTAGAACTTCAAAGTCACCTCCTAAATACTTAGATAATGTTTTTGCTTTTGATGGAGATTCAACTATTAGAAGTTTTGTCATTATATTTAATAGGTACTAGACTGATAAAAATTATGCATCATAAGGATAAAATTAAAACTATTCAAGTTTAATTAAAGAAATTATAAGGTTTTTATCTTTAATTTGAGGATATAAAATTCAATTGTTTATTCACTATGAAATGATCTTCCTCCATCTACATTTAAAATGTGGCCAGTAATAAAGTTAGAATTCAATAACAAAAATTCAACCGCTTTAGCAATATCATCTGGCTCACCAACTTTTTTTAGCATTGTCTGAGAAATTACTTTCTTACGATAAGAGTTATCAAACTCATTTGAATTTTCTGGCCATAGAACGGGACCTGGAGCAACAGCGTTTACTCTAATTTCTGGCCCAAGTTCTTGAGCTAATGATTTAGTTAAAGTAGCTAAACCTGCTTTAGCAATTGAATAAATAATATAATTTTCTTTGGGTTTTGTTATATGAGCGTCTGTGATATTTATAATTGATCCGTTCTTTTTTTTAAGAAAAGGAGCAGCTTCTTTACATAAAAATAATGGTGCCTTTAGATTGCTTCCAATAAGATTATCCCAGTTCAACTGATCAATTTGATTGATTTTAGTTGGGTAGTATGTTGAAGCATTATTAATAAGAAAATTTAGTTGGCCATAAATTTTGATAGCTTCATTAATTATTTTTGAATAACTTTTTGGATTTAAAAGATCAGCTTGAATTAGTGATGCAGAATTTTTTCTATGATTATTTAATTCATCTTGAAGTGATATAGCTTCTTTTTCTGAAGTTTTATAATGAATAATTAAATCAATGTTAGCTTTATGAAGTCGACGGCAGATAGATGCCCCAATTCGTTTGGCACCTCCAGTAACTATTGCTATTTGTGTTTTTTTATTCATTTTTAGTTTAAATATTATTTGAAGTTATTATAATCTAACAATATGAACAATTTACTAAAACTAATTACAATTTTTTAATGTCAATTTCAAAAACTAGGCCCATTAGAAGTTATGTATTAAGACAAGGTCGTTTAACAAAGTTTCAGGCAAAAGGTATTAAATTACTATCTCCAATTTATTCAATTCCTTTTGAATCAAATGCTATCAAATGGGATAATATTTTTGAGAATAAAGGTAAAAAAATCATTGAAATAGGTTTTGGTATGGGTGATACAACTGCTGAAATTGCAGAGACTCTAAGTAAATCAAATTTTATTGCTATAGATGTTCATCCCCCTGGAGTTGGAAATCTTTTAAATAAAATTAATGAAAAAGAACTGAAAAATTTAAAAATAATTCAATATGACGCGGTAGAAGTTTTAAAAAAAATGGTAATTAATAAAAGCCTTGATGCTATTCATATATTTTTTCCTGACCCGTGGCACAAAAAAAGACATAATAAAAGAAGATTGATTCAGGAACCTTTCTTGGAATTGATAAGTAAAAAATTAAAAAAAGATGGTTATATTCACATAGCAACTGATTGGGAAGATTATGCTAATTCAATTATAAATATTTTTAATAAAAATGAATTTTATAAAATCAAAAATAGTAATTTTTTTAAAAAACCTTCTTATAGACCTAAAACTAAATATGAAAATAGGGGTGTTAACTTAGGACATAAGGTTTGGGATATTATTTTTATTAAGGTTTAACCAGCTTTGAATAATTTCATTAGCTTCTTCAATTCCCTGTTTTTTCAAACTAGAAAATAATTGGACCGTGAATTTTATTTGATATAAATTAACCCATTTTTCTTGGACAATTTTTTTTACTTCTATAAGGGTTCTTAAAGATTTATCTTTAGATAATTTATCTGATTTTGTAAGCAATATATGAATTGGTTTTTGTCTAGGAGCAAACCAATCAAGCATTTGGATATCAAGCTTTGTTAGAGGTCTTCTTATATCCATAACAATTATGAGACCAGCCAGGCTATTTCTTTCTTGAAGATACCTAGGTAATGTTTCTATCCAATGATTTTTTAAAGTTTCGGGTACTTTCGCATATCCATAACCTGGAAGATCAACAAGTGAAATATGATCATCAATGCTAAAAAAATTTATTAATTGGGTTCTCCCAGGTTGTTTGCTGACATAAGCAAGACGATTTTGCTTGCTTAATGAATTAATCGCACTTGATTTACCAGCATTTGATCTTCCTGCAAATGCAATTTCAATTCCTTCATCTTTAGGAAGCTCATCAAAATGATTTACTGAAATATTGAATACAGCATTTTGTAAAAAAGCCATTTTTTTTCCTTTAACCTTGAGTTAATGCTATCACGTTGTGGCTATTTTAGTTAAAATGTAGCCTTTTTAGAGAATTAAGTTTGGAGTCTTAATGATACATTTCTTTAGATATATTGTTTTTATGTTTATTTTTTTTAGTTTAGTCGGCGGTGCTGAAAGTAAACTTTCTACTCAAGAGATAGCTAGCACAAAAAAAATTATAAATAATTTATGTATTGCATGTCATGGAGAAGATGGTAACAGTCTAATTCCAGTTAACCCTAAATTAGGTGGGCAGCATGCTGGCTATATTTTAAAACAACTTAAGAATTTTAAAAGTGGATTAAGGGAAAATGCAGTAATGGCCGGCATGGTTGCTAATTTAACTGAGCAAGAAATGATTAATTTAGGTTTTTATTTTTCAGAGCAAGATATTTTATTATCAAAGGCAAAAGATAATGGCGTTGGGTCAATAGGAGAGAAAATCTTTCGTGCAGGCATAAAAAATAAAGGTGTTGCTGCATGCGCCAGTTGTCACGGGCCCTCAGGACATGGAATACCAGACAAATACCCAAGATTAAATGCACAATATTCTGAATATACGCTTGCACAATTAAAAGCATTTAGGTTGGAATTAAGAAAAAATGATCCTAGTGCTGTAATGAGAACAATCGCTCAAAAACTCACTGAGCAAGAAATGAAGGCTGTAGCGGATTATATTCAAGGTCTAAGGTAGCTTTTCTCTGAGACCAACATGCAACTTAAATTAGTAAAAGTTGTCAACTCAAATAACACTTTAGCGCATACAATTTTTGAATAAATCAACTAAAAATATAAAAAGCTTTGTCAATCTTTTAAGTACCATGCGATTTGCAATTACGATGTTTTCGCTTCTAGGAATTGCTTCGATAATTGGGACGGTGCTCAAGCAAAACGAACCTTACAATGATTATATTATTAAATTTGGTCAATTTTGGTTTAATATTTTTGAGAAACTTGGTTTGTACAACGTATACCAAGCTTTTTGGTTTCTTCTTATTTTAATTTTTTTAATTATCTCTACTTCACTTTGTATTTCTAGAAATAGCCCAAAAATACTTAAAGATTATAAAAGTTTTCAAGATCGAATAAGAGAAAAGTCTTTGCTTTCTTTTAAGCATTCATATCAATTTAAGTTTGAAAAATTTAGCACAAAAAAAATTATATCTTTTTTAAATTTGAATAATTATAAGGTCAAACACAAAGTAATTGATAGGGGGGATTTAATTGTTGCTAAAAAAGGAGATCTTCAAAAATTAGGTTATATTTTTACTCACTTATCAATAGTTATTATTAGTATTGGAGGATTACTAGATGGTAATTTAGTTTTTAAGGTTCAGGAATTAACCGGCGTTAAACAGATTCAATTAGAGGATCAGCCATTATCAGAGATTCCAGAATCAGGAAAAATGAGTGAAAATAACCTGTCTTATAGGGCTAGTATTTTACTTTCTGAGGGCGATACTAAAACCGCAGCAATTTTAAGGGCTAAGGAAGGCTATCTTGTTCAAGAGATTCCATTTTCAATAACATTGAAAGATTTCAATATTGAACATTATTCCACAGGTCAGCCTAAATCTTTTAAGAGTAATTTATTAGTAACTGATAAAGAAACTGGCGAATCAATTAATAAAACAATCAGTGTCAACAAGCCTTTAACATTTAAGGGAGTAACTATTTATCAAGCTGCTTTTGAGGATGGTGGCTCAAACCTTGATTTACTGGTTTGGAATTTACACTCATCACAGCCAGCAGTTCAAATGAATTCCCAAATTTTTAAAAATAATGAACTGACTTTCGAACGACAAAAGCTAACTTTTGAGTTTAATGATTTTAGAAATTTTAATATTTTAGACGTAATCCAAAATGATGAACAAAAACTAAAACCAACAAATGTTGGACCTAATTTTTCATACAAAGTTAGGAATGAATCTGGACAAGCTAAAGAGTATCAAACTTTTCAATTACCAATAATAGTAGATGATAAATATTTTTTCATGAGTGGTATGAGAAATTCACCTCAAGAAGAATTTAAATACCTTAAAATTCCTGCAGATCATAATCTTAGTATTGAGGGTTTTATGATTCTTAAATCTTTGCTAAATGACCCATCAAAAGTTAAATATGCAATTGATAATGGCATAAAACAATCTGCATTTAAAACTGTCGAACAAAAAAAAGCTTTTGAATTAGGAACGCAAAATGTTATCAATGCTTTTATAAAAGGGGGCTATGATTTTGTTATAAGAGATATGGATTTAAATATACCTCAACAGGCATCAAAAATAGATAAGGAAAATGCTATAAAAACATATATAAATATTATTTTTTTAGTAAGCCAAGAACTTATAAATAGGTATAAAGAAAATAACAAAGATAAAATTATTTTTCCTGAAAATGATTCTCCAAGATTTATTCAGGATGCGCTTACTGCTTATAGCGATAGTTTTTTTTATGGAATACCTTTATATCTTGAATTAAAAGACTTTAAGCATGTCCAAGCTAGTGGATTACAATTAACAAAATCACCAGGAAAGCCTTGGGTTTATTTGGGGTCAATTCTTTTGGTGCTTGGCATATTTTGTATGATTTATATTCAAGAGATTCGTTTATGGATTTTTAGAAAAAAAGGAAGTAAAAAGTTGATAGTTTCTTTAGCTACTAATAGAGATCGTTTAGATTTTGATAAAGAGGCAATAAAAGTCAAAGATCAAATTAGGAGAATCACAAATTAATAGGATTACCAAATGATAGAAAAAATAAAAGAAAAATTTTTAAAAAGCTATTTTGTTTTAATTTTGGCTATTTTAACTACTTATGCAATATTGAAATTTAATCAATTTATGGATATTTATGAAATTTTTATTTTAATAGGTTCAGCTATAACATTTAGTTGGATGGGAAAAGTGTGGCCAAATTTCAGAAATTTTTTTACAAGTATTCTTTTATTTACTTTTATTTCTATTTTTTTGTATCAAGGTACTTTAGAACAAATAGAGCTTAATTTTGTTCTTAAATACTTTTTAGCAAGCCAGTCTGCAATTATGTGGATGACAGCATTATATCCATTGAGTTTAATTATTTATTGGATTCATTTGTTCACAAAACAGGATTTCTACGGAAATCTTGCAACCAGAATAACTTGGATAGCTACAATGATTGGTTTTGTAGGATTATTGGTAAGATGGTATGAATCATATTTGATAGGTATTGATGTTGGCCATATACCAGTTAGTAATCTATATGAAGTCTTCGTACTTTTCTGTTTGATTACATCCTTACTTTATCTCCATTATGAGGAGAAATTAAAAGAGAAAAAATTAGGAGCTTTTGTTCTTATTATAATTACTGCTGCTGTAGGCTTTATACTTTGGTATACTTTCGCGAAAGGTGCAGATCAAATACAACCACTAGTTCCTGCTCTTCAATCATATTGGATGAAGATACATGTTCCTGCAAATTTTATTGGGTATGGGGCTTTTTCAATTGCGGCTATGATTTCAGTTGCTTATTTGCTTAAAGAAAAAAATATTTTAGTAAATTATTTACCTGAGCTTAATATTTTAGATGAAATGACTTACAAATCAATTTCAATTGGGTTTATCTTCTTTACGATTGCTACTATATTAGGTGCGATATGGGCTGCAGAGGCTTGGGGTGGCTATTGGTCATGGGATCCAAAAGAAACTTGGGCATTAATAGTTTGGTTAAATTATGCTGCATGGCTTCATCTAAGATTAATTAAAGGATTAAGAGGTTCATTGTTAGCTTGGTGGTCCATAGCTGGTTTAGCAGTTACAACATTTGCTTTTCTTGGAGTTAATTTATTTTTATCTGGCTTACATTCATATGGCGAACTATAGATTACATTCACGATATTTAGTAATATATGTCTAATAATAATATAGATAACAATTAAATTTAATGTCTGATAATTTAATCACTATTGAAAATCTTACCTTTGGATACGGAACTGAAATTCTTCATAAAGGAATTAATATGGAATTCCAAAGAGGAAAAGTTTCAGCAATTATGGGTGGAAGTGGCAGTGGAAAAACTACTATTTTAAAATTAATAGGAGGCCAAATTAAACCTAAGTCAGGAAGTGTTTCAATTGATAAAGAGATTGTTCATAAACAAAATTTAGATGGTATTTATAAGTTAAGACGTAAAATGGGCATGTTATTTCAACATGGGGCTTTGTTTACTGATTTGTCAGTTTATGAAAATGTTGCTTTTCCCATGAGAGAGCATACAGATCTTCCTGAAAATATAATAAAAGATCTTGTTTTAATGAAGTTGAATGCAGTTGGCCTCCGAGGAGCTTATAAATTAATGCCTACAGAATTGTCAGGCGGTATGGCCAGAAGAGTTGCTTTGGCAAGAGCTATTGCACTTGATCCAGACATCATTATGTATGACGAACCATTTGCAGGGTTAGATCCAATTTCAATGGCTGTAATTTGTGATTTAATTCGAACCTTAAATGATGCCCTTGGAGCAACTTCAATTATTGTCACACACGACGTAGCAGAAACTTTTTCTTTTGCAGATTATATATATTTTGTTGCAGATGGCATCGTTGCTGCTGAAGGTTCACCAAAGCAATTGATGGCATCTAAACTTCCTTTTGTGAAACAATTTATACATTCTGAAAAAGACGGACCAGTTCCATTTCATGTTTCAGCACCGTCTTATAATTCAGATTTATCATTGTAGGTATTTGGAATATGAAGAGCTTAATAAATTTTTTTGAAAAAGTTGGTTTATCAGTTACGAGTAGAATTCATCGTCTTGGGACGGCTACAAGACTATTCTTTTTAATTCTTCTAGCCTCTGGAGAAAGTTTTAAAAGATTTCAGCTAACAATGAAAGAAATTTATTTTACCGGTGTAATGTCATTAGTAATAATTATTGTTTCTGCTTTTTTTGTAGGAATGGTTTTAGGCCTTCAGGGCTATTACACACTTCAAAAATATGGTTCGTCTGAAGCTATAGGTGTTTTAGTAGCGCTTGCATTAGTTAGAGAATTGGGCCCAGTAGTGACTGCACTTTTATTTGCTGGCAGAGCTGGAACTGCTATTACTGCGGAAATTGGATTAATGAAAGCAACAGAGCAATTGTCAGCAATGGAAATGATGGCCGTAAATCCTGTAGGAAGAATTATTGCTCCTCGTTTTTGGGCAGGAGTCATTGCTATGCCAATATTAGCAGCGATTTTTTCAATGGTAGGAATATTAGGTGGTTATGTTGTAGCAGTTATCGTTATCGGAGTAGATGAAGGCGCATTTTGGTCTCAAATGCAGGCGAATGTTGATTTTAGATATGATATTGTAAATGGTGTTATAAAAAGTTTAGTGTTTGGTGTGGCTTGTACCATAATTGCCCTTTTTGAAGGATATGATGCGCCACCAACCGCTGAAGGTGTTAGTAGGGCAACTACAAGAACGGTAGTTACATCATCATTAGTTATATTAGGACTTGATTTTATATTGACCTCTTTCATGATTGGTGGTTAAACTGATTTAAATAAGGAAAATTTATGGATAAAATTAAATTTGATGCTTGGGTTGGAATTTTTGTAGCAATTGGCGTAATTTCTTTGCTCGGCTTAGCTATGAAAGTTGGAAACTTGACTTCCAACGATATAAGAGAAACATATTCAGTTATAGCTCATTTTGAAAACATAGGGGGACTTAAACCAAGAGCTCCCGTAAAAGGAGCAGGGGTTGTTGTTGGAAGAGTAAAATCGATTGTTTTTGATACAGAGGCTTATCATGCAATTGTTAAAATTGATATTGATAAGCGGTATGTATTTCCAAAAGACACTTTCGCTAATATTTATACTGCAGGGCTTTTAGGTGAACAATACATTGGATTGGAGGCGGGTGGTGATATGAAGAATTTGTCTGAAGGTGATAGGATTACTCAGACTCAAGATGCAGTTGTTTTAGAAAAATTAATAAGTCAATTTTTATACACTAAAGCATCCGAGGAAGAATGAAATTGAAAAATTTATTTATTAATTTAATTTTTTTAATTGCATTAATTTTTCCCTTCTATTCTATAGCTGCGTTAGGCCCAGATGAGCTAGTAAAGAAGACTGCTGAAGATGTTATCTTTGCAATTAAAGCTGATGAAGAAATACAAAAAGGAAATAAAGAAAAGATTTATAAATTAGCAGAGGACAAAATTTTACCGAATTTTGATTTTGAACGAATTTCACGTTTAGTTCTTGGAAGAGCTTGGAGAAAGACGAATGAAAATCAAAAAAAAGGATTTATTAAAGAATTTAGAACTCTTCTTCTAAAAACTTATGCAGTTGCTTTGTCAAAATATAAAGATCAGGAAATTGTATTTAAACCAACTAGGATGTCAAAGGGAGATGAGATAGTAATAGTTAAAAGCGAGATTGTTCAAAATGGCGGACAACCAATAAAAGTTAATTATGCATTATCAAACAATTCTGGAAAATGGCTTGTCTTCGATATTGTTATTGAAGGAGTAAGTTTAGTAACAAATTATAGAAGCCAATTTTCTAGTGAAATTAAACGGAATGGAATTGATGTTTTAATTGATAAATTGGCAAAAAAGAATAAAGGTAAAAAAAATGATGGAGCCAATTAAATTTCAAGATAATAATTGGATAATTAGCGGGGATGTAACATTAATTCAAGTTCCTAGTATTATGAAATTCACAAATGATTATGAATGGAAGAATTCTATCTCTATTGATTTAGTAGAGGTAAAAGAAGTTGACACTTCGCTTCTAGGATTGATTTTTGAGCTAAAGAGACAAGCAAAAAGATATAATAAAACTGTGAAGATTAAGAATACTCCTGCAAATTTATTAAGTTTGGCTAAGCTATACGGCGTAGAAGAATTTATTTCATAATAATATTTTCAACATAATTAAATTAATTAGAAATCAATCAATATTTGATGAATAAAGCTATTGCATTTAAAAATGTTAGTAAGAATTACGGTCAATTAAAGGCTGTTAAAGGAATAACTTTGTCTATTGAAGAAGGTGACTTTTTTGGTTTGCTTGGACCAAATGGGGCAGGAAAGTCTACACTAATAAATATGTTAGCAGGTTTAGTTATGCCAACATCTGGAACCATAAAAGCTATGGGTTTTGATGTTATTAAAGATTATCAAAATGCTAGACATTCTTTAGGTATTGTTCCTCAAGAATTAGTCTTTGACCCTTTTTTTAATTTAAGAGAAATGCTTAGGTTTCAAGCAGGTTATTTTGGAAAAGGAAAGAGTAATGATGTTTGGGTTGATGAAATTATTGAACGTTTGGATTTATCATCAAAAGCTTCTACTAATATGAGAATGTTATCAGGCGGTATGAAAAGAAGAGCTTTAATAGCTCAAGCAATAGTTCATAAGCCACCAGTGATTGTATTAGACGAACCAACCGCAGGGGTTGATGTTGAATTAAGGCAAAGGTTATGGTCTTTTATTAAAGAATTAAATAAAGAAGGGCATACAATTGTCTTAACAACACATTACTTAGAAGAAGCTGAAGCACTTTGTAATAGAGTTGCGATGCTTAGAACTGGAAAAATTGTTGCTTTGGATACAACTAGTAATCTTCTTAAAAAATTTGCTGCTAAAAATTTAAAACTTAGATTATTTTCAAAAAACGCAATTCAAGTATCAAAAATTATTAAGGGAATTAATTTTTCAATTGACGGTGATTTTTATACTTTTGAATTAAAAAAAATTACTGATATTGGTAAAATTATTGAAGCCTTAAATGACTCACCAATAGATATTTTGGATATGGAAACTGTTGATCAGGATTTAGAGAATATTTTTTTGAAATTAACAGGCAATAAAACTTAAAATGAATAATCTAGAAAATCAGTTAATAGGGACATGGACTCTTCTTAAAAAAGAACTTCTTAGATTCTGGCGTGTGGCTTTTCAAACAGTTGCTGCTCCAGTAATTACAGGAATATTGTATCTTCTAATTTTCTCCCATGTTCTTGATAGTCGACTTGAAGTATATCAAGGTGTTCCTTATATGGCTTTTCTGATTCCAGGCTTAATAATGATGTCTCTTTTGCAAAATTCTTTTTCTAATAGCTCATCAAGCTTAATACAGTCTAAAGTAATGGGAAATATTGTATTTCTTTTGTTAACTCCTTTAAGCTATATGCAGTTATTTTTTGCATTTCTTATTTCATCGATAGCAAGAGGTATTTTTGTTGGTATTTGTATTTATTTAATTGCAATGTTATATATTGATTTGCCAATTGTTCATCCTTGGATAGTATTTTGGTTTGCCTTTTTTGGTGGCGGTCTTATGGGTGCTTTTGGAATAATTGCTGGAGTTTGGGCAGACAGATTTGACCAGATGGCTGCTTTTGGTAATTTTGTTATTATGCCTTTATCAATGTTATCTGGAGTATTTTACTCAATTCATTCATTGCCTGTATCCTGGCAAAAGGTGTCGCAACTAAATCCATTTTTTTATATGATAGATGGTTTTAGATATGGATTTTTTGGACAATCAGATGTGTCTCCATTTTTAAGTTTGGGTATTGTTAGTTTTTTCTTTATTGTTTTATCTTTTGTGACTATCAAAATGTTAAAATCTGGTTATAAGCTGAGAGGGTAAATGTTACAAGCTAGTGAAATAGAAAATATTATCTTGAAAAATTTAGATTGTGATTATATCAAAGTAAAAGGAGATGATGGTACTCACTTCGAAGCAATTATTGTTAGTAATCTTTTTAAAGATAAATCAATGATCAAACAACACCAATTAGTCTATGAGGCATTAGGCGACATGATGAAGAAAGAAATTCATGCTTTATCCATAAAAACATTTATTCCAGAGCAGTGGAATAGTAAAAAATTATAGCGGAGAACCAAAATGACTGAAAATACAAAAATTAAGCAATTGATTGAAGATAATCAAATTCTTCTATTTATGAAAGGTAATCCAAATTTTCCTCAATGTGGATTTTCAAGTTTAGCTTGTCAGATTTTAGATGCATGCGAAATTAAATATGAAACATTTGATGTTCTTCAGGATCCAGATATTCGCGAGGGGATTAAGATTTTTTCAAATTGGCCAACTATTCCTCAGCTTTATATTAAGGGAGAATTTATTGGTGGAGCAGATATCATAAAAGAAATGTATGAATCTGGGGAGCTCGCAAAATTAACTTAATTTTTTTAGGCTGAATCTTGGATAAGCTTATAATAAATGGCCAAAGAGAACTATACGGTGATGTATGTATCTCAGGAGCTAAAAATGCAGCATTACCAATCTTAATTGCTTCTTTGTTATCTGAGGAAGAATTAAAATTAAAAAATGTCCCAAATCTTTTTGACATAAAAACAACTGAATTACTTTTATCTGCTCTAGGTGTAGAAATTTCAAAAACTAGTTCAACAATAATTCTTAAAGCAAAGAAAATAAATGATTTTAATGCTCCTTATAAGTTAGTTAAAACTATGAGGGCATCTATTTTGGTTTTGGGCCCTTTATTAACAAGATTTGGAAAAGCAAGAGTTTCGTTACCAGGAGGTTGTGCTATTGGATCTAGACCAGTTGGGATTCATATAGATGGTTTGGAAGCAATGGGAGCAAAGATAAATATTGAAAATGGAGATATAGTTGCATCAACTCAAGGACTTCCTAATAATAGATTAATTGGTACAGAGATTGTAATGAATCAAGTAACAGTAACTGGTACGGAGAATTTGCTTATGGCAGCTTGTCTTGCGAAAGGTAAAACTATTCTAAGAAACTCTGCTAAAGAACCTGAAGTTGTTGATTTAGGAAATTGTCTAATTAAAATGGGAGCAATTATTAAAGGTTTGGGTACTGATATAATTGAAGTTGAAGGCGTTGAAGAATTAAATGGAGCAGAACATTCTATTATCTTTGACAGAATTGAAGCAGGAACTTATATGATAGCCACTGCTATGACATCCGGAGAATTAAATTGTATTGGAGTTGAACCAGATAAGATGTCTAGTATTCTTCATAAATTAAAAGATGCAGGAGTCGAAGTCATAGTTTCTGATAAAGTAATTAAAATTAAAAGTAATGGAAAATTAAATTCTGTAAATATAGAAACTGGCCCGTATCCAGATTTTCCAACTGATATGCAGGCTCAATTTATGGCATTAAATACAATTGCTAATGGAAATAGTGAAGTAAAAGAAACTATTTTTGAAAACAGATTTATGCATGTTCAAGAATTAATAAGAATGGGGGCTAATATTAAAGTTAACCAAAATACAGCTTTAATAAGTGGTGGTAAAATGTTAGAAGGTGCAAATGTTATGGCCACTGATCTAAGAGCCTCTGCATCATTGGTTCTTGCCGCCTTGTCTGCTAAAGGTGAAACTATAATTGATAGAATTTATCATTTAGATAGAGGTTATGAAAATTTAGAGAAAAAATTTAACCAAATTGGTGCAAATATAAAAAGGGTTAATTAAGATGATTACGATTGCTTTATCAAAAGGAAGAATTTTTTCTGAGACTATGCCAATTCTCAAAACAGCAGGTATTTCCTGTGAGGAAAATCCAGAAGTTTCTAGAAAATTATTATTAAAAACAAATGATAAAGAAGTTCAGCTAATAATCGTTAGAGCTTCAGATGTGCCAACATATGTTGAATGGGGTGGTGCAGATTTAGGAATAGCTGGTAAAGATATTTTAGATGAATATCAAGGTATAGGACTTTACCAACCTTTAGATTTAAATATTGGTAGATGTAAAATGATGGTTGCCTGTAGGAAAAATTTCGATTATGAAGAAAATGCAAAAAAAGGGATGCGGCTAAGGGTTGCTACTAAGTATACAAAGGCGGCGCGAAATCACTTTGCAAGAAAAGGTTTACATATAGATTTAATTAAATTATATGGATCAATGGAATTGGCGCCAATTGTAAACTTATCGGATGTAATTGTAGATTTAGTAAGCTCAGGAAAAACTTTAGAAGCTAATCAATTAGTTCCTGTTGAGGAGATAGGAGAAATTAGCTCAAGATTAATTGTAAATAAAGCTTCTTTAAAAATTAAGCGTAATATTCTTCAACCAATGATTAATAAATTTTCTAAAGCAGTTTCAATATAGATTGTGGATATTAAAAGATTAAAATCAACTGACAATAAATTTTTATCAGAACTTAAAAATCTTTTAACTCTTGATAGTAGTGAAAATGAAGAAATTATCAAAACTACAAATAACATTATTAATGAAGTTAAAAAAAATGGCGATAAGGCAGTTCTGGATTTTACAAAAAAATTTGATAACATAGCTACCAATAGCCTTCAAAGTCTAGAGATAGAAAAAGATGAATTATTAAATTCATATGACAGCCTTCCTAAGGAAACGCAAAAATTTCTTGAAATTGCTGCAAAAAGAATTAGTCAATATCATCTTAAACAAATAAATAAATCCTGGTCATATAAAGACAATGAAAATTCAACTTATGGTCAAAAGATAACCCCATTAGACCGAGTTGGTTTATATGTGCCTGGAGGAAAAGCTGCTTATCCATCCTCAGTTTTAATGAATGCTATTCCAGCAAAAATTGCTGGTGTAAAAGATTTGATAATGGTTGTTCCTGCACCTGATGGAGAAAAAAACGATTTGGTATTGGCTGCTGCAAAAATTGCAAATGTTGATAGAGTTTTTACCATAGGAGGGGCGCAAGCAATTGCAGCCTTAGCTTATGGAACAGAAACAATACCAAGGGTAGATAAAATTGTTGGCCCTGGAAATGCATATGTTGCTGAAGCTAAAAGAAAAGTATTTGGTAAAGTAGGAATCGATATGATCGCTGGGCCTTCAGAAATAACAATTATTTGTGATGGCAAAACTAACCCTGACTGGATTGCAATGGATTTATTTTCGCAAGCTGAACACGATGAATTATCTCAATCAATTTTAATTTCTACTGATTCAAGCTTCTTAGATTTAGTTATGGCAAGTATCGATAAATTAATTGTTAATATGTCAAGAAAAGAAGTGATAAAAACTTCTTTGAAAGATCGGGGCGTATTTATTTTTGCAAAGGATTTGAAAGAAGCGGCTGCAATATCAGATTATATTGCTCCAGAGCATTTGGAACTTTCAGTAGAAAATCCAGAAGAATTATTAAAACAAATTAACCATGCCGGGGCTATATTTATGGGTAGAAATACTTGTGAGGCGATAGGTGATTACTGTGCTGGCCCAAATCATGTGCTTCCAACTTCAGGTACTGCAAGATTTTCATCGCCTTTGGGTGTTTATGACTTTCAAAAAAGATCTAGTTTAATTTCTTTATCAAAAGAAACAGCTAATAATTTAGGATATGTTGCATCAGCTCTTGCAGATGGCGAAGGATTAGAAGCACATTCAGAATCTGCTAAATATAGAATTTTTAAAAAAAATGAATAAATTCTGGAGTGATATTGTTACCAAATTAACTCCATATTCACCTGGAGAGCAGCCAAAAGATAAAACCTTACTCAAACTCAATACTAATGAAAACCCATATGGTCCAAGCAGTAGGGTTTTAAATGCTATCAAATTAAGCACTAAGGATAATTTAAGATTGTACCCAGATCCTGATAGCATGAAGCTAAAAGAAGCCATTTCTAATTATTATAAATTAAACAAATCAAATATTTTTATTGGTAATGGATCAGATGAAATTCTTGCATTTATCTTTCAAGGACTTTTAAAAAAAACATACCCTATTTTATTTCCAAATATAACGTACAGTTTTTATCCTGCTTATTGCAGTCTTTATAATGTTAAATATAAAAAAATTCCTTTGAATAGAGATTTTAATATTAATTTAAATGATTATTTAGTTAAAAACGGAGGTATTATTTTTCCTAACCCTAACGCCCCAACTGGAATACCAAAAAAATTAGTTGATATAAAAAAATTATTGAATTTTAATCAAGATAGTGTTGTTGTAATTGATGAAGCATATGTAGATTTTGGAACACAGTCAGCTGTTCAATTAGTTAAAAAGTATAAAAATTTAGTAGTTACAAAATCATTTTCAAAATCAAGGTCATTAGCTGGGATGAGATTGGGATATGCTTTTGCAGATAAAGGTTTAATCGAAGCACTTAATCGCATAAAGAATAGTTTTAATTCCTATCCAATTGATCGCTTAGCACAAATAGCAGGTATCGAGGCAATTAAAGACGACAAATATTTTAATAAAACAAGAGAAAAAATTATTCAATCAAGAAATTTTTTAGAAAAAGAATTAATATTAAATGGTTTTGAAGTTTTACCTTCAGGAGCAAATTTTATATTTGCTAGACATAGGTTAAAAGATGCAAGTTACATAAATCAACAATTAAGATTAGCTGGGGTTTTAGTTCGTCATTTTGAGACCCCAAAAATAATTTCCCAATATCTTAGAATTACTATTGGCACAAAAAAAGATATGCAGAAACTTATCTCTATTTTAAAAAAAATAATTTATGATTAAAAAAGAATTTCTTGATTTCAAAACATGTCAAGTTTGTAAAAGGCAATTTACTTGGCGAAAAAAATGGGAAAAAGTATGGCACGAAGTTAAGTATTGTTCAGAACGTTGTAGAAGATTAAATAAGTCAAACTCATGATAAAATTAGGATATGAAAAGAATAGCAAAAGTCTCAAGAAAAACTAAAGAAACGGATATTAATGTTGATATTAATATTGATGGAACTGGAAAATCTAATTTAGATACAGGAATTGGATTTTTAGATCATATGCTCGAGCAAATCTCAAGACATGGATTATTTGACTTGACGATTAAGGCTAAAGGCGATCTTCATATAGATGCTCATCACACAGTAGAAGATATAGGTATTACTTTAGGACAGGCTTTCGATAAAGCAATTGGGGATAAATTAGGTATCCGCCGTTATGGCCATGCTTATGTGCCTTTGGACGAAGCATTATCTAGGGTTGTTTTAGATATATCTGGCAGGCCTGGATTGGAATTAAGTGTAGAATTTACCAGATCAAGAATTGGGGAATTTGATGTTGATTTAATACATGAATTTTTTCAAGGCTTTATAAACCATGCAAATGTTACCTTGCACATTGATAATTTAAAAGGCGAAAATGCGCATCATCAGGCTGAAACTATTTTTAAAGCATTTGGAAGGGCTTTAAGATTAGCAGTAGAATTAGATGAAAAAATAAAAGGTGTGATGCCCTCAACTAAGGGATCGCTTTAAATTATAATAATTTTTAAAATTTATTTATGATTGCAATAATAGATTATGGAGTAGGTAACTTAAGATCAGTCCATAACGCTGTAAGTTTTATATCACCAAAAACTAAATCAATTGTCACTAGTGATCCAGATATTGTGGCAAAAGCAGATAAGATAATTTTTCCTGGCCAAGGGGCCATGCCTGATTGTATTTTACACTTAGAAAAATTGGGTCTTAAAGAATCTGTAATTGAAGCAGCTAAAAAGAAACCTTTTTTAGGTATTTGTTTAGGTCTTCAAATGTTATTTGAGTCCAGCGAAGAGGGAAATGTAAAAGGTTTTGGTTTACTCCCTGGATATGTAAAGCGTTTTAAATTACTTGAAAAGGAAAGAATAAAGATTCCACATATGGGATGGAACAAAGTATCTATAATAAATTCACATCCAATGTGGAATAAAATAGATACAGATCATAGATTTTATTTTGTACATAGTTTTTATGCCGAGACAACTAACAAAAGTTTAATAATGGCAACCTCAAGCCATGGGGATGAATTTACGTGTGCAATTGCCAAAGATAATATTTTTGCAGTTCAGTTCCATCCAGAAAAAAGTTCTCAATTAGGGTTACAATTATTGAATAATTTTATTTCGTGGGATGCTTAATATTTAAATGTGATAATTATTCCAGCAATAGATCTTAAAGAAGGTAAATGCGTTAGATTGAAGCAAGGCTTAATGAATCAATCAACTATTTTTTCAGAGAATCCAGCTGATATGGCACGAAAATGGGTCAATTTAGGCGCAAAAAGATTGCATTTAGTCGATCTTGATGGAGCTTTTGCAGGAAAACCAATCAATGAAAATGCTATTAAGTCAATTGTGTCTGAAGTTAAAAATGAAATACCAATTCAATTAGGAGGCGGAATTAGAAATTTAGATACTTTAGAGAATTTCTTAAATAGTGGAGTTGATTCAATAATCGTTGGGACAGCGGCAGTTACTAATCCTGGATTTCTTCATGAGGCTTGTTATTCATTTCCAGGACAAATTATTGTAGGCTTAGATGCTAAAGATGGCGATGTTGCTATTAACGGCTGGTCAAAACTTACAGGGCATAATGTAATTGAATTAGCTCAAAAATTTGAAGAGTATGGAGTGGAATCAATAATTTATACTGATATTGGTCGAGATGGGATGATGTCAGGAGTTAACATTGATGCAACAGTAAAACTGTCAGAGTCATTGAAAATACCTGTTGTGGCAAGTGGAGGAGTTTCTAATATAAAAGATATCGAAAAGCTTTGTGAAGTTTCAAATATTGGTATTAGGGGGGTCATTACTGGTACAGCTATTTATGAGGGGACATTAGATTTTAAAGAAGCTCAGGAATTAGCTGAGCGTTTAACAGGATAATATATGAGTGTCGCTAAAAGAATTATTCCATGCTTAGATGTTAATGATGGCAGAGTTGTTAAAGGCATTAATTTTGTAGATTTAAAAGATGCTGGTGATCCTGTAGAAATTGCAAAAAAATACAACGAGCAAGGGGCCGATGAGGTAACTTTTTTAGATATTACTGCCAGCTCGGATAATAGAGGGCTTTTATTTGATATTGTTGAAAAAGTTGCTAAGCAAATTTTTATTCCACTTACAGTTGGTGGAGGAGTTCGAACCTGTGAAGATATCAGAAACTTATTAAATGCTGGGGCAGATAAGGTGGGAATAAACACATCAGCCATTTTAAACCCGGAATTGGTTGCTGAATCTTCAAGTCGTTTTGGCTCCCAAGCAATTGTAGTTGCAATTGATGCAAAAAAAGTTGATGATCATTGGGAGGTTTTTACACATGGGGGAAGAAAGGCGACAGGAATAGATGCAGTAAGTTGGGCAAAAAAAATGTCTGACTTAGGTGCAGGTGAATTACTTCTTACCAGTATGGACAGAGATGGTACAAAAAAAGGATTTGATAATAAGCTAAACAAACTAATCTCTGATCTTGTTGAGGTTCCAATTATTGCATCTGGTGGTGTTGGGAATCTTCAACATCTTGTTGATGGAGTTAATAATGGAGGAGCTGATGCCGTTCTTGCAGCAAGTATCTTTCATTACGGAGAGTATACTATAGAGCAGGCTAAGAAATATATGTCAAAAAATGGTATTCAAATGCGTAATGATTGAGTGTATAAAACAAATTGCAATAACTAAAAGGTTTCTGCCTGTTATTGTTCAAAATAGAGATTATGAGGAATTGAATAATGAGCGATATGAAATTTGAACAACGAAAAACAATTGAACAAGTTGAAGAGTCTACAGAATTAGCTCCGAAATTTGATCATGATGGTCTTATACCAGTTGTAACAACTGATTTTATTTCTGGAGAAGTTTTGATGCAAGGTTATATGAATGAAGAGGCATTTAAAAAAACAATTTCACTAGGTGAGGCAGTTTATTACTCTAGAAGTAGAAAAACTCTTTGGTATAAGGGTAAGACGAGTGGACTTATCCAAAAAATAAAAGAAATAAGAATTGATGATGACCAGGATTGTGTATGGTTGCGTGTAGATGTTCAGGGTGGAGCAAGCTGTCATGTGGGATATAGGTCCTGCTTTTATAGAAGTGTTCCCTTTGGAGAAGGTAATAAGTCAACCGTTTTGAAATTTGAAGAAAAAGAAAAAGTTTTTGACCCTAAAGAAGTCTATGGTGATGCTCCTAATCCTACAAAGTTATAATATATAAAATGAAAGATGAATATCTAGAAAGTTTATTAGAAATTATAAAATCAAAAAAAAACGATGACCCTAAATTATCGTATACCGCACTTCTTCATAGTAAAGGTCTTAAGGAAATTTTAGAAAAAATAAAAGAGGAGGCATTAGAAACTGTTTCTGCAGCTGAGTTTGATGGTAAAAAGGAGTTAATTCATGAAGTTGCAGATCTATGGTTTCATTGTTTAGTGCTTTTATCTGAGAAAAATTTAAAGGTTGATGACATAACTAATGAGTTAAAAAATAGACAAGGCACTTCAGGCATAGAAGAAAAGAAAAATAGGAGATTCTAAAGCTATGGATGATTGTATTTTTTGCAAAATCTACCAAAAAAAATTACCATCTACTATAGTTTATGAAGATGATGATTTATTTGCATTTGAAGATATTAATCCAATTGATAAAGTTCATTTTCTAATTATTCCAAAAAAACATATTACTAGTTTAATTGAATGTAAATCAGACGATCAAGAAATATTAAGTAAAATGTTACTATTAGCACCGAAGCTAGCAAAAGAAGCAGGATTAAAAGGTTTTAGGACAATGATAAATTCTGGTAAAGAAGGTGGGCAAGAAGTATTTCATATTCATTTTCATGTTTATGGTGGAAGTGAAAAGTTAGCAAAATTGTAATTAGGAGGTAAAAATGTCAGGAATAAATGAATGGGTATTAATTTTATTAATAGTTTTAATTATTTTTGGTGCAGGGAAATTAAAAAATATTGGAAGTGATTTAGGCGCAGCTGTTAAAAATTTTAAAGATGGTATGAATGATTCCAAAAAAATAAAAAAAAGTAAATCAACTAAAAAATAGATAAATTAAATTATGTTTGATATTTCCTTCGCAGAATTGATTATCATTATCCTAGCGATAATAATTTTTGTTTCTCCAAAAAATTTACCAGTCTTGGCTCGAGGAGCAGGTAAATTTTCAAAAAAATTAAAAAATTTTATTTATGAAATCAAACAAGAGCTTCACAGAGAAAGTAAATTTAAACAATTGAAAAAAATTGAAAAAGAAATAAAAAATACTAAATAAATTGTGAGTAAATTTAATATCTTTTTTGGTCATTTTTCAGAGTTAAGATTAACCTTAATTAAATCTTTATTTATTTATTTATTTATTTTCATAGGAATGATGTTTTTTTCAAATGAAATTTATTATTTTTTTTCTGAGCCTTTATTAAATCAATTGATTGCTTTTAATGGTTCTCTTATTTCTACAAAGCTTACTGCCACTTTTTTAGTTCCCTTTAAAATAACTGCATATTGCGCATTAATACTCTCATTACCTTTTATTTTTTTTCAGGTCTGGAACTTTGTATCCCCAGGTTTATATAAAAATGAGAAGCTTTTTGTGATTTCAATTATGATTTTTGGATTCATTCTTTTTTTACTGGGAACTGTATTTGTTTATTTTTTAATCTTTCCAATTATTTTTAATTTTTTTATAAATATCACGCCAAAAGATGTTGAATTAATGATTGATATTTCACACTACCTTCAAATGATAATTGCACTCTTTCTAGCATTTGGATTAGCTTTCCAGGTACCTTTGTTTTTAATTACTGCTGTAAAATTTAATTGGATAAAAATAAAAACACTTGAAAAAAATAGGCGATATGTAATTGTCGCTGCATTTATTTTTGGCGCAATTTTTACCCCTCCCGACGTAATTTCTCAGGTTTTATTAGCACTACCAATTTTATTTTTATATGAAATAGGATTATTTATTTCAAAAAATAAACTATTTAGAACATAATAGGTCTATCGGATTATTAAGTAATTTTATATAATAGCGTGCTTAATATATTTTACCTTCCCTACATATTGAAGGACTTCAATGGCAAAAAACATTAAAAAAATAAATTTAGATAGAAGACGTTTTTTGGTTACCGCAACATCAGTAACTGCGGCAATTGGTGCTACTTCCGCCGGTATCCCTTTCGTTTCAAGTATGCTTCCAAGTGAAAAAGCTAAAGCTGCAGGAGCTTCAGTTCAAGTTGATGTGAGTCGAGTAGGTAAAGGTAAAGTTCTAACAACAGAATGGAGAGGACAACCTGTTTGGATCTTAAATCGATCGGACGATATGGTTAAATCCTTAGAGAATGATCTTAAAAAATTAGCAGATCCTAATCTTAAAGTGTCGTCTCAACAACCAAAATACTGTCAAAACAAAACTCGTTCAATAAAGCCTAATATGCTTGTAATTATTGGTATATGTACTCATCTTGGATGTGCACCAACACCAAAATTAAAACCTAAAGGTGATATGGGAGAAAATTGGAAAGGTGGATTTTTTTGCCCATGTCATGGTTCGAAATTTGATTTAGCTGGAAGAGTATTTAAAGGCTCGCCAGCTCCAACTAATCTTATTGTTCCCCCTCATAAGTATTTGGATGAAAATACAATTGTTATCGGCGAAGACTCAAAAGGCAAAGCTTAAATGGCTAAAAAAAATAATAGTCATAATTCGAATGGTTTAATTGGATGGATTGATGAAAGATTTCCTTTATCTTCATTTATCAAAAATCATTTAACCGGTTATTACGCACCCAAAAATTTTAATTTTTGGTATTTTTTTGGAGCATTAGCACTTTTTGTGTTTGTAGTACAAATTTTAACCGGAATTTTTTTAACGATGCATTACAAGCCTGATGCATCTCAGGCATTTGCTTCGATTGAATATATTATGAGAGATGTTTCATTTGGATGGCTCATCCGATATATGCATTCTACAGGTGCATCTTTGTTTTTTGTAGTAATTTACCTGCATATGTTTAGAGGTTTGATGTATGGCTCATATCAAAAACCCAGAGAATTACTATGGATTTTTGGGGTAGCAATTTTTCTTGCTTTAATGGCTGAAGCCTTTTTTGGATATTTGTTACCATGGGGACAGATGTCTTATTGGGGAGCTCAAGTGATCGTTAATCTTTTCGCTACTGTTCCATTTATCGGACCAGATTTAGCTGAATGGGTAAGAGGGGATTATTTGATTTCTGATGCAACTTTAAATCGTTTTTTTGCATTTCATGTTATTGCTTTACCCCTGGCACTTGCTGGATTAATTTTTTCTCATTTAATTGCACTTCATGAAGTTGGGTCTAATAATCCAGATGGCATAGAAATTAAAAAATATAAAGATAAAAAGACCGGTATTCCTCTCGATGGTATTCCTTTTCATCCATACTACACTGTAAAGGATTTAATTGGTTTAACTGTATTCCTTATAGTTTTTGCTTCAATTATATTTTTTGCTCCAGAAATGGGAGGATATTTTTTAGAAGCAAATAATTTTATTCCAGCTGACCCACTTGTGACTCCCTCACATATTGCACCAGTATGGTATTTTACTCCGTTCTATTCCATATTGAGGGCAGTACCACCAATTTTAAATAGTCAATTTCCTGGCGTAGCAGCAATGGGACTTTCTGTATTAATTTTCTTTTTGGTACCATGGCTTGATAAGAGTCCAGTAAGATCGATACGTTACAAAGGAATTCTCTACAAAAGATGGTTAAGTGCATTCGTTGTTAGTTTTATTGTACTAGGATATCTAGGTACAGTTCCTTCAAATATTTGGGGTCAATTTCCTATTATCATTCCTTTGCTTGGCGGTGCTGATATTGCAACTGTCATAGCTAGAATTTTTACAATTATTTATTTTTTATTTTTTATACTAATGCCTATATATAGCAAAAAAGATAAAACTAAACCTGTTCCGACAAGAGTAAGTATGAAATGAAAAAGATTATATTTATAATTTTATTATTAACGCAACTTTCAATTTTTGCATCTGAAGAAAAAATTAGTCTTGAAAAAGCTCCTATTGATTTAACAAATCAATCATCACTTCAAAGAGGAGCAAAAACATTTATTAACTATTGCTTAAATTGTCACAGTGCCAAATATATGCGATATAACAAATTAATGGATATTGGCCTTTCCAAAAAAAATATTGAAGATAACTTATTATTTACTGCTGATAAAATAGGAGAGCCGATGGAAATTTCTATGCCAGTTGAAGAGTCTAAAAAATGGTTTGGTGCAACTCCGCCGGATCTTTCAGTTGTTGCAAGATCAAGAGGAAGAGATTGGATTTATAATTATATGAAAGGTTTTTATAGGGACAGTTCTAGAGAGATTGGATGGAATAACTTAATTTATGTCAATACAGCGATGCCTCACATCTTATGGGAACTTCAGGGAGAACAAAGACTTGATAAAGTAACCGGCAAACTTAGTTTAAGCAAATCTGGAAAATTAAATCAAAAAGAGTATGATGCGGTCATTACTGATTTAACTAATTTTCTTACTTTTATGTCAGAACCAGATCAGTTAAAAAGAAAAAGAATGGGGATTTATGTTGTTGGATTCCTTTTTCTCCTTCTTTTTTTAGTAGTCAAACTTAAGCAAGAATTTTGGAAGGATATTAAATAATCATGATGAAACTTTACTCTAATTCTACAGATCCATTTAGCCATAGATGTCGAATTGTTCTTTTTGAAAAAGGAATGGATTTTGAAGTTATTGATGTTGATTTAAATAATAAACCAGAGGATTTATCAATCTTGAGTCCTTATTCAGATTCACCAGTATTAGAAGAGAGAGACTTAGTTTTAACAGACCCAAATATAATAAATGAGTATATTGATGAACGTTTTCCTCATCCCCAATTAATGCCCCCCGATCCTGTGATGCGAGCTAGAGCAAGATTATTCTTAAAGGACTTTGAAAATAATCTTTTTGTTCATATGAAAGATCTTGAAGCTAATGATTCTAAAGTTAGAGAAAGTGCAAAAAAGACTGTAACTAATACTTTAATTCAGTTAACTCCAATTCTTGATAAGCAACCATTTTTATTGCATGAGGATTATTCAATGTTAGACGTTGCTATGGCTCCATTACTATGGAGATTAGATCATTATGAAATTAAATTAGGAAATCAATGCAAATCTTTACTTAAATATGCAGATAAATTGTTTTCAAGGCCACATTTTGATGAAGCTATGTCTCCTGCAGAGAAAGCTATGAGGTCTTTTATTTAGATATGGCTCAAGCCACTAAACCATATCTTCTGAGGGCTATTTATGATTGGTGTATAGATTCTGAACTTACTCCCTATATTGTTGCTAAGATTATATCTGGTGTAAAAGTACCAAAAAGCTATATTGACTCGAATGAAATTGTCTTAAATTTATCTTCATTGTCAACCAACAAATTAATTTTTGATAATAATTTTGTCTCTTTTTCCACCCGTTTTAATGGAATTAATCAAGATATTTTTTTACCTATGAAATCAATATTGGGTATTTATAGTAAAGAAAATGGTGAAGGATTATTTTTTGATATTAATGAAAATATAAAAGAAAAGAAGCCTATAAATAAAAAAATAAAAGAATCAAAAACAAAAATTAAAAAATCACACCTAAGTTTAGTTAAATAAACATTAAAAACTGGTTTTGAATAAAAAAAATTGATATAGTTACGGTTTTCAAAAATGCCCTCTTAGCTCAGTTGGTAGAGCAACGCACTTGTAATGCGTAGGTCGTCAGTTCGAATCCGACAGAGGGCACCATTATTTTTTAATAACTCGTTATTTTATTTGACAAAATCGTCTGAATATCCGATAATTTTGGGTTCGGTTGGGAGGGGTGGCCGAGTGGTTAAAGGCGACGGACTGTAAATCCGTTCTCTCTGAGTACGAAGGTTCGAATCCTTCTCCCTCCACCATTTGGCTTTGCTGCTATAAGTGGGTTTAGTATGGGTATGCGGGTGTAGCTCAGTTGGTAGAGCATTAGTTTTCCAAACTAAATGTCGCGAGTTCGAACCTCGTCGCCCGCTCCAGATTCGAATTTTGAATCAGCCCATGTGGCTCAGTGGTAGAGCACTCCCTTGGTAAGGGAGAGGTCGCGGGTCCGATTCCCGCCATGGGCACCAGTTAATTTTTTATGAAGTAGAAACATTTTAAACATTTTTAAGGACAATATATTATGGCTAAAGGTAAATTTGAGCGTACCAAACCACATGTAAACGTTGGCACAATTGGCCACGTTGATCATGGGAAAACTACACTAACGGCTGCAATTTCAACAGTGCTAACTAAAAAATTTGGTGGCGACAAGAAAGATTTTGCAGAAATTGATTCAGCACCTGAAGAAAAAGCGCGTGGGATAACTATTAATACATCACACGTAGAATATGAAACAGAATCGCGTCACTACGCTCACGTTGACTGTCCAGGCCATGCTGATTATGTAAAAAATATGATTACTGGTGCCGCTCAAATGGATGGAGCAATACTTGTGTGTTCTGCCGCTGATGGACCGATGCCTCAAACTCGCGAACATATTCTTTTATCTAGACAAGTGGGCGTTCCTCACATTGTTGTTTTCTTAAACAAAGCGGACATGGTTGATGATAAAGAACTACTTGACCTTGTTGAAATGGAAGTTCGTGAATTACTAAGTAAATATGACTTCCCTGGCGATGATATACCTATCATTATGGGCTCAGCACTTAAAGCATTAGAGGGTGATTCATCAGATATTGGTGAGCCAGCAATTATTAAATTAGCTGAAGCGCTGGATAGTTATATTCCAGAACCAAAACGTGCTATAGATGGTGATTTCCTTATGCCTGTTGAAGATGTATTCTCAATAGAAGGTCGAGGAACTGTAGTGACTGGTCGTGTTGAGCGTGGTGTTATTAAAGTTAATGAAGAAATTGAAATCGTTGGATTAAAAGATACCACAGCAACAGTTTGTACAGGTGTTGAAATGTTTCGTAAGTTACTTGATCAGGGCCAGGCTGGTGATAATGTAGGTGTTTTACTTCGAGGAACAAAAAGAGAAGAAGTAGAGCGTGGCCAAGTTTTATGTAAGCCAGGTTCTATAAAACCACATACTAAATTCACTGCAGAAATTTACTCTTTAAGTAAAGAAGAAGGCGGACGTCATACTCCATTCTTTAATGGGTATAGGCCTCAATTTTATTTTAGAACAACAGATGTAACTGGTGCAGTTGAATTACCAGAAGGAACAGAAATGGTAATGCCAGGAGATAATGTTTCTATTACTGGAACGCTTATAGCTCCGATTGCGATGGAAGAAGGTCTTCGATTTGCTATTCGTGAAGGTGGAAGAACAGTTGGATCTGGTGTTGTAGTAAAAGTTATTGAGTAGGAATTTAATATTAGTTAAACCTAGGCCAGTAGCTCAATTGGTAGAGTATCGGTCTCCAAAACCGAGGGTTGGGGGTTCGAAGCCCTCCTGGCCTGCCAACAAAAGGGAACAAAGTGGGAATGAAGATTAATATAAGACTAAGTTTGTCATTTTTACTTTTAGGCGCAGGAATAGTAGGATTTTACGTCCTTTCTGAGCAACCAACAGTGTTGAGGATTTTATCTGTTTTGGCTGGTGTGGGAGCATTTATTGCTGTTTTTTGGACAACACCGCAAGGTCAGCAATCTATTGGGTTTTTACAGGAAGCTATTACAGAAGCTAAAAAAGTAGTTTGGCCTACAAGAAAAGAAACAATACAAATGACTTTAATAGTTTTTGTTTTAGTCGTAATTATGGCTATTTTTTTGGCTTTTATAGATATTGGTTTTTCATACATTATTAATTTGTTACTAGGGCGAGGTGAATAATGTCTAAACGTTGGTATGCGGTTCAAGCATTTTCTGGGTATGAAAAAATCGTACGTCAAGCCTTATTAGAAAGAATCCAACAATCAGAAATAAGTGATCAATTTGGCGATGTATTAGTTCCGGTTGAAGAAGTAGTTGAGATGAAATCAGGACAAAAAAAAGTAACCGAAAGAAGATTATATCCAGGGTATGTTTTGGTTCAAATGGAAATGAATGATGATAGTTGGCATTTGGTAAAAAGCAACCCAAAAGTGACAGCTTTTATTGGAGGGAGTGGAACCAAACCATCGCCAATAACAAATAAAGAAGTAGATATCATTTTGCAGAGAATGGATGATAGTAAGGTTAATCCAACTCAGAAACTGACTTTTGAAGTTGGAGAATCAATTAGAGTTATTGATGGGCCTTTTAAAGATTTTTCTGGCACTGTCGACACTATTGATTACGAAAAAAGTAAACTCCGTGTTTCGGTAGTGATATTTGGTCGTGCAACACCTGTAGAGCTTGAATTTGGACAGATAGAAAAAGAAGTTTAAGAATTTATTTGGGAGCTTTTTATTAAAAGCGTTTGGACCAAAATTAAGGAGATAAAAGAGATGGCAAAAAAAATTGAGGGATATATAAAATTGCAAATACCCGCTGGGAAGGCAAATCCTAGCCCCCCTGTTGGGCCTGCTCTCGGACAACGTGGATTGAATATTATGGATTTTTGTAAAGCTTTCAACGCTGAAACTCAAAGTGTTGAGCCAGGCTTGCCAATTCCTGTTGTAATTACTGCTTTTTCAGATAAAAGTTTTACTTTTATTATGAAAACTCCACCTGCTTCAATTTTATTGAAGAAAGCAGCAAAATTACAGAAGGGTTCTGCAGTTCCTCACACTGAAAAAGTCGGAAAAATTTCTCGAGCTCAAGCAGAAGAAATTGCAAAAACTAAGATGCCTGATTTAACAGCTTCAGATATGGATGCAGCAGTTAGAACAGTTGCAGGGAGCGCAAGAAGTATGGGTATTGAAGTGGAGGGAGTCAAATGAGCTTAAGTAAAAGGTTTAAAACTTTAATGGAAAAAGTTGATAGAGATAAAGTTTATTCAGCTTCTGAAGGACTTAATTTGGTTAAAGAGACTGCTAAAGCTAAATTTGATGAATCGATAGATGCTGCAATAAATTTAGGGATCGATGCATCGAAATCTGATCAAGCAGTAAGAGGTGCATTAGTCCTTCCTAATGGTATTGGTAAAACAACTCGTGTAGCAGTTTTTGCCCAGGGTGAAGCTGCTGATGCTGCAAAAAAAGCAGGTGCAGATATTGTTGGTTTTGAAGATTTAGCAGATCAAGTAAAAAAAGGTGTGATGGATTTTGATGTAGTAATCGCAACACCAGATGCTATGAAAATTGTAGGTACACTAGGGCAAGTATTGGGTCCAAGAGGATTAATGCCAAATCCAAAAGTTGGAACCGTAACAACTGATACTGAAAAAGCAGTAAAAAACTCTAAAGCCGGACAGGTTCAATATAGGACTGATAAGGCTGGAATTATTCATTGCACTATTGGAAGAGCATCATTTAGCTCAGAACATTTGCAAGCAAATTTAACAGCATTACTTGATGAAATTAGTAAAGCAAAACCAAAAGATGTTAAGGGTGTCTTTATAAAAAAATTATCGGTTTCGAGCTCGATGGGAGTTGGAGTTCGAATAGACCAAGCAAACTTATTAAATTAGGTTTGAAAAATTTGTGGAATAGTTTTTCCACATTAAGAGCTTTGGGTTCATTGATAAGAATATCAATGAAGTTGTCAAAGACCGTAGGTACGAAAGTTTAATTTAATTATTTAAACCTACGCAGATGGCGAACCCCCTAAAGGATAATATCCTGATAGAGGTCGTCGTTTTAGTTGGCATTGGGAAACTAATGCTTTTATTTAACGAAAGGAGAAGGCCTTGAGTCTGAAACTTGAAGAAAAAAAGGCTGTTGTAGCTGAAGTTAGCAAACAGATTGAAAATGCTCAATCCATGATACTCGCTGAGTATCGAGGTGTGGGTGTTCAAGAAATGACCAATTTAAGGGCGGAAGCAAGAAAATCGGGCGTTTATCTTAAAGTGCTTAAAAATAATTTAGTTAAACGAGCAGTAGAAAACACCTCATTTTCATCGCTATCAGAAGATATGGTAGGCCCTTTAATATTTGGAATTTCTGAAGACCCTGTATCTGCAGCAAAAGTTTTAAATAACTTTGCTAAGGCTAACGAGTTATTTGTAATAAAAACAGGTGCAACACCAAGTGAAAAAATGGATGTAAAGGCTATTAAAGTCCTTGCTTCCTTACCAAGTCGTGAAGAATTGCTCGCTAAATTAATGGGTACGATGCAAGCGCCAATTGCAAAATTTGTTAGGACACTTAATGAGGTGCCATCAAAATTTGTAAGAGGTGTTGCTGCAGTTCGTGATCAAAAGCCAGCGTAATTTAAACGATTTAATTAAAACTATTAGGAGTATATAAAGTATGGCTATTTCAAAAGAAGATATTTTAGAGAGTATTGGTTCAATGTCAGTTTTAGATTTATCTGAGCTGATTAAAGAAATGGAAGAAAAATTTGGTGTTTCTGCAGCTGCAGCTGCAGCTGCCCCAGCAGCAGCAGCAGCTGGTGGAGGAGATGCAGCAGCAGATGATAAAAGTGAATTTGATCTTCATTTAACAGGTGTGGGCGATAATAAAGTTAACGTTATTAAAGCTGTTAGAGAAATCACTGGTCTTGGTTTAAAAGAGGCGAAGGACATTGTTGATGCGGCACCTAAAGTTGTAAAAGAAGCATTACCAAAAGATGCAGCTGATGAAGCAATGAAAAAATTAACTGAAGCTGGCGCAACTGGCGAGTTGAAATAATTTTAATTTAGTTTGAAGGTTGCTTTTATGAATTGAAAGCAACCTTCATCTATTTTTATGAATCAATTTTTTATATAACAAAAAATTTAATTATCAGTTTTTTGTTATATAAATTTTTAATTTCGGAGATGCTATGAGTTATTCCTTTACTGAAAAGAAACGTATTAGAAAAAGTTTTGCAAAAAGAGAAACTGTATTAGAAATACCTTATCTTTTAGCTATGCAACTTGAATCTTATAAAGCATTTCTTCAAAGAGAAATTAAACCGGAAGAAAGAGAAGATGCAGGTCTTCAATCTACTTTTAACACTCTCTTTCCGATTTCAAGTCATGCAGGTTTTGCAAGATTAGATTTTGTAAGTTATACGTTAGGAGAACCTGAGTTTGAAGTAAAAGAATGTCAACAAAGAGGACTTACCTATGAGGTTGTTTTGAAGGTTAATGTTCGTTTAACTCTTTTTGATAGAGATTCTGGTGATAAGAAAATTGTAAAAGACACGAAAGAAGAAGAAGTTTATATGGGTAAGATTCCTTTAATGACCCAAAATGGATCTTTTGTGATCAACGGAACTGAGAGAGCAATTGTATCTCAATTACACAGAAGTCCAGGTGTATTTTTTGAGCATGATAAAGGTAAAACTCATAGTTCAGGAATGAAATTATATTCTGCAAGAATTATCCCTTATAGAGGGTCTTGGTTGGATTTTGAATTTGATCCTAAAAATTATCTATATTTTAGAATTGATCGAAGAAGAAAAATGCCTGTAACAACTTTATTAAAAGCATTGGGATTAACGCCAGAAGAAATTTTAGCAACTTTTTATGAATTTGAAACATTTCATATTAAAGGCAAAAAGGCTTCAATTGAAGTAGTCCCTGAGCGATTAAGAGGTGAAATTTCTAAAAGAGATTATAAAGATAAAAAAGGTAATTTGATTGTTGCAAAAGAAAAAAGAATTACAGCCAGACATATCAGAGAAATTGAGACTAAAGCTTCACTCATAATCCCAGCGGTGCCAGACGATTATATAGGAAAGAAGATAGCTAAAAAAATTATTGGAAAAGAAACTATAGATAGTGAAACTGGTGAAGTTAAAACAGAGATTATTGCTGATACAAATGCAGAAATCACTGAGGAATTATTTGAAAAAATTCTTGAATCTGGTATTGATTCATTTAACACTCTTTATTCAAATGATCTCGATCATGGAGATTTTATGTCTCAAACTTTATCCGCAGATGAAGTGGAAAATGAATATCTTGCACAAGTTGCAATTTATAGAATGATGAGACCTGGTGAGCCTCCAACTGAAGATTCAGTTAAGTCTTTATTTCAAGGATTATTTTTTAATCCAGATAGATATGACCTATCAAATGTAGGAAGAATGAAATTTAATCGGAGAGCATTTCCTAAAAGTTATAATCAATATGCAAATTGGTTAAAGCAGTTTTATGAATCTGCAGGAGAAAAAGAAATTGATGGATCTTCTATTTTATCACGTGAAGATATTATTGCAGTAATAGGTTTGCTTTTAGAATTAAGAAATGGCAGAGGTATTATTGATGATATTGATCATCTCGGTAATCGTCGTATTCGTTCTGTTGGAGAGTTAGTGGAAAATCAATTTCGAACTGGATTAGTGAGAGTAGAAAGGGCAGTTAAAGAAAGACTTGGTCAAGCTGAAGCAGACGATTTAATGCCAACAGATCTTATAAATTCTAAACCTATTGCAAGTGCTATTAAGGAATTTTTTGGCTCTTCACAGCTATCACAATTTATGGACCAAACAAATCCTTTATCAGAAATTACTCACAAAAGAAGAGTATCTGCATTAGGTCCTGGAGGCTTAACAAGAGAAAGAGCTGGTTTTGAAGTTAGAGATGTTCATTCCACTCACTATGGAAGAGTATGTCCAATTGAAACTCCCGAAGGCCCAAACATCGGCTTAATAAATTCCCTTGCACTTTATGCTCGAACAAATAAGTATGGTTTTTTAGAAACACCATATAGAAAAGTTGAAAACGGAAAAGTTACAGCCGAAATAGATTACTTGTCAGCAATAGACGAAGGGGATCATACAATTGCTCAAGCTAACTCAGATATAGATGCAAAAAATAAATTTAAAGAAAGTCGAGTTTCTTCAAGATATCAAAATGAATTTACAATGGCTGATAACGAAAAGATTGACTATATGGATGTTGCACCTGGTCAAATCGTTTCAGTTGCAGCTTCATTGATTCCTTTTTTAGAACATGATGATGCAAACAGGGCTTTAATGGGTGCAAATATGCAAAGACAAGCTGTACCATGTTTAAGAGCTGAAAAAGCCCTTGTAGGAACTGGAATTGAGAGAACTGTAGCAACTGATTCTGGAACAACAGTTCAGGCAATCAGGGGGGGTGTTGTCGATGACGTTGATTCAAGAAGAATTGTTGTTAAGGTAAATGATAAAGAAACAGCTCAAAATGAGGTTGGAGTTGATATTTATAATCTCACTAAATATACACGTTCAAATCAAAATACAACAATCAATCAAAAACCATTAGTTAAAATCGGAGAAAAAATTCAGCGCGACGATATTATTGCAGATGGTGCATCAACTGATGTTGGTGAATTGGCCTTGGGTCAAAATATGTTAATAGGATTCATGCCTTGGAATGGATATAATTTTGAGGATTCAATTCTAATATCTGAAAAAGTTGTTTCAGAAGATAGATATACCTCTATACATATCGAAGAGTTACAAATATTTGCTAGAGATACAAAACTTGGAGCAGAAGAAATAACTCAAGACATTTCGAATTTATCCGAGAGAATGTTAGGTCGTCTAGATGAGTCAGGCATTATTTACATAGGTGCTGAAGTTGAGTCTGGAGATGTTCTAGTTGGAAAAGTTACCCCGAAAGGAGAAACACAATTAACACCAGAAGAGAAATTATTAAGGGCTATTTTCGGAGAAAAAGCTTCTGATGTAAAAGATACAAGCTTACGTGTTCCTTCAGGTATGTCTGGAACTATTATCGATGTCCAAGTTTTTACTCGCGAAGGGATACCTAGAGATGATAGAGCAGAAACAATTATAAGTGCTCAACTTGATGCTTATCAGCAAGATTTGGCCGATCAATTAAGAATTGTTGAGGATGACACATTTGCCAGGGTTGAAAAATTAATTCTAAATAAATCTATTGTAGGTGGACCAAAACCTTTAAAAAAAGGTAGTAAGATTTCTAAAGAAAGTTTATCTGAGATTAATCGATATGAATGGTTTGATATTCGATTAAAAGAAGATAAAGATTCTAAACAATTAGAAACATTAAAAGAGAATTTAAGTAAGGCAAAAAAAGAATTTGATAGACGTTTTGCAGAGAAAAAAAGAAAATTAACACAAGGTGACGAATTACCTCCAGGTGTTCAAAAGATGGTTAAAGTTTATTTAGCTGTAAAAAGAAGAATTCAGCCAGGAGATAAGATGGCTGGCCGACATGGAAATAAGGGGGTTATTTCTAAAATTGCACCACAAGAGGATATGCCTTATATGGCAGACGGTACAACTTTGGATATTGTTTTAAATCCACTTGGATTACCATCCAGAATGAATATTGGACAACTTCTTGAGGTTCACTTGGGTTGGGCTGCAAAAGGGCTTGGCGATAGAATTAATGAGATGCTTCAAAAAGAAAAAAAGGTTTCTGAAGTTAGAACCTATCTTGAAAAAATTTATAACCAATCTTCAGGTAAATCAGAAGATATTAAATCACTAAAAGATATTGAGGTAACTGAATTAGCAAAAAATTTAACACAAGGAGTTCCTTTTGCAACTCCCGTTTTTGATGGTGGTGCAGAAGCAGATATCCAGCAAATGTTGGATTTAGCATATCCGGATGATAGTGATCATACAAAGCTATTAGAATTTGATGCAAAAAAGACTCAAGTCAAATTATACGATGGAAGAACAGGAGAAGCTTTTGAAAGACCTGTAACTGTTGGTTATATGCATGTTCTAAAACTTCATCATTTAGTTGATGACAAAATGCATGCAAGGTCAACAGGCCCCTATTCTCTAGTAACTCAGCAACCATTAGGAGGTAAAGCACAATTTGGTGGACAACGTTTTGGTGAGATGGAGGTTTGGGCCTTAGAAGCTTATGGCTCCTCGTATACTCTTCAAGAAATGCTCACTGTTAAATCAGACGATGTTACAGGAAGGACGAAAGTATATGAAAATATTGTTAAAGGTGAACATAAGATTGATGCAGGCATGCCTGAATCGTTTAATGTTTTAACTAAAGAAATTCGTTCATTAGCAATTGATATTGACCTAGACAGAAACTAAGGAGATCACATATGAAAGCATTACTAGATCTATTTAAACAAACAACACAGCAAGAAGAATTTGATGCAATTAAAATTAAGCTGGCATCTCCCGAACAAATCAGATCTTGGTCTTATGGCGAGGTTAAAAAACCAGAGACAATTAATTATAGAACTTTTAAACCTGAGAGAGACGGACTTTTTTGTGCAAAGATTTTTGGGCCAACAAAGGATTATGAATGTTTATGTGGAAAATACAAAAGGCTAAAACATCGTGGTGTAATTTGTGAAAAGTGTGGAGTCGAGGTTACTTTATCAAAAGTAAGAAGAGAGAGAATGGGCCATATAGATCTTGCGAGCCCTGTTGCTCATATATGGTTTCTTAAAAGTTTACCAAGTCGTTTAGGTATGGTTCTTGATATCCCTTTAAGAGACATTGAAAGGGTGCTTTATTTTGAGGCATATATGGTGACTGATCCTGGAATGGTATCAGATCTTAAACGTGGACAATTATTATCAGAAGATGATTATATGGCTCAGGTAGAGGAGCATGGCGATGAATTTAATGCTGTTATGGGTGCAGCAGGAGTTAAAGAATTACTAAAAGCAATTAAAATTAATGAAGTTGTTGATGAATTACATGAGGAATTAAAGTCAACAAGTTCTGAAGCAAAACAAAAAAAACTCGCGAAAAGATTAAAAGTTTTAGAGGCATTTAAAAGCTCTGGAATTAAACCAGAATGGATGATATTGGATATTTTACCGGTTTTACCTCCTGAGTTAAGGCCTTTAGTTCCTCTTGATGGTGGAAGATTTGCCACGTCTGATTTAAACGATTTATATAGAAGAGTTATTAATAGGAATAATCGTTTACGACGCTTACTTGATTTAAGAGCTCCTGAGATTATTGTTAAAAATGAAAAAAGAATGTTGCAGGAGTCAGTAGATTCATTACTTGATAATGGCCGACGTGGAAAAGTAATGACTGGTGCAAACAAACGACCACTAAAATCATTAGCTGACATGATAAAAGGAAAAGGCGGAAGATTTAGACAAAATTTACTTGGTAAACGAGTAGATTATTCTGGACGTTCAGTTATTGTTGTTGGCCCTCAATTAAAATTACATCAATGCGGCTTACCAAAAAAGATGGCTTTAGAGTTATTTAAACCTTTCATTTTTAATAAATTGGAGATTTTGGGTTTAGCCACAACTATTAAAGCTGCAAAGAAAAAAGTTGAAGAGGAGGGTCCAGAAGTATGGGATATTTTAGAAGATGTCATCAGAGAGCATCCGGTTCTATTAAATAGAGCACCAACTCTTCATAGATTAGGTATTCAAGCATTTGAACCAGTATTAATTGAAGGAAAAGCAATTCAGTTGCATCCTTTAGTCTGTGCGGCTTTTAATGCTGACTTTGATGGTGATCAAATGGCCGTTCATGTTCCATTATCTCTTGAAGCTCAAATGGAAGCGAGAACTTTAATGTTAGCGTCTAATAATATTTTGTCACCAGCAAATGGTGAACCAATTATTGTTCCATCTCAAGATATTGTTTTGGGCCTATATTATTTAACTAAAGAAAAAATTTCAGCCAAAGGTGAAGGTATGAAGTTTTCTGATGTAGATGAAGCAAGGCGAGCATACGATAACGGTAATGTAGATCTGCATGCAAGAATAACAATAAGAATTAATGAATATGAATTGAATTTTGATAATAGCACAACGCTAAAAGTAAATCGATATGAAACAACTGTTGGAAGAGCCTTGTTATCAGAGATTTTACCAGCTGGATTACCTTTTGATTTAATTAATAGAAATTTAAAGAAAAAAGAAATATCAAAGCTTATTAATGTTGGATTTAGAAAAATTGGTATTCGGGACACAGTTATTCTTGCAGATAGTTTAAAAAATATGGGTTATAGATTTGCTACAAAAGCTGGAATGTCTATAAGTGTTCATGACATGTTGGTGCCAGCAGAAAAAGAACAATTATTAGAAGATGCAAAATCTGAAGTTCAAGAAATTGAAGATCAATACTCATCAGGACTTGTTACTCAAGGTGAAAGATACAATAAAGTAGTTGATATTTGGGGGAGAACTGGGGATAAGGTAGCTGATGCAATGATGAAACAGTTACAGGATGAACCAGTAATTGATAGTGATGGTAAAAATCTCAAAGATGAAAAAGGAAATCCAATTAGTCAAGAATCATTTAATGCAATCTATATGATGGCAGACTCTGGAGCTAGAGGATCTGCTGCTCAGGTTAGACAGCTTGCAGGAATGAGAGGTTTGATGGCAAGACCTGATGGATCAATTATTGAAACACCAATTACTGCAAATTTTCGGGATGGTTTAAATGTTTTACAGTATTTTATTTCTACTCACGGTGCTCGTAAAGGTTTGGCAGACACAGCTCTTAAAACTGCAAATTCTGGTTATTTAACAAGAAGGTTAGTTGATGTTACTCAAGACCTCGTTGTTACTGAGCTTGATTGTGGAACTGATGAGGGCTTGGTAACTAAAGCTCTAGTTAAAGGAGGAGAGATTGTAGAGCCATTGAGTGATAGAATTTTAGGAAGAGTATCTGCAGTCGACATATTAAATCCAGAGACTAATGATGTGCTATATCAGGCAGGTATTTTACTAGGTGAAGACGAAGTTGAAAAAATTGAAGCTTTAGGTATAGATGAAGTAGTAGTTAGAACTGCACTTACATGTAAAACTCGATATGGTATTTGTGCTCAATGTTATGGGAGAGATCTAGGGCGAGGTAATTTAATTAATGAAGGAGAAGCTGTTGGAGTTATAGCTGCCCAATCTATTGGAGAACCTGGAACGCAACTTACTATGAGAACATTTCACATAGGTGGAGCAGTTTCGAGAGCAGCTTCTGTAAGCCAAATAGAAAATAAATCTGCAGGTAAAGTTAGATTTCAAGGTGTATTTAAATTTGTTGTAAATGCTGCAGGTGAGAAAGTAGTTGTTTCAAGAAATGGTGAATTTACTATCGAAGATGACTCGTCAAGAGAAAGAGAGCGTCATAAAGTGCCATATGGTGCAATTATTTTAGTTGATGATGCCCAACAAGTAAAAGCTGGAATGATTATGGCTACTTGGGATCCACATAATAGACCAATTATTTCAGAATATGATGGGATTGCAAAATTTGAAAATGTTGTTGAAGGCGTAACTGTAACTAAGCAAATAGATGAAGTAACTGGTTTGTCAACATTAGTTGTTATTGATTCTAAACAAAAAGCTGGCCAATCAAAAGGGTTAAGACCACAAATTAAGTTATTGGACACTGGTGGAAAGGAAGTTAAATTAAATGATACGAATAATCCAGTTAATTTAACATTTCAACTTGGATACATAATTACTGTCTCGGATAATCAGGAAGTTAAAAAAGGGGATGTAATAGCAAGGATTCCTCAGGAGTCTTCAAAAACTAGGGATATAACTGGTGGATTACCTAGAGTCGCAGAACTTTTTGAGGCTCGTTCTCCAAAAGATGCAGGGGTATTAGCTGAGAATACAGGTGTTGTTTCCTTTGGAAAGGACACAAAAGGTAAACAACGTTTGGTTATTACTGATTCAGATGGAAATTCTAGTGAATTTTTAATACCTAAAGATAAACATATAACCGCTCATGATGGTCAGGTAGTAACGAAAGGCGAGGTTATTGTGGATGGACCAGCTGATCCTGCAGATATTTTAAGACTGCAGGGAAGAGAGGCTCTTGCAAGATATATTATTGATGAAGTTCAAGATGTTTATAGATTGCAAGGCGTGAAAATAAACGATAAGCATATTGAAGTGATTGTTAGACAAATGTTAAGACGCGTAAGGATTACGAAAGCTGGAGATACAACATTTATCAATGGTGAAGAGCTTGAACGTGCTGAAGTATTAACAGTAAATGACCAGATGAAAGCTGATAAGAAAAAAGAGGCTCAATATGAACCTATTTTAAAAGGTATTACAAAAGCATCTCTCTCAACTGACTCGTTTATATCAGCTGCATCTTTCCAAGAAACAACTCGTGTTTTAACTGAAGCTGCAATTCTTGGTAAAAAAGATGATTTAAGAGGCTTAAAAGAAAATGTAATTGTTGGTAGATTAATTCCTGCGGGTTCAGGATTAGCGTATCATCTCAATAGAAAAGAAATTGCTAACCAAGAAAACATGCCAGATGAGGAGTCTGAAGGTAAAATGAGTAATTTAGAAAAAGCAGAAGAAGCTTTTTCTACACCAGTAGAATCTGATTCAAAAGATGAAGATAATGCTAAAGAAGAGTTAAATGATAAAGAATCAGTAAGTGATGATTCAGAAATCAAGGAGTCAACTAAGTAATTTAGAGTTGACAATATGAGAGAAGCAAAATACAATTCTCGACTTTTTCAGGAATTAATTTCTGAGAAGGTTTATATTTGAAAATAAGGATTATTAATGCCTACAATTAATCAGTTAATTCGTAAGTCCAGGAAAAGAATTATTGAAAAGAGTAAGGTTCCTGCTCTTGAAGCTTCTCCTCAAAAAAGAGGGGTTTGTACTCGTGTGTATACAACCACACCAAAAAAACCAAATTCTGCTTTGAGAAAAGTTGCTAAAGTTCGTTTAACTACTGGATATGAAGTGATTAGTTATATTGGTGGTGAGGGACATAACCTTCAAGAGCATTCAGTTGTTTTGCTTCGTGGGGGTCGTGTTAAAGATTTGCCAGGGGTTAGATACCATATGGTACGAGGCAGTCTAGATACTTCAGGTGTTCAAGATAGAAAACAAGGCCGCTCAAAATATGGAACTAAGCGACCAAAAGAGTCTTAATTAATTTATAGAGGTTATTAGATATGCCAAGACGCAGAGAGGTACCTAAAAGACAAATTCTTCAAGATCCAAAATTTGGAAATCAAGAGGTATCTAAATTTGTAAATGTATTGATGACAAGTGGAAAGAAATCTGTTGCTGAAAGATTAATTTATGGTGCTTTTGATCAAATACAAACCAAAAGTGGTAAAGATCCAATTGAGGTATTTTCTTCTGCTTTGGAAAATTTAAAACCATTGGTAGAAGTAAAAAGTAGACGTGTTGGTGGTGCAAACTATCAAGTGCCTGTCGAAGTAAGGCCATCAAGACGATCAGCACTTGCAATGAGATGGTTAAGAGATGCTGCTAGGAAAAGAGGAGAAAAATCTATGGATTTGCGATTAGCAGCAGAACTTATGGAAGCATCTGAAAATAAAGGGTCAGCGATGAAAAAAAGAGAAGAAGTTCATCGTATGGCTGAAGCAAATAAAGCCTTCTCACATTTCCGTTTTTAATTTTATTAAAGGTATAATTACGTGGCTCGAACAACTCCCATTGAACGTTATAGAAATATAGGTATTAGCGCTCATATTGATGCAGGTAAAACTACAACAACTGAGAGAATATTGCTATATACAGGTGTCAACCATAAAATTGGTGAAGTACATGATGGTGCTGCAACGATGGACTGGATGGAACAAGAACAGGAAAGAGGAATTACTATAACATCTGCTGCTACAACTTGTTTCTGGAAGGGTATGAGTAATCAGTTTGATCAGCATCGTATTAATATAATTGATACTCCAGGACACGTAGATTTTACAATTGAAGTAGAACGTTCTATGAGGGTTTTAGACGGGGCATGCATGGTTTATTGTGCAGTCGGAGGAGTTCAGCCGCAGTCAGAAACTGTATGGCGTCAAGCAAATAAATACCAAGTTCCACGGTTAGCATTTGTAAACAAAATGGATCGTGCTGGAGCAGATTTTTTTAAAGTTCATGACCAGATGAAGTCAAGATTAAAAGCCAATCCAATTCCTATACAAGTCCCTATTGGAGCTGCTGAAACTTTTACAGGTGTAGTTGATCTTGTAAAAATGAAAGCAATAATATGGAATGAAGCTGATAATGGAGTTACTTTTGAATATGAAGATATTCCAGAGGATTTAATTGATACTTGCAAAAAATGGCGAGAGAATATGTTGGAAAGTGCTGCTGAAGCAACTGAAGAATTAATGAATAAATATCTTGAATTAGGAGATTTATCTGAAGAAGAAATTAAACAAGGATTAAGAATTAGAACATTAGCAAATGAAATAGTACCAATGTTATGTGGCACAGCTTTTAAAAATAAAGGAGTTCAGGCAATGCTTGATTCTATTGTTGAACTTATGCCTTCTCCATTAGATATAGCAGAAACCCCAGGAGAGGATGAATCTGGTAAGGAAGTGTCTTGTAAACCATCAGATGATGCCTCATTTGCAGCACTTGGGTTTAAGATTGCTACTGATCCTTTTGTTGGCCAATTAATTTTCTTTAGAGTTTATTCTGGAGTTGTTAAAGCTGGAGACACGGTATTAAATTCAGTAAATGGAAAGAAAGAGCGTATTGGCCGTATTCTTCAGATGCATGCAAATAATCGTGAAGAGATTAAAGAAGTTCGAGCAGGAGATATTGCCGCAGCTGTTGGTTTAAAAGATGTTACTACCGGTGAAACACTTTGTGATGTTAAAACACCAATTATTCTTGAACGTATGGTTTTCCCAGACCCGGTTATTCATGTTGCTGTTGAACCAAAAACAAAAGCTGATCAGGAAAAAATGGGAGTTGCATTAGGAAGACTTGCGCAAGAAGACCCATCATTTAGAGTAAAAACTGATGAAGAAACTAATCAAACAATTATCTCTGGTATGGGCGAACTCCATTTAGAAATTCTTGTGGATAGAATGAAGCGAGAATTTACTGTTGAAGCAAATATAGGTGCACCTCAGGTAGCATATCGAGAAGCTATTAAGAAAACTGTGGAATCAGAAGGTAAGTTTGTTAAACAATCAGGCGGTAAAGGACAATATGGGCATGTTTGGCTTAAGATTGAACCAAATGAAGCTGGAAAAGGATACGAATTCATTGACGAAATAAAAGGCGGAGCAGTTCCTAGAGAATTTATACCCGCAGTTGATAAAGGTTTAAAAGAAACAATTACAGCTGGAGTTCTAGCTGGCTATCCAGTTGAAGACGTAAGGGTAACTCTTTATGATGGTTCTTTTCATGATGTTGATTCAAATGAAAATGCATTTAAAATGGCAGCTTCATTTGCTTTTAAAGATGGGTGTAAAAAAGCAGACCCAATAATTTTGGAACCAATGATGTCTGTTGAAGTTGAAACTCCTGAAGAATATATGGGTGATGTAATGGGTGATTTGTCATCTCGAAGAGGAATTGTTCAAGGTATGGAAGACAATGCTTTGGGGAAAGTTCTTCGAGTAGAAGTTCCTCTTGCAGAAATGTTTGGATACTCTACAACTGTTAGATCATTATCTCAAGGACGTGCGACTTATTCTATGGAATTCAAACATTATGCTGAGGCACCAAGAAACGTAGCAGATGCAATCATTAATAAACAGTAATTTAATAAGGATAATTTAAATTTAAAAAAATAATACTCTGAAATGGGTATTCGCTCTTAAGAAGGATATAAAAAATGGATAACCAAAAAATAAGGATTAGATTAAAAGCGTTTGACTATAAGTTAATTGATCAGTCTGCTCAGGAAATTGTTGATACAGCAAAAAGGACAGGGGCAGTAGTGAAGGGGCCGGTTCCGCTTCCTACGAGAAAAGAGAGATTTGATTTATTAAGCTCACCGCATGTTTATAAAAAAGCTAGAGACCAGTTTGAAATCAGAACACATCAAAGATTGATGGATATAGTCGACCCAACAGATAAAACAGTAGATGCTCTCATGAAATTGGATCTACCTGCAGGAGTTGATGTAGAAATAAAGTTGTAAAAAGTATAAGCGTTGGTATATAATGGCGCACTCTTAAAGAAACTAATCAATTGTAATTAGTTTTCTTAATAATAATATAAGGAAAAGATCATGAGCTTAGGGCTTATTGGTCGCAAGGTCGGAATGACCCGTATTTTTACTGATGAAGGCAACTCAATTCCAGTAACAGTGTTAGAAGTTATTCCTAATCGTGTGACACAAATCAAGAATATTAAAAATGATGGCTATGAAAGTCTTCAGGTTGCTTATGGCCAAAAAAAACCAAATAAGCTTACCAAATCCCTAGCTGGCCAATATTCTAAACTTGGTGTTGAAGCAGGTCTTGGCCTTCGTGAATTTAGAGCTCCATCTTCTGAATTAGAAAAATTCAATACTGATTCCAGTATATCGGTTGAAATATTCCAAGCAGGACAAAAAGTTGATGTTACAGGAACTACTATTGGTAAAGGATTCCAGGGAGCTATAAAAAGACATCATTTTTCGGCACAACCTGCTACTCACGGTGTATCAATATCCCATAGAGCTTTAGGCGGAACAGGGCAATGTCAAGACCCAGGTCGAGTTTTTCCAGGTAAAAAAATGCCAGGACATCTTGGGGTAGCTAAAAGAACAACACAAAACCTCGAAGTTGTCAGAATTGATTCAAAAAGAAACCTACTACTTATCAAAGGTGCCGTTCCAGGATCAAAAGGTTCAGATGTGATGATAAGACCAGCAGTTAAAAATAAGGTAGGTAAATAATGGAATTTAAGATAATAGATAATCAAGGTAAATTATCAAAAAAAACACTAACTGCGTCTGATGCAACTTTTGCTATAGATTTTAATGAAGCTCTAATTCACAAGTTAGTAGTTTCATACATGTCGAATGCCCGCGCAGGGACCAGGGCTCAAAAAACTAGATCTGAGGTAAAACACAGCACAAGAAAGCCTTTTAGACAAAAAGGTACTGGTAATGCAAGGGCTGGAATGACTTCAAGTCCAATTTGGCGTGGAGGAGGACGTGCTTTCCCTAATAGACCTGACGAAAATTTTGTTAAAAAAATTAATAAAAAAGCATATCGTGCTGGAATGAAATCTATCCTTTCAGAGTTAGTAAGACAAGATAGAATATCAATTATTGAAGAATTTAAAGTAAAAGCCCCAAAAACTAAAGATTTCATTAAAAAAATCAAATCTCTAGGGGTTACAGATAAAGCTTTGATATTAGTTGATTCATTTGATGAAAATCTTTATCTTTCGTCAAGAAATGTCCCACATGTTTTAGTAATCGAAGCAAGGTATGCAGATCCTGTGAGTCTAGTGCATTTTCCTAAAGTGATTGCGACGGCTGGTTCCGTTAAACAATTAGAGGAGATGTTTTCATGAGTGAGGATAAAAAAGTGGCTGATAAAAAAGTGGCTGATAAAAAGGTGGCTGATAAAAAGGTGGCTGATAAAAAAGTGGCTGATAAAAAGGTGGCTGATAAAACAGTGGCTGATAAAACAGTGGCTGATAAAACAGTGGCTGATAAAAAGGTGAATGATAAGTCTTTACAATCAGTTATATCTCCTCATGTTACTGAAAAAGCAACTATGGTGGCGGATAAATTAAACCAAGTAATTTTTAAGGTCAGAAAAGATGCGACGAAAATACAAGTAAAAGAAGCAATTGAGGCGATGTTTAAAGTAGATGTAAAAAATGTAAATTTATTAAACATCAAGGGTAAAGCAAAAAGAGCCAGTCGAAATAGTATGGGTAAAAGAGCTGACTGGAAAAAAGCCTATGTGAGTATTAAAGCTGGGCAAGAAATTAATTTCACAGGTGAATAGGGAGATATAAATGGCGATTATAAAAGTTAAACCAACATCACCTGGGAGAAGAGGTTTACAGAAAGTAGTGACAGCAGGTTTACATAAAGGTAAACCTTACGCACCTCTTTTAGAGAAAAAAATTAGCAAAGCTGGTCGTAATCATCATGGAAGAATAACTGTTAGACATCAAGGCGGCGGTCACAAGCAACATGTTCGTATAGTAGATTTTAAAAGAGTTAAAGATGGCATACCTGCAAAAGTTGAAAGATTAGAATATGATCCAAATCGCTCAGCTCGTTTAGCTTTAATTTGTTATGCAGATGGCGAAAGAAAATATATTATTGCTGCTAAAGGTCTTGTTCCAGGAGAAGAATTAATGAATGGTATAGATGCACCATTTAAAGTTGGTAATTCATTACCACTTAAAAATATACCGGTAGGCAGTACATTACATTGTATAGAGCTAAAACCGGGAAAGGGAGCTCAAATGGCGAGGTCTGCTGGTTCCTCAGTTCAATTACTAGCTAGAGAAGGAGCCTATGCTCAATTAAGATTAAGATCGGGTGAGGTAAGAAAAGTACATGTAGATTGTAGAGCTACAATTGGTGAGGTTGGTAATGATGAACATTCTTTGAGATCTATTGGAAAAGCAGGAGCTATGAGATGGAGAGGAGTTAGGCCTACTGTAAGAGGTGTGGTTATGAATCCGGTTGATCATCCTCATGGTGGTGGAGAAGGAAGAAGTTCTGGAGGTAGACATCCAGTAAGCCCATGGGGTGTTCCAACTAAGGGATACCGTACAAGAAATAATAAACGTACTGATAATATGAGACTCAGTCGTAGACCATCAAATAAAAGGTAGAAAATATGTCACGTTCAATTAAAAAAGGACCATTTGTTGATTCGCATCTTGCAAAAAAAATTGAGATTGCAGCTGAGAGTCGAGATCGTAAACCAATTAAAACCTGGTCAAGACGATCAACAATACTTCCAAATTTTATTGGTTTAACCGTAGCAATTCACAATGGTCGTCAACATATACCTGTATTAATTGTAGAAAATATGGTGGGACATAAGTTGGGTGAATTTGCATCAACGAGGACTTTTAAGGGTCATACTGGTGACAGGAAGACAAAGGAATAAATTATGGCAAATGAAGTTTCAGCAATTTTAAAAGGAGTTAGAATTTCACCTCAAAAGGCAAGATTAGTTGCTGATCTTATCAGAGGTAAAAAAGTGGACAATGCTCTTAATATTCTCAATTTTAGCCCAAAAAAAGGAGCTGAGATTATTAAGAAAGTATTGGAGTCTGCAATTGCTAATGCTGAAAATAATAAAGGTGCCGATGTAGATGAACTTATGATAAAAACTATTTATGTTAATAAAGGTGCAGTTCTAAAACGGATTCGTGCTCAATCTAAGGGTCGTGCAGGAAAAATTATTAAACCAACCAGTCATATTACTGTGATTGTAGGAAGTTAAAGAGAGTTTATTATGGGACAAAAAGTAAATCCAATTGGTTTTCGACTAGCTGTTAAGAAAGACTGGTCATCAAAATGGTTTTCAACATCAAAGAATTTCGCATCGCTTTTGAATAATGATATAAAAGTTAGAGAATTTTTAAATAAAAAATTAATTAATGCTGCAGTAAGCAAAATTGTAATTGAACGACCAGCTAAAAATGCCAAAATTACAATTTATAGTGCTAGACCAGGAATTGTAATTGGAAAAAAAGGTGAAGATATTGAAACATTACGTTCTAGTCTACAAAATTTAATGGGAATTCCTGTTCAATTAAATATTGAAGAAGTTAGAAAGCCAGAAATAGATGCAACATTGATTGCACAAAGCATTGCTCAGCAACTTGAAAAAAGAGTTATGTTTAGAAGAGCTATGAAAAGAGCTATGCAAAATGCAATGAGGTTAGGGGCGCAAGGCATTAAAATAAAAAGTGCAGGAAGATTAAATGGAATTGAAATAGCAAGATCTGAGTGGTACCGTGAAGGGAGAGTTCCTCTTCATACCCTTCGAGCAGATATTGATTATGGGGTTGCTAGAGCTCAAACAACATATGGAATAATTGGCATTAAAGTTTGGGTATTTAAAGGAGAAGTTTTTGAAGATAATAAAAAAATACTTAATGATGATTCTGAAATAGAGCAAAAATTAGAAGATAAACCTAAGACATCACCAAAAAAATCAGTTAAAACTGCTGCTAAAAAAACAGAAGATAAAGAAAAGAAAACAGTTAAAGTTGCTGTAAAGAAAAAAGTAGCTAAAGAAGAAGTTAAAGAAGAATTATCTAAAAAAATAAACGAAGAACCCAATAAGGTTGAGGAATAGACATGTTACAGCCAGCTAGACAAAAATTTAGAAAACAACATAAAGGTAGAAATCGTGGCTTAGCAACTACTGGTAATAAAGTTAGCTTCGGTGATTTTGGGCTTAAAGCTATTGGAAGAGGAAGAATTACTGCAAGACAGATTGAAGCTGCTAGAAGAGTAATGACTAGGCATATTAAAAGAGGGGGAAGAGTCTGGATTAGAATTTTCCCTGATAAGCCAATTACAAAAAAACCTGCGGAAGTAAGAATGGGAAAAGGTAAAGGCAGTGTTGAATTTTTTGTGGCTGAAATCCAGCCAGGAAAAATGTTATATGAGATGGATGGCGTATCTGAAGAAATTGCAAGAGAAGCTTTTAGATTAGCTGCAGCTAAATTACCTATATTAACTACTTTTGCTAACAGGCATATAGGTTAAAAAGGGAAAAAGAAATGAAAACTATTGATTTAAGAAAAAAATCTATTGTTGATTTAGAAAAAGAATTAATTGAGATTAGAAAAGCTCAGTTTTCGGCTCGAATGCAAATTTCAACTCAACAATCAAATAAAATTGATCAACTTGGAAAGATGCAAAAAGATATAGCTAGAATTAAAACAATTCTTGCCGAAAAATCAAAAGAAACATAATTATGGAAAATAAAGAAAAAATGGAAGATAAATCTAAAGTTACTAAAAAAGCACCTGCTAAAAAAGCAACTGCTAAAACAGCAACTGCTAAAAAAGCACCTGCTAAAACAGCACCTGCTAAAACAGCACCTGCTAAAACAGCACCTGCTAAAAAAGCACCTGCTAAAACAGCAACTGCTAAAACAGCAGCCCCTCAAATTGATACTGTTAAAGCTGAAATTAAAACTATTAATAAAAAGATTCAGAGAACTGTAACTGGAAAAGTTGTTAGTAATAAAATGGATAAAACAATTACTGTTCTTGTAGAAAGAAAAGTAAAACATCCTTTATATGGAAAATTTATTAATTTATCAAATAAATTTCATGCACATGATGAAAAAAACGAGATTAATGAAGGTGATATAGTTCAAATAACTGAACATAAGCCTTTTTCAAAAAGTAAATCATGGGTATTGACTAAAGTTCTTTCTAAAGGACAAGGATAGAAAAAATTAAATAGCTCGATGCTTGAGGTATTTAGAAAAATAACATATAATGCAGCTCTTTTAAGGCGCTCGTATTAACTTATAGCTAGCGCCCCAATACTGACCGTGGTGTTAGCTTATTAATTTAGGTTAGAAGTTAAACGGATTAAGTTGGAGATTATTTCATGATACAAATGCAATCAAGATTAGAAGTTGCGGACAACACTGGTGCACGATCAGTTATGTGCATTAAGGTCCTTGGTGGCTCAAAAAGACGTTATGCATCAATTGGCGATATTATAAAAGTTAGTATAAAAGATGCAGCGCCAAGAGGCCGAGTAAAAAAAGGTGAAGTTTATGATGCTGTAGTTGTTAGAACTGCAAAAGGCGTTCGCCGAGTAGATGGCTCTCTAATCAAATTTGATAGTAATGCAGCTGTTCTTTTAAATCCAAAATTTGAACCAATTGGTACGAGAATATTTGGACCAGTTACAAGAGAATTAAGAACTGAAAGATTTATGAAAATTGTTTCTCTTGCAGCAGAAGTTATTTAGGAGTTTTAAAAGTGAAAAAAATTCGCAAAGGCGACACAGTTATTGTAAATACAGGAAAAGATAAGGGAAAACAAGGCATTGTTTCGGATCTAATTAGTGAGCGAAAAGTTATTGTTGAGGGACTTAATATGGTTAAGAAAACGACCAAACCTAACCCTAGTAAAGGCGAGCAGGGCGGTATTATTAGTAAAGAAAAGCCTTTAGACATTTCAAATGTTGCAATTTTTAATAATACAACCTCAAAAGCAGACAAGGTGAATTTTAAAAAATTAAAAGATGGCAAAAAAATTAGAATTTTTAAATCTAATCAAGAAGCAATAGACGTTTAGGGAAAAATATGGCGAGATTAAAACAATTTTATTTGGAAAATGTTGTAAACCAACTTAAAAAACAATTTAATTATTCTTCTGTAATGCAGGTTCCAAGAATTAGTAAAATAACATTAAATATGGGAGTAGGCGAAGCTGTAGCAGATAAAAAAGTAATGGATAATGCTGTTGCTGATATGGAAAAAATTGCAGGACAAAAACCGGTAGTTACATTATCAAAAAAATCCATTGCTGCGTTTAAAATTAGAGATGATTATCCTGTAGGCTGCAAAGTTACTTTAAGAAAATCAAATATGTATACTTTTCTAGATAGATTAATCAATATAGCAATCCCCAGAGAAAGAGATTTTAGAGGATTATCACCTAACTCATTTGATGGACGAGGAAACTTCAATATGGGGATAAAAGAGCAAATAATTTTTCCAGAGATTCAATATGACAAGATAGATAAATTAAGAGGAATGAATATTACAATTACGACTACTGCTAAATCTGATGAGGAAGCTAATGCTCTTTTGTCAGCTTTTAGTTTTCCATTTAGAGAAAAAACAGAAGAAGCACCAGCTGCTGAAGTAAAAGAAGAAGCACCAGCTGCTGAAGTAAAAGAAGAAACACCAGCTGCTGAAGTAAAAGAAGAAGCACCAGCTGCTGAAGTAAAAGAAGAAACACCAGCTGCTGAAGTAAAAGAAGAAGCACC
>JBELCI010000006.1:0-103891 GCA_042094875.1 OM43 beta proteobacterium
CGTCCTCTCAGACCAGCTACTGATCGTTGCCTTGGTAGGCTTTTACCCTACCAACAAGCTAATCAGATATCGGCCGCTCTAATAACGCAAGGTCCGAAGATCCCCTGCTTTCACCCGTAGGTCGTATGCGGTATTAGCTAATCTTTCGATTAGTTGTTCCCCATTACTAGGCACGTTCCGATATATTACTCACCCGTTCGCCACTCGCCATCAGAGAGCAAGCTCTCTATGCTGCCGTTCGACTTGCATGTGTAAAGCATTCCGCCAGCGTTCAATCTGAGCCAGGATCAAACTCTTCAGTTTAATCTTAACTATTTACTATTACTTTTTAATAAATTAAAAAGTAATTTGTATCGCTTATGCTTTTTACTCAAATTTATTTCCAAGGTTAACTAACTATTACTAGCTAGTGTGGTCTTGTCACAAATTTAAAGTGTAAGCACTTTTTTTGAGAATTAAATTTCTTAAAAGAAATTTAACTTTACCTCATCAATAAGCACCCACACTTATCAGTTATCATATTGTTAATGATCAATTTCGATTTTGGTTGCGGGGACAGGATTTGAACCTGTGACCTTCGGGTTATGAGCCCGACGAGCTGCCAAACTGCTCCACCCCGCGATCGATACAACTAATATATTGGAATATTTTGTTGAACTCAGCGTTCGTGACGCCGAGAGACGCGATTATAGCAGTGATATTTCGGGCGTGTCAAACACTATCTGGCTATTTATTTAACTTTTTTTGGTTTATTTTTATTAAAAAAAATTATTTTACTAAAAAACGATTTATCTTCTTAACAAAATTAACTGGATCATCTAATTGACCACCTTCTGACAACATTGCTTGATCAAATATAACTGATGTGTATTCATCAAAATCACTTGTTCCTTCAAAAGTTTTTAATTTTTTGATTAATTTATGTTCTGTATTAATCTCAAGGATAGGTTTATTCTCTGGGGTATTTTGACCTGCAGCCTTCAAAATTCTCTCAAGATTTCCTGAAATATCATGTTCACCTACAACCAAGCATGCAGGAGAATCAGTTAGTCTATGAGTTACTTTTACATCTTTTACCTTATCCCCTAAAGATATTTTTATTTTTTCAATTAATGTTTTGGCATTCTCTTCGATTTTTTTATTTTTTCCTTTTTCACTTTCGTTTTCAAGCTTACCAAGATCAAGATCTCCTTTAGCTATAGACTGAAATTTTTTATTTTTGTATTCAGTTAAATTAGAAATCAACCATTCGTCAACTCGATCGCCTAAAAGTAACACTTCGATATTTTTTTTCTTAAATATTTCTAAATGAGGGCTATTTTTTGCAGCCATAAAAGAATCTGCAGTAATGAAATAAATTGCTCCTTGTTCTGGTTTCATCCGACCAATATAGTCATCGAACGACGCACTTTGAGAGTCTGTATCGTCATTTGTTGTTGAAAATCTTAATAAGCCTGCTATTTTTTCTCGATTAGAAAAATCTTCAGCTGGTCCTTCTTTTAAAACTCGACCAAATTCATCCCAGAATTTTTTATAGTCATCAGGTTTTTTCTTTGCCATATCTTCTAAAGAAGAGAGGATTTTTTTAACTGTACCTGAACGTATCGCTTCTACAGTTTTACTATCCTGCAAAATTTCTCTAGACACATTTAACGGAAGATCGCTACTATCAATAACACCTTTTATAAAACGTAAATATTGTGGCATTAATTTTTCTGTTGCTTCCATAATAAAAATTCGTTTAACATATAATTTGACGCCTTGATTTCTTTCTCTGTCATATAAATCAAATGGTGCTTTACTTGGAATATAAAGTAGTGATATATATTCTTGATTACCTTCCACTCGATTATGAAAATAAGTTAATGGAGGTTCGGTATCGTAAGAAAGGCTTTTATAAAACTCTGTGTAATCTTTTGCCTTTATATCTTTTTTATTACGAACCCAAATTGCTGATGCATCATTAACTGTTTCGTCATCATCAGTCTTTATTGTTTTTCCATCTTTAAAATCTGATTTTTTCATAATGATGGGTAATGTTATATGGTCAGAATATTTTTTTATAATTTCCTTTAACCGCCAATCGTCTAAAAACTCATCTTCATCTTTTTTTAAAGTCAATATGATGTCAGTACCTCGAGTTTCTTTATTGATTGACTCAATTGTAAATTCTCCATCACCCTTTGAAGTCCATCTAAAAGAATCTTCTTCACCGGCTTTTCTTGTCTCTAAAATAACCTCCTCAGCGATAATAAAAGATGAATAAAAACCAACACCAAATTGACCTATTAAATTTGCATCTTTGGCCTGATCTCCTGACAGCTTACTTAAAAATTCTTTAGTCCCTGATCTAGCTATAGTGCCAATATTATTAATAATATCTTCACGATTCATTCCGATACCATTGTCACTAATCGTAATAGTTCTATTTTTTTTATCGTAATCAATTCTAATTTTTAACTCTGAATCATCTTCATATAATTTACTATTATCTAAAGCTTGAAATCTTAATTTGTCTGCAGCATCACTTGCATTTGAAACTAATTCACGTATAGCTATTTCTTTATTGCTATAAAGCGAATGCACCATTAATTGTAAAAGTTGTTTAGCTTCAGCTTGAAAATTTAGCGTCTCTTTTTGTTTTGACATATCTGCATTATCCTAAAATATTAATTTTGTAATGTTATTTATAGTGGGGATTAAATAAAAATTTTCAATAGAAATTTTAAAGCTTTGACAAAATGTATGATGCGGTTAAAAAAGCAAAGCTAGCAGTTACATTTGCACTAGAACCATATCCAGCACAATTAAGTCCTGTAATTGGCTTATTTGATTCAATTTTTTTTGGCTTTATAACATCTTGAGAAGAAAAAACTGTTGGTATTTTCAAATCTTTTTTATTTTTTTTATTAAAGTATTTTCTAATCTTTGCAAGTAAAGGGTCTCCGAAGGCTTTACCAAGAAAATCTACCTTTATTAATTCAGGACTAATTTTACCTCCCGCAGCACCATTTATAATTAAAGGGATTTTATTATTTAAACAATACTCAGCTAAAAGAATCTTAATTTTTGTTTGGTCTATTGCATCAACAACAAAATCATATTCATTTGATATTAAACTTGATATATTATTTTCATCTAAAAAAATATCATGATAATTAACCTTACAATTTACATTGATATCCAATATTCTCGATTTCATTGCTTCTACTTTTGATTTCCCTAGAGTGCTGTCAAGAGCATGAATCTGTCGGTTAATATTTGATTCGGCAATATGATCCATATCTATAAGAGTAATACGGCCTATACCATGTCTTGCAAGTGATTCTCCAACCCAAGAACCAACTCCACCAATACCTATAATGCAGATATGCGAAGATTGAAAATTTTTAAACTTTTTTTTACCGTATAAACGAATTATTCCGCTAAATCTTCTACTAATATCTATAGAATTATTTTTCATTATTGCTCAAGAATTACAAATGCTACTGCAATATTTTTCTCATCCGAAATTGATAAATGACAATATTTAATATCATGACTTTTAATCAATAAAGTAAGCTTTGGTAAAGTCTTAATTTTTGGTTTGCCCAACGCATCATGAATAATCTCAATAGATTTAAAATTAACTGGTGATCTCATTCCAGTCCCTAAAGCTTTTGCAAAGGCTTCTTTTGCCGCAAATCGTTTCGCTAAAAAATTTTCTTTTACTTTAGTTTTTTTATAAGTTAGTAGCTCTTGTGAGGTTAATATCTTTTTTGCTAAGGCTTCTCCATGTTTAAAAAAAGATTTTTTAATCCTTTTAACCTCCACCACATCTGTACCGATTCCATAAATCATTAAGGAGTGTTCGCCATGATTATTTTTTTCATATCTTTAACAGCTTTTTTCCATCCTACAAATAATGCTTCAGCTACTATTGAATGACCGATATTTAATTCTTTAATATTTTTAATTTTAACGATTTCCTTTACATTATTATAATGAAGTCCATGCCCAGCATTTATTATTAAACCTGCTTCATGAGAAAAATTTACAGCATTTTTTATATTATTTAACTCTTCCAATCTAGAATCTTTATCCTCAACGTTGGCATAATGACCGGTATGAATTTCGATAACAGGAACGTTCATCATGATTGCTTTTTCAATATGTTCTAAATTAGGTGCAATAAAGAGTGATACTCTTATTCCCCCTGCAGTCAATCGATCGCATGCATCCTTAATTGAATTATAATTCTTTACAACATCTAAACCTCCTTCAGTTGTTCTCTCCTCTCTTCTTTCTGGGACTAAACAAACATCCTGTGGTTTAACATCTAGTGCAATTTTAATCATTTCATCTGTAGGAGCTAATTCAAGATTCATTTTAGTGGTTAATAAAGGCTTCAATTCATATAAGTCTTGATCTTGCATATGTCTTCTATCCTCCCTCAAATGCAAGGTAATACTATCAGCACCAGCTTTTTCTGCATCTAAGGCAGCCTTTACTACGCTTGGGTAATGAGTTCCTCTAGCTTCTCTAATTGTTGCAATATGATCAATATTCACTCCAAGAAGCATTTTATTAATCATCCTGAATATTTGTAAAAAGTTTTTTTGAATTTAATGGTTTATCTCCCAAATAATGATTTATTAAATAACGCATTAATTGTTTACTTTGTAATTGAGTTTTATCTTCTTTATATTCATCATTTGCCATATCTAAAAGAGTTTTGCCATAAATTTTAATCCCATTCTTTGTTTTTGATACTTCTGAAGGGCCGTAATCTGCCTCATACATATAAAATTTATCAGCTATAATTGATTCACCGTTCTCATCTTCTTTTAAAGGAACTTCGTAACCTAATTCTTGAAGCAAATTCAATTCAAACCTTCTTAAAGCAATATCAAGATTAATATCTTTTTCAAGCATTTTCATTGTATGGTGATAAAATTCAAAAAGTTTTTGATGAGTATCTTCTCTAGGCAATAATCTTATAATGAGTTCATTAATATAAAAACCACATAATAATGAACCGCCCTCAACATTTAAAAATTTATCACACCATTCAATATTATGAAGGGTTTTTATTTCATTTTTTCCTGACCATGTTGCTTCAAGTAATTGAAATGATTGTAGCATTCCCCTCAAAGACGACCTAGGTCTTCTTGCCCCTTTAGCAATAACAGATATCCTGCCATAATTTTTAGAGAATAGCTCTGCAATAAGACTTGTCTCTTTGAACGGATAAGTATGAAGAACATAAATAGATTCATTTTCTTTTTTCGTATTGGCAGAAATCATTTTATAACCCTAAAGATTTTAATGCTCTTAAATCATCTGACCAGCCTTTCTGGACTTTTACCCAAGTTTCAAGCCAAACTTTTCCGTCAAATAATTTTTCCATATCAACTCTTGCACTTGAAGAAATCTCTTTTAATCTTATTCCCTTATTACCAATAATAATTGGTTTGTGAGCATCTCTTTCAACTATAATTGCAGCAAAAATCCTACGAACTTTTCCGTCAAGCTCAAACTTTTCTATTTCAACTGCCACCGCATAGGGAATTTCTTGACCTGTTAATCTAAAAATTTTCTCACGAATTATTTCAGCTGCTAAAAATCTTTCATTTTTATCTGTAATTTGATCATTTTCATAAATAAAATCTTGCTCAGGTAGAAATCTTTTTGCGCTTTCTAAAAGCTCTTTTAAATTAATTTGTTTTTTAACACTTGTTGGAATAATTTCTTCAAAGCTATTATTATCTTTAAATTCATTAATCAATTCTAAAATTCTTGATTTATCTCTAAGTCGATCAACTTTATTAATAACCAGAATTACAGGTATCTTTTTTGGAATCATCTGTAATATTTTTGTATCAATCTCATTCATTTGTCTTGGTTCAATTAGAAATAAAATAACATCAACATCTTGAAGCACTTGCTTTACTGTTTTATTTAAATTTATATTTAATTTATTAAGATGTTCTAATTGATAACCTGGTGTATCAATAAAAATAAATTGAGTTTCTGGTGAAGTGTGAATACCTAATAATTGATAACGGGTTGTTTGTGCTTTTCGAGATGTAATACTTAATTTTGTTCCAATAAAATAATTCAACATTGTGGATTTACCGACATTCGGTTGACCTACTATAGCAATTGTCCCACATCTTTTTTTCATTAATTAAGAGTCTTTTTCAACTTTTTAACCATTTCTTCTGCAGCGGCTTGTTCAGCAATTTTTCTACTAGAACCTTCACCATCTATTGAAATTTCTAATTTTGGAATAACACAACTCACTTTAAAATATTGGCAATGCGCTTCACCTTCGATTGAAATAACTTCATAGTCTGGTAATGGAATTTTTTTTGCTTGAAGTAATTCTTGTAAAACTGATTTTGAATCTTTTTGAATATCATTAGGGTTAATAGATTCAATTCTATCTTTAAACCAATTTGTTATTAAATCTTGCGAAGCAATTATTCCACCATCAATAAATACAGCTCCTATAATTGCTTCAACAGAATCTGCTAAAATAGACGGCCTTCTCCAACCAGAACTTTTTAATTCTCCTTCACCAAGGATCAAATAATCCCCCAAGTTTAATAAAATACCAATTTCACTTAAAGTAGTCGATTTAACTAATTGAGAGCGCAAACGACTCAAGTCTCCTTCTGGTAATAAATCAAATTTTTTAAACAATAATTTAGCAATTATAAAATTTAAAATACTATCTCCAAGGAATTCGAGTCTTTCATTATTTTTACCTTGAAAACTTCTATGTGTAAGTGCAAGTTCTAACAAATTCTTATCTTTAAAATTATAGTTAAGAATTTTTTCCAGTTTTTGAATATTTTGTTTTTCCATTTTAAGTTATTTTATCCATGTTCCAATTCGATTGAAATCAGAAAAATTAAGCCAGATAAAAAAAGCTTTACCAACTAATAATTCATCGGATACAAAACCCCAAACGCGACTATCAGAAGAATTATCTCTGTTATCTCCCAATGCAAAATAGTGGCCTTCAGGAACATTAAACCTATAATTTTCACCAGGTATATCATGAATTAAAATGGAATACTCTGAATTATCTAGCTGTTCAAAAAATTTATTAGCTTCGAGTTTTTCATTTTCGTTAAAAGCATAAGAATATTTAGAATCATAGATTTGATTTATAACTTCTCCATTAATAAAGAGTTGTTTATTTTCATATTTGATTTCATCACCTGGTAAACCAATTACTCTTTTAATATAATCAATTGAAGGATTTTTTGGGTAGTGAAAGACAAAAATATCACCGCGATTTGGTTTCCCTACATTGATTAACATTTTGTTCCAAACTGGAAATCGTATCCCATAAGCAAATTTATTAACAACAATAAAATCTCCTGCAACAAGAGTTGGCATCATAGATCCTGAAGGAATTTTAAATGGTTCAACAATAAAAGATCGTATAACAAAAACTATTAATAAGATTGGGAAAAAACTTTTTCCATATTCAACAAATAATGAGGGTTTTTGACTTTTTGGTCTTATCTTTTTAAGCACCAAAAGATCTAAAAAATATATTATTCCAGTAATAAATGTAGCTGCCATTAATAATTTAACAAATATCATTTGTCATCAACCTTTAAAATTGCTAGAAAAGCCTCTTGGGGAATCTCTACATTACCAATCTGCTTCATTCTTTTTTTACCTGCTTTTTGTTTCTCAAGTAATTTTCTCTTCCTTGATACATCTCCACCATAACATTTAGCAAGGACATTTTTTCTCATTGCTTTAACGGTTTCTCTAGCTATAATATTGGCACCAATTGCTGATTGAATAGCAACGTCAAACATTTGTCTTGGTATAAGTTGTCTCATTTTTGCAGTTAATTCTCTACCTCTATAAATACTATTAGACCTATGAACAATCAAAGAAAGAGCATCTACTCTCTCTCCGTTAACTATAATATCCAACTTTACTAAATCGGCAGGACGAAATTCTAGGAATTCATAATCCATCGATGCATAACCCCTTGAAATTGATTTAAGTTTATCAAAAAAATCAAGCACAACTTCGCTTAAAGGAATTTCATATGTAATCATGACTTGTCTACCTAAATATTGCATATTTTTTTGAATTCCTCTTTTATCATTAGTTAAACTCATTACAGGCCCTACGTAATCATTTGGTAAAAGCACATTTAAATTTATAATTGGTTCTCGAATTTCCTCTATAACAGACAAATCCGGTAATCTAGAAGGATTTTCTATTAATTTAGTTTTACCATCTTTTAATAATAATTCGTAAATTACAGTTGGTGCTGTTGTTATTAAGTCCATTTCATATTCTCTTTCAAGACGTTCTTGAATGATGTCCATATGCAATAACCCAAGAAAGCCACACCTGAAGCCATAACCCAATGCAGTGGAGTTTTCTGGTTCAAAATATAATGATGCATCGTTTAATCTTAATTTTTCAAGAGCTGTTCTAAGAGCTTCGAATTGATTAGATTCAATGGGATAAAGTCCTGCAAAAACTTGTGGTTTTACTTCCTTAAAATCTGGAAATGCTTCACTAGCTTTATTTTTTGCAAGTGTGACAGTGTCGCCAACTTTAGCATTGTCCAATTCTTTAATCCCGCAAATAATAAAACCAACCTCGCCTGTATTTAAAGATTTTTTATTTAACGCTTTTGGAGTAAAAATACCAACTTGTTCACAAATAAATTCTGCTGAAGTTGCCATCAAATGAATTTTATCCTTTGGCTGTATTTGCCCATCAACAACTCTTACAAGCATCACAACACCAACGTAATTATCAAACCAAGCATCAATAATAATTGCTTTTAAAGGTTTATTTGGGTCGCCAGAGGGATTTGGTACTCTTTGAATAATAGCCTCTAAGGCTTCATCGATACCAGTTCCATTTTTTGCTGAACATAAAATAGTGTTTTGTGCGTCTATACCAATAACATCTTCAATCTCTTTTTTTACTCTTTCAGGATCTGCTGATGGCAGATCAATTTTGTTTAATACAGGAAAAACTTCCAAATTCTGATCTAAAGCTGTATAACAATTTGCTACTGTCTGAGCTTCAACCCCTTGAGAAGAATCCACAACTAGAATAGCTCCTTCACATGCAGCCAATGACCTACTAACTTCATAAGAAAAATCTACATGTCCAGGTGTATCGATTAAATTAAGTGTATACACATTTTTATCCTTAGACTTGTAATTCAAAGTTACAGTTTGAGCTTTAATCGTTATACCTCTCTCTCGCTCAAGGTCCATAGAATCTAAAACTTGTTCTTCCATTTCTCTTTCGGCAAGACCTCCGCAATGCTGAATGATTCGATCTGCTAAGGTAGATTTACCATGATCAATATGGGCGATAATAGAAAAGTTTCTTATATTTTTCATAGAAATTATTTTAAAAAAATAAAGGCGCAAAACGCGCCTTTAACAAATGTGATTTTACCCTAATGAATATTTTTTTAATAAAATTTATTTAGTTACCTTTACTGGAACAAAAAGAGTATCTCCATTTCGATATAATAAAATAGCAATAACTTTTCCTTCTGGTATTTTTCTCAAATCCTTATTAAAAGACTGAATTGATTTTACTGGTGTGTTATTTACTACTAAAATAATATCTCCTTTCAAAATTCCAGCAGATGCAGCAGAACCCTTAACATCTGATACTAAAAGACCGTTTCTTCTTCCAATTTTCTTCTTTTGTTCAGGTGTTAATTTTTGCAAAGCTAACCCAACACGATTAAATTTATTTTGCTTTCTTTCATTTTTTGAAGAGGCAACTTTTTGATTTGAAGGCATAGTTCCAACTTTAATTTGAAGTGAGATAACTTTACCTTTTCTAAGTATTTCGACTGGAACAGTTGTATTAGGTTTGGTGATGCCCACGTATCTTGGTAGGTCTGAAGATTTATTAATAATATTATTGTTAAATTTTAGAATCACATCCCCAGGAAGAAGTCCTCCTTTAGCCGCAGGAGATTTTTTTTCAATACCCGCAACAAGCGCACCATTTGTATTAGTCATACCAAATGACTCAGATAATTCTTTAGTGATTTCTTGAATCACAATACCCAGCCATCCTCGGATAACCTTGCCATTTGTCTTTAACTGATCAGCAACATCTATTGCTACATCAATAGGTATAGCAAAAGAAAGGCCCATTGATCCACCAGTTTTACTGTAAATTTGGGAATTGATTCCAATTACACGCCCATTAGTGTCAAAAAGAGGTCCTCCAGAATTTCCAGGATTAATTGCAACATCTGTTTGAATGAAAGGGACAAAATTTTCCTGTGGTAATGCCCTATTAATAGCACTTATTATCCCTACTGTCATAGTATTTTCTAAGCCAAATGGAGAGCCAATTGCAGCAACCCACTGACCTACTTTAATATTATTAGAATTACCTAGTGTTACTTTAGGTAAATTTTTAGCCTTAATTTTAAGAAGTGCAACATCTGTTCTTCTATCAAGCCCTACAACTTCTGCTTTAAATTCTCTCTTATCTTTGAGTTTTACAATAACTGAACCGCCTTGAGAAATAACATGTGCATTAGTAACAATATAACCATTATTTTCTATAATAAAACCTGACCCAGTCCCAGAAATTGGTTTTTTTTGTTGTTCGCTTCCAGGCGGGGTCATACCAGGAAAGCCAGGAATACCGAATCTCTTAAAAAATTCTTGGAGCTGCTCCTCTTCTCTACTCAGTCTAATATTTTGATTAACTTGTTCATCATTAAGGACAGTTATATTTACTACAGTATTGCCTTGCTCCTCAGCAATTACTGAAAAATCTGGCAAGCTAACAGCATGCACATTACTAAAAAAAAGTAATATCAATAAAAATAAATTAAAGCCATAACGTTTCATACTTATTTAAATCCTTTATAAATTAATCTATTTTGACAAGTATTGCTTCACTAAATAATTTGGTATGGTTTTGAATTGTTATAAATTTTAATAAAAAAATTCCTATCAAAAATCCAATAACCCCGCCAAAAAATACCATCAAATCGTTGTTTACTCCTAAAAAATATTCTGTAGTTACCATTCCAACAAACAAAAAGAATAAGGGTAAGCCATAAAGTAATAAAGAAGATTTTAATAAGTAATTATCTTCAATCACTAACTTAACTTTCTCACCAACTTTTGCATTGATTTTGTTTCTAATCTGAATTTTTCTTTTTTGAAATGAGAAAACTTTACCCCAAATACTATTTCCACAACCTTGGGTTTTCCCACAAAGTCCGCATGGTTTGGTTCTTATAACATCAAGTTCTGCAAACCCATCTTTTTGACTAATAACTATTGCTTCTTCTTCAATCATAACTTTTAAAATTCTATAGACTCACTAAACTTATTACAAGTAATTAATGGAACTGACCCTACAGCCATAATTTGATAGCCATTTTGGTAACGGGCGCAAATATTATTAACTCCTAAATTTACTTGACCGATTTTAGGTTTTTGTCCTCGAGAAATTGGCTTTATAAATAAAGAGACGTAAGAAAGTCCATCTGAAAAAACTAGTTGATGACTTAAAATATTTAAACCAGATATGCGCTTTGAAATGAAGTCTACCTCTTTATAACCAGGTGGAGTATTTTTTAGATTCCAAAATCTTTTTTTGACAATACCTTGACCAACAATTTTATCGTCAAATATATAATTTTTTGAAGGGTCAACATCCGGTTTAAACCAATCTAAATTTTTATCTTTTATCATATCTATCTTTGTAAAGGATGCTTGCTCTATTATATTTTCAGATTGATCTATCACTACCATTTTTAAAGGTAACAATGTTTTCTTATCTAGCCAAAAATAATGGAAGTATCTATAATCATCAATCGGCGTTAAGACAACTAGTTGAGCAAGTCTGCCAGCAATTCTTTCAGTTTTTCCAACATTCAAACGATAGAAATTTTTTAATATTTCAATATTATTAGGAAAAATTGCCGGGAATAAACGTTGTTGTTTTCTTTTTTGAATAATTACATCATTTTCAATTGTGTTGTAAACATAAATTGTTTTGCCCTGCAATAGAACCTCACCCGGGACCCCGTCTAAAACATTCATCCTTATAAATTCTTGATTATTATTAGTTGCATGAGTTATTTCTATTGACTTAATTTCTTTTAAATGCTGACTGTGGAAAACTCCCTTATAATCTAAAAATTTAGTAGCATTTGCTGCTTTGTTAATTATTAACCAAGGGTCTTCATTGCTATAACTTGTATTTATAGATAGAAATAAAAAAAATATAAAAAAAAGCCTAAATATCATTTGCTACTTGTTATGAGTCGTTTGTATGAAGAAGTTCACATTTGAAGAGGCGCTTGCATAATGATCATTTATAAGATCACTTGGCACATCGGATTCTGCTAAAATTGCAGTCTCAGGAGTTTTAAATTCACTAAAATTAAGAGCCGTTATTCCAACAACAAATAATGCCGCAAAAGAAGCAGCTATTGGCCAATAACTCAATTTTTTATCTTTTGTAATTTCTCTTTGACTTGAAAAACCTCCCAATTGAGTTGGTTCTTTTTCAATAGCTGAAATAATTTTTTTTGTTAAGTTATCAGACCCATAATAATTCTTTTGCATGACATCACGAATCAATTGATAATAAGTCCAATGATTTTTTTTATTTTTTTTGCTTGCATGAATTAAGGTTTCATCTACCTCATAATTCTCTAATTCATTATCAAAAAGAGATGAGAGTTTATCGTTCATAATGGTTACTCCTTTTAATTACCAACGTTTATTTGTTGTTTCTATAAGTGGTTTTAATTTTTCTGCTATAGCTTCACGAGCTCTAAATATTCTCGATCTAACAGTGCCTATAGGGCAATTCATTAAATCAGAAATTTCCTCATAACTTAAACCTTCCATTTCTCTAAACTTAATAGCCTCTTTTAATTCGTCAGGAAGAGTTTCTATAGTTTGATTTACAGCAGCTACAATCTCTTTGCTCATCATTGAACTTTCCGGAGTCTCAAGATTCCTTAAATCTTGGGCTTCATCAAAGTTTTCAATATCTTCCACTTCCACATCATTCATCGCTTTTGGTCTTTTGCCTAGCTTTACCAAATGATTTTTTGCTGTGTTAATACCTATTCTATAGAGCCATGTATAGAAGGCGCTATCTCCACGAAAATTATTTATAGCCCGGTAAGCTTTAATGAAAGAATCTTGCACAATATCTTCAATCTCAGATTGATCTCTTACCATTCTTGAGAGTAAACGAGTGAGCCTCCGTTGATATTTGTCAACGAGCATAGCAAAGGCTTTCTTATCGCCTCTTTGTGATTTTTCTACTAACTTTTGATCAATAGCTCTATCTGGATTTACTGGGCGTGTTTCCATTACATTTTTTTCAACATTATGATTTTTTTTAACATTGTACACATGACTGTCTGTTGCTAAAACTTTTAATGTATTCATATAAGCTCTTTCTAAATAATTTTATATTATTAAAACAAAATGGTTACAATAACGAGACCAACAAAATATATTTTAAGTTCCTTAAATTTAAAAAAAAATTTATGTTAAATTTTGAAGTTTTAATAATTGGTAGTGGCTTAGCTGGTTTAAGCACTGCTCTGAAATTAGCTGATCACAAAACAGTTGCAATTATAAGTAAACGTAAGCTGATAGATAGTTCTAGCCATTGGGCTCAAGGAGGGATTGCTGCTGCAATATCAGATGATGATTCCCCGGAATCACACATTAAAGATACACAAATAGCCGGTGCTGGCTTGTGTGATCCAAATGTTACAAAGTTTGTCGCTGAAAATGGAAAAAAAGCTCTAAGTTGGCTCACAGAAACAGGAGTTAATTTTACTAAAGATCAAAAAAGTAAAAAATTACACCTAACACAAGAAGGTGGTCATTCTCATAGAAGAATTGCTCATGTGGCAGATACTACTGGCAGAGCTATTCAAGACCAACTTATTGAATCTGTTCTAGCACACCCAAATATCCATATTTTTGAAGATCACATTGCAGTTGATTTAATCACGTCAAAAAAAATAAATAAATCATCCAAAGATAATGTTTGCCTTGGTGCTTATATCCTAGAAAATAATACAAATAAAGTTTTTACAATTAGATCTATAAATACAATTCTAGCTACAGGTGGTGCTAGTAAAGTTTACTTGTATACAACAAATCCTGATGTAAGCACTGGTGATGGTTTAGCTATGGGATGGAGGGCTGGTTGCAGAGTGGCTAATATGGAATTTGTTCAATTTCATCCAACCTGTCTTCACCATTCAAAAGATACATCTTTCTTAATCTCTGAAGCCTTAAGAGGAGAAGGAGGTAAATTAACTCTACCTGATGGTCAAGAATTTATGAAAAATTATGATAAAAGAGGTGACTTGGCACCGAGAGATATAGTAGCCCGTGCTATTGATTTTGAAATGAAAAAAAGGGGGTTAGATTTTGTTTATTTAGATATAACCAAAAAAACTAAATCATTCATACAAAACCGTTTTCCAATGATTTTTAAAAGATGTATTAATTTAGGTATTGATATTACTAAAGAACCAATCCCAGTTGTACCTGCTGCTCATTATAATTGTGGCGGCTTAATTATTGATAAAAATGGTATGACAGACATTAATCAACTTTATGCAATAGGTGAAGTAGCTCATACTGGACTTCACGGAGCTAATCGTCTAGCTAGTAATTCACTTTTAGAATGTCTTGTTTATTCTGACCTTGTTTCTGAAAATATTTTAAAAGATAAATTTAATCATGATTATAATTTACCAAAATGGGATGAAAGTAGAGTTACTGATGCAGATGAAGAAATTTTAATTACTCATACTTGGAATGAATTAAGAAGATTTATGTGGAATTTCGTCGGCATTGTTAGAACTAATAAAAGACTTTCGAGAGCCTTACACAGAATTAATATGCTAAGAGATGAAGTCCATGAGTTTTATACTAATTTTAAAATATCTGCAAATTTAATTGAGCTCAGAAACTTATTACAAGTAGCTGAATTAATTGTAATTTCTGCCATAAATAGAAAAGAAAGTAGAGGTTTACATTATAGTCGTGATTATCCAAAAACATCAAAAAATGCCAAATCTACAATTTTGATTCCCGATAATTATAAAAATAAATATGATTTATCTAAAAAAAAAGAGTTTAGTGCAAATCAATAAGTTAGAATAAAATATCAATCACTTTAAGAAGGTTTCCAAACATGCAAATTGCAATGAATACAGTTGTAACTATGACTTACGAATTAAAAGATGCTGATGGAACAATTTTAGAATCTGGAACGGATCCAATTATATATCTTCACGGCGGCTATGATAATATTTTTCCAAAAGTAGAAGAAGCTATACACGGAAAAAAAATTGGTGATACTTTAGAATTAAGTCTTGAGCCATCCGATGCTTTTGGGGAATATGATGCTGAATTAGTTCAAGTTGAGCCTAAAAGTGCATTTCCAGAAACAGAACTAAAAGTAGGTATGCAATTTGAAGGTGACGATAATTCAGGAGAGATTATAGTCTACACTGTAACTGATATAACTGAAGATAAAGTAGTGGTAGATGGAAATCATCCTTGGGCTGGTCAAAAAATAATTTTTACAGCAGAAATAAAAGATGTTCGTTTAGCAAATGAAGAGGAAGTAAATCATAAGCATGTTCATGATGGTAAAACTAAGGGCCACTAAAAAAGTACTTGGCCTAACCTAAATTGTCAGTTATGTGCGATTGTATTATTTTTATTAAAGGTGTATAGATCTTAGCATTAGCTGCCACAATATTTCCAGACTCTAACCATCCTTCTTTCTCGGAAAAATCACTAACAATTCCTCCTGCCTCTCTTACTAAAAGACCTCCAGCAGCTATATCCCATTTTGATAAATTTATTTCAAAAAATCCATCAAACCACCCTGCTGCAACATAAGCCAAATCTAAAGCTGCTGATCCAGGCCTCCTAATACCTGAAGTCCCTCTTACTAATTCTTCAAAAATTTTAAGGTAGGTAGGTAGGTGTTGAAAATCTCTAAATGGAAATCCAGTTCCTAAAATAGATTCTTTTAATTTAGATTTAGTTGAAACTCTAATTCTTCTCTGATTTAAATAAGCTCCTTGACCTTTTGATGCTGTAAATAAATCATTTCTATTGGGGTCATAAATGACGGCTTGAGTAATTTCTCCTTTTTGCTCAAGAGCAATAGAAACACAATATTGTGGGAACCCATGCAAAAAATTAGTAGTGCCGTCTAGAGGGTCGATAATCCATATATTATCTGACTCATTGCTAAGTCCAGATTCTTCACCTAAAAAAGCATGATCTGGATAAGCTGCTTTTAAAATTCTGATGATCTCATTTTCAGATGCCAAATCAACTTCACTGACAAAATCATTAAAGCCTTTATCATTAATTTTCAAAGAGCCTAAATCTTCTGAAGATCGTAAAATAATTGAGCCAGCTTGTCGAGCAGCTTTTATTGCAATATTTAATGTTGGATGCATAAGAAACCTAAAAAATTAATTGGATTATTTTTGCTTGGGCTTGTTAAAATAACATTTTACAGAGAAATTAGATGTCAACCAAATCAAATCTTTTAAAACAATTTAGAATTGTACTATGTGAAACTAGTCATGCAGGAAACATAGGGTCTGTAGCAAGAGCAATGAAAACGATGGGTTTCACTAATTTATATCTAGTAAATCCAAAAAATTTTCCCAACAAACAAGCACAAGCTTTAGCGTGTGGGGCAGAAGATATTCTCCAAAAAGCAACTTTAGTGAACTCAATAGAAGCAGCATTAAAAAATGTGCATCACGTTGTTGGATTTACAACACGCAAAAGAGAATTAACCCAACCCCATAAAAATGTGCGTGAATTATCTAAACAACTCTTCAATGAGGCTAAAAATAATAAAATTGCTGTCATATTTGGTAATGAAACGAATGGGTTGTCAAACTTGGAGCTCCAACATTGTAAAACTCTTGGATTTATTGATGCAAACTCAAAATATAGTTCACTTAACTTAGCCCAGGCAGTCCAAATAGTCTGCCACGAAATAAGAATGATGAGCGAATTTCCAGATAATAATAAAATTCTAAAAACAACAAACAAAAAATATGTTTCATATGATTTGCAAAACGGTTTTTATAATCATCTTCGCGAAATTTTGGATCAGATAGGATTTTTAAAAAAAATTCAAGCGGACCGTTTAATGACAAGATTAAGACTTTTATTTAATAGAACCCAAATGGAAAAAGAGGAAATAAATATCTTACGAGGCATATTATCTGCTATTCAAAAAAATTTAAAATAACTTTGATATTACTTTAATAACGAAGTTTTAAATTTCGTGAGATAATGCTCAAATAAATATTTAGAAAATTAATTATGTTCGAAAAATTTAAACAAGATTTATCAATTGTTTTTGAAAGAGATCCAGCAGCAAGGTCTTATTTAGAAATTCTGACAACCTATCCTGGAGTACACGCAATTTTATTCCATAGAGTTGCTCATAAAATATGGAAAATAAAGCTTTTTTGGTTGGGTCGCTTAATATCGCATATTTCTCGGCTTCTTACTGGTATTGAAATTCACCCAGGTGCAGTAATTGGTTCGCGTTTTTTTATTGATCATGGAATGGGCGTTGTTATAGGTGAAACGAGTGTTATTGGGAATGATTGTACCCTTTACCATGGAGTTACGCTTGGCGGCACTTCTTGGAAACAAGGTAAACGTCATCCAACACTTGAAAATAAGGTAGTTGTGGGTGCAGGAGCAAAAATACTTGGTCCGATTACAATTGGATCAGGAGCAAAAATTGGATCAAATGCAGTAGTTGTAAAAGATATCCCAAAAAATGTGGTTGCGGTTGGAATCCCAGCACGAATAGTTCAAGATTCAGAAAATAAAGCAAATGCATTTAGACCTTATGCAGTAGGTAAGGAAGAAACGGATCCGATGATAAAGTCAATCCAAACTCTTATGAAAAAAGTTGATAAGCAAGAAAAAATGATTTCAGATCTTGAAAACACACTTGCTGATATTTCAAAAAAATAAAAAACTCTCAAAAAGAATCATAATAGTTGATAAAATCAGTCAAGTATTATAAAATATCTCTATGAAGTTAACTACTAAAGGTCGTTTTGCTGTAACTGCAATATTGGATTTAGCTCTTAATGAGTCTAATAATCCAGTGTCGCTTTCAGATATTAGTAAAAGGCAATCAATATCATTATCTTACTTGGAGCAACTTTTTAGCCGAATGAGGCGTGTTGGTTTAGTGAAAAGTATTCGTGGGCCGGGTGGCGGTTACAAAACAGCCATTGACTATAACACCCTTACTGTTAAAGATATTATTACATCCGTTGAAGAACAAATAGATGCAACCCAATGTGGAGGAAATGAAAATTGCCACGAGGGTGGTCGTTGTATAACTCATAATTTATGGGCATCTCTTAATCACAAAATTTTAGACTATTTAGAGAGCCTCACGTTAGCTCAATTAATTGATGAACAAAAAAATAAAACTGATGAGCATTCGATTTATTTTGCTCCAAAAAAAATTAATATGAACAAAGATAAACTGGAGGCAGTTTAAATGATTTACTTTGATCATAATGCAACTACAACCGTCCATCCTGAGGTATTAGATGAAATGATGCCTTTTTTAAATACTCAACAAGGAAATCCTTCATCAAGTCATAGTTATGGAAGAATTGTTCAAACGGCTATCGAAGAAGCTAGAGAGAGAGTAGCTAATTCTGTAAACGCTCATCCATCTCAAGTTATTTTTACCTCAAGTGGGACTGAGTCCAACAATACAATTATTCATGGAATATCACGATCTTATCCCAACAGTTTTTTTAGTTATAGCGCAATAGAGCATCCATGTATCAGTGAACCAATTAAATCTATTGAGCCTTTTGGTTTCAAAAATATCAAGATACCAGTTGATAATCAAGGCTTATTAAATCTGTCAAAATTAACTAAAGAAGATATAAATAATATTACATTCATCTCTGTCATGATGGCTAACAATGAAACAGGAGTTATTCAAGATCTTGCCGCTATCTCAAAATGGGCAAAATCGAATAATATTCAAATACATACAGATGCTGTCCAAGCGATTGGTAAAATTAATGTTGATTTCGAAGAATTAGAAATTGACGCTATGACCATTTCAAGCCATAAAATTTATGGGCCACAAGGTGCAGCAGCACTTATATTGAATAAAAAAATAGATTTGTTTCCACATCTAACAGGTGGGGGCCAAGAAAAAGGTTTGCGAAGTGGAACTGAAAATATTGCTGCCATAGTAGGTTTTGGTAAAGCATGTGAACGAGTTCAAAAAAATGTTGTCACTATTAATGATGAAGTTAAAAAATATCGTGCACTGCTTGAAAAAGAGTTAAAAAATTTAGGTGCTGTTGTTTTTTCAGATCAAACTAAAAGATTAGCTAACACTACCTTTTTTGCATTTAAGAATATTGATGGATCCACTTTGCTTACTGCGCTTGATAGAAAAGGTTTTGCAATTGCAAGTGGCTCTGCTTGCTCAAGTAATAGCTCTGAACCAAGTCATGTTTTACTGGCAATGGGGATTGATGAAGAGCTAGCGCAAGGAGCATTAAGGGTTAGTTTAGGAGTTAAAACAAAAAAAGATGATATTAATAGCTTTGTAGAGGCTTTAAAGATTGAAGTAAATAGATTAAAACAACTAACTGCTATGGCAGCATAATAAAGGTAAAAGAAATTATGAAAAATGATGCGAACACAATGCCAATTTATATGGATTACTCTGCTACAACACCTGTCGACCCTCGTGTTGCAGAAAAAATGATTCCATTTATTACTGAAAGTTATGGTAATCCTGCTTCCAGAAGTCATCCATACGGCTGGACAGCAGAAAAAGCAGTTGAAAATGCTAGAAAAGAAGTTGCAAAATTAGTTAATGCGGACCCCAGAGAAATTATTTGGACATCAGGCGCTACTGAATCAAATAATTTAGCCATTAAGGGGGCTAGTAATTTTTACTCCTCAAAAGGCAAACATATCATTAGTCTTGCAACAGAACATAAAGCAGTTATTGACGCTGTAAGAGAAATGGAACGTTTAGGTTATGAAACAACCTTACTTGAACCAGAACCTGACGGTTTGATAGATTTAAACAAATTTAAAGATGCAATTAGGCCAGATACAGTTCTTGCTTCGGTAATGTTAGTGAATAATGAAATTGGAGTAATTCAAGATATTGAGGCTATAGGCAATCTATGCAGACAAGAAAAAGTTATTTTTCATGTAGACGCAGCTCAAGCTACCGGTAAAGTAGAAATTGACTTAGAAAAATTACCAGTTGATCTCATGAGCTTTTCAGCGCATAAAACATATGGTCCAAAGGGTATAGGTGCTTTATATGTCAGACGCAAACCCCGTATTAGAATTGAAGCACAAATGCATGGAGGTGGACATGAAAGAGGCATGCGTTCTGGTACTCTCGCGACACATCAAATTGTTGGTATGGGAGAAGCATTTAGAATCGCCAGAGAAGAAATGAAAATAGAAAATGCCAGAATTAAAAAATTACAATTACGCTTATTATCTGGCTTAACTGAAATTGAAGAAACTTATATCAATGGAGATATCGATAAAAGAGTTCCACATAATCTAAATATTAGTTTTAACTACGTTGAAGGCGAGTCTCTTATTATGGCAATTAAAGGTATTGCTGTTTCAAGTGGATCAGCCTGTACCTCAGCAAGTCTTGAACCAAGTTATGTATTAAGAGCGCTTGGAAGATCAGATGAATTAGCACATAGCTCAATCAGGTTTTCAATTGGACGTTTTACTAAAGAATCAGATATTGATTACACAATAGAACTTCTAAAAGAAAAAATAGGTAAACTCAGGGAGTTATCCCCTCTTTGGGAGATGTATCAAGATGGTATAGATTTAGAAAAAGTAGAATGGGCAGAACATTAAAATTTTTAGGAGAAATTTGATATGGCTTATAGCGATAAAGTACTAGATCATTACGAGAATCCAAGAAATGTTGGCTCTTTTGATAAAGAAGATCCAACAGTGGGGACTGGAATGGTTGGCGCTCCTGCTTGTGGTGATGTTATGAAACTACAAATTAAAGTAGGAGAAAATGGAAAAATTGAAGATGCAAAATTTAAAACTTATGGATGTGGATCTGCAATTGCATCTAGCTCTCTTGTGACTGAATGGCTGAAAGGTAAATCATTGGATGAAGCAGGTGAAATTAAAAACTCAGCAATTGCTGAAGAATTAGCCTTGCCTCCAGTTAAGATTCATTGTTCAGTTTTAGCTGAGGATGCAATTAAAGCAGCAGTTGCTGATATCAAAGCTAAGAAAAAATAATGGCTATATCCTTAACAGAAAAAGCTGCTGAAAGAGCACAAAAATATCTCAAATCAAGAGGTAAAGGGATTGGATTAAAGTTAGGGGTAAAAACTACCGGCTGTTCAGGAATGGCTTACACATTAGAATTTGTTGATGACGTTTTACCGGAAGATAAAGTCTATGAAAGTCATGGAATTAAAATTTTAGTTGATCCTAAAAGCCTTATTTATATTGACGGCACTGAACTAGATTTCATAAAAGAAGGTTTGAACGAAGGGTTTCAATTTAATAACCCAAATGTCAAAGATAGCTGTGGCTGTGGAGAGAGTTTCACGGTTTGACCCAAAACTATTTCGAAATATTCAATTTTCCAATGCAATTTAATATTGATCTTAATAAACTTCAGAAATCTTACCGTCTAATTCAAGCAGAAATTCATCCTGATAAATTTGTATCAGCAAGTCAAATTGAAAAACAACAATCATTAATTAAATCTACAGAAGTTAATGACGCATACCAAACTCTTAAAGACCCGATAAAAAGAGCTAAATATCTAATCCAAATAAATTTAAAATCTGAACAAAATGATTCGGCTTTACCTCCCGATTTTTTAATGCAACAAATGGAATGGGAGGAGCATCTAGAATCTATATGGAAACAAAAAAAAGAATTAGAAAAATTCCAATTAGTAATTAGTAAGGAATACCAAAAAAAACTAGATGACTTAGAAAATGAATGTGATAAAAATAAGAATTGGAATGATGCAGCTGAAATTATTAACAAAATTCAATTTATTGATAAATTAAATCATAAAATTATGAAACAAATTAATATGATAGAGACAAAATAATGGCGCTTCTTCAAATTTCTGAACCAGGAAAAAGTACAATGCCTCATGAACATCGAAATGCGGTGGGAATTGACCTAGGCACAACTAATTCTCTGGTTGCAGCAGTAATTAGTGGAACAGCTAGTATTATAAAACAGACTGATGATAGTAATTTATTAGCTTCAGTAGTTAATTATTCAACAGACAATACTATTGTTGGCGCAGAAGCAAAAGAACTTCAAATACATGATCCTCAAAATACTATTTCTTCAGTCAAAAGACTGATTGGAAAAAATGTTTCTGATATTGATCCAAAAAACTATTCTTTAGATTTACATGATAAAGAAGGTGTTATTTCGATTAAAACAAATCAAGGCGATAAGAATCCAATTCAAATATCAGCTGATATTTTAAAAAAACTTAAAATCACTGCTGAAGAAACTTTAGGAAATGATTTATATGGAGCAGTTATTACAGTTCCAGCTTATTTTGATGATGCCCAGAGACAAGCAACTAAAGATGCAGCAAAACTGGCAGGAATTAATGTACTTAGATTAATTAATGAGCCAACAGCTGCAGCAGTAGCGTATGGTTTAGATCAAAATAAAGAAGGAAATTTTGTAATCTATGATTTGGGTGGAGGGACATTTGATGTTTCTATTCTAAATTTATCTAAAGGTATATTTGAGGTACAAGCTACACATGGAGATGCTAATCTTGGCGGAGATGATTACGACCGAGCAATTTTTAATTGGCTTCGTGAAAAAAATAAAATTAATACACTTGATGCAACAGTAAAACAAAAACTTTATGCTCTATCAAGAAAACTGAAAGAACAACTAACCAATAAAACATCTCTTACTATTAATGAAAAAATTAATGAGAAATTAAATATTCAATGCCAACTAAGTCAAAAAGATTTTGAAATAATAACTAAAGATTTAACAAAGAAAACAATTGATTCAACTCGTCACGCACTTCATGATGCAAAATTAGATGTTTCAGAAATTCATGGAGTTGTAATGGTGGGTGGTTCAACTAGAATGCCTTGCATTCAAAATGCTGTGAAAAAATTTTTTAATCAGCCACTTTTAAATGATCTTAATCCTGATGAAGTTGTTGCTTTAGGTGCTGCAGAGCAAGCAAATATTTTAGCGGGTAATACTAATGATAATCTTCTTTTACTTGATGTGATTCCGTTATCTTTAGGAATTGAAACGATGGGCGAGATTGTTGAAAGAATTATTCCACGTAATTCAACATTGCCTATATCAATGGGTCAAGAATTTACAACCTATAAAGACGGGCAAACGGCTATGATTATTCACGTTGTTCAAGGCGAGCGTGACTTAGTTAAGGACTGTAGATCATTAGCAAAATTTACCCTCAAGGGTATTCCGCCATTAGTAGCTGGCGCAGCAAAAATTTTAGTCACTTTTCAAGTTGATACCGATGGGCTTCTTTCTGTAAGTGCTAAAGAGCAATCTTCTGGTATTCAGTCCGAAATAGAAGTAAAACCTTCGTATGGTTTATCTGATAAAAAAATAAAAAAAATGTTAGAAGAGTCATTTAATCTTGCAAAAGAAGATAAAGAATCAAGGGCTTTATCTGAAGCAAAAACAGAAGCCTTACAACTTTGTGAGATGATTGAAAATGCAATTAAAGTAGATTCTGGTTTATTAAATAAAAAAGAATTAAATCTATTACAAAAAAACTTAACTGAATTAAGAAAATTACTAGATTCTTCTGATAGAAAACGTATAGAAAAACTTTCAAAATTACTCAATGATAACAGTCAGGCTTTTGCAGCTAAGCGTATGGATCAATCAATTCATAAAGCATTAACTGGGAAATCAGTTAGCTCACTGGAATTTTAGTATGCCAAAAATTATCATATTGCCTCATCAAGAAATATGCCCAGAAGGAGATATTATAGAAGCCAAATCTGGAGATTCTATATGTGATTCTCTATTAAAAAATCATATCCATATTGAGCATGCTTGTGAAAAGGTATGTGCATGTACTACCTGTCATGTAATTGTAAAAGAAGGTCTTGATTCACTAGATCCTTCAGAAGAAGATGAAGACGATATGCTTGATAAGGCTTGGGGATTGTGCCCTCAATCAAGATTGTCTTGCCAGTCTATAGTAAAAGACGAAGATCTTACAATTGAAATTCCAAAATATACAATTAATTTAGTAAGTGAGGGATAAAAAAGGCTAATCCTAAGATCAGCCCTTTTTAACTAAGGAGTAGTACTTTTCAATTGCTGCTTAGTGCCTAAAAGTCATATTGCATTCTTATATTAATAGCTCTCTCATCATCCATCGTCGCTCCTGATACTGCTATTTCTTTATTCTCGCCATCAAAATCAGTATTTGCATAACTAAGCATAATTCTTGTATTTGGATCTGGAATAAATTTCAGTCCCAACCTATATGTATCTGCTTCATTAGTATTTGCTGTAGAGCTGTTAAGCTGCATACCTGCGGTTGATGATGTAATATCTGAGGCATCAAATTTTGAATAACCAGCTACTAGTTCCCAAGCGCCTCCATTCATAGTTTTTTGATTAAAATTTCTATTAGGTTTAATGCGATCAAACTTACCTCCAGCAGATTTTGATTTATATGACTTTGAATAAGATTCACCAGTCAACAAAATACCTACATCAGCATAATATGCTGATACATCTTGACTGCCTCCTAGGCTAGTATCCCATGAAGCATTGGCATATTCTGTCTGAAATTTTTTGTTACCTTTTGCTAATGCTAGCTCTAACCCATATCTAGACCTAGAAACATCAGTGGCTGTTCCACTTAATTTAGTTTTGAAAAATTCTTGGCCTTTACCTAACGTTACTTGAGATGATGCTGTAGAAGTTAGAAGCATGTCATTTTGATCAGAGTAACTTGCACCTAGATGGACTATTTGGCCTTTCCATTTATTTCTTTTAGCTAAATCAGTATCAACATGAACCATCCATTCTAGACCATCATTTCTATCATCAGCCATATCTACATTTTGTCCATAACCATTCAAAATTGCAAAAGCGTAATTAATACCTTTGGACGGTGTTCCATGAATCATCATTCCCACTTCTTTACCTGCGGTAAGTGAAGCATTATTAACATATGAACGTTCTGTAAAATTTAAAAAACGTGAACTAGTTCTTTCTTCTAAGCTCATAGGCATTTTAAATTGACCCATTCTTAACTTTGCTTTTTTAATGTGTTTAAATTCTAGATACCCCTCATCCAATTTAGTACTTGACCCAAAAGATCCAACAAATTTATACCCATAATATTTATTGGCTGTGCCTGCCACGCCAAGATAAGCTCTCCTAACATCAAAACCATCAGCAGCCTTACTATTCGCAGAAGAACCGTTACCCGTATCAAAGTCACGGTAATCAAGCTGAATTCTTCCAGCAACTTTTAATTTGCTTTCACCATCCCCGCTTTCAAATGATAAACCGCCACCTTTTTTAAACTTAACCTTACCATTATTCTTCTTTTCAGCCTTTGCTTGCTTAGCTAAAAGATTACCTTCTTTTTCAGTTAAGACACCTTTTACAATCAAAGCATTTATAAGGTCATCAGTTGTATCAGAATGCACCCAACCTGAAAATGAAACCATCATAGTTGTAATGAACCCAATTAAAATCTTATTTTTCATTTATCTACTCCATTAAAATAATTATTCATGGAACAGATTATGAAGTTTGAATATGACATTTACATGACAAATTCTAAAATAAGATTTTATAAATTAGAATGTTTGATTGCTACCGGGATATGGTTATTACAAAATTGAATTATCTAAATCTATTTCAAACAAACCAGAAGATAAGCTATAAACACCCGCTACAATTCCAATTTTCTTATCCTTAACCATTTCACTGATGATTGAGCTTTTCTGAAGTATTGTTTCTATTTGTTTCTGAACATTCAAAAAACTAACTTTCTCGACGAATAATTCATTTTTTGAATCTCTTTGCTCTTTGTCGTTAACAGATTTTTCTGCTTCAACAGCGGGTGTAATGAGTTTAATAATTTCTCCAATGTTACCCCCTTTATAATCATCACAGGCAGCTTTAATTGCGCCACAATTTGAATGACCCATCACCACAATTAATCTTGAGCCTAAATGCTTACAGGAGAATTCAAGACTTCCAATTGCCTCCGTAGAAGCAATATTTCCAGCTAATCTTACACTAAATAAATCACCTAGATTTTGATCAAAGATAGTATCAATATTGGTTCTGGAATCACTACAGCTTAAGATGGAAGCAAAAGGATGTTGATGATTTTTAGTTTCTTGTCTAATCTTTATTGTGTCATATTGGCGTGGAGTGTTATCGATAAAACGTTTGTTTCCTTCCATTAAAAGATTTAATGCATCTTTTGGAGACACTGTGTCACGATTAGTCATATTATGTTTCAGATCTCATATGAGGAAATAAAATTACATCTCTAATACTTGGGCTATCTGTTAGTAACATCACTAATCTATCAATACCAATTCCACAGCCACCAGTTGGTGGTAAACCATATTCAAGTGCTCTGATAAAGTCTGAATCATAATACATCGCTTCTTCATCTCCAGATTCTTTTGCTTTTACTTGCATATTAAATCTTTCCGATTGATCTTCAGCATCGTTCAGTTCAGAAAATCCGTTTGCGATTTCTCGTCCTGCAATAAATAATTCAAATCGATCAGTAAGATTTGAGTCGTCGTCAGAAGTTCTTGCTAAAGGAGAAACTTCAATGGGATAGTTTACAATATAAGTAGGATTCCAAAGATGTTCTTCTGCAACTTCTTCAAATAATGCCAATTGATGAGCCCCCAAGCCTGCATCGGATGAAAGTTCATGGCCCAGCTTTTTTAAAACCTTGCTGATAAATTCTTTATCATTCAAATCTTTTTCTGAAAATTCTTTAGAATATTTTATGATTGCCTCAACCAATGTTAATCGATCAAAAGGCAGGCTAAAATCAATTGATTTACCTTGATAATCAATTTTTTCTGAATCAAGAACTGAATGTGTAACTTTCTTAATGCAAGTTTCAGTAAAATCCATAAGCCATTTGTAATCTGTATAAGCAGCATAAAATTCCATCATAGTAAATTCAGGATTATGTCGAACACTCAAACCCTCATTTCTAAAACTTCTATTGATTTCAAAAACACGATCGAAACCTCCGACTACTAATCTTTTCAAATAAAGTTCAGGAGCAATTCGCAAAAACATTTCCATATCTAATGAATTATGGTGTGTTTTAAATGGCTTGGCTGCTGCCCCTCCGGGTATTGGATGGAGCATAGGCGTCTCTACTTCTAGAAATTTATTAGAATGCATGTAGTTTCGAATTTCTGTGATAATTTCACTTCGTTTCAAGAAAGTATTTTTCGTATCTTCATTAACAATTAAATCTACATATCTTTGTCGATATTTAATTTCTTGATCAGTTAAACCATGAAATTTTTCTGGCAAAGGTCGTAATGACTTTGTTAGTAAAATAATTTCAGTTACTTCAACACTGAGCTCATTTGTGTTTGTTTTGAATAATTTTCCTTTTGCTCCAATAATATCTCCAAGATCCCATCTTTTAAAATCTGCATATAATTCAGGCTCTTTTTCAGAATTAATCAAATCTCTTGCAACATAAAGCTGAATTCTTCCAGTTGTATCCTGAATGGTTGCAAAACTTGCTTTACCCATTACGCGTTTGAGAACCATGCGGCCGGCTACAAAAACATTTATATTTTTTTTTGCAAGGGTCTCTTTATCATCCTTATCATATTGACTATGTAAATCATTCGCATATGAATCAGGCGAAAAATTATTTGGGAAAGCTACTTTTTTTTCACGAATTTCTTTTAGCTTACTTCTTCTCTCCAAAATAATTGAATTTTCATCTTGCTGAATTGATTCTTTTTTATCTGTCAATTTATACCCCTTGTTTTAAACTTTCACTAATAAAAGGATCCAGATCGCCATCCAAAACCCCTTGAGTGTTTCCTATTTCGACTGATGTTCTTAAATCCTTAATTCGAGACTGATCCAAAACATAACTCCTAATTTGATGGCCCCAGCCAATATCAGTTTTTGCATCCTCTACTGCTTGCTTCTCTTCATTTCTTTTATTTAATTCCAATGAATATAATTGCGCTTTAAGCATATTCATTGCTTCAGTTTTATTTCTATGTTGTGACCGATCATTTTGACATTGAACAACAGTATTTGTCGGAACATGTGTAATTCTAACAGCAGAATCTGTTTTATTAATATGTTGCCCCCCTGCCCCAGAAGCCCTGTAAGTATCAATTCTTAAATCGGAGGGATTAATGTCAATCTCAATTGATTCATCTATCTCTGGATAGACATTTACCCCAGCAAATGATGTATGTCTTCGACTTCCGGAATCAAAAGGTGATTTTCTTACCAAACGATGGATTCCAGTTTCAGTCCTAAAGTATCCAAATGCATACTCTCCTAACACTTTTAGTGTCGCCCCTTTTATTCCTGCTACCTCACCTTCCGATAATTCCATAACTTCAACTTTAAAATTTTTTCTTTCTGCATATCGAATATACATTCTTAGTAACATATTTGCCCAATCTTGAGCTTCCGTGCCTCCACTCCCTGATTGAAAATCAATAAAACAATTATTGGAATCCATAGGATTAGAAAACATTCTCTTAAACTCAATATCGTCAACTTTTTTTTCAAGTTTATCTATATCTTCCTTAATAGTTTTAAGTGTAGCCGAATCACCCTCAATCGAAACTAAATCGAAAAGTTCTTGATTATCTCTTAAGTGATTTTTTAAATAATTTGCATCAGCAACTATAGTTTCAAGCATCCTTTTTTCTTTGCCAATTTTTTGACTTAAAGCTCGATCAGTCCATGTTGCTGGATCTTCTTGTTGCTTCGATAATAATTCTATTTGATTTATCTTGTTATCGAGATCAAAGATACCCCCGTAAAGCATCAAATTTTTTATTAACTGATGCAATGTGTTGTTTTAAAATGCCAATCTCTTCTTGATCCATATTTAATTTTTACCTTTAAACCCATAAAAAAATTATTATTATTATAGCTCCGAATAGCTTTAAATTACATAATCAAAAATATGTCATAAATTTGTCACAAAACTTATTTAATCTTATAAAAAGTTAGTTTACTTAATTATTTAAAATAAATAGGAGCCTTAATCAAATGAAAGAATTTAAAATTAGTAAATTTGGAATTACTGGTTTAGTTGCAAGTGCATTATTTATATCAACCCCAGTAATAAGCGCAGTTGACATTATAAAAATTGATGGGTCAAGCACTGTTTATCCAATTACAGAAGCTGTGGCTGAAGAATTTCAAATTGAAACTGGGATTAAAGTAACAGTTGGGGTTTCAGGAACTGGTGGTGGCTTTAAAAAATTCTGTCGAGGGGATACAGTCATTTCTGGAGCATCAAGACCAATAAAAGCCAAGGAAAGAAAAAAATGTGCTGATGCGGGTATTAGTTTCATCGAAGTTCCTGTAGCGTTTGATGCACTTACTGTTGTTATTAATCCAACAAATGATTTCGCAACAGAAATGACCCCAGCAGAACTAAAAAAAATATGGGAGCCTGCTGCTCAAGGTAAAATTATGTCATGGTCACAAGTTAGAGAAGGTTGGCCTGATATCCCTTTAAAACTATATGGTCCAGGTGCTGATTCAGGTACTTTTGATTACTTTACTGAAGCTATTATCAAAAAATCTAAAGCTATCCGTGGTGATTTCACAGCATCTGAAGATGACAATGTTTTAGTTCAGGGTGTTGCTGGCGATAAAGGTGGTATGGGTTACTTTGGTCTAGCTTATTATGCTGAGAATAAAGATAAGCTTGGTGCGGTTAAAGTTAAAAATGCTGCTGGAAAATTTGTAATTCCTTCAGTGAAAACGACTCAAGATGGTTCTTATAACCCTCTTGCAAGACCTCTATTCATTTACCTAAATGCAACAAAAGCTGCATTTGATCCTAATGTTAAAAAATTCATCGATTATTACCTAAAAAATGCTGGAAAAATGGCTGATGAGGTAGGTTATATATCTTTCTCAAATGAAGAATATGCTGCTATAACTGCTCACTATAAAGATAGTAAAACAGGAACTGCTTTTAAGAAGCCTGCAATTGGTTTAAGTGTAAAAGAAATGCTTAAACGTGCCGCAGCCAATTAATCTTTTATTTTAAAAAAAGGCAACTAAAAGGTTGCCTTTTTTTTGCCCTAATTTTAAAAAACACGTTATGATTACAAACATATTTTCACCTAATATAACTCCAAAATGATAGATATAAATATTAGTGCTAGATTAGCAAAAAACTTAAAAAGAAATCTTGCCGAGAGAATAATTGAGTCTGGATTATTTTTATCGGCAGCTGTAGCTGTTTTTATAACCACCGCTATTGTTTATGTCCTTGTTACTGAGGCCATTCCTTTTTTTCAACATGTATCTATGTATGATTTTCTTACCGATACAGTTTGGACGCCTAATTATTCTATAAAGCATTATGGTATTTCAGCGCTTGTTGCTGGAACAATTACTACAACAATGGTTGCCTTGGTAGTAGCAATTCCCCTTGGTACCCTTACTGCAATTTATCTTTCTGAGTTTGCAAGTCATAAAGTAAGGGAAACCATAAAGCCGATACTTGAACTATTAGTTGGCGTCCCTACCGTAGTATTTGGATATTTTGCCCTTATGCTAGTTACCCCTCTTTTACAACAGATCTATCCTGACCTAACAACCTTCAACATGCTTGGGCCAGGAATTGTTATGGGTATTATGATTGTGCCTTATATAGCTTCGGTGTCTGAGGATGCCATGCGAGCAGTTCCTATGGCTATGAGGGAGGGTGCTTATGCAATGGGTGCAACGAGATTTCAAACTGCAATCAAAGTAATAGCACCAGCGGCTACATCTGGTATAGTTGCTTCCTATATACTTGCCGTAAGTCGTGCCGTTGGAGAGACCATGATTGTGGCTATTGCTGCTGGCCAACAACCTAATTTTACCTTCAATCCTGTTGAATCAGCAGCCACCATTACGGCTTATATTGTATCAGTGGCTCTCGGTGACCTGGAGCATGGTACTGTGGGGTACCAAAGTATTTTTGCGGCGGGATTAACATTATTGGTAATGACCTTATTATTAAATATTTTAGGTCATTGGGTTCGAAAAAGATATGCGGAAAGATATTAATTAAAATGGCTAAAAATGTGATAAAAGCAAAGAACAATAATGATCTCAATGAAATCAGAGCACTCATTAAAAAACATAAAAAGAATGATCTAATATTTGCTGCAACAGGAATGTTTGTTATCGCGTCATTAACTATTACGTTATTGATTCTTTTTTTAGATTTAGTCATTGATGGTTATCCAAGATTTACCCTAGATTTTTTTAGTAACTTTCCATCTAGGAGAGCCTTAAGAGCTGGAATTTTATCGGCATGGGTGGGATCTTCTCTTGTTCTCTTGGTAACCTTTTTTGTTGCCGTACCATTAGGAATTGCAGCAGGGGTTTATCTAGAAGAGTATGCGAAGAAAAATTGGGTTTCAGACTTAATTGAAATTAATGTATCGAATCTAGCTGGGGTTCCATCCATTATTTACGGTCTTCTTGCCTTGGGATTGTTTGTTTATAGTTTTGGTTTAGGGCAAAGTATTTTAACTGCTGGACTAACTCTAGCCCTTTTAATGCTCCCCATAGTTATTGTATCGACAAGAGAGTCCATAAGAGCAATTCCTGTGCATATCAGAGAAGCAGCTTTTGCAGTTGGTGCTACAAAGTGGCAGGTAGTAGTCAATCATGTTATCCCCTACTCATATGGCGGAATTTTAACTGGGGTAATTATTGGTATGGCTAGAGCAATTGGTGAAACAGCGCCCGTTATAACGATTGGTGCTCTAACATTTATTGCTTTTTTACCCCCTGCTCCTATATCAACCATAGCCCCCTTCTTAAATTTTGAATGGCTTGAGGCAGCCTTTACCGTGCTTCCAATCCAAATGTTTAATTGGATTTCAAGGCCACAACATGCCTTTCATATTAATGCAGCAGCTACAGGTGCAGTGATTATTGTTTTAACTGCTTTGATGAATGGTTTTGCAATCAGATTGCGTTATAAAATTAGGAAAAAAATTAAATGGTAAAAAAACATAACGAAATAATTAAAGCTGAATCTAAGAATCTAAATTTTTATTATGCAGATGGTACCCAAGCATTGAAAAATGTTAGCTTACCTGTATATGAGAATAAAATTACCGCACTTATTGGTCCATCTGGGTGCGGGAAGTCAACCTTCTTAAGATCCTTCAATAGAATGCATGATCTTTATCCTGGTAATCGTTATGATGGAAAGATTATGTTTCATCCTGACAATACAAATATCTTAGATGCAAGAGTTGACCCAATTGAAGTAAGAATGAGAATTAGCATGGTGTTTCAAAAACCTAACCCATTCCCAAAATCTATATTTGAAAATGTAGCCTATGGACTTCGAGTTAGAGGTGAATCAAATAAAAGAAGATTAGACGAAAAAGTCGAAGAAGCCTTAAAGGGTGCATCATTATGGAATGAAGTTAAAGATCGTTTACAAGATTTAGCTTTTAATCTTTCAGGCGGACAGCAACAAAGACTTTGCATAGCTAGAGCTTTGGCAACTGATCCTGAAATCATGTTATTTGATGAGCCAACCTCAGCTTTAGACCCAGTTGCTACAATGAATATTGAAGAATTAATGTCGGAATTAAAAGAAAAACTATCAATATTGATTGTGACTCATAATATGCAACAAGCCGCGAGAATTTCAGATTTTACTGCCTATATGTATCTTGGAGAATTAGTTGAACATGATACAACCAATCAAATATTTACTAATCCATCAAAAAAAGAAACGGAAGACTACATAACTGGCAAGTTTGGGTAAGAAAGTTAAAATTTCAATTTTGTAGTAAGAAAATTTGCAGCCATAGTTGCTTTCTCTTTATCTGGCCCTTCAGTCATCACTCTTATAAGAGGCTGTGTGCCTGATTCACGAATTAAAATTCGTCCTTTATTTTCCATTATTAATTTAGCTTGTTCAATGGCTTCATTTATTTCTTTGGATTTCAAATCTATTTTTTTGGTAAGTGGAATATTTATCAAAATTTGTGGGTACATAGGAATTACTTTTAATGCTTTTTCAATAGTTGTTTTATGTTCTACAATTGAATTTAATACTTGTAATGCTGAGATAATACCGTCACCAGTAGTATGCTTATCTGTTATAAGAATATGTCCAGAATTTTCACCTCCCAATAACCAACCCTCATCATAAAGCATCTTTGCCACGTAACGGTCTCCAACATCAGATCTCTTAAAAGGAATATTCTCTTTCTTTAAATATTCCTCTAATGCTAAATTGGTCATCAATGTTCCTACAACTCCACCTGTGAGTTTATTTTTTTTTAAATAGTTCTGCACTATTAAAAATAAAAGCTGGTCTCCATCTATGAGATTTCCCATGGAGTCAGACATAATTACTCGATCTCCATCTCCATCAAAAGCTATTCCTATATCAGCTGAATTATCTATAACACTTTTTTGTAAAAATTTAGGATGGATAGATCCTGCATTATGATTTATATTTAATCCATCTGGTTGATTATTTATTGCTATGACATCTGCACCAAAATCAGAAAAAACTCTAGGGGCTACTTGATAAGTAGCGCCATGTGCACAATCTAAAACAATTTTTAAAGTTTTTAAATTAAAAGTTGCGTCAACAGTATCCTTACAAAAACTTACATATCTATCAATAGCATCATCAATTCGCTTTGCTTTACCTATTTGATTAGGGGGTATTGAACTAATTTCGTCATCCAGTAAAGCTTCAATTTCTAATTCTGTTTCGTCTGAAAGTTTAAGGCCTAGTTCAGAAAAAAGTTTAATGCCATTATCTTCAAATGAATTATGAGATGCAGAAATCACTACTCCAATCTGTGCTTTTAATGTTTTTGTTAAATACGCTATTGCTGGAGTAGGTATTGGCCCGGTTAAAAAAACATCAACACCTGCAGATGAAAATCCTGACTCTAATGCGGATTCAAGCATATATCCAGATATTCTTGTATCTTTTCCAATGACAACTGCTGGTTTTTTTTTATTATTCCATGATTTTGTAAGCACTTTACCTGCAGCAAAGCCAAGTTTAATAAAAAATTCAGGAGTAATTGGATACTCCCCAGTTTTCCCTCTTATGCCATCAGTCCCAAAATATTTTTTTGTCATTTAATTTTTAATTGTCTTTTGTTTGTAATATTTCTAGTGCAACTTTTGTTTCTTTAACATCATGAACACGAACTATTTTTGCACCTTTTAAAACACTTAAAGCAGCCATTATGGCGCTTGCTTGAATAATATCATTTTCTTGATTACCAATTATATTTCTTATCATTGATTTCCTTGAAACACCTGCAAGTATTGGTACTGATAAAGTTTTAAATTTATCCAAAGATTGAAATAATTTTAAATTATTTTCATGCGTTTTACCAAAGCCAAACCCAGGGTCAATCACTATTCTTGACCTATCTATACCCGATTCTTCACAACTAGTAACTCTACTGCTTAAAAACGCTATTACTTCATCAACAACATCTATATAAGATGGATTATTTTGCATATCTTGAGGGGTTCCTTGCATATGCATTAACGATAAAATTACATTGGAGTTAGCAACAGCCTCAATTGAACCTGATTTTCTTAAAGCAAATATATCATTAATCATCTCAACACCTAAATCAATTCCCAGCTTCATAATTTCAGGTTTATAAGTATCTATAGAAATTGGAATTTTAAAAGTATTTTTTATTGCTTTAAGGATAGGTTCGATTCTTTTTCTTTCTTCATTAACATCTATTATTTTTGAACCTGGTCTTGTCGACTCACCTCCAATATCAATCAAATCAGCCCCATCTTCAATCATTAATTCTGCGTGTTCGATGGCTTTTTTTTGGTCGAAAAAACATCCACCATCAGAAAAGGAATCAGGTGTTATGTTTAGAATTCCCATGATGAGTGGTTTTTTCTTGTCTTGAAGGAGTTTTTTTATTGAATTCATACAATAAAATAAAGGGGCTTTCGCCCCTTAAGATTAATTTTTAGCTGTTGGTTGTGCAGATACAGAATCCGAAGGTCCAATAGTTGGTCCTTTTTTATCTGTAGGTGGTTTGACTGAGCCTGCTGACGGCTTAGGAGCCCTTACTTTTTTCCCAGCCATTACATCTGCAATCTGATCACTATCAATTGTTTCATATTCAAGAAGAGCTTTAGCCATTACTTCAACTTTTCTTTTATTTTTTTCAATTAATTTACGTGCAATTTTATATTGCTGATCTAAAATAGATTTTATTTCAGTATCTACTTTAAGCTGAGTTGCTTCAGAAATAGATTTAGTATTTAAAAATGATTCTTCATTATCATCAGCATAAACCATAGTTCCCAATTTATCTGACATCCCATATTTAGTTACCATTTCTCTCGCCAGCTTTGTGGCACGATCAAAATCATTTGCAGCACCAGTAGACATTTGCTTCATGAAAACTTCTTCAGCAATTCGACCGCCAAACAATATTGATATCTCTTCTAACATCTTCTCTTTAAAATTGCTAAAAGTGTCATATTCAGGTAATTGCCAAGTTAAGCCTAATGCCCACCCCCTCGGCATAATTGTTACTTTATGAACTGGGTCTGCATTTGGAAGTAACTTAGCTACAACAGCATGACCAGATTCATGATATGCGGTATTTCTTCTTTCTTCTTCTCGCATAATAAGTGATTTTCTTTCAGGCCCCATAAATATCTTATCTTTTGCTTCTTCAAAATCTTCCATATCTACAGTACGTTTATTTTTTCTAGCCGCAAATAAAGCTGATTCATTTACCAGGTTTGCTAAATCAGCCCCAGAAAATCCAGGTGTACCTCGCGCAATAATATCTGCCTTAACATTTACATCAGATGGAATTTTTCTCATGTGAACAAGAAGAATTTCTTCCCTACCCTTAATATCTGGTAACGAAACCATTATTTGTCTATCGAAACGACCTGGCCTTAATAAAGCTTTATCGAGTACGTCCGCCCTATTTGTTGCAGCAATAACAATAACTCCTGAATTAGGTTCAAATCCATCTAATTCAACGAGCAGTTGATTTAATGTTTGTTCACGTTCATCATTACCACCCCCGGTACCTGCTCCTCGACTTCTTCCAACTGCATCTATTTCATCAATAAAAATTATGCAAGGTGAACTTTTTTTAGCCTGTTCAAACATATCTCTAACCCTTGCTGCACCTACACCAACAAACATCTCAACAAAGTCAGAACCAGAAATAGTAAAGAATGGTACTTTTGCTTCGCCTGCAACTGCTCTAGCAAGAAGCGTTTTACCAGTTCCCGGAGGTCCTACCATTAGAACACCACGAGGAATTCTTCCACCTAGTTTATGAAATTTTGATGGGTCTTTTAAAAAATCAACTAATTCATGAACTTCCTCTTTTGCTTCGTCGCATCCGGCAACATCTTTAAAAGTAGTTTTATTTGATGTTTGGTCAAGTTGTCTTGCTTTACTCTTACCAAAGGAAAAGGGTCCGCCACCTTTATTGCCTCCTTGCATTTGGCGCATAAAGAAAATCCATACCCCAACTAATAAAATCATTGGAAACCATGAAATAAATATATTCATCAATAACGATTGCTGCTCTTCAGGCTTTGCATCAACAACGACGTTATTTTTTAATAAGTCTGAAACTAGCCATGGATCTGTTGGTGCATAGGTAGAAAACTTCTTACCATCAACAGTGATGCCTGTTAAGTTGTGACCATCAATTTCGACTTTTGCAATACTTCCTGACTTAACCTGATCCATGAATTGAGAATAAACTAATTTATTTTCAAATCTCGTGGAACCCGAAAATTGATTAAAAATGGTCATCATAAAAACACCAATTGCGAGCCATATTGCTATACTTTTAAGGTTATTATTCACTTTTTTACCTTTAGTTGTAATCGTTAATCATTATTCTAAACTAGAATATCTCTAAAAACTTAGTTATTTATTTTTTCGTAACATAAAACAAATATTTCTGAGCTTCTATCTCTTGAAGACTTCGGTTTTATTCTTATCACCTTTTTAAAAAAAGGCTTACAAGATTTAACGAAATTATCAAAATCTGCTCCCATGAAAGACTTGACCAATAAATGTCCATTCAGTTTCAAATATTTATGTGAAAAGTCCAAAGCAAGCTCATTTAAATAAATAGCTGCCGATTGATCAACTGTCTTCACACCACTAATATTGGGGGCCATATCTGAAATTACAAGGTCAACTTTCAAATCTTTTAATTTGTTTTTTATTTCATCAAACACAGTATTTTCTCTAAAGTCACCTTGAATAAATTCTACATCTTTTATAGGCTTCATTTCTAATAAATCTAATGCGATCAGTTTTCCACTGGTACCAATTTCTTTAATTGCCACTTGAGACCAGCTGCCTGGGGCTGAACCTAAATCAATAATCACCAAACCTGGTTTAAAAAGGCCATATTTTTCATTTATTTCAATTAATTTGTAAGCAGCGCGTGATCTATATCCATCCCTTTGTGCTTGTTTAACAAACAAGTCAGAAGTATGTTCAGACATCCATCCTTTACTAGTTCTTGTTCTTTTCATCTGTTATGATTCACATCCAAGTAAATAAAAAAATATAAATGCTTAACTCTAAACAAATCGCTTATTTAAAAAGTCTTTCTCACTCAATACATCCAGTAGTGCAAATTGGTAATAAAGGACTCTCTGACGCAGTTATGAAAGAAATTGAAGAAAGTCTTAAAGCACATGAGCTAATTAAAATTCAAGTGCAAGATAATGATAAATCAAAAAGAAAAAATTTTTTACTCTCAATATGTAAAAAATTAGAAGCAACTTCAATCAATCATATTGGAAAACAATTAGTAATTTTTAAAGCAAATTTAAATTCAAAAATTAAGTTACCTTAATCCTCGACTTACCGTATTTTTAAAATTAAAAAAATACCTAATATACATTCAATTAAAAAAGCTGCACTTGCAATACCATGCCAAGTACCAAATCTATTTTCAAATACAGATTCTATTATTTCTTTTGAAATTGAGCTATCTTGTAAATTAGAAATGATAGGATTTATTCCAAAATAACTAATTAATATCAATGCTAATATTGTTATGATTAACCAAAAAGTTATAGTCCTAAAAAAAGAAAAATTCTCTTGCTTAAAGCCATAAAATAAAAGAAAAGCCGAAGAAAACATGCCAAATAAATTTATAAATGTGAACATATCTTCGGCAATAGCCCCTGCTATATAAGAACTAGGTATTTTATTAAATAAAATTGTTGTGACCATCAGCATAGACCATAAGCTGCCTATCCAAAGTGAAGAAATAATTATGGATAATTTTTGGAATAATGAATTCATAAATATTATATGTATGAAATTTTTACAATCTCATAATTTTTTAATCCGCCTGGTGACTCAAAATCAATAACATCACCCTCTTCTTTTCCAATCATAGATTTGGCTAAAGGTGAATTAATGGATATTTTTTTTTGTTTAATATCAGCTTCATCATCACCAACAATTTGATAAGTAGATTTTATCTCTTCATCTAAATCTTCTATTTCCACAGTTGAACCAAAAACGCACTTACCTTCAGCATTTAATGACGTTGGATCAATTATTGCAGCCTGTGAAAGTATTGATTCAATTTGTCTAATTCGACCCTCAATAAAGCCCTGGCGCTCTTTTGCAGCATCATATTCAGCATTCTCAGATAGATCACCTTGAGCGCGAGCCTCTGCAATATCTTGAACAACTTGCGGTCTATCTACACTTTTTAATTGCTTTAATTCTTCCTTAAGCAATTCTGACCCATTTCTAGTGATTGGAATTTGATTCATTGAATTGTTCCTATGTTTTAATTTACCTTAATTTCTGAGCAATCATAATTATTGAGTCTATTTTAAGACGAAATTTTATGCAAGTTTTGTAAGGAAGATACTCGAAGTTTATTTGAAAAATTCATCGCTTTACATGCGGCACGAGCGCCAAAAATTGTCGTAAAATATGTAACTTTATTCTGTAATGCATTTCTTCTAATTTCATAAGAGTCAGCAATAGCTCTTTTGTCCTCAGTGATATTTACAATAAAATCAATTTCGTCATTTTTAATCATATCAACAATATGTGGTCTTCCTTCAGCAACCTTATTAACCGAAATCACTTTCAATTTATTTTTCTTTAATATATTTGCAGTACCTTTTGTAGCTACTAATGTAAATCCTAAATCTTTGAGTGATTTTGCAATATCAATAACATTGTGATGCTCTTCCTTTCGAACGCTAAGAAAAGCTTTTCCTTTTTTTGGAAGAAATGTTGAAGCACCAAGTTGAGATTTTATAAAAGCTTCTGCAAAAGTTTTACCAACCCCCATAACTTCCCCTGTGGATTTCATTTCTGGGCCAAGAATAGTGTCCACTCCTGGAAATTTAATAAATGGAAACACTGCTTCTTTTACTGAAAAAAATCTTGGTTCAATCTCTTTTACAAATTTTAAAGACTTCAGTGTTTTTCCAGCCATAACTTTTGCAGCAATTTTAGCTAACGGCCTTCCTATTGCTTTAGAAACAAATGGGATAGTTCTTGAAGCTCTTGGATTCACTTCTAACACATATATATCTTCATTCTGAATTGCAAATTGAACATTCATTAAACCAATCACGTTCAGTGCTTTTGCCATCAGCTTAGTTTGTGCTATTAGTTTTTTTTGTATTTTATTTGATAAACTATAAGGAGGAAGTGAGCAAGCAGAATCTCCAGAGTGAACACCAGCTTGCTCAATATGCTGCATAATTCCTGCTACAACAACTGTCTTACCATCTGAAACTGCATCAATATCAATTTCAATGGCATCATTTAAAAATCTATCTAATAGAACGGGTGATTCATTAGATACTTTTACTGCTTCTCTCATATATCTTTCTAAGTCATTTTTTTCATGAACAATTTCCATTGCTCTACCACCTAAAACATAACTTGGCCTGACAACTAAAGGATATCCAATTTCTTCAGCATGCTTAATTGCCTGTGCAGGATTTTTTGCAGTCTGATTAGGAGGTTGTTTTAATTTCAATTTTTTTATAATCTGTTGAAAACGTTCGCGATCTTCAGCAACATCAATATCATCTGGTAATGTACCTATAATCGGCACGCCTTCTTTAGCTAATTCCTTAGCAAGTTTGAGAGGTGTTTGCCCACCATATTGCACAATCACTCCCCATGGATTTTCAATATTTATAACCTCAAGTACGTCCTCTATGGTAACTGGCTCAAAATATAACCTGTCTGAGGTATCGTAATCAGTTGAAACTGTCTCAGGATTACAATTAATCATAATAGTTTCAAACCCACAATCCCTTAAAGCAAGAGCTGCATGAACACAGCAATAATCAAACTCAATTCCTTGACCAATTCTATTTGGACCGCCACCTAAAATAACAATTTTTTCTTTTATAGAAGGATTAGCTTCACAAAGTTGTTCATAAGTTGAATACATATAAGCTGTACTAGTTTCAAACTCAGCTGCACAAGTATCAACTCTTTTATAAACTGGGTGAATTTTATATCTATTTCTTAAAGATCTAATATCCTTAGTTTTCTTTGTCATTAATTTAGCTATTCGGCTATCGGAAAATCCTTTTCTTTTAATGCCTAAAAGAATCTCTTTATTTAGTGCTTTAACACTCATTTCTCTTATTTGTTTTTCAATTTCAATTATGTCTTTTACTTGATAAAGAAACCAAGGATCAATCTTACAATGCTGAAATATTTCATCAATAGACAGGCCAATTCTAAATGCATCTCCTAAAAACCATATTCTATTTGGACCTGGCTCCCTTAATTCTTTGATAATTTCATCTTTGTCTATTGACTTTTCAGATAAGCCATCTACATCAATTTCCAGCCCTCTTAATGCTTTTTGAAAAGACTCTTGAAAAGTTCTTCCAATTGCCATAACTTCACCCACAGATTTCATTTGGGTTGTTAATTTAGAATCTGCTTGTGGAAATTTTTCAAAAGCAAATCTTGGTATTTTAGTCACAACATAATCAATAGTTGGTTCAAACGATGCAGGAGTAAGACCACCAGTAATATCATTAGCTAATTCATCAAGAGTGTATCCAACCGCTAACTTAGCTGCAATTTTAGCAATTGGAAAACCAGTAGCTTTTGATGCTAATGCTGAGGATCTAGATACTCTGGGATTCATTTCAATAACTACCATTCGCCCATCATTTGGGTTAATTGAAAACTGAACATTTGAACCACCTGTTTCGACACCAATCTCCCTCAATACATTAATAGCAGCAGTCCTCATTATTTGATACTCTTTATCTGTTAATGTTTGAGCTGGGGCAACTGTAATTGAATCCCCAGTATGTACCCCCATAGGATCTAAATTTTCAATAGAGCAAATAATAATACAATTATCTTTTGCATCTCTTACAACTTCCATCTCAAATTCTTTCCACCCTAAAAGCGATTCTTCTATTAATAATTCATTTGTTGGGGACGCATCTAACCCTCTTTTACATATAGCCATAAATTCTTCTTGGTTATATGCAATCCCCCCGCCACTGCCACCCATAGTAAAAGAAGGGCGAATAATTGCTGGATATCCAATACTTCCTTGGACTTGAACAGCCTGCTCAAGACTATGAGCAATTACTGAGCGAGCTGAAGCAAGACCAATTCTATCCATTGCTTCTTTAAATTGTTGTCTATCTTCTGCCTTATCAATTGCTTCTTTTGAAGCACCAATTAATTCCACATTATATTTTTTCAAAATTCCATATTTATCTAGATCTAGAGCACAATTAAGTGCAGATTGCCCACCCATCGTTGGTAACAAAGCATCTGGTTTTTCTTTTTCAATAATTTTACTAACAATATCCCATTGGATAGGTTCTATATAGGTAGCATCAGCAACATCAGGATCCGTCATAATAGTTGCTGGATTTGAGTTGACTAAAATAACTCGATAGCCTTCCTCCATAAGTGCCTTGCATGCTTGAGCCCCAGAATAATCAAATTCACAAGCCTGTCCAATAATGATTGGGCCTGCTCCAATAATAAGAATTGACTTTATATCTTTTCGCTTTGCCACGTTATTTTTTTCCTTTGGACATCATTTTAATGAATTTGTCGAATAAGTAGTCCATTTCAGATGGCCCAGGACTAGCTTCAGGATGCCCCTGAAAACTAAATGCTGGAGCATCTATTAAACTTATTCCTTGAAGAGTTTTGTCAAATAATGAAATATGTGTGATTTTAATATTATTTGGAATTGATAAACTATCAACGGTAAACCCATGGTTTTGGCTAGTAATAAAAACTTTACCGGTTTCTGTGTCTTGCACTGGGTGATTTGCGCCATGATGGCCAAATTTCATTTTTATAGTCTTGGCGCCACTTGCTAAAGATAACAATTGATGGCCTAAACAAATACCAAAAATTGGTAATTTTTTTTCTAAAATAACTTTAATATTTTCAATAGCATAATCACAAGGCTCAGGATCCCCTGGACCATTTGACAAAAATATCCCATGAGGCTTGAGAGCTAAAACTTGTTTTGCAGGAAGCTTTGCTGGAACAACTGTAACTTTGCATCCGCGTGAAATTAACATTCTTAAAATATTTTTTTTAATCCCAAAGTCATAAGCTACTACGTGATATTTGAATGATGATACTTTTTTATATCCTAACCCAAGTTCCCATTCCCCTTCTTTAGTTGTATATTTTTTTGTAGTTGAAACTACTTTAGCTAAATCCATTCCAGCTATTCCTTTAAAGGACCTAGCTTTTTTAATAGCTTGTTTTTCATTAATAACTCCAGTCGAAATACAACCAGCTTGAGCACCATTAGTCCTTAAGTGTTGAGTCAAAGCTCTAGTATCAATTCCTGATATACCTATAATTTTTTGTTTTTTTAAGAAATCTGATAGAGAGTTTTTAGCTCTAAAATTTGAATATGCAAAAGGTAAATCACGAATAATTAAACCATTTGCAAAGACTTTTTTTGATTCAAAATCTTCTAAATTAATTCCAGTATTACCAATGTGAGGATAGGTAAAGGTAATAATTTGTTCGGTATAGGATGGATCTGAAAGAATCTCTTGATAACCTGTCATCGCCGTATTAAATACTATTTCTCCGACTACAGATCCTTTAATACCAATTGAAGTACCTCGAAACTTTGTTCCGTCTGCAAGCACTAATATGGCCGGCAATTTAGACGACAAGAAACTCCTCCAAGGTAAATAATCATTAGATAAAACAAACGGGTGGTTTATCGCCTCCCGTTGAAAGGATTATAAATCATTCGTTACTTTACTTCAATTTAAAATATGAAAAATATTGATTATTTTTTTATATTTAGTACATCTAACATATCAAAAAGACCATTTGAATGATTTGTTAAAAATTTAACAGCTTTGATAGCCCCCACTGCAAAGTTTGATCTACTTCCTGCTTTGTGAGTTAGCTCAATCCGCTCACCCTCTCCTGCATATAAAACAGTATGATCCCCAACAATATCTCCACCTCTTATTGTTGAAAAGCCAATATCAGATTTTTTTCTTTTTTTCATTTCGCCTTTTCTATCGAAAACGCTATTTTCTTTAAAATTTAAATTAGCAGCTTTAGCAACTGCCTCTCCTAACCTTAAGGCAGTCCCAGATGGAGCATCTACTTTTTCACTGTGATGTGACTCAATAATTTCAATATCATAATCTTTGTGAAGAATTTTAGTAGCCTCTTCAACAAGAGAAAATAATAAATTAACGCCCACACTCATATTTGGTGCAAAACATATTGGCATTTGTTTTGATGCCAATAAGATATTCTTTTTTTCTTTTTCATTAAATCCTGTAGTGCCTAAAACATATTTAATGTTATTTTTAATACATAGTTCTAAGTAACTCATAGAGGCTTTGGGTCTGGTAAAATCTATAACAAAATCTCCCTCTTTTATTATTGATTCTAAATCATCGCTAATAATTACCCCAGTTTTAATGCCAAATAATGCTCCAGCGTCTAATCCCAAACTAGAACAATTAGATTGATCAATTGCTCCAATTAATTTTAAATCAGAATCATTTATAATTTGTTTAATTAGAGTCTGCCCCATCTTTCCAGAAGCACCTACAATAATAATTTTTAAAAGGTTTTTCATATTTTAAAATCCTATTTTTTCTAATAAAAGATCAAAGTAACCTGGATCATCTTTTTCTGGTAAAGAGTCAATTATATCTTGTTTAATCGCCTCATTAATTGATTCAGAAGTATCAATAGCATTCGAGGGTTCTTCGTTAGATTCTATTTCTAAATCTTCAGTTAATGGTGGTAAATTTTCTTCTTGAGAAGATTTTATTTCTTCATCGGTAATTTTAGGCTCATTATTACCTTTTTTTTCATCGAGTTGAAGGTTTTTATTATTTTTAATTACTTGATTTGATTCAACCCCATCTGCTTCTTCTTTTTTAGGAATCACTTCTCCTGAAATATTTTTTAATTTCTCATCTTCAAAATTTAAAACAACATGTCTTCGCTCAACCACTACATCGTATACCCTCATTACATATACATAATCCCATCTTTCTTGATGGAAAGTGTCCTGAATTAAAGGAGTGCCTAAAACAAAACGTACTTGAGATTTTGTCATCCCAGGTTTTAATTTCATTAGCATTTCAGAAGTAACCTCATTTCCTTGTTGAATATCTATCTTGTATACTTTGGGAAGAAACTCAGGGACTGAGTCTAATGACGAGCAAGATATTAAATTAAATAACAAGAAAATTAAAAAATATTCGTGAATATTTGTCTTTATTTGCATACGGTCATAATATAACATGATAGATGTTAAGTTAATTTAAATTTGGAGTTATAGATTTATGAAAGAACATGCTAATTTAAAAAAAACAGGTCTAAAAAACACTCTTCCAAGACTTAAAGTATTAAATATTTTTGAAAATAATAAAGATAAACATTTATCAGCTGAAGATATATTTAAAATTATGCTTAAAACAGATGAAGGTATTGGTTTAGCAACTATATATCGAGTTTTAACTCAATTCGAACAATCTGGAATTTTACTTCGTCATCATTTTGAAAGCGATAAAGCAGTTTTTGAGCTTAATGAAAAAGATCATCATGACCATATTGTTTGTCTTCAATGTGGCTATATAACAGAATTTGTTGATGATGAAATTGAAAAAAAACAGAAATTGATTGCTGAAAATAATGGATTCAATATTATTGAACATGCTTTATATATATATGGAGATTGCACAAAAAAACCCTGTCCTCGAAGAAACAGCTAAGCAATTAATAAAAAATATATAAATTAGCCAAGTAATTCTCTAGCATGCTCAATAGTAGTATTAGTTATTTCAACGCCGCCCAACATTCTCGCTAGTTCTTTTACACGACCATCCTCATCAAGTAAATTAATCTGACTCACGGTTTCACTATTAATCTGATTTTTTGATACTTTAAAATGATTTAGAGATTGAGCTGCAACTTGTGGTAAATGTGTAATTGCAAAAATTTGGTGGCGAGAATCAACAGCTAAATCTTTGAGCAATTTTCCAACAACTTCAGCAACACCACCACCTATACCAACATCGACCTCATCAAATATCATCACAGGGACATTTGCTTTAGTAATAGAAGCAACTCTTATTGCCAGACTAATTCTAGACAATTCTCCACCAGAAGCTACTTTTTGAATTGGTTTAGGTTCTGCATTTAGGTAAGTTGATATTAAAAATTCAACTTGTTCATTTCCATTAATACTAGGCTTAATTGAATTTAAATTTACTTCAAATCTTCCATGAGTAAAAGATAAGTGCTTTAGTTTATCTGTAATTATTTTATTTAACTTCAATGCAAATTCTGAACGTTTTTTTGATAATTTTAAAGCAACATCATCATATTTTTTTCGTGCATCGTTTAACGCTTCTGAGATACCTTTTTCATCTAATAATTTAGTTAATAATTCATAACGCGATTGCCATTCATCACTTAAATTTTCTAAGTCTTCAGGCTTAACTCGATATTTTCTACAAAAATTAAATGTGGCTTGAATTTTAAATTCTACCTCTTTTTTTAAATCTTCATTTATTTCTAAATTTTGTAAATAATGATTCAATTCACGAACAAGTTCACTTGATTCAAGAGTAATAGTATCTATAATTTTTAATTGATTGCTTAGTCGATTATCTAGGTTAGATAAATTTGATAATGATACCTGTAGCTGATTAATTTGATTTGACAGAGAAGCATCGCTTGAATCTAAAATAGCAATACAATTTTGTATTCCATCAACGAGTTCTGAACTATTTGATAGCATTTTATGATTGGCTTGTATTTCTTGCCATCCAGATAAAGAAAATTCTAATTCTTTAAATTCTTTAATTTTCTCTTCTAATTCTTTTATTTCTATAGCATATGATTCTTTATTCTTCTCAAAATTCTCATTTTCTATATATAATTTATTCCAATTTTCATACAACTTTTTTATCTGAACTACTTCCCCATCCAATTCTGCAAAGTTATCTAAGATTTCTCTTTGTGTTGAATTTTTTAGTAATGAATGATGTGAATTTTGACTGTAGATATCAATTAATAATTCGCCTACAGATTTTAATTGATTTATAGTTGCTGGTATTCCATTTATAAATGCTTTTGACTTCCCATCTTTATATATAACTCTTCTTAAAAAGAGACTTCCCTCGTCATCTTCAAGTTCGTTTTCTTTTAACCATTGCTGAGCTGAAGCATTTTTTGAAATATTAAAAGTTGCAGAAATATCAGATTTATCTTTATTATGTCTGACTACACCACTATCCCCTCTTTGACCAAGAGATAGTGAAAGAGCATCAATAAGAATTGATTTTCCTGCGCCAGTTTCTCCGGTTAATGCAGAAAAACCATTTTCAAAATTCAGCTCTAAGTGATCGACAATTACAAAATTTTTAATTGAAAGATTTTCAAGCATTTATAAATTTTATCCCCAATTTAATTTGTTTCTAAGCATTTCAAAATAACAGTAATCTTTAGGATGAAGTATTGAAATTGATTGCTTTGCTTTTTTAATTTTAATTTTATCTTTTTTATCTAAAGGGATTTGAATTTGGCCATCAATACTGGTGTATGCTTCATCCATATTTACAATTTTTACCAAAATCTCACTATTTCCGCTAATAGCAATAGGCCTATTACTTAAAGTATGGGGGCTAATTGGTACAATGGTAATAGCATCTAAGCTAGGATGAATAATAGGCCCTCCTGATGATAGAGCATAAGCTGTTGTTCCAGTTGGTGTACTTATAATTAATCCATCGGACCTTTGAGAATGAACAAATTTTCCTTCAATCATTACCTCTAACTCAATAAGTCTTAGACCACTCCTGATAACAACATCATTTAATGAAAATGACTCATGTATAATTTTTTCATTTCTTAATATTTTAGTTTCAATTAACATTCTATCGTCTTGAATATAAGAACCATCTAAAATATTATCAATACTTGCAAACATACTATCTATATTTAAATCAGCTAAAAACCCAAAACGGCCCTGGTTTATTCCTATTAATGGTATAGAAGAATCTACTAAAGTTCTTGCAACCCCAAGCATAGTTCCGTCTCCTCCAACAACTATAGCTAAATCCACTTTTTTACCAATATCTTCAAGGGATAAAGATTGAAATTTACTTAAATTAATTTGCTTTTGAGTTTTTTCTTCGATAATTAAATCAACATTTTTTTTAGTTAAATAATTTATTAACTGTATAAGCTGATTGTGAATATCCTTTGACTCATGAAGAGAAGGATATTTACCAATGATTGCGATTTTTTTAAATTTCATTACCATTCTTTTTTTTAAACTAGCTATGTTAACGTTGAAACAGTAAAATATATAATAAATACATTTTAATGTATTACAAAATTAAATAACGAATTAATTATAAATTCATGGATTTAGACAAAAGAGCTCAAACTCTCTTAAAAACATTAATTAGTCATCATATTGGTGATGGGCAGCCTGTTGGGTCAAAAACATTGGCCACTACATCAAATTTGGATCTAAGTCCTGCATCAATAAGAAATATTATGAAAGATCTTGAAGATGCGGGTTTCATCATTAGCCCTCACACATCCTCAGGTCGTATCCCTACACAAAAAGGATATAGATTTTTTGTTGATAGTTTAGTAACCATGAAATCATTAAATAAATCTGAAATATCTGAACTGAAAGACCAATTAATAATGTCAGACAATAAACATTTAATAAATTCAGTTGCTGACACCCTATCTCATTTAACAAAATTTGCTGGGGTTGTATTAATTCCCAGGGCTAAAAAAGTTGCATTTAAGCATATTGAATTTCTTGAATTATCAAAAAATAGAATTTTAGTAATTATTGTTACGGATGATGGAGGGGTTCAAAATAGGGTTTTATATACAGAAAATAATTACAATAAAGAAAACCTCTTAGAAGCTTCAAATTTTTTTAATCAACACTATGCAGGTTGCAATATCGAAGAAGTAAAAAATAAACTTGTTAATGAATTAAAAACAATGAAATCGGAAATGGTAACCCTAATGACTGCGGCAATTGAGACTTCAGACGATATTGATCAAAATGAGAATTTGGTAATGTCAGGACAAAGAAATTTATTAGAAACATCTGAATTGTCACAAAATGTTTCTAGTGTAAGAAAAATTGTGGAGGTTTTTGAAAAAAAATCTGCATTGCTACAATTATTAGAAAAAAGTCATCAAGCAAGTGGTATTCAAATTTTTATTGGGGAAGAGTCTGGGTATCAAGCATTAGATGAATGCAGTGTTATAACTGCTCCTTATGAAACTGATGGTGAAATTCTTGGAATGCTTGGAGTTATAGGTCCAACAAAAATGGCATATGAAAGAGTTATTCCAATTGTAGATATCACTGCTAAACTGTTAGGCAATTCAATAAAATAAAAATCTTATGAATTACTTCAATAAAGAACCTAACTATGAGCATGGGGATTCAGAAAAAGTTGGAATTATTCTAGCAAACTTGGGTACTCCGGATAAACCAAATGCTCGTGCATTAAGAAAATATCTGGGTCAATTTCTCATGGATAGAAGGGTAGTTGAGATACCAAGATTTATTTGGTGTTGGATTTTACATTTTATCATTTTGGTTTTTAGGCCTGCGTCCTCAGCAAAAAAATACAAACAAATATGGACTTCAAAAGGTTCCCCACTTTTGGTAAATGCACAAGCTCAATCTAAATTATTAAAAGAATATCTAAGTAAAAAATTTAAGCAGCCTATAGAGGTGTCATTAGGAATGAGTTATGGAAATCCATCAATGAAAAAAGCTTTTAACGAATTAAAAAGTAAAAACTGTACCAAAATAATTCTTTTTCCTCTTTTTCCCCAATATGCCGCTTCGTCATCGGCTTCAGCAATGGATAGTTTGTGGAGATTATTACTAAAAACAAGGAATGTACCAGAGATAAGAACAATTCGTCATTATCATGACCACCCCGCTTATATCAATGCTTTAAAGTTATCAGTATTAAATTTTTGGAAAAAAAAGGGGAAGCCTTCAAAGCTTATAATGAGTTTTCACGGCATACCAAAAAAATCATTGTATCAAGGCGACCCTTACCATTGTGAGTGTCATAAAACTGGACGTTTATTAGCAGAAGCTTTAAATCTCAAAGAGTCCGAATATAAAATCTGCTTCCAATCTCGCTTTGGCAAAGCTGAATGGCTAAAACCATATTTTTCAGAAGTTATTAAAGACTTAGGTAAACAAAAAACAAAAAATTTGCATGTCATTTGTCCAGGGTTTTCAAGTGATTGCCTTGAAACTCTCGAAGAAATAAATATGGAAGGAAAGTCTATATTTCTTGAAAATGGAGGTAAGAATTATGATTATATACCCGCCTTGAACAATAATTCCTATTGGATTGAGTCTATGGGAGAAATCTTAAATTCAAACCTTCAAGGATGGATTGATCAAAAATGGTCTTTAGTTAATCAACAAAAAAAATCAGCTCTAACAAAGAAACAAGCTGAAAAATTTAAATAAGAACAACTTATGATAATTCTCACTGGTGGTGCAGGAATGATTGGAAGCATGATTGCTTGGCACTTAAATACAATTCTTAATGAAAATAAATTCATTATTTTTGATGAGCTCATAAATCAAGAACAAGAAAAAAATATTAATAAAAGAAAATTTGTTGATTTACTCAACAAAAATGAACTTCCAAAATATCTCAAGAATAATAATAAAATTACTGCTGTAATCCATATGGGGGCTATAAGTGCAACTACAGAATCAAACTTCAATAAATTATTGATTTCAAATATTAGATATAGTCAGATGCTTTGGAGTTGGTGTTCAGAAAATAAAGTACCTTTTATTTACGCAAGCTCAGCTGCAACGTACGGTGGGGGAGAAAACGGTTATGATGATAATGAAACTTCATTATCAAAATTGACTCCACTAAATGCTTATGGATACTCCAAACATTTTTTTGATCAATGGGCTCTCTCACAAATTAAATTTAATGAACCATCCCCGCCACAATGGTGTGGATTAAAGTTTTTTAATGTTTATGGGCCAAACGAATATCACAAAAATAGAATGGCTAGTGTAGTTTTCCATGCATTTGAACAATTTCAAAAGAAAAAAGAAATCAGGTTATTTAAAAGTGCAAATAAAAAATATAAAGACGGAATGCAATTAAGAGATTTTATTTATGTTAAGGATGCAGTAGAGTTTGTTATATATTTTTTAAAAAATAATCATATATCAGGTTTATTTAATTCGGGAACTGGGTCCGCACAGTCTTTTAATGATTTAGCAAATGCAGTTCTACAAAATACGAAAGGTGATAAATCAAACATTAAATATATTGATATGCCATCTGATCTTAAAGGCAAATATCAATACTATACCGAAGCTAATCTTGATAAAATATTAGCCACAGGTTTTAATTTAAAATTTAAAAATTTAGAAGAAGGAGTAAATGATTACATGCAAAATTATCTTCTTACTTCAGACAGGTATGCTTAATTTTGAAAAATAATATTATTGATATTGTAAGTAATGCATTCAATGCAAAAAATAAATGGGGCCTAGTAATTGGTGACATCATGCTGGATACATATATTACTGGCGATGTTAAACGATTATCACCTGAAGCACCGGTCCCTATTGTGAATGTAAATGACTCCATTGATATAATTGGCGGAGCAGGAAATGTTGCCCTTAATTTGAATGGCTTACAAATTAAAACAATCTTGGTAGGTGAAATAGGTGATGATGAATCTGGAGATATATTAAAAAATTTATTTAAAGAGAATAATATCTCTACTAAATATCTAATTAAAAAGAAAGGTTTTACTACTACAAAAACAAGAATTATTAGTGGGCAACAACAAATGATTAGGCTTGATAATGATCAGATTTCAAATGGGCCAAATACCACTGAATTAAAAAAAATTCTTAAGCTTATCTCAAGCGGCCCAAGTGTAATTATTATTTCAGATTATGAAAAAGGTTTTCTAACACCCGAATTACTTAAAAAAATTATTCAGTTAGCCAACAAAAAAAGTATTCCTGTAATTATTGACCCTAAGGGGACAAATTTAGATAAATATCGAGGAGCAACAGCTATTACTCCTAATAGAAAAGAAGCTTTTTTATTAGCAAATCTAAATGATAAAGATGAGCACTTGCTTGATGCTTCTTTAAAAAAGATAGTAAAAAAATATAATTTAAATTATATTGCAATGACTCAAGGTGAGTATGGAATAAAACATATAACAAACAATAAAGTTGAAGAATATCCAACAAGAGTTACTGAAGAAGTTTTTGATGTTTCAGGTGCTGGTGACACGGTAATAGCAACGTTATCGGCCAGTATCATAGCAAATTTACCTTTAAAAGATAGTTTTGAACTGGCTAATTTAGCTGCAGGAATTGTTGTCAGACAACTTGGAACTATGCCAATTAGTTTAAATGAATTATTGATGAAGCTTCACTCATTAACAAGTATTAACACTATAAACAAAGTTATTACTAAAGACGAATTACTTAATAGAATCAAAACTTTTAGAGATCACCATATTAATTCGTCAGGTAAAAAACCAATTGTTGGATTTACTAATGGATGTTTCGATATTGTTCATGCTGGACATGTCACCTATCTTCAAGAGGCGCATAAACAAGTAGATATTTTAATTGTTGCACTCAATAGTGATAGTTCAGTCAGAAATATTAAAGGGTCTAATAGGCCAATAATTGGTGAAGCAGATCGAGCTCTTGTTCTTTGTTCTCTGGAATCAGTTGATGAAGTTATTTTATTTGATGAAGCCACTCCCTTAAGCTTAATTAAATCAATTAAACCTGACATATTATTTAAAGGGACTGATTACACTTTAAAAAATGTAGTGGGAGCAAAAGAAATGAAGCAATGGGGTGGAAAAGTTGTCTTAATTCCAATTGTTAAGGGAAGAAGCACAAGTAAAATTATAAAAAAAATAAGTTAAATTAAATCGTGAATTTTTTCAATATAGTTTAATTCATTTTCTTGACAGATTTTTTTCCATTCATCAAAATCTGTCCATCCATAAACAAAAATAAAGTCTAAATTATATTTCTGCGCTGTTTGGATATCATACAAAGAATCACCAAGAAATAGCGCAGGTAAGAAAGAATTTTCTTTTAATTTATTTTCTATAATTTCATGTTTTGAACTTGGACTGCCGAATATACCGTCCTGAAAATAGAAATCAATATTTTTTTCTTTAAATAAAAATCTTAATTCATCTTGATCGCCTCCAGAGGCAACCATCCATTTTACTTTTGATGTTTTAGATTTTAATTCTTTTAATCCTGAGGCAATTTCGCAGTTATTTAAAAGTTTAATAACTTCTTCATTTAGGGTTTTGACTAATTTATTCATCGAAGCTTCCAGAATTTCTTCACCCATAATTTCTTTTAAAAAATACTTAAATTTTACGTATCTAGAAATTCCGGTAAGCTTAATATGGTGCTGAGCAAGCTGATCTGCTTGATTTTCATTAGCTCCATATCTTATAGCTGTATTTCTATAAGCTTCTATTTTTTTAAAATTAGAGTTTAAAATAACTCCATCGCAATCAAAAATAATTGTTTGATATTTGCTTAGGTTTGTCATTTATAACTAAATTAAACTTGCTTCTTTAGCAAGCTTTGTAATCTCTGACCAATTTTTATCTTTTATTAAATTTTTTGGAGTAAGCCATGTGCCACCACATACAGGGACATTAGGTAATGATAAAAAATCAGGAGCTGTTTTAATTGTTATTCCTCCTGTAGGGCAAAATTGAATATCAGCAAATGGGCCTGAAAATCCTTTTAAAAGATTGATACCCCCTACAGCAACTGCTGGAAACAATTTTAAAAAAGAAAATCCATCTTGATTTGCTTTCATAACCTCGCTTCCACTTGAAACTCCAGGCAGAAGAGGTAATTCTATCTCTTTACATATTAAACTCATTTCATTTGTATATCCTGGACTAACTGCAAATTGACTACCAGCAAGTTTTGCATTTGTTGCATCAGACTTTGTCCTTAAGGTTCCTGCTCCAACAATAGCTTCAGGTACTTTTTTTGCTATTGTTTCTATTGCTTTCAATGCACATTGTGTTCTTAATGTAATTTCTAAAACCTTTACTCCTCCAGCTAATAGCGCCTCGGCAATAGGTACAGCATCATCTACATCGTCTATTACAATTACTGGTATTACAGGCCCATATTTTACTAGTTCAATTGTTTGCATATTTACCTCTTAAAATTTAGTTTGTCCATGTTATAGCGCCCTCTTCTGCTGACAAAACATTTTTTCTCATATTGCCAAATAGCTCGCGACCAATTCCATGCCCATTATTTATTTTTTGATTTTCTGTCATTTGTACCGGTTTTCTTTTATCCCATTCGTTATCATCAATAAGAACATTCATTGAGCCAACAACAGCATTTAATCTAATAATGTCTCCTTCTCTTATTTTTGCAATAGCCCCTCCTGCTGCAGCCTCTGGGCTCATATGAATAGCTGCAGGTATTTTTCCTGAAGCCCCACTCATTCTTCCATCAGTAATAATTGCAACCTTAAAACCTTTGTTTTGAATTACAGATAAAGGTGGGGTGAGCTTGTGAAGTTCTGGCATGCCATTAGCCTTTGGTCCTTGAAAACGAATTACAGCGATAAAATCTTGATCTAACTTCTCTTCATCAAATGCAGATAATAATTCCTCTTGACTATTAAATATTAGCGCAGGTGCCTCAATAACATGCCTATCTTCTGGAACGGCAGATATCTTAATTACTGATCGTCCAATATTACCTTTAAGCAATCGCAATCCACCAGATTCATTGAATGGGTTATCTATGCTTCTAATAATAGTATCATCACCACTTTTTTCTGGTAAATCCTTCCATGATATTTTTTCTTTAACCAATATAGGAGATTTTGTATATTCAACTAAACCTCCGAAACTAGAAGTAATAACATCTGGATACATACATCCACCTTGAATTAACTCTCTTATAACAAATGCTGGTCCACCAGCTTTTTGAAATTCATTTACGTCAGCTTTTCCGTTTGGATATACACTGGCTAAAAGAGGAACAGATTTAGCCAGATCATGAAAATCTGACCAATCAATAATAATTCCTGCTGCCTTCGCAATTGCAACCCAGTGAATAAGATGATTAGTAGAGCCTCCTGTTGCTAGAAGAGCTGACATCGCATTTATAATTACCCTTTCATCAACTAATTCTCCAATGGATATTGTTTCTTTATTTGAAATATTTTCAATTAATAACTTAACTGCTTCTATAGTAAGTTCTTTACGAATATCATTATAGGGATGAACAAACGCTGCGCCAGGGACATGTAATCCCATGGCCTCCATTAACATTTGATTACTATTTGCAGTTCCGTAAAAAGTACATGTTCCTTCACCATGGTATGCGGAAGATTCTGAATCTAATAGCTCTTCTCTACCTACTTTTCCTTGAGCATATTGTTCTCTGACTTTTGATTTAGATGTATTATCAATTCCAGTGGACATCGGTCCTGCTGGAACAAAAATAGTGGGTAGATGTCCAAAATGAAGAGCTCCAATTAATAGGCCTGGTACTATCTTATCGCAAATACCAAGCATTACAGCACCATCAAACACATCATGAGATAAACCAATCGCTGCGCCCATAGCAATATTGTCTCTAGAAAAAAGACTTAATTCCATCCCAGGTTCACCTTGGGTTACGCCGTCACACATGGCAGGTACACCTCCAGCAACTTGAGCAGTTGCGCCAAAATTTGCTGCTGCATCCCTTATTATATTTGGGTAACTTTCATATGGTTTATGAGCAGATAGCATGTCATTGTATGCAGTGACTATTGCTAAATTAGGTTTTTTTTCTGAAACAATCTTAAATTTATCATTCTTGGGTAAAGCTGCAATAGCATGAGCTACATTGGCGCAACCAAGACGATCAGTTCCTTTATCTCTTTTTTTCATTAAAGAAACTCTTTCAAGATATGCAGACCTTGTTGGTCGACTCTTTTCTTTTATTCTCTCAGTAATTTCAATAATTGATTGTTTCATAATTTCATGTTTGTTTTTTTATGTTAGCCATGCATTATCAATGAAATGCTATAAATAAGTCAAATATGCTCGTATTTAAATTTAATATCAAATAATTTTTTAAACAACCTTGAAATTATTATAAAGGTCTCCATATAAATTGTATCTTAAACTACAAAATTTTAATTAGTTATGAAAGATAAAACGACAACAAAAAAGACTAAAAAAACAGTTAAATCAAAGGACATAAAAAAAGATTTAATTGATCAGGCTGAAAAAATTGAAGCTCTTGAGGCGCAGTTACTATATGCAAAAGCCGATTCGGAAAATAATAGAAAAAGGGCTCTAGAAGAAGCAGATAAAACAAGAAAATATGCAATAGAAAGCTTTAGTCAAGAAATACTTCTTGTAAAAGACAGTCTTGATTCCGCATTAACAATTGATAATGCTTCGTTAGAAAGTTACAAAAATGGTGTTGAATTAACAGTAAAACAATTGTCGACTATTTTTGAAAAATTTAATATTGAAGAAATAGATCCAGTAGGTGAAAACTTTGATCCTAATTTTCATCAAGCAATGACGATGTTAGATTCTGAAGAAGAGCCGAATAAAATTATTTCTGTTTTTCAAAAAGGTTACAAATTAAATGGGAGAGTTTTAAGGCCAGCATTAGTTTCAGTTTCAAAAGAAAAAGAAAAAAAAGCTTGAAATTTTTTTAAGCATCCCTATCTAAAGAATAACAATTTATTTATTAAGGAAATGAAAAAATGGCAAAAATTATTGGAATTGACTTAGGAACAACAAACTCATGTGTTTCTGTCATGGAAAATGGAAAACCAAAAGTTATTGAGAACGCAGAAGGAACCAGAACAACTCCTTCAATAGTTGCTTATCAGGATGAAGGGGAATCACTTGTTGGAGCTCCTGCTAAAAGACAAGCTGTGACTAACCCTGAAAATACTGTCTATGCAGTTAAACGATTAATTGGAAGAAAATTTGATGAAGACGAAGTAAAAAAAGATATAGGTTTGATGCCTTACACTATCTCAAAAGCAGATAATGGTGATGCTTGGGTTGAAATAAAAGGAGAGAAGATGGCTCCTCCTCAAATCTCTGCAGAAATTTTAAGAAAAATGAAGAAAACAGCCGAGGATTATTTGGGTGAAGAAATTAAAGAAGCTGTCGTTACAGTTCCTGCATATTTCAATGACAGCCAAAGACAAGCCACAAAAGATGCAGGAAGAATTGCAGGATTAGAAGTCAAAAGAATTATTAACGAACCAACTGCAGCTGCTTTGGCTTTTGGGTTAGATAAAAAAGAAGGTGATAGAAAAATTGCAGTATATGATTTAGGTGGTGGTACTTTCGATGTATCTATCATTGAAATAACAAGTGTAGATGGCGAACATCAATTTGAAGTTCTATCAACAAATGGAGATACTTTCTTAGGTGGTGAAGATTTTGATAACAGAATAATTGATTTTCTAGCTGAGGAATTCAATAAAGAAAATGGTGTTGATATTACTAAAGATATGCTCGCTAAACAACGTTTAAAAGAAGCTGCTGAAAAAGCTAAAATTGAACTATCAAGTAGTACTCAAACGGAAGTTAATTTACCCTATCTGACTGCAGATGCAGCAGGGCCAAAACATCTAGTTGTTAAATTAACTAGAGCAAAACTTGAATCATTAGTTCAAGACCTTATAGAAAGAACTGTTGCTCCATGCAAAACAGCAATAAAAGATTCAGGAGCTTCAAATGAGATCTCTGATGTAATTCTTGTTGGTGGTCAAACTAGAATGCCTAAAGTTCAAGAAAAAGTACAAGAAATATTTGGTGTGGAGCCTAGAAAAGACGTTAATCCTGACGAGGCAGTAGCAGTTGGTGCCGCAGTCCAAGGTGGCGTTCTTCAAGGTGACGTTAAAGATGTCTTATTATTAGATGTAACACCTTTAAGTTTAGGAATTGAAACAATGGGTGGTGTAATGACAAAACTAATCAAGAAAAATACCACGATTCCAACAAAAGAATCTCAGGTTTTTTCAACTGCTGAAGACAACCAAAGTGCAGTTACAATCAATGTTTACCAAGGTGAAAGAGAAATGGCAGCAGGAAATAAAAGTTTAGGACAATTTAATTTAGATGAAATACCTGCCGCTCCTAGAGGTACTCCTCAAATCGAAGTGACATTTGATCTTGATGCAAATGGAATTTTGCATGTAAACGCAAAAGATAAAGCAACAGGTAAAGAAAATAAAATTGTTATTAAATCAAGTAGTGGTCTAAGTGAAGAAGAAATTAAAAAAATGGAAGATGACGCTGAGCTTCATGCTGAGGAAGATAAAAAATTAAGAGAATTAGTTGATACGAAAAATCTTGCTGAAGGGATGATTCATTCAATCAAAAAAACAATGACTGATAATCCTGATAAAGTAGATAAAGATGAAAAAGTTAAAATTGAGAAGGCTATAACTGATCTTGAAGAGGCTTTAAAAACTGATAATAAAGATGATATTGAAGCTAAAAATAAAGTTTTAGCTGAAGCGTCTCAAAAACTTGGAGAAAAGATACATGCAGAGCAGCAAGCTTCCCAAAATCAATCAAAAGAAGATGTTAAAAATAAAGAAAAAACAGTTGATGCTGAAGTAGTTGATGCTGAGTTTGAGGAAGTAAAAAAAGAAGATAAGAAAGAAAGTAAGAAAAAATAATTAATTAGATAAATAATTTATATATAGTAGAGGTAATTAAATTTACCTCTACTAATTTTTTATGGCTGACAAAAAAGATTACTACGAAACCCTGGGTTTAAATAAACAAGCTTCTGATGCTGAAATCAAGAAAGCTTACAAAAAGCTTGCAATGAAGCATCATCCCGATAGAAATAGTGGTGACCCAGAATCTACTGCGACTTTTAAAGAAGTTAAAAAAGCTTATGATGTATTATCAGACTCTGAAAAAAGAACAATGTATGATCAATTTGGTCATGCTGGAGTAGATCAAAATATGGGAGGAGGCCCCGGAGGTCCTGGTGCAGGTAACTTTGCCGATTTTGGGGATATTTTCGGTGATATATTTGGTGGAGGTAGGTCTAGCAGTAGGTCTAACGTATCAAGAGGTGCAGATCTTAGATACAATATGGAGATTTCCCTTGAACAAGCTGCAAAAGGTACAGATACACAAATAAAAATCCCTGTAATGGTTACATGTAAGTCTTGCGATGGTTCAGGTGCAAAAAAAGGATCACAACCTGTTGAATGCACAACCTGCAACGGTACAGGGCAAGTTAGAATGCAGCAAGGTTTCTTTTCTATCCAACAAGAGTGCCCGGACTGCAATGGAGTAGGAAAAATTATTAAGGATCCTTGTACAGACTGTCATGGTTCAGGACGAGTAAAAGAAACTAAAACATTATCAGTTAAAATTCCTGTTGGAGTTGATGACGGTGACCGAATTAGGCTATCTGGAGAAGGTGAGGCTGGAATTAATGGAGGACCTACTGGTGATCTTTATGTAGTTATTAATTTAAAAGAGCATCAAATTTTTGAAAGAGATGGTGCAAATTTACACTGCGAGATGCCTATCAGTTTTTCAACTGCTGCACTCGGAGGAGAATTAGAGGTTCCAACTCTTGATGGAAGCGCTAAAATCAAAATTCCAGCTGGAACTCAAACAGGAGCTACATTTAGCTTAAAAGGTAAAGGGATAAAACCAGTTCGTGAAAGTCAGGTTGGTAACCTTCATTGTCATGTTGTGATTGAAACACCTGTAAAACTTACTGAAAGACAAAAAAAGATTTTAGAAGAGTTAGAGTTAATGAATCAAGCTGATAGAAGTAAACATAGTCCAAGATCCAAAACTTGGTTAGATGAGGTTAAAGATTTTTTTGAATAAATCTAGAATGTACCTTTTTGAATTAACTCAATTTTATAACCATTAGGATCTTCAATAAAAGCTAAAAGTAATTTTGACCCCATCATAGGGCCAGCTTCTCGAATAACATTTCCACCTTTATTTTTAATATCTTCACAAGTTTTATAAATATCATCAACTTCAATTGCTATATGACCAAAAGCTTGTCCATGATCATATTTATTTTTATCCCAATTGTGCGTTAATTCAATTACAGTATTAGACATTTCGTCACCATACCCCATAAATGCAAGCGAAAACTTACCTTCTGGGTAATCTTTTTGGCGTAAAATTTTCATGCCAAAAATATTTTTATAATAATCAATTGATTCTTTTAAATCATTAACTCTTAGCATGGTATGTAATATTCTCATTTGAAAATTTCTATAAAAATTATTTTTCTTTTTTAGGATCTTTAGAAGGAGTACTATACATACTGACATTTCCAGCAACAGAAATTCTAGGTTCATCACAATTAAAAAAGGGATAAACACTATGCTTTAGTCTGGCTGGAAAAAAAGCCATTGTTCCTTCTTGCACTTTATTCATTTTTATTACATATTCCATTACTTTTCCTAACGTATCTATATATGTAAAACTAAAGTTTGAAATTTTATCATTTGCATTACTATTAGCTGCTATAGGTAGCTTAGCTTGATCTTCAAATTCAGTAGGTATTTTCATCCAAATTACCCAACTATATACACCACTATGGTGATGTGTAGGATTAAATTCAGTTTGATATTGATAATTTACCCACCAATCATTAAGAGTCATATAACGCGTATATCCCTCTTTTCCAGAAACTTGACTATCAAATGGCAGAATATGAGAAAATTGTTTCTCATATTCTCTAACAAGAGGAAAAACTATATCATTGATTATCTCCAGGTTGTGTAAACCCATATCGAAAGACTTACTTATATTTCCAGCCAATTGTTTATTATATAGATTAGGATCTTTTCCTGGATCAGTTGCTTCAGCTATTCGCTCCCAAATAAAATCCATTTCGTTTTTAGAAAGTTGGTATGTCAAAAAACCTGGGCTTGGTAAATAATGGACATTATATTTCATAAAAATTACACCTTTAATTTCTTTATCTGATTAGCAATTTCTTGAGAAATAAATTTAGAATAATCTCCTTTTAAATCAATTACTTGACGAACTAAAGAAGAAGTAATTGATTTATATGAATCTGATGCTATAAGAAAAATACTTTCTAATTTATCATCCATAGTATGATTCATTTGAGCCATTTGTGACTCATAATTAAAATCAGTTGAATCACGAGTTCCTCTTAGTATCACATCAATATTATTCGCTTTAGCAAATTCTACGGTCAAGCCTTCATAAGAAGTAAATGTTACATTTGAATATTGACTTGTAATTATTTGAAGGAATTTTAATCTATCCTCTAATTTAAACATAGTCGATTTAGTAGAGTCTTTAACAACTGCAATTAATAAATTATCGAAAAGTTTAGATGCTCTTCCAATAATATCTTCATGACCCAATGTTAATGGATCAAAAGTTCCTGGATATAATACCTTCATAAAAAAATTGAAAAATTATTGTAATAAGTAAAAGTATACCTGTCCTGCTCGTGAATTCTTTAAAATTTTAAATTCTTCCCCAGAAAATTTTTTATTTGTCTCAAAATAAATAACACCTTGCGGTTTTAGATGATTTTTGATTTCAGATAAAAGAGGATATACGTCAACTGATCTGAATGGAGGATCAAAGAAAATAATATCAAAAAGCTTATTATTGTTTTCTAAGAAAATTTTAGCTGATGAATTTATTATTAAGGCGTTATCAGCTCTTAAATTATTTTTATTTTCAGAAAGATTTGAGACGGTTGAATTATTATTATCAACTAATATACATGATTGAGCATTTCTAGATAAAGATTCAAATCCTAAAATACCACTTCCAGAACACAAATCTAAGCAAGTTTTATTAGATAAATCTTGTCCTAACCAATTGAACAGGGTTTCACGAACACGATTTAAAGTTGGCCTCAAACCATCAGAATCATAAAAAGAAATATTTTTTCTTTTCCATGAACCACCAATAATTCTTACCTTACTTTTTTTATTACTCACTACCTACAATTACTGTAGAAAATTTACTCATATCAACACGCCTTTGAAATGCAGATTTAATTTCTTCAGCTGTAATATTATCAATTTTTTTAGTAAATGTTTCGAGATAATCTAATGGATACTTATAAAAAGCCATCATACTCACATATTCAAGAATTTTTTTATTACTGTCTAGTCTTAATGGAAACCCTCCTATCATAAAATCCTTAGCCCTTCTGAGCTCTTGAGCTGTGGGTCCATTTTTGATAAATTCTTCGACAGTCTTTTTAATTAATTCTTTAGCTTGTTTAACTTGGCTTTTTTTTGTTTGAATTCCGATTTGGAAAGGACCTACTTCGACAAACGGCATAAAATAACTGTAAACACTGTAGGCTAAACCTCTATCCTCTCTGATTTCTTGAGTTAATCTAGAAACAAACCCGCCACCTCCTAATATATAATTTCCTAAATAAAGAGTTAAAAAATCAGGATCTCCTCTTTTTATTATTGGGGCACCATAATATAGATGAGCTTGTTTTGCAGGATGACTAATTTCAATTTCTTGTGCCTCGATATAAGACACCGTCGGAATTACCGAAGCCACTTTATTCTCAGAAAATCCTAAGCTAATTTTGTTACCAATATTTTCTGCTTCTTTTTTTGAAATATCACCAACTATTACAATTGATAATTCATTTGATAAGTAATGGTTTTTATAAAATGCGTGTAAATCTTTTTTTCTTATTTTTTTAATAGTGTCAACCTCACCAGAACTTGACAATCCATATGGATGTTTACCATATAATGCCTTCATAAAAGCTTTTGAAGCTATTGAGCTAGGCATTGTTTTTGATTGATTGATACTCGCAATATATCTTTTCTTTTCTCGTTCTAAAATTTTAATATTAAAATTTGGTTCGTGAAGAACTAACGTAAATAAATCAATAGCCTCATTCCTTTTTTCAGATAAAGTTCTTAGACTAAATCCACTTTTATCTTGATCAAAGGAACTGTTTAATTGTGCTCCTAAATCTATAAACTTATTAGCTAAATCTTCTTCATTAATTCCTCCTGATCCCAAAACAATCATATGATTAGTAAGCGAGGCTAGTCCATTTTTCTCTATGCTGTCCTTAACGCTACCAGCTTGAAAATCAACGTTAATATCAACTATTGGTAAATCATGATTTTCAATAAAATATATACGTGCACCATTCTCTGATTCCCAATGTTGAATGTTTAATTTAGCAACTGTTAGATTTGAAAAAAATAGTAAAATTGAAATAAAAATAGTTTTAATGAGCATGTGGTTTTCCTTTCGCTACTTTATTTTTATCTAAAGGTTGAGGGTCTAAAGTAACTATTGTTAACGCATCATCATGAAAATATTTTTTAACAACTTCTTGGATATCTTGAGAGGTAACTTGCTTAATATTATCAATATAATCGTCCACTATTTTATGTGAATAGCCCATAGTTTCAAGTTGACCAATTTGCATTACTGCTCCGAAAACAGAATCCTTTTGATATACTTCTCCAGCAATAACACTTGTTATTACTCTGTTTAATTCAGCATCAGTGACTCCATTATCAACAATTTTTTTTAATTCGAGCTTTAAATACTTTTCTAGATCAACTACTGATACTTTTTCACTTGGTGTGCCATACATCTCAAATGAACTTTGTCCTCCTCGAGAGAGCATACTGTAGCCTGCTCCAACACTTATTGCTCTTGAAGTATTTCTAACTAAATTCTGATTAAGTCGAGATGAACTAGTACCTGATAACACACCAACCAAAACCTCAAGGGCAAAAGCTTCTTTCTTATTTTCTTGACCATCTTTACCCAAACTAGGAGCGGGATAGCCCATTTGAAGATATGGTAATTTGCTTGGAGCCTTTAAAACTGCCCTTCTAGAACCGTTTTGTTTTGGTTCAATTTGAGGTTTCCTCTTGTCTATTTCAAAAGCTGGTATATCAGCAAAATATTTTTTCGCTTCAGCAAATACTTCTTGTGTATCAACATCTCCACCGATAACTAAGATTGCATTATTTGGGCTATACCATTTTTTATACCATTCAAGAGCATCTTCGTGAGTCATGTTTTCAAGATCACTCATCCATCCTACTATAGGTCTACCGTAAGGATGGGCTCTGAAAATTAGAGAGTTAAATAATTCATTAACTTGAGCTTTTGGTTTATCGTCCGTTCTCCATCTTCGTTCTTCCATTACCACCTGAATTTCTTTTTTAAATTCTTCTTCAGTTACAACTAAATTTTGCATTCTGTCAGATTCCATTTTCATTGAAATAGGTAATTTCGATTTCTCTAGACGTTGAAAATATGCAGTATAATCTGCCCCTGTAAATGCATTTTCTCTCCCGCCTGCAGCCGCAACAATTTCAGAATATTCACCTGGCTTTGTAGTCTTAGTCCCTTTAAACATCATATGCTCTAAAAGATGAGCAACTCCAGTTTTTCCGTTTACTTCATCAAGACTTCCGGCCCTATACCAAACCATTGAAACTACAACAGGCGATCGATGATCTTCTTTAACTAAAACTCTCATACCATTTTTTAAAGTTATTTCTTGAACATTTACCTCAGCATTGGCAAACAAAGGCAATAAACATAAAAAAATCAGTATTTTTATAATTTTTGTATAATTCACATGCAATCCTTTTTATTTATACTTGTATAATAATGAATAACTGACCAAACTCATAAAAATAAGTTCTAACTTAACAAAAAAAAATGTTTGATTTCCTAAAAAAATTAGTATCAAAGAAAACCAAAAAAAAGGTAAAACCTACTGTTGCGCCTAAGAAAGCTAAACCTACTGTTGCGCCTAAGAAAGCTGAGTCCAAATTAAAAAAACCTATAACGAACAATGAAGAAACTAAAAAAGAAAAAAAAGGTTTCTTTTCATTTACAGAAAAGATAAAAAAAGGATTAACAAAAACAAGAGAGAATTTAGGTAATCAACTTTCAAATTTATTTAAGAGTAAAAAAATTGATGAAAGTTTTTTTGAAGAACTTGAAATGATACTTTTAACTGCAGATGTTGGAATAAAAGCAACCGATCTTCTAATTCAACAAGTTAGAATAAAAGTTAAAGAAGATAATATTCAAGATGAAGCAAAATTAAAAATTGTTTTAAAGGATTGCCTCACTGAAATTTTAATTTCTATTGAGTCTCCACTAAAAATTGACAGGAGTTATCCATATGTAATTATGGTAGTTGGAGTTAACGGTACAGGCAAAACAACAACTATTGGTAAACTAACTAAACTTTTACAAAATGAAGGAAAAACAGTCTTGATTGCAGCTGGAGACACATATAGAGCCGCAGCAACTGAACAACTTTCAATTTGGGGCGAAAGAAATAATGTTGAAGTGATGTCTCATGCAACGGCTGATCCAAGTTCAGTTATTTTTGATGCTATAAATTCAGCTAAGGCAAAAAATATTGATGTTGTAATTGCTGATACTGCTGGCAGACTTCCTACACAAAAAAATTTAATTGATGAAATCACTAAAATAAAAAGAGTTATCACAAAATGTCATGCAGAAGCGCCTCAAGAAATATTGTTAGTTTTAGATGCAAATACAGGACAAAATGCAATCACTCAATTAAAAATATTTAATGAAGCTTTAGATATAACAGGGTTAATAATGACGAAACTTGATGGAACTGCAAAAGGTGGAGTTTTAGCAGCAATAGCTAAAGAGCTCCCTAAACCAGTAAGATTTATTGGTGTTGGAGAAGGAATAGATGATCTTAGAGAATTTAAAGCAAAAGAATATGCAAAAGGAATGTTTGAATGATCAGTTTTGATAAAGTCTCCAAAAGCTACCCAGGTAACATAGATGCGTTACAAAATATAAATCTAAAAATTCTCCCAGCTGACCTTGTCTTTGTTACAGGTCCATCTGGTGCAGGCAAATCAACTTTACTTAAATTAATATCATCAGTTGAAAAACCAACATCTGGAACTATTATTTTTGAAAATAAAAATTTATCTCAACTTAAAGCTAAAGATATTCCATATTTAAGAAGAAAATTTGGCATGATATTCCAAGACCATAAATTACTCTTCGATAGAAACTGTTTTGAAAATGTTTCTTTACCTTTAGCAATAAATGATATTGACGGAATAGACATAAATAGAAGAGTTAGAGCTGCCTTAGATAAAGTAGGTTTGCTAAACAAAGAAAAGATAATGCCAATTTCTCTATCAGGAGGCGAGCAACAAAGATTAGCTATAGCAAGAGCTATTGTTTCTCGTCCGTCTATTTTAATTGCTGATGAGCCTACAGGAAATTTAGATAGAGAATATGCTGATGAAATTATGAATATTTTTTATAGCTTTCAGCAAGTAGGTGTAACCGTCATTATTTCTACACATGAACTTCCAATTACACCAATCAAACATAAGAAAATACACTTAATTGGTGGCGAATTAAAAGATCAAACAAATCATGTTCAATTACTTTCATAATCACTATCAAGCTTTAATTCGAGCTCTTGTTAGAATTTTTTCTAACTTAGGTGCCTCTCTAATGATGTTCATAGTTATAGGTGTGACTCTATTTCTTCCCAGCTCAGGTTTGTTAATTATAGAAAATGTTTCACAGGTCTCAAATAATATTGCCTATGATGCTGAATTAAGTCTTTTTTTAAAAAAAGATGTGAAACAAGATCAAATAGATTTTATCGATTCAGCTTTAAACAAAACTCCAATTGTTAAAAAAACTCATTTTGAAAGTAAATTAAAAGCTTGGGACAAATTACAAAGTAAATTAAATTTAAATCCTCTTGATACTGGTATTTCTGAAAATCCATTACCTGATGCTTTTTTTATATCATTAAATACATTTGAGCAAAAAAAAATAAATAATCTCATAGATAATTTAAGGGCTATTGACGGTGTTGAAAATATTTTTTTCGATGCAGGTTGGGTGAAAAAATTAAGGTCAATACTTTATTTATTAAAAATTGGTTTAATTTTCTTGGGCATTATTTTAATAACTATCTTAATTGTGGTTATAGGTAACACAATCCGCTTACAAACATTAACCCATAAAGATGAAATAGAAGTAAGTAAGCTTATAGGTGCCACTGACAGTTTTATTAAAAGGCCTTTTATTTATAGCGGCCTTATTTATGGTTTAGGAGGTGGAATAATTACTATTTCTGCCCTCAAAATAACAATTGAAATTTTCAACAAAACAGCTATAAACCTCGAAGCAATGCTTGGCGGGACTTTCATTCTAAATAATCTATTATGGCAACAAAACCTAATTATCTTGCTAATTGCTATGTTAATTGGCTGTTTTGCATCTTTTTTTGCAGCCCAACAATCTATAAAGAAATTTGAAATATTTAAATAAACCATTGTATTTAATGGAACTTTTAGTTTAAACTAGCACTCTATACCAAAGAGTGCTAAAATATTAATTTTATAATAGAGAATTTGTTTATATATGAATAATTATTTATCTTTATCGTCTTTTGGAAATGCTGACAGCTTTAGCTTATATCAGCAATCTATTCAAGAAATACCCTTCTTAACTGAAGAAGAAGAGTATGAGCTTGGTATGCGCCTTAAAAAAGATAATGATTTAGAGGCTGCCAAAAAATTAATCCTATCACACCTTAAACTTGTAATGAAAATTGCGAGATCCTATAGCGGCTATGGCCTTCCTCAATCAGATTTAGTTCAAGAAGGTAATATTGGATTAATGAAAGCTGTTAAAAAATTTGATGTTGAACGTGGAGTAAGGTTAGTTTCTTACGCAATGTTTTGGATTAAAGCTGAAATACAAGAATATGTAGTAAAAAATTGGCGCTTAGTTAAAATAGCTACTACTAAAGCGCAAAGAAAATTATTTTTTAATCTTCGAAGTCTTAAGACTAAATTACAACCACTTGCTGTAGAAGAAATAAAATCGATTGCAAAATCTTTAAAGCTTAAGGAAGAAGATGTTCGTGAAATGGAATTAAGATTCAACGGACAAGAATTATCAATGGATTACTCAAATGATGATTCAGAAGAAGAGCAATTTCGACCTATAGCTTATTTAAAAGATTCTGCTCCTCTACCAGCTGAAGTATTAGAAAAATCAGAAACTGAATCAAATAACACAAAAAATCTTCAAAATGCACTTAAAAAATTAGATTCAAGAAGTCGGGAAATTGTTGAAGCAAGATGGTTAAAAGAGAATAAACCAGACACACTTCATGGTCTTGCTAAAAAATATAAAGTTTCTGCTGAGAGAGTAAGACAAATCGAGCAAAATGCAATGAAAAAAATTAAAATATTAATAACTTCAGCTACTTCATAAAATTCAAAAACAAACTTTTCTGATAAAATTTGCCATTTGAATAAATAATTACGTTAAATGGCAAATATACCTTCACCAAAAGAAATTAAGTTGCATCAAAAATCAAGACTTCTTGAGATTCAGTTTGACGATAATACTGAGTGTATGTTGTCATGCGAAATGTTAAGAGTTTATTCGCCCTCAGCAGAAGTTCAAGGGCACAGTCCAGATCAAGCAGTTCTTCAAGTGGGTAAAGAAGATATAAATATCATAGAAATAAATCCTGTTGGAAATTATGCCATAAAAATAAAATTTTCTGATGGCCATGACACAGGTTTATTTTCGTGGTCATATTTACATCATCTAGCAAAAAATTATGAGCAACTATGGCTTGAGTATTTAGGTAAATTAGACGCTCAAGGTATAAAAAGGAAAAACTCTTGAAACAAAAAAAAGATACTCATTTTGGATATGAGACTATAAATAAAGAAGAAAAAAGCAAAAAAGTTAGTGCTGTATTTGACTCAGTTGCAAAAAATTATGATCTTATGAACAATTTAATGTCTATGGGACTTCATCATGTATGGAAAAAAATATTAATTGAAACAACAACATTAAAAGCTAAATCAAGAATACTTGATATTGCTGCAGGTACGGCAGATATTTCAATTGAATTTTTAAAAAAAAATAAAAATTATCAAATATTTCATACAGATATAAATTTATCAATGTTGAAAGAAGGAAAAAAAAAGCTTATTAATGAAGGTAAAATTATTCCTTCGATTCTATGTGATGCTGAATCGCTTCCATTTCCAGATAATTTTTTTGATTGTGTCACGATTGGATTTGGCCTCAGGAACATGACTAATAAAAAGCAAGCCCTAAAAGAAATATATCGCGTTCTTTCGCCAGGTGGTAAATTAGTTATATTAGAATTTTCTAAAATATGGCCACCTTTAAAAAAAATCTATGATCAATTTTCCTTTAAAATACTCCCTAAACTAGGTAAATTATTTGCTAAAGATGAAAATAGCTATAAATATTTAGTAGAATCAATACGAATGCATCCAGATCAAAAAAAACTTTTAGAATTGATAAAGTCAGTAGGATTTGAAAAAACAAGCTTTCTAAATTTATCGTCTGGGATCGTTTCAATTCATAAAGGATATAAATTTTGATAAGCAAAATAAAAAAAATTATTGTAAATCATCTTTTATCCCAAAATGATTGGATGCAAAGCAAACTTATTGCGCATAAAAACAAAGCGATAACTATTTCTATCTCAAATTTTGAGATTCATTTTGAAATAGAAAATAATGGGCAACTCAAAACTATTGATAAGAAAAAAAAGATTGATTGCATTATTAAATTATCAATAAACGATTTTATTAGCCAAATAATTAATAATAATAAAGGTAAAATTTCTATCGAAGGAGACTTAGAGCTCGCAAAAGAAGTATCTGAAATATTGAAACAAATTGAATGGGATATTGAAGAAGATTTAAGTAAATATATTGGGGATATTCCTGCTATACATACGACTAGGCTAATAAAAAAAATTCTGCACACTAGTAAGAATAATATAAATAACTTAACTGGTTCACTATTAGAGTACTGGGAAGAAGAAAATAAAATATTAGCAAAAAAAAATCATGTGAGTAAATTCAATTATGAAGTAGATCAGATTGTAGAGGATGTTGATAGGCTCGAAGCAAAAATAAATATGATTATTAACAAAATTAAATCATGAGTTTCTTTAGATTCATTAAAATAATATTTGTAATAGTAAGGTACAGACTAGATGAATTCTTTAATTCAAAATTAATTTTTCTTATTCAAATATTTCTAGCCCCAATGCGTTTATTTCAAAATAAAAAGCTAGGTCGGGCTATTAGATTAAGATTGGCATTAGAACAACTTGGTCCAATTTTTGTTAAATTTGGTCAAATGCTTTCAACTAGGCGTGATTTAATACCAGTTGATATAGCAAACGAATTGGCAAAGCTTCAAGACCAAGTCCCACCTTTTAGCTTTTCTGAAGCAAAAATCCTATTAGAGAAGTCATACTCAAAGCCAATAAATAAAATTTTTAAAGAATTTTCAGAAAATCCAATAGCAAGTGCCTCAGTAGCTCAAGTTCACTTTGCTGAATTATTGAATGAAAAAAAAGTTGCTGTAAAAATCCTACGACCTAATATTCAAAAAAAAGTTGATAAAGATATTCAACTACTTAGAATATTTTCTTGGCTTCTGGAATATATTTGGTCAGATGGAAAAAGACTTAAACCACAAGAGGTGGTTGAAGAGTTTTCTAAACATACAAGATCAGAACTTAATTTACTTTTAGAGGCTGCTCATTGCAGTCATCTTGGTGAGAACTTTAAAGATAAAAAACTTCTTATAGTTCCAGAAGTTTATTGGGATTATTGTAATGAAAAAGTAATGGTGATGGAAAGAATGGCAGGTACGCCAATTAGTGATGTTGAATTATTAAAAAAAAATAAAGTTGATATACCAAAATTAGCAAAAAATGGAGTAGAAATATTTTTTACACAAGTATTTAGAGATGGTTTTTTTCATGCAGACATGCATCCTGGAAATATCCAAGTAGCGAATGATGGAAGATATATTGCAATGGATTTTGGAATAATGGGTTCACTCAATGAGCAAGATAAATATTATCTTGCAAGAAATTTTTCTGCTTTCTTTAAAAGAGATTATCATTCCGTAGCATTAGCTCATATAGAATCAGGATGGGTGCCTAAAGAAACATCTATTGATGAATTTGAAAATGCTATTCGTGCTGTATGTGAGCCAATATTTGAAAAACCCTTAAAAGAAATATCTTTTGGAAAATTATTAATTAGATTATTTCAAACATCTAGGCAGTTTAATATGGAAATTCAACCTCAATTAACTATGCTTCAGAAAACACTTTTAAATGTAGAGGGTTTGGGTCGTGATTTAGATCCAAATTTAGATCTCTGGAAAACTGCTCAGCCATATTTGGAAAATTGGTTATCTGAACAATATGGGCCAAAAAGCTTCATAAAATCAATTAAAAAAGAATTTCCTGAATGGGTTAACATTGCGCCAAAAATTCCCAGATTGATTCATGCTTACCTTAAAAATGAACAAAATATGCAATTGAATATTGTTGAAAACGAAAATCAAAGTATCCGAGATGAACTTAACAAATTACGAATTTTTTGCAAAAAAATGTCTATATTTTTTATAATACTTCTTTTTGTATTGATCTATATTTTTTTAAAAATTAATTAAAAAATTATCTTTGGCATTTTTTACAAAAAAAACTTGAACGCTGCCCTAATCTTAATTGATTTATTGGAAACTTACATTGATAACATGGTTGGTTTTCTCTTCCGTAGACTTTATGTTCATTCTGAAAATAGCCATTCTCCCCGTTTACATCAAAAAAATCATTCATAGTACTTCCGCCTCTTACAATAGCATTTCTAATAACATCCTTGATTGATTTTACTAAAATAGATAATTTTTTCTTTGTGATTTTTTTTGACACACGGTAAGGTCTGATACCAGCATAATACAGTGATTCACTAGCATAAATATTTCCAACACCAACAACAAGATGACTATCCATAATTGAGTTTTTAATACATTGATTCTTATTTTTTAATTTTTGGTAAAGATATTCAGTATTGAATTTATCATCTAAAGGTTCGACACCCATATTTTTAATTAATTTATGGCTATATGGATCTTTTTCTGTCCACAAAATTGAACCGAACCTCCTTGGATCTCTATACCTTAATATTAAGTTCTTTTCTTTAAAAATTATATCCACATGATCATGTTTATTTAATAGGTCTCTATCTGAAACTATGCATAATCGTCCAGACATCCCTAAATGAATTATGAGTGTCCCATCTGAAAACTTAGCAAGTATATATTTACCTCTTCTATCAAGATTTAACAAAGTTTGTTTTTTTAAAATTTGAGGTAATTTTGGATTAATTGGCCAACGTAGTGAGTAATTCCTAATTACAATCTGCTTTACTGATAAACTTAAAAGAGGTTTTAATCCCAGACAAGTAACTTCAACTTCAGGAAGCTCGGGCATTATTTTTCTTCTTTTTGCTCAACATGAGGGGTAAGCATAGTGAAACCTAAATCACCAGCAAAATGATATAAAAGTTCCTCATCCTTTCTAAATAAAAGTAACTCAGGAGACTCTTGAATTCTATAAAAAGTCACTTTTTTATTGTCTTGAAAAATAATATCGAAGCTCTTGTAACCAATTCTCTCATCAATTTTATATGTTTCAACTGACTTTGCAGGAATATCTTTCCATGTCATTTCAAACCAATCAGTTATCTCAGACTGAACAACTGATACATTTTTTCCCTCTGCATTCCAAATATTATTTTTATAATAAAGCTTTAGGCGATTTTCTTGCCATTGTTCTAGGCGCGAAAAATCAAATCCTTTAATCTTTTCATATTTTGCAACAGGATTTTTATCTATTAATTCAAGAGGCATGAAAGATGAAGTTTCAGAAAATCCCCCACTAATCAAAAAAACATTATCCTTATATAAAACATATTGGTCTTCATTAACTGGATTATATGTTCCAAATAAAAATATTTCCTCAAGACCCTCACCAAGGAAAGTTACTTTTAGTCTAGGTTCATCAAGTCCATATTTAGATAAATTATCAGAGCTTAATTTTTCTGAACTCGAGGTAGCGATCAAAGAAAGTATTCTATAAACATATAATTCATCTGCTCTAGCCTTATGCGGAGAGAGCATTCTCCAATTGTTATCAATTACCTTAAAATGCGTACTTATCCTGGAAGGAAAATCTATTTTAATTTCATTAAAATCTGATAATTTAAATTCAGTTAATTCAAACCTTGACGACTCCAAAGGTTCTTTTTGAAATATTGTCCACGAATAAAAAAAAGTAATTAAGACTAGAAATAATAAACCAATATTAATTAACCATCTGATTCTCATATCTTTAAGCTTTTCGCCTTTTGAACCATAAACCAAATCCTGCTATAAACAAAATAAATGGGAAAAAATATTGGAAACTATGAAAAATAAACCACGCAAGAAAAACAGATTTACTGTCGCTTGGGATCGTAACGTTAACATCTTTTAATGGCATTGGTTGAATTGTTATTAATTGGTCGTCTCCGGCTAACCAATTGATCATATTGATTCCTAAATCTAAATTACCACCTGAGGTAATGAAGTTGTTTGATAAAAAACCTGCATTACCAACCACAATGACTCTTTGACCTTTTTCCTCGAAAGTTCTATTTAAAGCTACCCCAATATTAATTGGACCAAGCTTATCCTTGCTTTCATCAAAAATAAGTTTCTGTTCTTCTTTTTTTCCTTCTCCAGCAAGCCAACCACCTGCAGCTACTTCTATCAATTTACTTACCTCCCAACCATTTTCATATGTACCTTTAGCAGTTACCTCATGAGCCCCTGAAAATAATGTTCTTAACATGAAATTATCTGTTATAGGGTGACTTCCATAAAATGTAGCAAAAGAAACATTTTCATTTGCTCCAAACTGTGTCGAGGAAGGATCAATCACTTTTCCCTCAGATACTTTTAAGCCTAAATATTTTGCTACATCGTCAAGTCCCTTTAAATTATTATCATCTAATAACCAAAAAACATTACCCCCATTTTGTAAGTACTTGAGAATTTTATTTGCTTCTACTTTTGAAACATTTACCTGAGGGCTGGCTATTACTAGAAGACCTCCCTCTTTTGGCACCTCTTTTAAAACTGTTAAATCAGGATTTGAAAATTTAAATCCTTTTTTTTCAAGCTGTTTACCAAACTCGCCTAAATCATTATTTTTTGTACCTAATAAATTTTTTTCTCCATGTCCATCTAAATACATAATTGGCTGCTGATTAGTTCTGGTTAGTCTAACAAGTAAATTTGTTAGATCTTGTTCTGCAAATGGAGGTGTAATATGCTCTGTTCTTTTGTTATATTCAACAATTACCTCACCATCAACCCTAATACCCATTTCTTGGGCTAGTTTGGGTTCTTCAACAGGGCTAATAAATTTTATATTAATATCATTCTTTGTTCTTTGATAGCGAGCTATAAAATTTATAATTCCTTGTCTAAAAGTTTCTCCATTATTAACATCATCTTTAGTTGCAAAAACAGTTAAATTTATTGGGTTGGACATATTCTCTAAAACTTCAATACTTCCTTGCGTGAGTGTATTTCTATTGGCTTGTGTAATATCTTTTGTCAAAACAAATTGATTAGATAAAAATCCTAATAAAATCACTAATAAAATAAACAACAAAACAAAAAACCAATTTTGAATCAAAAGCTGTAATCTTAATTTCGCATTAATTTTCAATTAACTACCCTCGCAACCTATCAGAATCTAAACGCCTAATAGTTAAAACTAAAAAAGTTGTAATAAATAAAATGAAATAAACTATATCTTTGCTATCAATTACACCCCTAGAAAAAGATTGGAAATGTTTCATAAGTGAAATGTACCCAAACCAATGATTAGGCTGGCTTGCAAAGAATTTCTCTAGTCCCATTAGTGCAAATAATGCAATAAAACTCAGAATTGCTGCAATAATAGGTTGATTTGTTAACGAAGAAAAATATATTCCCAAAGCAGAAAAACTAGCAGCTAACAAAATTAGACCTAATGAATTTGCGATTAAATAACCAAAATCGATGTCAGACCATATATTTAGTGTCGACAACATTATTAGAATATATAGAACTAAAATACTTAAAAAAATAATTAATCCCAAAAACTTTCCAACTACTATTTCTGTTAATGATATAGGTGCACTAAATAAAAAAGGTAAAGTTTGGCTTTTTCTCTCTTCACTGATCAATCTCATTGTTAAAAGAGGCACCGCAAATAACATAAGAAATGACGCAATACCATAAACTGTTTGTCCAACAAATATTGTTACGCCTACTCTTTCTGCTGGCCTAATTGATCCTGACATAACTTCAAAGTAATTATTCACACCTTGTAAATAAAAACTACCAAACGCCAACATCAATAAAGCTAATATTATCCAACCCATAGGGGAAGCGAATAAACTTTTTAATTCTTTTCTAGCAACGTTAATTATCATTTTTAAAAATTAATTCCTTTTATTTTTTTGAATTTTGTACTTGTGTTAGTTGCACAAAAATATCTTCCAAACTCGTAATATGAGGCGCCACATGGTAAAGACCCCAGTTTTGCTTTGACGCTAAATTAACAATTTCTTCAGCCGGTAGGTATTTTTCTTTAAATGTAATTATGAACATTCCTTGCTCATCTTTTTCAACTTTTTCAACGCCTTTAATATTTTTTAGTTTGCTAATTGTAGGGGGCTTTGAAAAACCTATTAACAACTTATTACCAAGGCGTTGTTGCTTTAAATCTTCAATAGACCCGTGAAAAACTAAATTTCCTTTGTCAATAATTTGAACACGATCACATACCATCTCAACCTCTGGTAATATATGAGTAGAAAGAATCACGCTATGTTTCTTCCCAATTTCTTTAATTAATTTTCTAATTTCACGAATCTGTATGGGATCTAAGCCCACAGTTGGTTCATCTAAAATCACAATTTCTGGATTATGAATAATAGCTTGAGCTATGCCCACTCTCTGCTGGTAACCATTTGATAAATTTTCAATTAACCTATTACTCATGTGTCCTAAACCACACTTTTCTTTTGCTGCTTCTACTGCTTTATAAACATAAGAGGATTTAACTTTATGAAAACGAGCAGCAATACTCAAAAACTCGTTAACGGTAAACTCTTTATAAAGGGGTCTGATTTCAGGTAGGTAGCCAATTAATGCTTTTGCTTCTTTTGGTTTATCAATAATATCAATACCACAAACCTTTACTCCACCTTGTGTAGGCGCTAAATTGCCTGTTAACATCCTCATTGTTGTTGATTTTCCAGCCCCATTAGGGCCAAGAAAGCCAAGAACTTCACCTTTATTTAGATGAAACGAAACATCTTTTACAGCAAAATTACTACCAAACTGTCTTGAAAGATCAAATGCATTAAGAGTTACTTCAGTCATTAAATATTTCCTAAAATTATGTATATATGAGTTAGCATTAATAAAAAAGTTTTAATTAAATTAAATGAAACTGAATTATATTCAAATTTTTAAGTCTTTAATACTTATATTAAGAAAAAGATTTTTAGTTTAAACTTCTACTAGATAAAACTAAACAATATGAAAAATAATATGTTTAAAATTTCGAGAAAATTATTACTCATTTTTATGCTCTTCGGTTTAATTAACACTGCATCAGCTGGAAAATCGACCGCAATAAAAAAAGAAAATGATAAATTTAATATAAACTTACCAGCAAAAATAAGTTCAACAAATTCTGAATTTGTATACAAATTCTTATTAGCAGAAATTGCTGCTCAAAGAGGTGATTTTAACTCTGCAGGACATATATATTTAGATTTAGCTAAACTTACCAAAAGCGCTTCATTAGCTGAAAGAGCTACAGTTATTGCTGGCTCGGCTAGAAATGGAAGATTAGCAATGGATTCAGCAAATATTTGGAGACAGTTAGATCAAGAATCTATTGAGCCTCAACGAATACTAGCTGAACTTTTTATATCAAGTGGAAATTTGGCAAAAGCTAGGCCATTAATAAAAAATCTTTTAAAAAAAGAAGAAAAAACCAGAGCGGAAGGTTTTCTTTATCTTAATAAAATTTTATCTCAAGTGGAAAATAAAAAAAATGCACTCAGATTCATTTTAGATATTACCAAACCGTACCTAAACTCTCCAGAAGCAAGGTTCGCAATAGCTCATGCAGCTTTTTATGCAGGCAATAAAAAAATGGCTCTTAAAGAACTTGATGAAATTGAATCATTAAATTCAAAATGGGAAACAGCTGCTTTGTTTAGAGGATATATTATTGGTATTGATTGGCCAGAAAAAGCTTTAGCTTTTTATCAAGACTTCTTAATAAAAAACCCCAAATCAAATGAGGTTAGACTTGAATATGCTAAAGCTTTAACAAACCTTAAAAAGTATGACGAAGCAAAGAAACAATTCCTGAAGCTAGTAAATAGCTCCCTCGGATCCTCGGAAATAAGTTTGACTGTTGCTTTGTTATCAATTGAATTAGGGGATAATATTCTTGCTGAAAAATATTTTATGCAAAGTTTGAAAAGAAACTACCCAAAGCCTGCTCAAATATACATATATTTAGCTGGCATCTATGATGAAAGAGGTGACTTTGACGAAATTCGTAAATGGCTAAAAAAAATAACTAGTGGAGAGTACTTTATAGATTCAAGAATATTAATGTCTGAATACATAGCTAAATATGACTCAGTTGATTCATCAATTGAAATGTTAGATGGGTTGAAAAAAAGACGTCTTTCAGATAACGAAAAACTTATTATTTTAAGAAATAAAACATCATTATTTTTGTCAGAAAATAGACTGCAAGATGCATTTGACTCTATGAAGAATGAAGAGGAAGCCTTCAAAAATTCGCCTCAATTCAAATTTGACTACGCATTACTTTTAGAAAAAATGGGAAATACACTCCTAATGGAACAACTTCTATTAGAGGCAATTAAATTAAAACCAGATTATGCAGCAGCTTATAATGCACTTGGATATTCATATGCTGATAGAAATATTAAATTACCAGAAGCAAAAAGATATATTGAAATTGCTTTAGCTTATGAGCCAAACAATCATTATATTCTTGATAGTATGGGGTGGATTCATTTTAAATTAGGAAATTTAAAAATTGCTTATGAATACATAAAAAAAGCTTATTCAATAAATAAAGATCCAGAAATTGCAGCACATTTAGGGGAAATACTATGGGTGCAAGGTAAAAAAGAAGAAGCTCAAAAAATATGGGAAAATTCCCTTAACCATCATCCAAGTAACACAGTATTATTAGAAACAACAAATCGATTCAGATAGTATTGAGTATAATGAGAATAACCTTAGTTACTCTAATTATTTTATTTACATCAAGTTGCACGATTCCTTATTTAAAAGATGATATACATCAAATATCTTACGAGGAATACAAATCCTTTTCACCAATAAATAAAGATGATAAATTTAAACTTAATGGAAAATTATCTCTTTTTATAGACGATAAAGGACAGGCAGGTAAAATTTTATGGGAGCATTCAAACAATAAAGATACTATTCATATTTTAAATCCTTTAAATACTAAAATTGCAGAAATTGTATTACTAAACTCAGAAAAAAAAGTAAAAATTAATTTTGCTAAAAATAAAAATAAAAATACTGCTCAAATGATTAATAAAATTTTTGGTGATAAAAAAAATATTTTTTTTCTAAAACAATTTATTACGAACCCTCCCCCACAAATTAATAGTAAAAAAAATATATTAATTAATTATCAAGATTGGAAAATTTTTTATCAAGGGAAAAAAGTTTTTGGTAACAGACTATTACCAAAAATAATTGAGTTTGAAAAAAATGACATTAATCTAAAAATCTTTATTTCAGATTGGATCAAATGATAAGTAATAAAAATTTATTAGATTCTGGTTATGTTAAATTTTTTGCGCCAGCTAAATTAAACTTATTTCTTAAAATTTTAAATAAAAGAAAGGATGGATACCATAATCTTCAAAGTGTATTTCAACTAATAGATTTAAAAGATGATATTTTTATAAAAATCAGATATGAAGATAAAAAGGTAAATATTGTTAATTCTTCCAGTCAAATCAACCCAAGTAATGATCTTGCTTTTAAAGCTGCCAAACTAATGTTGTCTAGTCATAAAATTGGTGCCGATATTTATATAAAAAAAAGAATACCTTTAGGTGCTGGTCTTGGAGGAGGAAGTTCAAATGCTGCAACAGTTATGATGGCCATTAATAAGCTTGCTAAATTTAATTTAAGTAAAAAAAAGCTTTTAGAATCGAGCTTAGCACTTGGTGCAGACGTTCCTTTTTTTATTAATGGGACCAATGCATGGATTGAAGGAATTGGAGAATGTTTGTATGATATAAAAATACCCAATTCTACTTATGTGATTGTTGTACCAAACCTAAACATTAATACAAAAACTATTTTTAACTGTTTTAAATTGACAAATCCTTCAATTCCGTTGAAAATAGCGACCTCTTACAACACTGCAGAACATGACCTTATTAAAAATGACCTAGAGGAAACAGTTATTAAAAAATATAAAAAAATGACTGAGCTTTCAAAGTGGATAAGTGGTTTTGGGAATGCTAAAATGTCAGGAACAGGTTCAAGTATTTTTATAAGAGCTAAAAATCTTACTATGGCAAAATCAATAAAAAAAAATAAACCAAGAAATACTGATTGTTTTATTGTAAAGGGTTTGTCGGTTCACCCTTTTTATTTAACCGACCAATTGGGGAGTCGCCAAGCTGGTTAAGGCACATGGTTTTGATCCATGCATGCGAAGGTTCGAATCCTTCCTCCCCAGCCAATATAAGAGGACAAACTTTTGAATACAGATAGCTTAATGGTTTTTTCTGGAAATGCTAATGAAAAACTTGCGAAAGAAGTTACTAAACATTTAAACATCAAATTAGGCAAGGCTGTTGTAGGAAGCTTTAGTGATGGTGAGACGATGGTTGAATTACTTGAAAACGTTCGTGGGAAAGATGTTTTTATTCTCCAATCTATAAGTCGCCCTACAAATGATAACTTAATGGAAATTATGGTAATGGTTGATGCGTTGAGAAGATCATCAGCTGCAAGAATTACTGCTGCTATTCCATATTTAGGTTATTCAAGACAGGATAGACGTCCTCGTTCTGCGAGAGTTGCTATTACAGCAAAAGTTGTAGCTACTATGCTAACTAGTGTTGGTGTTAATAGACTATTAACAATGGATCTTCACTCGGATCAAATTCAAGGATTTTTTGAAATACCAGTTGATAATATTTATGCAACACCGGTTCTCTTAGATGACCTTGTAAAACAAAAACACAAAAATATGGTAATTGTATCGCCTGACGTGGGGGGTGTTGTTAGAGCAAGAGCTTGTGCAAAAATTTTAGGTTCAGATTTAGCTATTATAGATAAACGAAGACCCAAACCAAACGTATCAGAAGTAATGAATATAATTGGCGATGTTAAGGATAGGACTTGCATAATAATTGATGATATTGTTGATACAGCAAATACTTTGTCTGAAGCTGCACTTGCCCTTAAAAAACATGGGGCAAAAAAAGTTGTAGCTTATGCTACACACCCAATATTTTCTGGTGATGCAATAAATTCAATCAATAATTCTGAGCTTGATGAAATTGTAATTACTGATACAATTACGCTTGAGCAAAATGCCCAAAAAACTAAAAAAATCAGGCAATTATCAGTAGCTGAGTTATTAGCAGAAACTATTAGAAGAATTAGTCATGAAGATTCAGTTAGCTCATTATTTATGGAATAAAATTTGTTGGGCTATAAAATTATCAAATTAACAAATAGGCCTGGTCGCGGGTCTATTTTTATTTAGGAGTAATTAGAAATGAAAATTGAAATAAATGCAAAAATTAGAGATGCGAAAGGAACGGGTGCGAGCCGCCGTCTTCGCCACGCAGGAAAGGTCCCTGGAATTTTATATGGGGGAGAAAATAATTCAATGAGTATAGAATTAGATAGCAAGGAATTATTTATGCAATTTAAACATGAAGCCTTCCATGCATCCATACTTACTTTAAATCTAGATGGTAAAAAAGAACCAGTCTTACTTAGAGCTTTTCAAATGCATCCAGTAAGAAATACAATACAACATATAGATCTTCAACGAATTGATGAAAACAAGAAATTAAACGTAAAAGTACCATTCCATTTCTTAAACGAAGAAATAGCTCCAGGAGTAAAATTAGAAGGTGGAGTAGTTTCTCATATAATGGTTGAAGTAGATATTTTATGTCTTCCTAAAGACTTACCAACTTATATTGAAGTTGATTTAATTAATCTAGCTATAGGCGATTCAATCCACCTTTCAGAAATTAAAGTACCTGAAGGAGTAGAATTAACTGGATTATCTGAAGAAAGTGATCCAATAATAACTTCAGTATCTAAACCTAAAGTTGTAGTTGAAGAGGTAATCGAACCTGCTGAAGGTGAAGAAGGTGAAGAAGGTGAAGAAGCTGCTGAAGGTGAAGAAGCTGCTGAAGGAAAAGAAGCTGCTGAAGGAAAAGAAGGCGATAAATCTTCTAAGGATGATGAAGGTGGAGAGAAAAAAGATAACAAACAATCTTCCGATGATACACAAAAAGAGTCGAAGTAACGGTCCTTTCATAAAGGAATTAATCTTAAAGTTATATAGATTCTTATGAGTGGAATAAGGTTATTTGTTGGTCTTGGGAATCCTGGCGATAAATATCAAAATACGCGACACAATGTTGGTTTTTGGTGGATTAATTTTATTACCGAAAACCATCGTCTATCAGTAAAAAATAATTCAAAATTTTATGGGTCATATGCAAAACACTCTAAAGATAGTGATTATTTTTTCTTAAAACCTAATACTTATATGAATGAAAGTGGTAAATCTGTTTCTGCTTTATCAAATTTTTATAAAATTAAACCTGAAGAAATACTAATAATTCATGATGAACTTGATCTTCCAGCAGGGAATATCAAACTGAAACTTGGTGGGGGTCATGGCGGTCATAATGGAATTAAAAGTATTTCTAGCTTATTACAAACAAATAATTTTTGGCGTTTAAGACTAGGTATTGGTCATCCAGGCGAAAAAAGCTTAGTTAATAACTATGTCTTAAGTAAACCAAAAAAATCAGAGCAATTAGATATCGAAAAAACTATTCTTAGTAGTTATAAAGTTTTTTCATTACTTACTACAGGTGATTTTGAAAAAGCAATACTAAATCTTCACTCAAAATAATTTTAAGGATAATTTATGAAATGTGGAATTGTTGGACTACCTAATGTTGGTAAATCAACATTATTTAATGCCATAACAAAAGCTGGAATAGACGCTGAAAACTATCCTTTCTGCACCATTGAGCCCAATATAGGAATTGTTGAAGTTCCAGATAAAAGAATAAAAGTACTGCAAAATATTGTTTCTCCAGAAAAAACTCAACCAGCTACCGTGGAATTTGTAGATATTGCAGGATTAGTTGCTGGAGCATCTAAAGGTGAAGGTTTAGGCAATAAATTTTTAGCAAATATAAGAGAAACTGATGCAATTATGCACGTTGTAAGATGTTTTAATGATAATAATATTGTTCATGTCAGAGATAAAATTGACCCTTTATCAGATATAGCAACAATTAATACAGAACTTATTCTTGCTGATATGGAAACTTTGGAAAAAGCCATACAAAAGGAATCTAAGAAAGCTAAATCAGGAGACAAAAATTCAATAAATCTCCTAGAAATATATAAAAAGGTTGAGTTTATATTTAATCAGGGGAAATTAGCTATTGAATTAAACCTCGACCATGATGAACTTAATTTAATTCGACCACTTTGTTTGATAACAATTAAACCAATGATGTACCTTGCAAATGTAGATGAAAATGGTTTCAAAGATAACGAGATTCTAAATCAACTAATTGAATTTTCATCAAAAAATAATATGCCTGTTGTTCCAGTTTGTGCAAAGATTGAATCTGACATATCTGATCTTAAAGATGATGAAAAAAAAATATTTCTTTCAGAAATGGGTTTAAATGAACCAGGATTAAATCGTGTAATTCAGTCAGCATACAGTTTATTGGGATTACAAACATATTTTACCGCCGGGGCAAAAGAAGTAAGGGCTTGGACAGTGAAAAAAGGTGCCTCAGCGCCTGAAGCCGCAGGAGTTATTCATACAGATTTTGAAAAAGGTTTTATTCGCGCTGAAGTTATTTCATATGCTGATTATGCTGAACTTAAAGGAGAACAAAAAGCAAAAGAATTGGGGAAAATGCGACTTGAAGGTAAAGACTATATCCTAAAAGATGGAGATATAATGCATTTTAGGTTTAATGTTTAATATTTTTGACTTTACAAGTTGAAAAAAAGTATAATCCACGTTTATTTAACATATGGTGATGTAGCTCAGCTGGTTAGAGCGCAGCATTCATAATGCTGAGGTCGAGAGTTCAAGTCTCTCCATCACTACCAATTTTTTAAAAAAAGAAACAAATATAATTAATCAAGATTAATGAAAATTCTTTCAATTATTAAAAGTGTTTTGTCAGCTTTTTGCGGAATTCAATCAAAAAATAACTTTAGAAAAGATGAGGAGTTTATTGAAAAAAATGGAATTAAATATTTTTTAATTGTTGGTTTCTTTCTTGTAATTATTTTAGGGTATTTTTTATATTATATTGTTAACATAATACTTAGGTAGTTTTCTTGTAAGGAGCCCTCCTTTCTAATTCACTTCTATATTCATTAATTCTATTTGATTCATCATTTAAAAAAATACTTATTGCATCTCGAAATTCAGGTTGTGCTATAAAATGATTAGAAAATGTTTTAAAAGGCTTAAAACCTCTTGCTAATTTATGCTCGCCCTGAGCTCCGCCCTCAAAGTATTTTATTTTATTCTGAATGCAAAATTCTTGACCTTGGTAATAGCATAATTCAAAATGTAACCCAGAAAAAAATTCTAATGCTCCCCAATATCTTCCATAAAGAGTTTCTTTACCAATTATATTAAAAGCACTAGCTATTTTTATATCGTCTTTTATAGCCAATATAAGAAGAAGTTTTTCTGGCATAGATTTAACTAATTCATAAAAAAATAATTTATTTAAATAAGGCATTGAGTGATGTAATCTATATGTCTCACAATAACATTCGTAAAAAAAATCAATATCTTTATTTTTAATATCCTGGCCTTGCTTTCTTTCTATAATGATTTTATCTAATTCAATTTTTTTTCTTTCTTGTTTGATTTTTTTTCTTTTATTATGTGAGAGTGTTGCAAGAAATTGATCAAATGTTTCGTATCCATTATTGTGCCATTTAAATTGAACGCCTTTTCTAGATAACCAACCCATCTCCTCGAATAATGCATGATCTTTTTCATTGGGAAAAAGAATATGACATGATGAAATTTTATGATCGGTTAGTATTTTCTCAATTGATTTAATCATTAGTTTTTTAATTTCATTATTTTTTGCTATTACTCTCGAACCGCTGAGCGGTGTAAATGGAATAGCAGAGATCATCTTAGGGTAGTAATTTAAATTATTTCGATGAAATGCATCTGCCCATGAGTAATCAAAAACATATTCACCATATGAATGTTCTTTTAAAAATATAGGCATAAACCCAACAATTTCCTTATTTCTTTTTGCAATTATAGGGAATGATATCCAACCTGTATTTACACCAACAGATTTTGATTTTTCTAATGCTTCAAAAAAATTAATATCTAAAAATGGTGAGTCTATATTAAAACTATTAGTTGTTGTTTTTAGCTCGCTATAACTTGAGCCTGAGATTATTTCTATCATGTAGATTTGAGTTTAATTCAAAGATAAAAAAATTAAAAGCTATATTTCTTTATTTGTTTTCGGTTCTTGCTTAAATGCCGCTGGGTCAGATTTTTTTTCTTCTGCGGCTAAATTTTCCTTACTTAATTCTTTGACTCTTTTTTCATAATTTTTAGCTAAAATTGCAATTTCATCAAGAGTAATAACATTATCATTATCAATATCAACATCTCTAAATCTTCTTGCAACCTGAGGCAGGCACTGAGTTACCTCAAAAACATCAAGAGTGTCATCTGCGTCAGTATCACATGCTAAAAATCTTTTTTCGACACTATCTAGCATTGCTCTTCTTTTTTGCTCATACAAAGCGTTATTTTCGTCTTCAGCCCTTGAATATTCAGCTAAAGCATCTCTAATTTGATCTAAATCAGTTAATTCATAGACTATTTCTGAATCAAGATTATTTAACTCATTAGTCTTTACATCGGCATTAATATATGGAGATATGACGATTAAGAATAAAAATAATAGCTTGTCTTTTAATAATGTATACAAATATAAGATTTCTTACTTTTATTTTCCGGATAGTTAGTGTGCTATTCAAATGTTAAATCAATATTACAAAATACACTAAAATTGTAACAACATTGTTACTATTAAATAAGAGTTTTACAAGTTAATATTATATATTAGTCATTTAATTTGAGTATTTTATGAGCGATAAAAAAAATGTCTTAGCCTTAATAGATGATGATCCAAAAATTCTTGATCTAACTGCAAAATATTTAAGAGATCAAGAATTTACTGTTCATACTGGAAAAAATGGTAAAGAGCTAGATGAAATTTTAAAAAAATATGCCGTTGATTCAATCATTCTTGACCTAATGATGCCAGAAGAGTCAGGATTACAAATATGTCAGCGTCTTCGAGTAAATGAAGTATTAATTCCAATAATAATGCTTACCGCAAAAGGAGATGAAGTAGATCGTATTGTTGGTCTAGAGATGGGTGCTGATGATTATCTTCCAAAACCTTTTAACCCAAGAGAGCTATTAGCCAGAATTAATGCAATTATTAGACGGAAAGAAACCTTTACAAAAAAATCATCCAAAAAATCTTTAAAGTTTGGAGAATTTATTTTTGACATTGAAAATCGTAGTTTATCTAAAAATGATAAAAATATAGCTATTACCACAGGTGAGTTTGACTTATTAAAAGTTTTTACAGAAAGGCCAAACCAACCTCTATCAAGAGATCAAATTATGCAGCTTGCAAAAGGAAAAGAATTAGATGTTTTTGATCGAAGCATAGATGTTCAGATATCAAGACTAAGAAAATTAATCGAAAATGACCCGAATGAGCCCAAATATCTCCAAACTAAATGGGGATTTGGCTATATTTTCAATCCCGATGGTGAATAAATAATTGAATTTTTTACCAAAAAGTCTTTTAACCAGATTCGTATTACTCATATCAACTTTATTAATTGTAAGTCAATTAGTATCATTAAAAATATTTGATAATTTTGAAAGAGAACCGAGAGCGACAGCGCTTGCACAAGAAATTATCACCATAGTTAACTTTACTAAAGCATCATTATATGCAGCAGCGCCATCAAAGAGAATTCAATTATTTAGAGAAATAAATGAAATAGGTGATGTAACAATTTATGCTGCTTACCCATTTGAGTCAATTGAGCCAATACCTGACGATCCATTTTTACAATTAGTAGTTGAAAAAATATCTGCTCAACTTTTACCAGGAACCTTTGTTGCAATAAATCATTATGATATTCCTGGCGTATGGGTAAGCTTTGAAATTGATGGTGATATGTTTTGGGTGGTAGTTCCCAGATTAATCAGAGATAGACCATTTCCTTGGCATTGGATAGGCTGGGGAATTCTAATTGCAATCCTAGCAATTACTGGAGCATATATTTCTACCAAACGTATTAGTCGACCAATTAATAATCTTATAGATGCAGCTGAAAAAATCAGAAAAGGACACAAAGTTGACAAACTTCCATTAGATAGTGTTACAGAATTTAGAGAACTTAGTGAAGCATTTAATGAAATGACTGAAAACTTATCAAAAGTCAGTAAAGAAAGACAATTTTTATTGGCAAGTGTATCTCATGATATTAGAACCCCATTAACTAGAATAAGACTTGCTTCTGAAATGTTACCTCCAAATTCTCTATCCCTAAAGGAAAGTCTTGAAGAGGACATTCTCGAAATAAATGATATTTTAAATCAGTTCTTAGATTTTGCTAGAGGTTTTCAAGACGAACCTAAAACACCAGTAAATTTAGGTAAACTATTAAAGGATATCCAAACTAAACACAAGAGAATGGGCCAAGTTTTTACTTTAAAAAAGATAAATATTCGAACAGATATACCCAAAAAACTTTTTATTGATCTTCGTCCATTGGCCTTTCAAAGATGTCTTGATAATTTAATCAATAATGCTTTCTTTTATTCAAAAGGGAAAGTCATTATGGAAGCCTCCCTTCTTGAAGAAAGCTTTTCAATATCAATTATAGATAATGGTCCAGGAATTCCTGAAGAACAAAAATCAAAACTTCTTCAACCTTTTGAAAGAGTGGATGATGCAAGAGGCAACAAGGGTGGTAGCGGCTTAGGATTGACTATTGCTGATAGAATTATAAAAGCACATGATGGTAAATTAGAATTAATAAATCGTCCTAAAGGTGGATTGGATGCAAAAATAACTATCCCAATCATTTCTGCTTAAAGGCTACTTAAACCAGTTTAATTTATTTCTAAGGCTTACTACTGTTCCAATAATAATCAAAGCAGGTGATTTTATTTTAGCTTTATCTACTTTTAATTTAATATTTGAAAGTATTCCAGTAACAACCTTTTGTTTAGAAGTAGTGCCACTTTCAATAATTGCAATTGGCATTTTTTTTAACATGCCATGCTTTACAAGATTATCTACCAATTCTTTCATGCTTAATAACCCCATATAAATAACTAAAGTCTGGTTATCAACCACAAGCTTTGGCCAATCAAAATTTATTACTCCGTCTTTAAGATGGCCAGTTAAAAATAAGCAACTTTGAGCATGATCTCTATGAGTTAAAGGAATTCCAGAATATGAAGCAATACCATTAGCAGCTGTTATACCTGGGACAACTTGAAATGGAATTTTATTTTTCATTAAACTTTCAATTTCTTCTCCACCTCTTCCAAAAATAAAAGGATCGCCTCCTTTCAAGCGAAGAACTCTTTTACCTTGTTTCGCAAATTTTATTAACAGCATATTAATTTTATCTTGGCTTAACGTATGTTGATCTTGTTTTTTGCCAGCATACACAATATCTGCATCTCTTCTAACCATTTCTAAGATATCTTTTGAAACTAAATTATCATAAATGCAAACATCACATTTCTGCATCAAATGAAGTGCTCTTATTGTTAATAAGTCTCTTTCACCAGGACCAGCACCTACTAAATAAACCTCACCAGTTTTCTTATTTTTCATTCCTAATAAAATTTTATTAAAAAGTCTTAGATTTAATTTTTCAGGTGCCAAAATAAAATTCTGTATGTAGTCACTTTTAAAAAAATCTTCCCAAAAAATTCTTCTTTTAACTCCTGATTGAATTTTCTTTTTAACAATAGATCTTAAATTCCCTGCAAACCTAACAAGTTCAGCATATGATTGAGGAATTAAAGCTTCAATTTTCTCTCTAATACTTCTAACTAGCACAGGAGCTTTACCGCCACTAGATATGGATATGACTAAAGAATCTCTTTCAACAATAGATCCCATTGTAAATGAGCATAATTCAGGCTGATCTACAACATTGATAAGTATATTTTTTTGATAAGCAATTTTTGAAATTTTTTTATTTACTTTAATATTATTCGTAGCAGAGACTATCAAGAGGGGATTTTTTAAATCTTTCTCCTGAAAGCTTTTTATTACTATTTTGTGATTATATTCAACTAAAAGTTCTTTTAAGTCTTTGCAAATAGTTTTTGAAATAAGCGTTATTTTTGGTTTTGCTTTAATTAATAGCTTTACTTTACGTAAAGCAATATCCCCTCCTCCAATTACAGTTATAGGCTTATCTTTTATGTTTATAAATACTGGGAAACTTTCCATTACAAAATGTTACTCTATTCAGCTATTTATATACAGTATCACTTTAAACCATTAAAAAAGTTATAATTACTTCTTTAAAATAACTTACATGAAATAAATGAATAAAAAAGTATTTATAAAAACTTTCGGGTGTCAGATGAATGAATATGATTCAGAAAAGATTAATGATGTACTAGCAAAAAAAAATAAACTTATTCAAACAACAGAACAAGAAAATGCAGATGTTATTGTTTTAAATACTTGCTCAATAAGAGAAAAAGCAGAAGTAAAAGTATATAGTGATCTTGGAAGAATTCGTAAATTAAAAGAAATTAATCCTAATCTTCGAATCGCAGTAGGTGGCTGTGTTGCAAGTCAAGAAGGAGCAAATATTATCAAAAAAGCTCCTTATGTTGACGTAGTTTTTGGGCCACAAACTCTTCATCGCCTACCTAGCCTCCTTAAAAAAAGAGAGGAATATGGTAAGCCACAAATTGATATAACATTTCCAGAAATTGAGAAATTTGATCATCTACCCACACCAAACACTCAAAGTCCTTCTGGAACTGTTTCTATCATGGAAGGTTGTAGTAAATATTGTTCTTTTTGTGTTGTGCCATTTACCAGAGGTGAGGAAGTTTCAAGGCCTATGGAGGATATTCTGTCAGAAATTATTAATTTAACACTCAAAGGCACTACTGAAATCACCCTACTTGGTCAAAATGTAAATGCTTACAGAGGCTTAATGAGAAATGGGAATATAGCTGATTTTGCTACTTTAATAGAGTATGTTGCTGAAATAGATGAAATCAAACGAATTCGATTTAGTACAAGCCACCCAAATGAGATGACTGATGCATTAATTGATTGTTTTAGAAATATAGACAAACTAGCTAATATGCTTCATTTACCAATTCAGTCAGGTTCTGATAGAGTTTTATCGGCAATGAAAAGAAACTATACGACATTAGAATATAAATCAATTATAAGAAAATTAAGAAAGCAATGTCCAGATATATCCATCACTTCAGATTTTATTGTTGGTTTTCCAACTGAAACCTTAGAAGATTTTAAATCTACAAAATTACTTATGGAAGAATTAAAATTTGATTATTCTTATAGCTTTATTTACAGTCCAAGACCAGGAACACCAGCGTCTTTCTTAAAGGATAAAACTTCATACAAGGAAAAATTGAAACGATTACATAGCCTTCAAACTTCAAATATTAATCAAGGTGAATTTTTTACAAAAAAAATGTTAGGGTCAACTCAAAGAGTTTTAATAGAAGGTGCTTCAAAAAGAAAGTCAGGGGTTGTTCTTGGAAAAACAGATAATAATCGAATCGTTGAAATTGAGGGTGACCAATCTTTATTTAATCAATTTGTTAAAGTTAAAATTGATAAAGTCTCAGATAAAAATTTACATGGAATAATTTTTAATTGATGAAAAAAAATTTACAGCTTCCAGATGACGATAATCTTAAATTATCGAATTTATGTGGGCCACTTGATGAAAATCTAAAACAAATTAGTTCAGGACTAGACATTGAAATAATTCGAAAAGGCTCGAATTTCCTTCTAAATGGAGATAAAAATAATACTATACTCGGCTGCCAACTTATAGAAAGCTTTTATAATAGGTCTACTAAGCCAATTAGCCCAGAAGACATCCAGCTTAGTCTTGTTCAAATTAATAAAAACTCCCTAGATAAAAGTAATTCTCCGCAACTTCTTACAAAAAAGAATGATTTACAAGGGAGAACTCCTAGACAGATTGAGTATTTAAAAAATATTCAAGATCAAGATATCAATTTTGGGATAGGTCCTGCAGGAACTGGTAAAACTTTTTTGGCTGTTGCTTCAGCAGTTGATGCACTTAATCGAGAAAAAGTTAAAAGAATTGTTTTAGTTCGCCCTGCCGTAGAAGCTGGTGAGCGATTAGGTTTTTTGCCAGGAGATTTAGCGCAAAAAGTCGATCCTTATCTAAGGCCACTTTACGATGCTTTATATGATCTTGCAGGCTATGACAATGTTACAAAAATGTTTGATAAAGGAATTTTAGAAGTTGCGCCTCTTGCTTATATGCGAGGTAGAACCCTAAATCAAAGTTTTATAATTTTAGATGAAGCACAAAATACAACACCACAACAAATGAAAATGTTTCTAACCAGAATTGGTTTTGGAACTAAAGCAGTTATAACTGGAGATATAACTCAAATTGATCTTTCTAAAGATCAATTAAGTGGATTAATTGAAATCCAGAAAATTTTGAAAAAAATTAAAGGTATTGAATTTACTCACTTTACTTCAGAAGATGTTGTAAGGCATCCGCTAGTTCAAAAAATAATAAATGCTTACGAAAAATATTAAATATATTTATGATAAAAAAGAAAAATATTGATATTTGTATTCAAGATACGCTTCATAAAAAGAAAGTATTAAAACTTAAGGATTGTAAGCTTTGGTTGAATACTATATTCAAAAAAGATTCAAATATAACAATTAGAATTGTTGGAAAAAAAGAATCAGAAACCTTGAATTATAATTATAGAAATCAAAAAAAACCAACTGATGTTTTATCTTTTATGCTTTCTGAAAATCCATTAATAGGTGATATTGTTCTGTGTCATCCCATAATTAAAAATGAAGCTAAAAATCAAAATAAAAAAATTAGGGACCACTATGCACACTTGTTAATTCATGGTTATCTTCATCTTTTAGGCTATAGTCATGAAAAACAATCTGATGCTGATAAAATGGAAAGAAAAGAAATACAAATTTTACAAAAAAATGGATTTCAAAATCCTTATTAAATATTTAAAATTTATCATATGAAAAAGAAAAAAATTGAGCTTATAAAACAAATTAGGAATTACTTACTAAAGCCAAAAGACAAAGAACAGCTATCTGATATTTTAAAATCTGCATTCGATAAAAATATGATGGATTCTGACTCATTAATGATGCTTGAAGGTGTATTAAATGTATCTGAAATGCAAGTCAGAGACATAATGATTCCCAGATCTCAAATGGATGTTATCGATATTTCTAAAAAGATTGAAGAATTTATTCCTTTTGTTATTAAAACAAGTCATTCAAGATTCCCTGTAATTGAAGAAAATGTTAATAATATTATCGGAATTTTATTAGCTAAAGATCTCTTAAGATTTAATTCAGGTGAAGAATTTGAAGTTCGAGACAATCTAAGACCAGCAATTTTTGTACCAGAGTCAAAAAGACTTAATGTTTTACTCAAAGATTTTAGAACTAATCGAAATCATATGGCAATTGTTGTTGATGAATACGGAGGTGTCGCTGGAATGGTAACAATTGAAGACGTATTAGAACAAATTGTTGGAGACATAGAAGATGAGTTCGATTACGATGAAACTGAAGATAATATAATTCAGGATAAAAAAAGACAATTTAGAGTGAAAGCTAGTACTGAGATATCAGATTTTAATAATTATTTTAAAACAGAATATAGTGATGAAGAATTTACCACCATTGGTGGCTTAGTTACGAAAAAATTTGGTTATCTTCCTCAAAGAAATGAAAAAACTTCATTTGATGGTTTTGATATTGAAATACTTAGAGCTGATAGTAGACAAATCCACTCTATTCAAATAAAAATTAATTTACCAGTCACAAAAAAATAAATCTTTTGAACTAACTTTCAATTACAATACTCTTACTTCAAATAATTTAATCGAGACTTTTTATGAAATATTTTTTGGCAGTAATTTTTCTTATTAGCTATACAATTTCTTTTGCTGATCATCATGAAAATAATCAATTGACTGAAGAAACTCCGATTGTTACAGAGCTTCCAACAAATTATGGTGAATTTGTAGAAATCATTGGAATTCTTACAGTAGATGAAATTGTCAAGATACTAGGTGAGCCAGTTAAAAAAATTGAATTGAAAATGAAATCAAGTAATGATGTGATAGCAAGGACTTGGTATTATCATAATATCAATACAGACGAATCAGGAAGATATTTTCCAACCACAGAATTAGATATTGTTGATGGATATGTTGAATCAGTTGTGTTTATGAATGAAGTTGATGAAACTACTACTATAGAAGCAAAAAAATATGACGTAGATCGGCCTGATAGCGTTTTCTAGCCTAGCAGATTTTCTATAATAAAGTTAAAGTAATATTTTTTAATTAAAGATAGTGCTTTAATGAATGTAGTTAATATCATTTATCATAAATTCTTCCTTCCTTTCTTATTAGGTGCTGCATCAATATTAGCTTTTGCGCCTTTTAACTTTTACCCACTTATCTTTATATCAATTATTGGTCTTCTTTATATTACAAATAAAAAAGATTCATCAAATATTGAAAGCTTTTTATTTGGAAATGGTTTTTTTATTTTTGGTATTTATTGGATATATATTTGTCTACAACAATTTGGAGGAATGCCAACTTCTTTTGCATTAATATCGACTTTAGCTTTATGTTTATTTCTTTCATTTTTCTTCTTACCTTTTACTTTATTTAATAAATATAAAGAAAGTATTTTTTTTATACCAGCTTTATTTACTATATTTGAATTATTAAGAAATTTCATCTTTACAGGTTTTCCATGGCTCTCTCTTGGTTATACTCAAGTACCAAATAGTCCTTTAATGGGTTACTTACCTATTTTAGGCATTCATGGAGTTTCTTTTCTTGTTGTTCTTTCTTCTATTTTAATTTTTAATATATTTAAAAAAAAATCAAAAAAATATTATTTAATAATTTTTCTTATAGTTATTTGGGTAGTTGGTGAATATTTAAAAAAAATTGAATGGTCAGAACCAATAGGAAAGCCTGTTAGCGTCTCACTAATTCAAGGTAATATAACTCAAGATAAGAAATGGGATAGAAATATGATAGATAAATCTCTTAAAAATTATCAAGAATTAGTTTTAAAAAGTAATGCTTCTTTAATTATTCTCCCAGAAACTTCAATGCCAATTGTGTTTGATAAAATTCCTGAAAGCTTTACCAAAAATATAAAAGAACATTTAAATCGTATTAACGGACATATTATTTTAGGTGCAATTGAAACTGGTTTTTACAATTCTGCATTCTTAATAAAGGAAGATGTTAAACAAATCTATCGGAAAAATCATCTTGTTCCTTTTGGAGAATTTATTCCGCTAAAAAAATACCTAGGTTATATCTATAAAAATTGGCTAAATATACCTTTTAATAATCTAAAAAGAGGCCCAAAATATAATGTCCCATTGTTTAATATTGAAAATTTAGATTACGCAATAAATATATGTTACGAAGACGTATTTGGTAATGAGATTGCTTCAAAAGAAAAATATATTAGTGAGCCTAATGTTTTAATAAATTTGAGTAATGATGCCTGGTATGGAGAATCTATAGCTGCTGAACAACATTTACAAATTTCTCAAGCAAGAGCAATTGAAAACAAAAAAATGATGCTTAGATCAACTAACACAGGCGTTACTGCTTTCATTGATAAAAATGGAAAGGTTTTAAAAAAATTACCTCAGTTCACTACTGGTATGCTAAATAATCATGTGCAAGGATATACTGGAGTTACCCCTTATATGATATTCAATAATTTAATAATTTATTTTTTATGTATTTTAATTTTGCTTCTAAATTTTACAAGAAATAAATTAATAGTTTTTAAGAAGTTATTTGTTAAATAAATGTTTTGTTAACACCTAATTCTTTGATGTGATTAAAAAAGGCAGTAAAATGCAGACTAGATAAAAAACAAAAAATATGAAACTAACTTTCCAAGAAATTATTTTTAATCTTCAAGATTATTGGAGTAAAAATGAATGTGCCATAATTCAACCATATGACATGGAGGTTGGAGCTGGTACTTCTCATACAGCTACTTTTCTTAGAGCTATAGGGCCAGAACCTTGGAAAGCAGCATACGTCCAACCCAGCAGAAGACCAAAAGATGGGCGTTACGGAGATAATCCAAACAGGCTTCAACATTATTATCAATTTCAAGTAGCGTTAAAGCCATCCCCAAAAAATATAGTTGATTTATACATGCAGTCCTTAGAAAATCTGGGGTTTAATCTAAAAAATAATGATGTTAGATTAGTTGAAGATAATTGGGAAAATCCAACTTTAGGAGCATGGGGATTAGGTTGGGAGGTTTGGCTAAATGGAATGGAGGTCACTCAATTTACTTATTTTCAACAAGTTGGAGGAATTCCTTGTAAACCTATAACTGGTGAAATTACATATGGATTAGAACGACTAGCTATGTATATTCAAGATGTAAAAAGTATCTATGATATTCAATGGACGAAGAATTTAAAATATGGGGATGTTTTTCTTCAGAATGAAATTGAACAAAGCGCTTACAACTTTGAGCATAGTGATTCAAAATTTCTTTTGTCTGCCTTCTCTTCCCATGAAAAACAAGCAAATTACCTTGTAAAAAATAATTTAGCGCTTCCAGCATATGAGCAAGTCTTAAAAGCAGCGCATACATTTAATCTTCTAGATGCTAGAGGAGTTATTGGCGTGACTGAAAGAGCTGATTATATTGCTAGAATTAGAACAATTTCACGTCAAGTTGCACATTCATATTTAGAAAGTAGAAAAAAATTAGGTTTTCCTTTGGCAAATCCAAAACATGCCGAAGAGGTTATAAAATCATTAAATACCAAAAGAGACAAAAATTGAAATCTGCTACTTTACTTATTGAATTTTTAACTGAAGAATTACCGCCTTCTTCGCTCAACGAATTGGGTAATGAATTTGGACGTTTGGTTGCAAAGGAATTAAAAGAAAAAAATCTAGTTGAAATTATTGATATGAAGGTTTTTTCAACACCTAGAAGGCTCGGTGTAAAAATATTAAATGTTTTAGAAAAAGCTCCAACTGAAAACAAAATGATTAAACTTATGCCATCTAAAATTGGATTTGATGATGAAAATAAACCAACTCAAGCTTTATTAAAAAAACTACAGTCACTTAATGAATCAGATAAAGCATTAAAAAATTTAAAAGAAAAAAATGAAAATGGCCAACAAAATTTATATTTACCTAAAAATATTATTGGTTTAAGGCTTGAGGATGTTCTGTCAGCAGTAATAAATAATTGTATTAATCAATTACCTATTAAAAAAATGATGACATATCAACTAGATGACGGCTGGACCTCGGTTAATTTTGTTAGGCCCGTTAAAAATTTACTGGTTCTCCATGGAAAAAACACATTAAAAGTATATTCGCTTGGATTTACTTCGAATAATAAAACATATGGACATCGTTTTGAATCAAAGGAAAAAATATTAACTATTAATCATGCTGATAATTATGAGAAAATTTTATTTGAAAATGGGCGAGTTATTACAAATTTTAAAGAAAGAAAAGAAAAAATACGCAATGATATAAATACTACTTTAAAATCATTTAAAGAAAATATACATATTATTGACGATGAGGCTTTGTTAGACGAGATTACTGCTTTAGTTGAAATGCCTAATATCTTAATTGGTTCATTTGATAAAAAATTTCTAAAGGTACCCCAAGCATGTCTTATATTAACTATGAAATCAAACCAAAAGTATTTTCCATTGTTTGATAAACAAAATAATTTAACTCAATATTTCATAATAGTTTCTAATTTAACTCCAAAAAATTCAACAAATATAATTGAAGGCAATGAAAAAGTTATTAAGCCTAGACTTGCTGATGCAGAATTCTTTTTTAATCAAGACAAAAGAAAATCTCTTAAATCTTTATCAAAAGAGCTAAATACTATTGTTTACCATAACAAATTAGGCACCCAAGAAGATAGAGCTGAAAGAGTTTCAAAAATCCTAAAATATATTTCAAGTTTAATGGGGTTTAAAAATAAAATTAATTATAAAGAGTTTGCATTACTTGCAAAGGCAGATCTTTTAAGTTTAATGGTTGGAGAATTCCCTGAACTGCAAGGTATAATGGGGTCTATATATGCAAGCAACACTAAAGAATACAAGCATCTAGCATCAGCGATAGAAGATCATTACAAGCCAAAATTTTCCGGTGATTCTTTACCAAGAGATTCGTTTGGAGACTATGCAGCTTTGGCTGAAAAATTTGAAGTATTAATTGGACTTTTTTCCATTAATGAACAACCAACTGGTGACAAAGACCCATTTAGTTTAAGAAGAAATGCTATTGGAATAATAAGAATATTAATTGAAAAAAATATTGCTATCAATTTTATAGACCTAATAGATAAAAATTCACCGAAAAGTAATCAAGAAAATAATATAAGCTTAAAACAGTTTATTTATGAAAGATTATCAAATTATCTTAAAGAAAAAGGATATAAAACTAATGAAATTGATGCAGTTATTTCCTCAAAACCACAATTTTTAAATAATATAATCAAAAAGCTAGATGCCATACAAAAATTTATCAGATTAGAACAATCTCAAACCCTTGCAAGCTCCAATAAAAGAGTTTCTAACATACTTAAAAAGTTTACAGGGCCAATTAAAAAAGTAGACAAATCGCTTTTATGTGAAAAAGAAGAAATAAAACTTTTTAATTCTATAAATGAGCTTGATCCTATTCTTGTTAAATCAATAAATGACGAAAAATTTTTTGAGGCATTAAATGCTTTAGTAGAACTGAAAGAGCCTATTGATCAATTTTTTGAGAATGTAATGGTTAATTCAGAAAACCAGAAAATAAAAAATAATAGGCATAATTTATTAAAACAATTACATATTTCTTTAAACCATGTTGCAGATATTTCTAAATTAGCGAATTAAATGAAAATTATTATTTTAGATAGAGATGGAGTAATTAATCAAGATAGCGTTAATTATATTAAAAGCCCTAATGAATGGATCCCTATTCCAAACAGCCTTGAAGCTATTGCAAGACTCAACCAACATAGTTTTAAAGTAATAATAGCTACAAACCAATCTGGGATAGGGAGAGGTTTGTTTGATATAGAAACAATGAATAAAATTAACAAAAAAATGTTAGATTTACTTGGTCAAGTTGGCGGCCATATTGATGCTATTTTTTATTGCCCTCATACCGAAGAAGAAAATTGTAAATGTCGTAAACCTAAATCAGGCATGTTAGAAGAAATAAGTGTTAGATTTAATACAAGCTTAAAAAATACTCCTGCTATAGGAGATGCCCCCCGAGATTTACAAGCTTATAATTCTATTGGAGCTCAACCTATATTGGTTAAAACTGGCAAAGGTGAAGAAACATTTACAAATAAAACTTATCCAAAAAATACGTGGATTTATAATAATTTATCAGAAGCAGTTGATAAAATATTAAATAAATAAATGATTTTTTTTAAATCTTTAATTTTTCAATTGGGTATGTGGATTTTTACAATTCCTTTTACAATTCTTGCAATTTTAACTTTCCCTTTTCCAGCTGTTACCCGCTATAAATTTATCTCTTTATGGGCGAAGACAATATTATTTTGGTTAAAATTAGTTTGCAATTTGAAATTTAAAGTTAAAGGTATTGAAAATATACAAAAAAAACCTTTTATGATTCTTTCTAAACATCAATCTGCATGGGAAACTATTGCATTTCAAAAAATTTTTCCTCCACAAGTATGGGTGTTAAAAAGAGAATTGCTATGGATTCCTTTTTTTGGTTGGGGATTAGCTATGACATCACCAATTGCAATAAATCGCAAAGCAGGAAAAAAATCGCTAGAGCAAATGCTAAAACAAGGGCTAGATAGAATAAAAAAAGGTTTCTGTATTGTAGTCTTTCCAGAGGGAACTAGAATAAAACCAAAACAGATCGGCAAATATCATATTGGAGGAGCGTGGTTAGCGAATAAATCAAAATTAGATATAATTCCTGTAGCTCATAATGCCGGTTTTTTTTGGCCAAAAAACTCATTTATAAAGAAACCAGGTGAGATTTCTGTATCAATTGGTCCTGTTATAAATACAGCAAATATTTCGCCTGAAGAAGCAAATACGCTTGCAAAAAATTGGATTGAATCAGAAATGCTGAATATCAATGTTTAATCTATCTGGAACTAAAAAGGTGCAATTAGCTAATGGTTCATTAATTAGTTATGAGTTACTAAAAAAATCTAGACGTACTTTAAGTCTAAAAATTACACCGAAAGGGCTTGTGGTTCATGCTCCATTATTGATGTCGAAAAATAGAATTGATCAATTTATTCAAAATAAATCAAAATGGATTCAAGAAAAATTACTTTTAACTTTAACCAACGAAAAGCCTTTTGAAATAAAAAATGGAGAAAGATTTAAAATTTTTGATAAGGAATTAATAATCACACTTGAGGAAGGAAAAAATAATATTATTATTCACAAAAATGATTGTTTAATTAGCTTCAGAAATTTATCGAATCCTTTTATGTTAAAAAAATTTTTTTTAAAGTGGTTAAAAAATTATGCTCACAGCTACTTTATCGAAAGAGTCAAGAATTTATGTAAAAAAAATAATCTTAGGCCTCAAACAACTTTAATTTCAAATGCTAAGACTAGATGGGGAACTTGTAATAATAAAAAGGAAATTAGACTTAATTGGCGTTTAATTCAATGTCCTTTGTTTGTAATTGATTATGTTATTTGCCATGAACTTTCTCATTTAAAATTTATGAATCATTCAAAAAGCTTTTGGCATCAAGTATATTTATTATTTCCAAATTATAAAAAAGCAGAAGAATATTTAAAAAAAAATGGGTTTAAACTTTACAGGCTAGATTAATTTTTCAATGTCTTGAATAATTAATCTATTTTCAGCGCCATAAGGATGTCTAATTCTAATTTTACCTTCCTTATCAATCAAATATAAGCCAGAGGAATGATCAATAGTATAAGTATCATCTTGAATCACTTTTTTTCTATAAATTTTAAATTGCTGTGCAATTTTTATAATATCTTCCTCAGAGCCAGTAAGGCCTATAAATGAAGAATGGAAAGAAGGTATATATTTACTCAATAACTCTGGTGTATCCCTTTCTGGATCTAATGAAACAAACAAAACTACTAGTTCTTTTGAATTTTTTCCTAATTCTGATTTAATTTTTTTAAGCTCAAACATTGTTGTTGGACATATATCAGGACAATTAGCAAAACCAAAAAAAATTGCTATAACTTTGCCTTTAAAATCATCTAGGTTCTTTTTTTCACCGGTATGAGAAATAAGTTCAAAATTTGAATCTAAATCAGCTTTAGTTATATCTGAACCATTAAAAGTTAAATTATTGTCCGAACAAGACATTAATGTTGCTAATAGTAGTAAAATAACAAAAAATTTATTCATATATAATTTACAAAAATTTAAATTTCATTTTATCATGCTAAGTTATTGTCGATATCAGTAATTAATGAGACAAATAAATTTATTAAAAGTTTAAAGGGGCGTTATGGTAATTACACAGACAATGGAAGATCGTGATGGTCTTATATGGTTTAACGATGACTTTGTTCCATGGAGAGAGGCTAAAACACATGTTCTGACGCACACACTCCACTATGGATTGGGTGTTTTTGAAGGCGTAAGAGCTTATGAGACAAAAAAAGGTGCAGCTATTTTCCGATTAGAAGATCATACAAAAAGACTATTTAATTCTGCTCATATAGTAGGAATGAATCTACCATTTAATCATTCTAAAATAAATCAAGCACAAAAAGATTCAATAATTAAGAATAATTTAAAGTCCGGCTATATTCGCCCTATGGCATTTTATGGAGCAGAAGCTATGGGAATTTCTGCAAAAGAGCTGTCTACAAACATAATTGTTGCAGCCTGGAGTTGGGGCGCATACATGGGTCAGGAAGCCCTTGAGTCTGGAATTAAAGTCAAAACATCATCCTTTTCAAGACATCATGTTAATAGCACAATGACTAAAGCTAAAGCTAATGGTAATTATATGAACTCAATAATAGCTCATCAAGAAGCAACAAATGATGGTTATGATGAAGCACTTTTATTGGATACCCAAGGTTTTATTGCTGAAGGAACAGGAGAAAATATATTTATTGTAAAAAATGGTAGCCTCTATACGCCTACTTTAAGTAGTGCTTTAGAAGGTATAACCAGAGATACAGTTATAACTATTGCAAAAGATTTAAATGTCGAAGTCGTTGAAAAAAATATAACTCGCGATGAAGTTTATTCTGCTGATGAGGCTTTTTTTACAGGAACCGCTGCTGAGGTTACACCAATTAAAGAGCTTGACACAAAACATATTGGAAAAGGTAAAAGAGGTCCTTTAACTGAGGAAATCCAAAAAATTTATTTTGATACCGTTAAAGGAATAAATTCAGATTATAGTCATTGGTTAAGTTATGTCGACTAAAAGTTAATTAACACCAACTATCATAATAGTCATATTTAAAATTTGTATTAATTAATGTAGATTTAATGATTTCTTTCATATTTGGGTTATTGCTATTTGTACAAATTGAATAATTTTTCTCTTTTAAGTAATTTTGTAAAGAATGATTTTCCAATTTACTTTTAACCTGTTTAGCAACAGCTAAACCCGTATCAATTACTTCAACATTAGGCCCGATGATTTCTTGAATTAACTCACGAATAAAAATATAGTGTGTACATCCTAAAACAACTGTATCAACTTCATTCTTAATGAATTGGTCTAAATATTTTTTAATTAAGATTTTTGTAGATAAATCATTAATCTTTCCTTGCTCAATAACTTCAACAAGGCCAGGACAAGGTTGAGTGTAAAATTTTATATCTCCAGAGTAAGCTTCTAGCAATGCATTAAATTTAGCGCTTTCCAAAGTTCCATTGGTTGCTAGAATACCTACTTTTTTTGAAGTAGTTGATTTTGTCGCTGGTTTTATTGCTGGCTCCATTCCAATAATTGGAATTTTATATATTTGTCTAAGTTCCCTAATAGAGGAAGCAGTTGCAGTATTACAAGCAACTACAATCAATTTAACAAATTCTTTTTTTATTAAGTAATCAATAACCGCTTTTGATCTTTCTAAAATCACAGAATTACTTTTTAAGCCATATGGTGCATAAAGCGAGTCTGCAACGTAAACTAAACTTTCATCAGGGAGTAAGCTTTGAATATTTAACATTACTGACATGCCACCGATACCGGAGTCAAAAATTCCAATTGGTTGTATTTTTTTCATCGTATTGTAATTATAGAGATAAAAATAATAAATAAAGAAGGTTAATGTAGAATAATGGAAAGGAAAATTATGGCGAATAGGCTTACAAAAATTTATACAAAAACTGGTGATCAGGGGGAAACTGGTCTTGGAGACGGCTCCAGGGTTAAAAAATTTGATCCTCGCATTGAATCTTTAGGAAATATTGATGAATTAAATTCAATTATCGGAATCTTGCTTACAGAAAAATTGCCAGAAGATAAAAAAATTATTCTTAATAAAATACAACATGATTTATTTGATATTGGGGGAGAATTATCAATACCAAATCATATAAATATAAATGAAAAAAAAATATCTTTTCTTGAGAACGCCCTTGATGAAATGAATAAAGATTTACCTCCTTTAAAAGAATTCATTCTACCAGGGGGATCAAAAGCTGCTTCTTATTGTCATCTTGCGAGAACAGTTTGTAGAAGAGTTGAGAGAAATTTATTTAAATTAACTAAAACAGATAAAGTCAACGACGCCTCTCTTAAATATATAAATCGCCTTTCTGATGTACTATTCGTTTTAGCGAGATTTTTGAATAAAATTAATAAGCTTGATGATATTTTTTGGAAAAAAAATATTTAAAAAAATAAATGAATAGTAATCTTCTGCAAGTCTTTCAAAAAAAAATTTACTCTTTTTTTAAAGCAAAAAAAATTGATAGTAGCTTAATAAGTAAATCGGCACTAAATACTCTTAAAATACTCAAAAAAAATAATTTTGAAGCATTTATAGTGGGTGGGGCGATTAGGGACATTCTAATGGGTGTAAGCCCTAAAGATTTCGATATAGCAACAAACGCAACACCTGAAGAAGTAAGATTAATTTTTAAGCAATCTAGAATTATTGGCAGAAGATTTAAACTTGTCCATGTAATCTATGGTCGTGAAATAATAGAGGTATCAACATTTAGAGCCAGGCCATCACAAAAAATTCATATGTCTAATGGCGTTTTAAAAGATAATGAGTATGGCACAATCGAAGAAGATGCAGAAAGACGAGATTTTACTGTTAATGCACTTTATTACGATATAGAAGAAAATAATTTAATTGATTTTTACAATGGTTTAGAAGATATTAAAAATAATGAGTTAAAACTTATTGGAAAACCAAAGGAAAGATTCAATGAAGATCCAATTAGGCTTTTAAGAGCTATTCGTTTCTCAGCAAAACTTAAAATGAATATTCACAAAGAGACTTTAGATGAAATCAAAAGCTCCTTAAATCTTCTTAAATCTGTTCCTTATTCTCGCTTATTTGATGAAGTTATGAAATTATTTATAACAGGTCATGCACAAGAAAGTATGGTGTTATTTAAAAAATTTAATCTTAGTAAAATTTATTTTCCAACATTAGATAATAATAATAAATTATCTAATGATTTTTTATTACAGGCATTAAAAAATACTGATTTAAGAATTAAAAATAATCAATCTATTAACCCAGGTTTTTTATTAGCAGTTTTTTTGTGGCACGATGTTCTAAAATTATGGAAAAAAAATGATAAAGATTTTCCTCATACATCTCTAGCATTAAATAAGGCTATTTATGACTCATTTACAAAACAAAGAAAAATCTTTCCAATACAAAAAAGGTTTGTAGTCACAATGAGTGAAATATGGAGACTTCAACCAAGGTTTAAAAACTTAAACCCAAAACGAATTTATCGTTTATTAGGACATCCACGATTTCGTGCAGCATATGATTTCCTATTATTGAGAAATAGACAAGGAGAGATCGACAATGATCTTGCCCAGTG
>JBELCI010000007.1:0-8451 GCA_042094875.1 OM43 beta proteobacterium
TGGAGCGCCCTTAATCCACCAAAGAGGGAATGGTGCAATATCTCTAGATGTCCCTAGAGGTACATTCCACAAGTGATCGCCAGTATCAAGATCAACTGCAGTCAAAGTCCCCCAGGGTGGTTTAGTACAAGGCACACCCAAAGGCGAAAAGAAACCCATAGAACGTAGGTTACAGTAAGGAATACCTTCATTTTGTTCTACACTTGTAAATCTAGCTTGTGTATCATTAATAGCGAGTTCATCAATAGATTTATTACAATCTTCTCTAGGAACCATAACAATTAAACTTGCCATATTCATTGTATTAACAACCATAATATTTCTTGAGCGATCTATTGCTGGACCGCCCCAGTTATTACCTCCAATAGCACTAGGATAATGAATTGATCCTTCTAATGAAGGAGGAGTATAAAGTCCTTCATTACGTAACTTCTTGGCAGTTCTTTTACAATATCCTTTATCCCAAAAAGTAAAACCATAAGCTTCTTCTGGATCAAAATAAATTGGGTTCAAAGGTAATGGTTTAGTTGGAAAAGGCTGAACTTTTGATAATTTTTCACCCTCTAAAGATCCTTTTGGAACTTCTCTTTCCTTAATAGAATAAATTGGTTCTCCAGTTTCACGGTTCAATAAAAACACAAGACCCATTTTAGTGGTTTGCGCTAAGGCTTTTATCTTCTTTCCATCTTTCTCTATATCATAAAGTGTTGGTTGTGAGGGCACATCATAATCCCAAACATCATGATATACAGTCTTAAAATGCCACGCCACTTCACCAGTATCAGCTTTCAAAGCAACTACAGAACTATTGTAATAATCCAAGCCTTCTCTATGACCCCCATAGTAATCTGGTGAAGCATTGCCTGTTGGAAGATATATTAAATTAAGGTCTGAATCAGTTGAAATAATTGACCAGACATTTGCTGTACCTCTTTGATATAATGCATTTTCGTTATCATTAGAATTTACTTCCATACCGGGTGGTACTGGGTCCCAAAACCATTCAAGTTCGCCTGTTCTAATATTATATGCCCTAACAACTCCGCCAGGAATATTGATATTCGTATTATCAATTACACTTCCGCCTACAATAATTTTTTCATCAATTATAGCTGGAGGTGATGAACTCCAATAGTATATATCTGGATGATCGCCTAAACCTTTTCTTAAATCTACTTTTCCATCATCTCCAAAGTCTTTGCATAGTTCACCTGTTTTTGCATCAATAGAAAAAAGATCAACATCCATTGTTACGCCAATTAATTGATGATGACAGACATCGTTTTCATTTTTATTTGGGTCTTCCCAGCTACTTAAGCTTCTGCAAGTTTTAAGTGGTCTCCCTGCAGGATTAACCTGTGGATCAAAAACCCATTTTTCTTCACCTGTTTCAGGATTTAAAGCAAAAACTCTATTAAATGGCGTACAGTAATAAAGAGTTTCATTTACAAGAAGCGGGGTAGCTTGAAAAGATGTTTGAATTTCTGGCGCTATCTTACCTCGAGTATTTGCTCCACTTTGATAGTCACCGGAACGATGAACCCATGCTTCTTTAAGAAGATGAACATTATCAGGTGTTATTTCTGAAGCTTTTGAATAATGGCCACCACCAGAATCTTTTCCGTATGATGTCCAATCATCATTTTCAGCTAATATACTTTCACCATAAAATATAAAAAAAACCAGTAACAAATACTTTATATTCATTTTAATTAATCCTTAATTTTTTCTAAAAGATCAGATCTAATGTTTACAGGAAGTGTATTTATAATATTTATTATATTAAGCAAGAAATTGTCTAATGGTGCAGCTTTAGCAACATTATACTCTCCTTTACGGTGAATTTCGTTAACTTCTGTTGAAACTTTATATGCATACTTAAAATTACGAGTATGAGAAATTTTTATAATATCTTCATCTTTTAACTCTTTTATGTGAGTTTTTTCTATTTCTCCACTTAAACATAAAGACGAAACTCTTCTCTCATATGTATCTCTGCTTAACTCAACAAATTTACCTCCTTTAGATTTACAAAAATGAATTATTTGATTCAAAGTCATCAATGGGCTTTCTTCGAAAGATTTTAGTGTTAATTTTATTATAATTAATGAACTTATTTCATCGCGGTCATGTTGAGCTTTTGAGAATTTTTTATTCTTTCCATTTATAACACCTTTATTTCTTACAGATCTATGAAAGTTTTTAGCAAGGAGAGAAATATCAAGTATGTGATATGCAATAGTAGTTTTTTGATAAAGATCTAAATCGGACCAGTTAAAATCTTCAAAATTTTTGATATATTTCTGTATTTTATAAATTTCTGCCAAGTTTTCATCCTTCTAAAGAAAAGCTTATAAAAAATTTATCTACAGGACAAGGTTATTCTTCTGCACCTAAGCTATAAAAATCATGTCTTATAATTTTCCATTGACCATTAATTTTTTTTAGATATGTCTCATAATATCCCCATAATGATACTGAGCGATTAATATCATCTTTATAATAGCCCCGAGAATTTAGATTACTTTTAACTTTTACAGAATTACCGATTTCTGAAATTAATGCATTGCCTATAAGATGTTGAGAAGAGCGAAATAAAGATCCAGATGCTTTTATATATTCCATATAATCATCTATGCCTTTAATTATTATTGTTTCACCGCCAAAAAAACTTGGATCAAAAACAAATTTTGTTTCTACATCTTCAACAAATAAAGATTTGAATAAAACATAATCTTTTTCATCTACAGCATGAGCATATTTATTAATAACATCAATTATATCAAGTCTGTCTAAAGCAGATAAATTATTTCCATATAAATGTGTATTGAGTGAAAATATAAAAATAGATACTAAAACTAAAATCTTTTTCTGCATAAAAAACCCAATAAGTTTTTAAAAAAAATACCCTAGGAAAGTTCACTCCTAGGGTATTTTATAAATATAAACTTAAAAATTTCTACTTAAAGCAATACCATAAGTTCTTGGTAAACCAGTGTATCTCCAAATAGTATCGACTGGCGCTGAAGCCCAATTCCAATAATACTTATCTAAGATATTTTGACCATAAACCTGAACTGTCCAATCTTTGAATTCAACACCAGCTCTAATATCTAATAAAGTTCTGCTATTTATTACTAAATCTGTATCACCTGGTTGAAATGTATCAATAACATCTCTTGTGCATGGAACTCCTGGTTCATTACATTGGTCATAAAAGAAAGACTTTGTTTCACTTCTATGACTTACATTAGTACCAAAAAATGCTGTATTTCCATTATCAAGCTGCCAGGTATATTCAAAATCAAAGTTAGCATAAAAGTCAGGTACAGCCGGTAACTCTTGACCTTTAAAGTTTTTAGTTCCAGCATTAATTCCTGCAGAAAACCTATCAAAACTTCTAAATTCACCGGTTATTTCAGTGTCTAGATGCAAGACCGAGCCAACAACTTTCAAATTATTTGTAGGATACCACTCTAAAGAGGCTTCAAAACCAGTTATTTCTGACTCAGGAACATTCACTAGACCTCCTAATGACCCAAAAATTAAATCCTCAAAAGCACCTAAAACTTGTTTATCTTTATAATCATAGAAAAAAGCTGCAGCATTTAATTGCACTCTACCTTCTTGGAGAGTTAATTTAGTTCCAAGCTCATAAGCCAATAATTCTTCTTGAACAACTGCAACATGTTGTGCTTCAGATGCAGAAGCAACCATTGGTGAGGAACCAGATTTAAATCCTTGCGTGACAGTAAACCAATATAAAGAATCTTCAATTCCGTCATAAGTAAATCCAACTTTCCAAGAGACATTGTCCTCATTAAGTTCTTTGTCATATCCAGGCTGGGGGGCATGGAAAGTAGGTGGAGTTAAAGAAGCCGTTCCACAACCACCAATAGGAGTAGAACCGCCAACTATGTCATAACCACCTAAAAGTTGAAGAAGTGATTGTATTTCATTAGCTGTATTACTCCAGCTTCCGTCACCGCCATCAATTCCACAACTTATGTAGCTACGTTCTTGATCTGTATAGCGAATTCCAAGTGTTAGATTCAAATCATCCATAATAGGATATTCCATGCTTCCAAAAATTGCTAGGGTGTCTGTTTCCTGATCATTAAATAAACCATTACAACACAATGGATTAGCAGTAAAAACTGGGACAGGGACAGCTGTTGAAAAACCATAAGTTGCTATAAACTTGTCATATGTTTCAGTTTTTTCAAAATTCGCACCAAGCACCCATGTTCCTGTTTCATTTAGACTTCCTGAAAGTCTAAATTCTTGGAATAAAACTTCAATGTCGCCTGTTTGAATGGTTTCATAATTTTGATAAATAGTTCCATCAGCTTCAACTAATTGTTCACGATCTAATGTATTATAACTAGTTTGTGATGTCAGAGTGACATTATCATTTATGTCATAATCCATTCGTAATGTTGCAGAAAAATATTCATTATCTCTATCAGCCTTTCCGCAATTATCTAAAATTCTATTGTTGAGATTTTCAGGATTTCCTTCAATATCAAGATTTCCTGTAATGCCTTCTGGTTTTCCTCCTGCAGCATTAACGCAAGGTCCCCAATCTGCAGCTCTATTATTTTTTGGAGCCCTTGGGTAATTAGCTAATTGATCCCTGGGTGAATTAACAGGATTTTTCTTAAATGTAGAAATAAATTGTGGGCGCCTAGAATCGCTTTCATCCCTCCAAGCACTAAGGGTTAATAAAGCAGAAAATGTATCTGTAGGCTCATAAGCAAATGACAAACGCATATTTTGAAAATCTTTTGCTCCAGCCTCATTATCATATTCATAACTTCTTCCATTAGCTACCCATATTGGATCAGGTCCATTAACCGCTTCACCACTATACATTTTTTGATCACCATCAGAAGTCCATGATTTAGCAGCCAATCTATAATTTAGGTTTTCACTTATTGGTCCACTAACAAATCCGGTAATATCAATTTCATTATAAGATCCATATTGAATTCTAATACCAGCTTCAAATTCGTCAGTAGGCTTATTAGCAATATAGTTAATCGCTCCGCCAGTAGTATTTTGACCAAATAATGTTCCTTGAGGACCCTTCAAAACTTCTACACGCTCTATATCAAGAACAACACCAGTAGTTAGCGCACTAAAAGGGATAGGCATTTCATCAATATTTATGCTAACAGCCCCATTTGATGCAAGTGCAGTATCTTGGAAGCCAACTCCTCTTATCGTATATGTATATGTACCATAATAGTTGCTATTAGCTGTAAAACCACTAACTAGCCTTCCTAAATCTATCATATCTTTAACACCAGCATTTTCAAGTTGATCGCCTGAGGCTACATCGATTGACATACCTACTTCATTAATATTTTGTTCTCTTTTTTGTGCTGTAACAATTATTTCTTCAAGACCAATAAAAGAGTTACTGCTGCTCTCTTGAGCAAAAGATACATTTGTAGAAAATGATGAAAATAAAATTAATGAAAAAATAATAGAAAGATTAAGTTTAATAAATTGCATTTTAAAGTTCCCCCGCAAAGATCTTCAAATTTAAGGATTACTGGGGATAAAACTTAAATAAGAAGAACATAATTATTATGCCTATTATTAATAAAGTTTATTAAATAGCAACCTATCCATATATAATCATCCGCACTGATAAGAATATAGAAGTGTCCGCTAAAGTGAGTATCAAAATTAAAAGTTATATTGAGATATTTTTATATGAGTGTAAATTAAGTAAATAAATGAATGAGAAAGATATAAATGGCAAAAATTGAAAAAGATTTTATTGAAAGAAAGAATCCAACTGAAAGAGATTTTAAAGCTAGGCCTTTTATTCCTCGCCAACAAATACCTGATCTTGGACAAGAAAAACTTGATGGCAAGAGATTCTACACTGAAGAATTTATGCAAAAAGAATGGGAGTCAGTTTGGACAAAAACTTGGCAGTTAGTCTGTAGGGAATCAGATTTAAAGTATGATGGCTCTTTTATTACCCATGAAATAGGCAAAGAGTCCTTTCTTATAGTTAAAGGAAACGATAGCCAAATAAGAGGTTTTTATAATGTATGCCAGCATAGAGGAAACAAATTGTGTCAACTTGAAGAAGGTGAACTTGATATATTTTCTTGCCCATTCCATGGATGGAAATGGAATAATGATGGATCATTAAATTCTGTTTTTGCTCCTGAATTATACAAACAATTTGAAAATGGTGTCCCGGAAAAAGAGCTAGGTTTACCTGAAGTAAAATTAGATAATTGGGGTGGATGGATATGGTTAAATATGGATGATAATTCTTCATCGTTAAAAGAATGGCTCGGAGAATATGGAGAGCACCTAGAAAGTTATAATTTTGAAAATTGGGAACTAATAGACTATCAAACTTTTGAATGGAATGGGAATTGGAAGCATGCAGTTGATGCCTTTAATGAAAGCTATCATTTTACAGCGCTTCATCCAGACATGATAGAATTTGGTGAAGGCCATGATGTTCCAATTGAATTATCAGGACCACATTCAAGAATGATTAACTTTAACGAAACAGTTAGCGAAGTTGTAAAAGATCAAGAAACCTTCACACCACTTCGTCAAGAAATGATGGGCGACCGAGTACAAGGTGAAATGAGTGATGTTGACGATGGCTATAAGGGCTCAGCAAAGGATTTACACTTATATTATATAAAGAAAAGGAGATCAGAAGAGAACGAAATTGAAATTTATAAAAATATGAATGACGAACAACTTATTCATCAATATCATTATTTCTTCTTTCCGAGTGCAGTTTTCACTAATAGACCTGAAGCAGCAAATGTATTTCGATATAGACCGCACGCTACAGACCCAAATAAATGCTATTACGATTTCTTCATTTTGTTAAACAATCCTGAAGGTAAAGAATTGCCTCCTCGACCGGAACATAAAATATATAGAGGAAATGGTCCTGAATTATATGAAGAGGCCTTTAGGGGAACTTTTCCACCCGTATTCTGCAATGTTTTGGCACAAGATGGCTCGAACATGGAAACAATGCAATGGGGAAATAAATCCGATAGCTTTAAAGGTGGAATTTTATGCGAACAAGAAATACGTTTAAGACACTTCCATCAAACAATAGATAAATTTATAGAAGCTAATAAAAAGTAAAACTCTAATCTATTTTTTCAGAGGAATTATTTAAAATGAGTCAATTTACATTTCTAAATAATAAAATTGTTCTTGTAACTGGCGTAAGCTCAAGTGATGAACGTTTCAAAAATATTGGACAAGCACTTGTAGAATTATTAGTTGAAAATAATGCCCAAGTTATCGCCGTATCAAGAGATATCGAAAAATGTGAAAAAGCGATTAAAGATCTTAAAGAACAAGGTTTACCTGTCGTTGCAAAACAATGTGATATTAGTAATCACTCTGATGTTGAATCTCTATTTCATTGGGTTGAAAAAACATATGGATGTTTAAATTACCTTATTAATAATGCTGGAACGGAAGGCATACTAGAGCCCATCGATCAACTAAGCCTTGATAACATTGATAGCGTTATTGATATCAATGGGAAAGGAACTTTATATTGTTTAAAAGAAGGCATAAGCCTTATGAAAAGAGCTCTTTCCAAGGATAATAAAATGGATTGTTCAATTATTAATGTTGGAAGTATCGCTGCAGAGATTGGTATGCCAAACACAAGCGTATATGCTTATTCAAAAGCAGGGATAGCCTCTATAACAAGAGTTATAACTATAGAGCTTAATGCCTACGCCTTAGAAACCAATACCTCACCAATTAGAGTTAACGCTGTTTTACCTGGCGTTGTTCGTACTCCAATGCATGGTCGTTTTTTAGATGATAATGACTTAGATGGAATACCACCCGAACAATCAACATCTCCAGAGGAGCTAGCGAAGTCTATTGTAACAAGACTAAACGAGAAGTTTTTGATGGGAAGTGCATCTATAATTGATGGCGGATATACAGCACAATAATAAATTAAAAATCTTTTAAATTTTTTGATAAACCAACAAGATGGTTTTCAAAATTTTGCTATTGCAGAGAGCTTTTTTGATAAATTCTTTGCCTTACTTCAATGTTTGATGCTGTCTTTACAATCCTCTTATTTTTTCTCTGATTCTAAACATGCATCTTCCCAATCAAGTTTCATATAATAAATTTTTTAAAGAAGTTTCGTTAATAGCTTGAATATTCCATAAGAATACATTATCTGGAAATTTAATTAGAAGATCAGCTATTTCTTTTTCAAATACATTATATTTACCTTTATTGAATAACTTCTTTAGTTTCTCAATAATATCATTAGATATCGTTTCCATTTTTTAATTCTTAATGTTTTTCATTTTGGTTGCGGGGGTAGGATTTGAACCTACGACCTTCAGGTTATGAGCCTGACGAGCTACCGGGCTGCTCCACCCCGCGTCAATCTCGTAATTTATG
>JBELCI010000008.1:0-114285 GCA_042094875.1 OM43 beta proteobacterium
GTTTATACTGCTGATGAGGCTTTTTTTACTGGGACAGCTGCTGAAGTTACACCTATCAAACAATTGGATCGCCGAAACATTGGTACTGGATCCAAAGGTGATATTACCAACAAAATTCAATCACTTTATTTTGATATAGTAAAGGGGAAAAATGATCAGTATAAGAGTTGGTTAAATTACATAACTTAAAAATCTTCATTAAAAAAGAATTGGTGAATAGTGGAAGATGATAATCTTTTTACTATACTTTCATTGCTATATTTAATGTTCGAATAAAATTGAATCAGATTGTTTGCTTCACCATTTAAAGAGTCGTTTTGGCCTATTAGATCAACAACTCGATTTGCCACTGCCTTTCCAGTATCAATAATTCTTACTGAATTATCAAAATAATCTTCGATAATACTTTTTATGAATAAAAAATGTGTACATCCAAGAACAATGACATCAACTTTTTTTTCCTTAAGTGCTGCTAAATTTTTGCAAACCACATCATTAACCTCTAAGGTATCGATCTGTCCTTTTTCAATATATTCCACAAGGCCAATGCATGGCTGAATATAAAATTTAGCTTCACCATAATAATTTTCAAGCAATGCTGAAAATTTTGCACTTTTTATAGTGCCCTCAGTTGCAAGTATACCAATACACTTTTTTTTGCTAAGTTGAATTGCAGGTTTTACAGCTGGCTCCATCCCAACTAAAGGCACATCATAAACTTCTCTTAATTTTTTTATACATGCAGCTGTGGCAGTGTTACATGCAACAACTATGAGTTTAAGCTCATGATTCTTTAATAAAAAATTAATAATTTTAGAAGCTCTAATATATATTTCTTCAAAAGATTTGAGACCATAAGGAGCGTTTCTAGAATCTGCAACATAGATAAGGTTTTCGTTTGGCAATATTTTAGAGATTTCATCCAAAACTGAAAGACCACCTACACCAGAATCAAAAATAGCAATTGGTGATGAATTTTTCATTTTTATTTTGACTTTTTAAATTATTTTAGCAAAAGCTTTAATGTACAATAACCTAAGGAAAATTATGGCAAATAGATTAACACATATTTATACCAAGACAGGTGATACTGGAAAGACTGGGCTTGGTGATGGATCAAGGGTGGACAAATTTGACCCAAGAATTGATGGGCTCGGAAGTATTGATGAATTAAATTCAGTCATCGGTATTATACTTACAGAAGATATCCATAAGTCCACCAATCAAAATTTATTAAAAATTCAACATGATTTATTTGATATTGGTGGGGAATTATCAATACCAAACTATTCAAAGGTAACTATAAAAAAAGTTGAATTTTTAGAAGAACAAATAGATAGAATGAATTCAGATCTCGATCCTTTAAAAGAGTTTATTTTACCAGGAGGCTCTAAAGCTTCAGCATTATGTCATCATGCAAGAACAGTCTGCAGAAGAGCTGAAAGAATCTTAGTTCAATTACAACAAAAAGATAAAATTAATAAAACATCATTAATGTATATTAATCGATTGTCAGATTATTTGTTCGTATGTGCAAGATATTTAAACCACACCAAAAACATTCAGGATATTTTTTGGCAAAAAAATATTTAACGTTTCATGTCTAATCAATTTATCGATTTATTCAAAAAAACCGTTGGCTCATTCTTTTCAAAAAATAAAATTGAATCAAAAAAAATATCTAATCATGCACTACAAATTATATCGTTATTACAGAAAAATAAATTTCAAGCCTACATTGTCGGTGGTGCGATCAGGGATATCTTAATAAAACATCATCCCAAAGACTTCGATATTGCAACTAATGCAACTCCTGAACAAATAAAAAAAATTTTTAAAAGATCAAGAATCATTGGCAAAAGATTCAAATTAGTTCATGTTATAGATGGAAGAGACATTATCGAGGTATCTACATTTAGAGCAAAGCCAAATAAAAAGGAAATAATGGCCAATGGCATCGAGAAGGATAATGCATATGGCACACTCATTGAAGATGCTGAAAGAAGAGATTTTACTGCTAATTCAATTTATTATGATCCAATAAATCATAAATTTTTTGATTTGTATGATGGTATAAAAGATATAAAAAATAAGCAATTATGTGTAATTGGTTCTCCTGAAATAAGATTTAAAGAAGACCCAGTAAGGATTTTGAGAGCTATAAGATTTTCTGCAAAACTCGCCTTAAAAATAGAGCCTAAAACGAGAAAAATACTTAATACTAGAATTAACCTTTTGGATAATATTCCTTACTCAAGACTTTTTGATGAGATTATGAAGCTTTTTCTAACAGGTCATGCTGTGAAAAGTTTTCATTTATTCAATGAATTTAATTTATCACAAAAATTTTTTCCAATGCTTCAAACTCAAGACCAATCTACAAAAAAATTTCTTATTCAAGGATTAAAAAATACCGATAAACGTATTCAAGATAATAAATCAATTAATCCAGGATTTCTTCTTGCGGTTTTCCTATGGAAAGATATCTGTATTGCTTCTGAAAAAAGACAAAAAACATCAATCAACGAAACAGTCGCGCTAAACTATGCTATTGACCAGGTCTTATCTAAACAATCTAAACTATTCCCAATCCAAAAAAGATTTTCTGTCACAATGTCTGAAATATGGAGACTTCAACCAAGATTTAACAGTACCTCTGCAAAAAAGATTTACAGACTTTTAAATCATCCAAGGTTCAGAGCTTCATATGATTTTTTATTATTAAGATGTCAAGTGTTAGAAATTTCTAGCTCTATTGGTTCTTGGTGGACCAAATTTATTGTGGCAAATAAAAAGAATCAAAATTTGCTTATAATTAATAAAAAAATTTTATAAAATGAGTTTTATTTATATTGCTTTAGGAAGTAACCTAAAAAATCCAAGAAAACAGGTTTTAAATGGAATTCTATCTATCAAAAAATTAGATCGTGTTAAGATTCTAAAGGAATCGTATCTTTACCAAACACCTCCAGTGGGAATTTTAAATCAACCTGACTTTATTAATGCAGTGATAAAAATTTCTTCTGATTATAGTCCTCAGGATCTTCTCAAAGAAATCTTAAATATTGAAAATGATGCTGGTCGTGTTAGGGATCAAAAAAATGGGCCACGAACTTTAGATTTAGATATTTTGCTATTTAATGATTTAATCATAAATGAAGAAAATTTAATTATTCCTCACCCACGAATGCATGAAAGATTATTTGTTTTGTTGCCCTTAAAGGATATTAATGAAAACATCATGATTCCGAATCAAGGGAAAATTAAAGATATAATAAAAAAATTAGCTCCAGAAAATATTTATAGGATCAAATAGTTTGAATATTTTTAAAAAATTTCCGTACATTGTTGTTGAGGGTCCAATAGGATGTGGAAAATCAACTTTAGCTAAACTATTATCAAATAAATATGGTGCAAATATGTTTACGGAAAAAGCTGATCGCAATCCCTTTTTACCAAAATTTTATGAAGATATGAAGCATTATGCCCTATCAACCCAGCTTTTTTTTCTTTTTCAAAGAGCTCAGCAAATAAATGAACTTAAACAACAAGATTTTTTTAAAAGCGGAATAATTGCCGATTTTTTTCTACAAAAAGACCCAATATTTGCAAATCTTAATCTTGATAACGAAGAATTAAAACTTTATAACCAAATTTATGAATATCTCCATCCAAAAACTCCTACTCCTGATTTAGTTATTTATCTCCAAACTCCTGTTGATCTTTTAAGAAAAAGGGTTGAAAAAAGAAATATTGGCTACGAACAAAGAATATCAACAGAATATTTAGAGAAAATTGCAGAATCTTATAGTAATTATTTTCATAACAATCACCAATCTAGGGTCCTAATTGTTAACAATGAAGGTATAGATTTGTTAGAGGACAAATCTGCTTTAAATATCCTAGTAGAAAGAATTTATCAAATTAATAGTGTAAGAGAATACTTTAATCCTAAATTATATTAATAATGCATAAACTAGAAAAATTATTTAGAAAAAAAAATATAGCCATTATTACTTGCTATGACGCCACTTTTGCATCTTATTTATCAAACACTAATTGTGATGCACTTTTAGTTGGTGACTCTTTAGGAATTTTAGTAAAAGGAGAATCATCAACACGGAAAGTTACATTAAGCGAAGTCATATATCATACGAGAGCTGTAAGAAAGGGTGCTCGCCAAGTACCAATAATAAGTGATATGCCAATTAATACTCATGGGAATAAAAAAATAGCATTAAAGAATGCAAAATTACTAATTGAAGCAGGTGCTGATATAGTCAAAATTGAAGGTCATGATACTGTTTTTGAAATCATCAAACATTTAACTAGAAACAAAATTCCAGTTTGTGGACACATTGGATACATGCCTCAAATCAATACAAAACTAAAAACTAAGAATTATGACTTAATAAAAAAAGCAAAAAATCTTGAGCAAGCTGGGGCAAAAATGCTTATCTTGTCTATGACAAAACCTTCCGAAGATAAATTAATTACGCAAAATCTTAAGATTCCAACAATAAGCTTTAGATCTTCAAATTTTTGCAATGGAAAAGTTGAAGTTTTATATGAGTTACTTGGTATAACAAAATTATCTTTTTCAAAAGATAAAAATAAAGCAAAAAAAATAAAACCAAGAGATATTTTTTATGGTTTAGAAAAGTTTATAAAAGAAATTCATGATCGAAAATTAAATGAAGATAATTAAATCACCATTAGAGCTCAAAAAAAACTTAGGTAAAAAAGAAAATATTTTTCTTATACCAACAATGGGTAATCTTCATGAAGGTCATCTATCTTTAATAAAAGAAGCTAAAAAACTATCTCTAAATATCGTATTGACAATCTTTATCAATCCTATTCAATTTAATTCAAAAAATGACCTTAATAATTATCCAAGAACATTGAGTCAAGATATAAATCTCTTAAATGACAAAGGTGTCTCAGTATTGTTTATTCCATCGGTAAAAGATATTTATCCAAAAAACCCAAAACTTTCTTATAAAATGCCTTTAATTTCAAATCAATTATGTGGTAAGTCAAGAAAAGGTCATTTCAAAGGAGTAATTACAATTATAGATAAGTTATTTAATTTAATAATGCCTTCTTATGCTATTTTTGGAAAAAAAGATTATCAACAATTATACTTAATAAAAAAATTTGTTTCTGATTCGAAGCTCCCAATAAAAGTTATTGAAGCTAAAACCATTAGAAATAAGAATAATCTTGCTTTAAGCTCCAGAAATAGTCTACTAAATAAAAATGATATTAATAAAGCTTCAAGCCTATATAAGCAACTTAAAATCTGTGCTGAATCTGTTATTAAAGGTTTGGATATCAATAAATCAGAATTGAAAGCTAAGCAAGAACTAATGTTGGAAGGTTGGAAAATAGATTATTTTGAAATAAGGAGGCAAATAGATTTAAAAAAACCAAGTTATAATGATAAAAAGTTAGTGGTTTTAGGAGCTGCATTTCTTGGTGAGATAAGATTAATTGATAATATAGAATTTTGCATCCCGACAACTAACTGACTATAATATTTCGTTTAAAAAAAGATATACTACATAACATGCAAAGAGTAATGCTTAAATCAAAACTTCATAGAGTTACTGTAACTCATTCAGAGCTTGAATATGAGGGATCATGTGCAATTGATATTACACTTTTAGAATCCGCAAATATAAAAGAATATGAGCAGATATCAATTTATAATATAACTAACGGCGAACGATTTAATACTTATGCAATTCAAGCAGAAAAAAATTCTGGAATTATATCAATCAATGGTGCTGCCGCTCATAAAGCTAATCCAGGAGATAAATTAATCATTGCAACCTTTTCTAACTACAACGAAATAGAATTAGAAAAATACCAACCACTTTTGGTATATGTTGATGATAAAAATAAAATCACCATAACTAAAAATTCAATTGCAATGCAAGCAGCATAAATTTCTTCAATTTGGCTTCAATTAAAAATATTAAGACAAATGTTATAAGTGCTTTAGAGGATATTAAAGCCTTTGATATTTTAACAATAGACATCAGAAAAAACTCATCTATTGCTGATTATATAATTATTGCTAGTGCTAATTCTTCTAGACAAGCTAAAGCTCTTGCTGATAATATAAAAGTCAGAATGAGAAAAATTGGTGTACCCCTAATTGGTACTGAAGGAGAATCTGAGAGTGAATGGGTTCTAGTAGACCTTGGAGATATTATTATTCACATAATGACGCCCACAATTAGAGTTCACTATAATTTAGAAGAACTTTGGATGCCAGATAATTAAAAAGTGATTTCGCAGATTGAAAATAAAAATTATTTCAGTAGGAAATGCTCCACCAAAATGGGTTAAAGATGGAATAACCAAATATATTTCTAGACTTGATGATTGTTTTAAAATTGAATTAATAGAAATAAAATCAGATAAAAATCTAAAATCTTCGGAGCATAAAAAATCACAGGAAGCTAAGAAAATTAATAAATTTATCAGTAATGACTTTGTAATTTCACTTGATGAGAGTGGAACATCTTGCTCTTCAAAAAATCTTTCAAAAAATTTAAATAATTGGATGCAAAAATTTCCTAAAATAGTTTTTATAATTGGAGGAGCGGATGGTTTAGATAAAGAACTTTTAAAAAACTCTAATTGGATTTGGAGTTTATCAAAGCTTACATTCCCTCACAATTTAGTAAAAATTATTCTGCTTGAACAATTGTATAGAGCTTCAACAATACTAAATAAGCATCCATATCATCGTGAATAAAAAAATTACTAACAGTTTAGTATGGTTTAGAAGAGATCTTAGATTGTATGATCATAATGCTCTTTCTAAAGCTTTATTAAACTCTAAGGCAGTCTATTGTTGTTTTATTTTTGATACAACGATTTTGAATGACTTAAAAAATAAGAAAGATAGACGAATTGATTTTATTTGGAATTCTCTTAAACAAATCAAAGCAACACTAAAAAAATTTGGTTCAGACCTTATTGTAGAGATTGGGGATCCTGTTTTTTTAATTCCTTTTTTAATAGAAGAAAATAAATGTGATGCACTATTTATAAATAAGGATTACGAAGAATATCCTAAAAAAAGAGATAAGAAAATCTCATCAATACTAATTAAAAAAAATATCGAAACTTTTGCATATAAAGATCAAGTTTTATTTGAAGATAAAGAAATATTAACGAAAAATAATAGTCCTTATACTATCTTTACGCCATATAAAAATAATTACCTACAACAAATCTTCAATGAAGGTATTACTCAATTTAATTGTGAACTTCATAGTAAAAATTATGCGAAATTTACTAGCAAATCTCTTCAATCATTAAAAAAACTAGGTTTTGAAAAAACGAATCTAATAGAAATGAATCTTCCTGTAGGGCCAGAGGGTGGACTGACTTTAATTAAAGATTTTAAAAAAAGAATAGAAAATTATAATTCGCAAAGGAATTTTCCTGGCACTAAAGGTGTTTCTTATCTTTCAGTTCATAACAGATTTGGTACAGTATCAATAAGACATCTTGCAAAAATAGCTCTTGATCATGAATCAGAAGGATCAAAAACTTGGCTAAATGAACTAATTTGGAGAGATTTTTATTTCCAAATATTATCCAACTTTCCTCACATACAGGAAGGAAAGACTTTTAAGCTTAAATATAATGATATTCAATTTGAAAACAATGAAAAAAAATTTCAAGCCTGGATGAATGGTAATACTGGTTTTCCTATTGTCGATGCTGGTATGAGGCAGTTAAACACAACAGGATATATGCATAATCGACTTCGAATGATTATTGCTTGTTTCTTAGTAAAAGATTTATTAATAGATTGGCGCTGGGGTGAAAAATATTTTGCTGATAATTTGATTGATTTTGACTTTTCTGCAAATAATGGGGGGTGGCAATGGGCAGCATCTACTGGTTGTGATGCTCAACCATATTTTAGAGTTTTTAATCCTACCCTCCAATCAGAAAAATTTGATCCTGAAGGGAAATTTATTAAAAAATATGTGCCTGAATTAAAATTATTAAACAAAAAACAAATCCATCAACCTTTTACTTTATTCAGCAAATCTCCCAATAACTTCCCAATTAAAATAGGAGAAGATTACCCAATTCCTATAGTTAATCATGCAGAACAAAAAACTAAAGCTATTGCCTTGTTTAAAGATCTTAAATAGTGTTGTTTATTTACAACAAATTTGTTCTAATTATTAGCAATACCTAGATATTTAATAGACTAAAATACAACATTAATGGATAATCTGTAGTTATATGCGAACTTCTAAATTATTTATTATAATCCTGCTTATTTTTCAAATAACGGGATGCGCAACCCACCAAAATAAAGACCCATTAGAAAATTTTAATCGAGCGGTCTATAAGTTTAATGATGTTGCAGACAATGCAATTATTAAACCTGTTTCGAAAGGCTATAGAAATGTAGCTCCAAAATTTGTTGTAAGAGGAATCAACAACTTTTTTAACAACATTCGAGATGTCATAACAATTATAAATGAATTATTACAAGGTAAAGTCGAATACGCTGCTAATGACACAGGTAGAGTTCTAGTCAACAGTACAATCGGTTTATTAGGTTTCATTGACGTGCATTCAATGAGTGGTGGTGAAAGAAGAAAAGAAGACTTTGGACAAACTTTAGGTCATTGGGGAGTGGGTCAAGGAGCATATCTAGTTCTTCCATTTATAGGGCCATCAACAACAAGAGATGCAGTTGGATTTGTAACAGATACATTAGCATTTGATCCTATTAGTTATATAAATAATGTAAGAGGAAGAAATCAAGTTCGTATTATGCAATTTATAGATGCTCGAACTGAGCTATTGAATGCATCTTCAATTATTGACGAAGCCTCTTTAGATCCATATGCGTTCCAAAGAGATGCATATCTTCAATATAGAGAGGCTCAAGTAAATGATAATACTACAGGCACAATTGACTATTCAGATACTGCGGGTACCTCAAATGATTATGAGCAATACTTGGAAGATTTCAATGATGAATTTGCTACAGATGATTCTGAAACACAAAAAATTTCTAAGGTAGAATAGTTATTCTTAATTATTTATCAGACGCAACTGTCATGGGCTCAATTAGAATTGATCCAGTATATTTTGAAGTATTTTGATAGGTATCATTACCTACAGCCTTAATATTCAATAACATATCTTTAAAATTACTAGCAATAGTAATTTCTTCCACAGCATGTTTGATCTTTCCTGACTCAATCCAGAAACCAGCAGCACCTCTCGAATAATCACCGGTAACCATATTTAGACCATGGCCTAAAAGTTCAGTAATCAAAAGTCCTTTATCAATTCCTTGTATTAATTCCTCTAGAGATTTTTGTGATGGTTTAACGATAAGATTATGTGGTCCACCAGCATTTCCAGTTGTTTGCATAGCTAATTTTCTTGCGCTATAAGAAGATAAAAAATAACCTTTTAGCAAGCCATTATCTAAAATAGTTCTTTTTTTCAAATTAACGCCTTCAGCATCAAAATTAGAACTTGCATGACCTTTCTCTAAAAAAGGATCTTCAACAATAGAAAATGATTCAGAAGCTATTTTAGTATCAAGAGAATTTAATAAAAAAGATTTTTCACGATATAAGTTTCCTCCAGAAATAGCTGAAACTAATGTAGAAATAATTGATGATGCAATTGAAGATTCAAAAATGACGGGGTATTTACCAGTTTTAATGGGTCTTATATTCAAACGATTAAGAGCTCTTTGAGCTGCATCTTGACCAATAAGAATAGGTGTTTTTAGATCATTATAAGATCGAACTGCGCTATAACTAAAATCTCTTTGCATTCCCAAATTATCTTTAGCAACAACAGAGCAACTTAGAGATGATCTAGATGAAGGGTAACATCCAACAAACCCTTCAGAATTTAAGTAAGCAAATAGATTTTCTGATGTAGTTAGCTGAGCTCCTTCTGAATTAGTAATTTTACTATCAAAATTTAAAGCATGGTCTTCACACTCAAGTACTTTTTCTATAATTAGATCTTGTGAATCAAAAAATGGGTCATATATATTTAAATCCCTTACTTTTTTTGAAAATAGACTTGGATCAGCTAAACCAAAGGCTTTATCTTCTGCAGTACTCTTTGCAATCTGACACGCTGCTTCAACGCAAGAATTAATTGATTCATAACTAAAGTCTGAGGTTGACGCAATACCTTTTTGATGGCCAAAAAAAACAGTTGTAGTTAAATTTTTTTCATTATTTAATTCAATATTTTCTAATAATCCCATCCTTGTTGAAATTGTTTTACCTGTTCCAACACTAATTTCTACTTCAGAATTTGACGCACCATACTTTTTAGCAACATCTAAAATCTTATTGGAAATTAAACACAATTCATCTTGGGAAAAGTTAAGGATTTTTAAGCTCATAAAATTACTTTCTATAAAACTGATATCATACAGAATCAATCATAGAATTAGGTATTTAGTAATGATAGATTCAAATAATACTAAAATTATAAGTAAAACCGAATTAAAAAGAGATTCAAAAAAAATTCAAGAATTTGGAAGAAAAATCTCTGAATTAAATATAAATAAGATTGAATTATTTGAATTTCCTTCTAATATTTTCGATGCCATAATTGATTTAAAAAAAATAAATTCTAACTCTGCTAAAAAAAGACAGGTTCAATATCTTGGAAAGCTATTAAGAGAAATTGATTTAAGTGCTGCTTTTTTGATAATGGAAGGCTTAAAAGTAAGCGCTCAAAAAGAAATACAAAAAAATCATATAGTTGAAAAATGGAGAGATGAATTAATAAGTAATAATAATTCGATAAAAAAATTTATTGATGAATTTCCAAATATTGATAAACAGTCTTTAAGACAAGCTATTTCAAATGCTCAAAAAGAAAGAGGTACATCCTCTCCTAAATATTCAAGACAACTATATAAAATTTTAAAGGATATTATTATCACAGCTTAACGTTAACTTTTAACTTTTTACCATTCCTTATATAACCAACCTCTATCAATTTACCCTTATTTTTTCTAATTGCATTAATTAATTCATCGGGTTTATTAACAATATCTTGAGCAATTGAGGTGATACTATCATTTTTCAAAATTCCAGCGTTAGCAGCTGGTGAGCCTTTAATAACAGCAATTACTTGAACACCTGAAACTGAATTTTCATCTTGAGATTTTAATTTAATAAAATGTGTTCCAAAAGTTGGTTTTGGTAATTTAACCCAATAGGTTGCTTTTATTTCATATTTAACAGATTTGTCAATTAAATCATCTTCACTTATTTCAATTTCTGTTAGATTTCCTGACTCTTTAATTTGATTAGCTTTTCTTGCCTTTTCACGGGCTTTTTTAATCATTGTCGAACGATCAGCATCATTAATTTGACGATCATAAACCAAAACCATGTCGGCTTTAATCGATTTTGCATGTTCAAGTGCTAAATTAGGTGAAACATTTGGACCAGTAAAGTTTGAATGCCCCATCAAATCATAACCATCTTCTAACATTTTAATATTATCAGTTTTCTGCTCCCATCCTCGCATAATTGTTGTTTTTGGATTATTCAAAAAAGACTTAAATCCCTTAGGGCTCTGTGTTTGATAATTTTTTTCAAAAATATTCTGTTCACTAAAAGCAACATTTGATACCAAAAATAATAGGAAAATAAAGTATGTAAAGTAGGATTTAAGCATTGGAAACCTTTGTCGTAATGTTAATATTAATTATTATCTAATAAAGAGACATATTGGTGGAAGAAAGATTCATTAAAATTGGTTTAATTTCAATAAGTGACCGGGCATCATCCGGTGAATATATTGATGAAGGTATTCCAAATCTTAAGAACTGGCTTACAAAAGCACTAATTAAACCATTTCATACAGAAGAAAATATTATTCCAGATGAAATAGAAATAATAAAAAATACCTTAATTGAGCTATCAGACAACCAAAAATGTAATCTTATTTTAACAACTGGAGGAACAGGTCCTTCAAAAAGAGATGTAACTCCCGACGCCACCTTGGAAATCTGCGATAAAGAAATGCCTGGTTTTGGTGAGCAAATGCGTCAGATAAGTTTAAATTTTGTGCCAACAGCTATTTTATCTAGACAAGTAGCTGTTATAAGAAATTCTACACTTATTATAAATCTTCCAGGACAACCAAAAGCTATTACTCAAACATTAGAAGGCTTAAAAGATAATAATGGAGATTTAAAAGTACCTGGTATATTTGCAGCTGTGCCCTATTGTTTAGACCTTATAGGTGCTCCATATATTGAAACTCATGAGCAAATAGTTAAATCCTTTCGTCCTAAAAAAAAATAAATGTCAGTTGAATTTTCAATAATTAATCAATATTTTAATTTATATAAGACCAAAGCTTATAAAGGTATCGGAGATGATGCTGCATTAATTAAAAAAGATAATAATTCTTTCTGGGCAATCTCTATTGATACTCTAAATGAAAATACTCACTTTCTTCCAAGCACTAGTGCTTTCAATTTAGGCTGGAAAGCCCTTACTGTGAATATTTCAGATATACATGCAATGGGAGGTGTTCCAAAGTTTGCTCTTCTTTCAATTGCTCTGCCAAAAATAAAAACTAGTTGGATTAAAGAATTCTCTGAGGGATTATTTAGTTGTGCAAAAAAATATGATGTTAATGTAATTGGTGGAGATACAACTAAAGGGTCCTTATCAATCAGTATTTGTATTTTAGGTGAAGTGCTAAAAAAAAATGTATTACTAAGATCGAATGTAAAAAAAACAGATGATATATGGGTAACTGGAGAAATAGGACTCGCCGCACTCGGATTAAGAAGTCTTCAAAACGAAATTAAATTACCAAAAAATTTAATGAAAAAATCTATTCAAGCACTTGAAAAACCGACACTCCATAAATCAATGATAAAAAAAATAGCAAAATTAAGCCACTCAGCGATTGATATTTCCGACGGTCTCATTGATGATTTAAAGCATATATTAGATGCATCAAAAATGGGTGCAAATATATATTTAGATGCCCTCCCTATTAACCCATGGATAAGAAAAAATAAATTCATTGAAATTGCCCTGAATGGCGGTGATGATTATCAATTACTTTTTACTGCTCCACAAAAAAATCGAGATAAAATTAATTTATTAAATAAAAACTCTTCATTAAAAATAACGAAAATCGGTTCTATTAAAAAAGACAAAGGTCTAAATATCATTGATAATGAAGGAGGATTTTATAAAATAAAAAAAGGAGGGTTTAATCACTTTGGAACCCAATAAATTATTATTTAAAAATTTATCAGCTTTCTTAGCACTTGGGTTTGGTTGCGGTCTATCAAAAAAAGCTCCTGGTTCACTCGGAACATTGATGGCAATTCCCTTCTTTTTATTAATACAAAATTTAATTCAACCTTTAATTATTTTATTTATTATTACTATGTTTTTTGTTGGTATTTATGTATCTGATCAAACTAGTGGTGCTTTAAAAATTAAAGATCCGTCTTGCATTGTGATTGATGAAATCGTTGGTTTTTTACTTTTACTAATACTGATTCAAAACCAAGTTGAAACTTTCTTTTACCCTACTCTATTAGCATTTATTTTATTTAGAATTTTTGACATATGGAAACCATTTCCTATTAACATTTTAGAAGAAAAATTTGAAGGTGGATTTGGCATAATGATTGATGATATTGGAGCTGCATTATATGCCTATATAATATTTTTGTTAATTTATTATTTACCGGTATTAATTTAGTATGCAATCCAAAGATATATTAACTTTAACTGAAGCATTAGGTGAAAAATTATTAGTTCACAAAATGATTCTTACAACTGTTGAATCATGCACTGGTGGGCTGTTATCCGCTCAAATAACAAATGCACCTGGAAGCTCTACTTGGTTTGATAGAGGTTTTATTACATACAGTAATCAATCTAAAATTGATTGTGTAAAAGTAAAAAAAAATACTATTGAAAAATTTGGTGCAGTAAGTCAACAAACTGCGGATGAAATGGCTTTAGGAGGGATTAAGAATAGTCAAGGAAATATAGCTTTAAGCATTACTGGTATTGCGGGACCAAAAGGTGGATCTCAATTAAAGCCAATAGGAACTATTTTTTTTGGAATTGCTAAAAAAGAAAATATTATTTTTCAACAGAAAGCATTTTTTGAAGGAAATAGAGAAGAAATAAGGGAAAAAGCGGTCCTATTTGCATTAAATCAATTATTGGCGCTTACCTTATAGCATCAAATATGAAATAATTAACTGTTAAAAATAATCAATAAAGGCACCTATTAAATGGATGAAAATAAGAAAAAAGCATTAGATGCAGCTTTAGCTCAAATAGAAAAACAATACGGTAAAGGCTCAGTAATGAAAATGGATGATACTCAAGTTATTGAAGGTATTCAATCAGTTTCTACAGGCTCTCTAGGGCTAGATATAGCATTGGGTATTGGTGGCTTACCACGCGGTAGAGTAGTTGAAATTTATGGCCCAGAATCATCAGGTAAAACTTCATTAACTTTATCAGTCATTGCTGAGATGCAGAAAATTGGAGGTACAGCAGCGTTTATAGATGCAGAACATGCATTAGATACTCAATATGCAGCTAAATTAGGTGTAAATATTGAAGACCTATTAATTTCACAGCCAGATACTGGCGAACAAGCGCTCGAAATTACTGATATGTTAGTTAGAAGTGGTTCGGTTGATATTGTTGTTGTTGACTCGGTTGCTGCACTAACACCCAGGGCAGAAATTGAGGGTGATATGGGTGATTCTCATATGGGATTACAAGCTAGACTGATGTCACAAGCTCTAAGAAAACTAACAAGCAATATAAAAAGAACTAATACATTAGTTATTTTTATTAATCAATTGAGAATGAAAATTGGCGTAATGTTTGGTAATCCAGAAACTACCACAGGAGGAAATGCTCTAAAATTTTATTCTTCTGTACGTCTAGATATTAGACGAATTGGAGCCATTAAAAAAGGAGATGAAGTTATTGGGGCAGAAACAAGAGTTAAAGTAGTTAAAAATAAAGTGGCTCCACCATTTAAAAAAGCCGAATTTGACGTTTTATATGGAGAAGGAATATCTCTAGAAGGTGAAATTATAGATGAGGGAGTAAATCTAGATTTAGTAGAAAAATCCGGATCTTGGTATAGCTATAAAGGAGAAAAAATTGGGCAAGGTAAAGATAATGCTAGAGATTATTTAAAAGATAATCCTGAGGTGTCAAAAGAGATAGAAAATCTTATTAGAGATCAATCAAGCCTTACTGAAGCAAACCAAGAAATAGAAAATTTTGAAGAGGAAGATACGCAAACTGACGAATAACTTAAATAATCAGATAAAGCTAAAAAAAAGAGCTCTTTACTATTTGGGTAAGAGAGATTATTCAAGAATGGAATTGAGAAAAAAAATTCTATCGTATTCAGAATCTCTTGAAATAAGTAGAACTGATTTGGAATTGATTCTTGATGATTTAGAAAAGAAAGATTGGTTATCTGATGATAGATTTTCTGAACAATTTGTATCTACGAAAAAAAGGAAATTTGGTACCAGAAAAATTGCACACGAACTTAAAATGCGTGGGGTCGATGAATCTATAATAACTCGAGTTATTAAAGAAATTAAAAATGACGAATTCTTTTTAGCTAAGCAAATATGGGAGAGAAAATTTAACCAGATACCAGTTACAATTGATGAAAAAGCTAAGCAAATAAGATTTATGCAAAGTAGAGGTATTGAACCATCTATAATTCATCAAATTTTATCTGGAAAATCACCTGAATTGTTATGACATTAAAAAAACACATGCTTACAACAGCTGAGATTAGATCTATGTTCTTAGAATTTTTTAAGAGCAAAGAGCATGAAGTGGTTAATTCAAGTAGCTTAATTCCTTTTGAAGATCCAACGCTGTTATTTACAAATGCTGGAATGAATCAATTTAAAGATGTCTTTCTCGGTACCAAAAAAACAAAATTTAAAACTGCTACTTCAAGTCAAAAATGTGTTCGAGCTGGAGGAAAACATAATGACCTAGAAAACGTTGGCTATACTGCAAGACATCATACATTTTTTGAGATGCTTGGAAATTTTAGTTTTGGCGAATACTTTAAAAAAGAAGCTATTGAATATGCATGGGAGCTTTTAACTAAAATTTATAAAGTCCCAGAAGACAAACTTTTAGTAACAGTTTATGAAGATGATCAGGAGGCATATGATATTTGGTCAAAAATAATCAAACTCCCAAATAAAAAAATTATTCGTATTGGAGATAATAAAGGCTCTAAATATGCTTCTGATAATTTCTGGATGATGGGTGATACCGGGCCTTGCGGACCATGTACTGAAATTTTTTATGATCATGGCGACTCTATTCCTGGTGGGCCACCTGGATCTAAAAATGAAGAAGGTGACCGTTATATTGAAATCTGGAACTTAGTATTCATGCAATATGACCGAGATGAAACAGGAAAAATGAAAAAACTTCCTAAACCATCTGTAGACACCGGTATGGGCTTAGAAAGAATCACAGCGGTCCTGCAAGGAGTGCATTCAAATTATGAAATTGATTTATTTAAATCTTTAATTAATAAAGCTATGGAAATCACAAAAATTAAAGACAAAGATCATCCTTCTTTAAAAGTTCTTTCAGATCATATTCGTGCAAGTACATTCTTAATATCAGATGGAGTAATGCCTTCAAATGAGGGTAGAGGTTATGTTTTACGGAGAATTATTAGAAGAGCAATAAGGCATGGTTATAAATTAGGTTGTCGCAAGCCATTTTTTTTCAAAATGATACCTACTCTGATAAATTTAATGGAAAGTGCTTTTTCTGTAAAAAAAGATGAAGAAGAAAAAATAATAAATGAAATAAAGTTAGAAGAAGAAAAATTCTTTGAAACTTTAGAAAATGGAATGCTCATATTAGATGAATCAATAAAAAAAATAACAAGTCAAAAAAAGAAAGTATTACCTGGGACATTGGCCTTTAAACTTCACGACACCTTTGGTTTCCCTTTGGATTTAACTGCAGATATTTGTAGAGAATATAATCTAACTATTAATCAAAAAGAATTCGAAAAGGAAATGAGTATACAAAAAAATCGAGCTAGAGAAGCTGGTAAATTCAAAAATAAACCAACACTAAATTATCAAGGTAAAGATACAGTTTTTATTGGTTATGAACGTAATGAATGCCAAGTAATCATTGATGGGATATTCAAAGATGAGAACCCTACTAAAATACTTTCCAAAGGTGACGAAGGAATTCTTATCTTAAACCAAACGCCATTCTATGCAGAATCAGGTGGGCAAGTTGGAGACATTGGTGTAATTCAAGGAAAAAATTATGAATTCATCGTTAACGATACTTACAAAATTAAAAATGATGTTTTTGGACATTTAGGATTTATTCAGTCCGGGTCGATTAAACTTAAAGATAAAGGTAAAGCGATAATTAATATTCATCATCGAAGTAATGTCAAGAGAAATCACTCCGCTACGCACCTTTTACATAAAGCTTTAAAGATTGTTCTTGGTGACCATGTCGAGCAAAAAGGGTCGCTAGTTGATAGTGCAAAAACGCGTTTTGATTTTTCTCACCACAAAGCTTTAGCTACGAAAGAAATTAAAGAAATAGAAACAATTGTAAATTCAGAAATTTTAAAAAATCAATCCACTCAAACTAGACTCATGAAAATAGATGAAGCTCAAAAAGAAGGTGCGATGATGCTATTTGGAGAAAAATATGATGAACAGGTAAGGGTTTTAAATATTGGAAATAGCTCTGAGCTATGTGGAGGAACACACGTTAATCAAACAGGTGATATTGGTTTATTTAAAATACAATCAGAAATTGGAATAGCATCTGGTGTCAGAAGAATTGAAGCTTCAACTGGGTTAAATTTAATTGAAATTATGGAGCAGCAAGAAAATATATTAGAAAAACTTGCTTCAGAACTAAAAACCGGAACTCAAGATATTCCAGAAAAATTAAATCAACTTTTATCTCAAATTAAGGAAAATGAGAAACTAATTAATACTCTTAAATCTAAAATTGCTTCAAATGAAGGTAATGAGATTGTAAACAATGCTATTAAAATTAAAAATTATTCATATATAGCAGAATTGATTGATAATCAGGATTCAAATCAATTAAGAGAAATGATTGATAAATTAAAGGATATTCTTAAAAGTGCCGTTATAATACTGTGTTCAGTTAATAACAATAAAATTTCTTTTGTTATAGGTGTAACAGACGATCTTACTGATTCAATCGATGCTGGTGATATTGCAAAACAACTAGGAGAAAAAGTTGGTGGTAAAGGGGGCGGTAAAAGAAATATGGCAATGGCAGGTGGCACTGAAATTAATCTAATCCCAGAAGCATTTGACCTCATCAAAGAAAATCTTAAGAAATAAATTATAAATTATGTCAATAATCGTACAAAAATTTGGTGGTACTTCAGTAGCTAATCCAGAAAAAATAAAAGCTGTAGCAGAAAAAGTTGCTAAATTTGCTTCTAATGGAAACAAAATAGTTGTAGTCGTATCTGCAATGTCTGGCGAAACAAATAAATTAATTAAGCTGGCAGAGAAAATGATGCGCTCGCCTGAACCACGAGAAATGGATACTATTGTATCAACTGGAGAACAAGTTACTAGTGGACTCACTGCTTTAGCTTTGATAAATTTAGGAATAAAAGCTAAAAGTTATGCAGGGCATCAAGTTAAAATCCTCACAAATAAATCTCATACAAAAGCTCGAATTGAAAATATTGATTCAAAATTAATCAAAAAAGATTTAAATGATGGATATGTTGTAGTGGTAGCTGGATTCCAAGGCTCTGATAATGAAGGTAACATTACTACACTTGGAAGAGGAGGCTCAGATACTACTGCTGTTGCACTTGCAGCCGCTCTTAAAGCAGAAGAATGTCAAATTTATACTGATGTCGATGGAATTTATACAACTGACCCTAGAATGGTTCCTGAGGCAAAAAAACTAAATTCGATAACTTTTGAGGAAATGTTAGAAATGGCAAGTTTGGGATCAAAAGTTCTTCAAACAAGAGCAGTAGAATTTGCTGGTAAATATAAAGTTAAACTAAGAGTTCTCTCGAGTTTTCAAACATCTGGAGAGGGTACAATTATTACTTTTGAGGATAAAAAAAATATGGAAGAACCAATTGTTTCAGGAATTGCTTTTGTTAAAGATGAGGCTGAACTATCGTTATTGGGAATCCCTGACATGCCAGGTATAGCATACCAAATTTTAGGGCCTGTTGCAGAAGCCAATATAGATGTTGATATGATTATTCAAAATATTGGTACAGACGGATTAACTGACTTTACATTTACAGTTCATCAAAATGATATGGAGAAAACTTTAAATATCCTCAATAAAAAAGTAAAACAACATGTGAAAGCCCGAGAAATAAATAGTGATAACAAAATTGCAAAATTATCAATAGTTGGGGTTGGTATGCGATCAAATGTTGGAGTTGCAAGTAAAATGTTCAGAACACTTGCTGAGGAAGGTATTAATATAAGTACAATTTCAACTAGTGAAATAAAAATTTCTGTGATTTTGGAAGAAAAATCTTTAAAGAAAGCAGTTACGTCATTACATAAAGCATTTAACCTAGCAGATGTTTAATAAAGTATTGATTTATAATAATTTTTAAAGTATCTTACCGCCATACTAGGAGAGCTGGCTGAGTGGTCGAAAGCACTTCCCTGCTAAGGAAGCATACGGGGTAAACCTGTATCGAGGGTTCGAATCCCTCGCTCTCCGCCAATTTTGTAATTTTTTATTGTTTATTTTTAACTAAATTAAAAATCTGCTTACTATAAGCACAATTTTCACAGCTAGCATGATTTTTAGGCACTTCATTATGATTCATACATTTAATCATTTCATTTACTTTTTCAGGAATCCAAGAAGTATCATGTTTATAAGGGATTAATGTTTCACTAAATTTCATTACTCCATGAAATCCATCAGCGGCTCTATTTGCGTTTACTACTAAAAAATAAGAGATATCTGCTGTCTTAAATCCCATTAAATTCAATAAATAGTTATAAAAATCCATCTGATTTTTATAACCATCATGCCAACCCGAATTAAGATATGATTCAGTTGTTACTTCATATGAACTGGCCTGACTTTTATAATCAACAACAATTAATTCTTCAGTATTTGTATCTTGCCAAATGTCATCGATACCTCCACTAAGAATTATATTAGTATCTTCAAATCTTGCCATTAGCCCATGACGAAGTGAATCACGCCAATTATCCATTTGCTGGTGTTTGAAGGGTACTAAGTGATCTAATCCATTTTTAGAAAATAATCTATGTGCAACTTGATCTTCTCGACATTGATCAAATTCTTTTTTTAATAAGAGATCAGTGGTCTCATTTAAAGTCCAACTTGGCATACCTGGGCTAATAAGTCCTTTAACTCGATCTAAATAGAAACACCTCTGACATTTTAAAAAATCTTCAAATTTACTCCGACTTAATTTGAAATCCTCTTTCTGATGAGCTTTATATATAGATGATTCTTTTCTAATACCTTTAGCTTCAACAAGTTCTAACTTATTATTTCTTTTCAGATTAATCATTTATAATTCCTTGTTCATTGATATTAATAATTTAGCCTGAATTAATAAACTTGGCAAAAATTTGATTATAATCAAAGTATGAAAATTACAATCTTTTTAATCTTCACTTTAATGTTTTCCAATACACTTATGGCAGTTGATGAACCTGAATTCGAACTCATTTTAAAACAAGATAATTTTGAAATAAGAGAATATGCACCAAAGCTACTAGCTCAAATTTCAGTAACAGGCGATTTTGATAGTGCATCATCAAAAGGATTCAAAGCACTTGCAGATTTTATATTTGGAAATAATTCCAGTATCAAGGGTGATACAAAAATTGATATGACTGCTCCTGTTGAAATGGTTCCTAAATCTGACAAGATAGAAATGACAGCCCCTGTCATAACTGAAGGAAAAAATAATGAATGGGTAGTTTCTTTTGTCATGCCAAAAGAATATTCATTAAATACGTTACCCAAACCCAATAATAAAAATATTAATATTATTACTTTACCGATAGAGAAGTATGCAGTAATTATTTTTTCTGGTTTAGTAAGGGCGTCAAATTATGATGAACAAGTTAAATTACTTTATAAGTTCATTAAAGAAAAAAAGTTAACGACAACTGGAGCAGTAAAAATTGCTAGGTATAATCCACCATGGACACTACCTTTTTTTCGACGTAATGAATTAATGATAAAAATAAATTAAAATAAAAACTGTTCATCAAAATCTTTTATAATCACACAATTGAAAAAAATTTTTATATTTATCCTATTAATGTCTAATATTACTTTTGCTAATGAATCTATTGAAACCACTTATTTAGCTGGGGGATGCTATTGGGGTCTTGAAGATTTAATTCGAAAAATTCCTGGAGTAATTAATACTGAAGTTGGTTTTTCTGGTGGTCATATAAAAAATGTTTCTTATAAGGAAGTTACAAGAGGTGATACTGGCCATGCTGAAACTATTAAAATTCAATTTGATAGCAACAAATTAAGTTTTAAAAAATTACTTCTTAATTTTTTCAAAATGCATGATCCAACCACTCTTAATCAACAAGGAAATGATAACGGAACTCAATACCGATCTGCAATTTTTTATACTAACGAAAATCAGAAAATTATTTCTAGGCAAGTTATTGATTTAATTGATAAAACATTGATATGGGAGAGACCTATTGTGACTGAAATTTCAGCTTTTAGTAATTTTTATGCAGCGGAAGAGTCTCATCAAGCATATCTTATTAAAAATCCAGAAGGTTACAGTTGTCATTTTGTTCGTGATTTTGACTTCACAAAGTAACTCTACTTTGGAGTAAAATCTCTCTTTCTAAAAATTTATTATTTATTAAAATGAAGATTGCTATCATTGGTTCAGGTATGGCTGCTATAACTCTCGCCAAACATCTCAAGAAGGATAATTTTATAACTTTATTTGAGAAATCAAGAGGTGTTGGTGGAAGAATTTCTACTCGAAGATCTGAGCCATATGAATTTGATCACGGAGCACAATTTTTTACAGCAAAAAGTAAAGACTTTAAAAACTTTATAGGCCCAATTATTAAAAAAAATATTATTCAAAGATGGGATGCTCGTTTTGCTGAATTTAAAAATAATGTGATACTTAGGAAGCATACTTGGGACTCTGAATATCCACATTATGTTGGAGCCCCAGGGATGAGCAATATTCTTAAATATTTATCAGATGATCTTAATATTGAGTTGAATACTGAGATTTGTAATGTAACTAAAAATAATAATGATGGTTGGAATCTTTTTAATAGTAATGGAAAAAATTTAGGAGATTATGATTGGGTTATTTCTAGTGCGCCAGCTTTTCAATCAGCAACCATACTTCCAAAAATTTATAAATACCATGATCAACTATTAAATAAAAAAATGCTAGGTTGCTTTTCATTAATGCTGGGTTTTAAAAACCCATTAAATTTATCTTGGGATGCAGCTCTTATTTCGGAAGCAGATATAAGTTGGATTTCAGTTAATAGTTCAAAACCAATGAGACCAAAAAATTTCACATTATTAATCCATTCGACTAATGCTTGGGCTGATAAAAATATTGATAAAGATCCAGAAAAGGTAATAAATCATTTAATTGAAGTCACATCTAATATTATTGGTCATGATACTAGTGTTGCCGAACACATTGATCTCCATGGATGGAAGTATGCAAATATTGAAAAACAAGAAGATTCTAATTTATTAATTGATTATAAAAATAAACTTGCCTCATGTGGAGATTGGTTAATACAGGGAAGAATAGAAAGTGCTTTTAAATCTGGCTTAATGTTAGCAAAATCAATAAATAAAGAATTATAAAATAACCTTCTTACATCTTTACAAAGTCTCGTTTACCTAAATTAACGCCATTAGCTCTCAAAATATCATACGCAGTAGTCATATGAAAAAAGAAATGAGGGATAATCCAATTACTTAAATATGCATGTCCATTCTTAAATTTGAATATTCTTTTGCGTATTTTAAATTCTATTTTTTTGACTTCAGAATTTTCCATTTGTTTCGCTTTCACTTTTTTAAGAAAGGTAATAGTTTTACTTAACCTTTTTTGAAGATCAGCAAAAGTTACTTCATTATCTGGAAATGAAGGGGCTTCAATACCGGCTAATCTTCCAACTCCTAATCTAACCATATCTGTCCCAATTTGAATTTGTTTTGAAAGAGGAAGCATATCTGGATACAATCTTGCATTTATAAAAACTGATTTATCAATTTTTCTTTTCTCAGCATATCTTTCTGCTTTTGATAAGATACGAGAAAGTATATTAAAGTTATTTATAAACATTGGAATTGAAATATCATACATTGTTAGACTCATCTATAAATCTCCAAAAAGTAGTATAAATTTTGAATTAGAAATCAGGAAGAATTCCAGATAATATCTAAGGGTATTTATTCTTTTGGCTTTCTTTTTTGTATCTCATCTAAAACCAATTTACATTCACCTGTTGTCAGTGAGCATCCATTAACACCGTCTTCAAAGTTATAGCCATCAAGCATTAATTCGACAAATTTTTTAACTTCTTTGTATTCAATATCGAGAAGTGTCGATATATCAATTAACATTTGGTTTTGTTCTTCCATTTCTATAATGCCTCATGTGGTATCAATTTATAAACCATAATATCTATGATTATTAAAAATGTCTATTATATAAACAGGAATTTTTAATTATTTAACTTGATAATAAATAAAGTATTAGCATTAATATGTTTTTAAGTTAGAATTATTAACTTCAAAATGGTTATCAAATGAATAAGAAAAATAAAGATGCTCATAAACGTCAGTGGTACGCTTATTACTCAGAAAAAAGAATTGTTCATCAGTGGTTTCAGGTCAAACTTCTAGAAAATTTACCAGTTCAGAATATTTTAGAGATAGGGCCTGCATATGGTGTTCCAACTGCACTTCTGGCCAATGCTGGATATAAAGTAACTACATTAGACTTTATGAATCGTGATCTTTTAGGTGCAACCTCTCACATCATTGCTGATTTATGGAAAGCAACACCCAAAACCTTCTCAAAACAAGATTGTATTTTATGTTGTGAAGTATTAGAACATTTTCCTTTTGAAAAATCATGTGATTTACTATCGACTTTTTATAAGAGTAATACACCTTATTTAATTTTATCTGTTCCCTACAATGCTCCCCAATTAAATTTAAATTTATATATAAATCAACACACAATTAAAAAAAATACTGCCTTTAAATTTAGAAATAGTTTACGAGAATTTAAAATAGAACCTCCAGTTGATGGACAATTAGGTCATCAATGGGAAATAGGTTTTAAAAATTATCCATTAAAAAAATTAAAAAATGCAGTTAAAGAAGCAGGTTGGAATATTATTAACTGTGATTTTACCTCTGGCACGCGCTCAATTTTTTTAGTTTTACAAAATAAATCTGCTATTTAGTATAGATTTAAAAATTAGCAGTCATGCAATGATAGCAATAAGTTATAATATCGCTCACGCGCCCGTAGCTCAGCTGGATAGAGTACTTGGCTACGAACCAAGGGGTCAGGAGTTCGAATCTTCTCGGGCGCGCCAATTACTCGGGTTTGCGCCCGTAGCTCAGCTGGATAGAGTACTTGGCTTCGAACCAAGGGGTCAGGAGTTCGAATCTTCTCGGGCGCGCCAATACCAATTTTTATATTTTTAAAATATTTGAAATTTCATCTGAATCAATATCAGATATTAATTTTATTAAGCGTGTGGCCTCTTCATTATTGTCCTGTTTCTTTGCGATTTCATAAAGCTCCTTTAATGAATCTAGGTGATTTCCGTTAAGCTTATATGCTTGCGTTAAAAATAGTTTCGCAAAATCTAGATTGTTCATTTTTTTTTGTGCGAACCCTAAATAAAACCATGCGTCAGAATTATCTTCCTCATTTTGAGTCCACAATTTTGAAATTCTGACCACCTCTGACCAATTCTCTTTTTGCATTGGCATAATAACTTGCATAAAGAAAGGTTTTTGATTATCAGGCAAACTCCAGAAAGGTGCTGCATCACTGACCAAATTTGCTTGTGGTTTTTTTCTTAGTAATTGATCTATCCATTCAACTGGTAAACAATAAAAATTTCCATATCGTTTTCCCGGACTTTTAAAAGTAGTTATACCAATTAAATTAAAATCTAAATCAAATAATGCTCCTCCACTTGATCCAACAGTAAAAGCTGCTGAAGTTCTAATGATGTTACTATCTTCAAATGGGTGTATACCTTTTATCTTTCCATAAGATGGCAGTGCTATTGGGCTATCATTTGGATACGTTAATGCAAATACTTTATCTTCGTAATCAAGCTCTTCTGAATGCTTCATACTTACTGCAGGTAGTGGCAAATCATCAAACTTTAATACACATAAATCTCTTTTCCAATCCGCAAAAACAGCAATCGGAACATATTTTTTAAAATTCTTAACAACATTAACACCCTTCGAGTCGGCAAATACATGGCAATCTGTTGCGACATGATTTTCTTTAACTACAACCCCAGAACCGGTTCCGGTAACCCCATTACCATAAGTCACCCAAACATGAACCATTGACTCACTTAGTCCAAATAATTCTGATTGCGCAGGGTAACCTTGGACATTTAGTGATATTAGGAATAAAAGAAGGAAATAAATTTTTTTGATCATTATTACTCTGACATTTTTTAAAAAATTAAATTCCATGTTTATTTAAATAAACTTATGAAATTTAATCTTATTTATTTCTGACGTAAAAGATGTTCTTGCTCTTCTTCCTTATCGGTCATTGTGTCAGTAAGATTATTAAGAGTCTCTTTAAGCTCATCAAACTCTTTTGGGTTTAAGTGCGTTTTACAAGCAACTTTATCTTGTATAGCTGCTACTTGCTCTTCTAAATTTATTCCATTGTTAGTTAAAGAAACCATTACTACCCTCTCATCATTTTCAGAACGAACCCTCTTTACTAAATTCATTTTTTCTAGTTTTTGAACAATAGGGGTAATAGTAGGGCTATCCAGCTTTAGAGTCTTAGCGATATTATTTATGCTAGAAGATTCTGACTCCCAAAGAACTAATAAAACTAGATATTGTGTATAAGTGATGCCAATTTCATTGAGATAAATTCGGTAATAACGAATTACAGAATTTGTTGCAGCATATAATGCAAAGCAAAGCTGATTATTTAATAATAAATTTTTAAACTTTGTCATGGTATCAGTGTTTATTATGTTGTTAGTGACTATTTAAACACATTTTCAGAAAATCTGCAGAGATGAATCTACAGATTTATTGAAAAAATAAAATGGTAGGGTGTAGGAGGATCGAACTCCTGACCATCGGATTAAAAGTCCGGTGCTCTACCAGCTGAGCTAACACCCCATTATTGGAAAACGCGATTATCCTGCAATATTAGAATTTGGTCAATGGACATTTTCAATTTAAATTAGTTCATGCCTGGTAACTTTCCAGCCAAACCACGCATCATTTTACCAATTCCACCTTTTGAAAACATTTTCATCATTTTTTGCATTTCTTCAAATTGCTTAAGAAGTCTATTTACATCTTGCACTTGGACACCTGACCCATTTGCTATTCTTATTTTTCTTTTAGCTTTAATTACATCTGGATTTTTTCTTTCATGAAACGTCATCGAGCTAATTATTGCTTCAATCTGCACTAAAGATTTATCACCTTCTTCAGGGTTAATTTTTGAAGCTGCATCTGATACTTGAGAAGGCATTTTGTCCATCATTGCTCCAACCCCTCCCATTTTTTTCATTTGCGAAATCTGATTTTTAAAATCATCCAAATCAAAATTTTTCCCGGATGTAACCTTTTCCGCAAGCTTTTCTGCTTCCTTAGTATCAACATTTTTTTGTGCTTCTTCCACCAAGCCTACAATGTCACCCATACCTAAAATTCTAGAAGCCATGCGTTCAGGATGAAAAGGTTCTAATCCACTTGTTTTTTCGCTAACACCTATAAATTTTATTGGTTTATCCGTTACATGTCTTACTGAAAGTGCAGCCCCACCTCTTGAATCACCATCCAATTTTGTTAATACAACACCTGTCAAAGGTAACGCTTCTCCAAATGCTTTAGCAGTGTTTACTGCATCTTGACCTTGCATTGCATCAACAACAAATAAAGTTTCTATTGGCGCTAGGGTTTTATGTAATTGTTTGATCTCTTTCATCATAATTTCATCAATACCTAAACGACCAGCAGTATCAAAAATCACAACATCAAAAAGATATTTTTTTGCAAAATCTAACGTCGCCAAGGCAATTTTATTTGGTTTATCTTTAGGCGATGAATCAAAACAATCAACTTTTAGGCTCTCAGCTAAGGTTTTTAATTGTTCGATAGCTGCAGGTCTATATACATCTGCACTTGAAACTAAAACCTTTTTTTTCTCATCAATTAAAATTTTGGCTAACTTGGCAACAGTCGTTGTCTTTCCAGACCCTTGTAATCCGGCCATTAAAATTACTGCTGGAGGTTTTGTGGCAAGTTCTAGGCCAACATTTTCTTCACCCATCAAGCTTGTAAGTTCATCTTGAACAATTTTTATAATCGCTTGACCAGGGGTTACACTTTTTAAAACTTCTACTCCTAATGCTTTTTCTTTTACACGATCTATAAAAAATTTCACAACAGGTAAAGCAACATCTGCCTCGATTAAAGCAATTCTTACCTCTCTCATTGCCTCACTTATGTTCTCTTCGCTGAAACGAGACTGTCCGCGAATAGTCTTTATTACAGATTGAAGTTTTTCAGTTAAATTTTCAAGCATAAATATAGATTCTCTATGTAATTTTCTAATTCACTGTTTGTATAAGAAATCCATTATAATTGTGTTTAATTTTTTGAACAAATAATACTTATGGAATACCAATTTTTACATGTAAATGTTGCGATTTTATCTTACAGTCTTTTGACAGTTGGAGCTATTTTTTCAATCTTTATTCTATTATTTGAAAATAATTTAGCCAATAAGAAAAAAGTATTCAGTTTTTTTTCTAATAGTTATTCATTGCTATCAATGGAAGATTTTTTATTTAAAGTTTACTGGTTAGGTTTTATTCTTTTATCAATAACTTTATTTTCTGGTATTTTATTTTCTAGCGAAATATTTGGATCAGCAATAATATGGAACCATAAAGCTATATTTTCTTTGATGGCTTGGATTACTTATGGAGCAATGTTATTTGGAAGAACTAAGTATGGATGGAGAGGTAAAAAAGCCGTTGTTATTTCTCTTTTAGCATTTATATTTCTTTTTCTGGCATACTTTGGTACAAAATTTGTTATAGAAGTATTGTTAAAATAATTTATTTTAAAGTAATAATCGGCCATTTATTTTTCATTGCTTCTTTTTGGAGAACCTCATCAGGGTTCGTAGCAACTGGGTTACTAACAATTTTAAGTAATGGTATGTCGTTTTGAGAATCGCTATAAAAAAAAGTTTTTTCAAAATCATGAAGAGTAAGTTTTTGCTGTTTGAGCCAAAGATTTAATCTTTCAACTTTACCTTCTCTAAAGGAGGGTATGCCTTTAGCTTTTCCAGTAAATTCTCCATTAATCTCTTCAAGATCAGTTCCAATATGATTGTTTATTCCAAGTAAATTAGCTATGGGTTTAGTTATGTAGCTATTAGTTGCAGTGATTATTAATAATTTATCTTCGTTTTCCTTGTGTTTTTCAATAAGATTTCTTGCCTTTGCCGTTATCATTGGTTCTGCGATTTCTTCAACATAATGCTCTAGAAGTTTATCTGTAAAATCTCTTGGATTATCTTTGAAAAATTTAAATTGAAATTCACAAAATTCATAAATATCTAATTTACCAGCATTATATTCATCATAAAATTGCTTATTGGAAGCATCATGATTTTTTTTATCAACGAGACCTTCTTTAATTAAAAATTGAGCCCAATTATAATCAGAATCTCCATCAAGGAGTGTGTTATCTAAATCAAAAATAGCTAAATTCAAATGATATCTCTTTCAAACTTGAGGATGTGCACGTTCATATTTAGAATATAGTTTATTAAGGGCACTAATATAAGCCTTGGCAGATGCAATAACTATATCTGTATCTGAACCTTGACCATTTACAATTCGTCCACCCTTTGATAAACGGACGGTAACCTCTCCTTGCGAATCCGTCCCTGAAGTAATGTTGTTTACAGAAAATAATAATAATTCAGCTTGTGATTTAACAATTAATTCAATAGCTTTAAATGCAGCGTCTACAGAACCACTTCCTTCAGCATTAGATTTATGCGTTTTTCCGTCCATAATAATTTCAATTTCAGAAAATGGTGTTTTACCTGATTCTGAAGAAGTCTTTAGTCCAATTAATTTGAATAAATCGAAAGATTCTTCAACATATTCTTCGCTTACTAAAGCATGAATATCTTCATCGAAAATATCTGTTTTTTTATCAGCTAATAACTTAAATCTATCAAATGTGGCATTAAATGTTTCTTCAGACTCTATTTCAATACCCAACTCTTTTAATCTACTTTTAAATGCATTTCTTCCTGATAGTTTTCCAAGTGATATTTTATTTGCTCCCCAACCAACATCTTGAGCAAGCATAATTTCGTATGTTTCTCTATGTTTTAAAACTCCATCTTGATGAATTCCAGACTCGTGGGCAAAAGCATTTGCCCCAACTACAGCTTTATTTGGCTGAACTGGATATCCTGTTATAGTAGAAACTAATCGTGATGTTGGTACAATTTGCTTGGTATTGATTTGCGATTCTAGATTAAAAATATCTTTCCTGGTTTTCACAGCCATAACAATTTCCTCTAAACTTGCATTTCCTGCTCTTTCACCAAGTCCATTGATTGTACATTCAACTTGCCTAGCTCCGTTTAAAACAGCTGACAATGAATTAGCAACGGCCATTCCAAGATCATTGTGACAATGAGTAGACCATATTACTTTATCTGAATTAGGCACCCTTTCAATTAAAGTCTTTACTCGCTTTCCCCAAATATCTGGAATGGAGTAACCCACTGTATCTGGAACATTAATAGTTTTTGCTCCTGCTTGAATAGCAGCATCAAAAACTTCAACAAGAAAATCAACATCTGACCTAACAGCGTCCTCTGCAGAAAACTCAACATCTTTTGTATAAGACAAAGCCCACTGCACTGCTTTTACAGCCTGATTAAGAACTTGATCTGGTGACATCCTTAATTTATTTTCCATATGTATTTTACTTGTTGCAATAAAAGTATGAATTCTTTTATTTGGCGCCAAGTCTATAGCAGATCCAGCTTTATCAATATCAGATTCAAGTGCTCTAGCCAAGGAACAAACAGTAGATTTTTTTATCGTTTTTGCTACAGCTTTAATAGCTTCAAAATCTCCTGGACTTGCGGCAGCAAAACCTGCCTCAATGACATTTACACCTAATTTTTCAAGCTGCTTAGCAATTCTTACCTTTTCTTCTTGAGTCATTGACGCACCTGGACTTTGTTCTCCATCGCGTAAGGTAGTATCAAAGATTATTAATTTATTTTTCATCAAATATATCGACATCTAAAAAATTTTTATTTTTTTTAATTTTATTTTTCATTAAAGCAAAATATCCAGATAAAGCATATCCAAAAGCAATTATAAAAATAATTTCAGCTGGGTTATGAGATATTAATCCAAACAATAATACTATTAGAAAAATTGTTATAAAAGGCTGGCTTTTTCGAAGATTTATATCTTTACCGCTATAAAATCGAATATCAGTAGTCATAGATAAAGCAACAAAAAGAGTTATGATTAATGCAAACCACTGCATCTGAAAAAAACCTAAAAATATTTCATTTCCACTAATTCCATTATCAAAAGAAATCCAAATAAAACTAGCTAGCAAAGTTGCTGCTGCGGGAGAAGGAAGTCCAGAGAAATATTTTTTATTATCTAGATCTAATTTAATATTAAATCGAGCAAGTCTAACTGCTGCACAAGTGCAATAAATAAATGAAACAATCCAACCAAGTTTACCTAGAGGCTGCAGCGCCCAAACATATATAACAAGAGCTGGAGCAACTCCAAAAGATACCATATCAGATAAACTATCATATTCTGAACCAAATGCACTTTGAGTATTCGTAAGTCTTGCAACTCTTCCATCAAGCCCATCAAGAATTAATGCGACGAAAATTGCTATCGCAGCATGATCATATCTACCATTCATTGCCTGAACAATCGAATAAAAACCAGCAAATAACGATGCAGTCGTAAAGAGGTTAGGAAGAAGATAGAATTTTTTCTTTCCTGCATTATCTTTTTTTAAATTTTCATTTTTTTGCGCCATATATACTTTAAAATTTTATCCTAGAATTACTTAATATTCATCGTTATTGATAGATATTCTATTTATAATGATAATAAATCAAATTTACTCATTTACCCACTAAACATGAAATTTAAACTTATTTCTGAAGATGGAAACGCAAGATCAGGTATTATTAAAGTTTCTCATGGAGAAATTAATACTCCTGTTTTTATGCCAGTTGGTACCTATGGCGCTGTAAAATCGATAAGTCCTAGTGAATTAAACGAATTAGATTTTCAAATTATCTTAGGTAATACCTTTCACCTTTGGCTTCGTCCAGGATTAAGTATTATAAAAAAGCATAAGGGGCTTCATAGCTTTATTAATTGGCAAAAGCCTATACTTACTGATTCTGGCGGGTTTCAAGTATGGAGCTTAGGAAAAATGAGAAAAATAACAGAAAAAGGAGTTACATTTAGATCACCAATAAATGGTACAAAATGTTTTTTGGGTCCTGAAGAGTCGATTAAAATTCAAAAAGAACTTAATTCTGACATAGCAATGATTTTTGATGAATGCACGCCTTATCCTGCATCACACAAAGAAGCTAAAAACTCAATGTTATTAAGTCAAGAATGGGCTTATCGGAGTAAAGAAAGTTTCTTAGGAAGTAAAAATGCCTTATTTGGAATAATTCAAGGTGGAATGTATGAAGATTTGAGAGAAGATTCACTAACTAATCTATCTAAAATTGGGTTTGATGGTTATGCAATAGGAGGTTTATCTGTTGGTGAACCAAAAAAAGAAATGAAAAAAATTACTAGTTTTATAACAAAAAAAATGCCTCGAAATAAACCTCGGTATTTAATGGGTGTAGGAACCCCAGAAGACATGATGTTTGCGATTGAGCAAGGAATTGATATGTTTGATTGTGTAATGCCTACCAGAAATGCTCGAAATGGTTGGCTTTTTACACGTTTTGGAGACATTAAGTTAAAAAATGCACGTTATAAAAACGATTTAAATCCTATTGATAAAACCTGTGAATGTTATACCTGTCAAAATTTTTCTCGGTCTTATCTTCACCATTTATTTAAAATTGGGGAAATGTTGGGTTTAAGACTAAATACAATTCATAATCTATTTTTCTATAAAACATTCATGAAAGAAGCGTCGGATGCAATCAACAATAATACCTTCAAAAAATATCAAACTGACTTCCTAAAAACTCGAAAGGCTAATGAATAGATGCATTAGTTATGTTAGAATCATCCTTTTTTTAAAGGATAAAATATCGTGAATGAAGGACTCGCTAGTTTTCTACCTTTTATTATAATTTTTGTTTTATTTTACTTTATGTTAATTCGACCACAAATGAAACAAGCTAAAGAACACAAGGCTTTACTAGAATCACTTAAAACTGGTGATGAAATTGTTTCTAACAGTGGGATTTTAGGAAAAATTACTAAATTAAATAATCAATTTGCCACTATTGAAGTAGCATCAAATGTGGAAGTAAAAATACAAAAACAAACTATTCATACACTTTTGCCTAAAGGCACAATTAAATCAATTTAAAATCTTTATTACTAACTAAATGAACCAATCTGCAACTTGGAAATACTTTTTAATCTTAACTACAGTGTTGTTAAGTCTATTATTTGTTATGCCAAATTTCTATGGTGAATCCCCTGCTATTCAAATTATGCCGATTAAATCAGGCGAAGAAATCGACACCTCACTTTTACAATCAATTGAAGAAACCCTAAATGAATCAGAAATAAGAAATACAGGTTTAATCCTAGAAAGCACTAATATAAAAGTTAAATTCAAAACAGCTGAAGAACAATTAAAAGCAAAAAGCCTTATACAAAAATCTTTAGGTAGCGATCACATAGTTGCTTTAAATTTAATTTCAAATTCACCAGATTGGTTATCAAATCTTGGTGCGTTACCTATGTATTTAGGTTTAGATTTAAGAGGAGGAGTTCATTTTCTTATGCAAGTTGATTTGTCAAAAGCTCTTGAAAAAACAACTGCGAGTTATTTAAGTGAATTCAGAAGCCAATTAAGAAAAGAAAAAATTGGCTACTATGATGCCACCAAACAAAATGACGTTATGCAAATTAAATTTAAGTCTAAAGATGAATTAAAAAAAGGTAAAAATATCATCAGAGGAATTAACAACAACTTTGACTTTCAAGAATTATCGGTTAATGATGAAATTATTCTCAAAGTCATTATTAGTAGTCAAACAAAAAAATCAATTACAGAATTTGCTATCAAGCAAAATTTAGAAACTTTAAATAACAGAGTCAATGAATTAGGTGTAGCCGAACCATTAATACAACAACAAGGCCTTGATAGAATTGTTATTCAACTTCCTGGTGTTCAAGATACAGCAAAAGCTAAAGAAATTCTTGGTCGAACAGCTATTTTAGAAATGAGAATGGTTAATGAAGATAACACTGATCCTCTTATTTTCGAAGAAGGTAATGAGGATAAAATTCCAATAAATTCAGAAATTTTTGAAGATAGATTTGGTAATCCCATTTTAGTAAAAAAACAGGTGATCTTAACTGGTGAAAGAATAACTAATGCTGGGCCAGGAGTTGATTCTCAAACAGGTCAATCTATAGTTTCTATAACACTTGATGGTAAAGGTGCAAGTATTTTTAAACAAGTAACGCGAGAAAATATTGGTAAAAGAATGGCTTTACTTTTAATAGAAAAGAATTTAACAGAAGTTGTAACAGCTCCTGTTATAAGAAGCGAAATTGGTGGAGGGCGTGTTCAAATTACTGGAATGAGAAATGCTCAAGAAGCTACAGATATTGCCTTACTTTTAAGAGCAGGTTCATTAGCTGCTCCAATGGAGATTATAGAAGAAAGGACAGTTGGACCAAGTATGGGTAAGGAAAATATTTCACGTGGTGTTCAATCAACAATATGGGGCTTTGTTGCTATCATAATTATGATGGCAATTTATTATATGGTTTTTGGTGTCGTTTCAGTTATTACACTCTCAGTTAATTTATTATTTTTAGTAGGATTACTTTCTGCACTTCAAGCCACACTTACACTTCCAGGGTTAGCCGCTATTGCCTTAACTTTAGGGATGGCAATTGATGCTAATGTTCTTATTAATGAAAGAATTCGTGATGAAATAAGAAATGAAAATACTCCTCAAGCCAGTATTAATAATGGTTATAAAATGGCATGGGGAACCATATTAGACTCTAACGTAACCACCATGATTGCTGGCTTGGCTCTTTTTATGTTCGGTTCCGGTCCCATTAAAGGATTTGCGGTAGTCCATGTATTAGGAATTATAACTTCGGTATATAGTGCAATTTTTGTTTCCCGTGCAATAGTTAATTATATTTATGGCAATAAGCGTGAAAAGATTAAATTATCAATAGGTGAAATATTTAAAGTGGAAAATAACTAAAGATATGGAAATTTTTAGAGTAAAAAAAGACATTCCTTTTATGAAATATAGCAAAATATCAGCTGTTATATCTATAACAACTTTTATATTAGCAATTTTCTTTATTGTTTCAAGAGGACTAAATCTCGGAGTAGATTTTACTGGAGGAACAATGATGGAAGTTAGTTATCCTAAAGCTGCAAATATACAAAATATAAGAGAAACTTTAAGAAAAATTGACTTAGAAGATACTCAAGTGCAAAATTTTGGTACCGAAGAAGATGTTCTAATTAGACTCCCTATTAGAGAAGATTTATCAATAGCTGAGCTATCAGAAAAAGTTTCTGCAGCTCTTAAATCCTCAAATAATTCTTTGGAAGTAATGAGAGTTGAATCAGTAGGGGCACAAGTTGGAGACGAATTATATGAAAATGGAGCATTAGCTGTCCTTTTTGTTTGCATAGGAATAATGCTTTATTTAACACTTAGATTTGAATGGCGATTTGCAATAGCAGCAATCATGGCTAATATGCATGATGTCATAATTATTTTAGGTTTTTTTGCATTTTTCCAATGGGAATTCAATTTAACAGTTCTTGCTGCAGTCCTAGCTGTATTAGGTTATTCAGTCAACGAGTCTGTAGTTGTATTTGACCGTGTAAGAGAAAATTTTAGAAAAATGCGTAAATCACCTGTTGCCGATGTTATTAATAATGCTATTACTAGAACAATGTCTCGAACCATAATGACTCATCTATCTACTCAGACTGTTGTAATATCAATGTTAATTTTTGGCGGTGAAATACTAAACAACTTTGCTTTGGCATTAACTATAGGTATATTATTTGGTATTTACTCTTCAATTATGGTCGGATGTCCAATGGCAATGTGGCTTGGAACTAATCAAAGTAATTTGGCAATTTCAATTCCAGAAAGAAAAAAAGAAAATACAGAGCCATAAATTCATAAAGTGTTAAATTTTTCACTCACAAATCAAATTATTCTATTAGCTGTTCTTTTAATAGTATCGGCCTTTTTTTCTATTTCTGAAACAAGTTTAATGTCTATAAATCGATATCGATTAAGACATCTAGCAAAAAGTGGTAATACTGGAGCAAAACTTGCAACCAAGCTTCTCAATGAAACAGATAAATTATTAAGTGTAATTTTATTATGTAATAACTTCTCTAATGCCGCAGCAGCTACATTAGTTACTGTAATAGCTGTGCAATTATATGGCGAACAGCAAATTATTATTATGATAGGTACATTAGTAACTACATTCTTAATACTAATTTTTAGTGAGATCTCCCCAAAAGTTATCGCTGCAGCCCACTCTGAAAAATTGGCATTATCATGTAGTTTTTTGTTGTTTCCAATACTAAAAATTCTTTACCCAATAGTTCTCTTTGTTAATATATTTGTATTGGGTATATTAAAGATTTTTAATATTAAAATAAATTTTACCCAAAATAATTTAATAACAATGGACGAATTAAAAAGCATCATAAGTGATTCAGGTAAATTCATACCGAATAAAAATAAGTCTCTATTACTTAATTTAATAGATCTTGAGAAAGTAACTATTGATGAAATTATGATGCCTCATACTAATATAGAGTCTATCAATTTAAATCAGAGTATTGAAGAAATTTTAGAAAAAATTGAGAATTTTCACCATAATAGAATACTAGTAAAAAAGAAAGATAACGACGAAATACAAGGTGTTTTAGATATTAATAAACTATTCAAGTTCTATATAAAAGAAAACATGCAAATTTTAGATCAAAAAGAGTTAATTAATCTTATAGATCCACCATATTTTATTCCATCTGGTACACCAATCTATAAACAAATGCAAAAATTTCAAGATAACCAAGAAAAAATTGGATTAATTGTGAATGAGCATGGAGAATTCATAGGTTTAGTTACCCTTGAAGATATTTTGGAGGAAGTAATCGGAGAATTTAATGTTGAATTACCTTCAAAGTTATCAAAAATTATTTTTGATGAAAATGGTTGGATAGTAGATGGGGGTATTTCGATAAGAGAGCTAAATAAAAAATTAAATATTAATTTACCACTTAATGGGCCAAAAACTTTAAATGGATTAATTCTTGAATTTTTTGAAGATATCCCAGAACCTAATACAGGTTTTAAAATCAAAGATATAACTTTTGAGATAATCAACGCTCAGGATAAGAACGTAAAAAGCGTAAAAATTTACAGTAATACTAAAAAAATAAAAAATTAAAAAAAATGGAACAAACCAACGATTCAGAAAGTCTTAAACTAAAACCAGAAAAGGTAAAACCTAAACTTCCTAGCGTTTACAAGGTTATAATCTTGAATGATGATTTTACCCCAATGGAGTTTGTTGCAGGTGTTATACAAAAAGTATTTAATAAAACTGCCGACGATGCAACGCGTATAATGCTTAAAATACACACAGAGGGAATAGGTATTTGCGGCACATATCCTTTGGAGATAGCAGAAACGAAAATGAATCAAGTATTAAATTTAGCAAAAGAATCACAACACCCCTTGCAATGTATTATAGAAAAGATATAGTTTAATTTATGATTGCACAAGAATTAGAAGTTAGTCTTCACATGGCGTTTATGGATGCTCGACAAAAAAGGCACGAGTTAATTACTGTCGAACATCTCTTACTCGCTATGCTCGATAATCCCTCAGCATCCGAAGTCTTAAATGCGTGTGGAGCAAAAATAGAAAAATTACGTTCTGATATTGCTGGGCATATTGAAGAACATACTCCAATAGTCTCTGGAAGTGATGATGTTGATACTCAGCCAACTCTAGGTTTTCAAAGAGTTATCCAAAGAGCGATGCTCCATGTCCAATCTTCTGGAAAAAAAGAAGTTACCGGGGCAAATGTTTTAGTTGCTATTTTTGGGGAAAAAGACTCTCATGCAGTTTATTTTCTTCATCAACAGGGAATTGCTAGGCTGGATGTTGTTAACTTTATAGCTCATGGGATTTCCAAAGTAGCTGAGACCGAAAACAAAGAATCAATCCAAGCTGAAAGTGATTCTGAAGTAAAAACAAATAAGAATATTGAAACATATACGATTAATCTTAATAAATTAGTTTCTGAAAATAAAATAGACCCCTTAATTGGTAGAGAAATAGAGGTTGAAAGAGTTGTTCAAATATTATGTAGGCGAAGAAAAAATAATCCACTTCTTGTAGGAGAAGCGGGTGTAGGAAAAACTGCAATAGCGGAAGGCCTTGCAAAAAAGATCGTTGAAAAAGAAATACCAGAAGTCCTTCAAGATAAAATAATCTATTCACTCGATTTAGGTGCATTAATTGCTGGAACTAAATATAGAGGTGACTTCGAGCAAAGATTAAAGACAGTCTTAAAACAACTCAATGAAGAAAAAAATTCAATTTTATTTATTGATGAAATACATACAATTATTGGAGCAGGATCAGCAAGCGGTGGCACTCTAGATGCGTCGAATTTACTAAAACCTGCATTAGCAAATGGACAAATAAAATGTATTGGTGCAACTACTTACCAAGAATATAGATCAGTTTTTGAGAAAGATCATGCGTTAACAAGAAGATTTCAAAAAATAGATATAGAAGAACCAGATGTTCAAACTACTATTAGTATTCTCAAGGGTTTGAAATCCCACTTTGAAGAGCATCATAATGTTAAATTTTCTACAGATGCATTAGTTAGTGCTGCTGAACTTTCTTCGAAATACCTTAATGATAGACAACTTCCAGATAAAGCAATTGATATTATTGATGAAGCAGGAGCTGCGCAAAGAATACTTCCTAAAAATAAAAAGAAAAAAGTAATTGGAAGCAAAGAAATAGAAAATGTAATTTCTAAAGTTGCAAGAATTCCAGCAAAAACAATTAATAAGGATGATAGAAATGCTCTTAAAACACTTGAGCGAGATTTAAAAGCTGTAATTTTTGGCCAAGACAAAGCAATTAATTCTCTCTCGTCAGCAATTAAAATGGCTAGGAGTGGTTTGGGCCCAGAAAATAGGCCTATTGGTAGTTTTCTGTTTAGTGGTCCAACTGGTGTAGGAAAAACTGAGGTAGCAAAACAACTAGCCTATACTCTTGGTATTGAATTAATTCGTATTGATATGAGTGAATTTATAGAAAGACATTCAATATCAAAATTAATTGGAGCTCCTCCAGGTTATGTTGGGTATGATAATGGAGGAATTTTAACTGAACAAATAAATAAAACGCCACATGCAGTTTTATTATTAGATGAGATTGAAAAAGCTCACCCCGAAATCTTTAACATTCTTCTTCAAGTAATGGATGACGGAACACTCACCGATAGTAATGGAAGAAAAACTGATTTCAGAAATGTAACTATAATTATGACAACAAATGCTGGTGCTGAATCATTATCTAAATTAGATTTTGGATTTACTCATAATAAAAAAACCGGTGATGAACAAATAGAAATTAAAAAAATATTCTCACCTGAATTTAGAAATAGGCTTGATGCAATAGTTTCATTTAGTGCTCTTGATAATGAAATTATTTTAAAAGTTGTTGATAAGTTCTTAATCCAACTTGAAAATCAATTGCATGATAAAAAAGTTGATGCTACTTTTACAGCAAAATTAAAGACTTTCTTAGCAAAAACCGGATTTGATCCTCAAATGGGCGCAAGGCCAATGGAAAGATTAATTCAAGATACAATCAGAAAAGCTCTTGCTGACCAGCTTTTATTTGGTAAATTAATAAATGGTGGTGAGGTTGAAATAGATATTGATGATAAGAATAAGATTATTTTAAATTTTAAAAATAAGGAAAAATTATCAGTTTAACTTCAAGATGGCTTGACCATAATTTTCTTAAATAAATCGCTTTCCACAAGTAATGTAAGCCACTTTTTTATTTTTATATAATCTGATTCATCAAACCAACCTTTATCGACATTCATAAATTGCCTTATAAAAGGAAAAATTGATATATCAGCAAATGTTCTCTCATCATTAATTAAAAATAATGTGTCTTTCAATCTCTTTTCTAATATATCTAGAAAAAAATAGCAATTCTCACGATGCTCTTGTTTAGATTTATTTGGATATCTTTCAAAATACTTATAGCAATCTAAAAAGTCTTTAAATTTACCATCATTTATTTCAATTAATTTGTTCGCAGTAGTTTGTTTGTCTGATTCTAAAACATTCAATTGCTTAGATTTACTATTTTTATAAGCCCACTTCATTATTTCTAAACTTTCATCTAAAACTAATTCATTTACTCTTAAAACAGGCACTGTGCCTTTTGGGCTAATAGAAAGCATTTCTTGAGGTTTATTTCGGAGTGATATTTCATAAACATCAAATTCAATTTTTGATTCAACAAGAGCCATTCTCGCTCTCATGGCATATGGGCATCTTCTATAAGAAAACAAATATGGCTTAGATTTTGATTTATCTAATTGCTCTACATAATTCATGTATTAGTCCATAACCTTTAAAAATTAAACCTGAATATATTTGTATCAAATCTGCTCCATTATCAATTTTTTCTTTACCATCTTCTCCAGACATTACTCCACCAACGCCAATTATTGGTATTTTCCCGTCAAGCTTTAGTTTTAAAAATTTTTGTGTTTTTAATGAACTTGATTTTAATGGTAATCCTGAGAGACCGCCTGATTCATTTCTTTTGGTTGAAGAAGAAACCCCATCTCTTGAAAGTGTTGTATTTGTTGCAATCACGCCATCAATTTTATATTTTATTAGTAATTTACAAATAGTAGTCAGTTGTAAATTCGTATTATCTGGAGAAATTTTTATTAAAAAAGGAACATATTTATTATATTTCTTATTTAGTATGTTTTGCTCTGTTTTAACCTTTTTAAGTAATTTCTCTAAGTTATCACTTCCTTGTAATTTTCTAAGATCTTTGGTATTTGGTGACGATATATTTAAAGTAATATAGCTAGCAAATAAATAAGACTTTCTAAAACAAATAAGGTAATCGTCAATGGCTTTATTAATTGGAGTATCAAAGTTCTTTCCTATATTAATACCTAAAATACCTCTGAACTTTGATTTTTTAATATTTTGAATTACTTTATCGATACCATCATTATTGAAACCAAATCTATTTATAATTCCTTTTTCTCTTGTTAACCTAAATGATCTCGGTTTTGGATTTCCCTTTTGCGGTCTTGGAGTAACAGTTCCAATTTCTATAAAACCAAATCCAAGTTTTGACAAGCAATCAATATATTCTGCATTTTTATCAAGGCCTGCCGCTAAACCAACTGGGCTATCAAATTGTAAACCCATAATTGTTCTTGGTTTGCATAGATTTCTGTTTGAAATTAAATTTAATAATCCAAAAAAATTTGCTACTTTTAAAGACTTCATAGCTAAATGATGAGCAAATTCTGGATTAAAAAGAAACAAAAAAAATCGTATTATATTGTACATAATATAGTTTTAACTTTTTAATAGAAAAAATAACAACGAATTATTTACCTTAGGTGCTCATAAATAATCTTTAAGATACTCTTTGCTGTTCTTGTATTATTTAATTTGCCATTAGGATAATCCATAAAAACTCTTGTTCCTTGATTATCTTCTTTTATTCTAATACGGTACCTTTTTTCATTTTTTCCAAGACCATCCTCATCATCGGAACCCCATAGGCTCATAATTTCTTCAGTTAATGATTTATCTTCGACAACTTCTGTTTCTTCCTCACCAATTGAATTATTAATTCTTTCTTCCTCTTCTTGTTTTCTTTGTAATTCCTCTTCATCATCTTCCCAAAAAGCTAATTTATCAATTAATCCTTTTTTTCTTTTCTTTGGTCCATCAAAATCAAGATCTTTATATTTAACATAAAAAATACCATCAGATCTATTTTTATCTTCAGTAACAAATCCAATGATATCAAGAGCTAATGATAATCTTCTCCAAGAACGATCATAAGGATCGTTCAATATTAAATAGTTTCCACGTTCATTTTCAACAAGTGTTGCATTTGTTTTTTGTATTGGGTTAGCAAGTCTTTGTTTTGCATCAAAATCTGTCATTCCTAACTTAGTCATTAATCTTCTTAAAATTTCTGCATTTATTTCATACTCATCAATTGTTGTTTCTTTTTTTAATTTTTCGGTCATCTCTACTGCTTCGTCTTCATCTGGTATATATTCTTCAATTTTGTAAACATCAGTTGACCATGATCCTTCTTTATGCTTTTTTATCCTCTCTCTAGCTTCTTCATCCATTCCAACGATAGACCTTTGAGAAACATAAATTTCGGTAGTATTTTTTTCTACACCATTTTCAAGTCGTGTTCTAAATTTTCTTCTGTCCGCTAAATTTGAAAGACCGTCTAACCATGCATCAAACCTACTTGCTAAGCCTTTATTTGTGTCAACTTTCAATTTTGATGACTTTATCCATTCTGTTTCCATTACTCCAGTTCGCTTGTTAATGACTTTAATTCCAAAGCCTAACTCCTGCCAAAAAGCTTCTAAATGGGGCCATAAGGTTTCAGGTGGTTCAGATACTACCAACCATCTTAAGTTACCTGACTTTACAATTCGCATACCTTCTGGATTTTGAAGAACTTTAACTTCTGTATACCCTGCTTTTTTTGCATCTTCATAATCTTTATATGAAACCGCCTCGCCCGGAACACCATATTGAGCGTTAGTTTCAACATCAGTTAAATCTGGAGGTACGTCAAGTTTTTTTGCTCTTGAAGAGCTTACATAATCTGGCTGTGTAACTGCTTGAACAACTTCACTATCCATTACATCAAAATCAGCACATGAGATTAATAAAAATAATAATAAAGTTAATAAAATATTTTTCATTTTATATCTCTAACAATCTTAATTAAATCCTCTTGATATTTTTTATCAAGATCAACTAAAGGCAACCTTATACCTTTTTGTATTAAACCTAAATAATTCAATAGCCATTTAACCGGAATAGGATTAGATTCAATAAACATAGCTTCATGAAGGCTTTTTAATTTTTCATTAATACTAATAGATTTTTCAATATCTCCATTTAAGAAATTATTGCAAATATTATGCATTAAGTCAGGTCTGATATTCGCTGTAACAGAAATAACTCCGCATCCGCCTCTTTCCATATATTCTAAAAAAGAAAGGTCATCCCCACTAATAAAAATGAATTCATTTTGAATTTTATCTTTTAATACATTTATACGATCTAATTCTCCAGTTGCATCTTTTATTCCAATAATATTTGAAAGTTTACTTAAAGAAATTACCGTTTCATTTTCTAAATCACAACCAGTCCTTGAAGGAACATTATATAAAATTTGCGGGATATCAACTGCGTCATTAATAGCTCTGTAATGCTCATATAAACCTTTCTGATTTGGCTTGTTGTAATAAGGAGTAACTAATAAACAGGCGTCTGCTCCCACATCCCTTGCTGACTGAGTTAAAAAAATTGCCTCTTTAGTGGAATTTGCTCCTGTTCCGGCAATTACCGGAATTTTTCCATTGATATGAGCAACTGCTTCTTTTATCAAAAAAGTATGCTCTTCAAAATCAATTGTTGGACACTCCCCTGTAGTTCCTAAAACAACTATTCCATCTGTTTTATTTTTAATATGAAAATCTAGAAGGTTCTTAAAATTACCAATGTCAATTGAACCATCCGGATTCATTGGAGTCACTAGAGCAACGATACTACCTTGAAACATAATTAATTCCATAAATCATAAATAATTTACATTCTACTTGAAACAGCAAACAATTTAATTTTTATATATATAACTAAATATTATAATTAAATAATTTATTATTCTTTTTTACCATATAAAAAAATTGTTATAGTTTCAATAATTTTATACTTAAAAGGCAGACTTAGGAGATATTAATCCTCTATAATTTATTAATATGTTAAATAATTATCTATTGATTATAATTAGTACAGTTCTTGTTAACAATATAGTGCTCACAAAAATTCTTGGTCTTTGTCCATTTATGGGCGTTTCTAAGAAACTTGAAACTTCTATAAGTATGTCTGCAGCAACAGCTTTTGTTTTAACAATTGGTTCAATGACTAGCTGGTCTATAAATCATTATCTTTTAGAGCCAAACGATCTTGTTTACTTAAGAACCTTGACTTTTATTGTAGTTATCGCAGCCGTTGTTCAATTTACAGAAATGCTGATGGAAAAAAACTTTCCTTTTTTGTACAAAATGCTTGGAATATTTCTACCTCTCATAACTACTAATTGTGCAGTATTAGGTATTCCATTACTTAACGCCCAGGCTAGTCATTCACTTCTTGAATCAGCTGTATTTGGTTTTGGAGGTGCAATAGGCTTTTCTTTTGTTCTTATACTTTTTTCTTCAACACGAGAAAGGCTGGAAGGAGCTCATGTACCAAAACCTTTTCAAGGTAGCGCAATTGCAATGATAACAGCTGCACTAATGAGTTTAGCCTTCATGGGATTTATTGGGTTAGATAAATAATGTTAACTTCTGTACTAATAATTTTATTTCTTGCTGTTGTTATTGGATTAGTTCTTGGTTTCTCATCAATTAAATTCAAAGTAGAAGGTGACCCCATCATTGAAAAAATTGATTCTATATTACCTCAAACACAGTGCGGGCAATGCAGTTATCCTGGATGTAAACCATATGCTACAGCTATTGCAAACGGTGATGCTGATATTAATCAATGCCCTCCTGGAGGTGAAGCTGGTGTTAGAGCTCTAGCAGAATTGATGGGGGTGGAATACAAACCTCTAAACGAGGAGCATGGCGTAACAAAACCAAAATCCATTGCATTTATTGACGAAGAGACTTGTATTGGATGCACTCTTTGCATTCAGGCATGTCCAGTAGATGCAATTTTAGGTGCTGCTAAACAAATGCATACAATTATAGAAAAAGAGTGTACTGGTTGCGAATTATGTTTGCCTCCTTGTCCGGTCGATTGCATAACTATGGAGCCAATAGAAGAAAATGCTGAAAATTGGAAATGGAAATATCCTGTATATTCTATTTCACCAACCAAAACAAAGGTTAATCATTGAAATTATTAGACAAAATATTTAAATTCAATGGAGGTATTCAAGCAGAGACTAAAAAAGAGGTTTCAACTAGAAACTCCATAAAGTTTTTACCGATTCCATCAGAAATAAGATTGCCTCTAAGGCAACATATTGGAAATATTGCCAAATTGAAAGTTAAAGTTGGTGATCATGTTTTAAAAGGACAATTAATTGCAGAAGCAGATGGAAATATATCAGCTGCAATTCATGCGCCAACATCTGGAAAAATTAAATCTGTGGAAAAATTATTAATTCCTCACCCTTCTGGATTGCCAGATTTTTGCGTAACATTAATTCCTGATAAAAAAGATCAATGGATTAAAAAAACTCCTTTTAATTGGAAGAAAGTTGGTATTGAAGAAACAAATAGATTGTTATTAAGTTCAGGAATTGTTGGGTTAGGAGGAGCTGCATTTCCGAGTCATTTAAAATTAGGTACTAACCGAAAAAATCAAATTAAAACGCTAATTATTAATGCGGCAGAATGTGAGCCATATATTACATGTGATGATATGCTAATGAGAGAGCGTTCAGAAACTTTAATTGAAAGTATCAAATTAGTTCAATCAATGTTAGGAGCTAAAGAGTCCATAATTGGAATTGAAGACAATAAGCCGGAAGCCCTTAAAATTCTCTCAAAATTAATTTTAAACGAGTCAAATATTCATATAAAAGTTGTACCAACCATTTATCCTAGTGGAGACGCTAAAAGACTTATTTTTTTAATAAATGGTATAAAAATCCCAAAAGGGAAAAGATCGGCAGAATATGGCATTCAGATGTTTAATGTTGCAACCCTTATAGCTATTTATAAATTCATTATTCTTGGTGAACCATCCTTAAGTCGAATTGTAACTATTTCTGGAAACATCAAAGAGCCAAGAAATTATGAAGCTTTATTTGGCACACCACTAAATTCTTTAATAAAGGATGCGGGTGGTCAGATAATAAAAAATAATACTTATATTATGGGTGGTCCAATGATGGGGTTTAAATTACCATCTATAGATGTTTCAGTTACCAAAACAATGAATTGTGTGATAAGTGCTGAGCCAGAAATGATAGACAATAAAAAAGAGCCATTACCATGCATAAGATGTTCTAAATGTGCCGAAGCTTGTCCAGTCTCATTGCAACCTCAAGAGCTATATTGGTTTTCAAAGTCAGATCAATTTGAAAAAGCACAAGATTATAATTTATTTGATTGTATTGAGTGTGGATGTTGCTCATACGTATGCCCAAGTAATATTCCATTAGTTCAATTTTATAGGTATGCTAAAAGTGAAATTATCGCAGAATCTATTATTAAAGAAGAAGCTGATATTGCCAGAGAAAGGAATGAATTCAGAATATTAAGGCTTGAAAGAGATAAAAAAGAAAGAGCTCAAAGAAATGCAGAAAGAAGAGCACAAAATACAAGTTCAGAAAAATCAAAATTAATAGAAGAAAAAAAAGCAGAAATTTCAGCCGCACTTGAGCGAATAAAGGATGAAGAAAATAAATAATGTTTAGCCAACAATCGCCATTTATTCAAAAAGCTCCGAGCGTAACATTAGTAATGATGTTCGTGATGGTAGCTCTTTTACCTGGAATATTAGCTTATCTATTTTTATTTGGTATTGGAGTAATTTTAAATTTAATCATCGCAATTATTACAGGACTAGTTGCTGAATATTTTATTCTAAGGATAAGAAATTTACCTATTAAGTTGTTTATTACTGATGGAAGTGCAATAGTTGCTGCCAGTTTATTAGCTATATCTATTCCGCCTATTGCTCCATGGTGGATAATTGTTATCGGTACTCTATTTACTATTATTGTTGCTAAACATCTTTATGGTGGATTAGGTTCTAATTTATTTAATCCTGCAATGATTGGATATGCAGTATTACTAATTTCTTTTCCTGCTGTCATGACTAAATGGCCATTACCTGCTTCTCATTTATTAGATTTTAGCATTTCGCAACAAATAGAAATATTTATTTATGGCACTCAAAATCTTATTGATAGTGTTTCAAGTGCAACGCCATTTGATTATATTAAAACTCAAATTTTTTTGGACAGGCCTTATAAAATAAATTTTTCTGAAGGAATGCCTCTTAACAGCTATTTGAATGCCTCAATTATTATTAGTATTAGTTTTTTAATAGGTGGGATTTTTATGTGGTTAAAAAAAATAATTACATGGCACTTACCAATTACCTTTTTAATTAGCCTTATTCTAATCTCAAGTATATTTTGGCTAATTGATTCAGAGCGTTTTTTGTCTCCTTATATGCATATTATTAATGGTGGAACTATGTTGTGCGCATTTTTTATCATTACTGATCCAGTTAGTGGCCCAACTACTCCAAAAGGTAAAATATTTTTTGCTTTTGGGGTAGCACTATTAGTATATTTAATTAGAGTATTTGGAGGTTACCCTGAAGGTATTGCATTTGCAGTTATTTTTATGAATATTTGTGTTCCATTAATTGACTCTCTAACGCAACCGAAAGTATTTGGCCATGAATAATTTTATAAGACAAAATAAAATAATAGGTAGAACTGTTTTAGTAATGGTAATTTTTGGTATCATTTTTTCCACCATGCTTGAATTTATTCATCAAAAAACAAGTCCAATTATTTTAAAAAGTGAAGCGATAGCAAAAGAAAAGTTACTGTTACAGGTTGTTTCAAAAGATCTTTATGATAATGATCTAATAAATACTTTTGTTCAAATAAAACCCAACGTAAATTTAAAAAATAAAAAAAATATAAAGGGTTTTATTGCAAAAAAAGATAACAAAATAACAGCTGTTATATTAGAAACGCGGGCTCCTGATGGTTATAGCGGTGAAATAAAAATTTTAGTAGGGATTGATAAAAATGGAAATATTTTAGGTACAAGAGTAATTAAACATCAGGAAACCCCTGGTCTCGGTGATTTTATTGATTATAATAAAAGTGATTGGATCAATATTTTTACTTATTCATCGTTAAAAAATACTCCAGAAATCGAATGGGCAGTTAAAAAAGATCAAGGAAAATTCGATTATATTTCAGGTGCTACAATTACAGCAAGAGCGGTCGTAAAAGCTATAAATGAAGCACTTAATTTTTTTAAAAACAACAAATTAGAAATGGGTTTAAATGTTTAAAGAAGCATTAATTGATGGATTATGGAAACAAAATCCTGGGACTATACAATTATTAGGGCTATGTCCAACACTTGCTATTACGACAAGCATTATAAATGGTTTAAGTCTTGGTATAGCAACAATGTTTGTTATGATAATTGCTAATAGTTCAATCTCACCTATTCGAAGGTTTGTTCCAGATGAAGTAAGAGTTCCAATATTTATATTAGTTATTGCAGCTTTAGTAACTGTGGTTGATTTATCTATTCACGCTTTTGCTGAGCCGCTTTATAAAGCCCTAGGGATATTTATACCTCTTATTGTTACAAACTGCATTGTTTTGGCAAGAGTAGAGTCATTTGCATCAAAAAATCCAACATTACCTTCATTTTATGATGGTTTATTTATGGGCTTAGGTCTATGTTTAGTCTTAATAATATTAGGTGGTATGAGAGAATTTCTTGGACAAGGTACTTTATTTTCTAATTTTGATTTAGTATTTGGGCAATCATTAAGTGGAATTAGTATTAATTTCTTTGATCAATATAGTGGTTTTCTTTTAGCAATCCTTCCGCCAGGAGCTTTTCTTGGTCTTGCATTTTTAATTGCCTTATTTAACTGGATAGATCAAAAAGAACAAAAATGAATATTGATAAAAGAAGAAAAATTTTCTCTCTTCTAAAAAAAAATATCCCTAATCCCTCTACTGAACTAGAATATAATAGTTCTTTTGAACTTTTAATAGCTGTAATATTATCAGCTCAAGCTACAGATGTTTCAGTAAATAAAGCGACAATTAATTTGTTTAAAATAGCAAATACTCCTGAAAAAATAAGCTTGTTACCAATTAAAAAAATTGAATCTTTAATTAAAAATATAGGTCTTTTTAGAACTAAAGCTAAAAATATCCTTAAAACCAGCAAAATAATTTCACAAAAATTCGCTGGAAAAATTCCAGAAGATAGAAAAACTCTGGAAAGCCTTCCAGGAGTTGGAAGAAAAACAGCAAATGTTATATTAAACACAATTTTTAAAGAGCCAGTTATTGCAGTTGACACTCATATTTTTAGACTTTCGAATAGAATTAAACTTGCACCTGGAAAAACACCTTTAGAGGTAGAATTAAAGCTAACGAAATTAATACCGGATGAATTTTTAGTAGATGCTCACCATTTGTTAATCCTTCATGGAAGATACGTTTGTAAAGCACAAAGCCCAAATTGTAATAATTGTATAATTGAAAAATTATGTGAGTACAAAGATAAATTATCTTTAAATTAAGATAGCTCTTTCATTCTTAAGGGTAATAGATCAATAATCTTCTTTTTTTCTTTAATGGATAGGTCAAACCACCCTTTAATTTCCTTTGACGTTCTAAAACACCCTTGACATAGCTCCTCGTCATTATATTGACAAACTCCTATACAAGGAGATAAATCTTCATTATCTTCTTTTTTAATCAAACTAATTTACCATGGCAATGCTTATATTTCTTTTTACTTCCGCAGGGACAAGGATCATTTCTAGAAACTTTCTTTGTTTCGTTTTGAGATTGAGCAGCCTGTAATTTAGCCTCATTTTTCTTATCTATCTCATTTGCTTGTTCCTCATTTTTAACTTGAACAAGCATTAAAACTCTAGTTACCTCAAACTTAATTTTTTCTAATAATTGCTCAAATAATTCAAATGCTTCTTTTTTAAATTCTTGTTTTGGATCTTTTTGGCCATAAGCTCTTAAACCAATTCCCTGTCTCAATTGATCTAATGCTGATAGATGTGCTCGCCAATTCTGATCAATGATTTGCAATATAACTGATCTTTCAAAATGATGCATAACTTCTGCACCAGCTTGGCTTTCTTTTAATCTGTAATTTTTATTAGCTTGATCTTTGATTCTATTTACAATTTCTTCAATCGCTATATTAGGTTCTTTTTTAAGCCATGATTTAACATTGATTTCAATTGTATAATCAGCTTTTAGTCTTTTTTCTAATGCTTTAATATCCCACATCTCTTCAATACTTTCTGGTGGTATATACTCATAAACTGTTCCAACAATTACGTCTTCTCTTATCTGATCTACGCTTTGTTGAATATTGGAGCTATCTATAATATCATTTCGTTGTTCATAGATAACTTTTCTTTGGTTATTAGGTACATCATCAAACTCAAGTAATTGCTTTCGACTATCAAAATTTCTAGCTTCAACTTTTCTTTGAGCACTTTCTACAGACCTTGTCACCATTGAATGTTCTATTGCCTCTCCCTCTGGAAGATTTAATTTATCCATAATTGATGCCACACGATCACCGCCAAAAAGTCTTAATAATGAATCATCCAAAGATAAATAAAATGAACTTGACCCTGGGTCACCTTGGCGACCAGACCTTCCTCTTAACTGATTATCAATTCTCCTTGATTCATGTCTTTCTGTTCCAATGATATGAAGGCCACCTGCCTTAATTACTTCTTCGTGCCTTTTTTTCCAGCCATCTTCTAAATCTTTAATTTTTTTATTTTGTTTTACTTTATCAAGCTTTTCAATTTCAGGCTCAATATTTCCACCTAAAACAATATCCGTTCCTCTACCAGCCATGTTTGTTGCAATAGTTATCATCCCAGGTTGCCCTGCTTGAGTTACTATATGTGCTTCTTTTTCATGCTGTTTTGCATTTAATACTTGATGATTTAATTTTTCTTTATTAAGAATATTAGAAATAAATTCAGAATTCTCAATTGATGTCGTTCCAACTAATACTGGTTGTGATTTTTTATGACAATTTTTAATATCATCTATAACCGCTTTATATCTTTCAGCATTTGTTCGATATATTTTATCGCCTTGATCAATCCTTACAGTTGGGCGATGCGGAGGAATAATTACTGTTTCTAAATTATAAATTTGGCTAAATTCTTCTGCTTCAGTATCTGCAGTTCCTGTCATACCTGAGAGTTTTTTGTACATTCTAAAATAATTCTGAAAAGTAATACTTGCAAGAGTTTGGTTTTCTTTTTGTATTTCAACACCTTCTTTTGCCTCAATAGCTTGATGAAGACCATCTGACCATCTTCTGCCGGGCATCATTCTTCCAGTAAATTCATCAATAATTGTAATTGCATTATCTTTTACAACGTATTCTTTATCTTTAATAAAAATGTAATGTGCTTTAAGAGCAGAATTAACATGATGAATCAAATTAATATTTGAGGGATCATAGAGATTAGACCCTTTCTGGAGAACTCCTAATTTTACTAAAATTTGCTCGGTATTTTCATGTCCCATATCAGATAAAATAACTTGACTTGCTTTTTCATCTACCCAAAAATCTCCTTTTGAATCTTCTTTTTCTTGTCTTTTAAGTTGAGGCACAATTTTATTAATTTTTGAATATAAATCAACGTTATCGTCGGATTGACCAGATATTACTAGGGGTGTTCTTGCCTCATCGATTAAAATTGAATCAACTTCGTCAACTACTGCATAACTTAATGGCCTTTGAACACGCTCTTCTTTTGAATAAACCATATTATCTCTAAGATAATCAAAACCAAATTCATTATTTGTGCCATATGTAATATCTGCAGCATAAGCTGTCTTTTTATCACTTGGATCCATCCTAGATAAATTGACACCCACTGATAAACCAAGAAATCTATATAATTTACCCATCCACTCAGCATCTCTTTTTGCTAAATAGTCATTCACTGTAACAACATGAACTCCTTCTTCTGTAAGTGAATTTAAATATACTGCTAAAGTAGCGACAAGAGTCTTACCTTCACCTGTCCTCATTTCTGATATTTTTCCATCATTAAGAGCCATGCCACCCATTAATTGAACATCAAAATGTCTCATACCAAGAGTTCTAATACTTGCTTCTCGAACATAAGCAAATACCTCTACTACTAAATCCTCTAATTTCTCTCCAGATTTAACTCGACTTTTAAATTCGCTAGTTTTAACTTTAAAATCACTATCTTTTAATTTTTTTATTTTTGGTTCTAGCTCATTAATTTGGGTCACTTTTTTAGAGTATTCATTTAATAATCTATCATTTCGACTACCAAAAATAGTATTTAACATTTTTTTAAGCATAATTTTTTTATCTTTTTAGATATTGTTTAGGATCTAAAGAATGGTCATTTAGCTTTATTTCATAATGTAAATGAGGGCCTGTAGATCGTCCAGTATTTCCTACAAGACCAATTAAATCCTGTTTATTAACAATTTGACCTTTTTTAACTAATATTTTAGAAAGGTGCGCATATCTTGTTTCTAATCCACCTCCGTGACTTATAGTTATTAAATTACCATACCTTCCCCATTTTTGAGCCCTTACAACTATTCCTCCAGCCGTGGCAAATATAGGCTCTCCTTCATCAGCACTAAAATCAATTCCTTCATGAAATGCTCTTTTTCCTAAAAATGGATCCATTCGCCAACCATATGAAGAAGATTGATAAGGTAAATCAACTGGGTATAAAGTTGGCAATGTTTCTTTAAGCACGGATTGTTTTAATAGCATTGCTTCCATTTTATTATAAATATCTTCTCTTACTTTAATATTAGTCATTAACATTCCCAAAGTTTTTTGAATATCTTTTTGGGTTATCCTTTCTTCGAGAAAAGGACCCCCTTGACCACCTAATTTATTTTCTTTCTTTAATTTTGGTAACTTTTCTTTTCCTAAAATTTGTTTTTTCATTACATCTTGCAAACGTTCTGTTTGTTGGTCAATACCAAGGATTCTTGAATGTAATTCTCCAATTTGATCAACGTAAGTTTCTAAATTTTGTCTAGAATTAATGCTATCAGCAGTTAATTCAAAATCGTCTAATTCTAGTGCATTTTTAGACTCTTTTTTTTCAATTAAATAATTAAATAAATAAATATTTAATGCCAATAAAAGTAATAATATAAGAATCAAAAAAGTAAGACTTATACTTTTTGGTTTAGACGTATTTTTCCCAATAAAAATTATTTTCATTAAGGTTTAATCTGTTTAATAAAATTTAATGTAGCATTATATAGTATGGAACCTATAAAAAAGTTATTCCAAGGTAAAGTTTTTAAAAAATACGAACAAAAAAAAAGTGAATTAGAGGATCTTCAAAAGAAATTCGTTAAAAACATACCTAAAGAAATTCATTCAAACGTAAAAGTTAAGAACAAGATTGGAGGATTAATTATTGTCGAGACAACAAGTAGTGCTGTTGCTCACAAAATAAAAATGACTTCATCGTCTATCCTTAATAAAATAAATAATGATAATTCTCTAAATTTAGAAAAAATTAAAGTCAAAATTGCTATTCATAATCCTGATTCTAAAAGAAAAAAACAGAAAAAATCAATATCATCAATTTCTAGTATGAAAAAACTATCTACTGAAATTAAAAATTCTCCGCTTAAAATTTATCTTAAAAAACTATTTAAAGAAAAATAATGATTGAACCAATCATCTTTATTTTATCAGGAATCTTTATTGGCATAGCTGCTGGTCTTTTTGGACTTGGTGGTGGATTAATTATCGTGCCTGTTGTTACATATTCACTAATATTTTTTTCTGGTATGTTATTAGAAGAAGCTATTCTTTTTGGAATAAGTACTTCTCTTGCATCGATGGTTTTAACAGGAGCAATGGCATTTTATGCACATAATATAAATAAAAATATTGACTATAAAATTATTAATAAATTTATATATGGATTAATTCTGGGTGCAATAATTATTGGCTATACAATTAAATTTATTCCTGGCGCTTCTCTTAAAAATTTTTTTATTATCTATACTTTCTTCATTGCATACAAATTATTTAATCACAAATCCAATTTGAGAAGATCCCCTATGCCTAACCAACTAGTTTCTAACCTAATTGGTTTCTTTTTTTCGATTATCTCTGGTTTAGTTGGAATTGGTGGGGCTACATTATACGTACCTTATTTAATAAAAAAGAATGTTCCCTCTAAATTAGCTATTGGAACTTCAAGTGTTTTAGGATTTTTAATTGGTTTAAGTGCTTCAATAGCTATCTTCATAAGTTCTGCCTTTTCTGATATCTCAAATGAATCATTATTAGGATTCATTTATATACCAGCTATATTATTTCTTACTCTTCCTAGTTTAATTTTTGTAAAAATTTCAGCAGGATGGCTTTTAAAAATTCCTGAAACACTCATAAACAAACTCTTTTGCATATTATTAATAGTTATAGGTTTGTTAATGTTATTTCTATGATTTTTAGAATTAAAATAAATAAATTTAGACTTATTGATTGTGAGTTAGATTAAAAAGTGTGATAATTACGCTTTTATTTTTTTAAGTCTTACTCAAGGCTAAACAGAAACCAATATTTGGAGGAAGTAATGTCAGTAATTAATATTGCAATAAGTGCAGGAATACTTGCCGTTCTTTATGGTGCGTTGATGTCAAAATGGATAATTGGTTTACCTGCCGGAAATCCCAAAATGAAAGAAATTGCTGGAGCAATTCAAAATGGTGCATCAGCTTACCTCGCAAGACAATATAAGACCATTAGTATAGTCGGAATTATCCTTACTTCTCTTATATATTATTTTATTGATTGTAATACTGCAATTGGTTTTGTAATTGGTGCTTTGTTATCTGGACTTTGTGGATTTATTGGTATGAATGTTTCAGTTAGAGCAAATGTAAAGACTGCTCAAGCTGCCACAAAAAGTTTACCACAAGCATTTGATGTTGCCTTTAAAGGTGGTGCAATCACAGGAATGCTTGTTGTAGGTTTAGGTCTTTTAGGTGTTGCTGGCTTTTATGCTTACCTTGGAGGGGACTCTCTAATCTCAACAAAAGATTTAAATCCTCTTATTGGTTTGGCATTTGGTTCCTCACTTATTTCAATTTTTGCAAGATTAGGTGGAGGTATTTTTACAAAAGGGGCAGATGTAGGTGCTGATTTAGTAGGTAAAGTTGAAGCTGGAATTCCTGAAGATGATCCTAGAAATCCAGCAGTGATTGCAGACAATGTTGGAGATAATGTTGGAGATTGCGCAGGTATGGCTGCTGATTTATTTGAAACTTATGCTGTAACAATTATAGCAACAATGGTTTTAGGTGCACTTATGGTTAGCAATGCTACAAGCGGTATTTTATATCCATTAATGCTTGGAGCTGTTTCAATTGTAGCATCCATTATTGGATGTTTTTTTGTAAGAGCTAACGCTAAAATGTCCAATGTAATGCCAGCTCTATATAGAGGGCTTGCAGTAGCAGGTATTCTTTCAGCAGTTGCATTTTATTACGTAAGTGTTGATATGTTTCCACAAGGTATAACATTTACAGATGGTAGCTCAGCTTCCGCGCTAAATTTATTTGGATCAGCAGCAGTTGGACTTGTTCTCACTGCTCTCTTAGTTTGGATTACAGAATATTACACCGGGACAGAATATAAACCAGTCCAACATGTAGCTAAGGCCTCTGAAACTGGCCATGCAACAAATATTATTGCTGGTATTGGTATATCAATGAAATCAACAGCGCTTCCTGTTTTGTCAGTTTGCGCAGCAATTTATTTTTCATATGATCTCGCTGGTCTTTACGGGATCGCGATTGCAGCAACATCAATGTTGAGTATGGCTGGTATCATTGTTGCTCTTGATGCCTATGGTCCAATTACTGATAATGCTGGTGGTATTGCTGAAATGGCAGGTCTTCCTCAAAAAGTTCGAAATATAACAGATCCACTTGATGCAGTTGGTAATACAACCAAAGCAGTAACTAAGGGTTATGCGATTGGCTCAGCAGGTTTGGCTGCTTTAGTTCTATTTGCTGATTACACACATAAATTAACAGAATATGGACACAGTATTTCCTTTAATCTAAGTGAGCCAATGGTAATTATCGGACTCTTTATAGGGGGTTTAATCCCATTCCTATTTGCTGCAATGGCAATGGAAGCAGTTGGCAGGGCAGCAGCCTCCGTTGTGGAAGAAGTTAGACGTCAATTTAAAACAATAAAAGGAATTATGACTGGAAAAGGGAAACCTGATTATGCCAAAGCAGTTGATTTATTAACGGCATCAGCTATTAAAGAAATGGTTATACCTTCAATTTTACCAGTAGCAGTTCCAGTTTTAGTTGGGTATTTCTTAGGTCCACAAGCATTAGGCGGTTTGTTAATGGGTACAATTATTACTGGCCTTTTTGTAGCAATTTCAATGTGTACGGGTGGCGGTGCTTGGGATAATGCTAAGAAGCATATTGAAGACGGGAATCATGGTGGTAAAGGATCTGAAGCTCATAAAGCTTCAGTAACTGGTGATACTGTAGGAGATCCATATAAAGATACCGCGGGTCCAGCAATTAATCCATTAATTAAGATTATTAATATTGTTGCATTGTTGATCGTACCAATTTTATAAACTATTAAATTAAAAAACCCTCTATTAAAGCGAGGGTTTTTTAATTATTTACTTTTTCTCCAGTTAATTTAGCCAAGACTTCTTGATATTTTTGACTTGTCTTTTCAATAATTTCAATAGGAAGATCTGGAGGTGGCGGTGATTTATTCCAATCAATACCTTCAAGCCAATCTCTAACAAATTGCTTATCAAAACTTGGTGGTGAAATTCCAGTTTGATAAGAATCCATAGGCCAAAATCTTGAAGAATCTGGGGTTAAAACCTCATCAATAATGTAAATTTTTCCTGAGTTATCAACACCGAATTCAAATTTAGTATCAGCAATAATAATATCTTTTTGATATGCATAATTAAACGCGTATTTATAAATTTCTATACTTTTTTTAGCTATTTGTTCAGTAACATTTTTACCTATTAGACTTTCACATTCTTTTATTGAAATATTCTCATCCTTGTCACCCACTTTTGCTTTATTTGATGGAGTAAAAATAGGCTCAAGAAGTTGTTCTGCTAATTTAAGGCCTTGAGGTAAATTAATTCCACAGACTGACTGGTTCATTTGGTAATCCCTCCAACCACTTCCTATTAAATAACCTCTTACAATTGCTTCAACAGGTATAGGCTTTAATTTCCTAACTACTATTGCTCGATTTTTTACTTTATTAGAATCTTCTTTGTGGACAAAATTCAAAGGGTCTTCATGTGTTAAATGATTAGGAATAATTTTATCTATTTTTTTAAACCAAAAATTGGCCATTTGAGTTAAAACTTTTCCTTTTAATGGTATTGCTTGTTTCATAATGACATCAAATGCTGATATACGATCTGTTGTAACTATTAACATCTTGTCATCATTGATATTATAAATATCTCGAACCTTTCCCTGATTTAGTAATTCAAGACTTTTAAGTTGTGAATGTATTAATCCGTTCAATTTTTTGCTCTTTTTTCTAAAATTTCTATTGCAGGTAATTTTTTACCTTCAATATATTCTAAAAAAGCACCCCCAGCTGTAGAAATATAAGAAATATCTTTTTGTATATCAAAAACTTCAATAGCTGCGCTTGTATCTCCTCCTCCTGCAAGTGAAAATGCTGATGAATTTGCAATTGCATTAGCTAATATCTCAGTACCTTTTGAAAATTGTTTATACTCAAAAACGCCTATTGGCCCATTCCATAAAATTGTTTTTGCTTTATTAATTTTTAATGATATTTCTCTCATGGATTTTGGGCCAAGATCAAAAATCATATCATCCGCTTCTAAATCATTAATATTTTTAATAACAGCATCCTCATGCTCATTTAATTTCTTGCCACAAACTACATCAATAACATCTGGTAATGATGCATCACGACTTTCAAGTTTTTTTATAATTTTTTTTGCTGATGGAATAAACTCTTTATCATGTAATGAATTTCCAATATTAAATCCTTGTGCCTTTAAAAAAGTATTTGCGATTCCGCCTCCCAAAACTAATTGATCAACTTGATCAGATAATTTATCTAAAATATTAAGTTTTGTTGAAACCTTACTTCCGCCTACTATTGCCAACATTGGGGACTTTGGTTCTAAAATAATCTTTTTAAGAGCAGATAATTCACTTAAAAATAATTTTCCAGCACACGTTTCAGAACAATATTCTGCAACCCCATATGTTGATGATTGTTTTCTATGTGCGCTCCCAAAAGCATCCATCACAAAAATATCTGCTAATGCAGCATATTTTTTAGATAAATCATTATTATTAGCAGATTCACCTTTGTTAAATCTGCAATTTTCCAGAACTACTAAACTACCTGAATCTACATTAAAGGAGCCAGAAACCCAATTCTTTATTAGTGGCACCTCTTGATTTAATTGTTGGCTTAAATTTTTGGCAACTGGCTCTAAAGAATTTTCAATAGAAAATTGGCCTTCATCTGGTCGTCCTAAATGAGAGGTTACCATTACTTTTGCCCCTGCATTTATAGCATAAAGAATTGTCGGAAGTGATGCTTGAATTCTATTAGTTGAAGTAATGATTCCCGATTTAATTGGAACATTTAAATCAGCTCTTATTAAAACTCTTTTATTTTTTAGATTAAAATCACTAATGCGATTCATATTCAAAGTAATTTATTTTTTGTTCATCATGGCAACTGCAGTATCAAGCATACGACAGCTAAATCCCCACTCGTTATCATACCAACCAAATACTTTAATTAAATCTCCGTCAGCATTAACTTTAGTAAGAGTAGAGTCAAAATAACTTGAAGCAGTTGTATGATTAAAATCAACAGACACTAATGATTCTTCATTGTAGGCTAAAATATCTTTCAAACTTCCTTGTGAAGCATCTCGCATTATTTTATTAATTTCTTCTTTATTGGTCTTCTTTGATGCTTTAAATGTTAAATCCACTAAAGAAACATTTGTTGTTGGGACACGAATTGCAATACCATCTAATTTTCCTGCAAGCTCGGGAATTACTAGTCCTATTGATGCTGCTGCTCCAGTTTTAGATGGAATCATTGATGCTGCTGCTGCTCTGGCTCGTCGAATATCATTATGCATATTATCTAGTAATGCTTGATCATTAGTATAAGAATGAATTGTGTTCATTAAACCAGATTGAATTCCTATATTATCCTGTATTACTTTAACAATTGGAGCAAGTCCATTTGTAGTACATGATGAATTTGAAACAACTAAATCTGAAGATTTTAAAATATCATGATTAACACCATATACAATTGTTGCATCAATATCTTTTTCCCCTGGAGCAGAAATTAAGACTTTTTTAGCTCCATTATCTATGTGGAAATAACTGGATGCTTTTCCTCTATAGGCACCTGTGCACTCTAAAACAATATCAACGTTATATTCTTTCCATAAAAGCTCATCTGGGTTTCTAGTATTTAAATACTTTATTTTGTCTCCATTAATAATAAAGGAGTCTTTTGATGTCGATACTTCAGCATTAAATCGTCCATGTGCTGTATCAAATTTGATTAAATGTGCATGTCGATCAATATCACCCCGACTGCAATTGATAGCTACTATTTTAATATCTTTTCTTTTTGTTTCGTAGAGGGCTCTCAGAATAAGTCTTCCGATTCTTCCAAATCCTGAAATAGCAACGTTAATTGGCATAAATTATCCTTACAAAATAATAAGGCATCTTAAATTCAAGATGCCTTATTTTAAATCAGTAAAATCAATTAAAGAATTGATTTTACTGTCTTAATTACATTTTCAACAGTAAAACCGAAATGTTTGAAAAGATCTCCGCCTGGAGCTGACTCACCATAAGTATTAATTCCTACAGATGCTCCATCTAATCCGATATATTTTTTCCAAAAATCAGTTACGCCAGCCTCAATTGAAACTCTTTTAACCCCTGGAGTAAGGACACTATCTTGAAATTTTTTCTCTTGTCGATCAAAAGCATGAGTACAAGGCATTGATACAACTCTTGCATTAACTCCGGACTCTTTTAATGCTGTTTGTGAATCCATAGCTAAAGCTACCTCTGAACCTGTTGCAATTAATATCACATCTGCTTTACCGTCTGAATCTGATAAAACGTAGCCACCCTTACGAATGTCTGCTATTTGAGATTCTGTTCTCGATATAAAACTTGTACCCTGTCGGCTAAATATTAAACTTGTTGGATTTTCTAGATTCTCGACAGCTGCAACCCAGGCTGTAGAAACCTCAGTTGCATCACAAGGACGCCATACTTCCATTCTCGGAATGTAACGTAACCCAGCAGTTGTCTCAATTGGTTGATGAGTCGGGCCATCCTCACCCTGACCGATTGAATCGTGAGTTAATACATACACAACTCTTTGCTTCATTAATGCAGCCATTCTCATACCATTTCTCATATAATCTGTAAACATATGAAAAGTGCCTCCAAAAGGTAAAATACCTCCATGAAGAGCCATTCCATTCATTACTGCAGCCATACCAAATTCACGTACACCATAAGATATATAATTTCCTGGTTTTTTACCACTCACATGTTCAAAACTTGGGCAACTGGTTAGGTTTGACCCAGTCAAATCAGCTGAACCTCCAACGAACTCGGGCAATAATTCTGCTAAAGCTGTAATTGCATTCTGCGAAGCTTTTCTAGTTGCCATTTTTTCACCGTTAGCATCTGCATCTTTAATTAATTTTTCTGAAAGTTTTTTCCAATTACTTGGAAGTTCATTATTCATTCTTCTTTTTAATTCAGAAGCTAAATCAGGAAATTCTTTTGCATATGCATCAAATTTTGCATTCCATGCATCCTCCTTAGCCTGCCCTTTATCTTTTTGATTCCAGCCGTCATAAATATCTTGAGGTATCACAAAAGCCGGGTGTTCCCATCCAATTTCTTTTCTGACTAACGCAACTTCATCTTCTCCAAGCGCAGCACCGTGGCAGTCATGAGATCCAGATTTATTTGGCGAACCTTTACCAATAATAGTTTTACAACAAATCATTGTTGGTTTATCAGTTACTTTTTTTGCTTCCTGGATAGCTTTCTCAACTGCGTCTGGATCGTGACCATCAACATCTCTAATGGCATGCCACCCATATGATTCAAATCTTTTAGCAGTATCATCCGTGTACCAACCTTCAATATGCCCATCAATAGAAATTCCGTTATCATCCCAAAAAGCAATTAGCTTACCAAGCCCCCATGTTCCGGCTAAAGCACAAGCTTCATGAGATACACCTTCCATTAAACAGCCATCTCCAAGAAAAACATAGGTATGATGATCAACAATATCATGTCCTGGTTTATTAAATTGATTAGCAAGAAGTTTTTCAGCCATCGCGAAACCTACTGCATTACTGATTCCCTGACCTAAAGGGCCTGTTGTAGTTTCAACGCCTGGTGCATAACCATATTCTGGATGCCCTGCACATTTGGAATGTAACTGTCGAAAGCTTTCAATTTCTTTCATTGGAAGATCATAGCCTGTTAAATGTAGTAGCGAATAAATTAACATTGAGCCATGACCATTCGAAAGAATAAAACGATCGCGGTTAGCCCAATTAGGATTATTTGGATTATGATTTAAATGATGATTCCATAGAACCTCTCCGATTTCAGCCATCCCCATTGGTGCTCCAGGATGCCCTGAATTTGCTTTTTGAACTGCATCCATTGATAAAGCTCGGATTGCATTTGCTAAATCTTGTCTTGTAGCCATTATTTAATCTCCCAATTAATTTCTTCAAAGCCAATTAGGCTTTAAGCAACTTATATTATATTGAATTAGAATTATTCCCTAAAGTAGCAATTCAATCAAGATATCTATAATTTAATTCTGGTTGCTTTCTTTCCATTTAAGTGAGCAACCTATACTTGAAAATTGCATTTCTGGTCCTTTTTGAGTGCTAGAAATTAATTTCATAGCATCGTACAAATCTTTTTTATTATCGATAGGTGTTTTCTCAGCCCTTCCAGTTGAATCAAATCGACCTCGATACTGCAATTCTAATTCTCTGTTAAATCCAAAAAAATCTGGAGTACAAATTGCGTTGTATAATTTTGCAACTGATTGTGATTCATCAAACACATAAGGAAAACTAAAATTAAATTTATCTGATAATTTTCTCATTTCTTCAAATGAATCTTCAGGATAATTTAAAACATCATTACTTGAAATTGCGATTGAGTTGATACCATATTTCTTCAAATCTTTTAAATCATCCACTAATCTGGGTAAAATGGCTTTAACATAAGGGCAATGATTACAAATAAACATTAGCAAAAGGCCATTTTCACCCTTTGCATCTTCTATATTCCATAATTTATCATCAACACCTAATAAATTAAAAGTTTTTGCTTTCCATCCAAAATCACATAATGGCGGACTTAAACTGACCAATTATTTTCTCCATTCTGTATGATTAAAATTATTTATTAAAAAAAAATTACTAATATGCATAGATTTTACCATCCAAACACCATAAATATTAATGAAAGTCTATTTTTGGATAACCCTTCCTCACATCATGCACTAAGAGTCATGCGAGTAAAAATTAATGATCAAATAATTTTGTTTAATGGAGATGGCTCAGATTATCAAGGTAAAGTAATTAATTTAAAAAAAAATCAAATTGAAGTATTGATAATTTCAAAAAAAGTAATTAATCATGAATCCCATTTAAAAATCACACTTTTACAAGCCTTAACATCAAACGACAAAATGGATTGGATTATACAAAAAACAACTGAATTAGGCATTAGTGAAATTCAGCCCGTCATATGTGATAGAAGTATTATTAAAATCAAAGATAATAAAACTGAGAAAAAACTTTTGCGCTGGCGTCAAATTTCTATATCTGCATGCGAACAGTGTGGCAGAGCTAAAATACCCCATATTCATCCACCTCAAGACTTATCTAACTATCTAGAAAAAAATAAAATCTTTAAGAAAAATTTAAAAATTATTTTAAGTCCTGATGCTAAAAAAAACCTAAATGACATCGAATTTATGAGTACAAAACAAGAAATAAGTGTTTTGATTGGGCCAGAAGGTGATTTCACAAAAAAAGAATTAGAATTAGCGATTAAAAAGGGTTTCTTATCTGTCAAAATAGGTCCAAGAATCCTTCGTACTGAAACTGCACCTATTTCTATTTTATCTATTTTACAATATAAATATGGAGATATTGTATAAAATACATATTTTTAAGTTATAATTTGTAAATATATAATTAAATATGTATCATAAACAATATGAATCCAGGTCAAATCATCAGAAAATTAAGGCAAGAAAAAGGGATGACACTCTCGGCTCTTGCGAAAACTACTAATTTAGATCCCGGAAATTTATCAAGAATCGAAAGAGGTGAATTAAATATCAACTTTACTTTACTTGAAAGGCTATCAGTATCATTTAATGTATCTCCATCTGTATTTTTTGATAAAAATTTTGTGGTCAATAAACCGATCGACTTTATTCAAAGTTTTAGACAATCGGCAAAGTTTATCAACCAATTCAATTCTAAAACTTTTGTTATAGGCATTGGGGGCGAGATAATTAATGATGAACAATTTAATTCTATAGCACACGATATTAATCTCATGCATTCAATGAATATAAATATTATATTAGTTTATGGAGTTAGGCCCCAAATTGATAAAAAATTAAAGGACAAAAATATTAGTTCTAAATTAATTAGAAATTTAAGGGTTACTAAAAAAGAGATTTTAAAAGAAATAATAGAGGTTAACGGAACATTAAAAACAAAAATTGAATCCGTGCTCTCTTCAGGGTTTTTAGATTCACCGCTATTAAAAAATAATATCAAAGTATCTAGTGGAAATTTTATAACTGCTCGACCTATAGGGGTTATTGATGGCACTGATATGGAGTTTACTGGCCAAATCAGAAAAATTGATTCTGAAGCAATATTTAACAAATTAACTAATAAAGAAATTGTTGTTATTTCGCCGCTTGGATATTCACCAATTGGAGATGTATTTAATTTATCTTACGAACAAACGGCAGCTCATATTGCTCGATCAGTTAAAGCTGAAAAATTAATTTATTATGTAAATTCAAGTGGTATCTTGAATATACATGGAGAATTAATTCCAGAATTAACATTTAACAAAGCTAAGCGATTAATTGAACATATTGAGAATCCCAAAAATGCCCCCTTTATTTCCTATAATGATTTTAATATCCTCAAAAGTAGCTTGTATGCAATTAATAATAAAATTGAAAAAGTACATCTCATAAATAGAAATATTGACGGGTCTATAATCGAAGAAATTTTTACAGACAAAGGTTCAGGAACAATTCTTACAGAATATTCTCTTGAAAATATTAGAAGCGCTAAGGAATCCGATATTAATCAAATCAGAAACATTATCAGCCCATTAGAAAAAAAAGGCATACTTGCTGATAGAGTAATTAAAGACATAGGTCCGTTTTACGTCATTGAGCACGACCATAATATAATTGGAACTGTGGCACTATATAAATATTCTGATTTACTTGAAATGGCTTGCTTTGCAATTCATGATAAATATCAAAATCTTGGTTACGGAAAGAAGTTACTAAAATTTTGTGAGAAAAAAGCGCTAGAATTAAATATAAAAAAACTATTCATATTAACCACACAATCTGAACACTGGTTTATTGAAAATAATTTCCAGCAAACAGATAAAAAGTTTATGCCTAATGCAAGAAAAAAAATCTATACCGCCGAACGAAACTCAAAATACTTTATCAAAAGGCTATAAAAATGACTCCAAATGAAAAATCAAAAGTACTAAGTGAAGCATTACCATATATCAAACAATTTTTTGGAAAAATAATAGTTATTAAATTTGGGGGCAATGCGATGATTGACAAAAATTTAAAACAATCATTTGCCAAAGATTTAGTATTGTTAAAATTAGTTGGGATGAATCCAGTTGTCATTCATGGTGGTGGACCTCAAATAAATGAATCATTAGCCAAATCAGGTGAGAAACCTATTTTTAAAGAAGGAATAAGAGTTACAAATAAAAAAACATTGGAAATAGTTACAAATGTCTTAAATGAAGTGAATCAACAAATTATAGAACTAGTTAAAGAAAATGGAGGGGATGCTAGTAGCTATAGTAATGAAAAAACTTTAAGTATTATCCAGGCTAAAAAATTACAAGCTAAAGAAAAATCACATGATCTTGGCTTTGTGGGAGAAATAATAGGTATTGATTCATCATTTATGAAACACTTAAAAGAAGATGGAATAATACCAATTATTCCCCCAATAGGAATAGATAGTAATAATAAAATTTACAATATCAACGCTGATGTTGTAGCTTCAAAATTTGCTGAAATTTTAAGTGCTGAAAAATTAGTACTAATGACTAATACAAAAGGTGTTTTAGATAAAGATAAAAAACTAATAACAGGATTAGTGCCAAATGAAATTGAAAAGCTTATACGTAATGGGACTATCTCAGATGGAATGCTTCCTAAAATTAATTCTGCTGTTCATGCTGCTAAGCATAAAGTAAATGCTGTTCATATTATCGATGGTAGAGTTGAACATGCATTATTACTAGAAATCTTAACCGATCAAGGTGTTGGAACTCTTATTAAGGACCAGTAATTTGGAACATACATGGATATTTGATCTTGATAATACATTACATGATGCAGAACAAAAAATATTTCCCATAATTAATCAAAAAATTAATCGATATATTAGTAAAGAATTAAAAATTAATCTTGATAACGCTGATCAATTAAGACAAAAATATTGGGATCAATATGGAGCTACTTTAGAGGGCTTAATTAAACACCACAAAATAAATCCAAATAAATTTTTAGAAGAAACGCATAAAGTTGATAATCTTGATACGCTAGTTGTGCCTATGCCAAACTTAAAAAATACACTAGCTTCACTAAAAGGTCTAAAAATTCTTTATACGAATGCTCCTAAAAATTATACTAAAACGATTCTTAAAAAATGTGATATTGAAGATTACTTTGATAGTATTTTTAGTATAGAAGATGCAAATTTTAAACCAAAGCCTAGTAAAGTTTCAATGCAGCTTTTTATCAATAAATATAAAATTAAAAAAGCTTATTTTGTTGATGACATAAAAGAAAATCTTGAAACAGCTCATGCTTTTGGTTTATTTACAATATGGCTTTCTAACCAAAAAGAAGATCCAAAATTTATTGATAAAAAAATTTCACAATTAAGTGATTTAGTTACTAACTAATTTTTTTAAGGATAGAGAGTCTTTCTTGGTAAATTGACTCTTTAATTTTTTCTGCAGATTTTGATGGGTCTGACTTAGTTCTTAATAGGCTTAATTCTTTCTTGAAAGATAAAATTAAATTTTTCACTAATCCAATCTTTTTAATTACATTCTCCTTATAAACTAAATTTTCTTCACGCTCTATCGAATGGCTTGATGGGATTGGTTTATGGAGTGCTAATAATAAAAAGATAAGCATTTCTAATATTTCAATAGTAATATTAGGACGCCTAAAAAAATCTAATCGATATAGGCAATCTAATTTATTTTCTAACGAAAGAGATTGAAAATTTTCAAGATTTATAGCTTCAGACTTAATACTTTTAAAAAGATTTTTGGCATTTCTTGGTAATCTAAAAAATTCTAAATAATATTCATTATTACTTTCTATCTTCATATCTAAAAGTGAAGGAAGAACTAAAATCATTAAGAATTTAGATTCAGCCTTAATGGAGTTAGGAGTATTTCTAAGGGCGGTTAACAAAGCATGAAAAGGAATACTTGAATAATTAAATTCTGGAAGAATTTCTCTTAAAATACCACTGGTTTCAAAAGATAAAAACATTTTATCGGCATATTCTTCTTCTAAACCTTTTAATATCTCAGAATAGATTCTTTCAACTGATAAGGACTTAATTTCACCACTGGACACTATTTTTTCTATTAACTTTTCAGTGTCTTCGTGAATTTCAAAATCTTTAAATCTTGCATAAAATCTCGCTACTCGGAAAACTCTTAAAGGATCTTCACAAAAAGCGTTACTTACGTGTTTAATTATTTTATTTTTAATATCATTTACACCATTAAAAGGATCATATATTTTTCCATTTTCATCCTCAGCTATTGCATTTATAGTGATGTCCCTTCTTTTTAAGTCTTCTTCCAGCGTAACGGCGGGAGATGTGAAAAATTCAAACCCATGGTAACCTTTACCTACTTTTTTTTCTGTTCTTGCAAGAGCATATTCTTCATTAGTTTTAGGATGCAAGAAAACTGGAAAGTCTTTTCCGATTGGCTTAAAACCTAACTTAATCATTTCTTCAGGGGTGCTTCCAACGACTACATAATCTCTATCTTTACTAGAGATACCCATAAGTTTGTCTCGCACTGCTCCTCCAACAAGATAAATATTCATAGTTTTTTATATTTTTTTAAGTATGTAGCCAAATCTATAAGAGAAGATTTAAAACGATATGCATCATTGATTTTAACTGTATTACTAATTTCCATAGATTTCAAATTATCTATAGTTATTAATTTAACTGGAGATAATTGTAATAATCTTACAAATAAATAAGACATAGTTTTATTTAGTCCAACAACAATATTTTTCTTTTTATCACAAACAGATATTAGTTTAATAAGTTCTAAAAAAGTAAATTTTTTTGGTCCCCCCAAATTAAAAACCTTTTTATATGTTTTATCATCTTCAATACTCTTTGTAATTATATCTACTAAATCTTCAACATAAATTGGTTGAAACTCAGCTTTAGGAGAAATTAAAAAAATTATTGGTAAAAATCTAATCATTTTTTTAAATAAATTTATAAATTTATCTTGGGGTCCAAATACAATAGAAGGTCTAAATATGGTCCAATTGAATTTCCTATAATTCTTTTTTATTAAAATCTCTGTTTTATATTTGGAATTTAAATATTTACTTTCTGCAGTTTTACTCACACCTAGTGCACTTAAATGAATTAACCTATTTATATTTTTTTTTAAGGCATAATTTATTAGCCTTGAAACAAAATTTTCATGTGCCATTGAAAATTTTAATTTTCTACTCTCATGCAAAATACCAACTAAATTAATTATTATATTTGACCCCTCAAGATTTTCTGAAAAATCATTGTTTGAAGAATATTCAATTACTTTAATTTTTGGATAAAATTTTGAATAATTTATTTTATTTTTTTTTCTTGTAAAAATTCTAATTTCAATAGGTTTTTTTGCTAACTGCTTAACTAATTCAGTGCCAATAAATCCAGTGCCGCCAAATATTGAAATGACTTTCATTACCATATATGTAAGTATCTTAATGAAAAATAAACTATTGCAATAAGTATGATGAGGGAAATTAAATAATTGATTGCTGTTTTTGCTAAATACAAATATTTTTTATTTTTAGTGAAGAAATAAAAAGCAGTCACTACAGAAAAAAATATTACTAATAAAAAAATACTTAATTTGATAAATATCATTGTGCTTTTTCTGAATAATTATTCCTAAAATTATTTTTTTCTTTTATATAATTAGTTGCCAAAGAAGCTTTTTCTTTATCTTCAACATCTAAATATTCTATAGCCCATTTGGACTTATTTTCTAACATTAATCTCAACAATTTATTATTGAGCTCATGTCCTGATTTATATGCAGTAAATTTACCAATAATTGGCATGCCTATCATATATAAATCTCCAATCGCATCTAGAATTTTGTGGCGTACAAATTCATCTGAATATCTTAAACCTTCATCATTTAAAATTTTATATTCATCCAAAACAATGGCATTATCTAATGACCCACCCCTAGCTAATCCATTTGCTCGAAGATATTCAACTTCTTGCATAAATCCAAATGTTCTTGCTCTACTAATAAAGTTAACGTAAGAATCTTTAAAAAAGTCTATTTCTACTCTATTATTTTCTTCTTTAAAAGCTGGATGAGGGAAATCAATAGTAAAATCAACTAAAAATCCATTGTAAGGTTCAAATTTAGCGTATTTTTCATCTTCTTGAACTTTTATTTCTTCTTTGATTACAGCAAATTTTTTTGGTTTTGATTGCTCATAAACTACTGCAGAATTGATTAAATAAACAAATGAAATTGAGCTTCCATCCATAATAGGTATCTCAGAACCATGAACTTCAATAAGTATGTTATCAATACCAGAGGCAGAAAGTGCCGACATTAAATGCTCGATAGTTGAAATTTTATTTTTTCCCTTACCAATTGTGGATGACAATCGAGTTTCTTTAATTGCTTTTGGTTCAACATTTATCTCAACTGGTAAATCAAGATCTGTTCTTTTAAAAATTATGCCGCTATTTTCTTTGGATGGTTTTAAGGTTATACGAACCTTTTCCCCTGAATGAAGACCAACTCCTATCGCACTAACTTCTTTTTTAATTGATCTTTGAAAAATCATCTAATTTTTTCTTCTCATAAATGAAGGGACATCGTATTCATCTTCAGATGACATTCTTAAATTATCTAAATCATCACCTTCAGGTGAATTATTTCCAAATACGTTAGGATTATCTTTCTTATCATCTTCCTTATCATCTTCAGTATTTTCTTGACTCTCTAAATTTTCGTTGTCTTCTTTATCGGCCTCATAAATAAATTCTCTCATAACATCATTATTGTTAAGACTTGGATCTTTTGCTAAATTTAATTTTTCTTCTTCTTTTAAATAAGATAGGCCTGTAGCAACCATAGTAACCCTTATATCATTACCCATTGAATCATCTATTACATTGCCAACTATTACATGAGCATTTTCTGCAGCATATTGTTTAATTGTATTCATTACTTCAAAATATTCTTTCATTTTGAAATCACTACTTGCAGATATATTAACTAACATTCCTTTCGCATTATTTAAATTTACATCTTCTAATAATGGGCACGCTACTACTTGTTTTGTGGCATTAGAAGCCCTATCTGAACCTTCTGCAGTTCCTGAACCAATCATAGCCATACCCATCTCACTCATAACAGTTTTTACGTCAGCAAAATCTACATTAATCAATCCCGGGTTATTGATAATTTCCACAATACCTGACACAGCACTATATAAAACATCATTAGCAGCTCCAAATGCATCGACAAAAGTTACATCAGGTCCAAGAACGCCCATTAATTTTTCATTTGGTATTGTTATAAGAGAATCAACATGATTTACAAGCTCATCAATTCCATCATTTGCAATTTGAACTCTTCTACCCTCAAAATTGAATGGTTTTGTAACAACAGCTACAGTTAAAATTCCTAATTCTTTAGCAATTTGTGCTATTACAGGTGTAGCTCCAGTACCAGTTCCACCACCCATTCCAGCAGCAATAAATAGCATATCAGCATCCTCTAAAGATTCACTGATCTTATCTTTATCATCTAATGCAGCTTGTTTACCTTTATCTGGTCTTGCTCCAGCACCAAGTCCTTGAGTTAATGTTTCCCCAATTTGTACAATTGTGTTTGCTTGGCTTTTTTTTAACGACTGTAAATCTGTATTTGCACATATAAATTCAACGCCCATTACGTTCTTTTTTATCATATAGTCAACAGCATTTCCCCCACAACCACCAACACCCATGACTTTAATAATGGCTTTTTGTTTTTTACCTTCTACGACTTCAAACATAATTTACCTCACATCGCATTAAAAGTTTCCTTTAAACCAATTTTTTGCTCTTTTTAAAATCTCACTAACTGAATTTCCAGTGCCCGACTTATATTCATTCTTTTTTATATCATTTTTACCCATAATTAATAAACCTACTCCAGTTGCATATCTTGGATTCTCTACAACTTGTAATAAGCCATCTATATTTCTTGGTATTCCAATTCTAACAGGCATATTAAATATTTTCTCTCCTAGCTCAACCATACCTTTCAGCATTGAAGATCCTCCAGTGATTACAATTCCTGAAGCGATTGTACTTCCCATGCGACTTCTATTAATTTCATTTTGTACTTTTTCAAAAAGCTCCTCAATTCTTGGCTCAATAACTTGAGCTAAAGCTTGAGTTGTTATTCTTTTTGGTGCTTGTCCATGAACAACAGGTATCTCAATTATTTCATTAGTAGACGATAGGCTTGGCATTGCTGACCCATATGTTTCTTTAATATCTGATGCAGATTGAGTTGGGGTTTGAAAGGCAATAGCAATATCGTTGGTTATTTGATCTCCTGCAACAGGAATTACAGAGGTATGCTGAAACGCTCCGTTCTTAATTACAGCAATATCAGTAGTTCCTCCACCTATATCAATTAAACACACTCCTAATTCTTTTTCATCTTGGGTTAAAACAGCTTCACTTGAAGCTAAAGGCTGAAAAACTAAATCGATAACTTCCAAGCCACACCTTCTTATACATTTAATAATATTTTGACGTGCAGCAATTGAACCCGAGATCATATGAACTTTAACATTAAGTTTCATCCCGCTCATTTCTAATGGCTCTTTTATATCCTGCTGGTCATCAATGATATATTCTTGAGGAAGTGTATGTAAAACCTCTTGGTCAGTTGGTAAATTAATTGCTTCAGCTGTTTCTCTGACTCGATCAATATCCATTTGAGTTACTTCCTCATCTTTAATTTTTACCATACCATGAGAATTTAGACTTTTAATATGACTTCCTGCAATTCCAGTATATACCTCTGTTATTTTGCAATCTGCCATCAATTCAGCTTCCTCAACTGCTCTCTGAATTGCCTGCATTGTGTTATCAATATTAACAACAACACCTTTTTTTAAGCCTTTTGATACATGTTGTCCCTTACCAATAATTTTTAAGACCCCATCAGATTGTAACTCAGCGACAATTACAACCACCTTTGATGTGCCTATATCAAGAGCAGAAATTCTTGTATTTTGATCTTTTTTACTTTTCATTATTGGCGGGATAACGTTATTCATAATGCAGTCTTTTTTTGTTTATTGATTTTATTTAATTTTTCATTAAGTCTTTTTACTGCAAATCCATCCTTATATCTAAGATCTATATAATCGATTTGGCTCTTTAATTCTGATAGAACTCGATGAAAATTTTCCATTAAGATATTCAATTTATTAATAATGCTATTTTTATTTTCCTTACCTAAAAAAATTCTCATATGATTATTTGTATAGATTTCCCATGACAATCTATTCGATAATGAGATTGTACCAATTTGCATCGACTCTTTCTCAAGAATTTTATTTATTTGGTTAAATTTTACTGTCATTTCTTTCACAAACTCATCTGGTCCGACAAATAATGGTAAATCGTCTTCATAAGCAGCATGAAATATCTCTCCAAAACTATTGACTAAGCCACGATTATTCCATCGTGCAATTGGTTTATGAGATTCAATTTCAACTAATAATCCAAAATTATTCCAGTCTCTTCGAATACTTACATCTCTTATCCATGGAAGTTTTTTAAAAGCTTGTCTTGTTGATTCAAGATTAATTCCAAAAAAATTTTTATTTATAAACTTATTTTTAATTAAGTTAATTTGTCTTTTATTAATATTTTCATATTCTCCTTTTATGCCTATTTCATTAATGGGAAAATTTGAACTTGTCATTACCTGATAAAATAAAAATACTAAAGTCAAAAAAATTAATATGTAAACAAAAGATGTCGCTTTTCTTATTGTGCTCTCTTTTTTAAGCATTTGCTGTCTCTAGAATCAAAATTACTAAATCATCAAAACTAACCCCAGAATGTTTTAGAGACATTGGTACAAGGCTATGGTTTGTCAGTCCAGGGACTGTATTTACTTCTATAATAAATATTTTTTCATTTTCATCAATTATAAAATCTACTCTTCCCCATCCCTTACATCCAATAGATTCAAAAGCTTTCTTACATTCTTTATTAATATTTTTTACCAATTTTTCGCTAAGATTAGTAGGGCAAATAAATTCAGTATCATCTCTTATATATTTGGCTTCGTAGTCATAAAAATCGGTTTTAGACTTAATCTCAATTATTGGAAACGTTTTGTTATGAATAATTGGTAAGGTATATTCCTTTCCTTGAATGAAAGATTCAACAATGACAATATTGTCAATTTTACGTGCTTCCTCAAATGCATTTTCAAATTCTTGCTTATCATTTACTTTTGCAATACCAATACTTGAGCCTGAATTTGCCGGCTTAATAAAGAAAGGGAGCTTACATACATCAGAAGCCATTTCAAAATCGGATAAACTTTTAACCTTTAAAAAATTAGGCGTAACAACATTCTTTGTTTTCCAAATTGTTTTGCATCTAAATTTATCCATTCCTATCGATGACGAATCGATTCCACTTCCTGTGTAGGGAATATTTATTTGTTCTAAAAAATTTTGTATTTTTCCATCTTCTCCATCCTTGCCATGAAGGCAAATAAAAGCCCTATCAAAATTTTTTAACTGCTCTAAATCATCAATTTTTGGATCAACTTTTTCAGCAGTTATTTTTTTTCTATGAAGTGCGTCTAAAACTGCAATTCCGCTTTCTAGTGAAATATCTCTTTCATTAGATATTCCACCCATTAATACAGCTACTTTGCCATATTGACTAACTTCCAAATTTTTCTCCAATTATTTTTATTTCTCTTTTTAGCTCTATACTCTTTTTTTCTAAAACTACTTTTTGTATATGATCAATTATCTTCTCAATGTCTAACGCGCTTGCATTACCTAAATTAATTATAAAATTTGCATGTTTTTCAGAAACTTGAGCTCCTCCTATCTGATAACCTTTTAATCCACAATCCTCAATTAACTTTGCAGCAAAATTATCTTTTGGATTTCGAAAAGTTGATCCTGCTGTTGGCCAATTTAATGGTTGAGTTTTTTTTCTATGTGCTAATAATTCTTTTATCTTATTTTTTGCCTCTTCTTTATCTCCATGAGGAAACTTAAACCACGCTCCAAGAAAACTTTCGTCTTTATTAATATTTTTTACTTCTCTATAGTCAATTTCAAAACTTGATTTACTTCTTATGATTTGGTCTCCATTTAAATTAATCATTAAAACTTTTTCTACATATTCCCATGTCTCAGAACCGTAGCAACCTGCATTCATCGCTAACGCTCCTCCTATAGTTCCTGGTATTCCTGCAAAAAAAGCTGATTTATTAAAACCTTCTTTTGCTGCAAATTTTGCTAATTTTGAGCAGCTTACTCCAGCTTCGGCATAGAGGAATTTATCTTCCCTATTTATATTATTTAACCCACCATGCATTACAATTATGGTTCCTTTAACCCCTCCGTCTCTAATTAATAAATTAGAGCCAAGTCCAACATAAGTAATGGGTGGTTTTATTTTTTTTGTTTTAATGTATGAAGCAAGTTTTTCTATATTGTCACATATTAAAAATTGCTCAGCCCTTCCTCCGACCTTCCAACTATTAAAACTTTTTAATTCCACGTTATGATGAACAATATTTTTTTGCATATCTTATTTAGCTATAATTTGTTTAGTAAAATTTCCAATTGAACCGGCGCCCATTATAATGAGAATGGAATTATCCTCAATTATATTAAATATAGTATTTTTTGCTGACTTGAAATTTGATAAATAATGAATATCTGGATGTTTTACGGATTTAATTAAATTTTTTGTTGAAATATTTTTAATATCCTCTTCCCCAGCTGAGTATATATCAAAAAGAAAAACTCTATCTGGAATTTTCAAAACTCTTATAAATTCTTTGTAGCAATCTCTTGTTCTTGTATTTCTATGTGGTTGAAAAACTAAATTAATCTTTTTTTTACTAAATCCTTTTTTTGTAGCTCTAATTACTGCTTCTATTTCTGTTGGGTGATGTCCATAGTCATCGATAACTTTAATTCTTTTATCTTTGATAAAAATATCATCATAGATTTCATATCTCCTTGCTACACCTTTAAAATTAGCTATCGCCTTTTTAATATTATTTATTGACACACCATGTTCGAGACCAATTGAAATTGCTGCAAGAGTATTTCTTACAAAATGCTCCCCGGGGAAATTAATTACAATTTCAAAGTCAATTTTTTTATATTTCTTATCTTTAATTTTAAAATACATCTTATTTGCATCATGTCTAATATTTACTGCTTGAATATCTGCTTGAGTTGAAATGCCATAAGTTATAATTGGTCTTGATATCATAGGAATAATACTTTTTATGTGTTCATCATCTATACACAAAAAGATAGCTCCATAAAATGGAACTTGATGTATAAAATCAATATAAGTTTGTTTTAAATTTTCAAACTTATTCTGATAAGTCCCTAAATGATCATTATCAATATTTGTAATAACTGCATTTACAGGATTTAAATGAAGAAATGATGCATCTGATTCGTCTGCCTCAACTATCATTAAATCGCTTCCTCCAAGCTTTGCATTTGTGTTCATTGAATTTATTCTGCCGCCAACAACATAAGTTGGATCAAGGTTTCCTTCAGAGAGTATTGATGCAATCAAGCTGGTTGTAGTTGTTTTTCCATGAGTTCCTGCAACAGCAATACCTTTTTTAAACCTCATTAATTCAGATAGCATTTCTGCTCTAGGAATAATAGGAATTTTATGTTTAATTGCAGCTTTAATTTCCGGATTCTTTTTAGAAATAGCTGCTGAAACAACCAGAACATCTGAATGGATTATATTTTTTTCAAGATGCTTATTAAAAATCTTTATACCTATTTTCTTTAAATGCTGAATTGCATCAGACTTTCCAAGATCAGAACCCTGTATTTTAAATTTTAAATTATGCATAACCTCAGCAATCCCACTCATACCAGAACCACCAATTCCGACAAAATGTATGTTTTTTATTTTATTTTTCATAAAATTTTTTCTTTGCAATACGAATATATTGTTTGAGGTACATTTGAATTTAATTTACTTTTTTGAGCATTCAAAGCCATTAAAAAACATTTTTTTCTATCTATTTTAAAAAGAGTTTCTAATAATTTGTTCTCTATCTCATTTTCCTGAATTATGAAAGCTGCTTTTTTATCCTCCAAAATTTTTCCATTATGATACTGATGGTTATCAACAGCATATGGAAAGGGAATCAAAATTGAAGCAATACCAGCTTCTATAAACTCTGAAACAGTAAGAGCTCCAGATCTAGCAATAACAATATCAGCCCATTCATATTTTTCCTCAATATCATAAATAAATTTTTCTATTCCTAAGAGCCAAGGGGGTGCTTTTAATTTTCCACTAGCTATATTTAAGTATGTTCTCTCTAATTCCTTATAATGCTTTTCTCCTGATTGATGAATAACTGTAATTTGTTCATTTCTACTATATTTATCTAAAATTTCTGGTAATAATCTGTTAAAGGTATTCGCCCCTAAACTACCGCCTAAAATAAGAATTTTGAGAGGTCCTGTTATATTTTTAAATCTTTTTTGAGGGTTTCTAATATTTGATATTGATTTTCTTATTGGATTTCCTATTATTTTTGCTTTTTTTAAATTATTTTCAAATCCACAAAATATCTGATTAGCAAATTTTGAAATTACTTTATTTGCTAATCCAGGAATCGCATTCTGCTCATGAATAATTAAGTGTACTCTAAGCAGTTTAGAGGCAATTGCCATAGGAATTCCTACATAACCACCCATCAATATCAAAAAACTTGGTTTATCAGTCATTAGTATTTTCATAGATTGAATAATTGATAATAAAAGAACAAATGGCAGACTAAGCCAAGGAAAAATACCTTTACCTCTCACCCCAGATATACTAATTTGGAAAAAAGGAATTTTATCTTTATCTACCAAACTATTTTCCATGCCTTTAGCTGTGCCAACCCATGAAACAGGATGCGCTTTTTCTAAAAAATGCTCTGCAATTGTAAGGCCAGGGTAAATATGCCCCCCTGTACCAGCAGCTACAATCATAATCTTAAATTTATCTATTATAATGTTGGCCTCTCAAATTAGTTCTATTTTCATAATCAATTCTTAATACAATAGCTATAGCAATTACACTAACTAAAATACTACTACCTCCAAAAGATAATAACGGAAGTGTTAAGCCTTTAGTAGGAAGTAATCCTAAACTCACAGCAATATTGATGATGCATTGAATTGCAAACCATATAGCTACTCCTTGAGCCATTAAAGCTCCAAAATGTTTATTATTTTGTATAGATTCTTTTGCTATTCCAAACATCCTCACAACCAGAAAAAAGAACAAACCTAAAACAATACTTACACCAAACAAACCAAACTCTTCCCCAATAATTGCCATAATAAAATCTGTATGTGCCTCAGGCAAAAACTGCATTTTTGCAAAACTATTCCCTATACCAGTACCAAAAAATTCTCCTTTTCCAAAGGCCATTTGTGCTTGAGTTATTTGATACCCTTTATCTAATATATGTTCTGGGGACCATGGAGCCATCCATGCTTCTAATCTTTTCAGTCTCCATGGGCTTAGTAATATCGCTATCCAAACTCCAATTGGAGCTAATATAGCTAAACTTATAATAACTTTTAAAGTCAGACCGCCTAAAAATAGTATCCCCATTGCAATTGATGTAATTACAATTAGAGCGCCTAGATCAGGCTCTAGATTAACTAACGTGCCAGTGAAAATCATTACCCCCAACATCGGTAAAAAACCTTTAACAAAGGTTCTCATTTGCTTTGATTTTCTCAAAACATAATCAGATGCATACATTACTGTAAAAAGCTTTACTATCTCTGTAGGCTGAAAGTTAGCAATTCCTAATGGAATCCATCTTCTACCCCCCTTACTTTCCAATCCAATGGGTGTTAAAACTATAATTAAAAGAATTACACCTATTAAAAATAAATAAGGAGCCCACTTTTGCCAGAAATATACTGGAATTAAGAAAGAAATATAGCCGCATGTAAAAGCGATTAATAAATATGCCGATTGTCTGAGTAAAAAATAATAATGCTGGTATTGAAATTCTTGTTTACTTGCTGCAGTATCAATTGATGCTGAATAGACCATAACTAAGCCAATACCTATAAGCAACAGTGCTGCCCATATCAAATTATAATCATAAATTGGAAGATTATAATTTTTCTGAGAAGAAAAAAGTTTCATGCTTTATAGATCCTCCACAATCGACTTATATTCATCGCCCCGTTCTTCAAAATTTTTATACATATCATAACTGGCACACGCAGGAGATAACAAAACAATATCCCCAGCCTGTGAATCCTTATATGCCAATTCAACTGCATCTTTCATTAATTTATGATTTGTTATCTTTAATGAATCTATGACCCCAAAATTCTGTCTAAAAATATTTGCATCTCGACCAATTAAATAAAGGCCTAATACCTTTTTTTTTATAAATTTTTTCAAAGGTACTAAAATTTGACCCTTACTATCCCCACCTGCAATTAAAAAAATATTTTTTTTGTCAAAACTTTTCAAAGCCGTAATTGTTGCATCTATATTAGTTGCTTTTGAATCGTTATAAAAATTTACACCATTAACATTTTTTACCCACTCAAGTCGGTGATTAATGCCTTTTAAATTATTAATTTTCAAATTACTCAATTCAGGAAAAACTGATCTTATACATGCAATTGCGGACATAATATTTAATTTATTATGTTCTCCTATGAGTTTAATATTATTTAATTCAAAAAGTAATTCAGCACCTCTTTTTATATAAGAATCTGAATCACTATTTATTATTACGTAGTCTTCTTCATTCAAAGGCTCAGAAATACCAAAAGACAAATTTGCTTTATTTTTTAAAGAAGTTAATTTTTCATCGTCTCTATTAATAATTTTAATTTTTGATAAATCTAGTAATTTTAATTTTGCTTTAAGATATTTTTCGAAAGAATTATATCTATCCATATGATCCTCAGAAATATTTAGAATAATTCCAACATCAATTTTAGCTTCATCCAATATTTCCAGTTGAAAACTTGATAGTTCAATAATTAGAATATCAAAAGTATCCACTTCTTTTAAATCTAAAATTGGTAAACCTATATTGCCTACGGCTTTTGCTTTTAATCCTGATTCTTGGGTTAATTGTTCAATCATTTTACAAACTGAAGTTTTGCCATTAGTTCCAGTTACCCCAATTATCTTTGTTTTTATTAAATCATTTTTGTCAAAAAATAATGAGATATCATTATGGAACTTTATATTTCTTCTCATTTTTTTTAATAAGGGGTGACTTGGATCTATTCCAGGACTTATTGCAACAAAATCAATTTCTTTAAAAAATGATTCTTCTAAATCACCTGAAAAAAATAAATTTTTTTCATTATCGAAAAGCTTTTTTGCTTTATCTAAAGCACTTTTGTTTTCATCGTAAAAAGATATTTTAAAATCATTTATTAAATATCTTCCAATAGATAAACCTGTTTGTCCGCAACCTAGAATTAGCACATGATTAATATCTCCATTCATTAACGAATCTTCAAGCTAGCTAAGCCAATAAGAACAAGCATCATGGTTATAATCCAGAACCTTACAACAACTTGCGTTTCTTTCCATCCTTTTTTTTCATAATGATGATGAAGGGGCGCCATTAAAAATATGCGCTTACCTTTTCCAAATTTTTTCTTTGTATATCTAAAGTAAGCAACTTGTATTGCAACTGAAATTGTCTCAATCACAAAAATACCAGCCATAATCATTAAAACAATCTCTTGCCTAACAATTACTGCTAATGTGCCCATTGCGGCTCCTATTGATAATGATCCTAGATCACCCATAAATACCTCAGCAGGATATGCGTTAAACCAAAGAAAACCTAAGCCTGCCCCTGCTAATGCGGCGCAAAATACGGTTAACTCGCCTGCTCCTTGAATATATGGAATAGTAAGATAATTTGCAAAAATCGTATTTCCTTCAACATAAGCGAAAACACCCAACGCACTAATCACCATCACAGCTGGCATAATAGCTAGTCCATCAAGACCATCTGTTAAATTAACAGCATTACTGCTCCCTACTATAACCAAATAACTTAGAACAATAAAAGCTAATGCACTCATCGATAAACTTAAATCCTTAAAGAATGGGATTAATAATTCTGTTTCTTGTGGGGTTACAGCTGAATAAAATAAGTAAATTGCAACCCCTAAGCCAACAATTGATTGAAGTATAATTTTTTGAAAAGCTGAAAGCCCATCAGCTTCTTTCTTTTGAATTTTACTAATATCATCTATTAAACCTATTAATCCAAAAGAAGTAGTCACAATAAGTAATAACCAAACATAAGCATTACTTAAATCTGCCCATAACAACGTAGAAATAATAATTGAAATTAATATTAAACCGCCTCCCATCGTTGGGGTTCCAGATTTAATAAGGTGTCCTTCTGGGCCATCATTTCTGATGTATTGACCAAAACTATATTCTCCTAGTTTTTTAATAAACCAGCCGCCAAAACAAAATGAAATTAATAAAGAAGTAATAACTGCTAAAACTGCTCTAAGAGAAATATAATTAAATACATTAAAGGCTGGAATATCTGTCGACAACCATTTGAATAATTCAAGTAACATCTTTCATTTCCTATTAAATTATTTTACTTACAATTTTTTCCATTTCCATAAAGCGAGAACCTTTAACTAATATAATTGATTTAGAATCAATTATCTCTAATAATTTTTTTAAAAGATTATCTTTCGTATCAAACCAAAATGCATTTTTATCTAATTGTTGCATAGTTATTTTTGTATGTCTTCCAAGAGCTAAAGTAAAATCTATTGAAGCTTTTTTTATATAGTCTCCTAATTCTTGATGGTATTTGTTTGAATCATTTCCAAGTTCAGCCATATCTCCTATTATTAGTATCTTCTTACCTTCTGTTGAGCTTAATACATCAATAGCTTCCTTCATTGAGGAAGGGTTTGCATTATAACTATCGTTTATAATAGTTAAACCACTCTTACTATTTATAATTTCAAGTCTTCCAGGGTATGGTTTTATTGACTCTATACCTTTTTTTATGATATTTGAAGGTATATTCAATGCGTAGCTGCAAGCACATGCAGCAAGAATATTTTTGATATTTTGCTTACCTAATAAATTTATTTTGACTTCGAAACTATCCTCTGGAGTTGAAATTAATATTTTATGATTATCCAATATTTTCCCATTTATAGTTGCCTCTTTTGTAAAACCAAATGTTAATTGCTTTGAGTTATTTTTATTTGTGGCTAAAAATTTATAGTAATCATCATCTCTAGGAAGTATCGAAATTTCTAAATTATCCGAATAATCTAGAAGTTCTTTTTTTGCTTTAGCAATATCATCTTTAGAATTAAAATTCTGAATATGAGCTTCACCAATATTTGTAATAAGAGCAATATGCGGTTTTGCAATTTTTGTGAGTTCAGCAATTTCTCCAGAATGATTCATACCTAACTCTAAAACAACATGGCTATGAGTATTTTCAAGTTTAATTAATGTAAGCGGCAGCCCAATATCGTTATTAAAATTTGCTTCAGTAAATAATAGTTGGTTTTGAACTAAATAATTATTCATTATTGAAACAAGTACTTCTTTTGTTGAAGTTTTTCCATTACTTCCTGTAATTGCAATTACCTTCGGATTAATATTATTTCTAAGGTATGAAGCAATATCTGCTAGTGCTTTTTTACCACTTTCAACTAATATAGTTTTATTTGAATGAAATTCAGGGTTAGAAATAATAGCAAATTTACTACCATTATTTAAAGCTTCTTTTGTAAATTGATTACCATCAAAATTTTTACCTACGATCGAAATAAATAAATCAGATTTTTTTAGCGATCTTGAATCAATTGTAATAGACGAAATTATTTTTTCTAAGGATTTTTTTGGCCCTAAAAAAGATCCTTTTGTAATTTCTATAATTTTTTTTAAAGAAATATTAATTTTTTACCCCAAAATATTTAGTTAAATATTTTTTTGCCATCAACATATCTGAAAAATCTTTTCTAATTCCTTTAATTTCCTGATATGTTTCATGACCTTTGCCAGCTATAAGAATTAAATCATTTATATTAGCTTTTTTTAATACTTCTTTGATTGCGTCCTCTCTTTTTTCAATAGCTAAATATGGCACATTAAGATTCTGACAAATATCATCAATTATCTGCATTGGCTCTTCATTTCTTGGATTATCGGAAGTTACTATTACAAAATCAGCATATTGATTTGCTATCACAGCCATTTCTTTCCTTTTTCCTCTATCTCTATTTCCACCGCAACCAAAAACAACATTTAAATTTTCATATGTTAAATCCTTTAAAGAATTTAAAATATTTCTTAATGCATCTGGAGTATGTGCATAATCTATTATAACTTTTGGACATTTATTTAATTTAGTTTTTAACTCTTCAGACCTTCCCGGAACTGAATCTAAAATTTTTAATGCAGAACTAATATGGCCCATTTGATATCCTAGAGAAATTAGAGTGCCAATTACGCCCAAAATATTGTATATATTATAAATACCTTGCACTGGGACTTCTAATCTATAAATTTTTTCTTGATAAATTAAATCAAATTTTGTTTTATATTTTTCTGAACTGATATTCTTTGCTTGAAGAGTGGCTGAATTTTCAATGCCAAAAGAGATCTTTTTGGATTTATTTAATTTAGATTCTTGAAATATTATTTTCCCTAATGGGTCATCTATATTTATTACTAAATTACCTTTTTTTTCATCTAATAAAAATTTTTTCTTTGTCTCTGCATAACTTTCTATAGAGTCATGATAATCAAGATGATCCCGAGAAAGATTTGTAAACAATCTTACATTAAAATCAAGACCAGCTACTCTTCCCTGATCTATCCCATGGGAGGATACTTCAAGGCATACATCTTGAACTCCTTGGAAGATAAAATCATTGATAATCTTCTGAATTTTTACTCCGTCTGGTGTTGTGTTTATACTTGGTCTTAACTCATTAATCGAACCATAACCAATTGTACTAATCATGGAAGCTTTTCTTTTAAGATTTTCAAGACATTGAGTTACCCAAAAGGCACTAGAAGTTTTGCCATTAGTTCCTGTTATACCTATTAAATTTATTTTGTTAGATGGATTATCATAAAATTCACTTGCAATACTTGAAATATTTGCCTTTAAGTCTTTAATTGGCAAATTAGGTAACTTCCATTGCTTATTCCATTCAAACCCTAAAGGATCATATATTACTGCTCCAGCTCCATTATTTATGGCTTCAGCTATATAATTCCTACCATCATTACTTTCACCTGGGTATGCTAGAAAAATCGATTCATTTTTCACATTTGCACTATTTTGCTCTAGATATTTGAACTCAGTTAATAGCTTTTTTAGTGAATTGCTCATAATTTTCTCTTATCAGCATAGACCTCTTTTTTATTTTGCATTTCTTCAAGTTCTAGACCATCAGCATCGAGACTATACCATTCAAATGCTTTTGCCATAACCCTACTAAAAACTGGTCCAGCTAATGTGCCTCCAGAATATCCTCTTTTCTTAAGAGGTTCATCAATGACTACTGCCATTACAAATCTTGGGTTTGTTACTGGGCCTAAACCAACAAAAGAGCTCATATATTTATCTCTCAAATAACCTCCATTTATTGGATCTATTTTCCATGTTGTACCTGTCTTTCCAGCTACACGATAACCATAAACTTTAGCTTTAGGAGCTGTTCCACCATCATCTGTTACAGATTCAAGCATTTCTAGGATAGATTTTGTTGTGTTTGGTGATAAAACTCTTTTACTTAATTTTAAATCATTACTTTTAATTAGGGATATTGGCTTTAATTTTCCATCATTAGCAAAAACTGTATATGCCTGAGCTGTTTGAATAAGTGTAGAATTCATACCATAGCCATAACTTGCTCTAGAATGATCAATTTTTTTCCATTTTGTATGACTCTTTAAAGTTCCTCTTACCTCTCCAGGAAAAGTAATGCCTGTTTTTGTTCCATAACCAAATTTTTTCAGCATGGTGGCTAAATTAATTGAACTAATTTTTTGACTTATCTTAGCCGAACCTATATTTGAAGATACTTTAATTACATCTTTTACAGTTATTTCGCCATAAGCTTTATGATCTTCAATCCATTTTCCCTCATATTTATACTTTCCATTACCTGTATCTATTAAAGTATTCTTTGTAATAACATTTTTTTCTAATGCAACTGCCATACTTATCGGTTTAATTGTTGATCCTGGCTCAAATACATCAGTTACGACTCGATTTTTAATAAATTCACCAACTTTATTGTACCCATTCGGGTTAAAAGATGGATAATTTGTCATTGCAAGAATCTCTCCATTTTTTGCATCTAATAAAATAGCTGATCCTGATAATGCTTCATGTTTTTCGACACTTTTTTGAAGAGCATTATAAGCTTCATTTTGTAATCTTAAATCAATTGTTAATCTTATATCTTCTCCATCTTTAGGTAACTTTATAGCTTGAAATTCCCCTACAACTCTCTTATCTCTTGCTATAAGATTTATTTTACTGCCTTTCTCGCCAGCAAGAGCTTTATTCATTATTTTCTCTATTCCCTCTTGTCCATTTCCATCGCTTCCTGTAAATCCTACAACATGTGCAACTGGTCCATTCTCTGGGTAAAATCTTTTATATATTTTATTTGCACTAATACCTTTGATTCCGAGTTTCATGATTTTAATTTTAGTGTCAGGCGAAATGTTTTTTTTCAACCGAACAGCTCTTCTCTTTTTATTTTTTAATTTTTTATTTAAATCTGCAGAACTTAACCTAAGTAAACTTGTTAATTGTTTTTTTTGAGAATCAAGTTTAGCTTGGATATTTGAATCTTTACTTTTAAAATTAATTTCAGCTGCATCCGCTATTATGGAATAAACAGGAGTACTTTCGGCTAAAAGTGAGCCGTTTCGATCTAAAATCTTACCTCTATATGGATATAAGTCTAACTCTCTGTGTTGTCTTTGCCTTGATTCTTTTTGAAGTTTATTTTTTTCAAATACTGCAAGTTTAATTGTTTGTGCAAACAAAATTATAAACATTCCAAGCATCAATATTAAAACTGTGCGCCGTCTAGCTCTTGATAATTCAAAATATTCTTTTCTTGATTTAATTTTAATCATCTAATGATTACTCTTTTTTCTTTTTTGCTTGGAACTTGCATATTTAATTTTTGCTTCGCAGTTTTTTCAATTTTTTCAATTCTTGATTCAGATGATTCCTCAATTCTTAGCATTGTTTGCTGATCTTTTAAATTTAAAGTTTTCTTATTTTCTTCATCTAATTCAGCATAATTACTTCTAGTTTGATGCTTAAAATTAACTGTAGTTAATGCAAAAATAATCAAAACAACAAACAAAATTAAATTCAATTTCATTTTGTCTCCAACACTTTCTCAATTACTCTCAATTTTGCACTTCTTGATCTTGGATTTTTCTGTATCTCTTCTTTATTTGGGGTAATCATTTTTTGTACAATCTTAAAAGGAGCTAATTTTATGTCTGACGACTTAATAGGAATTTTTTTTGGTATAAAATCTGTCTTCATTCGAAGTTTTGTATAATTTTTAATAACTCTATCCTCTAATGAATGAAAACTAATTACTACCAATCGGCCTTTCGGTTTCAAAGAATTAAATGCAATTGGTAGAGTATTCTCTAATTCTTCAATCTCTTTATTAACTTGAATTCTTAAAGCCTGGAATGTTTTTGTCGATGGATCTTTTTTTAAATTTTTGATTGGAACCGAATTTTTAATTAACTCTGCCAATTCCGATGTCATTTTTATTGGGCCCTTATTTTCTCTATACTCAATAATGGCTTTTACAATTCTTTTAGAAAACTTTTCTTCTCCGAATGTTTTAAGTATGTATACCAGGTCTTGCGCTTTATATGTATTTAAAACTTCTGCAGCTGTGATCCCTCTACTTTGATCCATCCTCATATCTAAAGAAGCATCTAATTTAAAACTAAATCCTCTTCTAGCTTCGTCAACTTGTGGTGATGAAATTCCTAAATCCATTAAAATACCATCCAGTTTTTTAATATTTTTTTTTTTAAAATTTTGTTCATTTCTGAGAATGTACAGTGTTCAATTTCAAATCTTTTATCTTTTATTTTTTTCCCTTCTTTTATTGCATCTAAATCCTTATCTAATGCTATTAATCTTCCTTCATTTCCCAGTAATTTTAATATTTGCTTAGAATGCCCACCTCTTCCAAAAGTACAATCTAGATAAGTACCGTTTGATACAATAGATAAAGCATTGATTGCCTCTTCTAACATAACTGGGATATGAGAATTAACGGTCATAAAGAAAACCCTCCTAATTCGTCAGGCAGCTCATCTTTATCATTGATTTTGATTTGTTTAATTTGTTTGTTCCATGCTTCTTTACTCCAGAGCTCAAAATGACTTCCTTGCCCAACAAATATTAAAGTTTTTTTAATGCCAGCATAGTCTCTTAAAGCAGCCGAAATTAATAATCTTCCGGAATTGTCAGAGTAGATATCTTCAGCATAACCAACCAATAATCTTTGCAATCCACTTGATTTTTTATCAAAACTAGAAAGTTGCATTATTTTTTGTTGAATAGGATTCCAAGCAGCACCTGGATATAAAAGAAGACATCCATGAGGGTGTGCAGTCAATACTAGTGGTCCGATTAGTAATTCCTCTCTATATTTAGTTGGAATTGCTAACCTATTTTTTCCATCAATATTTAGAAGTGTTGCGCCTTTAAACATATGTGTACCTAAAAAGATGGGAAATTACTGAACGCCCTTAGTTTCGTTAAATAATTTCCCACAAATAACCACTTTTTCCCTTACAGGCCCACTATAAACAAAAAAAAAGCGCTTTACAAGCGCTTTTTTTAAATTTTTCTATATTCATCAACAAGTTAGATATTAGTTTAAGTTGACCGATAAGCCGGGTTCTGTCTTGGACAGTCATTCATCTAGGCATACAATTGCTTATATGCTCAAGCAGCCTACCCGGTAACAACACGAGCAGTGTCAGTGCTACCCTATTTGGCCTTGCTCCGAGTGGAGGTTACCGCGTTTCACCGTAACTTAATACGCTCGTCTCTGTGGCCCTATTCCTCACCTCGCGGCGTATGGCTGTTAGCCATCACTCTGCTCTTTGGAGCCCGGACTTTCCTCTACATAGAAAACTATATAGCGACTGTCTGGTCAACTTAAGTTTTCATTTTATCACTCTTAACTAAATTTCAAATAATTGCCAAGATAAAGTTTCTTCTGCAAAAAGAGGAATTATTTCTTCATTTCCTACTTGAATTCTAGCTGGTATTTTAAATTCTTTTTTTGTTAGTTTAATCTTTGACTCATTGAAAGGTAACTTATAAAAATCAGCTCCATACTTACTACTAAAATTCTCTAATTTATCCAACGCATTTTCTGTTTCAAAAATTGAAGCATATAATTCCATTGCAGATAATGCCGAATAAATTCCTGCACATCCACAACTACTTTCTTTTTCATGTCTAAAGTGAGGTGCGCTATCAGTTCCTAGAAAGAATTTATGAGACCCCGAAGTCGCTGCTTTTATTATCGCTAAACGATCTTCTGATCTTTTGAGAATTGGTAAACAATAATGATGTGGTTTAATTCCATCGCATAGTAAGTCATTTCTGTCAAAAAGGAGGTGTTGGGGCGTAATGGTTGCACACACTTTATCTCCAGAATTAAAAACAAATTCTGCCGCTTCTTTAGAAGAGATATGCTCAACTACAATCCTTAAATTTGGAAATTCATCATGTATTTGACTCAAATTTCTATCAATAAAAACTTTCTCTCTATCAAAAATATCTACATTTTTATCATTAGATTCAGCATGGACTAGCAAAGGTACATCAAATTTTTGCATTAACTCAAAAATATTGAAACAATTTTCAATCGCATCAACCCCATCTTTTGAGTTGGTGGTTACACCTGATGGATATAATTTAATAGCATGAACTAGACTGGACTCACTCACTTTTCTTATTTCGTCGATATTTAATGCATTATTAAAAAAAAGAGTCATCAATGGTTCAAAATTTAAATCTTCAGTATTCTTTTTAATATCCTGGTAATAAATTTCGGCTTGATCAACGCTTTTAATAGGATTTTTTAAGTTTGGCATGACAATTGCCCTAGCAAATTGTTTCTGTGTATCTTTCACAACATGTTTAAGAATATCTCCTTCACGAAGATGAAGATGCATATCATCAGGCTTAGTAATAATTAATTCTGTCATTTTTTTAATTCCAATGCTTGATTATAGACTTCCTTTTTATTTTTCTTAAAAATTTTAGAAATAAGCTTTACTGATTGATTTAAAGGTAACTCACTTATCATAACCTCTAAAGCTTCATTTAAAGATAATGTTTTAAAATTTTCAATCTCTCTTGTTTTGCCATTAAAGATGATAACAAATTCCCCTTTTTGCTCTTCAGGATGACTTTCCAGCCTCTCTATTATAGATATAATATTATCTTTATAAATTGTTTCGTATACCTTTGTTAGCTCTCTTGCAATAAATAACTTATAAGAAGAACCGAAAATGTTTTTTATTAAAAAAAGAGTTTTCAAAATTCTATGTGGTGATTCAAAAATAATTGTTGGTAAATCTTGATTATATATTTCCTCTAAGACTTTTTTACATTTTCCCGATGTGTTGGGTAGAAAACCATAAAATTTAAATTGAGTTGTTTGTATTCCTGATACAGAAAAAGCTGAAGTAATTGAGGATGATCCAGGTATTGGAGAAACTTTAATTTTTTGTTCTAAAGCTTGATTTACCAAAAAAGCTCCTGGATCACTTATAGCCGGTGTTCCTGCATCTGATACAAATGCTATTAAATTACCGTTTAACAATTTTTTAATTAAAAACTCAGTCTTATTTTTTTCATTATGTTGATGCAGTGATATCAACTTCTTCTTAATTTTAAAATGACTTAACAACCTGCTCGTTTTTCTAGTATCTTCACAAGCAACTATATCAACTTTTTTTAAAATCTCTAAAGCTCTAAAAGTAATATCGTCAAGATTACCAATAGGTGTTGCTACAAGGTATAGGCATGTTTCCATAAAAATATTTAAGATTTAATCAATTTAGTTTCTAAAATAAATTATTTAGTTATATAATTATTATTAATGAAATCATACAAGCTTTTCATACTTTTTATTTTATTTGTCACTCACTTGATCGGATGTGCTCCATCAACAATCACAGCAATACCTTTATCAATTGCGGATAGAAGATCAACAGAAGCACAAATTAATGATAATAAAATATTTTTAGCTGCATGGAATCCAATTCAAGAAATTGCTGATAATGCTAATCAAAAAATTCATTTTAATCTAGTAGCATTTAATCAGGCTGTTCTTGTTGTAGGACAAGTTCCAACTGAAGATATTAAGAATCAAGTAACAGAAGTAGTTTTAAAACTTAAAAATGTTAAAACAGTTCACAATAAAATGACTATTGGTAAGGTCGCTAAAATAAAACAACGCGCCAAAGATACTGTTACAACTACTAATGTTAAAACAAGATTATTTTTAAAAATTAAAAACGAAGTACATCCACTTCATGTCAAAATTATGACTGAAAATGATATTGTGTACTTACTGGGTATAGTTAATGATAAAGAAGCTGACGAGGCGATTAGAGTTGCTAAATCATCTAAAGGTGTTAAATTAGTAGTGCCTTTATTTGAATTAGATGAAAGTGTTAAAAATAATTATTGATATTAATTTTTTTATGCTTTATCATTTGATTTCAAGTAATACACTCATTAAACCAAACACCATAATTTCATATAAAAATATTGTAAAAAGTAAATCTAAATAATTATGAGTAATAGTATTTCTCATCTAACTGATGAAACATTTGAAGAGGAAGTGCTCCAATCAAATCTGCCTGTTTTGGTAGATTATTGGGCAGAGTGGTGTGGGCCATGTAAAATGATAGCTCCTATCCTCGATTCTCTAACAGATGAATACGAAGGAAAGTTAAAAATATCTAAATTAAATATAGATGATAATCAAAAAACTCCTCAAAAATATGGTGTTCGAGGGATTCCAACGCTAATGATTTTTAAAAATGGAAACGTTGAAGCTACCAAAGTTGGTGCTTTATCAAAATCTCAGTTAACAGCTTTTATTGACAGTAATTTATAAAAAAATATGCATTTATCAGACCTAAAACATTTACCTGTTGCCGAAATTGTAGATTTAGCAATAGCTGACAAAATAGAAAATACAGGAAGGATGCGCAAACAAGACCTTATATTTGCCATTCTTAAAAATAAAGCAAAAAATGGAGAAACTCTTGCTGGTGATGGAACTTTAGAAGTTCTTCAAGATGGCTTTGGATTTTTGAGATCCCCCGAAGCATCCTATTTAGCTGGGCCAGATGATATTTATGTATCACCATCACAAATAAGACGTTTTAATCTTCATACTGGAGACACAATTGAAGGCGAAATTAGAACGCCAAAAGATAGTGAACGTTATTTTGCTTTAGTTAAAGTTGATAAAGTTAATAATGATGCTCCAGAAAATACTAAAAATAAAATTTTATTCGAAAATCTAACCCCTTTATTTCCGACAGAACCACTAACGCTTGAAAGAGATACAGGGGGAGAAGAAAATAACACTAGCCGTGTTATAGATATGATCGCTCCTATTGGAAAAGGTCAACGTGGGCTTATAGTTGCTAGTCCAAAAAGTGGTAAAACAGTGATGTTACAAAATATAGCACACGCAATAACTTCTAACCATCCAGATGTTTCTTTAATAGTTTTATTGATTGATGAAAGACCTGAGGAAGTTACTGAAATGACTCGTTCAGTTAAAGGTGAGGTCGTAGCATCAACATTTGATGAGCCTGCTACAAGACATGTTCAAGTTGCCGATATGGTTCTTGAAAAAGCAAAAAGATTAATAGAACATAAGAAAGATGTTGTTATCCTTCTAGATTCTATAACAAGATTAGCTAGAGCATATAACACCGTAATACCCTCATCTGGAAAGGTTCTTACTGGTGGAGTTGATGCTAATGCTCTTCAAAAGCCTAAACGTTTTTTTGGGGCAGCAAGAAACATAGAGGAAGGTGGATCTTTGACGATACTAGCAACAGCTTTAGTTGAAACAGGGTCACGAATGGATGATGTAATTTACGAGGAATTTAAAGGTACTGGTAATATGGAAATCCATCTAGATCGAAAAATGGCAGAAAAAAGAACTTATCCGGCCATTAACGTTAATAAATCAGGTACTCGTCGAGAAGAATTATTAATACCACAAGATATTCTTCAGAAAATTTGGGTCTTGAGAAAATTACTTTATCCAATGGAAGATTTGGAGGCAATGGAATTTTTATTGGATAAAGTAAAATCAACAAAAAATAATGATGATTTTTTTAATAGTATGAGAAAGTAAAGTTGAATTAATAATTGATTTTTTAATTAAAATCAATGATAATTCATCCTTTCTAAATTAATAAAACAATTTAAAACATGAAAAAAGATATACATCCTAATTATCCAGAAGTTAATGTAGTATGCAGTTGTGGAAATAAATTTAAAACACAATCGACTATTGGTAAGGATATGACAATTGAAGTTTGTTCAAAATGTCATCCATTTTATACTGGAAAACAAAAAATTCTTGATACTGCTGGAAGAGTTGAAAAATTTAAACAAAAATATGGAATGTAAAATTATCAAGATTAATCTTTAAAAAAAGCAGCCTAGCTGCTTTTTTTTGTTTATGATGTCTTAATATGAAATTTGATCTTGAACATGACTGGCAAGGAAATATGTCAACACCTAGAAAAAATCTAGGTGAAAAAACTAAACTGCATTTATTTTTTGTACTGTCATTAATTTTTCTCTTTACGGGATTAATTGGTCACCAACCTTGGCGGCCACTCGAATCAACATCAATAAGTATTATTCTTGATATTATACAAAATAATCACATAATTCTTCCGATGGCAGCAAGCGAAGATTTCATAACAAATCCTCCTTTATATTCTTACGTTGGTGCAGCATTTGGAAAACTTTTTTCGCCAATACTTCCACTGCATGATGCAGCTAGACTTTCCAATATTTTTTGGCTATCACTTACTTTAATAAGTCTTGGCTTAATGACAAGGGAATTATGGGGTGAAGGTTTTGGGCGTCAAGCTGGTTTAATTTTTATAGGCTCAGTTGGTCTAATTCTTAATATTCATAGCTTAATACCAGAAATAGCCGCCCTATTAGGCTATACCATGAGTCTTTATGGATTTTCGTTATATTTTAGAAGGCCTTTTAGGGCAAGTATGGTGCTTGGTTTTGGATCAAGTATAGCTTTTCTGTCAGGAGGTATTATTCCTTTATTAGCTATCTTTTTTACTTCTTTATGTTTGCTAATTTTCAATAATTGGAGAAATAAAAGATATTTTATTTTTATTGCAATTTCATTTTTTATAAGCATTTTAATTATAAGTCCATGGTTATACTCTTTTAATTATTTAAAACCTGATCTATTTAGTACTTGGTTAACATCAAAAACATTTTCATCAAAATTATTATTTAATTACCATCTTCAAGGAATTTTATGGTTTACATGGCCAGCACTCCCACTATCAATCTGGTTGATTATTAAAGACTATAAAGAAATCTTAAATAAGAAAAAATTACAAATTCCAATTGTTTTCTCAATAGTATTATTAACTATATTATCAATAACAAGTGAACCAAATCAAACAAACCTTATTCCTTTTACTATTCCATTATCCATTATTGCAGTTGGGGCAATAGATAGATTAAATAGGAGTGCTGCAAGCGCATTAAATTGGTTCGGTATTTTAATTTTTGGTTTTATTGGTTTTTTAATTTGGTTAGGTTGGTTTGCAATGATAACTGAAATACCTCAAAAAATTTATGAGCGCATGTTTTTCCAATCTGCTAATTATATTGGTGAATTTAGATTATTTCATTTTCTATTTGCTGGAGTAATAACTTCATTATGGCTAGCTTCTATCATTAAATTTAAAATTACTAACCGGTCAGTAATATCTAATTGGGCGATTGGAATTACAATGGTATGGGTTACTTTAATTATGCTTTGGACTCCATTTATTGACAATCGGAAAGACTATAAATTGATTTTTACTGATGTAAAACAACAACTTATAAAAAGTTCGACTTGTGTTTATGTTCACAATCTTTCTGATAGCCAAATAAATTTACTTCACTACTATACTGGGATAAAAGGTACTAATTCAAATTTAGAAAATAAAGCATGTAGATTAGCCTTGATATCATTAACAAAAGAAAAAGAAATACCTGCAGAATATAAATTGTGGGGGGAGATTTGGACTGGAAAACGCTTAATTGATAAAAATTATTTCGTTTTATTAGTTAAATAAGCTACTCTTTCAAATATTTTTTTACTGCATCATTAACCATATCGTCTAAATGATTATCTTCTGGATTTGACGAACTAACATATTCAACAATTTCTTTTCTCATTACAGGAGGCCAGAATTTCTTTAAATGTGTCGCAATATCTTTTGTTGCTTGCTCTTTATCAGGATAGCTTTTAAAAAAACCTCCTATTTGATTTGCCATAGTAATTAAATGATTTTTTTTCATTGCAGAATTTTACTCTATTATTCTTTCATTGTGACTATAAATTGTATATCTTGACTCTCTAGCAAAACCAATTAGAGTTATTCCTAAATTTTCAGCTAATCTTATAGCTAATCCAGTTGGAGCGGATATTGCAACCAAAAGCTTTAAGTTTAAATGAGCAATTTTCTGAACCATTTCATAACTTGCCCTACTTGATGTAATAACAAAAGAATCTTCAGTAACTTTATCTTTTAAGCTAGCTCCGATCAATTTATCTAAAGCTATATGCCTTCCTACATCTTCTCTAGTTATTTTTATTGTGCCATTATTTTGGCATAAAGCAGAGGCATGAGTTGCCCCAGTCTTTTTTTGTAATATTTGGTTTTTAGAGAAAATTTCTAATGCTTTTAAAATATTTTTAGAATCAAACTGATAATTTGAGGTTTGTATTTTTGGTATTCTCATTGCTTGAGATAAACTTTCAGCTCCACAAAGCCCGCACCCAGTTCTGCCTGTTAAATTTCTTCTTATCTCTTTTAGTTTTACAAAATTTTCTGAATTTATTTCTATATTCAATTCAATACCATTATCTTGTTTTTCTATTTCAATAGAATATACATCAGATATTTTCTTTATAATTCCCTCAGTAATAGAAAATCCTAATGCAAAATCTTCTAAATTAGATGGTGTCCCCATCATTACTACATGTGATATACCATTGTAAATTAGAGCAATAGGTGTTTCTTCAGCAATGCTTTCAACAATTTCTTTTTTTAAAGATGTACTCTTATATGCCTTTAAATTTATTACTGACTGTTTTGTTTGGATAAATTTAGAATTGCCCACTTAAGATTTAATCTACCTGCGCCTCGTTCTTTTTTGCAAACTTAATTTGTTTTTCACTAAATTCTTGATATTTTTCTTGCCATTCTGAAGGCTGAGTAACTTTAGTGACCTGAACTGCAGTTACTTTAAATTCTGGGCAATTTGTAGCCCAATCTGAATTATCTGTAGTAATAACATTAGCCCCTGAAACTGGATGATGAAATGTTGTATAAACAACTCCTGGTTGAACACGATCAGTTATTTTAGCTCTTAAAACAGTATCTCCTGCTCGACTGTTAATACCGACCCAATCTTGCTCATTTATACCCCTATCTTCAGCATCATGTGGATGAATTTCAATTAAATCTTCATCATGCCACTCAACATTATTAGTCCTTCTTGTTTGAGCGCCAACATTATAGTGAGCCAAAATACGTCCAGTAGTTAGTATAAGTGGGAATTTATTGTTAACACGCTCTGAAGTTGGAATATATTCTGTAATAAAAAATTTACCTTTTCCTCTTACAAATTCATCAACATGCATAGTAGGTGTACCTTCTATGTGATCTTCATTACATGGCCATTGAATACTTCCTAGTTTATCTATTTTATCAAAACTAACACCTTTAAATTGTGGGGTTAATTGTGCAATTTCATCCATGATTTCACTAGCATGCTTATAATTCATTGGATATCCTAAAGCATTTGAAAGCATTTGCGTAATTTCCCAATCTTCATAACCATTTTTTGGAGCCATAACTTTTCTTACACGAGAAATTCTTCTTTCTGCATTAGTAAAGGTACCATTTTTTTCCAAAAATGATGATCCTGGTAAAAATACATGGGCATACATAGCAGTTTCGTTCAAAAATAGATCTTGAACAATTACACATTCCATTGATTCAAGTGCATGTGTGACATGCTGAGTGTCTGGGTCTGATTGAGCAATGTCTTCTCCTTCACAATAGACAGATTTAAATTTACCAGAAATCGCTCCATCAAGCATATTTGGTATTCTTAATCCTGGCTCTTCATAAAGTTTAGTATCCCATGCACTTTCAAATAAAGTACGAGTTGATAAATCTGATACATGCCTATAACCAGGAAACTCATGAGGGAAAGAGCCCATATCACATGCCCCTTGAACATTATTTTGTCCACGCAATGGATTAATTCCAACCCCTTCTCTACCTATATTTCCTGTTGCCATAGCTAGATTTGCTATTCCCATAACCATTGTTGAACCTTGACTGTGTTCGGTTACTCCTAGGCCGTAATAAATAGCGCCATTATCACCTTCCGCAAATAATCTAGCAGCTTCTCTAATTAATTTAGCAGGGATACCAGTATCAGCTTCTAGTGTTTCTGGAGAATTCCTCTCTTCTGAAATAAAGTCTTTCCAAATATTAAATGCTTCAGATTCACATCTTTTATTAATAAAATCTTCATCCATTAACTTCTCTGTAACCACAACATGAGCTATTGAATTTATGGTTGCAACATTTGTACCTGGTTTAAGTTTTAAATGAAAATCAGCTTTAACATGAGGAGTATTTTTAACTAAATCTATTTCTCTTGGGTCAACTATAATTAATTTAGCACCCGCTCTCAATCTCTTCTTCATTTGAGAGGCAAAAACAGGATGGCCGTCTGTTGGATTAGCTCCAATAACCATAATGACGTCAGACTTCATGATTGAATCGAAATTCTGTGTTCCTGAAGACTCTCCTAATGTTTGTTTTAATCCATATCCTGTTGGCGAGTGGCATACTCTCGCACATGTATCTATGTTATTGTTTCCATATCCCGCTCTTACAATTTTTTGCATCAAATAAGTTTCTTCATTAGTACATCTTGAGGATGAAATTGCACCGACTGAATCAAATCCATATTTTTTTTGTATTCTTTTAATTTCAGAAGCTGCGTAATTGATTGCTTCTTCCCAAGATACTTTTTTCCAAGGATCTTTAATGCTTTTCCTTATCATAGGTGTTGTTATTCGATCTTTGTGGGTTGTATACCCCCAAGCAAACCGACCTTTTACGCATGAATGACCATGATTTGCACCACCATCTTTATTTGGCGACATTCTAACAACTTCTTCTCCCTGCATCTCAGCGTTAAAAGAACAACCAACTCCACAGTAAGCACAAGTAGTAGTGACTGATCTCTCAGGTTGTCCATGGTCAATAATACTTTTCTCTACAAGGGTTGCTGTTGGACAAGCCTGAACACATGCACCACAAGAAACACATTCTGAGTCCATAAAATCTTTATTTCCTGCTGATACTTTTGACTCAAACCCTCTTGCGTCAATAGTTAGAGCGTATGTTCCTTGAGTTTCTTCGCATGCTCGAACACACCTTGAGCATACAATACATTTTGAAGGGTCGAACGTAAAATACGGATTAGATGTATCCTTTTCTGAATCTAGATGATTTTCACCTTCATAACCATAACGAACATCTCTAAGCCCTACAGCTCCAGCCATATCTTGCAGCTCGCAATCTCCATTTGTTGCACAAGTTAAACAATCTAAAGGATGATCAGAGATATATAACTCCATAACACCTTTTCTAATGTCAGCTAATTTTGGTGTTTGGGTATGAACTTTTAAATCTTGTTCTACTGGTGTTGTGCAAGATGCTGGATAACCTCTTTTACCTTCAATTTCTACGAGACATAATCGACATGAACCAAACGGATCTAAACTATCAGTTGCACATAATTTTGGAACAGATACGCCAGCTTCTGAAGCTGCACGCATGATTGAAGTCCCCTCTGGAACAGTTATATCAATACCGTCAATATTTAAATCGACTAGCTTTTCTGAACTTTTTTTCGGTGTTCCGAAGTCTTTTGTATCATCCATATTTTTTTGCTTTTGGCATTTTTCTTTAATTGAGATTTTGCCTCAATCATCTAAAATTTCATTAAGTTATTAATTTTATTAAACTAAGTTGTAATTTTATGCTTAAGTTTCCGTTTTTTCAAGTCCGAAATCTTTCGGAAAATAATTAAGTGCGCTTATAACCGGAAAAGGGGTCATCCCGCCCATTGCGCACAATGAACCATTTACCATAGTATCTCCAAGATCTCTTAATAAAGAGACATTTTTTTCTTGGTCTACGCCTTTTTTGATTTTATCAATAACTTCCATTCCTCGAGTTGAGCCAATTCTACATGGTGTGCACTTCCCACATGATTCAATCGCACAAAATTCAAAAGAATATCTTGCCATTTTGGACATATCGACTGTATCATCAAACGCAACGATGCCTCCATGTCCAACAACAGCTTTTATTTCACTAAATTTTTCATAATCTAAGGGAGTGTCGAATTGTTCTTCTGGTAAAAACGCTCCCAATGGCCCCCCAACTTGAACCGCTTTTATGGGTTTTCCAGTTGCAGATCCACCACCAAAATCATATAAAAGCTCTCTTAAAGAAATTCCAAAAGCTTTTTCAATTAGTCCTGTTTGTTTAAGATTTCCAGCTAATTGAATAGGAAGCGTTCCTTTTGAACGTCCCATTCCATAATTAGCATAAAAAGAAGAACCTTTATCCATGATAATAGGAACCGTTGCAAGAGATATTACGTTATTAACAACGGTTGGCTTTCCATATAAACCCTCAATAGCTGGTAATGGTGGTTTATATCTCACCATTCCCCTTTTTCCCTCTAAGCTTTCGAGTAAGGAAGTTTCTTCTCCACAAATATAAGCTCCCGCTGCTCGAGTAACTTCTAAGTCGAATGAAAATTTTGACCCAAGAATTTTATCACCTAAATATCCTTTATTTAATGCAATATCTATTGCTTCATTTAAGATTTTTAAAGCATGAGGATATTCAGAACGCAAATATATATAGCCTTTATCTGCTCCGACAGCAAGACCTGCAATTATCATTCCTTCAATTAAAACAAACGGGTCATTTTCCATTATCATACGATCAGAAAAAGTTCCCGAATCTCCCTCGTCAGCATTACAAACAATATATTTTTTTTCTGACGGTGCGTCTAAAACTGTTTTCCATTTTATACCGGTTGGAAATGCAGCGCCTCCTCTACCCCTTAATCCAGAATCAGTAATCTCTTTAACAATTTTTTCTGAATTTAACTTAAGAGAATTTTTAAGGCCTTTAAAACCATCGAATTTTTCATAATCTTCAATACTTAAAGGGTCAGTTATTCCAACCCGAGCATAAGTTAATCTCTCTTGATTTTTTAACCAAGCCATATCTTCTGTAATACCTAAATACAAATGATGTTTATTGCCCAAATAAAATTTGCTATCAAATAAAGAAGCAACATCAGAAACAGAGATAGGGCCATATGCTACTCTTTCTTTTTGAACCTCAACTTCTATCATTGGTTCAAGCCAGAACAAACCACGCGAACCGTTACGGACAATTTTTAAGTCAATATTTCTTTTTTTAGATTCTTTTAAAATTTCGCTATAAACCTTATCGGCGCCCAAAGATATCGAGCTTGAATCTCTTGGAATGAAAATTTTATGAGTCATCAGTTTTCCTGGCTTCCTTAATAATTTGATCTATTTTTTCTTTTGTTACTCTACCAATTACCTCTTCATTTATCATAACTGCAGGTGAACATGCGCAATTTCCTAAGCAATATATGGGTTCGAGTGTTATAGAATTATCTTTGGTAGTCTCATGATAATTAATCCCCAATTTTTCTTTGCAATAATTCTCAATAATATCCGACCCCATAGATTGACAAGATTCCGCTCGACATATTTGTAAAATATTTTTTCCAGGTAAATGGGTTCTAAAATGATGATAAAAAGTGACAAAACCATGAATTTCTGCAACTGATAAGTTGTATGCTTTAGAAATAGGCTTATAAGACTCTTCTGGTACAAATCCAAAATCATCTTGAATTGCATGCATTAAAGGTAGCAGAGCACCTGGTACATTTTGATATTTCAAAACATGCTCTTGTATTTTTTCTAATTGTTTATTTGATATAGTCATTTTCTCAATTATTTTTTCTCTTTATAACTTTAAATTAAGTCTCAAGCTATTATACTTTAAGTTTGTAGTCTCATTGAGACTGTTAGCACTCTTTTAAGTTAAAATTATAAAGCAACTATAAAAAAGAGTTAACTTATTACTAGGACCGCTATGCTTGTCGATCAGTTCAATAGAAAAATAAATTATATAAGAGTCTCGGTTACTGATAGATGTGACTTTAGATGTGTTTATTGTATGTCTGAAAAAATGACATTTATACCTAAAAATGACTTGTTGTCATTAGAACAAATTGCACGAGTTATAAGAATTTTTACTAGTCTAGGTGTTGAAAAAGTTCGAATTACTGGAGGAGAGCCATTAGTAAGAAGGAATATAGATTGGCTGTTCAAAACAATAAATGAAGAAAATGATTTAAAAGAGTTCACATTAACGACAAATGGTAGTCAATTAAAAAATAAAGCTTCAATGCTTAAAAAATCAGGTGTTGAAAGAATAAATATTAGTTTAGATAGTTTAGATTCTGATACTTTTAGACGTATGACAAGGATTGGGAAACTAAATGAGGTTTTAGATGGTATTCAATATGCAAAAAAAATTGGATTTAAAAAAATTAAATTAAATGTTGTTCTAATGAAAAATTTGAATGACCATGAGATTTATAACTTAGTAAATTATGCCATTGATTCGGGATTCGATATTTCATTTATTGAAGAAATGCCTCTTGGAGGAACAGAATTTAATAGGAATGAAACCTCTGTTAATAATAATGATATTTTAAATTTACTAAAAAATTGCTACAAACTTTTAAAATCAAATTTAAACACTGGGGGGCCTGCTAAATATTGGCAAATCGAAAACTCAAATACAAAAATTGGCTTGATATCGCCGCACAGTCATAATTTTTGTGAAAGCTGTAATCGAGTAAGAATTAGCTGCAAAGGTGAGTTGTTTTTATGTCTTGGTCATGAAGAAAAAATAGAGTTGCTTCCTTTACTAAAATCTAATCCAAGTGATGATGAACCAATTAAAAAAGCAATAATTCATAGTATGAATCTTAAACCAGAATCACATACATTTGACCTTTCTAATGATGAGCCGGCCGTTATAAGGTTTATGTCTCACACAGGTGGTTAGTTGAATACTGATATAGAAGGTGTAATCCTTGCCGGAGGAAAATCAAAAAGAATGGGTACAAATAAATCTCTTGTTGAATTAAACAATAAATACCTAATCGAGCATGTATACAATAGATTAAATAAACAGGTTACACATACATCAATTAATACAAACATAGTTATTAAAACTTTTCCGAAAAAAATACAGTTCCAAGATCGTATTCCAAATAACCCTGGGCCACTTGCTGGAATTCAAGCAGGTTTGTTCTACGCAAAAAATAATTGGGTTCAGTTTTGTCCTAATGATAGTCCATTTTTACCTAGTAACTTGGTAAATAAATTAAGCAACCTTATTGAAAATAATGGGCCTTCAATTATAGTGCCTTTACTTTTTGGTCGAATAGAGCCTGTATTCATGTTGTGTCATCGCTCATTGTTAAAAAATCTTGAGGAATTTATTGAAACAGGTGGAAGAAAAATGGAATCATGGATAAAAAAAAATAACTACAAAACAGTTCCATTTACCAATCGAAAAGCATTCACAAATATTAATAATCTTAGTAAATTAAAAGAAATTGAAAAAACAAAAATTAAATAACAGTTTATGTGTATTAGGTATTTGTGCATCTAATAGTGGAAGCGGAAAAACAACTTTAATTGAAAAATTAATTCCACGACTAGCACAAAAAGGATTTATTGTTTCAGTAATTAAACATGCTCATCATAAATTTGATATCGATATTCCAGGAAAAGATAGTTTTCGCCTAAGAAAAGCAGGGGCTTATCAAACTTTAGTTTTTAATGATTCTCGATCTGCTCTTATCACTGAAAATCTCAATAATATAGTTAGTTTAGAAAAAGAAATAAAAAAAATTGATTTTAATACAGATATTATTTTAATTGAGGGATTAAAAAATATGCCTTACCCGAAAATTGAAGTTCATAGAAATAATATTTCAGGTCAAAAATTATTTGAAAAAGATTCTAATATCATCGCAATTGTATCTGACATAATAATAGATAAAAAAATACCATGTTTTAATTTAAATGACATAAATGAAATAGTAGATTTTATTATTAAAAATAAAGATAAGTATCAATTTAAATACGATAATGACTAAAAAAATTACATTAAAAAATTTGTCTAAGGAGCCAGGATGTCTCGCAGAGTATGATCCTAATGCAATGAATATTGACTTAGCAAAAAAAATGATAGCTTCATTTATAGAACCAATTAAAAAAACTGAATCTGTAAACCTAAAAAATTCTATTAATCGAGTTCTAGCAATTGATTTAATATCTCCAATTAATGTTCCAAATTATGATAATTCAGCAATGGATGGCTTCGGTTTTAAATTGTCTTCTTTAAAAAATACAAACACCTTAAATGTAAAGAATAAAATTTTAGCGGGAAATCTAACAAGCAATCATATAAAAGATGGTGAAGCTATTAAGATCATGACTGGAGGAAAAATTCCAAATGGTGTCGATACGGTTATACCAATTGAATTAGTTAGCTATAAAAATAATCAAATAACATTTATTGAAGCCCCAAAAATTGGTGCAAACATAAGAAAAGCCGGAGAAGATATAAGAAAAAAAGATATTGTTCTTAAAAAAGGAACTTTAATTTACCCTCCAGAACTGGGATTAATAGCTTCTTTAGGTTTTTCAAAGATAAAAGTTTTTAAAAAACTAAAAGTAGGTTTTTTTTCAACTGGAGATGAAATTGTTAAAGTAGGTGAAAAAATAAAATCAGGGCAAGTTTATGATAGTAACCATTTCACTATACATTCTATGCTATCAAGACTAAATGTTGAATGTATTGATTTAGAAGTTATCCCTGACAATAAAAAAATTATAAAAAATACCTTAAAAAAATTATCAAACCAAGCTGACGTAATCATTACTAGCGGAGGGGTATCTGTAGGTGAAGCAGATTATATGAAAGAAGTTTTAAAAGAAATTGGTGAAGTTTTATTTTGGAAATTAGCAATTAAACCAGGAAGACCTATGGCTTTCGGAAAAATAAAAAATACTGATTTTTTTGGTCTTCCAGGAAATCCTGTATCAGCCATGGTTACTTTCTACCAAATTGTTCAAAATGCACTTAAATTAAAAATGGGCTCGAAAATTCAACAAAAAATACCAACCTTAAAGGCTGAGTGTAGCGAATCTATTTTTAAAAAACCAGGAAGAACAGAATTTGTAAGGGGTGTATTATTTGAATCTGATGGGGTATGGAAAGTCAAAACTACTGGAAAACAAGGATCCGGTATCTTAAGCTCTATGAGTAAAGCAAATTGCTTTATAGTCCTTACTGCAGATAAAAGTGCGGTAAAACCAGGGGAAATTGTTGATATTCAATTAATAGAAAGCTTCATATAGCCTTAGATAAGTTCATTACTTTTATAAATAAGCTATAATTACTATCCTTTTACTTAAAATTTCAAAAAAATTTGTTTACTTTACCTTATAAAAATAAACGCAATCTAACTTTAATTGAAACGATTTTATTATCTATTTTGTTTCATGCAGCATTTTTGGCATATTTACCATCCCAAAAGCTTAATGATTCACTTAAATCAATTGAATTAGATATAGATATTTTAATAAATGAACCTGAACCAGTGAAAGAAATTATTCCTGAACCAGTGAAAAAAGTAACTCAGGTACCAAAAAGAGACTTTATTTCGCAACCAAAAAAAGAAACTCAGCCTAATAACTTTGTTATTAAAAAGAAAATGGAAAGTTATAGTACTACCATAACAAAAGCGATCTCTAAACAAAAAAGATATCCTAGAATAGCTCAAATGAGAGGTTGGCAAGGAGAAATTATTGCTATTTTAGAAATTGATGGACAAGGTAATTTAATTACTTCCAAAATCGACAAAACAAGTGGATTTAAGATCTTAGATAAAGAAGTGATAGCTATGATCAAAAGAGCATCTCCATTACCAGCTCCTCCCCTAGAACTTCAATCTAAAGTTTTAACAATAAATGTTCCAATTTCTTTTAAACTTCAACCCTAAGAAAAGGTCTATGGATAATGAAAAATATTATTTTAAATGAAAAAGTACCAAATTTTGAGCTAGAAGGAACTAATAACTTCTCTTTTAATTTATCAGATTTTATTGGTAAATATGTTGTTATTTATTTTTACCCAAAAGATTCAACTCCTGGCTGTACAAATGAAAGTATTGATTTTAAAGAGAATTTTAACAAATTCAAAAAATTAAACGTAGAAATTTTTGGAGTATCCAGAGACAGTATTAAATCTCATGAAAACTTTAAAGCTAAATATGACTTTCCCTTTGAACTATTAAGTGATGCTGATGAAATCGCTTGCAATTTATTTGATGTCATAAAAATGAAGAATATGTATGGTAAAAAAGTGAGGGGTATTGAAAGAAGCACTTTTTTAATAAACCCGGAAGGGAAACTAATTCACCAGTGGAGGGGTGTTAAAGTAAATGGTCATATTAATGAGATTCTCCAAGTTTTAAACTAAATAAAATGGTAAAAAAATCAAGCCAAACAAAACTTTTTGTTTTAGATACTAATGTGCTTTTACATGACCCATCATGTCTTTTTAGATTTGAAGAACATGACATTTATCTTCCTATGGTTACAATTGAAGAGTTAGACAATAATAAAAAAGGTAGTAGTGAGGTTGCAAGGAATGCAAGGCAAACCCATAGATTTTTAGAAGATATTATTGAGCCATTTATTGGAAAACTATCAGCTGGATGCCCCCTAAAATCTAAAATTAATCCTCATGTTTCAGGTAATCTATTTTTACAAACACATCCTATTGATTTTGATTTACCTATGCTTTCTGGAAGTAAGGCAGACAATCAAATCTTAAGCGTGGTTTCAGATCTTAAGAAAAAACAAAAAAATAGACAAGTAATTTTAGTTTCTAAAGATTTTAATATTCGTATAAAAGCAAGAGCACTCGATATTAATACCGAAGATTATTTTAATGATAAAGTTATGGAAGATAGTGAGATTCTCTATAAAGGATCATTTGAGCTTCCAGAAGATTTCTGGGAAAAACATAGTAAAGGTATGGAATCTTGGCAAAAAGAAGGAAAAATGTTCTATCGTATTACAGGCCCGCTTTGCAGTAGTTTCTTAACTAATCAATTTGTTCATTTTGATTTTGAAAAACCCTTCCATGCAATTGTTAAATCTATAGAAAATAAAACTGCAACATTAGAAGTAGTTCATGACTTTTCACATTCAAAATTTAATGTTTGGGGAATAAATTCACGAAATAAAGAACAAAATTTTGCTTTAAATTTACTTATGAATCCAGATATAGATTTTGTTTCGCTTCTTGGTCAAGCAGGCACAGGAAAAACATTACTTGCATTAGCTGCCGGATTAGATCAAACATTAGATAAAAAAATTTATACAGAAATTATAGTTACACGAGTAACTGTATCGGTAGGGGAAGATATTGGATTTCTTCCAGGTACTGAAGAAGAAAAAATGACTCCTTGGATGGGGGCATTAGAAGATAATTTAGATGTACTTAATAAACCTGACGAAAGTGTTGGTGATTGGGGAAGAGCAGCAACTCAAGATTTAATTAGATCTAGAATAAAAGTTAAATCATTAAATTTCATGCGTGGCCGAACATTTCTTAAAAAATATTTAATTATTGATGAAGCGCAAAATTTAACTCCGAAACAAATGAAAACTTTAATTACTCGAGCTGGCCCTGGAACAAAAGTAGTCTGTGTAGGTAATATCGCGCAAATTGATACTCCATACTTAACTGAAGGTAGTTCAGGATTAACCTATGTTGTTGATAGGTTTAAGGGTTGGAATCACAATGGCCATGTTACCCTTCTTCGAGGTGAACGTTCAAAATTAGCAGATTATGCAACTGAAATCCTATAATCAAATTAGAAGTAAGGGTTTTTACTCTTTTCTTTCAGCTCAATTTCTCTCTGCTTTAGCAGACAATGCTCTCCTTTTTGCAGCTATAGCATTACTTACTAGACTTGATGCTCCGACTTGGCACCAACCCCTGCTCCTTCAATTTTTTGTTTTTGCTTATATTGTTCTTGCACCATTTGTTGGTGCGTATGCGGACTCAAAACCAAAAGGTCAAGTTATGTTTATTGCTAACGGTATTAAATTATTTGGTTGTCTCGCAATGTTTTTTGGACTACAACCACTATATGCTTATGGAATTGTAGGTATAGGGGCTGCGGCTTATTCTCCAGCCAAATATGGTATTCTCACTGAGATGCTTCCAGCAAATTCTTTAGTTACTGCAAATGGATGGGTAGAAGGCTCAACAGTTGCAGCAATTATTTTAGGAGCAATGTTTGGAGGAGTTCTTGCTGTATATAATGTCGATCTTGCAATTGCTATCATAAGCTTACTTTATTTGATAGCAGCTATTTTTAACCGATATATTCCTTCCCTACCTTTGAATCATAAAATTAATAAAAAAGACCCATGGTCTCTAATAAAAGATTTTCTAAGTTCCTACAAAAAATTATGGAATGATCCTCTTGGACAATTATCATTGACCATTACAACTTTGTTTTGGGGAGCTGGGGCGACCCTGAGGCTTGTAATTATTGCTTGGGCTGCATATGCATTAGGTTTTGGTTTAGATAAATCAACAACATTATCAGCAACAGTTGCTTTTGGTGTTGCAATAGGTGCAATAATTGCAGCATTTTTTATCAAAATGAAAGATTCTACAAAAATACTTCCTATTGGTATTTTTATGGGTTTCGTAGTCTGTTCAATATTTTTTGTAACGACTTGGGAAACAGCCGCTATTATCTTAACTATTGTTGGAGTTCTGAGTGGTTTATTAATAGTTCCCTTAAATGCACTTCTTCAGCATCGCGGCCATCTTCTTGTTGGGGCTGGACATTCAATAGCAGTTCAAAATTTTAGTGAAAACTTAGGAATTCTTTTATTAAGCGGTGCTTACACTTTTATGGTGAAAGGAAATATTCCAATAAATGGGATTATGTTCATATTTGGTTTTTTTGTTTTATTGTCTATGACAATAGCTAGTATTTATTATGCAAAAGCTAACGATTAATGCAATTTAACTCTAGTTTCTGTTCTCCTTGTTATTAGTTTTGCTAACAATCTAAAAATTACATTCGTTATTCCATGTAAAGCCATTAAATGCATTTGATACAGCATTAAATACATTAATCTAGCAATAATGCCTTCAATAAACATACTTCCACCCATTAATGAGCCCATCAAATTACCTACAGTTGAATATCGTCCCAAATTTACTAAGGAGCCATAGTCTTTATAAACATAATTTGGCAATTTATCCTCTTTACCAACGATAACTTTCTTCATGCTTTTAAATAAAATAGAGGCTTGTTGATGAGCTGATTGAGCTCTTGGTGGAACCAATTCTCTAGAACCAGGGTGAACTGGGCATGCTGCACAATCTCCAAAAGCAAAAATATTTTTATCAACTGTTGTTTGAAGAGTTGATAAAACCTCTAATTGATTTATGTGGTTTGTTTTCAATCCATCAATATTTTTTAGAAAACTAGGGGCCTTAATACCAGCTGCCCATACCACCAATTGAGAAGAAATATTTCTGCCAGATGCAGTCCTAACTCCTTTTTTACTAACCTCAACCACCTTTTCATTTAAATATAAACTAACTTGCAATTTTTTAAGCTCAAGCTCAACTGAACGGCTCATTCTTTCCGGTAGAGCTGGAAGTAATCTCTCGCTGGCTTCAATCAAAGAAATTTTAATATCTTTATCAGGATTAATATTATCTAATCCATACACTGTCATTTCTCTAGCAGATTTATGAAGTTCAGCAGCAAGCTCTACTCCTGTTGCGCCAGCACCAACTATAACTATTTCTAATTTATTAGTATTATCTAGAGATTGTGTTTGTGCTTTTATAATAGAATTGTGAAGTTTTTTATGGAATCGTTCTGCTTGATCTTGAGTATCAAGAGCTATGGTATTCTCTTCTGCACCTTTTACCCCAAAATCATTTATTGTACTTCCAACAGATATAATTAAAGTATCATATTCAAAAGTTCTTTCCGGAATTATTTCAACGCCGTCATCGTCAACAAAAGATTCAAGAGTAATTTGTTTTTTTAATCTATTAAGGCCATTCATTCGGCCAAGTCGAAATGTAAAATTATGCCAATGACCTTGGGCTAGATAATCAAGCTCATCTTTTTCTGGATTAAGGCTTCCTGCTGCTATTTCGTGAAGTAAAGGTTTCCATATATGAGTTTTTTTTGCATCGATTAGAGTAACAGATGCTTTTTTCTTTTTTCCTAAAGTATCACCTAATTTTGTTGCAAGTTCTAATCCGCCTGCGCCACCACCAACAATTACTATTTTGTGCAATTTAAATTTATCCAATAAGAAATTTTTACAAAAAAAACGACTAAGGAATTATACCTTAGCCGTTCTATTTTAATATTTCTGCTTTGTAACGGTTTCTTAATTTTTTAAGAATTTTTTCATATTTTCTTCTTCATTACCAGTAACTCCTTGGCTACCTTGTGTACGAACCCAAGCAATAGTTTTTAGTAATTCATCTACGGTCATACCATCGTCAGCAGACATAACGCCGTATCCTTTACCGCCCATACCTCCATTAGTACCAAACCAGATAGTTTCCAGCATACCTTGGTTAGTAATATCTTTAGGATATTTAAATGTAGGGCCAACTAATCCAGGGCCAACTTGACCTTTCGCTGTTGGTCCATGACATTGTGTGCATGACCAATAACCAAATCTTTTTTTGCCACGTTTTTCTGCTTTGGCATCACCTACATAAATATTCTTACCTGTTTTGAGAAATTCTATTTCAGCTTTTGTTTTAACATTATCTTTCTTTTTTGTGTCGCCGAAAGCTTTTGGATTTGTTATTTTAAATTCTGATCCATCAGTTGTTTTAATTAATTTAATCTCTGCATGAGCACCAAGACTGAAACTTAAAATTCCAGTAAATAAAATTGCTAATAGTTGTTTCATTTTAAACATATCTTCTCCTAATCTATATTTAATATCCATATGTACTGTGGACAATAAAATTTACTAAAAGTTTCCTTAAAAAGTGGATTTAATAAATTGCTGATTTACACTAAAAACTGAATGTTATTTTACTCATTTTTTAAACTGATGTCATCCCTTTTGTAGAGGTTTAAGTTAATTTTTATGTCTCTTATAACCATCTAATCTATCACCGAATACAGGATCAGTATACGGAACTCCAAAATCATCCAAAATTTTTCTGATTTTGTCTTTATTTCTTATTAAAGCAGCTTCAATCATATCTCGACGCTCGTCATCTTTTTTTCTTACGCCGGCTGAAATATTCCAATAAGTTTTACCTGTTAATTTTTCATTTCCTTCTGAATATTCCGGAATTAAAACTACCTCCATCGGTACGGATGATTTTTTAGCAAAATACCCCCCTATTGGACCCCACATAATTGCTATATCAATTTCTTTTTCTGCTAGATGAGTTACAAGCTGCCCAGGATCTTTAGTTAAATCTCTCATGAGCCTATATGGTTTAGCATTTGCCATCAAATCATTTGCGTGCAAAGAAACTGAAACAGGACTTTTATCAACAATACCTATAATACCTTTTCTTAGATCTGGTGAGTTCCAATCCTTGATATCATAACCACTATCTTTTCTATAAATCCATACATGACCTGCGCGGTAATATGGTTTTGTAGTATTGAGTGCATCGTAAGTAGTATTTGTTCCAATAATTACATCACAACGATTCGATTTTATAGTATTCCTAATAAATCCAAATCGGTCAGGCCAAAACTGAAAACTTAATTCTTTCTTTAAATCTTTAGCTAAAACCTCAGCTATTTTATTCTCAAACCCCTCTTGTTTATCATTTGAATAAGGCATATTATTTGGGTCTGCACAAACTTTAAATTCATTATCTTTCGGGACTCTTGCAGTTTGTCCTGGACGACCATCACTAGACCATTGATCTGGACCACCTGCATAAGATACAAAACTAATTGCACCGATTGCAAGTAATAACATAACTTTTAATATATTTTTAAACATAATATTTCCTTAATTTATTTTGCCTCATTATACATTTAACCTTTAATCATTATCTAATGATAATCCCTAATATCAATTATTTAATTTAATTAAGGTAAAAAAACACCCTACCAAAGTAGGGTGTTTTTAAGACTAACTAAACTGTAATTAGTTCTATAAATCTGTTAAGAATTATAGGCTAAATACTGTTAATGCACCGCCACCAGGAGCAGCGTTGTATTTTGTTAGTTCTTTATAACCACCAGCTGCACCAAGTGCATCTGTGTCATTTGTAAGACCAAGGTTCATTGCAACGCCAGCCCAACCACCGATGCCTGAAAGCACACCAACGTGTTGTTTACCTTTGTTTGCATATGTGAATGCATTACCAATCACACCTGAACCAACTTGGAATTTCCAAAGTTCTTTACCGCTTTTCGCGTCAAGAGCTTTGAACCAACGATCTAAAGTACCGTAGAAAACTAAGTCTGAAGCAGTTGTTAAAGCACCACCCCAAGCAGAGAATTTCTCTTTGTTGTACCAAACTTTTTTGTTAGTCATTGGATCATAAGCAGCAAAACCGCCCATTACGCCATCAGGACCAGCAAACATAGTTAAAGTAGCACCAACCCAAGGTTGACCAGCAACATATTTAGACTCAACTGGCTCATATGTCATACACACGTGATTCATTGGTGAGTAAACTAAACCAGTTTTAGGTGAATATGCAGCAGGCTGTTGGTCTTTTGTACCAAGAGCAGCTGGACATGTACCTTTAGTGTTGTAGTCTTGGTGAGTAGAGTGCTCAGCAAGTTTGTTAGGCACACCAGATTTCAGATCAACGTCTGAAGCCCAGTTAACAAATGGGTGAACTTTTTCAGCAGCGATTAAATCACCGTTGTCAGCAGCCCATGTGTAAGCAAAACCATTTCTGTCATGGTGCCAAGCGTATGTTTTACCACCTTTGTCGAAAAGGATAACTTCGTTAATACCGTCATAATCCCATTCGTCGTGTGGTGTCATTTGCATACCCCAACGAGCCATGCCTGTATCTAGGTCACGAGCAAAAACAGTCATAGACCATTTGTTGTCACCTGGACGTACGTCTGGGTTCCAAACTGATGGGTTACCTGTACCGTAGTAGATAAGGTTTGTTTTTGCATCATATGGCCACCAGCCCCAAACAGAGCCACCACCATGTTGCCAACCGTCTTTAACAGCTTGAGGTTTTAACCAAGTTTTAATACCTAGGTCAGCTACACCACCCTTAAGTTGTGAAGTTGGAATTTTTTTGAAAGAACCACCTTGTTTATTACCACCGTTTACATCTTCGTAAACTGATAGTGCTGAATAAAGTGGGTTATCTTTGTTAAAGTCAGCGCCGATTAATGCTTCAGCATCTGAACCTGTAGAATAAGCTTTCCAAGCTAGGCTACCGTCTTTTAGGTTATACGCAGCAATAAAGCAACGAACACCAAATTCAGCACCTGAACAACCTGTAAGAATCTTATCGTTAATTACGTGAGGAGCGTTAGTATTTGTAGCACCAACTTTAGGATCATTTACTGATGCATCCCAAACTTTAGCGCCAGTTTTAGCGTCAAGCGCTACTAACATACCATCGTTTTGTTGAAGTAAGATTTTACCGTCACCATAACCAAGACCACGGTTAACGTTATCGCAACATAATACTGCTTGAACGCTTGGATCTTGTTTAGGGAAGTAAGACCATACAACTTTTTGGTTGTTGTTAAGATCTAAAGCATAAACGTTATTTGGGAATGCTGTATGTACATATAGCATGTTACCAATAACAAGAGGAGAACCTTCATGACCACGGTTTACACCAGTAGAAAGTGTCCATGCTGCTTTAAGATTTTTAACGTTACCTTTGTTGATTTGAGTCAACTTAGAATATCCTTGGTTGTCGTGCTGACCACGTGGGTGAGCCCAATTTGAAGGATCTTTCATAGCTCTTTCTTGGTCAGCTGCAGCTGAAGCAACCATTGGCATAGCCATAGCAGCAGCAGTTACAAAACCAAGAGCTAGTTTGATTTTATTTAATTGCATTATAAATCTCCATAGTTTTAACTAAGGGTTTAAAAAAGAAGCAAATACCTCTCCTACATTTTGAACGACTAAAATATAAGTGATTTATTTACTTTGTAGCACTAAATTTCCCGTGCTTGAAAAACACTTTATACCTCTAAATTTTTTTTAGCAACAGTTTTGTTACAATTTCCTTACATTTAATGATTAATTTTACTTATTAAAAAACATTAAATTATCATCGGTTAAAGATTAGCATTAATAATTTTGTTAGAATGAGTTTTAAAAATATATAAAATGTATGAGAATCTAAGGAATAAACTAATATGTCAGAGACAAAATCCTATGGATTTTTTCCCGAAATTGAGCCAAATAAAGAATATCAGATACCTTGTGGAGGTTTACATAAGATATATGTAGAGGAGTCTGGAAACCCAAATGGACAACCTGTAATATTTTTACATGGTGGTCCTGGCGGTGGATGTGGTGCAAAACAAAGACGTTTCTTTGACCCAACTTATTACAGAATAATTCTTTTTGACCAAAGAGGATGTGGAAAAAGTGAGCCACTTGGAGAAACTCTTGAAAATACTACAGATGATTTAATTAATGATATTGAAACAATCCGGAAACATTTAAAAATTGAAAAGTGGATTATATTTGGAGGTTCATGGGGAAGTTCTCTAGCTCTTGCTTATAGTGTTAACCATTCACAAAATATAAAGGGATTGATTTTACGTGGTATTTTTTTGAGTCGAAAAAAAGAACTTGATTGGTTTCTTAAGGATGTTGATCAGTTTTTTCCTGAAAATCATGAATTACTTCTTAATTATAAAGGTAATATTAAAAAGGATAATCTCGTTAAAGAATATACAAATTTAGTATTTGGAAGTAATTTTGATGTTGCCAAAAAAGCAGCAGTAGCATGGAATAGATTTGAAGGAAGTATATTAAAATTACTTCCTGCATCTTCTGATGATTCTGAGGAAGGTGAGGTAAATTATGAATTCGAGCTTGCTCGGGCTAAAGTCCAGCTCCACTATATTAATAATTTTTGTTTTATTGATGGTGATGAAATACTCAGTAAAACTAAAATTCTAAAAAATATACCTATTATGATCATTCAAGGAAGGTATGATATGGTCTGTCCTCCCAAAACAGCATATGATCTAAAAAAACAATTACCTCATAGTGAATTAATTATTATCCCTGATGCAGGACATTCTGCATCAGAAGCAGGAATTTTATCGTCATTAATTTCAGCAACTGAAAAATTTAAATCACTTTGATAAAAAAAATTTCAAACTTCAAAGGTATTGAATATTTTATAATAAAAGAAGTTTTATCTGGTTGTCGAAGACACAATTTTTTTGCTCACAATGCATCTATTTCTTTTTTTACTTTATTCGCGCTAATTCCTCTAGTTTTGCTTATTTTCTTTTTTTTAAGTCAATGGCTTGCAAACTCATCATTTGCCTTATCCCATTTAGCAATCCTTACTTCTCATTTACTCCCTGAAATAAACGAAAGGATTATGAGTGAAGTCTATAAAGTATCTGCTACAAAGGCCAGCTGGGGTATTTTATGGATAATGGTTCTCTTTTTGGCAGCTACCCCACTTACTGCCTCCCTCAGAAATAGTTTCGCCAATATTCTAGGTTTGCCTAATAAAAATACTTTTTTTAAAAATAAAATCAGAGATATATTTGCTGTTATCCCTATTATGCTTTTATTCTTTATGTATATTTTTTTAGATATATTTTTACTAGAAGCATCTTCTTTATTTGCTGAATACATTCCAATTATAAGAAAAATTTATTTTACTTCAATTACGTCATTATTATTATTAACTTCAATCCTAATGATTTTTTTCAATCTTTATTTTCCAATAAGGATAAAAAAAAGATATTTGCTTTTTGGGGCCATATTAACGAGTATTTCTTGGTACTCTTTAAGTTATTTATTTGATTTTTTTATTAATATAAGTACTTTCTATGGCACTTTCTTTGGAGGTATGAGAGGTCTCTTTATTTCTTTAATTTGGTTGTATCTAAATATAGCATCTCTTTTAATCGGTGCTGAACTTATTTCAGTATTGCACAAAAAAGAAACTTTATTACTTAAACAACTTTTTATCATCAAAAATATCAATCGTCATCAAATCCTAAATGAATTAATGAAATTATTTGGACAGAAATATAAAAAAAATATGGTGATTTATACAGAGGGTGACAATGACCATAGACTATTTTTTGTTATTGAAGGTGAAATAGGTATCACAAAGAAAACAAAGGAAATAGAAATTGTTAATTCAGGAAATTATTTTGGAGAATTATCTTTATTAAATAAGATACCAAGAGATACTTCAGCAGAAGTAGTATCAGATTGGGCGAGAATAATAATAATTTCTGACATACAAATGAAAAAGATTCTAGCTGAAGATAATGAAGTTGCTATGTATTTTTTATCTAATATGGCCAAAAAACTACAAATTAATTAATTTCCATTAAAAAAACTTAAAAACCAGGTTTGACATCAAACGCGATGCAGATGCGCTCTTCTTTCGAATTAAAAGGAATTGTTCGATGGAATACTGAAGAAGGAAAAAAAATAACGTCGCCAACATTTGGTAAGATTACTTTTTTTTCAAATTCGTCATG
>JBELCI010000009.1:0-62380 GCA_042094875.1 OM43 beta proteobacterium
CACCTCTTCCGCCATATTTTTTACTAAAACCTTTTTACAATCCATTTGCCCACTTAATTATCTGGGGGTAAACTGGTCTTATGAAAAAACTACTCCTACTCTTAATAATTCCTATGTTAGGCCTTAGTAAAGAAGTTTTTATTAATGAACAAGGCGTAAAGATAGAATATACTAAACCATCTGTTTCATGTATCTATGATAAAGAAGCTTATGAAGGTTATTTAAATACCTGTCTCATTGTCCCTAATAAAGAAATATGTGCACAAACAAAATATGAAATGTATATTTGTAGTAATAAGAATGAGATTAAGAAATTAGAAAAAAAATCAAAAAACTAATATAAAGTTTATTTTTTTCTAAATCGCATCAACATTTTTTTTTCAAAGTCTAAGAAATATCTATACTGACCAAAAAAAGTACCTACAACAAGAAGAACAATTTGGTATACAGGAAATATAATTAATATTTTAATTGTTAAATATAAAGAATAGCTATCAACAAGCTCATTAATTTTTAAAAAATTAATGATTGGGCCTGAAACAATAACCGATAAGGTTCCACTAATAGAAAAAACTAAAAAAATGATAAATAAATGCCAATTACTTTCAGCTTTAAAAGACTTTCTTAATTTATTAATCATATTTTTCCTAGGGGATTGTTATAAAAAAAAGGGTAACAATTACCCTTTTTTTTATAATATTATATGATGAATTCCAACAAAAGACAGCAATAAAATCTCTTAGTTCACTCATATTTGTTTGAAATCCACATTGATTGATATGGTTCTAGTGCTATTTTCTCATGAGTACTATTTAAAGGTTTCTTCTCAATTAAATCAATCCATGAATCTGTTTCAATTAAATTGAGGTCAGATAATTGTATGAATATTTTTTGGTTAGAAATATTATTGATAGCAAAAATACTTTGTTTACGGTCAAGGCTTTGTCGCCATAAAGCAAGAATACTACTCCCTAAGTTAAGCGTAAATTGTGTTGCATTGGGATGAAAGGCAGGTTGTTCTTTTCTGATTTTTATCAAATCAATTAATTTTTTATATGCTCTAGAATGGTGATTTTCATCTGAGAGTTTTGCAATGAGGATATCCATATCCCATTGATGCCTATTAATGGCTCTGTTTTGCCCGCTATGCTCTAATTTGTGATAATCATTTTCGCTAGCAAGTAAGCTATTTATATAAAAAGCAGGTATGCCCTCTAATGCAAGCATAATACTATGAGCTGCTATAAACCTATTTTCTTGAAATCCATCATCATTATCATTTATATGTAATTTTAGTGCATCAAATAAAGTTATATTAAGCTCATAAGGATATTGTGATTCTTTCGTAGATCGATAAGAAATTTTACCCCCAGACTTTTCCATTTTTTCTACAAGTATTTCAATTTCAGATGAAGATAATATTTGTTCAATTGGTCTCAAACCGATGCCATCATGACTGGCTACAAAATTAAGATATGCTGTACCAAACATAGCTGGAGGCATCGCCATCAACCATTGTTTAATTTTATTAGATTCTCCTTTTAAGAGGGTATAAATAATTAGAGGTGGAAGCGCAAAATTATAAACCAGATGAGCTTCATTTCGATTTCCAAAATAAGATAAATTTTCTTTATTTGGAATATTAGTTTCTGTAATTAGATAAATTTCATTTGAAAAGAAATCAATTAAAGTTCTTATTAATCTAATAATTTCGTGGCCTTGAGGACGATTGATACAATTTGTACCAAGCTCTTTCCAAATATAAGCTACCGCATCTAATCTAAATATTTTAGAGCCATGGTCAAGGTAAATGCGAATAATTTCAATCATTTCAACTAATACATCAGGATTAGAAAAATCAAGATCTGGTTGGTCATGGCTGAATGTTGACCAAACATATTTTTTGCCTTTAAGAGTATCAACTTCTTGCAGAAGACTGCTAGTTCTTGGTCTTACTACATCTTTAGTATCTGTATTTGGGTTTATCGAAAGAAAATAATTCTGCCCTGGATCTTTACAATTTTTAAATTGGTCAAACCATTGACTTCTAGCAGATGTATGATTAATTACTATATCAGTTACGAGTTTATATTTTTTTGCAATAGCCTCAATGTCCTCCCAAGTACCAAACGCGTCATTAATTCTTTTAAAATCGATTACAGCAAAACCATCATCGGAACTAAAAGGAAAGTAGGGTAGGACATGGATACTATTAATGTGAGGAGAAATGTAGTTTTCTAAAAATTTATAGAGACTTTGTAAGGGTGCTTTTTCTTTTTCTATGACGCTATTTGCATAAGTAATAAGGATTACATCTTTTTGATCCCATTTAGTGATGTTAGGGTTTGGGAAAATAGGATCATGACCCTTAAAAAAAATACTTATTATTTTATTTGTTAATTTTTCATTATCACGATTTTCATAAATTTGATTAAGATGATGATGGATTTTAGTCCTAAGTTCATCAGCCAAGGTAACTTTCATACTTTAAGAGAAATCCTCCATATCCTTTTTGACTGAATCTAGGAGTTCTTCTTTTATTTCAGGATATGCACTATTAACTCTTGTCCAGCTTGGTATAAAAGGTGTTTCCATTGGGTGCTCAAGAAAGTGTAATCCAGCATTCATAATATTTTCTGCAAATAACTCTACTGCTTTTTCTTCTTCATGCACATCAAAATTCAATCCATTCATTTTTGCATCATTATTGTAAGTTTCAACAAAGTCTAAAGCTATTCGAAAATAAGTTGCTTTAATGGAACGAAAACTTTCATGATTAAAAACAAGACCTGTTGTTGCTAATTTTCTAAAAATCGATTTACTTATATCAATTGACATTTTTGAGAGTCCTTGACTTGCATCTTTTTCACTTAATTCTTGGTGTTTATGATCATATTTATCCGCAATATCTACTTGGCATATTCTATTAGTTGCATAATTTCGATTCATTTCAGATAAAACACCAATTTCAAGACCCCAGTCACTAGGGATTCTTATATCATTTAATACTTCTGTCCTTAGTGAAAATTCTCCAGAAAGTGCATATCGATAACTATTTAAATATTCTAAATACTCATTTGCCGGAAATATTTTCATAAGCGAGCGAATTAAGGGCGTGACTAAAAGTCGGCAAACTCTCCCATTAATCCTATCCGCAGATACTCTGGAGTAGTAACCTTTACAAAATTGATATTGAAAATTTGGATTTGCAACTGGGTATATCAAACGAGCTAACAAATCACGATTGTAGGTAATAATATCGCAATCGTGAAGTGCAACTGACTCAACTTCATTAGCAGCTAAAATATAACCGAAGCAATACCAAACATTTCTTCCCTTACCCATTTCTTGAGGAGCAAGTTTTGCTTTTTTTAGTTTTTTATCGATTGCTTTTAATCTAGGCCCGTCATTCCATAAAACAGTATGATTTTGAGGGAGCTTTTTAAAATAATTTAAGGCATCTTTATATTCATATTTAGTAGCACGATCTAAACCAATAACTATTTGTTGTAAATATTTTACATTGGATAATTCATCGACAATTTTAGCTAGAGCAGGGGATAATAATTCTGAATAGAGAGATGGAAGCACAAGCCCCATGGGTCTTACTTTTGCGAAAGCAAGTAATTCTTTTTCAAGACTTGCGGTATCTTGAACTCTAAGGTTATGGAGATTTGTAATTATGCCATTTTGATAAAAATCACTCATTCATTATCCAATATAATCAATTATTGCTTTATTCCAGCCCTTTGGCCCAATCTCATCGGTTGTAATAATAGATGAATGCATTGTAATTTTAGGAGGAGGTTTTTTTGGATGCCTAATAATCACTGCTTTATCTACTTTTTTCAACATATTAATATCATTTTCACTATCCCCCAATCCTAAAGTTGTTATTTTATTGTTCGAAAGGCCCTCATATCTTTTTTTGATCCATAATAGTGCATCACCTTTAGTTTGTGGGCTAGAAATGGTCAAAAATCTTCCTCCTTGCAAAATTATTAAATTTTTTTTACTCAGCAGGGTTTTAAATTTATTAAGTTGTTCGATAGTGTCTTTCCAAATAATAGGTTCTGTAAATTCTCTTTGAGACGCCCTAATACTGGCATTAATATCTAATCCAGTTTCTTTTTGAATACCTCGGGGTCCCATGTCTGTGAATGATAAAAAAGTAAACTGTTGTTTTAGTTTTAATAATAGATTGTGAATTTCATTATAGTTGGCACCTAAGGAAACTTTTTTATTTTTAAAATATATACCAGATCCATTTTCATAAATAAAAGGATCATTATTATTAAGTTTCTTTCTTATATGAATCATCTCTTCATAGGTTTTGCTACTTGAAAGAATAAGAGGAATTTCTTTATCTTTAATCAATTGTAATGCAGGTAATGCCTCTTCAAAAGAATAGGTCTCGTGATCAAGAAGCGTAGCATCTAAGTCAGTAAATATTAATAACATAATAAAATCATATTCTAATTTGCCCAGTTAATGAATTTAAGGTATTTTTAATAAATTTAGGAAAGTGATCATATGAATTCAGATTTTAGGATATTAGGATTGTTGTTAGCTCTTGCAATGATCGTATTTTATTATCGCCACTCTATTAAAAATATTCTAGCAACACCAAAAGAATCATTTTTGCTTTCAATACCTATAATTTTTATGGGTATTTTATTTTATATTTTTTTTAAATCAAAAGGTTTTTAAAAAAACATAAAAAACTAAAATTTTATTTAATTAATTGATTAATTTTTCTTATTTTTCTTAATTCCCATATCAGCCAACCTAATAAAATATTTGTTAAAAAACTTGATCCTATAAGGCTAGTACCAAACGCTGTACCCAAACCAAGATATATCCAATCCATATTATTCTCCTAGTATTCAATTAATAATCTAACGCTCTTTTACATTGCTTAATAATTTTTGAACAATCTTTTGACTAGTAAATGGAAATAAACTAGGAACGATAGAATGAATAATTGAGGTTATTCCTGCATAAATCAGAAGCCAGCCAGCAACAAAAGCAAAAATAAAATGCTCAGTGTAGGTTTTTCCTGACTCATTTAAATGTTGTTTAAACATAAACTTTCCTTTAATCTAAATTTGTTTACATAAATAAGAGTAAAAAAATTAAAATGCCAAAATCTTCTTTTATTATAGCTTTATCTACATTTGCAAACAAAAAGCAAGCTCAAAAAATTTCAAAAGAATTGATAGAGGAGGGCTTAGCAGCTTGTGTGAATATAATTGAAAAAGTTGACTCTATTTATAAATGGAAAAATAAAATAGTTTCAGAAAAAGAAGTTATGGTAATCATAAAGACACTTAAATTAAATAAACAAAACCTTAAAAAATTCATCTCAAATAAGCATACATACGATAATCCTGAATTAATTTTTATTTCAATTGAAGATGGCTTAAAAAAATATTTAAAATGGATAGAAAAAGATCTTAAATAGAGTTTATAAATTAAATAGTTTTCAGTTTTTATTGATATAATTTAACATCAATTAAGAAAGTAAAGTGAAATATGAAAAGAAGAGATGAGCGAACTGAGATTGAAATCAATTCCCATATGGCAAAAGCCAAAAGTGCCACTCAAGTGGGGATGCCTTTTGCCGTTGATGAGTACTCCTGTTTAATTTGTAACGCATATTTTAGAAAAAAGATTTTCCAATCAGATTTAGAAATCATTGCAGATTTGAGAAAATTTTTTTGGATGGTAGGTAATAGTAAAAATGCTTCTACTATAGAAGCTTTTTTAGATGACACAAATAATTTAAAAAAAAATGCAAATTCCCTTTTTTTTAAAGAAGATTTTCATCCAGTTTTACCCGACGATTTGAAAAATAAATTAAGAAATCTTCATAACACCAAACGATCAAAAGAAAGTAGACTTCATGGAGATGATGATTTTTATGCTAAATATGCAAGAGATTTAGATACAAATTTTGTCAGAAATGTAGAAAGATTTAATGAGTTAAAGTTAAAGAAGAGCTCAAGAATTTTAGATATTGGTTGCGGTTTTGGATTATTTTCAAATATAGCAACTTTTAATGGCCATAAAGTTGATTCAATAGATATACCTAATGCAAGTCCGGTTCTTAAAGCGGCTGCTAAATTATTAAAATTAAAAAAATATGAATTCACAGTGAAAAAAAATACACCATTATTGAAATTAAAAAATAAATATGATGTTGTGACTGCTTATCAAATAGTTTTTAATAATCACGCAACATCTAGCTTATGGGATGTAGATGAATGGAAATTCTTCCTTATGGATCTTCATGACAATGTATTAAAAGATGATGGGGTTGTCAATTTAGTTTTTAATGGAGAGCACAAAAATTTGAAACCTATTAAAATTAATGGTGAAGTAGTATTTTTAGGTAAAAAATCATTAGAGAAATTTTTTAAACCATTTTTTACGATGGTACCAATGATGGCGAGATTAGATAATCTTAATACTGTTGTTTTAACTAAAAGAAACATAAAAGATGCATGCCAGTCTAATTTATTTAAAAAGCGAAGTTTTACATTGAAACATACAAAATAATGAAACCAAAATTTTATATTGATTATCCTCAAGAAAAGATTGAACCTGGTGTTAATATTTACCGTTGCTCATTTTGTAAAACTAGTTCATTAGAAATCAATGGTTTAATTCATAAACATAAGGTTGATTGTGAATATAGATTAAAGCATGAAGAGCTTTTTAATGAGTCAAAATAATCAAATATATATCGAAGCAATAGATCTTGCACTAAATGGCAAATGGAACGAAGCCCATGTTATTGTTCAGGAATTAAGCACTCCTTTAGCTCAACGTATTCACGCAGTTCTTCATAAAATCGAGGGTGATGAATCTAATAGTCGGTATTGGTATTCACTTGCTGGGTTCACTTACGAAGAATTTCTCAATTCTACTGATGAATTACAAGCTATTAAACTAAGTCTATCTAAATAATAATTATTCATTTGCATTTTTTTCAAGTCTTATATATGATATATAAGACTTGAACACATAAATTTGGTGTAAATTATTATGAATCCCTTATATATACAGGTAAAAAAGCAAATAACTGAAAGTTTAGTGAATGCTGAATGGGTGCCCGGTAAATCAATACCAAGTGAAATTGAGCTTGCTCAAAGGTATAGTGTAAGCCAGGGTACTATTAGAAAAGCTATTGATGATCTAGTTGCAGATAAAATCTTAATTAGAATGCAGGGTAAAGGGACATTTGTTTCCACTCACAACGAGGAAAATATTCAATTACGTTTTTTAAGATTAACTTCCAATTCTGGACTTAAAGAAAAATTAAATAATAAATTAGTTTCATTTAAAAAAGAAAAAGCCAATACGCATCTAGCAAAAGCTCTAAACATTAATCCTTCAGCTACTTTATTTTCCATCCAAAGGCTTTTAACTTTTAACGAAAAGCCACTGATTTTAGATTGTATAAAAATTCCAGCTTCAGTATTTAAGGGCTTAACGCCTGAAAAAGTTGTTGAAAGTAATGGCTTAATGTACCGAATGTATGAAACAAGTTTTGGGATACAAATGCTGCATGCAGATGAAAAAATCAGGGCAATACTATCTGATAAATTATCTTCACCGTTACTTAATATCTCTGAAAATACACCCTTATTAAGCATAGAAAGACTTTCATACACTTTTGATAATAAGCCAATTGAATGGAGATTAGGTTTATGTCTAACTACAAATCATTATTATCGAGCAGAGCTTGAGTAGGAATAAAATGAATAATAAAAAAAAAGAAGCCTTGGATTATCATGAATTTCCAGCCCCTGGTAAATTATCAGTTAATTCATCAAAACCATGTGAAAGTTCTGAAGATTTATCTTTAGCTTACACCCCAGGAGTTGCGGAGCCAGTTCGTGAAATAGAAAAAAATCCAAGTAATGCATATCGCTATACTAACAAAGGTAATTTAGTAGCTGTGATTACAGATGGAAGTGCAGTTTTGGGTTTGGGGAATGTTGGCGCATTGGCTGGCAAACCAGTTATGGAAGGTAAAGGAGTTTTGTTTAAGAGATTTGCGGATATCGACGTATTCGATATTGAAATTAATTGTAATGATCCAGATGAATTTATTCAAACTGTTATTAATATATCTCCAACATTTGGAGGGATTAATCTTGAGGACATTAAAGCGCCTCAATGCTTTTATATTGAAAAAACTTTAAAGCAAAAGCTGGATATTCCCGTTTTTCATGATGATCAGCATGGCACAGCTGTTATAGTTGCTGCTGGTTTAATTAATGCATTAGAGATTCAAAAAAAATTAATTGAACAAGTAAATATAGTATTTTTAGGTGCTGGGGCAGCAGGTTGTTCATGCGCCAGATTATTAAAAAGCTTAGGCGCAAAAAATATTTTATTGGTTGATAGAAAAGGGGTGCTTCATAAAGATAGAGAAGATTTACATGAATATAATAAAGATTTAGCGGTTCAGTCGAAGGCAAGAGATCTTGGTGACGCATTAAGGAATGCTGATGTATTTATTGGTGTTTCTGGTGCGAATCTTTTAACTAAAGAATTATTATTATCAATGGCCCCGAAACCTATAATTTTTGCATTAGCCAACCCAGACCCAGAAATTCTGCCATCGGAAGCAAATAGTATTAGAGATGACATAGTTATGGCAACCGGCCGTTCTGATTTTCCAAATCAAGTAAATAATGTTTTAGGCTTTCCATTCCTATTTCGTGGCGCTTTAGATGCTAAAGCTAAAGAAATTTCACAAGATATGCTTATTGCAGCTGCGTATGGCCTAGCAAATCTTGCTAAAGAACCAGTTCCAAAATCTGTTCTAGATGCTTATGATCTAAATTCATTAAGCTTCGGTAAAAATTATTTTATTCCTAAGCCTTTTGATCCTCGCCTAATAGAATGGGTGGCAAAAGCAGTTGAAAAGGCTGCATCAAAGTGATTAAAACTAAGAAAATTAAAAATTTAAATTTGCTTACTATAAAGTTTCCTGTTCTAGCACTGGTTTCAATCTTACATAGAATGAGTGGTGTTTTTTTATTTTTATTAATGCCAGTTATTACAATTTCTTTGTGGTACTCATTAATTTCAGAACATTATTTCTTCGAGGTTATAAATTTTTTTAAATGGTGGCCAATTAAATTTATTTTGTTGATACTCATTTGGGGCATAACTCATCACATATTGGCTGGAATAAGGCATCTTCTTTTAGATTTACAGCTAGGATTAGATTTAATCACAGCAAGATTTTCAAGCAAAACAGTTTTAATAATAAGTTTCTTAATAACTTTTTTTGTTGGTTTATTGTTATGGTAAAAAATAATTTTTTCTTTCTTTTTGGAGGCATGACCCAATGGCTTTATCAAAGATTTACAGCTGCCTACATGCTTTTTTATTTATTATTTATTTTTATAACTATTTGGAACAAATCTCCTATTAATTTTTATTTATGGGTAAATATTTTTAATTCATCCTATATAAAGTTAGCAACTATTTTATTTTTTTTGTTGTTATTTTTTCATTCTTGGATTGGTATGTTGCACATTACAAGTGATTATATTAAAAATAAAGTTTATAGATTTGTTCTAAACCAATTTTTTGCATTAATCAGTATTGTTCAAGTGGTTATAATTTGCATGATTTTTTTGGGCGACTTTAGATGATTAAGCATTTTAAATTTGATGCTCTAGTGGTTGGGGGTGGCGGAGCTGGCTTAAGAGCCTCCTTACAACTATCTAAAGCAAATCTTGATGTTGCTGTAATTTCTAAAGTATTTCCTACCAGATCACACACTGTTGCGGCACAAGGAGGAATAGCTGCTGCTTTAGCGAATGTATCTGAAGATAAATGGATTTGGCACATGTATGACACTGTTAAAGGATCAGATTATCTTGGAGATCAGGATGCTATTGAATATATGTGTAAGCATGCAGCAGAGGCTATATATGAGCTTGAACATTATGGCATGCCTTTTGATCGAAATGATGATGGGAAAATATATCAGAGACCTTTTGGTGGTATGACTAAAAATTTTGGTGAGTCTTCAATTTCGAGAACTTGTTCAGTTGCCGATCGAACTGGACACGCAATGTTACATACTCTTTATCAGCAGAATATTAAGGAAAATACAAAGTTTTTTATTGAATGGAATGCTTTAGATTTAATACAAAATAATAACGGTGAAATTTTAGGAATAATTGCAATTGAAATGCAGACTGGAGATATTGGTGTTTTTCATTCAAAAAATACTATTTTTGCGACAGGAGGCGCAGGAAGAATTTTTCAGGCGAGCACAAATGCTTTTATTAATTCTGGAGACGGTTTAGGAATGGCATGCCGAGCTGGTATATCACTTGAGGATATGGAATTTTGGCAATTTCATCCAACAGGTATTGCTGGAATAGGGGTTCTTATTACAGAAGGCGCAAGAGGTGAGGGTGGTTTCTTAGTTAATGCAGATGGTGATCGTTTTATGGAGAAATATGCGCCTTCAACTAAAGATTTAGCAAGCAGAGATATTGTATCTCGCGCAATTACAACTGAAATTAGAGAGGGGCGTGGAGTGGGCCCAGAAAAAAATGCAGTATATTTAGATTTATCTCATTTAGATCCTGAAATTATAAAATCAAAATTACCAGGAATTAGGGATATTTCAATTAAGTTTGCAAATATAGATCCGATTGACGAACCAATCCCCGTTGTGCCAAGCGTTCATTACATGATGGGCGGAATACCAACAAATTTAAATGGACAAGTTAGAAGTGAAGACAAAATTGTTGATGGTCTTTATGCGGTTGGCGAATGCGCTTGTGTTTCAGTTCATGGCGCAAATCGATTAGGCTCAAATTCTTTATTGGATTTAATTGTTTTTGGAAGATCTGCTGGTTTACATATTATTAAAAATAATAAAAAAACTAAATTTAAACCTTTACCCAAAAATCCTGAAAAGAATATTCTTGAAAAAATAGAAAAATTAGATGCAAATGAAAGTGGAGAGGATTCTAATAAACTGGGTGATGAATTAAGAAACATTATGCAAAACCATTGTGGAGTTTTTAGAACTCCTGATTTACTTCAAAAAGGTATTATTAAAATCGAAGCTTTAGAAAAAAGAATAGCAAACATAAAAATAACAGATAAATCTAAAATATTTAACACAGCAAGAGTTGAGGCGCTGGAGCTCGAGAATTTATTTTATGTTGCAAAAGCAACTATTAATAGTGCTAATGAAAGATTAGAGAGTAGAGGGGCTCATTGTCGCTCAGATTTTCCTGACAGAGATGACAAAAATTGGCTGAAACATACAGTTTTTAATAGCAAACAAAATAAAATTTATTTTAGACCAGTAAATATGACTCCATTAACTGTAGATTCATTTCCACCTAAAGAGAGAATATATTAGGGTCAAATATGAAATTTTCTATTTATAGATTTAATCCAGAAGTTGATAAAAAACCTTATATGCAATCATATGAAATTAGCCTTGATAATAAGGATATTATGTTGTTAGATGCCTTACTTAAAATTAAAGCTTTAGATGATACTTTAACGTTAAGAAAATCATGCCGTGAGGGTGTATGTGGATCAGATGCTATGAATATAAACGGTAAAAATGGTTTGGCCTGTATAACAAAGATTGAAGGTTTAAAGCAACCTATAACAATTAGACCAATGCCAGGTTTGCCTGTGGTAAAAGATTTAATTGTAGATATGAATCAATTTTATGATCAATATAATTCAATTAAACCTTATTTGATTAATAATGAAAAACCCCCAAAGAAAGAAAGATTACAAAGTCCAGAAGAGCGATCAAAACTTGATGGTCTTTACGAATGTATTTTATGTGGCGCTTGTACTACTGCATGCCCTTCATTTTGGTGGAACCCTGATAAATTTGTAGGACCTGCAAGCCTAATTCACTCATACAGATTCTTATCAGACTCAAGAGATAAAGGCAAAGAGGAGAGATTGGACAACTTAGATGAACCCGAAAGACTTTATCTTTGTCACAATATTATGAATTGTACTGATGTTTGCCCAAAAGAACTAAGTCCTGCTCGAGCTATTTCTAATATCAAAAAGTTACAATTTAAAAATAGAAAAAATTCTATCAAAGATAAAAAAATTTTTTCTATTAAAACTAAGGATTAAAGACTATGCAAAAAGATAACTGTAAAATCAAAAGAGGCTTGCTAGAGCTTGACTTAATTTTGAGTGGTTTTTATAAGAATGCTTATAAATATCTAGATTCAAATTCTAAGAATAATTTTGACAAATTGCTTCATATGGACGATATAAAATTATTAAAATTGATTTTTAATCCAGAAAGCAGTTCTAGTAAAGAGTTGGTATCCTTGCTAAAGTTGATTAAAAATTACCCTAATAGGTAGAAAAGGCTTATATTGTGAAAAAAAATAATACAAGAACTGAGTTTGATACACATGGGGCTGTAAAGATTCCAAAAGATAAATATTGGGGAGCACAAACTCAAAGAGCTATCATGAATTTTCCAATCGGATGGGAAAAACAGCCGCTTTCAATAATTCACTCATTAGGCTTAGTAAAAAAAGCTTGTGCAATAACAAATCGTGACAGTGGTAAATTAGATAAAAAAAGAGCTAATGCAATTATCAAAGCAGCAAGTGAAGTTGCAGATGGACATCTTGATGATCAGTTTCCACTAGTTGTTTGGCAAACAGGTTCGGGAACACAGTCAAACATGAATGTAAATGAAGTTATTGCTAATAGAGCAATTGAAATTTTGGGAGGAACTATTGGGTCAAAAAATTTAATTCACCCCAACGATCATTGTAATATGAGTCAATCATCAAATGACACTTTTCCAACTGCAATGCATATTGCAATAGTATTAGAAATTAAAAATTTATTTTTACCTTCATTAAGCAAGCTCCATAAAGTTCTTAAATCGAAAATAAAACAATTTGATGGAATTGTAAAAATTGGAAGAACACATATGATGGACGCGACCCCAATCACTTTATCTCAAGAATTTTCTGGTTATGCACACCAGGTTGAAATGTCTATAAAAAATATTAACAATTCACTTCCAAGATTATATAGAATTGCTCAAGGAGCCACTGCAGTTGGTACAGGATTAAATACAAATAAGTCTTGGAATAAGTCAGTTGCTAAAAATATTGCAAAATTAACAAAAATCCCATTTGTTTCTGCACCCAATAAATTTGAAGCTATTGCAACTCATGATTCCATAGTCGAGCTGTCTGGATCTGTTAAAGGTTGCGCAGTATCTTTATTCAAAATTGCAAATGATATTCGTTTGCTTAGTTCTGGGCCAAGGACAGGTATTGGCGAATTAAATCTACCTGAAAATGAACCAGGAAGCTCGATAATGCCTGGAAAAGTAAATCCAACCCAAATAGAAGCTTTAACTCAAGTTTGTGTACAAGTTTTTGGAAATGATGCAGCTATCACTATTGCTGGTTCACAAGGAAATTTTGAATTAAATACTTATAAACCAATGATTGCTTATAATATTCTTCAAGCGCTTCAGTTGTTAAGTGATACGTGTATTTCATTTACAAATAATTGTCTTATTGGAATAAAGCCAAATAAACAAAGGATAAAAGAATTATTGAATGATAGTTTGATGTTAGTCACAGCTCTTTCACCTATTATTGGATATGATAAGGCATCCATAATTGCAAAAAATGCACATAAGAATAGAACAACTATCAAAGAAGAAGCAATAAAATCAGGATTTATCGATGAAGAAGAGTTTGAAAAAATTGTTGACCCAAAAAAAATGTTGAGCCCAGGTAAGTAATTATTTTTTATGCTTATATTGTTGGGAGCAAAAAGCTCTAGTTATTCCATCAGGCCGCAAAGATTCATGCCTTAGATTGCTTTTTTTCATTCTTTTTCGCCACAATGTATAACTTTGTGATTTTAATTTTTTCTTCATTAAAAGTTTAAGATTGCTTTCATTTAGACCATAAACTCTATATATTGCATCTAATGAAGTTCTATCTTCCCATGCCATTTCTATTATTCTTGAAACATCCGCATCTTTTAAATTTTTTAGATTTGAAATTTTTTTTTGTTTTATCATAATTATTTACTAATTTTAGATTTAATATTTGTAGATAAATTGTTAAGTTGTTTTTCTAGATTGACTTTATTTTTTGGGGACACAATAAAAAAATCTTCCGCTCTTTGTCCTAAAGTGTTAATTTTTGCGTTATGAATGGACATTCCAAGTAAATTAATTTCTTTTGCAATTAGACCTAAAAGATTTGGTCTTGAGGATGTTATTACCTCTATCTCATAGCGATTATTTTTAACTTTTTTGTATGTGACTTCAGATTTGATTCGATGGTGAGTTGCTTGAAGTGTTTTTTTATATTTAGGTAAAATTAATTCAGTAGTTTTAGCTTGTAAGCACTCAGTTAATTCTTTTTCGATATGAAGAAAATAATGTTTATAGCTTATTGATTCATTTGGAGTATCTATAATGTTATATACATCTAATGCGTAATTATTATCTGTAGTTGTAATTGTAGCCTGCACAACCTCACACTTAATTCCATAGAAAAAATTAGTAATTTTAGCGAATAACCCGCTAACATTTTTCGTATAAATTAAAACTTCTATACCTTGTCCTTCAAGACTATGCCGTACCCTTATAATTGGTTTATTTTCTAAGTGATGAGGTAACAAAACTCTTGTATGCCATGCTATTTCTTTTCCATCAAATCTTAAAAAATAATCTTCACCAAAATTTACCCATAATTTTTTATAGCTTTTTGCGCTAATTGAATACTTTGCTAAAATTTTATTAGCAATTTTTTTTCTTTTACTGATTACGTCAGAAATATCTAATTTTTTTTCACTTAAAATATTTTTAGTTTCTAAATATAAGTTTCGTAATAAGCTTGCTTTCCATTGATTCCATACATGTGGACTAGTTCCTCTTATATCTGCGACAGTTAGAAGATATAATGCATCTAATCTTCTTTGTGTGGTAACAAATTTTGCAAAGTTACTGATGATTGTTGTATCAGCTAAATCAGATTTTTGTGCAACAGTTGACATTTTTAAATGAGATTTAACAAGCCAAGTAATTAATTGAATATCTTCGTCCTCAAGAAGCATATCATGACCAAATTTTCGTGCGATACTTTCACCAAGTAAAGAATGATCCCCTCCGCGACCTTTTGCGATGTCATGAAATAGGGCACCTAAATAAAGTAGATAAGGTTTTTTAAAGCTTTTAAATATTTGGTTGCATTCTGGAAATTCATGTTTCCATTTTTCAAGAGTAAATCGTCTGATATTTTCTATAACATTTAAAGTATGTTCATCTACAGTATATATATGAAACAAATCATGTTGCATTTGAGCTACAATTCTTCCAAATGCAGGTATAAATTTTCCTAAAATATTACATTTATTTAAAATTCTCAATGAACGGCTTACTTTATTCTTGCTTTTAAATATAGTAATGAATTTTGTTTGATTTTCTGGCTTCATTCTGTAACTTTTGTTTATTTTATGCGATATAGAATCAAGTAAACCTAGGAGGTTTGGCCCAAGACCAATAACTTTTTTGTTTTGTTGGAAAAGAATAAATGCATCTAGAAAGTAAGGTTTAATTTTATTGATATTTATTTTTTCTAGTTCTAATAGATTGTTATAAATATAAAAAGGTAATTTATGGTTAATTTTAATTTTTTTATGAGTATTTGGATCTAATCTTTTAATAAGAATCTCATTGAATAAAATTATATAATTAACTGATTTAAAATAACTTTTCATAACAATTTCACTTGATTTTTTATTTATTGTATTTTTAAAACCAAGTTCATCGGCAAGTTTATTTTGGACATCAAATACTAATCGATCCTCTACCCTTTTGGCCAATATGTGTAAAAGTATTCGTCGTTTTGTTATTTTAGTTTCATGAAACTGTATTTTATTAAATTCTAATTTATCAATTAATTTATTCTCAAACATTTCTTTAAAACTATTGCCCTTGTTTTGACTTATTGATATCCATCTAACCATATGAAGGTCTCTTAACCCCCCTGGACTTTCTTTAATATTTGGTTCTAATTGATATGCTGAATCTTTAAATTTTCTATGCCTATTTGCTTGTTCTTCAAGTTTAAGCTTGTAAAATTCTTTGATTGACAAGGATGTAGTAATTGCATGTTTTAATTTATTGAATACAGATATTGAACCAACTAAAAATCTTGATTCAATGAGATTAGTAGCAGTTGTAATATCTTTTTTAAATTCATATTTGGTCTCTTTGATGTTTCTCACACTGTGACCAATTTTTAAACCTAAGTCCCAACAGTTGGTTACGAATTGGCTTATTGAGTCTTGTTCATCTTTGGAAATTACTTTTTCAAAAATTATTAAAATGTCAACGTCAGAATATGGAAATAATTCTTTTCTTCCATAACCACCTACTGCAACTAATGAAATGTTATCAACAGAGAAACTTTTCCAAATTTTAATTAATATCTGATCAACTAATTTCGTTTGTTTTTTTAAATAATCCTTACTGTTATGATTTTCCAAAAATCTTTTACAATAAATATTATATTGTTTAAGAAAATTTTTTTTTAATTCAGTTAATTCTGATTTATTCATTTATAAATTTACTTTCAAAGCTAGTCTTTAATGAATGGTTTTGGAGCGCCTTTAGAGACAGTCAAAACTTCGTAAGATGAATTTGTTACCAATACTGTATGCTCCCATTGTGCAGATAGGCTTCTGTCTTTAGTTACCACAGTCCAGCCATCAGGTAGCATTTTGATATCTTTTTTACCAGCATTTATCATAGGTTCAATTGTAAATATCATCCCAGGTTTAAGTTCTATACCTGTATCAGGTTCTCCATAATGAAGAACTTGTGGTTCTTCGTGAAAAACTAAACCAATTCCATGCCCACAAAATTCTCTGACCACACTGTATCCATTTGATTCAGCAAAAGTTTGGATTGCGTACCCAATATCTCCAAGTCGAGCCCCTGGTTTTACTGCGTTAATTCCTAACCACATTGATTGGTATGTAATTTCACATAATCTTTTAGCTTGAATTGATGGTTCACCAACAAAAAACATTCTGCTTGTATCCCCATGAAAACCATCTTTTATGACAGTAACATCTATATTTAAAATATCTCCTTTTTTAAGAATTTTTGGACCTGGTATTCCATGGCAAATTTGATTATTTATAGATGTACAAATTGACTTTGGATAGGGCGTATGTCCTGGAGGAGCATAATTTAACGGTGCTGGAATAGTTTTTTGTTTGTCCACCATATAGTTATGACAAATTTCATCAATTTCATTTGTAGTGATATTTGGTTTAATAAATGGAGTTACAAAATCAAGAACTTCTGAAGCTAATTTGCCAGCAATTCTCATTTTTTTTATATCTTCTGAATTTTTAATTGAAATTGACATTAAATAAATTATTTATAGCATTGTTATTAAGTAAATATGTTATTATAGCGAGCTTTCGAAATACTAAAAGATAATAAACCATCAAGCTTAGTTGAGGGTGCTATTAAAAAGAAATAAATAGTCATTTTAAGTTTGATGCAGTGATTAACCCTTAATAAGGAGATTTAAAACATGTCTATAACGATGAGACAAATGCTTGAAGCTGGTGTTCACTTTGGACACCAAACTCGTTACTGGAATCCAAAAATGGCACCATATATATTTGGAGATCGTAACAAAATTCATATCGTCAATCTTGAAAAAACCTTACCAATGTTCAATGAAGCACTAAAATATGCTTCTACTCTTGCTGCAAATAAAGGCCGTATTTTGTTTGTTGGCACTAAAAGACAAGCGAGAGAGATTTTAAAGGAAGAAGCTATAAGGGCTGATTGCGCATACGTAAACTATAGATGGCTTGGTGGAATGCTAACAAATTTTAAGACTGTTAAGCAATCAATAAAAAGATTAAATGAACTAGAAGCGATGTTGGAAGATGGAACTCTTGATAAGCTAACAAAAAAAGAAGCTCTTAATTTAAGAAGAGAATACGATAAATTAGAGAGATCAATTGGCGGAATAAAGAATATGATTTCTTTACCTGATGCTATTTTTGTTATCGATGTAGGTTATGAGAGTGGTGCAGTTGTTGAGGCGGCAAAATTAGGAATCCCAATAATTGGAATTGTTGATACGAATAATTCAATAGAAAATATTAATTATGTAATTCCTGGCAATGATGATTCAAGTAGAGCTATTCGTTTATATTCAAGAGGTATGGCAGATGCAATTCTAGATGGAAAAAATAAGGCTATTGATGATCTTGCAAAAATGGCTGGAGAAAAAAAAATGAATAGTGAACAGAATACAGAGTTAGCTGATGAAAAGACTACTTAAATTAGAAAGATAGGAGCACGAATAAAATGGCTGAAATAACAGCAAGTATGGTAATGAACTTAAGAGGACAAACTGATGCACCAATGATGGATTGTAAAAAAGCATTAATTGAAGCAGAAGGAGATATGTCTAGAGCCGAAGAAATTTTAAGAGTTCGGTTTGGAAATAAGGCAAGTAAGGCGGCAAGTAGAATTGCTGCAGAAGGTATAATAAGTTCTTTTATTTCAAAAGACGGAAAATCTGGAACACTCTTAGAAGTTAATTCAGAAACTGATTTTTGTGCTAAAAATGAAGAATTTATAAATTTTTCTAATAAATTAGCTCAAACTATTGTTGAAAAAGATGTGAATAATATTGAAAGTTTAAGCTCTCAACAAATTGATAATTTATCAGTAGAAGAATTACGAACCCAATTAATAGGTAAAATTGGAGAAAATATTTCTGCAAGAAGGTTTGTTAATATTAAAGCGAAAGGTTCTTTGTATTCATATATCCACGGGTCAAAATTAGGAGTTATTTTAGATTTAGAATCTGGAAATGAGGAGTTAGGAAAAGATTTAGCCATGCATATAGCTGCTGCAAAACCAAAAGCAATTGATAAAACTGGCGTTGAAGCTGAGATCATTGAAACTGAAAGAAGAGTTGCTATTGAAAAAGCAAAAGAAGCTGGAAAGCCGGAAGATATGATTACAAAAATCGCGGATGGGTCTATTAATAAATTTTTAAAAGAAGTCACACTTCTTAATCAGACTTTTGTTAAGGATGATAAAGTTACGATTGATTCGCTCTTAAAAAATAACAATGCAACGATTCATTCGTTTTATATTTATATTGTTGGCGATGGAATAGAAAAAAAAGAAGAAGACTTTGCATCTGAAGTCGCCGCAGCATCAAAAGGCTAATATTTACTTCGCGAAAAAGGATTGTAAATTACAATCCTTTTTTTTAACTTAAAACAAGTTAAAATAATCAATTATGGCAAATATAAAATACAAAAGAATTCTTCTTAAGCTTTCCGGAGAGGCTTTAATGGGGAATGATGCTTTTGGTGTAAATCCAGAGACAATAGATAAAATTGTAAAAGAAATTGATAATATAGTTTCTTTAGGGATAGAAATAGCTATAGTAATTGGCGGAGGTAATATTTTTAGAGGTGTCGCTCTTGGAGCAGCGGGAATGGATAGAGCAACTGCAGACTATATGGGGATGTTAGCTACAGTTATGAACGCATTAGCACTTCAAGACGCAATGAAGCACGCAGGAATTAATAGTAGAGTTCAGTCTGCGATTAATATAGATCAAATTGTTGAGCCTTACATAAGAGGTAAAGCAATAAGATATCTAGAAGACAAGAAGATTGTTATTTTTGCTGCTGGGACAGGTAATCCTTTTTTTACAACCGATACCGCAGCAGCACTTAGAGCTATGGAAATTAATGCAGATATAATGATTAAAGCTACAAAAGTTGATGGAATTTTCTCAGATGATCCAGAAAAAAACCCTAAAGCAAAAATGTTTTCTCAAGTGACTTTTGATGAAGTTATAAATAAAGACCTTAAGGTTATGGATGCAACTGCTTTCACGCTGTGTCGAGACCAAAAGCTTCCAATTGCTGTTTTCAATATTTTTAAAGAAAATACGCTAAAAAATATACTTCTTGGGAAAAAAGAAGGTACTTTAGTATCTATGAATTAAAAAAGGATTATTTAAATGGATGAAATTAAAAATAACGCTAGTATTAAAATGCAAAAAAGTATTGATTCTCTTAAAGCAGATTTATCAAAAATAAGAACTGGTAGGGCACATGCAGGTATTTTAGATCATTTATCAGTTGATTATTATGGAACGCAAACCTTGCTTAATCAAGTAGCTAGTATCACAGTTGCTGATGCAACTACAATTAACGTTCAACCATATGAAAAAACCATGATTCAAGCTATTGAAAAAGTAATCCGTGAAAGTGATATGGGTTTAAATCCAGTTACTGCAGGTGAATTAATTAGGATTCCTATGCCAGCTTTAACAGAAGAAAGAAGGAGAGATTTGATAAAAGTAGTCAAATCTGAAGGTGAGAATTCAAAGATTTCAATAAGAAATATTCGGCGTGATTGTAATGAGTCTTTGAAGAAAATGACAAAAGAAAAAGAAATTAGTGAAGATGATGAAAGAAGAATTCATGAAGTTATTCAAAAAATAACTGATGAGTTTGTTGCTGAAGTTGATAAATTAATAGAAGCAAAAGAAAAAGATTTGCTTGCTATATAAGTCTGAGGCTAGATCTGTTTTATTTTTTTAAAAAAAGAAGTTTAAATTCAAAAAAAGCTCCAAAGCATATTGCAGTTATTATGGATGGGAATGGACGTTGGGCAAAACGAAGAATGCTCCCAAGAATTGCAGGCCATAAAAAAGGATTAGATACTTTAGAAACTGTTGTTAAATGTGCAATTACTTATAAAATCAAATTTGTAACTTTGTATGCATTTAGCACTGAAAACTGGAATCGACCAGATCAGGAAATTAAAGGATTAATGAGTTTATTTTCAGATTCAATTTCCAATCAAAGTAATAAATTAATAGATAACAATATTAGAGTTCAAGTATTGGGTGATATCAATATTTTTAATAAAGATTTACAAAATAAAATTAAAATTCTGGAGAAAAATTCAATTAAAAATACAGGAATAAATTTAAATATTGCACTGAATTATGGAGCTCGCTCAGAAATATTGATGGCAGTTAATAAATTTTATAAAAAATCTAGAGGACTCAAAAATACTTTATTAGAAAAAGACTTGGGCGATAATCTTTATACCAAAAATATGCCTGATGTTGACTTATTAATAAGAACAGGTGGCCAAAGAAGATTGAGCAATTTTCTTTTATGGCAGGCTGCATACTCCGAACTTTATTTTACTGATACATTGTGGCCAGATTTTTCTGAAAAAGATTTCATAGATGCGTTGTATTTTTTTCAAAACACCGAAAGAAAATTTGGAAATCTTAAAAAAGGTGAATAAATGCTAAGTCAAAGAATAAAATCTTCCATTGCCATGCTTGCAATATTTATCTTCACTTATTTTTTCTTAGACTCTATTTTCTTTGAATTTTTAGTTCTACTTGTAGGTGGGTTTTTACTTTTTGAGCTAAGTAAAATTTTAAAATTGAAAGGTTTAAATAATTGGTTTTATTGGATTTTAGCAGCAACCCCAATAATTACTCATTTTTTGTTATCACTTTCTTTTTCTTTTACTTTTTTTAATTCTTTTTTAGCATCATATGCACCATTTTTAAGGCATCAAATTTTTGAACCTTATATCCTAATTTTGATACCCTTTAGTTTAATATTTTGGTTTTTGATTGCCCCTTTTGACCTTGTTTATAAAAAAATATCATCAAATTCAGTAATAAAAATTTTTTATGGGGCAATTTACATTTCTCCAATGCTTCTTACAATAATGTTTATATTTTGGGCAGATAAAAACCTTCTATTTATGATTATTTTAATGATTTGGCTTGCAGATATAGGAGCATATTTTTTTGGTAAGAGGTTTGGAAAAATTAAACTAGCTAAAAATATAAGTCCAGGTAAGACATTAGAGGGGCTTTTAGGCGGGTTTATTAGTAATTTGGTATTCGTTTCAGTATGGTTTACTAATGCAAATATGAATTTACTAGATGGTTTTTTACTCGCTTTCATAGTTACAGGATTAAGTTTGTATGGTGATATTTATGAATCTTTTTTAAAGCGAATGGCAAAAATTAAAGATAGTAGCTCAATGATACCTGGGCATGGTGGTTTTTTAGATCGATTAGACGGATTTTGTCCAACCATACCTGTTCTATATATATTTTTTGAAATGTTTAGGTATATCTAAATGGAAAAAATTTCAATTCTTGGATCGACTGGAAGTATTGGTTGCAGTGCACTTGATGTTATTAAATTACATCTTGATAAATTTAAAGTTTTTGCTTTATCAGGCCATGAAAATATTGATTTATTGTATACACAAGCCTTAGAATTTAATCCATCTTATGTAGTTGTAAAAGATGAGAATTCACGATTAGAATTAGCTATTCGATTTAAAGAAAAGAAACTAAAAACTGAAATTTTAATTGGAACCGAAGGCCATAAATATATAGCTGGACATGAAAGTATTTCTGTTGTTCTTGCTGCTATAACTGGTTCAGCTGGTTTAATTTCAACAATGGAAGCAGCTAAAAAAGGTAAAAAAATTCTTTTAGCTAATAAAGAATCAATGGTAATGGCAGGTAATTTATTGTCTCAAAATTGCGAGCTGAACAACGGTTTAATTATTCCAGTTGACAGCGAACATAATGCTATTTTTCAAGTAATTCATAACGTCAAAAATATAGACGAGATTAATAAATTAATTTTAACTGCATCTGGAGGCCCTTTTAGAAATTCTCCGTTAAAAGACCTAAAAAAAGTAAGCGTTGAAGATGCTTTAAAACATCCCAATTGGACTATGGGGAAAAAGGTAACAATTGATTCTGCTACTATGATGAATAAAGGATTAGAGGTTATTGAAGCAGCTTTTTTGTTTAAAATAAACTATAGAAAAATTGAGGTGTTAATTCATCCGCAAAGCATTATTCATTCTCTTGTTGAATTTATAGATGGCAGTAGTTTGACTCAGCTTGGCACTCCTGATATGAAAGTTCCAATAGCATATGCTTTGAGTTACCCAGAAAGAGTAAGTTCTGGAATAAATGGTATTGATCTTGCTAAGTCAAAAGACTTACAGTTTAATTTACCAGATTTACAAAAATTTAGATGCTTGAAATTAGCTTATGACTGCTTAGAGCAAGGCGGAAGTTATCCAATAGAAATTAATGCAGCTAATGAAGTAGCTGTAAACGCTTTTTTGAAAAACAAAATTAAATTTTTACAAATATCAGAATTGATAGAAACAGCTCTTAATAGTGCTAAAAATCAATCTTTTAATTCCATTGAAGATATATTGATGATTGATGAACAAGCGAGAAAAAAGACTGAAGATTTATTGAAAGGATTTAAGGTTGCATAGTATTTTTTCTTTTCTTTTTACGATTTCTTTAGTGGTTGTTGTTCATGAATTAGGTCATTTTGCAATGGCAAAGTTCTTCAAAGTTAGTGTTGAGAAATTTTCCGTAGGCTTTGGTAGGGCTTTATATAAAAAAAAATTTGGCATAACAGAATTTAGCTTAAGAATTATTCCGCTTGGAGGTTATGTAAAATTTTATGAAAAATCAAAATTTAAAGGCCTAAATTTATTTGAGAATATTTCTTTATTAAAAAGGTCGATTATTGTTTTAGCAGGCCCTTTTATAAATTTCTTTTTTGCTTTTATTTTACTATTATTTTTAAATCAAGGTGATCAATATAAAATTCTACCAAAGATAACCGCTGTCAAATCAGAAAGTATTGCTTCACAAGTTGGTTTTAAACAGAATGATCATATTATTTCCATTAACCAGAAAGAAATTGATTCTTTAACAGCTCATAATAAGGCCCTTATTGAGTTCGCAAATGAGGATTTAAATTATTTAGTTCTTAGAAATAATGAAAGAATACCGATTACTATTAATAGTAAAGATCGATTAGATCTAAAAAAGAGCAGGGCAAATAATAATAGGAATGGCTTATATTTTTATCCATCAGGTAAATATTCATTAATAGTCCATAAAGTGATACCAGATTCGCCTGCCTTCATAGCTGATATTAAAAAAAATGATCAAATAATAAGTATTGATAACAACCTTATATATAATTCATCAGATTTTATAGATGCAGTTCGACAAAAAGTAAATAAAGAGATAAATATAGATATCCTTAGAAATGACAAGCCGATGTCAATTCAAATAACTCCTAGGTTAAACCCTGATAGTATTAAGCCTATTGGTGTAGTTGGAGTGATGATAAAGCCTAATTTAGAAAGTAAAAAAAATTATATTAATTCATTTAAATTCAATAATTTAGAAATATTTATTAAATCTTTTTATGATGTTTTATCTGGTATAAAAACGGTATTTAATTCCTTTATACATATTCTTACAGGAAATATTGATTGGAGATTGTTATCGGGTCCAATCTCAATTGCCGAACTATCTTCTGACACTATATCAATGGGCTTACTAACTTATTTTAGTTTTTTGGTCTTTTTAAATATTAATATAGGATTTCTCAATTTATTACCAATACCCACATTAGATGGAGGCCAATTAATTTTTTATATGATTGAAGGAGTATTAAAAAGACCTTTGGATAGACAAAAAATGATTATATCTCAAAGACTTGGAGTGATTATTTTATTTCTTGTATTCACATTAGCAGTATATAATGACGTTTTTAATTTTTTGTTTTACTAAATGCGAAAATTTTTATTTACTTTATTTATATTTTTATCGACTTTTTCTGCAATATCTGCAGAAGAAGTTTTGATTAGTGATATTAAAATTGAGGGCTTACAAAGAGTTGAGCCAGGACTGGTATTTAGCAACCTTCCATTTGATGTTAACGATCCTTTAGAAGAGATTGATGTTAGTTCAACAATCAAGCTTTTATATAAGACTGGACAATTCAAAGATATTTCTCTAGAACAAGAAGGCAGTAAAATTATCATTATTGTTAACGAGAAACCAATTATCGCAGAACTTAACTTTTATGGTGTAGAAGCTTTTCAGGATGATAAATTAAAAATAGGTTTAAGTCAGATGAACGTTGCATCTGGCTTAGTTTTTGATAAAACAGACCTAAAAAAAGTAGAGCAAGAAATAGCAAATCAGTATTTAGCATTGGGGAAATATACTGCTTCGGTAAAAGCCGAGGCTATACCATTAGAAAGAAATAGGATGAGGGTAAATATATACGTTGAAGAAGGGACTGTCTCGAGGATTAAAGAGATCAATATTGTTGGTAATAGACTTTATAAAAAAGAAGATCTTTTAGAATCATTCACTCTAAAAGTAACAAATTTCTTATCTTGGTGGAATAAAGACGATAGGTATTCAAAACAAGTTCTAAGTGGAGATTTAGAAAAACTAAGAAGTTTCTATATGGACAGAGGTTACTTAGATTTTAAAATAAATTCTTCATTAATAAGGATTTCTGAAAATAAAAAAAATGTTTATATTGATATTTCAATAACTGAAGGTAATAAATACTTTATTGGCGATGCTAAACTTTCTGGTAAATATGAAAATGTTCCAGAAGCCCTCCTTCAAGCTCAAATTGTTTTAAGAAAAGGCCAAGTTTTCAACAGGGCTGAGGTAACTGCCACCACAAACCGATTAAATCAGATTTTAGGTGATTATGGTTATGCTTTTTCAAATGCAAATGCAATACCTGATGTAAATAAAGAAGAAAGAACTGTCAGTTTCAATTTTTTTGTTGACCCTGGAAATAAGATTTATGTCAGAAGAATTAATTTTTATGGAAATGAAAAAACAAAAGATAGCGTTTTAAGGCGAGAGATGAGGCAGTTTGAGGCATCTTGGTATGCAAAACATAAGGTTGATAGGTCACAAACTCGACTTTCTGCTACCCAATATTTTGATAGTATTGATATTCAAACCACTACCGTTCCTGGTACCACTGATCAAATTGATGTAAATGTTCAAGTTGTTGAAAGAAATACAGGTAAATTAATGTTAGGTGCAGGCATTAGTTCCGGCGAAGGCTTGGTGGGAACTCTAACCGTAAGTCAATCAAATTTTTTAGGAACTGGTAACACAGTAAGTAGTTCAATTAGTACTGGCGAAGTTAATAAAACTTATGCTTTAAGTTATATGGATCCTTATTGGACGGATGATGGTATACAAAGAACCGTAGGGGCTTATAGAAGAGATGTTAATACTAATGACTTATCAACAGCTGACTATAATACTTATTCATATGGAGCAACAGTAACTTTTGGTATTCCATTATCTGAATATAATTCTGTGTCTATAAGTAGTACTTTAGATTTAACTGATATTGAGCTTGGGGCTAATGCATCTCAAGAATACATAGCTTTTTGTCAGGATGTAACTTCAAGCACCTCAACAAGTGGTTGCAATACAGATTCCTTAACAGTTGCATCAGCATATGCTAGAGATACTAGAAATAACGCTCAATTTCCAACAGCTGGTTCTTATTATCATATACTTGGTGAGATTAGTGCCCCAGTTTTTGATATGCAATTTTATAAATTTGTGGGTAAAGGTGAAAGATATTGGCCCATTTCAGATGATATGTCTTTTAAAGTTAAAGGGTCTTTAGGCTATGCAGATAGTTATGGCGATAAAAAATACCCATTCTTTAAAAACTTTTTTATGGGTGGCCCAAAAAATGTTAGGGGTTATGATCAAGCATCAATCGGTGAAAAGACGCTTAATGCTGTAACTTCAGAACAAGAAACAACAGGAGGTAAAAAATCTCTTTATGGTTCAGCAGAACTTTTTTTCCCACCACCAGGTTTAAAAAATGTTAAAGGTTTCAGATTAAGTACTTTCGTTGATGGCGGTGGTGTATTTAAAAATAATATCGAAAGTAGTGTTATGAGATATAGTGCTGGTATAGGGGCATTATGGCTTTCACCATTTGGGCCTTTAACAATATCATATGCTAAACCTTTAAATGAAGGTACAAATGATAGTATAAGTGAGTTACAATTTGGTATGGGCGGTTCTTTTTAGTCAACATTAAAATATAGAGGAAGAAACATGAAAAATTATTTAGCTTTATTTTTATTATTATTATTTAGTTCGAATGTTTCACTAGCAGAAGTGAAGATTGGTTTTGTTGAAGTTCAGAAAATACTAAAAGATGCTCCGCAAACAGTGGCAGCTAATAAAAAACTAGAAAAAGAATTTACAAAAAGAACAGCTAGTTTAAAAAAATCGGTAAAAAAAATACAAGAAAAAGAAAGTGCTTTTAGAAAAAATAGTATGACTATGTCTGAAGCAGAACGAACAAAAAAATCTAAGGAGATTCAAGCTTTAAAGATAGAAGCAAAGCGAGAAGAAAGAGAAGTTAGAGAAGATATAGATATGAGGAGAAGAGAAGAAATTGCAAAAGTTCAAGCACAAGTAAATATTGCAGTTGAAAAAGTTGCAAAAGAGCAAAATTATGATTTGGTTCTTTACCAAGGTGTTGCTTACGCAGGAAAAAAAGTTGATATAACTGCTACAGTTATAAAAGCGTTGGGTAGCGTTAAATAATAATTAAATATTAGGCTTTAGGACAATGGGGGACGTTACATCTGGAAAATTGTCACTTATTATAGATGGAAAATGTTCCAATAAAAATTTAGTAATTGATAATTTTTCATCACTTAAGTCGGCAAATAAATCATCGATTACTTTTTTTATAGATCGAAAATTAACAACTGAATTAAAAAATACCAAGGCCAAAGTTGTCATTTTAAAAAAAGAAGATGTTAATTTAAGAAAAGGTGATTGGATTATAGTTGATGACCCATATTTAGCTTTTGCAAAAGCAGCTAATTTTCTTCTTAAAAATACTCCTTTTAAACCATTCATTCATCCAAATGTAGCTCTTGGGAAAAATACTAATATATCAAAAAATTGTTATATTGGACCATTTAATAAAGTTGGCGATAATTCTGAAATTAATGACAATGTTTTTATATCCTCGAATGTATCTATTGGTGAAAACACGAGTATAGGTAAAGGTTCAAAAATTCATTCAAATGTAACAATTGGTAATGATGTAACAATTGGGAGTAATTGTGAGATTTTTTCAAATGCGTCCATCGGAACCGATGGATTTGGTTACGCTCAAGACCCGAATAATAAATGGAATAAAATGCCACAAATTGGCTCTGTTGTCATTCATGATAATGTAGATATTGGCTCAAACACTACAATTGATCGAGGGACAATTGATAATACAATTATTAATTCTGGTGTAAAGATTGATAATCAAGTCCAGGTTGGCCACAATTGCTATATTGATGAAAATACAATAATCGCAGGCTGTGTTGGTGTAGCAGGAAGCACAAAGATAGGAAAAAACTGTAAAATCGGAGGCGCTGCAATGATTTTAGGACACCTTGAAATTAAAGATAATATTACGATTTCACCAGGAACAATGATCACAAAGTCATTAATTAAATCTAATAAGAAATATACTGCTATTATGCCTTTTATGGAACATGATAATTGGCTTAAATTGGCGATTAAATTAAGAGAAAAAGGTAAATAGTATGGCTAACAAAGAAATATCGATGGATATACATGAAATACTTGAACATTTACCGCATAGATACCCTTTTATTCTTGTTGATAAGGTTATATCAATAGAGCTTGGAAAAGAAATAACAGCTATTAAAAATGTCACAGTTAATGAGCCTTATTTTCCTGGTCATTTTCCATACCATCCAGTAATGCCAGGTGTTTTAATAGTTGAGGCATTAGCTCAAGCAGCAGCATTATTATCATTCAAAACAATGAATGCTAAGCCTACCGAAGATTCAGTTTATTATTTTGCTGGAATAGATAGTGCTCGCTTCAAGAAACCAGTAAACCCAGGTGATCAAATAATTTTGAATGTAAAAATTGAAAGAGTTCTGAAAGGTATTTGGAAATATATAGGGACTGCTTCTGTTGACAAAGAAGTTGTTGCTGAAGCAAATATGATGTGCATATTAAAAGAAATTAAAAAATAGTTCTTTATGGAATTTGAACACAAAATACATCCAACAGCGTTAATTCATGACAAGTCTAAATTACATTCTACAGTAAAAGTAGGTGCTCATTCCGTCATTGGGGAAGGCGTCACAATTGATGAGAATTCTGAGGTTGGGAATTTTGTGACATTATCAGGAAATACTGATATTGGAAAAAATAACAAAATTTATCATTACTGTTCTTTGGGGGAAATTCCTCAAGATAAAAAATTTACAAATGAGAAAACTTTTTTAAAAATTGGAAATAATAATACAATTAGAGAATTTTGTACCTTTAATACTGGCACATTAGGTGGAGGAGGAGTTACCGAAATAGGAAGTAATAATTGGTTAATGGCCTATGTTCATATAGCCCATGATTGCAAATTGGGAAATGAAATTGTTTTAGCTAATAATAGCTCACTTGCTGGACATGTTGAAATAGATGATTTTGCAACTCTTGGAGGTTTTACTCTAGTTCATCAGTTTTGTAAGATAGGAAAGCACGTTATTACAGCCGTTGGAACAGTTACCTTTAAAGATATTCCTCCTTATGTAATGGCTGCTGGTTATAATGCAAAACCAAATGGAATTAACATTGAAGGTCTAAAAAGAAGAGAATTTTCAACAAAATGTATTTCTAATATAAAAAAAGGATACAAAGCGATCTACAGGGAAGGAAACACTCTAGAAGAAGCTAAAAAAACACTTTCAAATCTTGCAAAAAATAGTAATGAGATTGATCTATATATCGATTTTATAAATAAATCCAATAGAGGACTTATAAGGTAGATGACAAAAATTGCTATTCTCGCTGGCGAGGCTTCTGGTGATTTGATTGCTGGCCAGTTAATGTGTTATCTAAACAAGAAAATTAAAAATTTACAGTTTGTTGGTGTTGGAGGGCCGTTAATGAAAAAAGAGGGTTTAACCTCTTTATTTGACTATAGTGAATTAAGTATTCATGGATATTTTGAAGCTTATAGAAATTTCTTTCGATTACTATCTTTAAGAACAAAGGTAATAAATTATTTATTGGAGGAAAAACCAAATATTTTTATAGGAATTGATCTACCAGATTTTAATTTTAGAATTGAAAAGGTTTTAAAAGAGAATAATATTCGAATATTCCACTATGTAGCGCCTTCCGTCTGGGCATGGAGAAAAAATAGAATATTTACCATAAAAAAAAATATTGATCATTTGTTTACAGTTTTTCCTCATGAATCAAAAATATTTAAAAAGGTAAAAGTTCCAGTCACATTTGTAGGTCATCCCTTGGCAAATAAAATACCAATTAATCCTAAAATTAAAAAAACAAGAAAAAAATTAAATTTACCAAAAAATAAAATCATTACCCTTTTGCCAGGAAGCAGAATAAGTGAAATAAAGAATAATTTAGATTTAATGTTCAATTCTGTAAATTTAATTAATAAAGAATTTGTTTGGAACAAATTAAAGAGACCTCAATTTGTAATACCTGTTAATTCCAAAAATAATTATGATTTCATTGTTAGACGACTTAATAGCAGTAACAAAAATCTTAATAATATTAAACTTATTATTGGCCACTCTCATGATGCTATATGTGCATCCGATTTTGTGATATCAGTTTCAGGAACTGCAACATTGGAAGCTGCATTATTTAAAAAACCAATGATAATCGTTTATAAAACTTCTTTAATATCGTGGTTAGTCCTTAAAAATTTGATTTTAATTCCCTATGTTGGATTGCCAAATATTTTATTAAAGAAATTTGTAGTTCCTGAATTTCTTCAAAAAAACGCAACACCAGAAAATATCTCAATGAAAACAATGGAGATTATGCAGGATAAAAAATTACAAAAAAATTTGAAAATAATTTTTAAAGAGTTGCATATTAACCTTAAAAAAAATACTGCAGAAATAATTTATAAGAAAATAAATAATTATCTAAAATGACCCTAATATGTGGAATTGATGAAGCCGGAAGAGGCCCTCTATGTGGGCCAGTTTTTGCTTCTGCAGTAATTTTGGACTCTAATGATGAGCATTTAAATAATTTAGCTGATTCAAAAAAATTATCAGAAAAGAATAGGATTTCCATATATGAGCAAATTAAACTAAAAGCTGTTGATTTTTCATTTGCAAATGCGTCAGTCGAAGAGATAGACAGAATTAATATTCTGCAAGCTTCTTTGTTGGCAATGAAAAGAGCGTTTGAATTGCTTAAAATTAAACCAGATTGTATTTTTGTTGATGGTATTTATTGTCCAGAAATAAAAAATATTCTAATGAAGTCTATTCCTAAAGGGGATTCATTAATTCCAGCAATTTCAGCAGCATCTATAATAGCTAAAGTTGAGAGGGATAGGTACATGGTAGATCTCGATCAAAAATATCCGCAATATAATTTGAAGAAGCATAAAGGTTATCCTACAAAAGAACATATAAAATTAATTAAACAATATGGCGTCAAAGAGATTCATCGATTATCTTTTAAGCCAATAAAAGAATTAATTAATAAGAAAGATACATAATTGTTTTTTAACATTTATGTTTTTTTTCAATCGCCAGTTAGCGATTGAGTCTCTATATATTTTTTCATGACTTCCTGTTAAATTTATAGCAATACATAGCTCAATTTGATCTTCTAAAATTCTTAATAAATCTTTTAAGAGCTGTTCATTTCTGTATGGGGTTTCAATAAATATTTGTGTTTCTTTATCTTTTTTTACTGACTCCATCATTTTTTTTATATATCTTTCTTTTTCTGAATTTTTAATGGGGATATATCCATGGAATTTAAATTTTTGGCCGTTAAAACCAGATGCCATAAGGCTTAAGATGATTGATGAAGGTCCAATTAGAGGCCTCACTTTAATATTTTTTAAATGTGCATATTTAACTATATTTGCACCTGGATCTGCAATACATGGACTCCCTGAGTCAGAAAGTAAGCCTATATCATTTCCATCAAACACTGGCTTTAAGAATTCTTTCATTTCAAAATCATTAGTTTTATTATTATATTTATTTAGAGTAACAGACTGTATTTTAGTTTTAAGTCCAATTTTTAAAAGTGTTTTCCTGGCTATTTTTTCATTTTCAACAATGAAATATTTTATATTTTTTAATAATTTTTTTTGTTGATCTAATAAAAAAGGGATATCTTCATTTTGTTCAATTGAAGATGGTATTAAGAAGAGATTTCCTAAATTTTGATTATGCTTTACCATTTATTATGACACCAAATTTATTCAGAATAGATACTAATGCAATAAGAGGAAGCCCTATAATTGCTGTTGGGTCAGAACTGTTAATTTCTTCTAAAAGACTTATTCCTAGGCCTTCAGATTTTATACATCCTACACAATTAAATGGTTTTTCATAATTTAAATAATTTTCAATTTCAACTAGAGATAAATTTTTATATTTAACATCAAAGCTAACAACTTTTTTATGTGAAATATTTTTTTTAAAATTAGTAACGCAAATAGCGCTATGAAAATTTACTTTTTTACCACTTAATTCTTTTAGTTGTGAATAAGCAAATTTAAAATTTAATGGTTTTTCAATTTGGATATTATTATATTCTGCAGTTTGGTCACAACCAATCACAATATCTTCTCTAAATTCATTTGATATTTTTTGTGCTTTTTCTTCTGCAAGTCTTTGAGCAGATTCATAGGCATTTTCAGACTTTATTTTTTTTTCGTCTATATTAGGACTTACAACTTTAAATTCCGATAATATTCTTTGAAGTAATTCTTTTCTATAAATCGATGAAGATGCAAGAATGATTTGTGACATTTTTTAGTTAAAAATTAAGATTGAATTTCTAGTAAAGTTTCATTTGGCGATACGTCGTCACCTTTTTTAATATTTACAGCAACCACTGTTCCTGTTTTAGATGCTTGAATCTCATTTTCCATTTTCATTGCTTCAATAACAATAATACTATCGCCTGCTGAAACATTATCACCAACATTGACTTTAATATCAATTATTTTACCAGGCATAGCTGTTGTTATACAGCCATCATGAGTAGGTTTTGAACGTGAATTATTTTCTTTGTTTTTGTTTGAATCGCTCTCTTTTGAGCTTGATTCACCAGAAGGTTTATTAACTACGATTTCGTCTAGAGTTTCAACTAAGACTTCTTCAGAAATTCCGTCTACAGATACATAAAATGGTCTTTCATTCTCGCTTGGATCACCAGAACCAGTAAGGTTAATATGGTATGTTTCTCCATGGAGTGTGATATTAAATTCAGTTGGAGCAAAATGATCACCTTTATTCATTTGCTCTGTTTGGTTTAATAAAGCTTCTGGTTCTAATGTGCCTGCATTTCTTTCTTGTAAAAATGTTGTTGCTATATCTGGAAACATTGCATAAGTTAAAATATCTTCTTCTGTTGAAGCAAATGACTCTGATTTAGTCTTTAAGTTATTAATTTCTGGTTTTAACTTGTCTGCAGGTCTTGACGTAATTTCTTTTTGATCACCAATAGCTTTTTTCTTTACGGCAGTATTTAATTTTCCTGGCGCCATACCGTATTGACCCAGGAAATAATTTTTAACTTCAGATGTTATTGTTTTGTATCTTTCACCAGTAATAACATTAAGGGCTGCTTGTGTTCCAACTATTTGTGAAGTTGGTGTTACCAAAGGAGGGTAGCCCAAATCTTTTCTAACAGCAGGAATTTCTTTTAAGACATCATTCATCTTATCTAAAGCTCCTTGGTCTTTGAGTTGGTTAGATAGATTTGAAATCATTCCTCCCGGAACTTGATTAATCAGTACTTTTGGATCTAATCCAGTAAATTCAGATTCAAATTGCCAATATTTTTTTCTATTTTCTTTAAGGTAATCTGTAATCTCATCTATTTTTGATAAATCGATATCAGTTTTGTAACCCATACCTTCAAGAGCAACTATTATTGATTCAGTTGAAGGATGACTAGCTCCCTCTGAGTAACTTGAATTACAAGTATCAATTATTTCAGCACCTGCTTCTACCGCTTTAATTAGGTTAATACTAGCTAAACCAGAAGTTGCATGACAATGCATGTGGATTGGTAGGCTAGTATTTTTAACCAGTGAACCAACTAAAGTTTTAGTATCCTCTGGAGTCAATAATCCAGCCATATCTTTGATTGCAATACTGTCACATCCAAGTTCTTCAAGTTTTTTTCCTAAAGAAACAAAATATTCGTTGTTGTGAACCGGTGAAGTCGTGTAACTTATCGTTCCCTCCGCATGCTTTTTATATTTTTTTACCGCTTTAATTGAAACCTCAATATTTCTTATATCGTTAAGAGCATCAAATACTCTAAAAACATCAACTCCATTATCTGCTGATTTTTTTACAAATAATTCAACAACATCATCTGAATAATGACGATAACCTAACAAATTTTGCCCCCTCAATAGCATTTGAATTTTACTATTTGGCAAAGCTTTTCTAAGTTTAGTTAATCTCTCCCATGGGTCTTCTTTAAGATAGCGCACACATGCATCAAATGTAGCACCCCCCCAGGCCTCAATAGACCAGAAATTCAAATTATCAAGCATTGGACATATTGGAAGCATATCTTCAGTTCTGAGTCGAGTTGCAATGTGACACTGATGCCCATCCCTTAAAACAAGTTCTGTGATATTAATTTTTTTCATATAATTTATATTCCTTCATGCGCTGCAATTGCAGCACTTATTGCAGCTGCAATAACACTAGGTGGAAGCTCATCATCATAATCTGTTAGCTCTGGGTGCGTATCCACAAAACTAGTATTAAATTCAGCATCTATAAAATTTTGATTTTTAAGTATTTCAAGATAATAAGGAATTGTTGTCTTAATTCCAAATAAACCAATATCACCTAAAGCTCTTCTCCCTCTTTGAATTGTATCTGACCAATTCATTGCCCATATAGTTAATTTTGCACACATAGAGTCATAATAGGGCGGTATTATATAACCAGTATATATTGCAGCATCTGTTCTCACTCCTGGCCCTCCAGCTGCATAATACCTTGTTATTTTACCAAAAGATGGTAAAAAGTCTTCCTTTGGATCTTCAGCATTTATTCTAAATTCAATAGCAAACCCTCTATAAGAAACATCATCTTGTTTATAACTTAAAATAGCGCCACCTGCGATTCTAATTTGTTCCTGGACGATATCAATACCAGTTATCGTTTCCGTTATTGTATGTTCAACCTGGAGTCGTGTATTCATCTCCATAAAATAAAAATTATTTTCTTCATCTAATAAAAACTCTACGGTACCAGCATTTTCATAACCAACGGCTTTAGCTGCTTTTACTGCTAAATGCCCTATATAATTTCTTTGATCTTCATTTAATTGAGGTGAGGGGGCAATTTCTATAAGTTTTTGATTTCTTCTCTGAACAGAACAATCTCTTTCATAGAGATGAATACAATTTTGATGGCTGTCAGCAAGAATTTGGACTTCTATATGCTTAGGTGTTAATACACATTTCTCTATAAAAACTTCTGGTTTACCAAATGCTTTAGTTGCTTCTGAAATGACTCTATCATAATTAGAAGTTAACTCTGAATTATCATCACATCTTCTAATGCCTCTACCGCCACCGCCATTTGTTGCTTTAAGCATAATTGGATAGCCAATATTTTCAGCAATTTTAATAGCTTCATCTAAACTTTTAACATTTTCTTCACTTCCAGGTATTACTGGAATATTAGCTTCTACCATAGCTTGTCTGGCTTGAATTTTATCACCCATTTTTCTGATTATTTTAGAATCGGGACCAATAAATTTTATATTTCTTCGTTCACAGACTTCAGCTAATTCTGGGTTTTCTGATAAAAAACCGTAACCAGGATGGATGGCATCACATCTTGCAGTAACAGCAATATTAACAATTCTATATGGACTTAAGTATCCTGATAGCGGGTCTGAGCCAATATAATAGGATTCATCAGCTTTTTTAACATGTAATGAATGCCGGTCTGCATCTGAATAGATAGCAACACTTGTAATACCCATTTCCTTGCATGCTCGGATTATACGAACTGCAATTTCTCCGCGATTTGCTATTAAAATTTTATCAATCAAAAATAGGTTTTCCTTTGAATAAATTTCTTGTTGAGTTTAATATTATTTGGTAATTTCTTTAACTGTAATTATAACATGTGAACAATTTCATAATTAATTCTAACGACTTGAAATACTATTGAAAAAATGTTAACTGTGATTAAATTATTTATATAATTTACGGTTTTATGCTAAAATCTCGCTTTAAATTTTGAGCAAATCTTCTTAACTTGTATGCGGTAAGAATTTTAAGTTCATTATTACATTAAGGAGTTATTATGGCTGTTCAGAAAAGTAAAAAAACACCTTCAAAAATAGGTATGCGTCGTTCACATGATAGTTTAACAAATCCAGCGTTAGCTATTGAACAAACTACTGGTGAAACTCATTTAAGGCACCATATTAGCCCTACAGGGTTTTATAAAGGTAAAAAAGTTATAGCCACTAAAGGTGAATAAAATCTTTATAGCTTTCAACTAAGATTATGCAACATACAATTGCTATTGATGCGATGGGCGGAGATCGAGGAATTAATGTTACAGTTCCTGCTTCAATAGAAATTCTCAATCAATTCCCAGAAGTTAAAATCATTCTCGTTGGGAATGAGGCTTTAATTAAAAAAACCCTCAGTAAATTAAAAGCAAGCAATCACCCACGGCTAGAAATAATTAATTCAAAAGAATCAGTTGAGATGGATGAATCTCCTCAATCAGCTTTAAAAAATAAAAAAAATTCTTCAATGAGGTTGTCAATCAATTTGTTAAAAATAAATAAAGCATCTGCTTGCGTAAGTGCAGGTAATACTGGCGCTTTAATGGCAACAGCCCGTTTTGTATTAAAAATGCTTCCTGGTATAGAACGTCCTGCTATTGCTTCTAATCTTCCAAATGAAAATGGTTTAACTTGCATGCTTGATTTAGGTGCCAATACTGATAGCACGCCTGAACAGCTTTTACAGTTTGGCTTAATGGGCGCCATGTTAACAAGCGCTTTAACAAAAAATAAAAATCCATCTGTTGGACTTTTAAATATAGGATCTGAGGATATAAAAGGAAATGAGGTAGTTAAAAAAGCATCTAAGCTTCTAAAGAAAAGCCATTTAAATTTTTACGGCAATGTAGAAGGGGATGATATTTTTAAAGGTACTACTGATGTTGTTGTTTGTGATGGCTTTGTTGGTAATATTGCTTTAAAAACTTCTGAAGGTGTAGTTAGAATGTTTGGTAAATTTTTAACTGCAGAATATAAAAAAAATTGGATTACAAAAATTATAGCTTTAATTTCTTTATCACTTTTAAAAGCTTTTAAAAAAAGACTTGACCCGAGAAGATATAATGGAGCGTCATTTTTGGGACTCAATGGTATTGTAGTTAAAAGCCATGGAGGCGCAGACATATTAGCTTTCAAAACAGCAATAATTACTGCTATTGAAGAATCTGAAAACGGAATACTTGATAAAATTAAAAAGCAAATTAAAATTGAATCTAGTTGAATTAATCTAAGAAAAATATGAAATTTTCTAAAATAATAGGTGTAGGTAGTTTTCTTCCTAAGAAGGTTTTAACAAATAGAGAGTTAGAGAAAACTCTCGATACAACTGATGAGTGGATAACCTCAAGGACTGGAATTAAGGAGAGACATATAGTTGAACCAAATGAGTTAACTAGCGATTTAGCTTTTGAGGCAGCTAAAAACGCAATAAGTCATGCTAGTATTAATACTAATAAAATTGATTTGATTATCGTTGCTACTACTACTCCTGATAAAATTTTTCCAAGTGTTGCATGTAATGTTCAAAAAAAATTAGGAATTAAAAATTGTCCTGCTTTTGATATTCAAGCTGTTTGTAGTGGATTTATATATGCTTTATCAGTAGCCGATAATTTTATTAAAACAAATTCAGCAACTAATGCTCTTATTATTGGTGCTGATTCTATGTCAAGAATTACTGACTATTCTGATAGAAGTAATTCTATTTTATGGGGCGATGGTGCTGGTGCAGTTATTCTTTCAGCATCAAACAAACAAGGAATTTTATCAACGCATATTCATGCTGATGGACAACATGAGGAACTACTTCATGTCCCAAAAATAAATCTCAAAGATAATATTCAACAAACAATTGAGATGAATGGAAGTCAAGTATTTAAAATTGCAGTCAATACATTAGACCAAATTGTAGATGAGGCATTAATTGCTAATAATCTAAAAAAGGACGATATCGATTGGCTTGTGCCTCATCAAGCAAATATTAGAATTCTTGAAGCAACGGCTAAAAAATTAGAAATGAGTATGGAAAAAGTAATTGTTACTATAGATAGACATGGAAATACATCCGCAGCATCAATTCCTCTTGCATTGGATGATGGCATAAAAAGTCACAAAATTAAAGAAGGCCATCTTTTATTAATGGAAGCTTTTGGGGGAGGTTTTACTTGGGGTTCAGCGCTTGTGAGGCTTTAAATGACAAAATATATTATTACATTTCCTGGTCAGGGCTCGCAATCAATTGGAATGATGGACAATCTTTCTCATGTTTCAATTGTAAAAGAAACATTTGATGAAGCTGCAGGAATTTTAAACAAAGATTTTTGGGCGATGAGTTCATCAAAAAATGAAGATATCAATCAAACAATAAACACTCAACCTTTAATGCTAACTGCTGGAGTTGCAACTTGGAGATATCTTCAAGAAAATAATCTAGATATGCCAAGTTTTATTGCGGGTCACAGTTTAGGAGAATTTACTGCTTTAGTGGCAGCAGATTCTTTAACATTTGAGAGTGCCTTAAAAATTGTTACTAAAAGAGCCGAATTGATGCAAAATGCAGTACCAAATAATGAAGGTGGAATGGCTGCAATCATAGGCTTAGACGATGAAAAGGTAATTGATATATGCAGACAAGAACAGGGTGATGGGATATTAGAAGCTGTTAATTTTAATTCACCAGGACAAATTGTTATTGCTGGATCAAAAAATATTTTAGAAAAATCTTTAGAAATTTTTAAAAATGCCGGAGCAAAAAGAGCTATTTTGCTTCCAGTTAGCGTACCTTCTCATTCTAAACTGATGGAGCCAGCATCAATTCTATTCGAAGATTACTTAAATAAAATAAATTTCAATATTCCAAAATTTCCTGTTATTCAGAACTTTGAAGCTGTATATTATAATGACCTTGATAAAATTAAATTAGCACTTGTACAGCAGCTATTTAATCCAGTAAGGTGGACGCAAACAATTAAATTTTTATCAGAAAAAGGAATTAATTTATTTATTGAAGCTGGTCCTGGTAAAGTTTTAACAGGCCTGAATAAAAGAATTAATAAAGAAGCAACTCATGTTTCAGTTACCAGTAAAGAAGCTATTAATGAAATTTTTTTAAAGGTAGGAAATTAATTAATGAAAAAAGACCAAAAAATTAACAAAATTGCATTAGTAACAGGAGCAAGTAGGGGTATCGGTGCAGCAATTGCATTAGATTTAGCCAAAAATAATATGTTTGTTATTGGAACAGCAACTTCAGATAATGGTGTAAAAAAAATAGAAGAAAGTTTTAAGGCAAGTCAACAAAGAGGAGTAGGGCTAGTCCTAAATGTAAAAGATAATAAATCTATCGAAACTTTGATATCAAATATTGAAGAAAACTATGGTGATATTGCTATTTTAATTAATAATGCAGGTGTAACCAGAGATAATTTACTTATGAAAATGAAAGAAGAAGATTGGGATGAAGTTATTAATACAAATTTGAAATCAATATTCAAACTAAGCCAATCCTTAATAAGAAAAATGATAAAAAATAGATATGGCAGAATTATTAATATATCTTCAGTAGTTGGGTACTCTGGTAACGCAGGACAAGCAAACTATGCTGCTTCAAAATCAGGTATATCTGGCTTTACAAAATCGTTAGCTCAAGAAGTTGGAAGTAGAGGGGTTACAGTCAATTGTATAGCTCCAGGATTTATAGATACAGAAATGACCCAATCACTTCCAGATGACCATAAGAATCAATTATTATCTAAAATTCCTCTCGGAAAGCTTGGGACTCCTGAAGATATTGCCAATGCAGTAAGCTTTTTAGTATCTGATAAAGCTAATTATATAACAGGTGAAACCATACATATTAACGGGGGTATGTTAATGACTTAATTTTTAATTTCTATATAAATCATATAGTTATTAAATCTTTTCAAAATTAATTAAAATAGTTTAAAAATTTAACCATTCATTTGATAAAATGTCGTCTAGTAATTTTATTCGTTTTTAAAAGGAGTTTATAAATGTCAGATATCGAGCAAAGAGTTAGAAAGATTGTTTCAGAACAGTTAGGAACTGATGAGGACCAAATAAAAAATGAATCATCTTTTATTGATGACTTAGGTGCAGACTCACTCGATACTGTTGAGCTTGTGATGGCTTTAGAGGAAGAATTCGATACAGAAATTCCTGATGAAGAAGCTGAAAAAATTACTACTGTGCAACAAGCCATAGATTATATAAACAAAAATCTTAAATAACCATAACCCCTAATCAGTAGGTGGTTAGTTTATCCATGACTAAAAGAAGGGTTGTAATTACAGGACTAGGCTTGATAACACCAGTTGGTATAGGTGTAAAAGAGTCGTGGAATAACATTCTTAATGGCGTTTCTGGAATTACTAAAATATCTAAGTTTGATCCATCAAATTTCAAATCTCAAATTGCTGGTGAGGTTAAAAATTTCAATCCAGACCTACATTTAAATCCAAAAGACTCCAGAAGAATGGATACTTTTATTCAGTTTGGATTGGTTGCAGGTATAGAGGCAATTAAAGACTCTGGTCTTGAAATAAATGAACAAAATTCCGAGAGAATAGGTGTTTCCATTGGGTCAGGAATTGGAGGAATTAATTTGATTGAAGAAACTAGTGATATTTTTGATGAAAGTGGTCCAAGAAAAATTTCTCCTTTTTTTGTTCCAGGCACAATAATTAATATGATATCTGGAAATTTATCAATTATGTACGGCCTTAAAGGGCCGAATGTCTCAATTGTAACTGCATGTACAACTGGAACTCATTCAATTGGGGATGCGAGTCGAATGATTGAATATGGCGATGCTGATGTAATGATTGCCGGGGGTTCGGAAGCTGCAATTACAGAACTTACTGTAGCTGGTTTTTCAGCCGCAAAAGCACTTACTCAACGTAATGACGATCCAAAAACAGCTTCTCGTCCATGGGATAAGGATCGGGATGGCTTTGTTATAGGAGAAGGTGCTGGGATTATGGTAATTGAAGAATACGAACATGCGAAAAAAAGAGGTGCAAGAATTTATTGTGAACTAAGCGGGTATGGAATGAGTGCTGATGCTTATCATATAACAGCACCAAGTGTTGATGGTCCAAAAAGATCAATGATTAATGCAATTAATAATGCAGGTATTAATTTAGATGAAATTGGTTATATTAATGCTCATGGAACATCTACTCAGCTTGGCGATTTAAATGAAGTTAACGCTATAAAACAGACATTTAATAAGCATGCTAATAATTTAATTGTTAATTCAACCAAATCAATGACAGGTCATTTATTGGGTGGTGCTGGAGGAATAGAATCTGTTTTTACTGCTTTAGCAATTTACAATCAAATATCACCTCCAACAATAAATATTTTTAATCAAGATCCAGAATGTGATCTGGATTTTGCTGCAAATGAATCAAAAAAAATTCCAATAAAAGCCGCATTAAAAAATAATTTTGGATTTGGTGGGACTAATGGAAGCCTTGTTTTTAAAGCGATTTAAAATAAGTTATTAATACAAGTTGAAAAAAAATTACTTAATTAATGGTAGTTCGTCTAAGAATATTAATCCGTTTGATAGAGGCTTAGCATTTGGTGATGGAATATTTAGAACATTTTTAGTTAAAAATCGTTACCCAATAAACTGGGATTTGCATTATAGCAAGTTAAAAAATGATGCAAAAATTCTTCAAATAAAAATACCAACAAAAAAAATATTAATTAATGATATTAATAAATTATTTAGTACAAAAAAAACTTATATTTGTAAAATAATTATTACTCGAGGAGTCTCAAATCAAGGCTACCAATTTAAAAAAGATATCAAAATCACTCGAATTGTATTAAAAATTACTTACAAAAAAATTGATAAAAAGTTTCTTTTGAATGGAGTAAGATTAAAAGTTTGTAAAACTAGAGTCACTGATAGTGAATTATTTAATGGGTCAAAGCATCTCAATAGAATAGATAATGTTTTAGCAAAATCCGAATTAAATAATTCTGAGTTTGATGGTTTAATGTTAGATAGAAATGGATTTATTAATGAATGTGCTAGTAGCAACATCTTTGCGAGATATGGAAAAGTCATTGCTTCTCCTAGCCAAATAAATGCAGGAGTTTCTGGAGTATGTAAGCAAATAATTGTTGATAATGCAAGTCGACTTGGGTTTGATTATAAAGAAAAAAATATTAAATTATCCCAATTAAAAAAAGCAGATGAAGTATTTATTACGAACTCTATTTTTGGTGCTTTGCACGTTAATCAAATTGAGGAAAAAAAATGGAAGGGAGAAACATGTACATCAATATTAAGAAATTTAATTATAAATTCTAAAAATTAAATGAATTCTATATTTACAAAAATGTTATCTATCATTAAAAATAGAAAAATTTTAATTATTAATTTTTTATTTATTTTTTGGTTAATAAGTTATTTATTTTTACCTCTAAATATCACTGAAGATAATGCAAGTTTTGAAGTTGTTGATGGAAGTAATTTAAATGAAATTACTGAGCAGTTAGTAGAAGTCAATATTTTAAAAGATTCATTTCGATTTAAATTACTAACCACTATCTTTGCAAAAACAGAAAGTTTAAAAAGAGGTCATTATAAATTAGAATCTAACGCAACAGCATTAGACCTTCTTGATATGCTTGTATATGGTAAAGAATCTTTGTACTCAATTAGCTTTCCAGAGGGTCTAACCTTTGATCAAATTATTAAAAAAATTAAAGCTAACAATAATATAAAAAAAACGTTGAAATCATATGATGAAGAAACTATTTTGAAAGCTATTTCATCAAATCAAAAATATGTTGAAGGATTATTTTTCCCAGATAGTTATTATTTTTATAAAAATACTACCGATATAGAAATATTAAAAAATGCAAATAATGTTCTTAAACGAAAACTTGAGCTTGCTTGGGAAAATCGTTCAGACGATTTACCTTATAAAAATATGTATGAGGCTCTTATAATGGCATCAATAATAGAAAAGGAAGTTGGTATACTTGAGGAGGCCCCAGTGATTGCAGGTGTATTTGTTAATCGACTAAATATAAATATGCCACTTCAAAGTGACCCTACAGTTATTTATGGTATTCGTCACAAATTTAAGGGCAACCTTAAGAAAAAACATTTAAAAAAATACACTCCTTATAACACATATGTTATCAAGGCGCTTCCTCCATCACCAATATCTCTTCCTAGTTTTAATTCAATTGAAGCCGCTTTAAACCCAGCTACAACTAATGCTCTATACTTTGTAGCCAAAGGTAACAGAAGACACCATTTTTCAGCTACACTTAAAGAACATAATAGGGCAGTTAGGAAATATCAAAAATGAGCATTAAAGCAAAATTTATTACTCTAGAAGGTGTTGATGGGGCAGGTAAAAGCACCCATATTCAATTTATAAAAAAATATTTTATAGAAAAAGATTTGAATTATGTTTTTACAAGAGAACCTGGGGGGACAGTTTTAGGTGAAAAATTAAGAGAAATCTTACTTTATAATCAAATGCAAGCTGAAACAGAATCACTTTTAATGTTTGCAGCGAGAAATGAACATGTGCAAGAGATTATTAAGCCAAATCTTAAAAAAGGTATAAATGTTATTAGTGATAGATTTACAGATGCTACTTACGCTTATCAAAGTGGAGGAAAAAATGTAAAGATCGATAAAATAACAATATTGAAGGATTGGGTTCATAAAGATTTAAAACCAGATTTAACATTGCTTTTTGATCTTCCAGTTGAGGTTAGTATTTCTAGGCTTAAAACCAATGGTAACTTAGATAAATTTGAAAATGAAGGAATATCTTTTCATAAAAAAATAAGAAATTCTTATCTAAATCTAGCGAAAAATGAGCCTAAAAGATTTAAGATAATTGATAGCAGTAAGAATATTAATACAGTTCAGGATGAAATAAATTTAATATTAGATAAAGTGTTTATATGAATATATACCCTTGGCAATTGAGCACTTGGAGCGAAATATTTTTGAATAAAGTAAAAATGCCACATGCTCAAATATTTTATGGGTATAAAACTCATGAAATAAATAAATTTGTTAATGAACTATCAAAATCTTTATTATGCTCTAATCCTGATGATCAAAATTTTTCATGTGGAAAATGTCAAAATTGTCTTTGGGGAGAAACTAATCACCCTGATCTAAAAATAGTTGATACCGATCCTGAGAATGAAAATAATTCAAATTTAATTAATATAACAAGTGTAAGAGATGCTAAAAAATTCTTAGAATTAACTTCACATCAAAAAAATGGAAAGAAAATTGTAGTTATATTTGATGCTGAACGATTAACAGTAGGGGCTTCGAACGCACTTTTAAAAACTATTGAAGAACCTCCAGATAATTGTTTAATATTCTTTACAGTAAAAGAGATAGCTGATTTGCTACCCACTATTACTAGTAGATGTAGGTTAATTTCTTTATCTAAACCAAGTATTGATGAAGCAAAAAATTTTTTAATTAAAACAGATAACAATGATTTAATAGACCACTTGGAACTTTTTAATAATTCTCCAATTGAACTAATGAATGAAAAAGAGTCTATTTCTCAAATACATGATGTTGTAGATGAATTAAAAAAAGGTGAGAAAATAGATTTGATTAATATTAATAAGTCTTGGTTGGATAACGGTTTAGTTTGGATAATTAATTTGCTTCAAAAATGGGCTTATGAAGTTCTATTGAATAAAGTATCACAAGGATATAATTATTTTCCAAAAGAAAAAAACGCAATTCACCAATTAGCGTTAAGTGCAGATCTAGGCAAATTGTTGAGTTATCAAAAAACCTTAAATGAAATAAAAATGTATGCTCAAAAACCTGTTAACAAAGAAATAAATCTAAATTCAGTTATGATTGAATATAAAAAAATTTTTGTAGAATAAAACTATTATGTATATTGATTCACATTGCCATATAAACTTTCCTGAGCTTCATAAAAAAATTCATAACGTCTTAGATAATATGAAGGAAAATAAAATTTCTCATGCTCTATGCGTTAGCGTTACTTTAGATAAGGTAGAAGAAATTTTGAAACTTACAAAACAGCATTCAAATATATATGCTTCTGTTGGTGTTCATCCTGATTACGAAGATATTACTGAACCAGATATTGATATTCTATTTAAATATTCACAAGATAAAAAGGTAGTTGCTATCGGAGAAACTGGCTTAGATTACTTTAGACTAAAAGGAGATTTAAGTTGGCAGAGAGATAGATTTAGAACACATATTCATGCTGCTATTAAATCTAAGCTTCCTCTTATTATTCATACAAGAAATGCTCGGGAAGACACTATAAACATTATGAGAGAGGAGGATGCAAAATCTGCAACAGGAGTTATGCATTGCTTTACAGAGTCCTATGAGATGGCTAGAAAAGCAATTGATCTTGGTTTTTATATTTCTTTTTCAGGAATTATTACTTTTAAAAATGCTAATGACTTAAGAGATACAGTTAAAAAAATTCCAATTGAAAATATTTTAATAGAAACTGATTCTCCATATTTAGCCCCAGTACCAAAAAGAGGAAAGTTAAATGAACCATCAAATGTAATTTATGTTGCAGAAAAAATTGCTGAATTAAAAAATATTCCTGTTGAAAAAGTTGCTGAAATTACTACCAACAATTTTTTCGATCTTTTTAATAAATGCAAAACAGTTTAACTATACTAGGTGCCGGTTCAAGTGCTGGTACACCAGTTGTTGGATGTAAGTGCTCAACTTGCTTATCAGACAACCCAAGAAATAAAAGAACTAGATGCTCAAGTATGGTTACCTTACAAAATGGTAAGAATATTCTTATTGATACGAGCCCAGATTTAAGAGAACAATCATTAAGGGAATCAATTGTTTCCGTGGATGCAGTTCTTTTTACTCACGCACATGCAGATCACTGCCATGGAATTGACGATTTAAGAGCTTTTTGTCAGCTCAATAAAAAACAAATTCCATTGTATGGCAATAAATTTGTTATGGATCAATTAGTAGAAAAATTCAAGTACGCAATGATTGAACCAAAAAATTTTTGGGAAATACCTGTACTTAAACCAAATATTGTTGATGGCCCTTTTAAAATTTTTGAAGAAACAATTACCCCAATACCTGTAATGCATGGTAAAAGTCAAATTAATGGTTATCGTATTGGAAATCTTGCTTATATAACAGATACTTCAGAAATATCTAAAAATTCAATGAAACTTTTAGATGGTATTGATGTTCTATTAATAGATTGTTTGAGAATGGAGCCACATTTTACTCATCTTTCTTTGCCTGAAAGTATTAGTATTGCAAAAAAGATTAAGGCAAATAAAACTTATCTTATTCATATGACCCATAGTTTAGAATATGAGACGTTAAAAAATATATTGCCAGAGGGTATTTATGTTGGCTACGATGGTTTAAAATTGACCACTAATTAAAATATAGGAATTTACTATGAAAAGTATATTTAGATTTATTATTGTCACTACTATTTTATTCGGGTTCACAATTAATTCTATTGCTGACCAAAAAAGAGTATTTTCAGAAGACGAGTTTTTAGCCCTATTTAATGGTAAGCCGAAATCTAGAGTGCTTAAGTATTTAGGTGAGCCTGATATTAAAGATATAGCCATTAAGCCAAAGGGTGCTAATAGTGTGGTGGGCTCTAAAATCAGAATGGAAAAAAATTCCAAAAAGAAAGACAAAATAGAAATGTGGTATTACAAAAATGTTGTTGAATATGCTCCAAAAAAAACATATCTTAAAGTAGAGCTAACTTTAATTAACGATCGAATTGTCAACGTAGGTTTTTTTAATCAATAAAAAAACCACCCTTGATTAAAAGAGTGGTTTTTAAATAATTACTTAAATGTAGTGCTTGATTAACCTAACATGCCGGCTACTTTTTGCGAAGCTAGTCCAGCGACTGAGCCAAGTACAAAAGAAACAGACATCATAATTACAGGATTTGAGAAGTTAGTTGCAAGAACTTCCATATTGCTTGCTAAAAGCATAAATCCAAATGTAGCCGCATAACCGAATACGTTAGCAGGAATATTAGGGCATTTTGGTAGTGCAGTTAAACCCCATACTGTTATACCTACCGCTACTGGCCAAGCAAGATCTCCAACAACTCCAAGATAACCGTGAAGAATAACTGCGATTGCAGCTAATACTGAACCATAAATTGTTGCAGTTATAGTTTGTGGTAAAGCATCTTTAGTTATTGTAAAGTACGCCCCCCAAGCAATAAAACCACCCCAAACCTGAACATAATCACCTAATATAAATAGCGCTATGTAGGTCCAGATTAATGCGCAGATACCTAAACTTACTCCTAAAGCGTTTTTCATTTTACTTCCTCCTGTTTAAGTTTAATTAACATTTAATTATCAATTAAAAATTTAATTAGCACTTAATCGAAAATTAAATGAATTTCTAATATAACTAAAATTGCAAATTATGCACTCACATCTGAGCTACAAAAAGAGCATTTCTACACAATGACCTACCATTATTTTACTGTCAACCTTTTTTTCGTTTTTCTTTAACTTGTAATTTTTAACAAAACATAATAATGTTGTATTAATTACCTCATTTAATATTAGGAGTCTAGATGATGGATGATATACATTCAAAAGAAATCGAAAAATTTCATGGAGGGTGTCCTCATGATTGCCCTGATACATGCTCCATGGTTTATGAAGTTCAAGATGGAAAGTTGAAAGGTGTTAAAGGAAATTCTGACCACCCCATGACTAGAGGTGGTCTTTGTACCAAGCTTAATGATTATGAAAAACGTCATTATCATCCTGATAGAATTTTATATCCGCAAAAAAGAGTAGGTCCTAAAGGTAGTAAGCAATTTGAAAGAATCAGCTGGGATGAAGCCTACGATACAATTATTACGAAATGGAAAGAAATTATAAATGAATATGGCCCACAAGCAATTATGCCTAATAGCTATCTTGGTAACCAGGGTTTAGTTCATGGTTTAAATGGAGGTGATGCGTTTTTTAACCGAATGGGAGCAACAGTAACTGAAAGAACATTCTGTGGTGAAGGTTCTGCTACTGCATGGCTTCTTACTATTGGGCCTACTGCTGGCGTTGACCCTGAGAGTTTCATTCATTCTAAATATATTATTATTTGGGCATGTAATTCAGTGAGCACTAATCTTCATCATTGGCACATAATTAAAGAGGCGCAAAAAAAAGGATCGAAAGTTGTTGTTATAGATTCTTATGCTTCAAGAACTGCTAAAGAGGCAGACTGGCATGTATGCCCAAAACCAGGAACTGATGGCGCTTTAGCTATGGCTATGATTAACGTCATAGTTGAAGAAAACTTAGTAGATCAAGATTATGTTGACAATTATACAGTTGGTTTTCAAGAGTTAGCAGAGAGAGCAAAAGAAAGATCTCCAGAATGGGCTGAAAAAATTACTGGGATATCAGCTGATGATATACGAAATTTAGCAAGAGAATATGCAAACACTCAACCATCAGCAATAAGAATCGGCGTTGCATTAGAGAAAAATTGGGGTGGTTGTCAAGCAATCAGAGCTATCACATCACTTCCTGCGATAACAGGTGCATGGAGGCATGTTGGCGGTGGTATTCTTCAATTTCCTGTATGGGAGCATCCATATAAATTTGATGTGATATGTCGACCTGACTTAATTCCTGAAGGAACACAGGTAGTTAATAATCTCCAGCTTGGTCGTGTATTAACTGGCGAAGAAAAACTTAAAGTACCAATTAAATCTATGATGTGTTGGAATACTAATCCAGTTACTCAGTCAACGGAATCCGAAAAAATTTTAGAAGGGTTAAAACGTGACGATTTATTCTTGGTTTCTGCTGAGCACTTTATATCTGATACAGCGGCTTACGCGGATATCTTACTTCCGGCTTCTATGGGAGCAGAGCAAGAGGATGTTATTTTATCTTGGGGGCATTTGTATTTAACATACAATGAAAAATGTGTTGATTCTCCTGGTGAATGTATACCTAATAATGAAATATTTAGACAGCTTGCTCAACGCTTAGGATTTGAAGAAGATAATTTTAAATGGAATGATACTGAATGTTTAGAGAATTATATAGATTGGGATTCTCCTGCATGTGATGGAATTGATTTTAATTACTTAAAGAAACATGGGTATGCAAGATTAAATGTAGGTACCAAAGATAATCGCGCTCCACATAAAGAAGGTAATTTTCCAACACCATCTGGCAAATGTGAATTTAAGCTTGTTGGGGCAAAGAATTTTGTAGCTGGCCCATTTAGACAAATGTATGAAGGGTTTCAACCTGGACAAGATATTCCTGAATTACCAGATTATGTCGCATCAAAAGAAACATTGTCGGCCAATCCAGAATTAGCTAAAAAATATCCGCTGAATATTCTTGCACCTAAGAGTCATGGATTTATTAATTCCAGTTATGCAAATATGGATCATAAACTTAAAGCGCAGGGAGACCAATTCGTTTTAATAAATGAAATAGATGCAGATGATAGGGGAGTTAAAACTGATGATAAGGTAAAAGTATTTAATGATCGTGGTTCCTTTGAGGCAGTTGTTAAAGTTACATCTGATGTTAATAAAGGTGTTGTAGTAACAACTCTTGGATATTGGCGTCAACATAATAATGGCGTTGTTAATTCAGTTAGTTCAAGCGCTTTTGGTGATATGGGTAATGCGCCAACTTCTCATGATTGTTTAGTTCAAGTTCAGGCTCTTGAATAATTTAGATGAGATAACTGTAACATGTACCGATAATGGAAAATCTGTTGTTGGATATTTGCTTAATTGTCGACCAAAAGATCATTTAGAAGTGTCTTTAAACACAGTTAAAATACATCTTCAGTATAAGAATGGTATATATGTTGGCTCAATGTCTGGTATGGAATTTACGGTTGAAGAAGAAAGTCTTCCAAAAGAGCATCAGGAATATCAAAGATAAGATTATGGTAGGGGATGCGAGGTTCGAACTCGCGACAAATTGATTAAGAGTCAACTGCTCTACCAACTGAGCTAATCCCCCATATCCTTAGTTAAAATACCTATAATTTTTTCCGCTGATTTTGAAATATTTTCAGGAACATAACCACCTTCCAATATATATAGCTCTCTTCCAGATGCATATTTTTTAGCAATATTACTTAAAATAATAGCAACATTTTCATAACCATCATCTGTAAAATTTAATTGCCCCAGTAAATCCCCTTGATGAGAATCAAAACCAGCTGATACTAAAACAAATTCAGGTTGAAATTTTTCCATTGCTGGTTTAAGTTTATTTTTAAAAGCATTAATTAACTCAGTATTTCCAGAGCCTTTAGGAAGATCTACATTTAAAGTAAAACCTTTACCTTTTCCACTGCCTATTTCATTCGGTCTCCCGCTTTGTGGATAAAATGGGTGTTGATGAATATCAAAATAGAATACAGAGTCATCATTATAAAAAATATCTTGAGTACCATTGCCATGGTGAACATCAAAATCTACAATTAAGATACGTTTAATATCATATTTTTTTTGTAAATAACGAGCAACTATAGCTATATTATTATAGATACAAAACCCCATACCTTTTGAGGCGGTAGCATGATGTCCTGGAGGCCTACTTAATACAAATGCAGAAGATACTTCGCCTTTCATAATTGCATCTGCACCTCTAAGGCCAGCTCCAACCGCTGTTCTTGCGACCTTATTGGATTCTTTTGAAATTACTGTATCACCAGTACTTAAATAAGAAATACTATTTTTTTTAAGTGAATTCACTTCTTTTTCAACTAAATCAATATAATTTTGAGTATGAACAAGCTTAATTTCAAGTTTACTGGCCTCTCTAACAGAAGGCCAAATCAAATGAGGGGAAAGTAAATTATTATCTTTAAGATTATCAACAACTATTGATAATCTCTCTGGTCTTTCTGGGTGATTTTTTCCTGTGTTATGCAATAAAAATTGATCGCTATACATAATAGCTACTTTTTTATCATTTGAAGTTTCAGCAAATAAGATATTTGAAGAAGAAAAAATAAAAATTACACTATATAATAAAATTTTCATAATTCTTTAATTATAATATTGATTGATTAAAAAATTTATTTAAATTTCTTAGGAGTAATTATGCCGTTTGTAACAATAAATATTTTAGATGGAAAAGATAAGGACTACATAAAAAAAGTTTCTGATAGTATAAACGAAGCTGTTATAGAAACAATGAATTTTCCAGATGATGATAGATATCAAGTAATAAATCAGTTGTCAGATGACTGTTTACAGTATCAGGATAGGGTGGATGATAGAATAATGATGCACTTAGTAATGCGTTCTGGACGCTCAAATAAATCAAAACAGGCTTTTTATAGTAAGGTCGTTGAGTATTTAAGTAATAGAGTTGATATAAAGCCTGAAAATGTCTTTATTACTATAACTGAGAATCATGACGTTGATTTTTCTTTTAAGAATGGCGTAGCTCAATTTGTTGTTTAATTATAATCAAGAAGGATAAAAACCATGAAAAGATTCACCTTAAGTAAGGTTATTTTTAGTATTTTAATTTTTACATTATCAACTATTTTAAATGCAGCACCTGAATTCAATAAAATATGGGAAACAAATGCAGCCTTTAAATTACCGGAATCAGTTATTTATGATAAGGAAAATGAAATTTTGTATGTTTCAAATATGCAAGATGATCCATTTAAAAAAGATAAAAATGGATTTATTTCAAAAGTTGATTTGAATGGAAAAATCTTAAAACTAAAATGGATTAAAGGTTTGAATGCACCAAAAGGATTGGCTATTTCAAAAGGTAAGCTTTATGTAGGTGATGTTGACCAACTTGTAGAGATAGATATAAAAAAAGGTAAAATTATTAAGAAGCATGATGCTATTGGGGCTGCTTTACTAAATGATGTAGCAGCTGATACCAAAGGTAATATTTATGTTTCTGATACATTTACTGACACTATTTATCGATTAAATACTTTCGGCCAGTTGACTAAGTGGCTTTATAGTCCTGAGCTGCAAGCGCCAAATGGATTACATTACGAAAAAGGTCAATTAATAGTCGGTAGTTGGGGCCATCCTACTGACGGTTGGTCAGCCGCGGAAGTAGGCCACCTTAAAATAATTTCATTAAAAACAAAAAAAATAAAGTCTCTTGGAAATGGAAAAGCTGTTGGTAATTTAGATGGTGTTGAATCAGATGGAAATAACGCCTATTATGTTGCCGACTGGGTAGGAGGAAAATTACTTCATATTCAGAAAAATGGTAGCTTTAAAGAAGTACTAAAGCTATCTCAAGGAGTTGCAGATCATGAAGTTATTCATGACAAAAATATGATCATCATTCCTATGATGCTTGAAGGTAAACTAATTACTTATAAGATTAATTAAATATTTATTTTAGAGACTCATGCTGTATCTGAAAAATATCAGCATGAGTTTTTTTAATGAATAAAATACTATGAAAATATTTCAAGCATTAGCACGACCATTTGTGTCATTTGTTGAACGTTATTATCCTGACGCATTTATATTTGTAATTGTGCTTTCACTGATAACATTTTTATCAGCATTATTTTTAACAGATTCTACTTTTAGTTCAACACTTATGGCCTGGGGTGATGGCTTACCCATGTTACTTAAATTTACAGCACAAATAACAATCATTATGATTGGGGCTCATGCATTAGCCCATACCAGACCAATTCAAAAATTTTTAACGCGTATTGGGCAGTTACCAAAATCTGCTAATCAAGCTTATTCACTTGTAGCATTTACTTCTGGAATTGCCAGTTTGTGTGCTTGGTCATTTGGATTAGTTATTGGTGCGATTGTTGCAAGAAGTGTTGCAAGAGAATGCTCTAAGAAATCATTTAAAATACATTATCCTTTGTTAGTCGCATCTGCCTATTCTGGTTTTGTAATTTGGCACATGGGATATTCATCTTCAGCAGCACTATTTGTTGCCACACCTGGGCACTTGCTTGAAGATAGGATTGGAATAATCCCAGTCACTGAGACAATACTATCCTTAAATAATATAGTATTGGCTCTAGCAGCTCTTTTAGTTATTACTATTATTTGTCCACTTATGAGACCTAAAGATAAAGATGTAATCCAATTTAACCCTGGTCAAAATGATAATAATGAAAATAATTTTTTAAAATATAAAGAAGGCTTAACATTTATTGAAAAGTTTGAAAATCATAGAGCTTTGAATATTTTTCTAGGTCTCGCACTTGTAACGTATATTGTGATGAATTATTCACAAAATGGATTCTCACTAAATCTAAATATCGTAAGTTGGACTTTTTTAGCCTTTGGTTTAATTTTAGCAAATTCACCAATGCACTTTATCAAGCTTATTAATAATGCAGCTGCTACTGTTGGCCCAATTATTCTTCAATATCCATTTTACTCAGGAATTATGGGAATGATGGCTACGACTGGATTAATGAAAGTAATCACTGATTGGATTATTTCTATTTCAACCCCTGAAACACTAGGTTTTTTTGCTTTCCTATCAGGAGGTTTAGTTAATATGTTTATTCCTTCAGGAGGAGGGCAATGGGCAGTTCAAGGACCAATTATGATTGAAGCTGCTTTATCTTTAGATGTTAATCCTTCAATAGTAGTTCTAGGTGTTGCTTACGGAGACCAATGGTCTAATATGATTCAACCATTTTGGACTATACCAATACTTGCAATTGCTGGACTTCACATGCGTCAGATCTTAGGTTACACATTTGTTATATTTATAATAACAGGCTTTCTCTACGGAGGAGGAATGCTTCATATGGGCACCGGTAACATTTAGTACTTCGTATAATGTATATTATGTAAAATAGAATATCACTTTGCAGCCGGTAATAAGTCATTGGCACCTATCTCATTAGCAATATCAATTCCTGTATTAAATTTTGTTAAAGCGCTTTGCTCATCATTTTTGTGTTTAAAGACTAATGACTGCTCAAGTAATGCCTTAGCCTCGTAATACCTACTTCCATTATCTATAGCAAATCTTTCAAGTCTTTCTAAAACGTCTAATGCCCGATCTGGAGCATTATCTTGTAAATGATAGGACGATAATTTGATTTGAGCATCAGCATACTCATTATATGCACCAACTTTGCGATACATATTGGCCGCTTTTAAGCCATATTCAATAGCTTTAGTTGATTTTTTCTTACCGGAATAAGCCATAGCTAAGCCATCATAACCCTCAGCTCTTTCATTGTCGTTAGCAGATACAACAGTAGATTTAGCAAAAAAATCTATAGCCTCCAAATAATCTTCTTTTGCTAGATGATTTTGCCCTAACTGATAAAGAAACCTTCGTTCCATTTGGAGGTATTTAGTGTTACCTAATTTTGCAGTTTCTAAGCCTTTTGTAAATGTTTTGTTTGATAAATCAAATTTGCCTAAATCCCTTTCTGCAATACCTTTATAGAGCATAGAAAACATCTGATCTACAGGTAATTTTGCCAGACCTTCGCTAGTTGCAAACGCTTTTACAGCTAAATCATGCTTATTTGAGCGGTAATAGGCTTTTCCAAGGCAAAAATGTTTATCATATTGATCTTTTATCTTCATAGCTGCAGTTACTGCATCCAAATTATTACCTTCTTGCATTAATTTTTCACAATTATTGTTTGAATTATATGAATATATATTGCATGAAAACAATAATATAATAATAAAACTTAAAGTATTTTCTATTTTCATTGTTATCCAGTTTTTTTAGTTAAAATCAGTAATTCAACTTCGTTTAAAATTTTGATATTAAGTGTTTTAGCTGTATTTAGCTTGCTTCCGGCATCTGCACCAGCAACTACATAATCAGTTTTTTTTGACACACTATTAGTTACTTTACCCCCACATTTTGATATTAAGCTTTTGGCCTCTTCCCTATTTAGCGAGGGTAAAGTACCAGTAAGGACAAAAGTAAGCCCTTTTAGTTCTCTATTTTCCTTAGTATTTTTAATTTTTTCAAATACTACACCCATATTTAAAATAGATATTATTTGATTATATTTCGATTTGTCATTGAAATATTGATTAATTGATTTCGAGACTGTCGGTCCGATGTCATCAACCTCCTCTAACTCTTCGATTGTAGCTGTCTTAATTTTTTCAATTGATTTAAAATGCTGAGCTAAATCTGAAGCAGTTGATTCACCTACATTTCTTATTCCAAGAGCATAAATTAACCTAGCCAATGTTGTATTCTTTGATTTTTCAATAGCTTCAATTAGATTTTCAGCTGATTTTTCTGCAAATCTTTCAAGCTTAACTAATTGCTCCTTTTTAAGTCCAAATATATCAGAAAATCCATCAATTAATTTTGCTTCTAATAACTGATCTACAATTTTTTCGCCTAAACCATCTATATCCATTGCCTTTCTTGAGCAAAAATGCATTACACCTTGTTTCTTTTGTGCCTTACAATTTAAGCCATTTAAACATCGTAAAACTGCTTCATCTTGATCTTTTGACAATGAGGATTTACATACAGGACAATTTTTCGGCATTTCAAACTTTTTAACTAAATTACTTCTATTTTCTTTAATTACCTTAACTACTTCTGGGATAACGTCTCCAGCGCGTCTCACTACCACATGATCACCAATATAAATATCTTTTTTCCTTAATTCATCTTCATTGTGAAGAGTTGCATTTGTTACCTTTACTCCTGCAACTATAACTGGTTTTAATCTAGCTACTGGAGTAATTGAGCCAGTGCGCCCTACTTGAACTGATATATCTAATACAACTGTTTTAGCCTCCTCAGCAGGAAATTTATGAGCAGTTGCCCACCTTGGAGCTTTAGAAATAAAACCTAATTCATCTTGATGATTAAGTGAATTTACTTTGTATACCACTCCATCAATATCAAATGGTAATTTACTTCTAGTTTTTATTATTTCATCATAATAGTTTTGAAGGCCTTCTGTAGATTTAGTGACAACAGCTAAACGAGAAGTTGGAATTTTAAAATCACTTAATAGTTTAAGCCCTGCTGAATGTGAATCTAATTGGCGCTGATTTTCAAATAAAAAAATACTATAGGCAAAAAAGCTCAATGGTCTTTTTGCTGTTATTTTGGGGTCAATTTGTCTTAGGCTTCCAGCTGCAGCATTTCTTGGATTTGCAAATAATTTTTCACTTAATTTAGCCTGTTTTTTATTTAATAAATTAAAATCTTTGATAAGCATTACAACCTCACCTCTTACTTCAATTCTTCTTGGAATATTTTTACCTTCTAACTTTAAAGGAATAGATTTAATAGTTTTAAGATTATGTGTAATATCTTCACCAACAATACCATCACCTCTTGTGGCGCCCATTAAGAACTTGCCTTCTTCATAAATTAAAGAAACAGCTAACCCATCAAATTTAGGTTCAGCTGAATACTCTATATTCTCAATACCAATTTCATCACATAACCTTTTGTCAAAAGCTATTAATTCATCATGAGTGAACACATTATTTAATGAAAGCATAGGCTTTAAATGCTTTACCTGTTTAAAGGCTTTATTCGTTTCTGCCCCTACTCTCTGAGTTGGAGATTCAGAAGTAATTAGTTCAGGATATTGACTTTCAATATTAACAAGCTGTTTATACAGTTCATCGAATTCAGAGTCAGAAATGCTTGGATTATCTTCTACATAATAACTATAAGAGTGGCTTTGTATTTGATTGATAAGAATATCTAATTCTTTTTTTGCTTTTGATTTAGAATCCATATTATGAAAATAACTTTTTAGCAGAATCGCTACCAGGCATAATTTTTTTCTTAACCATTTTATCCTCGATAGTTTTTAAGGAAAAGTAAATCTTACTTATTTGGTCATCATTTAGCTCATTACTATCTCCATCCACTAATATACCATTTAGTTTTTGTTTGCATAAATCGATTAATTTAATCATTTCATTAAACGAGTATGTAATATTTTTAGTATTTGGCACATCCATTTTAAACAAAATTCCCTGTAAAAAAGTCTCAGGATTAATATCCAGTTTTTTTCCAGATAAAGATAATAATTCACATATATTGTTTGTTTCAGATGTAGTATTCTCCAATTCATGAATACCATCTTTATTAGTTTTTATTTTTGGACTTTCAAAAAAATCTAACAAAGCTCCAGATTGAAAAGATGAGTCGGATTTAGGAATAACCTTTAAGAATAATGACTGATCAACTTCATTTTTAAATTTTCTTAAGTCATCCGATTCTTCAGTTATATCTTGATTGGCCAGCCAAAGAAGTGAGCCATCTACTGCAACTTTTACATTCTCAACTAAAGATTTAAATTTTTTAATCTCTTCTTCTGTTATGTTAGTTCTTCTTGAAATTAATAACAGAACAATTAGGATCTGATCAAATTTAATTATTTCGTCTAAAGCTTTTCCGGTCATCCAAATTTCATTCCCATCCCTAACATAAATACTTACATTTGGAATTTTAGATAGCTCTTCAATAAATAAGTTTTTTGTCCCTTCTTGTATGTTTTTTGTAGTAATTGAAGCAACTGTTTCAATTTCTCTGTATATACCATCAGGTAAATTTTCTCTAATTAAGTGTTCTGAGGAGTTACTTTCTGAATTAAGATCTTGAAATGTTCTTTCTCTTTCAAAGATTGGTGTCGCTTGATTAAATAAGGGATCATTTTCGTCAGTAATTTCTATTTTTTTTGCTGATTTCGATGTTTTTTTGGTTTTATTATGCTTTCTTAGTTGAACCCAATTATGAAGAAGCATAATCAAAATTACAAACAAACCAAGACATAGAAGGGTTAATTGAACATCACTCATACCCTATATTTTAGTTTGTTACTTCCATTTTTTCAACATCTTGCAGGTTAACTTCAACAATTCTAGATACTCCTTTTTCAGCTGAAGTAACCCCAATAAGTTGGTCCGACATTTCCATAGTTTGTTTTTGATGAGTTACTAGAATTATTTGAGTGGCTTCTGACATATTTTGTACAAGAGAACAAAAATTACCAACATTTGTTTCATCTAAAGGAGCATCTACTTCATCCATAAAGCAAAATGGAGCTGGATTAAGCTTAAATAAAGCAAATACTAAAGCAATTGCGGTTAATGTTTTTTCGCCACCGGAAAGTTGAGGAATAGTTACATTTTTTTTACCTGGTGGCTGAGCAATAATATGGAAACCAGAATCTAATATCTCCTCTCCTAATAGCTCTAATTTTGCTCTTCCCCCACTAAATAATTTTTTAAAATAAAAATTAAAATTTTCATTAACTGCATCATAGGTATTTGATAATTTTTCTCTAGTTTCTATATCTATTTTACGAATAGCTTGCTCAAGAGTATTGGAAGCTTCGATAAGATCATCCATTTGTTTTTGTAAGTAAACTTCTCTTTTTTCAATAGCTGTGAGTTCTTCAATAGCGGCAAGATTAACAGGCCCCATCCTTTCTATTTTTGCAGTAATTTTTTGACATTTTTCTTCGATATCTTCTATTTTATCATCCTCATTAAGCTTAGCTAATAGATCATCTTCATTGATTGAGGCTTTTTCTAATTCGCTACAACATTGTTCAAAATTAACTTTTATTTCACGTTCTTCTATTTTTAATTCTTGAAGGCTTGATTGAAGCGGGCTGAGAGACTGTTGTTTTTCTAATCGAGCAGTTTCAATTGTTTTTAAATGGTCTTCTTTGGATGTTAATGTCTCTCTTATTAAAGTTAAATCTTCCTCAGCTTTTTCTTTTTCTTTAATCTTTAATTTTAAATCAGCTTCAAAATTTTCCACGCTATTATCTTTTAACTGAATAATGCTTTCTTCAATTATTTTTTCTAAATCACTTTTTTCGTTAATAAGGCTCTGTATTTTTTCTGTTAGGTCATTGTTCTTATTCGAATTCAATTTAATATTAAATTGAATTTCTTGTTTTAATTTATCAGATTCAAACATCTTATTCTTCTGCTCATTAAATAATTGTTGTGATAAATTTACCTCTTCCTCAATTAAATTTAAATCTATGTTACTTTGTGAGCTGTATGTTTGTTCTAATGTTTGAGCTTCATTTTGAACTGCACTTAATTTCTCAGCACTTGATGTTTGAAGGTTTTCTTCGTTGAGCTTTGCTTCCTCTTCAATTTTGTTTAGTTGATCGATACTTGTTTGGTATTCTTTTTTAATAGATGCTTCGTTTTTTGTTAATTCATCTAGCTGTTTTTTTCTTGCTAAAAGATTAATGTTTTCACCGTTCTTTGATCTTACAACCTGATAGGTTTTGCCATAAATATCTCCATTTTTAAGAATGAGAATATCTCCATAATTCATTTTATTCCGATCAGTAAGAATTTCTTTTTCATTTGATAGATAAACATTACTCAACCATTCATTAACTGCTCCACTAATATGACTTTCGTTACATTTAATTACTGTCATAGCTGAAATCAATTGATCATTGCGCTTAAACTTATCTTCTAATTTATTTTTATTAATCAGTGTTATTGTTTTTGATGGTCGATTTTCTATAAATGTATTTGATAGTTGCTCAGACTCATAGGCATGAACATGACTTTCAAGAAAGATTCCAAAAGCATTATCCCATCCATCTTTTATTGTAATTTGATCAAGAATTGGCTGCTGGTTTGTAACACCAGCTTTTTTTAGCCATGATTGAATATCATCTAATTTGATATCACTTTCGATAAAATCATTAAGTGAATTAATTCTGACTTCTGTTTCACTTAGTTTTTTAAAATTAATATCCCTTTTATTTCTTGATGATTCTATTTTAGCTAATGATTCTTCACGAAGTTTTTTTAAATTAGCGTCAATATCTTCTCTTGTCTTAGTTATTTTAGCTAATGATTCTTCACGAAGTTTTTGAAAATTACTCTCTCTATCACTTCTCGCTTTTTGAATCTTGGTTGTTGCAGCATTATATTTTTCTTCTAAATCAGTATATTTACTTTTTTCATCTTGGTTTGTTTGTTCGTGAGTTTCCATTTTCTCTGATTCAGTTTTAATTATATTTTTATTCTGTTCGATTTCCTTATTTAAATTAGTCTCTAACACCTGAAGGCTTAATATTTTTTCTTTACTATCTTTCTGGGTTTGTGTGAGTCTTTCAATATTATTTTTTATATTTGCTAAAGAATTTTCTGTATTAGAAACTTGAGCATTGATATCATAAAATTTAGATTGGAAAAGATTAATTTCATCTGCAGTTTTTGTGTAATCTTGACGTGCAGTCTCTACTTTTGATTCTATTTCTCTTAGGCTCGCTGTAAACTGATCTAGCTCTAAAGTTTGTTCTTCTATTTTCTTTTTGATAGTTTCCCATGATTGATTAACAACTCTTTTTTTAAGGGCCCATACTTGAGCTTGATGAAATTTTAGATTTTCTTGTTGTTTATGATAGCGATTTGCAGCTTCCGCTTGAGATTTAAGCTTAGCAGATTGTTGTTTTATTTCTTGAACTAAGTCTTGAACTCTCGATAGATTTTCTTTTGTATCTCTGAGTCTAAATTCAGTTTCTTTTCTTCTTTCTTTGTACTTACTCACCCCTGCAGCTTCTTCTAAAAACCCCCTAAGTTCTTCTGGTTTTGCTTCTACCAGCTGTGTAACTTTATTTTGCCCAATAATTGCATAACCCCTACTCCCAAGTCCAGTTCCCAGAAATAAATCAGCAACATCTTTCCGCCTTACAACAGTATTATTAATTAAATAATTAGAACCTTTATCCTTCTCTATTACTCTTTTAACTGAGATTTCTGAGTATTTCGACCACTCTTCTGGAGCCCTATTTTCGCTATTATCGAAAATAAGTTCCACATTGGCTCTACTAACCGCTTGCCTGGTGTCGGTACCATAAAAAATTACATCGTCCATTGAATCACTTCTGAGTTCTTTTGCTGATGATGACCCCATCACCCACTTTACTGCTTCGACAATATTTGATTTACCACATCCATTAGGCCCAACAATTGAACCTAGCTTTTCATCTAATTGGATTGTTGTTGGATCAACAAAAGATTTAAAGCCAGCTAGTTTTATTTGTCTTAATTTCAAATTTAACTTTCTTTATTTTATATAGAGATGTTTCTGCACAAAGCAGTATAATATTCTTTTTTTAAAATTTTTATTACTATGAAATCGCAATCTTTAGGGTCCAAACCTACGGCACAACCAACAAAAAATCTCGAAACATTTGAAAATCCAAACACTAAAAAAGATTTTCATATCCATATGCAAATTCCAGAATTCACATGTCTTTGCCCCAAAACTGGTCAACCAGATTTTGCAACTCTCTATCTTGATTATATCCCCGATAAACGATGTGTGGAACTAAAAAGTTTAAAACTTTATATATGGTCATTTAGGAACGAAGGTTGTTTTCACGAAGCCGTTACTAATCAAATACTTAACGATTTAGTGAGTGCTACAAAGCCTAGATTTATGCGTCTTACAGCGAAATTCTTTGTTAGAGGTGGGATATTTACTAATGTTACTGTAGAGCATAAGAAAAAAGGTTGGAAAGCAGATTCTTATATTGATTTAAATCAATTTCCGACAGAGACAAATTACAGAGATTAAATAAATTTGGGGGTATAGCTCAGCTGGGAGAGCATCTGGATGGCATTCAGAGGGTCAGCGGTTCGATCCCGCTTACCTCCACCAATTTACAGTCCAAATAGGTCCTAGACCGTCCGATTAAACTCCCCTCTTCTCTCAAACCCTTTAAATACTGTCCTATGTTGTCCAAAACAGACCTATCGTATCCGATGAATTTTAGGTACCAATATTTAAACTTTGGTACCTTTTTTTACTATAATTTTATTTTGGTACCTTTTTTATATTTGTTTAATTAGCTGTTTCGAGTGGTTTTTAAGTGTCTAACTCGTCTTTCAGTTGATGTATCAACATAC
>JBELCI010000010.1:0-41721 GCA_042094875.1 OM43 beta proteobacterium
AGCAAAAGAAGAAGCACCAGCTGCTGAAGTAAAAGAAGAAGCACCAGCTGCTGAAGTAAAAGAAGAAGCACCAGCTGCTGAAGTAAAAGAAGAAGCACCAGCTGCTGAAGCAAAAGAAGAAGCACCAGCTGCTGAAGTAAAAGAAGAAGCACCAGCTGCTGAAAAAAAAGAAGAAAATTAGAGAATAGTAATCTTGTCTTCTAAAAAATTAGAAGAAATCATTGTTATGGCTAAGATATCAAGTCCTTATGGAGTTAAGGGGTGGGTAAAAATATTTTCTTTTACAGAAAATCTAGATTCCCTTTTGGCATACAATAAATTTTTTCTATCTAAGGATCAAAAAAGTTGGCTGGAAAAAGAAGTAAAAGAAATTAAACTGCATGGCAAGTCAATTGTTGCAAAATTTTTAGAAATTGATAATCGTTCAGAAGCAGAAAATTTTAAAGATTATTTAATTGGGGTATCAAAAGATTTACTGCCTAAATTAAATAAAGGCCAATATTATTGGAGTGAATTGATAGGCTTTGAAGTTTTAAACTTAAAAAATATTTCTTTCGGTACTGTTGATACATTTATAGAAACTGGTGCTAATGATGTAATCGTTGTAAGTGGTGATAAGGAAAGACTAATTCCATATACTTCAAATACAGTATTAAAAGTAGATACTGGGGGTGAAAAAATAATCGTAGATTGGGATGAAGAATTCTAAAGTAAAATATGAATTTGATGTCGTAACTTTGATGCCGGAAATGTTCTTGGCTATTAGTAAATACGGGGTCACTGGAAGAGCGTTTAAAGAAAAAATTGTTAATTTAAATTTATGGAATCCAAGAGAATTTACAACAGATTTTCATAAAACAATAGATGACAAGCCTTATGGTGGAGGCCCAGGAATGTTAATGATGGCTGAGCCTCTGGTTAAATCAATTGAAGCTGCTAAGGCAAGGCAAGATAAAATAGGAATAAAAAGTAGCAAAGTTATACATATGACACCTAGAGGAAAACTTCTAAGTCATAATAAAGTTAATGAGTTATTAAGCCTCAAAGGTTTGATTATAATTGCCAGCAGATATGAGGGTATTGATGAAAGAGTAAATGATTGGATTGATGAGGAAGTTTCAATTGGAGATTATGTAATGAGCGGGGGCGAATTACCTGCAATGGCAATGATGGATAGTATAATAAGACAGTTACCTGGAGTATTAAATACTACTGAATCAGCATCACAAGATTCATTTGTTAACGGATTATTAGATTATTCACAATATACAAGACCAGAAGTATTTAAGAAAAATAAGGTTCCTGAAGTTTTACTTTCAGGTGATCATGAGAAAATTAGATTATGGAGATTAAAAGAGTCGTTAAAATTGACATGGAAAAAACGACCAGATTTACTGGCTGAAAAGTTATTGACAAATGAAGAGACTCGGCTGCTCAATGAAATTAAAAATGAGCAGGAACAAGGCTCTATATAATTAATAAAGGACTAAGAATCATGGTAAATATTATTGAAACATTAGAAAAAGAAGAAATAGCCCGTCTCGGAAAGAAAATACCAAAATTTGCAGCTGGGGATACGATCAAGGTTGGCGTAAATGTAGTTGAAGGGACAAGAAAGCGAGTTCAAGTTTTTGAAGGTGTTGTGATTTCTAGAAAAAACAAAGGATTAAATTCATCTTTTATTGTTCGTAAAATTTCTTCAGGTGAGGGAATTGAAAGAACTTTTCAACTTCATTCACCACAAATTGAAAGTATTGAAATTAAAAGTCGAGGAGATGTTAGAAGAGCTAAGTTATTTTATTTACGAGAACGTTCAGGAAAATCAGCAAGAATTAAAGAGCGTTTAAAAACTCGTGACACTGATAGTGATTTTGAAGAAATCCCTGATATGTTAATTGAAGAAGTACCTGCGGCTGAAGATAAGCCTGCAGATCAAGCGCCTGCAGCTGAAACAGCTCCGGAAGATAAACCAGCTAAATAAATTTTATTTAGTAAAAAAAGCCCCACGAGTTGGGGCTTTTGTTGTTATAATTTGAGGACTAACTTAGGTCGACTTCATCAATCATGAACTCTAAAATTATTGACCAATTTATTGATCATTTATGGCTTGAAGATGGATTATCAAAAAATACTTTAAATAGCTACCGATTGGATTTAAATTTATTTTCACAATGGTTAAATAAAGATTTAGAAAAGAATATTTTGGATGTATCACAAGCTGATATTCAAGAATATTTAGCATTCAAATTTCCTACTTCAAAATCAAGAAGTATTTCAAGATTACTGGCAACACTCAGAAGACTATTTAGATACTTATTGAGAGAAAATAAAATAACTATTGATCCTACTTTAGAAATTCAGAGTCCAAAAATCCCAAAATCTTTACCAAAAAGTTTAAGTGAGGAAGATATTGAATCACTTTTAGCTGCTCCAAATCTTGAAAAATCCTCTGGGTTAAGAGATAAGGCGATGCTTGAATTATTGTATGCCTGTGGTTTACGTGTCTCTGAATTAGTAAATATACTTTTAACTGAGCTTAGTTTAACTGAAGGTATTGTAAGAGTTACTGGTAAAGGAAGTAAGACAAGATTAGTGCCAATGGGCGAAGAGGCTGTTGATTGGATTAAAAAATATATAAATGAAGGTAGGAAAGATATTTTAAAACAACAATCATCAAAATACCTTTTTATTACATTAAGAGGACAGGCGATGACGAGACAAGCATTCTGGTATTTAATAAAAAGATATTCAATTTTGGCTAAAATAAATAAGCCTATGTCCCCACATATATTAAGACATGCTTTTGCTACTCATTTAATTAACCATGGAGCAGATTTAAGAGTTGTTCAAGTACTATTAGGACATAGTGATATTTCAACAACTCAAATTTATACTCATGTTGCTAGGGAAAGATTGAAAAATCTTCATGAATCACATCATCCCAGAGGCTAATCATTTTATCGCTCTAAAATGACTCCAACAAAATCTGTTTCAGGTAATATTTTTTGCTTTGAAATTTTTAGTCTAATTTTTTCAAATTGAAATTTTTCTTTTAATTTGCAAATGATTTCTTCTCCAAAGTCTTCAAGAAGCTTATTTTTATTTCTTAAACCAATTTCTTTTATTTGAGCTTCAATTAAAGCATAATCAATAGTTTTGGAGATATCATTGGATTTAAAAGTTTCATTTCCTTTCAGTTCAATATCAACATCAATAATAAGCTCTTGTAAAATAGCTCTTTCCCAATCTGGAACACCGATTTTTGTATTTAACTTGAGACCATGCAGAAAAATGTGATTTGTCATTAAGAATTTATTATTTTTCAAATATAATAACTTACTATGATAAATCAAATTCTTTTTATTTCTAGTGCTTATTTAATAGGATCTTTATCTTTTGGGATCATTATTAGTAAATTTCTAAATCTTAACGACCCAAGGACTATTGGATCAAAAAATCCTGGCGCAACAAATGTTTTAAGGATGGGAAATAAAGTTGCTGCAATTCTTACTTTATTAGGAGATATTCTTAAAGCCACAATAGTTGTAAGTATTGCAATACTTATGGGGTTTAATGAATTAGAGATCATGCAAATTTCATTAGCTGTTCTTTTGGGCCATATGTACCCGATTTATTATAGATTTAAAGGTGGAAAGGGTGTTGCGACTGCTTTTGGAATTTTGTTGGCAGTTAATTGGGTATTAGCATTAATTGTAATTTTTATCTGGCTAGTTACTTTTTCTATATGGAGATACTCTTCGCTAGCAGCAATTTTTGCATCTTTATCAGCACCAATTTTGAGTTATATATTAAACGAACAATTTTTTATTTTAATAATGAACCTAATAATCGCGACTTTAATTATTTTCAGACATCATTCAAATATTAAAAATTTAATTGCTGGGAAGGAACCAAGCTTTAAAAGCTAGATTAGATTTCAGATAGTCGCCATCTTGGTTTCACAGAAAATTTGTAGTTGTTTTTTGAAGATAGGTGCACTCTTAGATATCCAGCTAAAGCAATCATAGCACCATTATCTGTACAAAATTCTAATTTTGGAAAATAAACTTTAAATTTTTCTAATTTAGAGCGAGATATTAATTTTTCTCTTAGTTTACTATTTGCCCCAACTCCTCCAGATACCACGATATTTTTATATCCAGTTTCCTCAAGACCCTTAATAGTTTTTTTAACTAACACATCTGTAATAGATTCCTGAAAAGCAAAAGCAATATTTGCTTTAATTTCATCTGTTAATTTTGATTGTTTTTTGACTAAAGTTAAGACAGCTGTTTTTAGACCACTAAAACTAAAATCTAATCCATGGCTATTTATCAATGGTCTAGGCAATTGAAATTCAAAATTTCCTTTTTCAGCTAGTTCAGATAATGCTGCTCCACCAGGATAACCTAATCCTAGAAGTTTTGCTGTTTTATCAAATGCTTCTCCTGCTGCATCATCCAAAGTATCTCCTATAATAGTATATTCACCAATTTTTTTTACATCAATTAGTTGTGTATGGCCACCTGAAACTAAAAGCGCTAAGAAAGGAAAGGATGGTTTTTCAACTTCCAGTAATGGAGCTAATAAATGCCCCTCAAGATGATGAACTGGTATTGATGGAATATTTAAAGAGTATGCTAATGCTTCTGCTAAAGCGCTGCCAACTAAAAGGGCCCCTGATAGCCCTGGACCAGCAGTATAAGCAATTGAATCAATTGAATCAATTGAAATAGAATTCTTTTTCAATAATTGATCGATTAGTGGAATTATATATTTTATATGATCACGTGAAGCAAGTTCAGGCACTACTCCACCGTAAGAGGAATGAAGTTTAATTTGAGAATGCAAAGTATGGCCTAACAACCCTCTCTTTGAGTCATAAATAGCAATTCCTGTTTCATCGCATGAGCTTTCAATTCCAAGAACGAGCATTTAAATTTTAATTTTTCTTGTATATGGTTGAAAAAAATGAATATTAGCATTAAAATGGCACACTTTCATAAATAGTAAGTATATTTAACATAAGTTAAATATATATTTTAAAGAGATCATTAATGTCAACAGTAAAAGTAAAAGAAAATGAACCATTTGATGTAGCACTTCGAAGATTTAAAAGACTTGTCGAAAAAACAGGCTTACTTAATGATTTACGTGCTAGAGAATTTTACGAAAAGCCAACTTGGGAGCGTAAAAGAAAAGCTGCTGCTGCAGTCAAAAGACAATATAGACGTCTAAGAAATCAAATGTTACCTCCAAAACTATTCTAAAAAAGTGTCCTTAAAGAATCTAATTAATGACGATATGAAATCCGCAATGCGTAGCAAAGACTCTGCGCGTCTTGGAGCCATTAGGCTTCTGTTGTCTGCAATAAAACAAAAAGAAGTTGATGAGCGTATTGAGCTTACGAATGATAATATTGTTTCAATAATTGATAAGATGTTAAAGCAACGAAGAGATTCAATTGATGCTTTTAAGAAGGCAAATCGAAATGATTTGGTTGAAAAAGAAGAATTTGAGGTTAAAGTTCTCCAAGAATATATGCCAAAGCAATTGTCAGATCTAGAAATAGAAGAATTTATTATTAATGCTATTAAAGCTAGTGGTGCAAACTCAATGAAAGATATGGGATCAATAATGAATGTTCTTAAACCTAAACTTGCTGGTAAGGCTAATATGGCTGAAGTTTCAAAAAAAATTAAAGAAAAATTAATTTAATATTTTATATTTAATCTGAAATTGGCTAAGCATATTTGTAAATATTGAGATAATATTTAGGAATGATTCCAGAATCTTTTATTCAAGAACTTTTAAGCAGAATAGATGTCGTAGATATTATTGACAAACGAATTACGCTTAAAAAAGCTGGGGCAAATTTTGTAGCTTGTTGCCCATTTCATCAGGAAAAAACCCCTTCTTTTACTGTAAGTCCTTCAAAACAATTTTATCATTGTTTTGGTTGTGGAGAACATGGCTCAGCAATAAGTTTTCTAATTGAATATGAAGGTTTAAGTTTTGTAGAAGCAATTAATGAACTTGCAAATTCAATTGGCTTAAAGGTGCCTAATGATGCCGCTCCAAAACTTAAAAAAAATAGTGAATATGTGAATTTAGAGGATGCTATTAAAACTGCAAGTATTTTTTATCAAAAACAGTTAAGAGAATCACCAGATGCAATAAGTTATCTAAAAGCAAGAGGCTTGACAGGTCAAATTGCTAAAGAATTTTCTATAGGGTATGCACCAGAAGGCTGGCAAAATTTAAAAAATGTTTTTAAGGATTATGAGAATGATATCCTTATCAAAGCTGGCCTCGTTGTTAAAAATGATAAAGGAAAATTTTATGATAGATTTCGACATCGAATTATATTTCCTATTTTTAGCGATAAGGGAACTGTGATTGGTTTTGGGGGGAGAATAATAAATTCAGAGGATACTCCTAAATATTATAACTCGCCAGAAACACCATTATTTCAAAAGAGTTATGAGCTTTATGGATTATTAACAGCAAGAAAATCAATTAGAGAAAAGGGATATGTGTTGGTTGTTGAAGGCTATATGGATGTTGTTGGGCTTGCTCAAAAAGAAATAAAAAATGTTGTAGCAACCCTTGGAACAGCAACAACTGCTTTTCATATAAAGAAATTAATACGTTATACCCAGGAAATTATATTTTGCTTTGATGGTGATGCTGCAGGTAGATCTGCAGCATGGAGGGCAATGAACAATTCTCTAGAATCAGTTACTGATAATATGCAATTAAAATTTTTATTTTTACCTGATGGCCATGATCCGGATTCATTTATAAGAGAACATTCTCTTAATGAATTTGAGTTGTTAGCTAAAGAAGCGATTCCACTTACTGAGTACATAATTAAATATTTAACAATAAATAATGATCTTGCTACTCAAGAAAAAAAAGTAAAGTTTTTAAATGCAATTGAACCAATATTTAAACAATTAAATGCATCAAAACTCTCCCTATTATTTAAAAAAAGGATTTCAGAATTAATTAATCTTAATCTAGAAGAGATTAATCAAGTATTAAAAATAAAAAATATATACCCTAAGAAAAATAGCTCAAAAGAACCAGATCGACTTCCAATAAGTAGAGTTAGAAAATTTTGTTTATTACTTATTTTGAGGCCAGATTTAATCAAAAAAGAAGATTCAGAATTTTTTGTTTCAGAGGATGTAGATGATAAATTAGCATTATCAATAATTGAAATGACTAAAGAAAATGGTGAATATAATTCAGCTATGATTTTGCATTTTTTGGAAACTAGATTTGATAAGGAGCTGATTAAACAAATTCATATGCAACTCTCAACATTTGACGATGGGATGGAAATGGACGAAGAAATTAATGCCTTAAGAGCAAGCATCAAGAAACGTTATTTTTCATTAATCAATAAAAAAAGATTAAGTGAAGCTACAAAAAAAGGCTTAGACTCACTTTCAGAGGAAGAAAAAGATTTTTTGAAAAATATAGGGAAAGGATAACCAATTGATTCTTAATGATTTTTATAAACAATCAGTAAAAATTCAATTGATTTAAAATTGATACTCTGATAAAATTCTCAGTCCAAAAATGATATTAGTAATTACGATTTCAGTCATATTTGATAACTAGAGGTAACCATGGCAAGACCTAGAAAAAATCCCGAAGATAAAAAAACAAAACGTGTTACTCGTGTAAAAAAACTCAAAGACCTTTACCTTAAAGATGCAGCTAATAATCCTGTTGAAGCTGAGAAAAGGAGATCACAGCTTAAGGCTTTAATTGTTTTAGGAAAAGAAAGAGGGTATTTGACTTATCCAGAAATCAATGATCATCTGCCTGATGAGATTACCGAAAGTGATCAAGTAGAAGGAATTATAGGTATTATCAACGATATGGGCATCATGGTTTATGAACAAGCACCAGATGCAGAAGAATTATTAATGTCAGATGCTCCTCCCCCAGTTACTGATGAAGAAGCAGCTGAAGAAGCAGAACAAGCTCTCGCAACTGTTGATTCCGAATTTGGTCGAACAACTGATCCTGTTCGGATGTATATGAGAGAAATGGGAACCGTTGATTTATTAACTCGTGAGGGTGAAATTGAGATTGCAAAACGTATTGAAGATGGCCTCAAGAGTATGGTTCAATCTATTTCTGCTTGCCCTGGTATTATTGAAGATCTTATGACAATAGGTAAGAAAGTCAAGAAGGGCGAAATAGGTGTTGATGAGTTTGTTGATGGGTTGATTGATATGGAGGCGGAGAAGGAGTTAGCCAAAGTAGAAGCAGCCTTAGAAATTGAAGCTTCAGAAGCGGAGCATGATGAAGATGAAGATGAAAATGATACTGGAAAAGCAAGCGGAATGTCTGCTGAAGATTTAGCTGAATTAACTAACGAAGTATTGAGAAGATTTGGAGTTATTAAAAGAGCACATAATAAATTAGCTATTTTGCGAAGTAAAAATAAATGGATAGATGATCCTGAGTATCAAAAACATCAAGAAGTTATTCAAAAAGAGCTCGTTAATTTTAGATTTGCTTCTAAATTTGTGGAGCTATTATGTGACAAAGTTCGCACGTTTGTTTCTCAAATTAGAACCCATGAAAAACAAATAATGGAGTTTTGTGTAGACATTTCTAAAATGCCAAGAACACATTTTGTAAAGAGTTTCCCTAAGAACGAAACAAATTTAAAATGGTTAAAAGAAGAATTAAAATTAGATAAACCATATGTTGTTGAATTAGAAAAAAGAAAACATGATATTGCAGATCAGCAACAAAAATTAATTTCTTTAGAGAGTGAATGCGGACTCCCCATTAATTTTTTTAAAGATATTAATAAAAAGATGACTTCTGGAGAATTTAGGGCTAAAAGAGCTAAAAGGGAAATGATTGAAGCAAATTTAAGGTTGGTCATTTCAATTGCTAAAAAATATACTAATCGAGGCTTACAGTTTTTGGACTTAATTCAAGAAGGTAACATAGGTCTCATGAAAGCTGTTGATAAGTTTGAATATCGACGTGGATATAAGTTTTCAACTTATGCAACTTGGTGGATTCGTCAAGCGATTACTCGCTCAATTGCGGACCAAGCTAGAACAATTAGAATACCAGTTCATATGATTGAAACTATAAATAAAATGAATAGAATTTCTAGACAAATTCTCCAAGCTACAGGACAAGAGCCTGAACCTTCAGAGCTAGCAGAAAAAATGGAGATGCCTGAGGAGAAAATTAGAAAAATATTGAAAATATCTAAAGAGCCAATTTCAATGGAAACTCCTATTGGTGATGATGAAGATTCTCACTTAGGTGATTTTATAGAAGATGTTGGAACTTTAACTCCTGATGATGCAGCTGTATATGCAAGTTTAAGCAATGTTACTTCAGAAATTCTAGAGGGTTTAACTCCGCGGGAGGCAAAAGTTTTAAGAATGAGATTTGGTATAGAGATGAATACTGATCATACCCTTGAAGAAGTTGGAAAACAGTTTGATGTTACACGTGAAAGAATCCGTCAAATTGAAGCAAAGGCACTCCGTAAATTACGACACCCAACAAGATCAGAAAGATTAAAAAGTTTTTTAGAGGGCAAGGATTAATCTCAAGGGCCCATAGCTCAGTTGGTTAGAGCAGAGGACTCATAATCCTTTGGTCCCAGGTTCGAGTCCTGGTGGGCCCACCAATTTCAAGTTTAAGAGGATTTTTTTTTGTAAGATCTTTTTTAAAAGCTTACTAAATAAAATCAATGTTAATTTTATTTTTTTTAAATTTTAATCTGTAGATTTTTTGCATATGATTAAAAACTACTTCTTCATTTTTTATGTCCTGAGAAAAGATAGGTTTAATTTTCTTGTTATGCCATGGGCACACGATATTCATATTTTGGAATTTAGCTTCGTCTAAACATGCACCTTCATGATTGCACATTCTTGGATAGATAGTCACTTTGTTATTTTCGATAATACCTCTCAAACCCCAAATATCAGATTGACCAGAAATAAATTCTGAAACTGTTCCATTTTCAGATTTTCTAATAGTTTTACATTTAGATGCAATTTTACTTTTAAAAAGTGAAGCTTTAAATTTACATTTTGATTTGTTTAGTTCCATTGTTTCTCTATGGGTATATTTGTCGCCATATTTGATAAATTCTGCACCCATCTTCCTTAATTCACCCCTTCTTACCCTCATGGGCGTATCTTCATTCATTAGGAAATTATAATTTTTTGTAATTAGATATTTGATCAGAGGAAAGAATAATTTTACAAGTATTTTTGAAGACCCGATATTATATTTTGTCACTGCATCTGTTTTATTTTTTCTTCGAACAAATTTAGTATTAACAATCATTGTAAAATTTAAAAGGGTTGATACATAGGTTAAATTATCTGGTCCTGAATCATATTGATAAACTATCACTGGAATTTTAAACCATAAAATATTTTGTATGAAAATTTGAGCGATTGTGTCATCAGTAAAGTTCATTGGATATGGTACGAATTGAGTATGAATATAATGCCCATGAAGAACATCTTTAAAATTCCAATCTATATCATCTGGCAAGTAATCACCACCTGTAACTAAGGTAAATTCTTTAAAATATATATTATGTTTTTTAAGACTTTCTAGAAGTTGTGTATATGTTTTATAAGAAACCATAGATGTAAATTATACTGCATTTATGTTTTAATGATAAAGATAGATGGCATTTATAAAGTGATTTTAGATGTTTATTAATTGAGTTTTCCATAAAATATTAAATTTGAAAATTGAGGGTGTAAAAAATGAAAGCTGTTATTCTTGCTGGCGGTTTAGGAACAAGAATTTCTGAAGAAACATTAATCAAACCAAAACCAATGATTGAAATTGGTGGGTTACCTATTCTTTGGCACGTTATGAAAATGTATTCGCATTATGGTATCAATGATTTCATAATATGTTGTGGCTATAAGGGTTATATGATTAAAGAATATTTCTCAAATTATTTTTTACATACTTCTGATGTGACTTTTGATTTTAAAGCTAATAATTGTAAATTTCATAATACTAAAGCAGAACCATGGAAAGTAACTTTGGTTGATACTGGTGATGAGACAATGACAGGCGGAAGAATTACAAAAATCAAAGAATTTTTAAATGAAGACGAAACATTTTGTTTAACCTATGGGGATGGTTTATCTGATATTAATATTAAAAATTTGATTGCTTTTCATAATAATCATAAATGTAAGGCAACAATAACAGCTACGATTCCACCTGGACGTTTTGGGTCATTATCTTTGGATGAAAGCAATAAAGTAAAAAAATTTACGGAAAAACCAAAAGGTGATAATGCTTATATCAATGGAGGATTTTTTGTGCTTTCAAAAGAGGTTATAAATTTAATCAAAGATGACAAAACATTATGGGAGAAGGAACCCCTTGAACAATTATCAAAAAATAAACAACTTGTTGCTTATAAACATAATGGATTCTGGCAACCAATGGATACTCTTAGAGAAAAAAATTATTTAGAAGAATTGTGGGTTTCTGGAAAGGCTCCATGGAAAACCTGGAATGAATAAAAAGTTTTGGAAAAATAAAAAAGTTTTTATTACTGGACATACTGGCTTTAAAGGAAGTTGGTTATCAATTTGGTTACTAGAACTAGGTGCAAAAGTAATTGGGTATTCATTAAAACCACAAACCCAACCTAGCTTATTTGAAATATGTTCGATTGATAAAAAAGTCAATTCGTTTATAGGTGATGTCAGAGACTACAAAAAATTAAAAGAAAAAATTTCATTGACGAGGCCAGATATAATTATCCATATGGCAGCGCAAGCTCTTGTCTTAGAATCATATGAGGATCCTATGAAAACCTATCAAACTAATTTGATGGGAACGGTAAATATTTTAAATGCGATAAGAGATGTTTCTTCAATAAAAGTTTTAATAAACGTAACAAGTGATAAATGTTATATGAATAATGAAGAAATTAAAGCTTTTAAAGAAACCGATCCTATGGGTGGTTTCGATCCATATAGTTCTAGTAAAGCTTGTTCAGAATTGATTACGGCTGCCTATAGAAATTCTTTTTTTAGAAATGATGTTGCAATAGCTACTGCTAGATCTGGAAATATAATAGGAGGAGGAGATTGGGCTTCCAATAGAATTATTCCTGATTTTATAAAAGAGCTTCATCAAAATAAAAAATTATCTATTAGAAATCCTAAATCAATTAGACCTTGGCAATTTATTCTTGAACCATTAAATGGATATTTAGTTTTAGCAGAAAAGCTCTTTAAAAAAGGATCTGATTATTCAGAATCTTGGAATTTTGGACCTAGCGACCAAGGTGATAAATCAGTTGAATGGCTAATTTCTAATTTTGACAAAGAATATAATGGTAAAAATGGAAAGAAAAATTTTAAAATTTTATTAAAGAAAAGTAATACTTATGAATCAAATTATCTTAAACTGAACTGTTCAAAATCTATAGAAAGACTAGATTGGACTCCAAAGCTAAATATCCAGAAGTCAATTTCTATGACATGTGACTGGTATAAGAATTTTTATAAAAAAGATCAAGATATGTATTCTTTTACTGTTGAACAAATTAAATATTACGAATTAATTTAGAAAGAAAAATTATGGAAAATATTTCTTATGCAAAAACTGTTTATGGTCAGGAGGAAATAGATGCAGTCGTAAAATGCTTGAATGAGTCTACTCAAATGGGAAATTATTCCAGGAAGTTTGAAAATAAAATTGCTAAATTATTTGATAAAAAAGAATGTTTATATGTTAATTCTGGTTCATCAGCACTATTTATTGGTATAGAGTCATATGACTTTCCAAAAGGCAGTGAGGTCATTACTCCAGCGTTAACTTTTGGTACTTCAGTTGGGTGTTTGTTAAAAAATAACTTGGTTCCAGTTTTTGTTGATGTTGAACCATTTACTTATTGTATTGATGTAAAACAAATAGAAAAGGTTGTTAATAAAAATACAGTAGCAATTTTAGCTCCAAATTTAATGGGTAATGTTTGTAACTGGCCGGAAATAAGAAAAATAGCTGATAAATATAGTCTCATTGTCATTGAAGACTCAGCAGATACTTTAGGGGCTAAGATTATTGATAAAAGCTCAGGATTTTTTTCCGATATGTCGATTACTAGTTTTTATGGTTCTCATATAATAAATTGTGCTGGAAATGGTGGGGCGTTATTATTGAATGATAAAAAAATAATTGAAAAAGCTAAATTATTGAGATCGTGGGGAAGAAGTTCTTCATTATTTGATGAAAAGAGCGAAGCAATTGAAAATAGGTTTGATGTCAATTTAGATGGTATTGAGTATGACGCAAAATTTGTTTTTGAAGCTGTTGGTTATAATGTTGAAGGAAGTGAGATTGGCGCTGCTTTTGGTATAGAGCAATTGAAAAAATTACAATCTAACAAAAAAATTAGAAGGCAAAATTTTGATAGGCAATGCATCTTTTTTGAAAAACATAAAAAATTTTTTAGTAACCCAATAGAAACCAACAATGTAGACACTGCTTGGTTAGCATTTCCAATTCTTATTAATAAAAATTCGCCATTTACGAGGAAAGAATTTCAAATATATCTGGAAAAAAGAAAAATTCAAACAAGGGTGGTTTTTACAGGAAATATTATAAGACAACCTATGATGCATGGAGCCAATTATAAGGTTTTAAGTAAAGGTTATCCCAACGCCGATGCTGTAATGGAAAGAGGTGTTTTATTACCTCTTCATCATGGATTAACAGATAGTATGTTTGATAGATTGCATAATACTATTGATGAATTTATAGAGAGTCTTTAAATTTAATGACTAAAAAAATTAGAGTTGCAGATTATATTGCTCAAAGATCAGTTGAGTTTGGAGCAAAACATGTTTTCTTGGTAACTGGGGGAGCAGCAATGCATTTAAATGATGCATTTACTAGGCACAAGTCTCTAACACCAGTATTTTTTCATCACGAACAAAGTGCAGCAATGGCAGCTGAGAGTTATTATCGATTAATTCATAGAGTTGCTGTGCTTAATGTTACAACTGGCCCAGGTGGAATCAATGCTATTAACGGAGTTTATGGAGCTTACACAGATTCACTTTCAATGTTAGTTATATCTGGTCAAGTAAAAAATGAAACTTACTTAAAAAATTATAAAACAAAGTTGAGGCAATTGGGTGATCAAGAGGTTGATATAACTTCAATGGTAAAACCGATTACAAAATATGCTGTAACAATAAAGGAATCAAGTGATATTAAAATTATAATGGATAAAGCAATTTATTTATTAGAAAATGGGAGACCTGGCCCAGTCTGGATAGACGTTCCCATTGATATTCAAAGTTCACTAATAGATCCAAAAAAATTAAAAGGTTTTGATGGTAATATCAAAAAATTAGTGAATGATCCAGCAGTTTCAGATAATACAAAATTTGAACTATCAACTAAATCTAATTTAAATAATGAATCTTTCAAAATAATTTTTGAAAAGTTAAAAAAATCAAATAGACCAGTAATTCTTGCTGGAACCGGCGTTGGAATCTCTAAAATGAATAGGCAATTTTTAGCATTGATTAATAAATTAAAAATTCCAGTTGTTACAGGCTGGAATGCCCATGACTTAATTTCGAATGAAAATAAATATTATGCAGGTAAACCAGGAACAGTAGGAGATCGCCCAGGAAATTTTACTGTCCAAAATTCAGATTTATTAATTATATTAGGCTGTAGGTTAAATATAAGACAAATTAGTTATAATTGGAAAAAGTTTGCACCAAAAGCTTTTAAAATAATGGTAGATATTGATCAAGCAGAATTAGATAAACCAACCTTAAAAATTAATTATAAAATTAAAACAGATCTTAAGATTTTTTTACCACTTTTTTTAAAGAAAATAGAAGATTTAAATTACTCAAGTTCAAAAGAACATAATAAATATCTAAAATGGTGTAAAGAAAGAGTAATTAAGTATCCGGTAGTGCTTCCAGAATATAAAAATAAAAAAGCTAAAAAAATCAATCCATATATTTTTATTGAAGAATTATTTAAGGTTTTAACAAAAGATGATGTAGTTATAACAGGTAATGGTTCAGCATGTGTAATGACTTTTCAGGCAGCGAAAATTAAACAAGGTCAGCGATTATATACAAATTCTGGGTCTGCTTCTATGGGATATGATTTACCTGCTTCTATTGGCGCAGCCATTGCAAGAAAAAATGATCGTATAATTTGTCTAGCAGGAGACGGAAGTTTAATGATGAATTTGCAAGAGCTTCAAACTGTGCAAGGATATAATTTGCCTATAAAAGTTTTTGTTCTAAATAATAATGGTTATGTATCAATTAAGCAGACGCAAGAAGCATATTTTTCTGATAATGTAGTTGGAGTTGATGCAAAAAGTGGGGTAACGATCCCTGATTTTAAGAAGCTTGGTAAAGCATTAAATATTGCGACTTTAAAAATTACCAAATTTTCAAATTTATCATCAACAAGCTTTTTGAAGATGTTAAATAGTAATAAGCCAGTAATTTTTGAAGTTATTGTCGATCCTGATCAAAATTTTTCTCCAAAATTAACTTCAAGAAAATTAGACGATGGGACAATGATATCTCCATCTCTAGATGATATGAGCCCTTTTTTAGATAGAAAAGAACATTCCAAGAATATTTTGTAATTAATGAATATATCAAAATTAGTTATTTTTGATCTAGATGGTACTTTAGTAGATTCTGACAAAACAGTGATTAGAATATTAAATACTTTACGTAAAGATTTAAATCTCTCTTCTTTGAATGAAAAAGATGTTCATCTCCTTCTCAGTTTAGGAGGAGATGAAATGATAAAAAAAGTTATAGAAAGTGAAGAAGATGTAGATAAGTATTTGAAAATATTTAGAAAGAGGTACTTAGATGACCCGTTAATTGATGAGCAACTTTTTGATGGAGTGGTTAATTATTTGAATCATCTTGATAATAAAGGTATTCAAATGGCAATTTTAACCAATAAACCAAAAAATTTGACTATAAAAACTCTTAAAAGGCATAAGATTGATAACTTTTTTAAATATGTTGTAACTGGAGATGATGTAATTTTAAAAAAACCATCTTCTGAAGGACTTGAAAAGTTAATTAAAATGTCTTCAATATCTCCAAAAAATACAATTATGATAGGGGATAGTATTTTTGATTTTAAAGCTGCAAATTTACTCTCTATTCCTTTTTTCTATCATCATGTATCATCTAATCAAGAAATAATTAATAGTAAAGAAGCTGAAAAGTTTAGTAATTTTAACGATTTAATAGACCAATAAAATTATGAATAAAACTGAAAAAGAAATGTTAGAAATTCTTAATAACTTAAGAAAAAGTGGAGCTATTGCTGTAAAAGCAGAGTTTGAGGCTGAGGGAACTCGAACAGAAGAGCTTCTTAGGTTAATTGAGCTCTCAAGAAGAGCTAATATTGGTATAGGGTTAAAGATAGGTGGATGTGAAGCAGTCCGCGATCTTATAGAGGCAAAACAATTTGGCGTAGACTATGTTATTGCTCCAATGGTTGAAACTCCATATGCAATTGAAAAGTATATCGAAGCGAAAAATAAAGTTTTTAGTCAAGATGAAAGGGAAGATGTAGACTTCTTAGTTAATATTGAAACGCAAACTGGTTTTAATAATAGTGATCAAATGATCAAGGTAGCTTCATCTAAAAATGGCATAGATGGCATTGTTTTTGGAAGGGTTGATTTTGTTGGATCTCAAGGCTTACCTCTAGATAGTATAAATGAAGATAATGTGACTAATAGTTGTATTAAAATTGCAAATCAATGTAAGAAAAATAAGCTTGATTTTGTAGTTGGTGGAGGCGTATCTGATATTTCAATTAAACCATTATCATTAATAAAAGAAAACCACTTAACTAGATTTGAAACAAGAAAAATAATTTTTGAAGCAAATGCTTTAAATAAAGAAGAAATTAAAAAGGCTTTATTGAATGCAGTGCATTTTGAATTATTATGGTTATTAAATAAAAGAAAATTTTATTCTTTAATCACTGGGGAAGATAATAAAAGACTTAAAATGTTAAATGATAGATGGAAGCTCATAAATAATCAGGAATAACATTAGTTTGTTAATATTATATGAAACCAAAAAATACAAAATTCAATTGTAGATTATGTGGTTCTTCTCGAATTAAGTCTTTAATTGATCTTGATGGATTTCCAAAAGCAGCCCAACATTTTATTTCAAGTATTGATGACCCAGAACCTGATGATCCAATTACTCTAATGGTTTGCCAATGTAATGACTGCGGATTAATTCAGCTAAAAAATAATCCAGTTGTTTATTACAAGAATGTCATAACAGCGGCATCTTTATCTGAAAGCTCCAAGGATAACCTTGTAAATGAATGGCGCCCCTTTGTTAAAAAATATAATGTCGAAGGAAAAGGCGCAATTGAAGTTGGAACTGGAAGAGGAGATTTTCTTCAGGTTTTAGAAAAGTTAAATATAAATGCTTATGGCATAGAAAATTCTGCAGAAAATATAAAGGAATGTAATAAAAAAAATTTGAATGTAGATAAAGCCTATTTAACAGAGCTCCCAGAAACTTTTTCTAAAAAATATTCTTTAGTTGTATGTAACAATTTTTTAGAGCATCAACCCAAAACCAAAGAATTTATAAGTTGCTTACGTGATTTATTAATTGATGATGGGATAGTATATATTTCGGTCCCGAATGTAGATTATTTACTAGAAAAAGCTTGCTTGTATGAATTTGTAGCAGATCATTTAGTTTATTTTACAGAACAAACATTGAGAAAAGCTATGGAAATGAATGGCTTTGATATTTTAGAGGCATACAAAAAAAATAATGGTAACGACCTTGTTGTTATTGCAAAACTACAATCAACAGTTAATATTTCTGAAGCTAGAGAAACTGTATCAGAGATTATTGACTCAATAAAAAAAGAGGTTAATTCTTACAAAAATGTTGCTATTTGGAGCGCTGGTCATAGAGCGCTTGCACTTATGGCAATGGCAAAATTAACAGAAATAGATTATGTGATTGATTCAGCAAATTTTAAACAAGGTAAGTTCACTCCAATATTGCATAAAAAAATAATTAGTCCAGAAGAATTTATCAATATTAAATGTGATTTACTTATTATTATGTTGCCAGGTAATTATGCAGAACAGGTTGTAAGATTTGTTGAAGAAAATCAAATAACCTGTAAAGTTATAGTTTTTGAAGATAAAGCACTTTTAAATTAGGTGATTGGAGGTAAAAATGAGTGACTCAGAGGTAGTCGTAAGACCTAGGATACATTCTGCAAAAAAAAGACCACTCGAAGAGTTAGTTCCTCTTAAAACTCCTATTTCGGCACATGTTGACATTTCAAGTTTGTGTAATTATCGATGCAGTTTCTGTTTTCAAGCTGATACTCAAGGTATGAAAGATGTTGGCTTAAAAAGGGGATTCATGGAATTCTCAATGTTTAAAAAAATTGTTGACGATTTTAAAGAATTTCCAGAGAAAATAAAAAAGATTAAAATAGGTAATCATGGAGAGCCTACTTTACATCCTGAAGTAGTTAAAATGGTGGATTATGCAAGTAAAAGTAATTCTGCAGATATTGTTGAAATGTTTACAAATGGTTCAAAATTAAATCCAGATCTAAATTTGGGGCTTGTTAAGTCTGGACTTAAAAGAATTAATATTTCATTAGAAGGTTTATCTGACGAAAGATATCTTGCAGTTGCAGGGACAAAACAGGTTTTTCAAGAAATTATAGATGGTGTAAAAAGTTTATATGAAATAAAAATAAGAGAAAAAAGTGAATTACAGATTTATGTAAAAATTGCAGATCAAGCTCATGCTCTTAAGGGGGATAAAGATATTAAATTTGTCCTTTCTGAACAAGAAAGAAAGTTTTTTTTCGATACCTTTACACCAATTTGTGATGAAATATTTATAGAAAAAGTAGTTCCACAATGGGCTGATACGCAGTTAGATAAACAAAATGAGGTAAGTGATACTGGAATGTATGGCCAAAAAATTAATAAATGGAAAGATTCATGCCCATTTATTTTTATGTATCTCCATTTTAATTGTGACGGTACGGTCAGTCCTTGTACACTCGATTGGCCAAGGAAAGTTGTGATTGGGGATGTCAACAAACAGAGTGTCTCAGAGATATGGAATGGAGATTCTTTAAGAGAACTCCAAGTTGCAATGTTGGCTGGCAAAAGAAAATGTGTAGATTTGTGTGCAACATGTTCGGCGCCAATGGTTTGTGTTGAAGAAGATTTAGATAATCATGTCGATTCAGTAGTTAAAGCAATCGGTGGTGCAGAAGATTTAAATAATTTAGATAAAAATAGGTGGATACAGCCTAAAAATGACATTGTAAGTCCAATTAAAATTCATAGATAAATTTTATGAAATTATTAATAATTGGCGGTACAGGGTTCATTGGAAAAAATCTTAAAAATTATTTTGAGAGTAAAAATGACATAAAAGTATATGCACCAACGAGACAGGAATTAGATCTTTTTGATGATAATTTATGTTTTGAATACATTAAGAAATTAAAACCAGACATTGTAATTCATTCAGCAGTTGATATAACATCAGTAGAAAATACCCTAAAAGTTTTTTTCAATATTTATAATGCAAATGAACATTTTGGCCATATGATTCAGATAGGTTCTGGGGCTGAGTATGATAAAAGAGCATACGAACCAAAAATGAAAGAGACACTATTTAAAAACAGTATCCCTATCGATACATATGGAATTGGAAAATTTTGTATTGCGAATATTTTAGAAGATAGTAAAAATAATAAAATAACAAATTTTAGGCTTTTTGGAATTTTTGGAAATTATGAAGATTACTCAAGACGATTCATTTCTAATAATATATGTAATTCTTTAGTTGGACTTCCAGTTTCTTTAAATCGTAATATGTTATTTGATTTTATCTGGGTAGAGGATTTTTGTAATTTTTTAGATAATATTTTTGACAAAATACCTTTATCGTCAATAAGTTATAATTTTTGTTCAGGTAATCCTGTATCATTATTAGAACTTGCACAAATAATTAATAAATTGATGAAAAATAGCGATGAGATTGTTATAAAAAATCCAGGAATGAATCCGGAATATTCAGGAGATCCATCAAAGCTATTCAATGAAATCGGTAAATTTAGTTTTACACCTTTTGAGTCTTCAATAAGTAAATTGATTGAGTTTTATAAGAAAACAATGACTCCAGAAGATTTAGAAATTTTTAAAGGTAAGGCAATTGGATAATAGGAAAGAAATATTTAAATTTATTTCTAATAAAAAAGTTTTAATTTGGGGCGCTAGAATGACTGGCATCGGGGCCATGCGTCAGCTTAAAGAGAAGAAAGTCAATATTTTAGGTTTTGTCGATTCGGATAAAGCATTTGATGGACAGTATTCACAAGGTTTAAAAGTTTATAACCCTAAAGAGTTAAAAAATATATTAAATGAACGTGAAGATGTTGTTATTTTAGTTGCCGTAGCTTTGAAAGAAGAAGAAATACTAAATCAACTCAATAAATTAAATATACCTGAAATACCAGTTTTAAGCTTTCATGATGAAAATGCTCCTTATTATACTGTTGATATTTTAAGTTCATGTAATCTTAAGTGTGCTTCCTGCCCTCATAGCATTGAAGAAACTGACGTGCCAAAGGGCTCAATGAGCCTTGGTACCTTTAAATCAGTTTTTGATAAAATTATTGAAGAATCACCATCTATTTCACATATTAGTTTGTATAGTTGGGGGGAGCCTCTCCTTCATCCATATTTAAGTGAAATAATAGATTATGTGCATGAAAAAAATGTTGCAGTTGCTTTGTCTAGTAACTTATCAATTAAATTTCGTTCGAGGCTTGATAAGATCATTCAAGCCAATCCTGATTATTTAAAAGTTTCATTATCTGGATTTTTCCCGGAAGCATATAACACTACACATCAAGGAGGAGATATTGATTTAGTGAAGCTTAATCTAATTTTAATTAGAAAATTAATTGATAAATATAAAGCTAATACACTAGTAGATATAAATTATCATTTGTACAGAGATAATAGCGGAGATAATATTGATGAAATGGAAAAATTTGCTAAAGAATTAGGATTTGTTGTCTCTAAAACATATGCGCTTGTAATGCCTTTAGAAAGAGTTATTTCTCATTTGGAAGGAAAACCAGATTTACAGACTAAAAAATTAGAAGATAATTTGTTGGTAACAATAGATGAAGGTATTAAAGCTTCATCTGAAATTCAACTTCCAAAAAATACGTGTCCTTTTCGAGAAAATCAAATAAATATTAATGCTGATTTATCAGTACCTATATGTTGCACAGTATGGCAAAGAGATAAGAACGTAGTTGCAAACAATTTTTTAAAAAGCACTCTTAACGAGATTAATAATAAAAAAAAGAACGTTGATTTATGTAATAAATGTATGGAATTAAGATTACCTGAATACAATATGGGTCTAAATAAGAGTGGGTGGGAAAACTACGCAAAACAAAAGACTATTACTGATTTAGGCTCAAAGAAAAAATTTAAAAAATCTATCAAGAGAATTTAAAAAAAGAATTCTTTTATTGAAAAAATTAATAGAAAAAATAGAATTAAATATTAAGAATCCTTCAAAAGGATTACCTGATGAAATTTTTTATTTAGTTGGGAGATTAACTCCTTATATTAATGTTGATTTGTTGGTTAAAAATGATTTAGGACAGACTCTTTTGTCTTGGAGAGACGAAACATCTTTTAATAATTCTGTTGGAAGTGGATGGCATATTCCTGGAGGAATAATAAGGTTTCAAGAGACAATTTCTGAACGCATCAGAGAAGTTGCACTTAGTGAAATGGGCGCAAAATTGGCATATCATTCTGATCAACCTATATCTGTTAATCAAATTTTAGATTATAAAGCGAAAAATCGATCACATTTTATATCGTTGCTTTATAAATGCAAGTTGGAAGATAATTATCAAATAAATAACAATGGCCTCAAAGAAGGCGAAATAGGTTTTTTAAAATGGCATACTGGGGTGCCAGAAAATTTACTTCGTAATCATCATATTTATAAAAAATATCTTACTAATCTTGAATAAAACTTAGATATTTAAATAAAGAGGGAATAGATGAAAACATATTTAGCATTAAATCGTTTAACTTTTTATTTTGAAAGAACTGATAAAGCCTTTAAGGCCCTATTTGGAATATTGTATTTAACAAATGATATAAATTCTGCTCAACAATTTTATGCTAACCATTATTTAAGTGAGGCTTTAAAAATTGACGAAATGCCTTCATACGAAGATTTATTAATTATGCTTTTCAAAGTTGGTTCGCATGCTGTAAAAATAAATTCGGACTTTAATGGTAAATTATCATTACAAAATCTCACCCAAGAAAAAAATCATCCTATTTTTGATAAAAAATTACAATTTAAAATTAACGTAAATGATTATCCAGATTTAGCTTTAGGCTTAAAGATAATTCTAGATGTTATTAAAGAGACTCAGAAAATTTACACTGAAAATCAAAAGAAAAATGAAAAGTTTAATTTATTGGATGTTGATAAAAAAATAATAAATGAGATAAATAATAATGGTTATTCTATAGTGGAAAATTTTTTCAATGACAAAATGCTTAAAAAATTAGAGAGTATTGTGGGCACTATAGCTAAAAATGAAAGAGATACTCAAAATGCTTATATTTATGGAAAAGATGGAAAAAATCAAAGAATTTATAATCTATTATCAAAACACCAAATTTTTAGAGATATTTTAGATAGTTATTGGATAGAAAAACTATTAGATACAATTTTTGATAGGAAAACTTTTCATGAAAAATATGGATTAAGCAGTTTTGCTGCTCATATAGTTCCGCCTGGTGGAGAAGAAATGCCATTACATCTTGATAATGCAGTACCTGATCCAATACCTTCATGGGTTATGAGATTTATTATTGTTATTCCACTTACAGATTTTACTGAAAATAATGGTTCTACTGTTGTTGTCCCTAAATCACATAAGCTTTTTAGAAAGCCAACCGAAAAGGATGAGAATTGTGATGAGTTATTATTAAAAGCTAAGTCAGGATCTTTGATTTTGTGGGATGGTAATTTGTGGCACAAAAGTACAAAAAACAACTCAAATTCAGACCGAAATGCATTAATAATAAGTTATGCTGCAAGTTTTTTTAAAGAAATATGTGGAGAAGAAGAACATTTAGTTGTTGTTCCAAAAAAAATAAAAGATAAATTAAGCTCAAGAATTAAATCTTTAATCGGTATGAATAGAGGTTTAAAAAAAGGAGCTACATTTACCCCTGACTATGATTAGTCTATAATTAACAGTAATTTAATATTAAAATTTAATATAATTTTGCTTAAAAACTTAAATTTAGATTCTTGTTATATTTATGGCTTTAGTTTAGCAGGTAAGTGGCTATCAACAGTACTATCTTGCAAAATTAACGGCTTTGTTGACACAGATCAGAAAAAAAAGAACTTTGAGTATAATGGACATAAAGTAAGTAATCCTCAAGATCTTCCAGAAAAAAAACCAATCAATTTCTTAGTTGCAGCAATGGATATCCATGAAATCCTACCTAATATAAAGTCTAAATTTCCAAATGCAAAAATTTATTGTTTAGGTGAATATTTAAATAACCAAAAAGCAGAAGAGGAAATTGATGGAAAAGGAACTAATTTTGTTGAATACTCATTAAAAGCTGTTGAAGCATGCCATAAAAGTTTTTTAGCTAATGATACTAAGTTTATTAGAAGTATGGATGTAGTTATTTCTGAAAGATGTTCTTTGAAGTGTGTAGATTGTTCAAACTTAATGCAATATTATGAGTCGCCAAAAGATGTAAGTTTCGAAGAAATTTGTAGAGATTTTGATGCGTTATTAGAAAGAGTTGATCATATCTATGAAATAAGGCTTATTGGTGGCGAACCTTTTATGAATAAGGATATTTATAATATTATTAATTATTTTCTAGAGAACAATAAAATTTCAAAATTAGTTGTTTATACCAATGCTACAATTCCTCTAAAATCAGAAGCAATGAAAGGGTTTGATAATTCTAAGTTAGTTTTTTTTGTAACAGATTATGGAAATCTTTCAAAAAATACTGAAAAAGTAAAAAATATTTTAGAAGAACAAAATGTAGCATTTAGAGCTGTTCCTCCAGAGAATTGGACTGATAGTGCGAAAATAGGGAAACATTCGAGAACAGAAGAAGAGAACCAAGAAATTTTCGATAAATGTTGCGGTAAAAATTTATATACATTAATGTCTGGCAAACTTTATCGATGTCCATTTACAGCAAATGCAGAGAGATTAAGAGCTATTCCTGAAGAAAAAGAAAATTCAATTTCGGTAACAAGTGATTCTTCAGAAATTTCAAAGTTTTTATACGGACCTAAATATACTCCTGCCTGTGATCACTGTAATGGAAGATCTTATGATGCCCCAGAAATTGTAGCTGCAATCCAAACTAAAGATGTTATGGATACAAAAACAGTACCTTATAAGAAGTACATTTATATTCATCAGGCCTCAAATTAGGTCTCTATGCATTTAGCTTTAATAGTTAGCTCCTATAATAATGCAGATTCCATTAATAGATGTTTAAAATCAGTTATATCTTTTAAGAAAAAATTAACTAAATTTGATATAAAGATAATCTTAGTTGATGATGGTTCGACTGATGAAACTCCATCAATTCTAACAAAATTTTGTTCTACGCTACCTTCAATTGAATTAAAAAAATTTGAAAAAAATCAAGGAGTATCTAGGTCAAGAAATTATGGAATCTCTAAGAGTCTTGATTCTGATTATATTCTTTTTTTAGATGGAGATGATGAACTTGATATAAATTTTTCTGAATACTTAAATAAAAATAGATTAATCAATGATCTTTACGCATTTGATTTTTCGATAATAGAAAAAGGAAAAGAAACAAAATGTAGTCATTTAAATACAAGAAAAATATTCGATGATAAAAGTTTATCAAAATATTTTTTTAATTATTTAACTACACCGAATAAAAATTCTATGTTTGTGACATGTTGGGCAAAGTTATTTAAAACTAAAATATTAAACGACTTTAAAAAATTAAGGTTCAAGGAAGATATGAAGATTTATGAAGATGCACAGTTTTTATTTAACTTTATAAGGAAATCTAAGAAAATAGAATATATAGATATATCAAGTTATAAATATAATAAACCCGATAAAGTATTATTAGATCAAGCATCATTTGGAGGTAAATGGAATGTAATACAACTTTTTTCTTTTGTTTCGGCTCTGAGACAATTAAGATTATATTTAATTGAAAAGAAACAAAATATTGATTTAGTAAATTCAAAAATCCTTCATTGTATTGGAGCTTATACTTGTATTTCATCAGTTAGAGCATGGTTAAGAGTTAAGTCCCTTTCAGATTTTTTTAAAACGTTTCTTGAACTTAAAAAAATTTATAGAAAACCAATTATAGAAAAAGGCTTAACAACATATAATGTAAAAATTGCAAATGGAAATAAGTTAATTTCATTTTTTTTAAAACATAAGTATTTTTTTATAGCTTCTATTTTAAATTTTATTCAATCATATAAAAGATATAAATAAATATAACCTTAGAGGTAAATTTTGATTGTAGATTATAAAAAGTACTTAAAAAATGAAAAATTTTTATATCTTATAGCAGGTGCTTACAATACTGTTTTTGGATATGGTATTTTTGTTTTCACTTGGTATTTTTTTGCAGAAAATTATCACTATATTCCTCTATTATGTATAGTACATGTATTATCAGTAACAAATGCATATTTTAGTTTTAGGTTTTTTGTTTGGAAAAAGAAAATTAAATTTTTTAGTAGCTATTTAAGATTTAATTTTGTTTATATTGGTGGATTGATAGCAAGTATAATTTTTTTGCCAGCTGCAACAAGCCTTTTAAATAATGCATACATTGCTAAAATTTTGATAGATGGTGCAATTATTATTATTAGATTCTTTTTGAATAGAAGTTATGTTTTTCAAGTTAAAAGAAAATAATTTATGAATAAAAATAAAACCAAGAATAGTTCATATAAAAAAACAATAAGCATTGTTTCTCCATGCTTTAACGAAGAAGACAATGTTATAAATTTATATAATACCGTTTTCAAGATAATGCAAAAACAACCTTATAACTACGAACATATTTTTATTGACAACAGCTCAACAGATTCCACAGTTTCAAAAATAAAAAAATTAGCAAAAAAAGATAAGAATCTCAAATTAATAGTTAATACTAGAAATTTCGGTACAATTCGTTCACCATTTTATGGTATTACACAATCTTCTGGCGATGCATGTATTCTAATAGCATGCGATTTTCAAGACCCACCTGAACTAATAAATGATTTTATTAAAAGCTGGAAAAATGGGTTTAAAGTTATTTTAGCAAAAAAAGAAACTGCAGATGGAAATTCTTTTATGTTTTATCTTAGAAAAAAATATTATAGATTTATGCACCGAATTTCCGAAGTGACTATTTTAGAAAACTGCACTGGGTTTGGCTTATTTGATAGAGTGGTAGTTGATATATTAAGAGATGTAGAAGATCCATACCCTTTCTTTAGAGGACTAATAATGGAAATCGGGTATCCAGTTTCTATTATTCCTTATAATCAACCTAAAAGAGAACATGGTAAAAGTAGCTATAATTTTTATACTTTATATGATTATTTTATGCTGGGCATAACTCAACATTCAAAACTTCCCTTAAGAATAATTACTATATTTGGTTTTTTAGTGTCACTAATAAGTCTTTTAGTGGCTTGTTATTTTCTTATTGCGAAGCTTTTATTCTGGGATACTTTTTCAGTCGGTGTATCACCAATTTTAATTGGTATTTTCTTTTTTGGTTCAATTCAAGCCTTCTTTATTGGCATTCTTGGAGAATATATTGGATCAATAAATACTAAAATAAGAAAAATGCCTTTGGTAATTGAAAAAGAGAGAGTTAATTTTTAAACACGAACATCATTCTTTGTTGAATGTTTTTAGTCTATAAATTGAACCATGTTTCCATCCGTAATCAATATTTTCACTATATGGAATGACTGCTATTTTTTCATAAAGTTCTGTTTTCTCAATTAAACTTGGTAATTCTGACTCTCCTCGAATTTTTCCGTCAGCAATAACCATTAATAATGTTGGCTGATATTCTTTAATCTTTTTAATAAACAAAGTTTCATTAAAATTAAGAATTGAAAATAAATCTCTTAAGTCAGTGATGAGATAATTTGGGGGTAACATTCCTGTTAAAGGAAAAAGTGCATGCATTTGCCCGCTTATAGCTAACGTTGAATCTTCTCTAGAATTTTCAAATATTGTTTTTGCAAAAATTAAGTAATTACTATTAGAAATACTTTCTTCATTACGAAAGATTCTGTCCCGATAAACCATATTGTAGGCGTCAGTAATTGAAATAATATTTTTATCTTTAAAAATATTATTTAGGTTTGGATAAGAAATGAAAATACTTGATATACAAAGTATACCTTTTAGGTATTTATAAAACTGTTTAGTTTCATTGATTCTACTTAGTTGCCACCCCAATGCACTTAGCCCAGCTAATCCTGGTATACATACTGCAAAATGATAAGGAAAACCAAATTTAAATATAGGCTCTAAAAGTGGAATTAAGCTAATTGACAACCAGAATAAATAGCGATTAGATCTTATTTTTTTTTGAGAGACTAAAAAAATTATATAAATAACTGAAATTAATGCAGCTGTTGCGATAAAAACATTTTTTTTAAGAAAAATCATACCGCTATGAAAAAATAAACCTTTTACAATTTCCTCTGAAACATCAGCAGTTTTTTTATCTATATTAATGTATGAGTTAATTAATCCAAAAACATCCCCACCTCTTAAATAAACTGCAATACCTGTAATCGTAAATCCAAGTATTGCAGCGCCTGCTAAATATTTTAAAAGATTTTTCCAGCCATAAGCTATCCAAATAGAAATTCCGCCGACAATAAAAAAAAATAAAAAAGGCTCTCTAAATAAGACTCCTAATGCAGTTAGCGCACCAATAAAATAAAAGGTTGAATTATCTTCTTTCTTTGAATTTTGCCATAGATGTAATGCTGCAAATAATGGAATGAATGCAATCCAAATACTATTTTTGAATCCTGACCCAACAAATTCTATATCATTCATTATTATAAGAAGTGGAATTAATAAGACTACTGTAAAAAAAAGACTATCACTCTCTTTTAAAATAACTTTGAAAAATAGAAATGAAGCAAAAATTGCAACAAACAAATCTATTATTCTCAGCATAATATATTGATCAACTTGAAGACTATAAACCCAAGAAGTTATGAATGGGTAGAGTCCAATAGGCATATTTCCCGGTAGATTTTCTCCATTACTTAATAAAGAAAAAATTAACTGCGTTAGGTAAGTATAAAATCCTCCATCAGTTTCTGGAAAACCATTTATTAACTGTAGTCTTGTATATCCTGTAATGACTATTGCAAGAGTTAATCCAAGAATATAGCTAAATAATTTGAAGTTAGACTTAAATAGCATTATTTTTTAAAACTTTTCAATCTGTAGATATCTCCAATAATACTCTTATAGTATACATTTGGATTATTTGAAACAATAGCTACCCTTTCATAAAGTCCAGTTCTTTGAATTGCTCTAGTTAAATTTGGTATACCAATTAGTTGTTGTTTTGTAGGAAAAATTATAGTTGGTTGCTGTTGTTGAATAATATTTACTAATTTGTCTTCATCCCAGTTAAGATTTTGAAAGCATGCTCTTAAATCCATCAACTCATATGATGTCGGAAATAATCCAGTAAGAGGGTAAAGGGGATAAGCAAAACCAGCTGTAGCTAGTGTAGAGTCTTTTTTTGACAATTTTTTGATCATATCAGCTGCAATTAAAAAATTTGATAATCTAATAGTCTCTATTTCACTATATTTGTCTCTCCATAATTGATTATATGCATCACTGATTACATCTTCTTTATTGTAAACATCTATATTTAGGGTTCTAGAGAAATTTGGGTAAACCCCTGCAATACAAAGAATAGTTGCTAATCCTAATAAGTATTTTTTTATAATGATAGATTCATTTTGGTTTGCATATTTCCATCCCATTGCGGCAATACCAGCAAGCCCAGGAATACAGTTTAAAAAATGATAATCAAATCCAAGTTTAATTAATGGCTCTATGATTGGTGCTATTGCTAAGGCTAACCAGAAAAAAAACCGATCTGTAATCACTAAATTTCTATTTTTTAATTTTAATTTCAATACATATATAGCAGAAATAAAAGATATAACTAAGCCAAACCAATAAGCTTTAATGGCTAACAGGCTATTTTTATAAAAGTAACTAACTAATAATTCATCATTTAATGCCTGAAATGCGCCATAATAATTTAAGTAAGATTGAAAAATCACAAATGGGTTGGATCCTTCACGCACTAAAGTGAGTATAATTATGGTACTAAATCCCAATACTGCTGAACCAATTAAATACTTAACAAGATTTTTCCATCCATATCCAAAGAAAATTGCAATTAATCCAACTATGTAAAAAAATAAAAATGGTTCTCTTAATAAAACACCTAATGATGCAATTGCCCCTATAAAATAAAATAGGTAGTAATTTTTATTATTAATAATTTGTGAAAAATATAAGGCTAAAAAAAGAGGCACATAAGCAGCCCAAATACTGTTCCTGAAACCATAAAAGATAAAAGAATAATTATTCATTACCAGTAATAAAGCTGAAACTGTAACTATACTAAAAACTAGACTACCACTTTCTTTTTCAATCACTTTGAAAAATAAAATAGAAGCAGCGACTGCAAGACATAGATCAATCCAACGTAATGCTATGTATTGATTAATTTCTAATCCATAAACCCAAGACGTAAGAAATGAATATAAAGCTAATGGATAATCTGGTTCTATGAGTTCGCCATTAGTTAGTCTTGAAAAAAAATATTGTGAAAAAAACGTATATAGACCACCATCGGACTCTGGTAAGAAAGTAATCCAATGAATTCTTAAGAAGCCAGTAGTAAAAACTGCAACAAGTATCGCACTCAAAAGACTTAATTTTTTGTGATTTAGATTTCTTAACATTTAAGATTCATCATAAGTCATCAACTAATTTTGGGTTAGATTAAATACTAATATATTTATTATGGTTAAAGGAAAAAATTTTTTCACGAATTGATTATATTAAATATTATAAAAATAACCCTATTTTTTTATGCCTAATAAATATCATGATTTTTATAAAAATGGTTTTCATTATTGCTTTAATAGATATAAAATCATTGACAGGATAAATTAATTTTTTTAATTTAAATTTTTTGTTTTTTATTATTAGGAGTAATAAAAATGGCTTTAAAAGGAAGTAAGACAGAACAGAACTTAAAAGATGCCTTTGCAGGTGAATCTCAAGCAAATCGTAGATATCTATATTTCGCAGCAAAAGCAGATGTAGAAGGTTACAATGATGTTGCAGCGTTATTTCGCTCAACCGCAGAAGGGGAAACAGGTCATGCTCATGGTCATTTAGAGCACCTTGAAGAATGTGGGGATCCAGCAACAGGTTTACCAATTGGTACAACAGAAGAAAATCTAAGAGCTGCTGTAGCAGGTGAAACTCACGAATATACAGATATGTATCCTGGTATGGCAAAGACCGCAAGAGATGAAGGTTTCGATGAGGTGGCAGATTGGTTTGAAACTCTCGCTAAGGCAGAACGTTCCCATGCAAATAGATACGAAAAAGCATTAGGTGAATTAGTAGCTATGTAATAAAACCCGGGGTCTCCCCGGTTTTTATTTTTTAAATGTCTATGAATACTCCAAAAGAAGGTAATTTAGAAGCGCCTACACGTCATCCTATTGATTGGAAAAACCCAGATTTTTTTAAAGAGGAATTACTCAATCAAGAATTAGAAAGAGTGTTTGATATATGTCATGGATGTAGAAGATGTGTAAGTCTATGTCAATCATTTCCAGTTTTGTTTGATTTGGTAGACGAATCAACTACGATGGAAGTTGATGGAGTTAAAAAAGAAGACTACACAAAAGTTGTTGATCAATGTTATATGTGTGATTTATGTTATATGACAAAATGTCCTTATGTTCCTCCTCACGAATGGAATGTAGATTTTCCTCATTTAATGTTGAGGGCTAAGGCTATTAAATATAAAAAAGGGGAAGTAAAAATTAGAGACAAAGTACTTACAAGTACAGATAATGTAGGAAAATTCGCAGGAATACCAATTATTGCTCCAACCATAAATGCTATTAATAAGGTAGGTATCGTAAGAAAAGGCTTAGAAGTTGTTGCTGGAATTCATTCAAAAGCATGGCTCCCTAAATTTGAGAGTAATACTCTAAGAAAAAAACTTAAAAATTATAAAAGTAATTTGATTGCAGAACCTGCAGGCAAGACTTCTGGAAAAGTTGCTTTATTTGCTACATGTTTTATGAATAGAAATGAACCAGGCCCTGGCGAAGACTTAATTAAAGTTTTTGAACACAATAAAATTCCAGTTATGTTGACTGAAAAAGAAACTTGCTGCGCTATTCCAAAACTTGAGCTTGGAAATCTCGAGGCTGTAGAACAAGCTAAAGAAATTAACATCCCTATTTTAGCAAAGCTTGTTGATCAAGGATGGGATCTTACAGCTTTAATTCCTTCATGTATTTTAATGTTTAAGCAAGAACTTCCTTTAATGTTCCCTGATGATCAGGATGTTATGAAAGTTAAAAATGCATTTTATGACCCTTTTGAATATTTAATGCTTAGAAATAAAGAGGATAAATTTTTGACTGATTTTAAAGAAGGTTTAGGTAAAATTTCATATCATGCAGCATGTCATCAAAGAGTTCAAAATATTGGACCAAAGACCAAAGAGACATTGTCTTTAATTCCCGAAACTCAGGTTGAAATTATTGAAAGATGTTCAGGTCATGACGGAACTTATGCAGTTAAAAAAGAAAGCCACGATTTTGCAGTTAAGCTTGTTAAACCTATAGTAAGAAAAATAAATGATGCAGATGCCGATCATTATGGAAGTGATTGCGCAATGGCTGGGCACCATATTGGACACATTATGAACAATGGAAAAAAACCCGAACATCCAATAACATTGCTTAGAAAAGCATATCAAATTTAAAATTAGGCCAAAAAATGTCACTCTTAAGCAAAAAGGATTTATTTAGTTTGGAAAAATATGCAGAAATTAGAAATGATTTTCGAGCTAAAGTTATGAAACATAAAAAAAATAGACGTTTAGCTTTTAATGATCATGCAGTTCTTTATTTTGAAGATTCTCTTACAATGCAGTATCAAGTTCAAGAAATGTTAAGAATAGAAAAGATATTTGAGGCAGAGGGAATACAGCAAGAATTAGACGTTTACAATGAACTTGTTCCAGACGGAACAAATTGGAAAGCAACTTTTATGATTGAATATACAAATGTTGGTGAAAGAAAAAAAGCTTTATCAAAACTTATTGGAGTAGAGAAGTCGATTTGGGTTCAAGTTGAGGACAGTGAAAAAGTATATGCAATTGCCAATGAAGATATGGATCGTGAAACTGAAGATAAAACTTCTGCTGTTCATTTTACTAGGTTTGAATTAACTAAAGAAATGATAACTAATATTAAAGTTGGATTACCAATAATATTTGGTATCGACCATGATGAATATAAAACTGAAGTAATAGTCCCACCTAAAGTTCAAAGATCTTTAATTGTTGATCTAAATTAAATTATTTTTGACATAATTTAGAAACAATTTTCATTTATTATTTTACCTGTTGACCAAAAGTCGGCAAATGTTACTAACAATTATCCCAAAAGGAGAAATAATGAAAGTCAAAGTAGTTTCTATTCTAGCAATAATATCTTTTCTTAACCCATTAAGTGCAGTTGAAAACGAAGATTTTAAAAAAATAATTAGATTACAAAGCTTGACCAGTTTTGCAAAAGAAAAAGGTGATTTCGATCTTGCGTGTAAAGCACAAACTCAAGTTGTAAAATCTATTAAAAAATTAAAAATATCCGATGTTATTGAGCAATCTCAAAAAGATCTTATTTCTTATTGTATTGATAAATCATAATAAATAATGGCAGTTAAAAAGCCACCTTTAGGTGGCTTTTTTTATTCAAGATGCCACAAATACCATGAAGCAATTGAACGATAAGGCCTCCAAAATTTTGAAATATCGATAATATCTTTCGGAGAGATGATCGTATTTAATCGTTTAAATTTTTGATAATTTTTTCTAATAGCTAAGTCATTTTGAGGAATAATATCTAATCTACCAAGATTAAAAATCAGAATCATTTGCACTGTCCATTCCCCAATTCCTTTTATAGACGAAAATAATTTAATTATTTCATTATCAGTCATCTTAATTATTTCTTTTGATGTTGGTAATTTTTTATTAATATTTAGTGATGCAATTAGTAAAATTGTAGATAATTTATTTTTTGATAGCCCACATGATTTTATTTTAATTGGGGATTCTTTTAAAATATATTTATCTGTTGGAAACTTGTCATCAAATATTTTTAAAAAACGCTTAAGAATGGCATTTCCAGCTTTTGGATGTAATTGTTGGAAAATAACTGATTTTATTAATGATTGATAGGGTTCCAAATTATTACTAATTTGTATGTCACATGGCCCTTTTCTTTTTACTAAATTTTTCCAGTCAGAATCTATTTTTGAAAGAAAGTCCGATGCTTCTTTATATATATGTTTATTACCAGTTAATAGATTTTCCTGCATAGTCTACATATTTTCCTGAATTATCCAATGTTAATTTTTTAATTTGTTTAATCATTCCTTGAACACTTTCATATGCATCAATCCATCCACCCATTCCACCCATATCTGTCCTTACCCAACCAGGATGTAAAGTGAGAGTTGCTATACCATGATGTTTAATATCATGACTTAAGCTTTGCATCATGCTATTTAGAGCCGTTTTACTACTTCGATAAATATATGACCCACCGCTTGTATTATCGTCAATACTACCCATTTTACTAGTTATAGAAATCACTTTTTTTAAATCACTATTTGATATTTGATTTAGGAAAGCTTCAGTAATTTGGTATGGCGCTATAGTATTTATCCTAAAGCTTTCCAACCACTCATCGTAGTTTATATTACCAACTGTACTTGATCGATAAATTCCAGCGTTGTTTATTAATATATCAATTTTTTTATCCTGTAATTGTTTTGATAAATTCTTAATATTTTCTAAATTACCTACATCTAATTTATAGATTTCAATATTTTCTGAAACATCTGCTAATTTTTTGAGGTTTATAGCTTGGCTTGTGTCTCTGCAACAAGCTAGAACGTTGTAGTCACTTTCACTGTATTGTTTAACAAACTCATATCCTAATCCTCTATTTGCACCAGTTACTAATATGGTATTCATATAAAATCACTCCTTCATTTAAATATAAAACTTTATTTTTTTGTTTGGGTCTATAATAAAGTAATTAATAAATAGTATAGGTATGCTTATGAAAAATAAATATTTTTTATTTATTTTCTTTTTTTTAGCTTTTTCACTTAATGCTGAAGAGTTAGACAAATATTGCACTACCAGCTTGGCTGGTGGAAATTTTCATAAAACAGATTGTTCCGTTAATACTACTTTTGACGGAAAAAAGTATTGTTTTGGTGATAAAGATTCGAAATCGGTTTTTTTAAAAAATCCAAAATTAACATTATCCAAAGCAACATCCTTTTATAATAAAAATAATAGTGATGCTCGAGAAAAAATCTCTCAAAAGATGGCTGATGAATTATTAGAAGATCCAGATTGTGATTTGTCTAATAAAGATCTTGGATATCTTGATTTTAAAGGTAAAGATTTAACTCATTGCGTAATGATAAATACTAGTTTTTTTGGTTCAGATTTAAGAGGGGCCAATTTATCAGGAGGAAATTTACAAAGAGCATATTTAAATTTAGCTCGCCTTGAAAAAGCTGATTTCACTGGAGCTAATTTAGCAGCGGCTACTATATTTCAACCAATTTTTGGTAAGACAATTTTTAAGAGTGCTAATCTAAGTAATGCTCGTTTAATTGGCACCCTTGGTGACGTTGATATGTCAGGCGCTATTATCAAGCAAGGTAGATTTGGTTTAGACGTAGGTAATCAGCCTATGGGTCAAATGAAATTTGATTCTTCCGGCGGTAATTTTGTAAAAGCTGATTTTGAGGGCGCTGATCTTAATATAGCAAGTTTTATTTTTGGAGATTTACGAGAAGCTAATTTAAGAAATACTAATATGAACCGAGCCGAATTAGTCAAAGCGGATCTCAGAGGTGCTGATTTAACTGGTGCTGATTTAACTGGTGCTGACGTTGATGGCGCTGATTTTAAAGGTGTTGTTGGTTTATCTTCAGTTAAAGGATTTTCAACCGTAAAAGGTAAATGTCGTAATTGTGGTATGTAATTTAAAATTTTAAACAAAAAAAACACCCTGTTGGGTGTTTTTTTTGTATTAAAGCTTTTAATTAACGGCTGATTTAAGTGCAGCACCTGCTTTAAATGATGGTACGGTACGTGCTGGAATATTAAGTGCAGCACCTGTTTGTGGATTTCGACCAGTTCTAGCTGCTCTTTTGGCAGTTTTGAATGTACCAAAACCAATTAATGTTACAGTATCACCTTTCTTTAATGCACCAGTAATTGAATCTACTGTCGCATCTATTGCTCGACCTGCATCTGCTTTTGTTGATCCTGTTGCATTAGCAACTGCTTCAATTAGTTCACCTTTATTCATGCCGTTCCTCCAAAAATTGAAATTTAATTTTTATTAGTACACTACTTAAATACCTTGTTACTGCCCCTTTTTAAGAGGTTTAATTAACTTTGCCTTTTTTTATTTTTATTGTCAACAATAAATTTGATTTTATTTACTGTACAGATTAATTAAATTTATGTTAGAGAATTTTGATTAATTTTACTTGATTACTGTTACAATATTCAAGATGACTAAAAATCAAAAACAACATGGTGGATTAAGAGCAGGTGCAGGACGAAAATTACATAGTGGTATTTATGGAGAATCTACGAAAGTAATAAGAGTTCCTGCGAGTAAAGTATCTGATATTCAAAAATATATTATTCAATTTCAAGTCGATAATATTATTGATATTAGTAAGAGTAAGCCCTTATTAACTTATCAACCTTTAGATCTATTTAATCACAAAGTTCCAGCTGGTTTTCCATCACCGGCTGATGATTATAAAGAAAAAAAATTAGATTTAAATGAATATTTGATTAAACAAAAGGAAGCAACATTCTTTGTTAGGATCAAGGGTGATTCAATGATTGATGCAGGTATCCATGATAATGACATTGTGGTCGTAGATAAATCTCAGACAGCTTCTACTGGAGATATTATTTTAGCCTCTATTGATGGTGATTTTACTGTTAAATTATTATCTAGAAATAAATCTAAATATCAATTATTGCCAGCTAATGAGAAATATAAACCAATTGAAATTAATGAGTCAATGCAATTTGAAGTATGGGGGGTTGTAACTGGAGCAGTTAGGAAATTTAAATAAGGTAATGATTGCACTAGTGGATGTAAATAATTTTTATGTGAGTTGTGAGAGATTATTTAATCTAAAATTATCAAATAAACCAATCATAGTTCTAAGTAATAATGATGGATGCGTTATTTCAAGAAGTAATGAAGCTAAATTATTAGGTATTAAAATGGGGGCACCATTATTTAAAGTAAAAAATATAATTAAGTTATCTAATATTACTGTTTTATCATCAAACTATTCACTATATGAAGACATAAGTAGCCGCACAATGAGCTTATTATCGTCTTTTTCAAATCAACAAGAAATTTATTCGATTGATGAATGCTTTCTAGGTTTATCGGGCGATCAAAATATTTATGCGACAGGGCAAAAAATAAAAAAGCAATTATGGAAATACTTAGATATGCCAGTATGTGTTGGTATAGCTTCAACAAAAACACTAGCAAAATTGGCAAATTATTGTGCGAAAAAACAGCCTCAATGGTCTGGAGTTTGTGATTTATCTAAATTATCTGATATTAGAATTAATAATATTATGTCTAACATTAACGTTGGTGAAGTATGGGGGATTGGTATTAAAACGGCAAATAAACTTAAAGCTATAGGAATAGATTCAGTATTAGATTTAAAGAAATCTAATGCAATATATATAAAAAAGAAATTTAGTATAAGTATAGAAAAGATTATTTATGAGCTTAATAATATTATTTGCTTCCCTATTAATTCAAATAAACAGTTAAAAAAACAGATTATTGCTTCAAGGAGTTTTGGCTGCCCAATTCAAAATTATGAATTATTAGTTGAGGCTGTTACAACATTCACTTCTAGAGCTGCTTTAAAATCAAGACAGCAAAATACACTTGCAGAATACGTTACTGTATTTATTGGTAGCAGTCCTTTTCAAAAAAAATCGAATTACTATCGGAACAACATTACATTAAAACTTTCTTATCCAACAAATGATACAAATTTAATTTTGTCTATAGCATTGAAAGCATTAAAGTTAATTTATAAAGCTAATATTAATTACATTAAATGTGGAATTATTTTATCAGGCTTAATAGATAAAAGCAGAGCTCAAGATTATTTGTGGCCAATTAAAATTATTGAGCAATCTCGATTAACTCAAACTATCGATAATATTAATATTAAATTTGAAAAAAATAGTCTTCGATTTGCAACACAACCAATTGATCCAATTTGGAGAATGAAACAATCAAGAAAGAGTCAGTCGTTTACGACATCATGGGAAGAGCTTTTAATAGTTAATTAGATTCTGTAGCCATCTGAAATGGATTGAGCTGAATAAAAGTATCATTTTCATTCAAAATAACTTTCCAACCTTGAAAGTATAATTCACTAATAGAAGGGTTCAATTGAATTTTAAAAGGAGCTTCACCTCGGTGAGTTAATTTTGAGCCTTCATCTAAGTTATATTGTTTAAATTGACCTTGATTGTCTATAGTGCAAATAGATTGTTTTTTTAAAGAAACAATATGAAAATAGGTCGCGGGTTTTTCTGGATTTTTTCTTGTCCAAATTTTATCAATAGGAGCAGAGTTAATTGAGCATAAGAATTCTATGGGTATAATTTCGGATTCAGTTTTATTTTTTTGAATATTCTCTTTAAGAATAGTTACTTTCTTCTCTTTTTTATAATTCTCAGATACGGGGGCTGATAAGTCATTATTCGTTATAATTTTTTTTTCAGATGTATTAGGTTTAGGAATAATAATTTCTAAATCAGTATCTTTAGTATCAACATTTTGAAGAATTATGAAGATTATTATTAAGCAAGATAATATTAAAAAGAAGTGACTAGGAATTTTTTTAAGTTTTGATAAGAAAGAGAATTTATTATTATCTATATATATTTCTTCAATTTCTTCTTCATTTATTTCCTCTTTCGTTGGAATTTCTTCTGGAATAACTTTTTCCAAATCAATTGCTAAAAAATTGCAGTATCGTTTTAAAGCAAGATTTTTAAAATGCGGAGTAGCAAATCCTTGCTGAAGATTATTTTCTAGTGATTTTACTTGATCAATATTTAGAGTTAGTTCTGACGCAATATTTTCAAGTGAAATTTTTTGTTTTTTTCTTTCTTGAGCAAGAATCTTATAATTGTATTTAAAATTATTATTTGTATTCATTTTATTTAAAATAACCTAAACATAATTATTGCTACAAATGTGGGAGGAAGAGCTCCTAAAAGTAATCCTAATGGATTAACACTCTTTTCAGAAAAATTGTTTCGTAATATTGCAATACCTGCAGGATTTGGTGCATTAGCAATTACAGTCAAACCACCACCAGTTACTGCACCTGCTACAAGTGCTATTTTAAATTCTTCCGTTAAACCTTCCACTAGAGAACCTAAATAAGTTAGCGCAGCATTATCAGTGAATGCGGTTAGGATTGTGGCACCAAAATAAACTGTTGTAGAGTCCATTGTCATTAAGGTTGGTTCTAACCACCATTGTTGAGCTCCTCCTAAAACAACTAAACCAGCAAGAAAGAAAGCAACTAATAAAGCTTCATTTAATATTAAATCGTTTTGATAATCTTTGTAAGCTGTGACGTATCCTAAGAAAAAGAGGAAAAGAGCCATAAATATTGCTGAATGATGAGCGAAAAATACAACATTTATAAGGAAAAATAAATGAACTAAGGTAACTAATAAAGGAACAGGACTTTCACTTTTATTTTCTTTAAAAACTATATTTTTGAAGCTTTCTTTAAAGAGAAAAATTATTCCAATCGTATTAATTAAAACTGCTATCCCAGAACGCCATCCAAAGTTTGACAACATGAACCAAATATCCCAGTTCCATGTATTACTGACCATTAGGACTGGAGGCGCAGCATAAGGCGTAAGAGTTCCTCCAATTGAAATATTTACGAATAGCACACCTAGTGTTGCATATTTAAATTTTGTGGAAACCTCATTTCCAAAATAATTTTTACTTAATAGCATTGCAGCTAATGTCATTGCAGCTGGTTCAGTTATAAAAGAACCAAGAATAGGAACGAAGCTTAATAAAAGAAAGTAAATAGAAATTTCTTTTTTGATAGGTATAACTTTAGCTAAATTAAGAACCATTTTTTCAACAAACTCAAGAATAGGTCTTGTTGCAGCTATTACCATTATGACAAATACAAACATCGGCTCAGTAAAATTTCTTGATTCGACATAATTAACTGCAGAGTCTTTTCCATCAATACCAAACATAAATAAAACTAGAACCATTGCCCAAAAACCAAATACAATTTCTACTTCACCTAGCAAATGAAGTATTCCTGAATATTTTGGATTAGTTAATGCAAGATGTTGAAAATATTTAGTTGAAAAAGTATGAATAATTGCTACCGCAAATAAAATTGCAGCTATAAGATTTATAAAATTTGGATTCAACATAAAAAGGTTGGAGTTAAAAATTTATTAATTAATTCCTTATTTTAACATTTATGATTAAAACCTTGTTCTTTTATTTGGAGTAATATGGTTTAATTCTTAGATAATTTAATTTAAAAATGGTTAGAATGAGACAACTCCCTTCCCAAAAAACTCAAGAACTAATGATTTTGCATGAGCAAGGCAATATTAAAGCAGCCGGCGAAATGGCAATAAAGTTACTTAAAGATTATCCTAAAGAATTGTTGCTTCATAATATTTTAGGTGTTTATGAAGAAAATCAAGGGAATTTGAAAGCAGCAGCAAATTCATATCAAAATGCACTTAACATTAATCAAAATATACCTGAATTACAATTTAATTTAGGGGCTATCTTACATGCATTAAATAATAATGAAGGTGCAATAGATCATTACCAAAAAGCAATTAAACTCAATCCGAGTTTTACAGAAGCTTTTTTTAATTTAGGAATTACTTACCAAAGATTATCTCAGTATGAATTAGCTATTGAGTCATATGAAAAAGCAGTTAATATTCAGCCTGGATTTTATGAAGCAATAGCTAACATTGGTACAATTCATCAAATTCAAGGAAATTTAGAAATAGCAATTATTTTTTTTAAGAAGTCTTTAGCAATTTTTGAGGATGGAAGAGGACATTATAATATTGCAGGAGCTTATAGGAATTTAGGCAATTTATCTTTATCTATAAAACATTATAAAAAAGCAATTCAAATTGGTCCAGCTGAAGCTGAATTTTACTCTGATTTGGGAGACGCTTTATGGCATGATGGTAATATTCAAGAGGCTAATCGTTTTTTGAGAATGGCTGTTGAAGTTGATTCATCTCATGCAAAGTCAAATTATCAATTAGGCATTTTCTTATATGATAATAAAGCTTTTATAGAGGCAATAAAATATTTTGAGTCCGCTCAAATCGGAGATTCGGATGAGAGAATTCTATATTGTTTGTACAAGCTTAAGGAATTTGATCAATTTAAAGAGAAATTAGAAGGTTTAATTACAAAAAAAAATCGCTCTCCTTTTTTGGCTACGCTCTCAGCTCACTATGCTCAGAATTTTAAAATAGAAGATCTTTATAATTTTTGTCCTTCACCATTAGATTTTGTATGTCATGAACAAATTCAAGAATTAGTAAAAAATAATCAGCAACTTGTAAAAGATTTGATAAATGACATTGATAATGCTGATATTGGACAAAGAAAACAATCTAGATTAACAGCTGGTGTTCAATCTTCTGGTAATTTATTTAAGAGAGAAGAAGTCTCTTTTAAAAAGTTAGCAGAGGCTTTAAAGAAAATAATCAAGAAATATTTTTTAAGATATAAAAATGAAGAAAACGAATTTATTAAGTCATTTCCAAAAAATATTCTTTTTAGCAGTGCATGGTATGTAAGGATGCAATCAGGAGGACATTTAACTTCCCATATTCACGAAGATGGATGGATTAGTGGGGCGGTTTATCTTGCTATCCCAAAAGATTCTGGACCAGATGGCCAAGAGGGGGCGATTGAATTAAGTAGTGATGGTGATGAATACCCCCGACTTCATGACGAATTTGAAAAA
>JBELCI010000011.1:0-390011 GCA_042094875.1 OM43 beta proteobacterium
ACTAGTAATGATTGTTATATTGAAGATGAAATGTTTAATCGTGTCATAACGGTAAAAAAATCAAATAGTAATTCAACAGTTGTATGGACACCCTGGCAGAAAAAGGCCTTTGCAATGGGAGATATGGGTGAAAAAGATGAATGGCGAAGAATGGTTTGTTTAGAGACAGCAAATCTTTTAGAAAATAGTGTTGTTATATATCCAAAATTATCTCATAGCATTGCCACAGAATATTCAGTTCAAGAGTATTAATGGCTAATCAACTTGCAAATGAATCTAGTCTTTATTTAAATCAACATAAAGAGAATCCAGTTAACTGGCTTCCCTGGAGTCAAGATGCATTTGATTTAGCAAAAAAAGAAAATAAGCCAATCTTTTTATCAATTGGCTATTCAGCTTGTCATTGGTGTCATGTAATGGCTCATGAATGCTTTGAAGATGAAGATGTAGCGAAATTGATGAACGAAAATTTTATTAATATTAAAGTAGATAAAGAAGAACGTCCTGATATAGATCAAATTTATCAAACAGCTCATTTTATTTTTTCTAGGCGACCTGGCGGCTGGCCTTTAAGTGTATTTCTAACTCCAGAACAAGAGCCATACTATATAGGAACTTATTTTCCAAAAATTTCAAAATATAACTTACCTGGGTTACCTGAATTAATTAAAAGACTCTCTCAACTTTATAAAGATGAAAAAGATTTACTTATAAACCAAACAAAAAAATTAAAAGAAATAATTAAATCGATGGAGCCTTTAAAGGTCGAATCAATAACAATTAGTAAAAAAATAATTGATGATGCAATTTTAAGTATGTCTACAAGTTTTGATGAAATAAATGGTGGATTTGGAAGCTCACCAAAGTTTCCAAATGAGCCACTGCTTAGATTTTTAGTGGAACAACAAACACCTATAACTAATAAGATTGTCAAATTAAGTTTAGAAAAAATTCTGCACAAAGGTTTATTTGATCATATTGAAGGAGGTTTTTATCGATATTGTGTTGATGCCGATTGGACAATCCCTCACTATGAAAAAATGCTATATAACACTGGTCAATTAGTAGAATTATATTCGTATTATTATCAAAATAACCAAGATAAAAAAATTAAGGATTCAATAAACCTAACTATCAATTGGTTAATAGGACAAATGAAATCTAAAGAGGGAGGATTTTATTCATCATTAGATGCAGATTCTATAAATAATTCAGATATTTTAGAGGAGGGAGCTTATTATAATTGGAGTTTGGAAGAGCTAAAAAAAGAATTAACATCTGAAGAATTTTCTGAACTTTCTCAGTGGTTTGAATTAGAAGGTAAACCAAATTTTGAGGGCAAATTATGGCATTTAAATCTCAAAGAATTTGATGGGATTGGTAAATGTAATGAAATAAAGAAAAAGTTAAATAAGATAAGACAATCTAGGATTAAACCTGGACTAGATAAAAAAATTATTACTTCTTGGAACTCAATCCTTTTAAAAAGTTTACTTGTAGCTGGTGATATTTTTAATGAGCCAGATTGGATTGAATTAGCTCAAAAAGGTATAGATTTTATTTATGAAAATTTATATGAGAACAATAAACTTAAATTAATTTATATTGATGGAAAACCAATGTTAAATGCATATCTTGATGACTATGCTTTTTTATTAGATGCATTAATTCATTCTATTGAGATTAAATATAGAGAAAAAGATTTATTTTTTGCAATAGAATTAGGCAATATTTTAAAAGAAAATTTTCAATCTGAAGAAGGAGCTTATTATTTTACAGAGCATAGCCATGAAAAATTATTTGATAGACAAAAAATTGCTGAAGATAATGCAATTCCATCAGGGAATGGTTTAGCTTGCCTTGCTTTACAAAAATTATCTGAAATAACTTCTAATTTAACCTTTTTGGACTCTGCTGAAAAAGCAATGCTTAATTGGAATAGTAGGGTTGAAAATAACCCTCATTCATATCCTTCTCTTTTAAGAGCTTATTCATTTTATTTAGGAAAGAAAAGTACTATCTTTATTAGGGGTACAAAAAAAGAAATTGAAAAGTGGAAGGATGTTGCTCATAAGAAAATAAGAAATAAGGCTATTGTAATTTTTTTATTTGAAGGGAAACAGATAGACTTATTATCAAAAAATAGACCATATAAGAAAGGAGGTGTAGCATATTTATGTATTAATCATGCATGTTTACCACCTATTTATTCAGCAAAAGAACTTTTGAGTTATTTTGATTGTTAATTGTTAAAGTAAAATTTTAGTTTAATTTACTGTGACGATATGAATATATAAAATATATGCTAATACCCATTAAGATCCAGATAAAAAACCTTATCCAAGTTTGCATAGGTAAAAATATCATTAACAAACTACAAGAAATAATACCTAATATTGGAATAACAGGATGCCATTTATTCTTGAAAGTATCTTGAGCTTGGTCGCTTTTGTTTCTTAAAAATATTACTCCTAAACAAACAATTACAAATGCTGACAATGTTCCAATATTAACTATTTCAGCTAAAGTCCCTAAAGATGTAAAGCCTGCTACTGTTGAAATAAATATGCCACAGATAAGTATAGTTTTAATTGGAGTTTGTGTTTTTTTATTTACTGAGCTTAAAGTTATTGGAAGCAATCCATCCCTACTCATTGCAAAAATTACTCTTGTAAGTGCATAATATAAAACCAGCATCACCGTAGCAAGTCCTGCAATAACCCCAGTAGAAACTAAAGCAGAAGCCCAAGGAAAACCAATTTTGGATAATGCAAATGCAACAGGAGAAGACACATTAAGCTCTTGATATGGGACAACTCCAGTTAAAAGAGCAGCTACGATAATATAAATAATCGTGCAAAAAATTAAAGAATTGATTATTCCTTTTGGTAAATCTTTTTGAGGATTAATCGCTTCCTCAGCGGCAGTAGAAACTGCGTCAAAGCCTACATAAGCAAAAAATACAATCGAAGCACCAGCTAAAACTCCAACAGTTTTTCCATCTGGTAATGTTTCAAACCATCCATACGGCATAAATGGACTCCAATTTTCTGGGTTTACATTGAAGGTTGCAAGTGCAATGAAGATGAAAATCGCTGAAACTTTTACTATCACCATAATTTTATTGAAACTAGCACTTTCTTTTATTCCTATAATAAGTAATGTCATAATCAGTAAAATAATTAATGAAGCTGGAAGATTTATAATTCCTCCATGGCTTGGTGGCTTTGTAAGGTATTCAGGTAATCCAATACCCATTGCAACAAGTGCATTATTAAAATAACCTGACCAGCCATTTGCAACAGCTGCAATTGACATCCCATATTCCATTAATAGAATCCAGCCAACAATCCACGCTACAAACTCACCAAAGGCAACATAAGAATAACCATATGCACTTCCACAACCTCCGACGGATGAAGATAGTTCAGCGTAAGATAGTGCAGCAAATGCACAGGCAAAACCAGAAGCTAAGAAGGATAAAATTACTGCAGGACCTGCTTGATTGGCAGCAGCTATACCTGTAAGAACAAAAATTCCAGTACCAATTATGCAACCAATACCTAGCAGAGTTAAATCAAAAGCATTTAAACAACGATTTAACTCCCCACCTGATTTGTGAGTAATATTTTTTTTTCTTAAAAGTTTTTTTAACATAATTTTTATTATTTAGATCCAATTCTTTTTTATAAGAAAGTCAGTATATAATTTTTCTTCAGCACTTCCTTTTTTTGGTTTCCAATCATAAGTCCATTTTACTAGAGGAGGCATTGACATTAATATAGATTCTACCCTGCCTTTTGATTGAATACCAAATAAGGTTCCACGATCTTGAAGTAAATTGAATTCAACATAGCGACTTCTTCTGTAAAGTTGAAAATCTTTTTCTTTTTTTGTAAATTTCTTTTCTTTTCTTTTCTGAATAATTGGTAGGTATGCTTTGGTTAGATTATTTCCAACGGATTTAGTTATTTGAAAACAATGATCAAAACTTTTTTCATTAAAATCATCGAAGAAAATGCCTCCCACTCCTCTTGGTTCATTTCTATGTTTTAGTAAAAAATATTCGTCACAATTTTGTTTAAATTTCGGGTATAAATTATCATCGAAAGTGTCCAATGAATTTTTAATTGTTTGATGAAAGTGGATGACATCTTCTTTAAATCCATAATATGGTGTAAGATCCATTCCACCCCCAAACCACCATATATCTGATTCACCATTTCTAGATGCTATAAAAAATCTCACATTCATATGAACAGTTGGAATAAAAGGGTTATGTGGGTGAAATACTAATGAAACACCCATTGCTTCCCACTTTCTATTTCTTATTTCAGGATGAACATCAGAAGCTGTTTTTGGAAGCTTATTACCAGTTACAAAGGAAAATCCAATACCAGCTCTTTCAAAAACATTACCATTTTCTAAAATTGCAGTTGTTCCTCCACCCCCTTCTGTTCTTTGCCATGAATCTATCAAAAAATTCTTACCATCTACTATTTGAATGGCTTCTATAATTTTTGTTTGAAGATTAGATAGGAAATCTTTAACAGAATTTTTATCAATATCTTTATTCATTATGCCCTAATAATTTTTTTAGTTTCTAAGTCTTGAATTGTTGAAGGATTTTTATTTTTACCTATTTTTCCAGGGATTAGTTTAACTTGATTAGGTAGAAATCTACAAACATCTCTAAAATTTTTCAATGAAATTTTCCCACTTAGATTAAGACTGGTTGATGTAATTGCCATATCAATAGATTTCGTCAACTCATGACAATTATGAAAGGATGAAATCCTTAATGCTATTTTATTATTATTTTTTAGCCAACTAGGACATTGATTATTTGTATTTAAAAGCCACGTGTGAGGACCAGGCCATTTTAGGAATAAATTTTTTTTTGATATTTTATTTATTGGCTTTATAAAGAAATTAAATTGTTTTATTGAGGATCCAACAAGGATAAAATTCTTATTCCTAGATCTTTTTTTAATTCTAATAATTTTATTAATTGCATTTCTATTTTTAGGATCACAACCCAGTCCAAAACATGATTCGGTAGGGTAGGCTACAATCCCACCTTTGCGAATAAAACGATTTAATCTATGATTTTTCACAAATTAGATTTTGTTGCTTTTTGACCAATATCTGTTCTATATTGCATACCTTCAAATTCAATATCATTTACCAAATCATAGACCCTTTCTTGAGCTATTTTTAATGAGCTTCCTTTTGACGTAACACCAAGAACTCGACCACCGGCCGTATAAATTTTCTCATTTTTAAGAGTTGTACCAGCATGAAAAATATATGAATGATTACTGTGGTTTGGTATAAGTATTTCATCATTAATTTTAGGCTGATCGGGGTAATTTTCTGAGGCACATACAACAGTTATTGCTGAATCGTTATCCCATTTAGTATTATGATTTTTAATATTTTTATTTGTAGCAGCTAAAAGTATTTCAAATAAATCACTTTTCAGTCTAAAAAGAATAGGTTGCGTTTCTGGGTCACCCATTCTGCAATTAAACTCAAGTGTTTTTATATTATTATCTTTATCTATCATCAAGCCAGCATATAAAAAACCTGTAAATTCAATACCATCCTTTTTCATTCCATTAATAGTTGGCTCGATAATTTCATTCATAATTCTTTTATGTAATTCTGGCGTAACAATTGGAGCAGGTGAATAAGCACCCATCCCGCCTGTATTAGGACCTAAATCTGAATCTAATAGTCTTTTATGGTCCTGACTTGATGCTAGAGGAAGTATAGAACTACCATCACATATAACAATAAAACTTACTTCTTCTCCACATAAATATTCCTCGATAACAACTCTTGCTCCCGCTTCACCGTATAAATTATCTTCGAGCATTGAGTCTACAGAAGATAATGCTTCTTTCATTGACATTGCAACCACTACTCCTTTTCCAGCGGCTAATCCATCTGCTTTAATTACAATTGGGGTACCTTTTTCTTCAATATAAGTTTTTGCATCTTTACTATTTGTAAATGTTTTATATTTGGCTGTTGGAATATTATGTCTTTCCATAAAAGACTTTGCGAAATCTTTTGAGCTTTCAAGTTGAGCTGCTTCCATTTTTGGACCGAAGACTTTTAGCTTATTTTCTAAAAATATATCTACAATACCTTTTGAAAGAGGCACTTCTGGACCGATAATTGTTAAATCTATTTCTTCTTTTTTTGCAAATGAAATTAATTGGTTATGATCATTAATATTAATGTCAACATTTTCAATTTTATTTTCTAAAGCAGTGCCACCATTTCCTGGAGCAACAAAAATTTTATCCACAAGTGAACTTTGTTCTATCTTCCATGCAAGTGCATGTTCACGACCTCCGTTACCAATTATTAAGGCTTTCATATATTAATGTTTAAAATGTCTTATACCGGTAAAAAGCATTATTAAACCAAGTTCATCAGCTGCTTTAATAACATCCTCATCCTTTAAACTTCCACCGGGTTGAATTATACATTTAGCTCCAAAACTTGCTAGAACATCGATACCATCTCGAAATGGAAAAAATGCATCTGAGGCTACTACGCTATTTGACAAATTTATATTTGCATTTTCAGCTTTTATTGCAGCAATTCGGGTGCTATCGACTCTACTCATCTGACCAGCGCCAACCCCAAGCGTTTTTTTATTCTTACAAAAAACAATCGCATTTGATTTAACATACTTTGCCACTTGCCAAGAAAAATTTAAATCATCTAACTGTTCAGCATTAGGTTTCAGCTTAGTTACAATTTTACATTGACTTATATCAAATTTATCAATATCACTTGTCTGAACTAACCATCCTCCACTAATTTTTTTAAAATCTAATTGGTTTTGTAAAAAATCAATTTTGATTTGCAGTAATCTTATATTTTCTTTAGATTGAAAAATATTTAATGCTTTATCTGAATAACTGGGTGCAATTATTACTTCAACAAATTGTTTCATGATTAATTTTGCTGTTTCTTCATCCATTTCTTTATTAATTGCAATAATGCCTCCAAATGCAGAGGTAGGATCAGTTGAAAAAGCACCCTCATAAGCATCTTTTATTGTTGCAGAAGAGCATACGCCGCAGGGATTTGCATGTTTTACAATCACACAAGATGGTTCTGAGAATGATTTAACGCATTCCCATGCTGAATCCGAATCATTTAAGTTATTAAAAGATAATTCCTTGCCTTGAATCTGTTTAAAATTTGCAAGAGTACTTTCTTGTTTTTTTGGGTCAATATAAAAAGCCGCTTCTTGATGAGGGTTTTCTCCGTAGCGTAAATCCATTTTTTTATCCATATGTTGCTTCAATATTTTAGGAAACTTATCCTTTTGATTATTAGGAGAAAGGTAATTACTTATAGTCTGATCGTAATTAGCTGTATGAGCAAAAGCTTCTTGTGCAAGCTTAAATCTGTATTGCTCTTTAAGATTACCTTTTAGCTTAATTAATTGATTTGCAAAATTATCATATTCTTTTGGACTAGTTAATACAGCAACACTTTTATAGTTTTTTGCTGCAGCCCTTACCATAGTTGGACCGCCAATATCAATATTCTCTATTGCTAATTCCATAGTACATTTAGGATCAGCAATTGTTTTTTCGAAAGGGTACAAATTTACAACAACAAGATCAATCTCAGGTATATTATTTTTTTTAAGAGTATTTATATGTTTTGGATTATCTTTTTGGGCTAAGATACCTCCATGGATTCGTGGATGTAAAGTTTTGACCCGTCCATCAAGCATTTCTGGAAATTCGGTGTAATTACTAACATCAATTACTTTAATATTATTTTTTTTTAAAAGAGATGCAGTCCCTCCTGTTGAAATAATCTCAATATTTAAATTCTCAAGCACTTTAGCTAATTCTATAATATTTGTTTTATCAGAAACGCTAATTAAGGCTCTTTTTATTTTTATCATTTTATGTTTCTATTTTATGTAATTGAAGTTTTTTTCTGAGTGTATTTCTATTGAGTCCCAAAATAGCAGCAGCTTTACTTTGATTTCCTTCTGCAAGATTCATAATGTAAAGTAGAAGCGGTTTCTCTACACAGTGGATAACCATATCGTAGACTCCGTTTGGTTTTTCGCCAGATAAATCTTTAAAATATTTATCTAAAAGAATATCAATATTATCAGGTAAATTGGGTTTACTCATTAGGCAACAAGCTCATGTTTTTTTTCTAATTCTTCATAGGTAATATATTTATCAAATTTTCGTAATTCATTAAAATATTGTTTAATATATTCTATTTGCTGAGTATCACTTTCGATTTGATTCATTTTATGTCTGAATTCAGCAGAATTTTTTAAACCCTTGGTGTACCAAGAAATATGTTTTCTTGCAATTCTATGTCCTCTTTCCACCCCATAAAAATTATAAAGATCATTTACATGTTGAAGTGTTGTTTTTTCTATTTCTAAAATCGTCGGTCTTTGCATATGCTCACCTGTTTTTAAAAAATGATCAATTTCCCTAAATATCCATGGTCTTCCTTGAGCAGCCCGACCTATCATTATTCCATCTGCATTAGTGTAGTCTAGAACAAATTTTGCTTTTTCTGGAGATGTAATATCCCCATTTGCTATAACTGGAATACTAATTTTTTGTTTGACTTCGGCAATAGTGTCATATTCTGCATCACCCTTGTATAAACAAGCCCTTGTTCTTCCATGCATAGATAATGCTTGTATACCAGAATCTTCTGCTATTTTGCCTATACGAGAAGCATTTTTATTATCTTTATCCCACCCTGTTCTAATTTTAAGAGTTACGGGAATATTAACTGATTCAACTACTGCTTTAATTATTTTCTCAACTAATTTTTCTTTTTGAAGAAGTGCTGAACCTGCCATAACATTGCATATTTTTTTTGCAGGACACCCCATATTGATATCAATAATTTGAGCGCCTTTATTCATGTTAAATTTTGCAGCTTCTGCCATCATTTTTGGGTCAGCTCCTGCAATTTGAACAGAAATGGGTGAAACTTCCCCCTCATGGTTTGCTCTTAAAAGGGTTTTCTCACTACCATAAAGAAGTGAATTTGAAGTAACCATTTCACTTACAGCCATACCAGCACCATAATGTTTACATAACATGCGGAATGGTCGATCAGTCACACCAGCCATTGGGGCTAATATAATATTATTCTTAAGTTTGTGGGAACCTATTTGCATATTCTAAAAATTTTAATGATAAATGAGTGCCTATTTTATAATCAATTAGGCGATAATCAAAGTTTAATTTTCTCGCCAATCATATTTTAGTTTTTTTAAATTTTTCTTGAGATCTTTCATTGCTTTATTAACAGATTTGGAGTGTCCTTTTATTCCAAGTTCTAGTGTTTTTTTCGGCCTTAATTTAGGGAGACTATATATTTTGATGTAGTTATGTTCTTTTTGAATTTTTTGCATTGTGTCAATTAATTTACTTTCACTAATATCATCTAGCCAAATTGATTGGTCCTCTATATTCTTTAAATTTATTAAAAAATCATATTGATTTTTAATTACCCAATCTATCATTGGCCAAGCCATTTCTGGAAATCCTGGCATAAAATAATGATGGTCAATAAAGAATCCTGGGACATTATTAATTGTGTTTGGAATAATTTGAGCAGACTTGGGAAGTTCTGCCATCAGAATTCTTTTTGGGTAGGCCTCATCACCAAATTGCTTTTCAATGAGAATTTTTGCTTGTCCATGTTGTTCTAAGGGTTTTTTATGTGCAAGTGAAGCAGCTTTTCTCGTATGATCATCTGGTGTTGCCCCGATTCCCCCAAAACAAAAAACAATTTCTCCAATTTTACTCTCAATAGTTTTTTTGATGGTATCTGGATCGTCAGGAATATAATCTGCTCTTGAAATATTAAGACCATAGCCTTTTAATGTTTTAATTAAATATGCAAGATGTTTATCTTGTCTTTTTCCCGATAAGATTTCATCACCTATAATCACAGCATGAATTTCTTTTTGAATTATATCGGTCTCGACTATTTGTTTTGCAATATTAATGAGCCTGCTCCCAATTAGGTCCCTCACCAATATCAACGATTAATGGTACGGATAAAGAAGCTACTTTTTCCATTAAGCTCGGTATTATTTTTTTAAAAATTTCAACTTCATTATCAGGCACTTCAAAAACAAGCTCATCATGTACTTGCATAATCATCTTTCCTTTAACATTAGATTCTTTATCAATCCAAGTTTGAACGTCTATCATTGCTAATTTAATTAAATCTGCTGCTGTACCTTGCATCGGCCCATTAATTGCAGCTCTTTCTGCTGCAGCCTTTGCAATTCCATTGGCACCATTAATTTCAGGAAGCCATAACCTTCTCCCAAAATGAGTTTCAACAAATCCTTTTTCTCTAGCAACTTGTTTTGCATCTTCCATATATTTTTTTACGGAGGGGTATTGTGTAAAATAACTCTCAATGTAGTTTTGAGCAGCGCTTCTTTCAATGTTAAGATTTTTTGCAAGGCTAAATGGACCCATTCCGTATATTAGTCCAAAGTTAATAACTTTCGCATACCTTCTTTGTTCGTTTGTAATATCATCTATAGGCGTATTAAATATTTCTGCAGCAGTTATTCTATGAATATCCTCATTGTTTTTAAATGCTTGGATTAAACGTTTATCCTTTGATAAATGTGCCATTATTCTTAATTCAATTTGAGAATAATCTGCAGAAAGAATTTTTGATCCTTTTGGAGCAATAAATGCTTCTCTTACTTTTCTTCCATCTACAGTTCTTATGGGAATATTTTGAAGATTTGGGTCAGAACTTGCTAATCTTCCTGTTATTGCAACTGCCTGGTTATAACTGGTATGAACTCTCCCAGTATTTTGATTAATCATTTTTGGTAATTTATCAGTATAAGTAGTTTTAAGTTTTGAAAGGCTACGGTGTTCTAAAATTAATTTAGGTAATGGATAGTCTTGAGCAAGAATTTGCAGAACTTCTTCACTAGTAGAAGGTTTACCAGTCGGTGTTTTTTTAATAGGCTTAATTTCTAATTTATCAAAAAGTATTTCTTGGAGCTGTTTAGGTGATGATAAATTAAAAGGCTGATCTGCAAGAATAAAAGCTTCTTTTTCTAAGTTGATTAATTTTTCACCTATCTCATGACTTTGTTTTTGTAAAATCTTTGAATCAATAAGTACTCCATTTCTTTCAACTTTAATAAGGGCTTTCATAGATGGAATCTCAATTTCTTTGTATACTTTTAAAAGTTTATTATTGTCATTTAAAAGTTTATTTAAATATTGAAAAAGTTGAAAAGTAACATCAGCGTCTTCTGCCGCATAAGGTGCAGCATCCTCAATATAAACTTGATCGAAGGTGATTTGTTTAACCCCTTTGCCAACAATAGATTCGTAACTAATACAATCATGTCCTAGGTGTTTTTTACTTAATTTATCCATACCATGACTTTGATGACTTTCCAAAATATAACTCATTAGCATAGTATCTTCTTCTATGCCTTGAAGATTGATTCCATAATTAAGAAAAATATGCGCATCAAATTTTATATTTTGACCAATCTTAATAATATTATAATCTTCTAAAATAGGTTTCATTTTTTGAATTACTAAGTCTATATCTAACTGTTTATAATTATCAGAAGCTGGGTGTTTTAAAGGAATATAAGCCGCATACCCTGGCTTTAATGAAATTGAAATACCAACTAGATTTGCTAACATAACATTTAACGAATCTGTTTCAGTATCAATTGCAAATAATTTTTTTGATTTAATCTCTTTAATCCACTGATCTAAAACTTTCTCATCGTTGATGGTGATGTAAGATTTTTTGTTAACAAAGGTATTATTCTTAATAGCAGATTCGATATTATTAATATTATTTTCATTATTTTCATTGTTTTCATTTTTCTTAAGATCTTGGAGCCATCTTGAAAAATTAAATTCTTCATAGATTTCTTTTAAAACTTTTTTGTCAGCATCTTTTTTTATAAATTGTTGCCAATCAACTTTAATATCTAAATCACATCTAATAGTAATTAAATCTTTTGCAGTTGGAAGCCAATCAATAGCTTTTCTGAGATTTTCTCCTACAACACCACTTAAATGATTAGAATTTTTAACAATTTTTTCGAGTGTTTTATATTCTTCGAGCCATTTTAATGCAGTTTTAGGCCCCACCTTTTCTACACCCGGAATATTGTCAGCTTTGTCACCAATTATTGTTAAATAATCTATGATTGAGGAAGGGGGGATACCAAATTTATTTTTTACTCCAGTAATGTCAAGTTTTTCATTAGTCATCGTATTGATTAATGTAGTATCTTTATTAACAAGTTGAGCAAGGTCTTTGTCTCCTGTAGAAATAATAACTTTAATTTTTTTATCATTGGCTTGCTTAGACAATGTTCCAATAACATCATCAGCCTCTACAGCATCTTTTATTAGCATAGGCCAGCCCATTGCAGATATTGCTTTTTTAAGCGGCTCAATCTGAATTGCTAATTCTTGAGGCATTTTAGGACGGTTAGCTTTGTAATTTTTATATATATCATTCCTAAAAGTTTTTCCTTTTGCATCAAATATGCAAACACTATAATCTGAAGGAAATTGTGAGTGAGTTAAGCGAAGCATATTCAAAACTCCATAAATTACTCCAGTAGGATGATTATCTTTATTCTTTAAATCTGGCAGCGCATGGAATGCTCTGTATAGATATGATGAACCGTCAACTAGTAATAATGTTTTCATAATATTGATTACTTAATTCATTTTATTAAAATAAGCTAGTGCTTGAGTTAGTTGATTTTTTTATTTTAACATCTACTTCCTTTTGTGATTATGTCAGATTTTGATAGAATCAAGGTTATGGATTATAAATATAAAATTACTAAATACTTAAAGTGGTCATTATTAGCCTATTCATTAATGATTTGGAATACCTCTTTTGCAGAGAAAACTCAAATTTTAGATGAAATAACTCCTACTTCAAGCACATATGAGTCTGATTATATGGATGAACCAGACGTTATAATTACTAAGGAAGGCGAAAGTACAATTGAGGAATATCGGATGAATGGGAGACTTTATATGATAAAGATAACCCCTGATGGCGCACCTCCTTATTACCTCTACAAAGAAACTCTAGGTGGGACTTGGATAACATGGCATGATATTGAGGAACCTTTAATTGTGCCTCAATGGGTAGCATTTGAATTTTAATAATTTTTCAAGAAAAAAAGGGGGGTAACCCCCTTTTTTAATTTATGGCTGTCTATACATCAATCACTTCTAAAGAATTAAATAATTGGATTAAAAGATTTAACTTAAAAGATTTCATTGATTTTAAGGGTATATCTTCTGGCGTTACTAATTCCAATTATTTAATTCATATGTCAAATACAAAATATATCTTAACCATTTTTGAACAAAACAAAATTAATGAACTTCCTTTTTATGTAGATTTAATGACTTATTTGACCAAACAAAATTTTTTATGCCCTTTGCCAATTATTGGCAGTGATGGAGAAGCTTTAAGTGTTTTAAAAGATAAACCGGCATTAATGGTTTCTTTTTTAGAGGGTAAAGAAAAAAATATTATAGATGCTAAAACCTGTTATCTAGTGGGCGAATCTCTAGCTAAATTACATTTAGCTGCAAAAAATTTCTCAAAAAAAAATAACAATCCAAGAGGCATAAATTGGATGTCAAAAATATATTTAAATCTCACAAAATTTCTTTCTTTAGAGGATAAAAAACTAATTGAATTAGAAATCAATTACCAAACAAAATTAATTAAAACAGAACTACCAGAAGGTATTATTCATGGTGATCTTTTTCAAGACAATGTCCTTTTTTTAGACGACAAGGTTTCTGGTTTTATTGACTTTTATTTCGCTTGTAATGATAAATTTATTTATGATATAGCAATTGCAATAAATGACTGGTGTATAGTCAAAGATGGGAAAATTAATAAATTAATGTATATAGAATTTTTAAAAGGATATGAATCAATCAGAAAACTTTTAAATAATGAATACGATTATTTGAATAATGCTTTAAGAATGGCGGCACTTAGGTTTTGGTTATCTAGATTGGAGGATTTTCACAATGCAAAAGAAGGAGAAATAACTTCTATAAAAGATCCAAATCATTTTAAAAATATTTTACTTGATCGTCAAACAATGGAAAATTATGCTAATTAAAGTAAAAAATTGGGTATCGACCTGTTTAAATCTATTTAGACAGACAATAAGACAATCTTTATTTTTGGGAATGTTGTATTTGACCATTTTTTTATTTATGCCAATATTGCCTGGGTTAAAATTTTTATCTCCAATAACGATTTTTCTCTGGCCATTTATAGTCGTAATTTATATTCATTTTTATAAACAACTTGATGAGAAAAGTAATTTTAATCTTCAATATATTATTAATTTATTAAAAGTAAAATTTAAACCTCTTTTGACTATAGGAGGGTTTTGTTTTATTTACGCGTCTCTAGTTTCTTTTTTGGTGCATGCAGGGGGTGGAATCAGTGCAGATATAAAAACTTACGATGATCTCACTGAAAAATTTCTACCAGTTGTTATAAAGATTTTTTTAATTTCAATACCATTTTTTATGGCTACGTGGTTTTCGCCTTTGCTCGTTTCTTATAACAATTATGGATTCTTAAAAGCAGTTAAATCAAGTTTGGCTGGAACGTTAATGTTTTCAATTCCACTCTTATTAGGTTTTATTTCTTTATCTGTTGGCTTTGTCATTACTATAATTTTTATAACCTTTTTCTTTTCCACTTTATCTTTTTTAGGTCAAAATCTAATTTCATTTTTTTCGAGTTTATTTTTATTAATTCTACTTACAGCATATATTTCAATATTATTTATATATCAGTACATCACTTACAAAGATATTTTTGAATCATTAAAAATTAAATCGTAGTGAGTTTAGCAAATTCCATTGCCAACCATTTGACCCCATGTTCTTTGAATCGGATTTGAATGCGGAGATCATCTTCACTTCCTTCATAAGAGGTAACAATTCCTTGTCCAAATTTTGGATGGAGAACTGTTGAACCAATTTCAATTTCTTGTTTTGAGCTTGTAAAATCTGTTTGGATTGGATTAGAAAGAATATCCACTTGATTCATAGAATTAAGTTTTTTGATTAATTGATCTGGAATCTCAGTTAAAAACCTTGAAGGAATATTATATCTAGTTTGCCCATGTAACATGCGAGATTGAGCTAAGGTAAGATACAGTTTAGTTTTGGCTCTTGTAACCGCAACATACATCAATCTTCTTTCTTCTTCTAGACCATCTTCAGATAAACTTTGTTCGTGTGGGCATAATCCATCTTCGAGTCCTGAAATAAAGACGACTTCAAATTCTAATCCTTTTGAGGAATGGATAGTCATTAATTGTAAAGCATCATCCGTCGCTGAGGCTTGAAGCTCACCACTTTCTAGGGAGGTATAATTTAAAAACTCAACTAAATTTAATGCTTCATTTTCAATTTCAGTTGTTTCTATGAATGTAACGGCTGCTGATACTAATTCTTCTAAATTTGATATTCTATCAATTCCATCTTTATCTTTTAGATAATGGTCTTTTAGCCCCGATCTTGCTACAAGTATTTCTATTGATTGTGCAATCGAACAGCCTTGAATTTCATCTTCTATACTTTTGATTAGTTTTACAAAAAAAGGAATACCTTTTTTTAAGTTTTCATTTTGTGATTCATTTTCTTTTGCCGCATCCCACAAAGAATAATTATTTTTTTTTGCAACATCCTGTAATTGTTCGATTGTTCTTGCCCCTATACCCCTAGTTGGAAAATTAACTATTCTTAAAAACGCATTATCATCAGATTTGTTTGATATCAATCTTAAATAAGCTAAGGCATTTTTAATTTCAGCTCTTTCAAAGAATCTTAATCCTCCATACACTCTATAAGGAATATTGTTAGAAACTATGGTGTGTTCAAGAACGCGTGATTGAGCATTGCTTCTATACAAGATTGCAATTTTTTTATAATCTAAGCCTTCCCTGTGAAGCGTTTTAACTTCATCTAGAATAAAGTTGGCTTCATCAAAATCACTTAAGCCAATATATTGTTGAATTAGTTCTCCTTCACCAGATGCAGCCCAAAGATTTTTTCCAAGCCTCACGGTGTTTTTTTCTATTATAGAATTTGCAGCATTCAAGATATTATTGGTTGAGCGATAATTTTGTTCTAATTTAATTACTTTTTTTATTTTGAAATCTTTTTCAAGATCTTGCATATTTCCCACTCGAGCACCTCTAAATGCATATATAGACTGATCATCATCACCTACAGCAAAAATATAATTATTGTTACCTGCTAATAATTTAAGCCACTTATATTGAAGTAAGCTAGTATCTTGAAATTCATCAATTAAAATATGTTTGAATCTGTCTTGATAATGCTGCCTTAGATTAGAATTTTTTTCTAATAGTTCAAAACAGCATAAAAGAAGTTCAGGAAAATCAACAACACCCTCTCTTAAGCATTGTTTTTCATATTCACTATATATTTCATTAATTTTTTTTGTATGAGCATCATACGTTTTGGCATTTTTTGATCTGATTCCTTCATCTTTATTACTATTAATAAAGTACTGAATTTCTTTTGGAGGAAAATTATCAGTATCAATATTCATTATTCTTGTAAGTTTTTTAATTGCTGATAGCTGATCCGAACTATCTAGAATTTGAAAACCTTCGGGAAGGTTTACCTCTCTATGGTGAATTCTCAACATACGATTACATAATCCATGGAAAGTTCCTACCCACATACCTCTGGTATGAATAGGAAGTTGATTAGTAACTCTCATTAACATTTCTTTTGCTGCTTTATTTGTAAAAGTAACAGCTAATAACCCGGTTGGGTTTGTTAATTGATTATGAATAAGCCAAGCAATTCTTGAAGTTAATACCCTTGTTTTTCCGCTTCCAGCACCAGCTAAAATTAAAGCCGACTCATTTTCTAAAGTGATTGCTCTAATTTGTTCTTCATTAAGGTTTTTTAATAATTTATTTTGTAATTCAGGTGAATTCATGAGTTCTAATGCTACAGCAAATATTTTTTAACAGCTATAAAAAAAGGCCTCTGAAGAGACCTTTTTTCATGCATAAAATTATATTACATCATTCCAGGCATACCACCCATACCACCCATACCACCCATACCACCCATATCAGGGGCACCAGCTGGTGCCGGACCATCTTCTTTTGGTAGATCAGCTATCATACTTTCAGTGGTTAACATTAATCCTGCAACAGATGCCGCATTTTGAAGAGCTGAACGTGTAACCTTAGTAGGATCTAGTACACCCATCTCAACCATATCCCCATAAGTTTCATTTGCCGCATTAAAACCAAAATTACCTTTGCCATCAACTACTTTATTCACGACAACAGATGGCTCAATTCCTGCATTTGAAACAATCTGACGTAATGGATCTTCAACTGCACGAAGTACAATTTGAATACCTGCGTTTTGATCAGAATTATCACCTTTTGTTTTTGAAATTGCATCCAAGGCTCTAATAAGGGCTACACCTCCACCTGCAACAATCCCTTCTTCTACTGCTGCTCTTGTTGAATGAAGCGCGTCTTCAACCCGTGCTTTTTTTTCTTTCATTTCAATTTCCGTTGTGGCGCCAACCTTAATTACCGCTACACCACCTGCAAGTTTTGCTACTCGTTCCTGAAGTTTTTCTTTATCGTAGTCACTTGTTGATTCTTCTATTTGAGCTTTAATTTGCCCAATTCTTGATTTAATTGCGTCTTGTTTTCCAATACCATCAATAATAATAGTATTTTCTTTTCCAACTTCAATTTTTTTTGCTTGGCCAAGATCTTCAAGTTTAATATTTTCAAGTGAAAGTCCTACTTCATCAGATATTACAGTTGCACCTGTTAAGATAGCAATATCTTCTAACATTGCTTTTCTTCTGTCTCCAAAACCAGGTGCTTTTACTGCTACCGCTTTAATAATCCCTCTTATATTATTCACAACCAGTGTAGCTAAGGCTTCACCTTCAATTTCTTCAGCAATAATAAGTAAAGGTTTGCTTGCTTTAGCTACTTGTTCTAGTGTTGGAAGTAAATCTTTGATATTTGATATTTTTTTATCATGAAGCAATACATAAGGCTCTTCAAGTAATGCAATTTGTCTATCATTATTATTTATAAAGTATGGTGACAAATAACCACGATCAAATTGCATTCCTTCTACAACATCCAATTCGTTTGTGAGTCCAGAACCATCTTCTACAGTAATTACTCCTTCTTTACCTACCTTATCCATAGCGTCCGCGATAATTTGACCCACAGAAACATCCGAGTTAGCTGAAATCGATCCAACTTGAGCTATTTCTTTAGACGTATTACATGGCTTACTTAATTTATGTAATTCATTCACAGCAGCTTCTACTGCTTTATCTACTCCTCTTTTTAAGTCCATTGGATTCATTCCTGCTGCAACAGATTTCATTCCTTCACGAATAATTGCTTGAGCTAGAACAGTTGCAGTTGTTGTTCCGTCACCGGCATTATCAGATGTTTTAGATGCAACTTCTTTTACCATTTGTGCACCCATATTTTCAAATCTATCTTCTAATTCAACCTCTTTTGCAACGGATACTCCATCTTTTGTAATTGTTGGAGCACCAAAAGATCTTTCTAAAACAACATTTTTTCCTTTAGGACCAAGTGTTACTTTAACTGCATTAGCTAATGTATTAACACCCTTTACCATTTTTTGACGAACATCATCACCAAATCTTACGTCTTTAGCTGCCATTTATTTTCTCCAATTATATTATTTAATAATTTATTCAACGATACCCATAATGTCTTCTTCTTTCATAACAAGAAGTTCTTCACCATCAACCTTGACTGATTGGCCAGCGTATTTCCCAAAAAGAACTTTGTCGCCAACTTTTACGTCTAATTTTCGGCTTGAACCATCATCAAGAATTTTGCCATTTCCAATAGCTTGAATTGTTCCTTGGTCAGGTTTTTCTCCTTCAACGCTTTCAGGGATAACAATTCCTGATGCAGTTGTTCTATCTTCTTCAAGACGTTTTACAATTACACGATCGTGTAAAGGACGAATTTTCATTTGTAAGTTCTCCTAATAGTGTATTCTTTAAAAAGTTAAAATTATCATGTCTGAGTTTATTTAGCACTCAATGACATGGAGTGCTAATAATAGGGACAAACAACAATAAATTCAAGGGTGGAAGGAAAAAATAATTCATAAGTAATTGTTTTTAAAGATAATGTTTAATAAAAAAGATTATAAAAAAGTGGGTCAAACTGAATTAAAAGTTTCACCAATAACACTTGGGACAATGACATTTGGAGATCAAAATAGTCAAAAAGAAGCATTTGAGCAGTTAGATTACGCTCTAGCACAAGGTATAAATAGTTTTGATGTTGCAGAAATGTATCCAGTGCCTCCAAAGCCTGAAACTTGTAATGCTACAGAAATAATTATAGGTAATTGGCTTAAAGATAAAAAAAGAGAAGAATTAGTTATTTCTACTAAAATTGCTGGACCAAGGCGCGCCATTGATTGGATACGGGGTGGGCCAAAATCTTTAGACGAAAAAAATATAAATGAGGCCGTTAATAATTCATTAAAAAGAATGAAAACAGATTACGTAGATTTACTTTATTTACATTGGCCAGAGAGAAATGTACCAATGTTTGGTCAGTATAAATTTGAACCAGAAGAAGAATTTATTAATAGAAAAAAAATCCAATGGATATCAATCGAAGAACAATTGATAAGTTTAGAACGTCTAATAAAAGATGGAAAGGTGAGATTTATAGCTTTATCTAATGAATATCCTTGGGGTGTGATGGAGTTTCTTAGAATTGCTAAAGAAAAAAAATTACCAATAATTTGTACAATTCAAAATAGTTTTAGTTTAATAAATAGAATTGTTGAACTAGGTTTAACAGAAATATTATTTCGTGAAAATTTAGGTTTCTTTTCCTACTCGCCATTAGGCTTTGGACATTTAACTGGTAAATATATTTTGGACTCTAATGCTAATGGTAGAATAAATTTATTTCCTGGATACGCACAAAGATATAATAAACCAGGTGTTGCTATTGCGGTTGAAGACTATTTAAAACTGGCACAGGAATTTAATCTCTCATTAACTCAAATGGCTTTAAGTTTTGTTTTTAGTCAATGGTTTGTTACAAGTACTATTGTTGGGGCAACTTCAATGAATCAATTAAAAGAAAATTTGTCTGCATATAAAATAGGGCTTCCAGATGATATTTTAGAAAAAATTGATTCTGTGCACTTAAAAACAATGAATCCTGCACCTTAGATTATGAAAAATAAAAAATATATTCAAGAGAGTTTAAAACATATTTGGCATCCATGCTCTCAAATGAAGCATCATGAAAAAATTCCACTTATTCCGGTTAAAAATGCAAAAGGAAGTTGGCTATTTGATTTCGATGATAAAAAATATTTAGATGTTACTAGTTCATGGTGGGTAAATCTATTTGGCCATAATAATAAAATAATTAAGCAGTATATTGTTAAGCAACTTAATCAAGTCGAACACATAATGCTTGCAGGGGCAACTCATGAACCTGCTATTCAATTATCTAAAAAATTAGGGAAACTAACAAAATTGGGGCATTGTTCTTATGGAAGTGACGGAGCAAATGCAGTTGAAATTGCATTAAAAATGAGTTCTCATTATTGGCTAAGGGTAGGACAGCCAAGAAAAAATAAATTTGTTTACCTTGAAAATAGTTATCATGGTGAGACACTAGGTGCGTTATCAGTAACAGATATCCCTATATTTAGAAGGCAATATACATCTTTAATAAAACCTTATTTCTCAATTAAATCTCCAGATTCAAGATTAAAAAAAGCAAACCAAACATCTATTGAATTCATTCAAGGCAGAATCGATGCATTAAAAAAATTATTTGAAAATAAGCATGAGGTTATTTCAAGCATTATTTTAGAACCCTTAATTCAATGTGCAACTGGTATGGGTATGTATGATTCAATTTATTTAAAAAAGGTGCGGGAATTATGCAACAAATATGATATTCATTTAATTGTTGATGAGATTGCTGTAGGTTTTGGAAGAACAGGAAAAATGTTTGCACATCAATATGAAAAAATTATTCCCGATTTTGTTTGTTTATCAAAAGGACTTACTGGGGGCTATCTTCCTCTTTCAGTTACTCTTACAAATGATACTATTTATTCAGCTTTTTATTCAGACAAATTTGCTGATGCCTTTCTTCATTCTCATAGCTATACAGGGAATCCACTTGCTTGTAGTGCAGCATTAGGAACTTTATCAATTTTTGAGACACAGAATGTATTTAAAGATAATAAAAAAACTGCTGATCTAATTAATAAATTCATGCAAGATTATAAAAACTTACCAATTAAAAATTTAAGGCATATTGGCATGATTTGGGCATTTGAAATTGATCAAAAAATTGATATTGATAAATTTGTTGACTATTCAATATCTAAAGGAGTTCTAATAAGACCAATTAATAATACAGTTTATTTTATGCCTCCTTATTGTATTACTGAAAAAGAGGCTCAACATATGGTAAAAGTGACCTCTGATGCAATAAAGCAGGGAATATAGCTATGAATTTTATTAGAATCTTAATTTTGTGCTTGGTACCTTTTTCTGTTTTTGCAGAGCTTCCTCTTGAATATAAAAAAATTATAAAAAAATATAAATTTCCTTCTAATTCTTTTACTTTTGCTGTTAAAAATCTTACAAATACATCAGAACCTTTAATTATTCATAATGAAAAAAAACTTTTCAACTCTGCATCCTTAGTAAAAATTATTTCAACCTTTATAGCTATTGATAAATTAGGGCCAGAGTTTAAATGGAAATCGGATTTTTTATACAATGGTAAAGTAGTCGATGAAATTTTAAATGGTGATTTAATATATAAAGGAAGGGGGGACGCCACTTTTTCAATTGCAGATCTTGAAGATTCAATTAGAAAAATACAACGCAAAGGAATAAAAAAAATAAAAGGAAATTTGATATTAGATTTAAGTTACTTTGCGATGAATTCCAAAGAAAAGAATTTTGATAATGACCCTATGAGAGCTTATAACGTTTTACCGCACCCTATAGTAATTCAGAGCAATACAATGAATTTTGTTTTTTCAGCAGCGAAAAATAATTTTAAAATCGAATCTAACCCTGAATTAAATAATATTGAAATTCAAAATAATGTGAAATTAACTAAAGGAAGGTGTATCGATTGGAGAAGCAAATTAGACTACAGAACCGAAAAAAAGAATTTAAAAACAATAATTATTTTTGGGGGTAAATATAGTCGAAATTGTGGCGTAAAAGAATTGGATTTATCGGTCTTAGAGGAAAACAAGTATTTTTACAGAATTTTTAAAAAATTATGGAATATTAATGGAGGAGAATTCAATGGCAATTTAGAAGTCAGCTATATTGATCAATCCGACTCAGAACTGCTATATAGTCATATTTCGCGACCATTAAGTGAAATAGTAAGAGATATAAACAAATACAGCTTAAATCTCATGGCAAGAAATACTATGCTAACAGTTTTAGCTGAGGATACGGATTTAATGGTTTTAGAGACATCTTTGAATAAATATGTGCATCAATGGTTTGAGAAAAAAGATTTAATACATGAAGGATTATTTTTTGAAAATGGTGCTGGTTTATCAAGAAAATCTTATCTAACTTCTGAACAGCTTTTGTTACTAATGGAAAAGATATACTATGACCCATTGATGCCAGAGATTTTAGCTTCGTTTCCAATTTCAGGCATTGATGGAACTTTAAAAAGAAGAATGAATTATTCATCTTTTAAAAAGTCTGGACATTTTAAAACTGGGTCAATGAGAGATGTAAATTCTATTGCAGGTTTTTTACTGGATAAAAATAAAGAAATGAAAATTTTTATTTTTATTATTAATGATACAAAGGCTAAGGAATCACACAATTTCCAAGAAGCCCTAATTTCAGAAGCTTTTAAATAAATTAAGGTGTTTATTATGAATAAAAAAATAAGTCTAATATTAATTTTAGTAATGTATTTTACAAATAGTTTTGCGATTGAAATTTCAACAGGAGATAAAAAGAAAATGGAAGAAAAAATTCAAGAACTTATTATAGATGACATCAGAGTTGGTAAGGGTAGGTCGGCAGAAAAAGGACTGACTATTTCAGTTCATTACACAGGTTGGATTTTTGATGCTTCAAAGGGCGATAAAAAAGGCAATAAGTTTGATAGTTCACTTGATAGAAGAGAGCCATTTACATTTGTACTTGGTATTGGTCAGGTAATCAAAGGTTGGGATGAAGGCTTTGATGGAATGAAAATTGGTGGACAAAGAATTATTTCAATTCCATCAGACATGGGTTATGGAAGCAGGGGTGCTGGAAATGTAATTCCCCCTAATGCTGACTTGATATTTGAAGTCGAATTACTCGAGATTTTGTAAGTTGAAAGCAACTGTAAAGTGGTTGGATGGAGTGAGTTTTGAGGGCACTTCTGAATCAGGACATGCTGTTGTTATGGATGGTCCTTCTGAATCTGGTGGTAAAAATCTTGGTATGAGGCCAATGGAAACATTACTGCTAGGGCTGGGTGGTTGTACCTCTTACGATGTCGTTACTATTTTAAAAAAATCACGCCAAGATGTTAAAAATTGTAAAGCCGAGATTACTGCTCAACGAGCAGACAACATCCCAAAAGTTTTTACTAAAATACATATACATTTTATTATTGAGGGGAGTAATTTAGATGCAGGAGCAGTTGAAAGAGCAATAAATCTTTCTGCTACTAAATATTGCTCAGCTTCAATTATGCTTGAAAAATCAGTTGTTATATCTAATGATTTTGAGATCATAGAAGAGTAACTATTATTATAAATTAGTAATTTATACCTAAAATGTTATATTTTTTTCACATTGTTGTATAAAAACAATAATAATATTATATCAATATAATCAATAACTTAATAAATATTTTTCATCTTAAATGCAAATATAAATCTAAATAAGAATAATTCTCATTTACATTTAGCCTTTAATTCTTTAGAATTTAGTCACACAGCACAATAATTGTGCATTTATTTAAAATTTAAGGAAAGATTGAAAAGTGAATATTAAAAAATCTATAAAAGGTTTAGTTGCTTTAGCTTTAGCTGGATCATTTTCAGCCACTACTTTTGCTGCTCCAACAAATGCAGAAATATTTGATATGATGCAAGAAATGAAGCAGGAATTAAAAGCACTAAAAGCCGAAAATGATGCGCTTAAGGGGACAGTTGAAGATGTTGCTGTATCAACTGATGAAGCAATTAAGGCGCAAATTAAATTAGCTAACAGAAAGCATTGGGGTGGGTATGGCGAACTCCATTACAATAATTTGGAAGGAGAAGGTCCTGGCGTAGCTGATAAAGATCAAATTGATTTTCATCGATTTGTTTTGTACTTTGGTTATGAATTCCGCGATGATTTAAGATTCTTTTCAGAATTAGAATTAGAGCACAGTCTTGCAGGAGATGGTAAACCTGGCGAAGTTGAGCTTGAACAAGCTTATATTCAATATGATATTAACGAAACAACTCAAATTACCAGTGGTTTATTTTTAATGCCAGTTGGTATTTTAAATGAGACCCACGAACCAGATACTTTCTATGGAGTGGAACGTAATACTGTAGAAAAAAATATTATTCCATCAACATGGTGGGAAGCTGGTGTGATGGTGACTAAAGAAGTAAAACCTGGTCTTACAATGGATGTAGCTATACATAGTGGACTTGAAGCAACAGATGCTAAGGCATATAAACCAAGAGATGGTCGTCAAAAAGTTGCAAGTGCAGAAGCAAAAAGTCTTGCTGGAACAGCTAGAATTAAATATACAGCATTACCAGGACTTGAATTAGCTGGATCATTATTTATGCAAACCGATTACTGTCAAGGTGCACAGGTTGGTTGTGGTTCAGCAAATTTAGTTGAAACTCATGCTATCTACCAGAAAGATAAGTTCAACTTAAGAGCATTATATGCACGTTGGGATATAGATGGAACTGACGTTGAAACAGATGGCGCTGATAAGCAAAACGGTTGGTATGTAGAGCCTTCATGGAGGTTTAATGATAAGTGGGGTGCATTTGCTCGCTATGAAACATATGACAATAATGACGGAGGTTCGACAGATACTGAAGTTGATGCAAGAAGTATCGGGTTCAATTACTGGATAGACCCAACTGTAGTAGCTAAATTTGATTACGTTGACCAAGAAAAAGCAAATGATGGTGGTCAAGATGGAATTAATATCGGTATAGGCTACTCATTCTAATATATTGGCATGATTGAACCAATAAATTACATTCGGGTCTTTTAGATATGTTGTTAAATATAAAGAAATATTCACTTTTAATAATTGCGACACTGTTACTTTTGACAGTGTCGTCTTTATTTGCACGTGGTGTATATCAAACAAATGAAGATTTCTTGTCTGAAGTTTTTTCAAAGAAACCCCCAGAAAAAAGCAGCATTATGTTGAGTGGCGATGTTAGAAAAAGAGTCTCTTCTTTATTAGGCCACCCTTATGGTGGCTTGATAATTAAGTATTGGGAAAAAGATGGAAGAACAGCATGGATTCTTAAAGAAATTGGAAAAACCGAGCCAATCACTTTTGGTATCGTTATAAATGAAAATAAGATTGAAAAAATAAAAGTATTAGAATTCAGAGAAAGTCGAGGGTGGGAGGTCAAATATCCAGCTTTTACGAAACAATTTAATGGTGTAGGATTAGAAGGTAATAAACTGAATAAAAGAATTGATGGAGTCTCTGGCGCAACTTTGTCTTACTGGGCTATGACAGGTGTCTCAAGAGTAGCATTATTTCTTCATCAACACCTCAATACCAAATCAAAGTAAAATTCTAAGTTTTAATTAAATAGAAAGTTTATTTTATGGAACAAGTTCGTGTATCGAAGATACTGTCTGAACTAGGACTATGCTCAAGACGCGAAGCTGATCAATATATTGAGCAAGGATTAGTTTTACTTGATGGTAAGGTTGTTGATCAATTAGGCACCAAAGCATTTCGCAGTCAAAAGGTAGAACTTTTAAAAAAGGCTGAACAAAAACAATCACTTAAAGAAACAATAATTATTAATAAACCTGTAGGATATATTTCTCATTTGGATGATAGAAAAGAATTTAAACCAGCTGCAAGTTTAATTAATAGCGAAAATTATCATAATAGTTCTTCTAAAAAAAATTCATCCTTTAATAAAGATGGATTGGCACCTGCTGGAAGATTAGATATTGATTCGTCTGGGATGCTTATACTGACGAAAGATGGTCGTATAGCAAAAAAAATTATCGGTGAGAAAAGTCTTAATATTGAAAAAGAATATCTAGTTAGAGTTGAAGGTAATTTAACAGATAAGGGTCTAAAATTATTAAATCATGGATTAACATTAGATGGCTATCAACTTAAACCCGCTAAAGTAAAATGGCAAAATAAGGATCAGCTTAATTTTGTTTTAATCGAGGGTAGAAATAGGCAAATAAGAAAAATGTGTGAACTAGTTGGATTAAAAGTTATAGGTTTGAAAAGAGTACGAATTGGTAACATTATGTTAAATGATTTACCAGAAGGTAAATGGCGTTTTTTGTCAGATAAAGAATCATTTTAACTAAAGTAGAAATAAACTTGATAAAATATTTATTATGCTAAAAAAAATTATTTTGGTTTTGTTTTTAACAATAGTCTTTTCCTCTGCAGTAGGGCAAACGTTTAAAGAATTTACTACAGGTAATTATTTTGCGCCAATTGATGAAAAATATTTACAATTGAATGTAGAGTGTAGAAAAAATTATGATGAAAAAGATAGAAAAAAATATTTTGAAATACTCTTTTTTAATCAAGGAAAAAATGTTTTTGATATGAATAAACATTTCAAAACATATCAACAAGGTCGAAAAAAACTTAAACCACCAATCTTTTCTTTTACAGTTAGAAATTGGTTTCAGACGATTGCAATTGAAAGTGGAGAATATAATTTTATAACTACTACCGATCAAAAAACTTTAAGAAGAAACGAGGTGATACCCAAGGATTTATCAAAGGCTATCTTAAATTCTGGACAATTTAAAATCTATTTTCATTTTTTGAATGACAATACAAAAAGTGTTGGGAAATTTAAAGTATCTAACAATAAAGTATTAATTGATTGTTTTTAATTTATATAAATGGAATTCACAATAGCTGAGTATTTTACAGCTTTATTTATTTTTTTTGGCGCTATTTTATATTCTTCTGTTGGTCATGGAGGAGCTTCAGCTTATATAGCAATTATGTCATTGATGGGCACCCCAACGGTATCAATAAAGCCAATAGGTCTGGTATTAAATATTATAGTGTCATCTATTAGTAGTTTTCGTTTTATTAAAAATAAATTATTTAGTTTTAAAGTTTTTTTACCTGTAGTTTTAGGATCAGTACCAACAGCTTTTTTAGGGGGGTACATTCAGTTAGAACCTAGTAGCTACAAATCTTTAGTGGGTTTTATCCTGTTGTTTGCGGGTACTCAATTTATATTTAATTTCTCACAATATTTTAATGTGAAATCTAATAAGATAGTAAACCCATTTATCGGTTTTTTAGCTGGATCAATTATTGGCTTACTTTCAGGACTTACTGGAACAGGCGGAGGTATCTTTTTGTCTCCACTAATTCTTATTCTCGGTTGGACTACAATTAAAGGCGCTTCAGGAACAGCTGCTGCATTTATTCTTTTTAATTCTATATCAGGTCTTTTGGGTAACATAACATCAATAAATTTCATTCCTAATACTATATTTCTATTTTCATTTTCTGTGTTGTGCGGAGTAATTATAGGAACACAGCTTGGAATCAAAATACTAAATGAAAATAATGTAAAAAAAGCTTTAGGTGTTGTTTTAATAATTGCTGGGTTAAAATTTATTTTGACGTAATATTTTTTTGGCTACATACAATTATATTTGACATGGTATGCTGTATTTATAAATAAAATAAAAGGAATATTTGATGGCTATTCGAATTGGTGATAAAGCGCCAAATTTTAATATTAATACTACTGAAGGTGAAATTGATTTTCATAATTGGATTGGTGATAGTTGGACTATTCTTTTTTCACACCCAAAGGATTTTACTCCAGTATGTACAACTGAGTTAGGTTATGTAGCAAAACTCAAACCAGAGTTCGATAAAAAAAATACAAAAGTCATTGGCCTAAGTACTGATTCTGTTGAAGATCATTTAAAATGGGTTGGAGATATTTTAGAGACTCAAGGCTACAAAATAAATTTTCCTTTAATTGGTGATGAAGATTTAATTGTATCTAAGTTATACGATATGATTCATCCAAATGCAACACCAGGTGAAAGAACAGCTCAAGACAATGCAACTATTCGATCTGTTTTTATAATCGGTCCTGATAAGTTAGTAAAAGCAATGTTAATTTATCCAATGAGTGCAGGTAGAAATTTTGATGAAATATTTAGATTGTTAGATGCGCTTCAAATAAATGCAGAATATCAGGTTGCTACTCCTGTTAATTGGAAATCTGGTGATGACGTAGTTATCCCACCTACAGTAAGTGATGAAGAAGCTATTAAAAAATATCCTGAGGGATATAAGACTCTTAAGCCTTATCTTCGATTAGTAAAAAGTCCAAAAAGGTAAAATAAAATAAAAGCATGATAACTAAATTTAGTAAACATTTCTTTTGGTTATTTTTAATTATTGGCTTTTTTTTATCTTTATTTTTAGTTATGAATGAATATTTTTCCCATCAAATTTTTTTAGAAGAATATCAAAGACAAATGAATTTTTGTATTGAATCAAATCAAAAATGTGATATTGATAAATTGGTTAATGCAAAAAAAGAAGATTTAAATGCTAATCAATTAAAGTTAGTCGAGTTAAATATGTTGATTATAAATTTTAAGAATTATCTTATTAATATTTTAATAATTTTTGGTATATTTAATTTAATTGCAGTCATACCATCAATTATAAATATTTATAGTGATATTAAATCAAGAATTAGATTAATTAGGTAAATTAAATACTTTTAGTTTTGAGCCAGATTGACCCTTTGGTATCAGTAGCAGAGACTGTAACTGTGCCTTTTTCAGTAGGCTTAAAATTAAACTTTAGATAAGGATCCTGGCTCATACTAATTCCATTTTCGGCAACCAGAAGAGATTCGCCGTTAAAGTCATATCTTACTTGCGTTACAATCCATTCTGGAACAAACCATCCATTAATTGAATCTTTTTGCAAGCCATTAAAATTAGGATGTTTAATTCGAGTTGTAAGATAATCTTTTTTAGCTTTAACCAAAATCTTTCCAAGATCTTTAGTTAGTTTTGGATCTTGACTGTTCATATAACCACTGCACCCACCTGAAGCTCTTATTGCTACCTTACTCATATATAACTTACCTTCACTATCTTCACCTACTACACGAACGAATGAGTCTGTTTCCATTCTAATCCTTGTTGAAAGATCAAGTTCTTGTGTATTTTTAGTTAGATGATAAGTTGCTGCCTTTTGATCAGGGTTGCTATCGATGATGAGGATTAATTTTTTTATCTCAACACTAGGTTGTCGAGTTATTTTAATGTTAACTGGAACTTGTGCTCCACTCGAGGCACGTTTTGGACCATCAATTTTTAAAAAATCAACTTCTTTTATTACCTTATCTTTAAACATTTTTTCTTTTAAGATAGGCCATATATCTGGGTTCGCATCAGCATTTGCAATTACTGAGGTAGTAACAAATATTACGAAAATTAAAAATTGTTTTAAAAAGCTCATAAATTTACTTCTTCTTACTTAAAATATAAACTTACGATACTCTTAATGCATCTAAATGTCTACTTAGCACAATGTTTTTAAAGTTAAGTTTGTTAAATTTCTATTTTTATTTTAAAAGTTTCTTTTGATTTGATTATATCTAACAAGCGATCTATATTTGGGTGTTTTCCGCGATTATCTTCAGCGTCTTTTACATGCTCACAATATAGGTTTAATCCCTCAATTGCTGCTTCAGTATTTAATTCTCCAAAAATTAAAAATAATTGGTTGTATATCTTGATTGAACCTGAGCTACCTGGCTGATTTAAAATGATTTCTGACTGATTATCTTTTTGATTAAGTATTTTTATTTCTTTTATATGATCGACATCTGGTAATTGCTTTAATATATCTTGAAAAAGATTCACTTAGTTATCTAAATCCTAAATGTTGAGGATGTCATCAATTTTGAAGTTGATTTCATTATTTTTTGAATAAAATAGGGTAATTTTTTGGCACCCATCGATTTCGCTGATAATTCATGTTTCTCTTCATCTTTTTTCATTTGTTTAATTATTGCAATTGTTTTTTTATCTTTAGGGTTAATTTTACTTAAATGATTTTCTAAGTGTGATGAAACCTGCTTTTCTGTTTCTGATAAAAAGCCTAAATTATATTTTTCATCAATAATGCTTGCAATACTTCCGATAGTAAAAGAACCAAGATAAAGTAATGGATTAAGTCGACTTGTAGTGCCATTAAGCTCTTTGATTCTTGATTGACACCAAGATAAGTGATCAAGCTCTTCATTTGCAGCAATCTCTAATTGCTCTTCAATTTTTTTATTTTTGTTGAAAAAAAGTTGGCCTCGATACAAAGCTTGTGCACATATTTCTCCTGAATGATTGACTCTCATATATTTAGAATGTTCTTCTTTCTCTTGAGAGGTTAAAGTATCTGGATTATTTAAATTTTTGTCAGGTCGAGGTCTTTCGGAAAAAGAAGATACTGTGAGAGTCTTTAGCGCTTTATCAGCTTCATTAATTATTTTATCAAACATATAAGTAAATTAATCAGTTAATTATTTTGGTAAAGATCAATGCCTTTTAGAATATTTAAAGCTTCTAAAAATTGCTTATCGTCTTTATCACCAAATGTGATAGGTTTGAAATTTCTTAATGCTTCAGCGCCGTTATCAGTTGGAGTAACTTCTTCCTTGGAAGAGTCGTCCTTTTTAGGGTCTTCAGGATTAGATAACCTATTACTTAAGTCTGATTCTCGAAGGGCGATGTTTTCCATCCCATCTTCAACAACTATATCCGGCTCAATTCCTTTAGCCTGAATTGATCTTCCTTTCGGGGTGAAATATCTAGCAGTCGTTAGTTTAATAGCTGTTCCATTCATCATCGGAAGTATGCTTTGAACAGAGCCTTTGCCAAAGCTTCTTGTACCTACAATTAAAGCACGTTTATGATCTTGAAGAGCACCTGCTACAATTTCCGATGCTGATGCAGAACCATTATTAATAAGTACAACCATTGGTGTATCTTTAATATCTACTGGTAAATCCTTAAGAAAGTTATTCTTTTCTGGATCATTTCTTACAAAATTTTCTGGTGATGCAGTTAAATTCATTTTTGAATCAGGAGCTCTTCCTTCGGTGTAAACAACTAAATCACCTTCTTTTAAAAAAGCAGCAGATACAGCTACAGATGAATTTAAAAGCCCACCTGGATTATTTCTCATATCAAGAATAATTCCATTAAAAGCAAATTTATTTTCTTTTCTTAGTTTTTTAAGCGCAATAGCTAAATCTTCGCCAGTTCTTTCTTGGAATTGGGTTAATCTAATGTAAGCATAATTAGGCTCAATAAGTCTAGCTCTTACACTTTTTGTTTTAATTTGAGCTCTAGTTATTTTTAGATTAAATGGTCCATCAAGACCTTTTCTAAGAACTTGTAAATTTATAGATGTGCCTGGTTTACCTCGCATCAACTTTACAGCTTCATTTAAAGTTAAACCTTTAACAGCTGTTTCGTCAAGTTTCATTATTAAGTCACCACTTTTTAAACCGGCTTTGTGGGCCGGAGTATCTTCGATTGGCGAAATAACTAAAACAAACCCATCTTCCATACCAACCTCAATACCAAGACCACCAAATTCACCTGTAGTGCCATGCTGTAGATCCTTAAAGTGATCCTCATCTAGATAGGTTGAATGCGGGTCTAGTCCAGACAGCATTCCGTTTAACGCTTCTTTGATTAGTTTTTTATCCTCAATTTTTTCAACATAATCAGATTTTATTTTTCCAAATACTTCTGCGAAGGTTCTAAGATCATCAATTGGAAGGTTTGAAGATTTTGCCTTATCAGCAAAGACTGGTAAATTAATACTGATGAGAATGCCTACTAGGGCCCCAACAAATATTAATAAAAATTTTTCTATTTTAGTACGCATATTAAGTTTTCATCTTTTAAATATAATTATAATCAGAATATACATTAAAACTTAGTCATAATGAATGAGAAAAGAATTAAAGTATGAAAAAACACGTTATAAATATCTATTTTTGTACCAAGTGTGGATGGTTAATGCGAGCATCATGGTTATCGCAAGAATTTATCAACACATTTCAATCGGACATAAGTTCTGTTAATTTAGTTCCTGATAGTAATGGTAAATTTGAAATCAGATGCTCTGATATATTAATCTTCTCAAGAAAAAAAGAAGGTAAATTTATTGATTTAAAGCTTATGAAGCAAAGGATAAGGGATATTGTTAATCCTTCAATGAATTTGGGTCATAGCGATGTGAAATCTTAAAATTTATGAAAAAAGAATTAATAATAGAAGAGTTTTTCAAAAGCCAAGGTCCTCTAAGTGAGGTTATAGATAATTTTCATGAAAGAGAAGATCAAGTCAAGATGGCTAAACTTGTAAATGAGGCAATTGAAGCAAAGGACTCTTTAATTGTTGAAGCTGGGACGGGTATAGGTAAAACTTTTTCTTATTTATTGCCAGCTTTAATTAACGGAGGAAAAATTGTCATTTCAACTGCAACTAAGAATTTGCAAGACCAACTTTTTTTTAAAGATATTCCAACAATTCGTGACGCACTTAAAATTCCTATTGATATTAATATTCTTAAAGGTAGATCAAATTATATTTGTCAATTAAGAATGGAGAATGCATTATTAGAAGGGCAATTCCTTAATAAAGAAGATGCTAAATTTATTCATGAAATTAAAAAAATCTCAGACCATAGTGAAGTTGGTGAAGTAGCAGAATTTAATAATATTCCAGAAACCTCTACTATATGGCCATTTGTAACTTCTACCAAAGATAATTGTTTAGGACAAGAATGTGAATTTTTTAAAAGTTGTTTTGTTGTAAAAGCAAGAAAGAAAGCCATTGCTTCAGAAGTTGTAATTGTTAACCATCATCTTTTTTTTGCTGATTTCGTTCTAAAAGATGCTGAGTTATCAGAAATTCTTCCAAAAGCTGATACAGTTATTTTTGATGAGGCACATCAAATTCCTCAAATTGCCCCAATCTTTTTAGGCCTAAACATTTCTTCCAATCAAATCCTATATCTTGTGCAAGATATTAATCAAATCCTTTTAAAAAAGGTTAATGATAAAGAAGAATTAATCGAATTATCTAAATTGATTACAGATTCAATATATTCAGTAAATGATTATTTTGATAAACGAAATTATAGAGTTGGTATTGAAAAAATTGAAAGACTAGATTTTTTCAAGGATAAAATAAATGAGTTAGTAAAACATCTCGATAAATTCTATACATTTTTTGATAATTATGATGATCAAGATACCGAATTTAAAAACTTAAGAGAGAGAACAGAAGAGGTTATTGATAAACTAAAAAAATGGATTAATGATCAAGATCAAAATTATGTTCACTGGATTGATATTTTTTTTAAATCTATCCAATTTAATATTACTCCAATTAGTATTGCAGATAGTTTCAGAGAATTTCAAGAAAAAAATGAAGCTTCTTGGATCTTCACTTCAGCAACTTTGGCAGCAAATTCAAGCTTTGATCATTTTCAATCAGTGATGGGTTTAGAAAATGCAAAAACAAAACTCCTTAAAAGCCCGTTTAATTATTCTAAAAATGCGTATTTATATGTACCTGAAGAAATGCCAGAAACTACTAGCAGATTATTTAATACTCATTTGGTAGCTAAGATTTACCCATTGATTATAGCTGCAAAGGGCAGAACTTTTATTCTATCAACAAGCATTAAATCAATGAATGAAATTACAAGTTTATTAAAAGATGAATTTGAGAAAAATGATATTGATTATCCAATTTTAACTCAGGGGGAAAAATCAAAAATTAAGTTATTAGAACAATTTAAACACCATGGAAATGCAATTTTAATTGGTTCTTTAAGTTTTTGGGAAGGGGTTGATGTAAGAGGTAAAGAACTTTCATTAGTGATTATTGATAAACTTCCTTTCCAATCACCGGGAGATCCAATTTTTGAATCAAAAATTAACCTACTTTCATCTAAGGGAATAAATGCATTTTTGGAATTTCAGTTACCTAAAGCTATTATCTCTTTGAAGCAAGGAGCTGGAAGATTGATAAGAGACGAGGAAGATAAAGGAGTATTAATGATTTGTGATCAAAGAATAATATCAAAGCCTTATGGAAAAAGTTTTTGGCAAAGCTTGCCTAGTTTTAAAAGAACAAGAAATCAGGAAGATGTAATGCAGTTCTTAAACCATTTATAATGTGTTTATGAAAATTTTATCTATAGATACTTGTACTGAAAATATTTCAATTGCATTAACAATTGATGAATTAGTAGTTGAGAAGGATTTTCCCTCTGGCAAAGATTATTCTGAGGATATTCTCCCTCAAATTAACAAATTGTTAAGCGAAAATGATCTAAAAATAACTGACATAGATGCCATCTCATTTGGAGCTGGCCCTGGTTCTTTCACTGGTATTAGAATTGCTTGTGGGATTGCTTATGGAATTGCTTATGCAAACAATTTGCCAATTATTGGGATTAACAACCTTGAAGCTTTAGCATTTTTATCAATGCATGAAAATTCAATTTCATGCATTGATGCAAGAATGGGTCAAGTTTATATAGGAATATATCAAAATAAAAATAATACTATTACATCATTGATAGAGCCAGGTCTTTATAACCCATCAAATTTACCTAAATTACCCAATATAGACAAAGCGATGGTGATTGGTTCTGGCCTCAATAATTACAAAGAAGAATTTGAATTACAATATGAGAATATTGAACTTGATTATTATGTTCATAAATGTTTATTAGCAAGACCAATAGGAATACTTTCTAGGAATCAGTTTGATAAAAAATTTCATTTAAAAAATGCCAATCCAATATATATTAGAAATAAAGTTGCCCAAACTACCCAAGAAAGATTACAACAGAAATAATTATTGATGAATATATGCAATAAAATAAATTTTTATGACAAAGAAGATTTAGATGAGATTGTTAATATAGAAAATAAAAGCCATCTAACCCCATGGACTAAAAAAAATTTTACTGATGCAGATAATGCAAATAATTTATTTAAGGTTTTAAAAAGTGAGAGTAATATTATCGGTTATTATATTGCCCTATTTGCAGCTGAAGAATGCCAGTTGTTAAACATCACTGTGAGGTTAGAATTAAAGAAAAAAGGATTTGGACAACTGATGCTTAAAAATCTTGTTGAAGAATGTAGAAAAAAAAATATTATTAATATTTTTTTAGAGGTCAGAGCATCAAATTCAAGTGCAATTCGATTATATGAAAAAAATGGATTTAATGAGATTGGTATTAGAAAAAATTACTATAAGGTTCCAGATGGACAAGAGGATGCCATCTTAATGGGTTTGTCTTTATGACCAAAGATTTAATAGATCAATCCTTAATATATGAAGAATTGGGTTTAAGTCCAATTTGGCTAGCCACTTCAAAAAAAGAAGAATTTAAAAAAAAATTAACTTCGAATGATTCCCCAATATTTTTTTTAAAAAGGTTTATGTTAAAAAATCTTAATTATCTTTTAATAGCTCCTAATTTTGAATTATCTAAAGAGAATGAGTTTAATTTATTTAAAAAAATTAGCTTATATCTCGATACATTATCTGATGATGAAGAACAACAAAATAATATAAAACAAATTAAACAATCTGAGCTTAAGCTTGAAATCAATACTGCTAATAGTTTAATTTTTCTAGAGCAAGGCTTGTCAATTAAATTTGATAAAAAAGATTTAACCATTCCTTACATTATTTCGATTTCACTTAATGAAATGATTAAAAATCCAGAGAAAAAAAGAAAATTATGGCAAGATATTAAAGATTTATTAGAATCAATTAAGCAGTAAAATATAATTATGTATGCATCTAAATTTTTTATTTCAACATTAAAAGAAGCGCCAGCTGAAGCTGAATTAATTAGTCATAAATTAATGATTCGAGCTGGGTTAATCAGGCGCCTCGGTTCAGGACTATACAGCTGGATGCCAATGGGTTTGAGGGTACTTAAAAAAATTGAATCTATAATAAGAATGAAAATGAATCAAGCAGGTGGAATTGAGTTATTAATGCCTGCAGTTCAACCTGCAGAGCTTTGGGAAGAAACTGATCGATGGGATGTTTTTGGACCTCAAATGTTAAAAATAAAAGATAGACACGATCGCCTTTTTTGTTTTGGCCCAACACATGAAGAGGTCATTACAGATATAGTTAGAAAGGAAATAAATAGCTATAAACAATTACCAATTAATTTATATCAGATACAAACTAAATTTAGAGACGAGATTAGGCCTAGATTTGGTGTTATGCGCGCAAGAGAATTTTTGATGAAGGATTCTTATTCTTTTCATAGCGATATCGATTGTTTAAAAAAAACTTATGAAAAGATGTATAAAACTTATAGTGAAATTTTTGAAACAATTGGATTAAATTTTAGAGCTGTTCAAGCTGATAATGGAGCTATAGGTGGAGATGGCTCACATGAATTTCATGTTTTAGCGGATTCTGGAGAAGATGAGCTTGTTTATAGTGAAGAAACTGATTTCGCAGCCAATAGTGAAGTCGCTAAAAATCATCCTGAAAAAGATAAACTAAAAAAATGCCGGGGTATAGAAGTTGGACATATATTTCAACTAGGAACGAAATATTCTGAAGCTATGAAGGCAGAATTTATTGATGAATCAGGAAAACCTAAGCCTTTATTAATGGGATGTTATGGAATTGGGGTATCACGAATTGTCGCTGCAGCAATTGAGCAGGAACATGACGAAAAAGGTATTATATTTCCAGTTGCTATTGCACCATTTGAAATAATTCTTACTCCTATCGGTTATGATAAAAGTGAAAAAGTTAAAAAAGTAACAGATTCAATTTATCATGAACTTATAGATTTAGGTTTTGATGTTCTTTTAGACGATAGAGGTCTTAGGCCAGGTGTAATGTTTAATGAGGCAGAATTATTAGGTATTCCTCACCGCATAACAATCAGTGATAAAACCATTGATGAAAAAAAGGTTGAATATAAAAAAAGACAAGATGCAGATTCTATATTAATCGATTTAGAATCACTTAAAAATGCCTTAAGGAATGGTAAATAAATAGAATTACACTAGGAACTTTTTTAATTAAGCACTTTGTAAGCATGGTAGCTTCCATGCTCACCATCAGAATCTAAGTAAAGAAAGTAGTATCCATTAAGCGTATAACCTAAACCATTAAAATGATTTTGTGATCTAATTTTTAAGGATTTAGGAAGTGCGCTTGCTCCTTTATATTTTCCGTTTAAGTCATATACAAGAAATCTTTTATTATCAACATCTAATAATATTAATTCCTCACCAACTTTTCCTGTAAAGGCAATAAAATGAGATGCCACATCGTGATGCATAACGTTTGGCGTCTTATAATCTAATTTAATTTCTTTTTTTAATTTTTTCGATTTACGTTCTAAGACATAAACGATATTAGATTTTTCTTGTTTTGCATAATATAAATTATTTTTTGAATCGTATGTTGGCATGGTTCCAGCGCTTCCAAAAGATGCAATAGGCTGAGAAATTATTTCTGAGTCACCAGTAAGTAATCCTTTCTTATCTAAATTTAATGAAAATATACCTGTCATAGGGGCGAATCCGGCAGCTGTTGATACATTGTATGTAATTGTTTCAAGCTTAAAACTTTTCTCGTTGTAATAAATGGATCTATTATCAAACCCAGGTCTGGTAGATTCTATGTAATTTCCTTTTTCATCATATGTGTGTACAAGAGATTTAGACATAGGAGGCTCATATGAGGAGCCTCGTGCAGCAAGTCCCCCATCTGCAATATAATATTTTTTCTCTCCAGGAATGTAAGCTACAGTTTGTGGTCTGGTTGTTGGTTTCTTAGCAAGCTGAATTTTAAAAATGAATTCAGCATTTTTGTTTATTTCTGCATGCAGATTATTAAGATTAAAAAATAATAAGCAAATTAAAAAAATTATATTTTTAAACATATTTAATTCCTATTAAAAAAGGTTAGTCATTTTTTTTATATTTTTGTTCAATAAACATCGCATCCCCATAGCTAAAGAAGCGATACTGTTTTTTAATTGCATGACTATAAATTTTTTTTGTAAATTCATAACCAGCAAAAGCAGACACTAACATAAGTAATGTACTTTTAGGTAGATGAAAATTTGTTAATAAACTATCAACTAATTTGAATTTATAACCAGGCCTTATAAAAATTTTAGTTTTTTGATGACCTGTTACAATTTTATTGTTAACAAATGCACTTTCTAAAGCTCTCAAAACTGTTGTTCCTATAGCAATTATTCTCCCACCGTTTTTTCTTGCTAAATTAATTTTAATTTTAGCTTGATTATTAATTTCAAAATTTTCAGTATGCATTTCATGTTTATTAATGTCATTAACTTTTACTGGGAGGAAAGTACCTGAGCCAACATGGAGGGTTAAAAAAGTGTAGTTTATATTTTTTTGATCAAACAACTTAAAATCAGATTTAGAAAAATGCATTCCAGCTGTGGGCGCTGCAATTGCCCCCTCAGATTTTGCAAATATAGTCTGATATCTATTATTATCATCTTTTTCTTGTGGTCGTTTTATGTATGGCGGTAATGGAATATGTCCATTTAATTCCATTAATTCTTCAAATGATCCTTTGTTTAGACTTATTAAAAAAAAGTTTTCTTTTCTTTCAAGAATTTCAACAACATAATTATTTGAGAATAAAACTTTTAAGTGCATATTTATTTTTTTTGATGATTTAATCATTGCTAATGCTTTTTGATTATCAATAACTTGTTCGATCAAAATTTCAATTTTACCGCCTGTTTCTTTGTTACCAAATAATCTTGCTTTAATTACCTTAGTATTATTAAAAACGATTAGATCATTAGGTTCTATTAATTTAATAAAATCCTTAAAATATAAATCTTTTAAGTTTTTTGAAGATGGGTTGGTAGACAATAGCTTACTATCACCTCGATTTTTTGGAGGATATTGAGCTATTAATTCTTTTGGTAGCTTATAATTAAATTTATCAATATTCATTTAATATTTTTGGTTGTTATAATAGCCGCTCTATCTTGCCGGGATGGCGGAACTGGTAGACGCACTGGATTCAAAATCCAGCGCTAGCAATAGCGTGCGAGTTCGATTCTCGCTCTCGGCACCAATTAAATATTGAATTATAACTTTTTTACAGTCTCTTAAATATATATTATGATTGAACATAAAATTTCAGATAAAAATAAGCACCACATTATTATTAGACCTAATCCAGCCATGCCATGGAAGCTAATTAAAAAAATTTATCTAATTTTCGCAAGCTTTATATTAATAATTGCAATTATATTAAGTATGATTAATTTATATTTAGCTATCCCATTTTATGGAATTGAAGTTATTTTTCTTGGTTACGCTTTATATATAACTGCATTAAAAAGTTCATTTTATGAAGAAGTCATTATTGACGAGCTTAATATTAAAGTTTCGTTTGTAAATAGAAAAAATATTAAAGAGTATGAATTTGTTAAACAGTGGGCTGAATTTAAATACAAACCATCAACAAAATTACAACCTTCGGAGATTTCTATTTCAAAAAAAGGAAAAAAATATTTAATTGCAGAACGAGTAAATGAGTTGGATAGAAAAAAATTATTTAATATTCTTAAAACTTTATAAAAAAATGGTTGTCAATAGAAGTATTAAAAGTTAAATTAGCGTATGAATTGCGATTGATATATTTTTTGTAAACTGATACTATCCTTCAAGTTTTAAAAAAAATTCGCTATTGTAAAATAATCAAAATACAAATGATGAAAGGTAAATCAAATTGAAATCAAGTTTGCAAAAATTATTTTTAGTTTTATTTTTTATACCACTAAATGTATTAGCTGATTGGACCCTTAATCTGCGCGAGGGCGCAACCCCAATTAGTCAAGAAATTTATAATATGCACATGGTTACTTTATGGGTTGTGACCATCATTGGTATTTTAGTTTTCGCAGTAATGTTTTGGTCAATTTTTCATCATCGAAAATCCAGAGGAGCTAAAGCTGCTAAATTTTCTCACAGTACTACTGTTGAAATTATCTGGACAATCATTCCAACAATTATAATTATTTCATTAGCTATTCCTGCAACAAAACTTTTGATTAAAATGGAAGATACATCTGAGTCTGCTATTACTATCAAGGCGACTGGATCTCAGTGGAAATGGAAATATGATTATTTGGATGGTGTTGGTGAAGGGATAACTATCTACAGTAATTTAGATGATAAAAGCAAAGAGGTAAGTTTACGAGATTCTGGTTTAAACCCAATGGAATATGAAAATTATTTAATGGATGTTGATGAGCCAATTGTTTTACCTGTCGGAACTAAAATAAGAATATTAACAACAGCACAAGATGTTATCCATGCTTGGTGGGTTCCTGACCTTGGCTGGAAGAGAGATGCAATCCCAGGATTTATAAACGATAATTGGGCAGTCATAGAAAAACCGGGAACATATAGAGGTAAATGCGCTGAAATATGCGGAGCGGGACATGGTTATATGCCAATTGTCGTTAAAGCAGTTTCGATGGATGATTATACTGCTTGGGTTGATGAAAAATTGATAGCTCAAGAAGCCTCAAAAAATACAAGCGATATGGTTTTATCGATGGAAGAATTAATGACCAAAGGTCAGAAAATTTACAAAGCCCAATGCTTAGTTTGTCATCAGGCAAATGGAGAGGGAATGAGAGGAGCATTTCCAGCTATCGCTGGAAGTCCTATTGCGATTGAGGCAGATAATAGACTCAGACACATTCATCAAATCATTTATGGAAAAGGATTGATGCCAGCTTTTGGTGAGCAATTATCTGATGTCGATATTGCTTCAATTGTTACATTTACTAGAAATTCATGGGGCAATAATACTGGCGATATTGTTCAAGCGAAAGAGGTATCTGAAGCAAGAAAAAAACCTAACATTATTACAGCTGGTGATCTTAAGAAAGAAACAATGACTTCAGCTAAAAAAATTGATGGTCTAGCACAGGCTAAATAAATATTAACTTAAATTTTGGGAATTAAATTATGAGTACACTTGCACATGATGATCATCACGATCATAAACCAACCGGTTTTAAGCGCTGGTTTTTTTCTACTAACCACAAAGATATCGGCACTCTTTATTTAATATTTGCCCTAACTATGTTCTTTGTTGGTGGTGCAATGGCTATGATTATTCGAGCTGAGTTATTTCAGCCTGGACTTCAATTTGTTGATCCACAGTTTTACAATTCTATGGTGACAGTTCATGCTTTGATTATGATTTTTGGCGCCGTTATGCCTGCAGGAGTTGGCTTGGCAAACTGGATGATTCCCTTGATGATTGGTGCTCCAGATATGGCACTTCCACGAATGAATAATATGAGTTTTTGGATTCTCCCTTTTGCATTTGCTCTCTTAATTAGTACCTTATTTATGGAAGGAGGAGGGCCAGCAGGCGGATGGACTATGTATCCACCACTAGTCTTGCAAACAGGAGACGCTTTTCCATTTTTAATTTTTGCGGTTCATTTTTTAGGTATTTCGTCAATAATGGGTGCAATTAATATTATTGCTACAGTGTTCAATATGCGTGCTCCTGGAATGACATTGATGAAGATGCCATTATTTGTTTGGACATGGGTTATTACATCATTCTTATTAATTGCATCGCTACCAGTTCTTGCAGGTGGCGTAACAATGTTATTAACTGATAAATATTTTGGAACAAGTTTTTTTGATGCTGCAGGTGGCGGTGACCCCGTTTTATTTCAACATATTTTCTGGTTTTTTGGGCATCCTGAAGTTTATATTTTAGCGCTACCAGCTTTTGGTATCGTATCTCAGATTATCCCAGCTTTTTCTAGAAAACCATTGTTTGGTTATACATCTATGGTCTATGCAACAGCATCTATTGCAATTCTTTCATTCTTTGTATGGGCACATCATATGTTTACTGTTGGCCTTCCAATTAAAGCAGAATTATTTTTTATGTATGCAACAATGTTAATAGCAGTTCCAACAGGTGTGAAGGTCTTTAATTGGATCGCTACAATGTGGAAAGGCTCGATGACTTTCGAGACTCCGATGTTGTTTGCAGTAGCATTCGTTATTTTATTCACTATTGGAGGATTTTCTGGCTTGATGCTTGGTATTACTCCTGTAGATTTCCAATATCATGATACTTATTTTGTGGTAGCCCATTTCCATTACGTGCTTCTAACGGGGGCAATATTTGCACTTATGGCAGCAGCATATTACTGGTTGCCAAAATGGACAGGAAATATGTACGATGAGCGTTTAGGTAAAATCCATTTTTGGTTATCACTAATCTCATCAAATGTTTTATTTTTCCCACAGCATTTTCTTGGCTTAGCAGGCATGCCTCGAAGAATTCCTGATTATGGAATTCAGTTTGCCGATTTTAATATGATTTCAAGTATTGGAGGTTTTGCATATGGTATATCTCAGCTCTTATTTGTTTATATCATCATTAAATGTGCAATGGGGGGTAAAAAAGCTAAAGCCCTATCTTGGGAGGGTGCAAAAGGACTTGAATGGACTGTTCCATCACCTGCGCCATTTCATACCTTTGAAAAACCACCAAAGTTAACCAAGCAAATGCTTGAACTATAATTTATTAATGGTTGAAAAAAAGGATAAGACAGAAGAACAATTGAGGAAAAAAAATAAGCGATTAGCATTAACTCTTGGTTTAGTCGCGTGTTTTTTTTATGGATTTTTTGTTTTGATGCATGCTATAAATGGCTAATAAAAAAAGTATAAAGAAAACAACATTAAGTTTATTCTTATTTACTGTGTTTATGTTTGGTTTTGGTTATGCAATGGTTCCTTTGTATGATGTTTTTTGTAATATCACAGGATTAAATGGTAAAACTATCCGTGTAACTGAAAATGTTAATGAAGAGGTGGTAGTATCAGATCGTTTAGTAAAGGTGCAGTTTGATGCTAATATTAATGGCGATCTTCCATGGACTCTTAAGCCTAATCAAAGAACTATGAGGGTGCAACCAGGTAAGTTTTATGAAGCAGTATATACAGTTAAGAATATAAATGATAAAGATATAGTGGGACAAGCAATACCAAGTGTTTCGCCACAAATTGCATCATTGTATTTTAAGAAAGCCGAGTGTTTTTGTTTTATAAACCAACTACTTAAATCCGGTGAGACCAAAGAAATGATGGTTAGATTTGAGGTTGATAAAGAACTACCTGAAGGTGTGGAAGAGTTGACACTTTCTTATACTTTTTTTAGAGTTAAGAAAGTAGCATCAAATTAATTAATTAATTTTAAGATAGGAAATTTATATGGCAAGTCAAGAAATATATTATATCCCCGATGGAAGTAAGTGGCCTATTGTTGGAACCCTCTCTTTGTTTATTACTTTTTTAGGAGGCGCCATGATGTTTAATGGTGTCGATTCTGGTTCATATGTCTTGATTATAGGATTAGCAGCTCTGACTTATATGTTTGCTGGTTGGTTTGCTGATGTAATTTCAGAAAGTATTGCAGGGAAGTATAGTAAGCAAGTCGATGTAAGTTTTAGAATGGGAATGGGTTGGTTTATTTTGTCTGAAGTAATGTTTTTTGCAGCATTTTTTGGCGCACTTTATTATGCTCGAATGTTCTCGATTCCATGGCTCAGTGGAGAAGGTCACGGAGGGCATAATGGTACACATGAATTTTTATGGTCTTCATTTCAAGCAAGTTGGCCAATGAATGTCATGCCAGACCCATCAAATTACACGCAATACAAAGACGTTATTCCTGCATTTGGAATCCCTGCAATTAACACAGCCATTTTATTAACTAGTGGTGTTACCGTTACATTAGCTCATTGGGCTCTTAAAGATTCTAATAGAAAAGCCTTAAGTGCTTGGCTCTTTGCAACAGTTGCATTAGGATTTATCTTTGTTTATTTTCAAGCGGGCGAGTACACACATGCAATAAATGATCTTGATCTAAAAATGGACAGTGGTATTTATGGGTCAACTTTTTATCTATTAACAGGTTTTCATGGATTTCATGTAACTATGGGTGCTGTTATGCTTGCTGTGATTCTTTTTAGGTCGCTTAAGGGACATTTTAGCAAGAAAGATCATTTTGCTTTCGAAGCTGTAGCATGGTATTGGCATTTTGTTGATGTTGTTTGGCTCGGTTTATTTATATTTGTTTATTGGATATAACCAAAAAAAGCTACCTAGTGTAGCTTTTTTTAAATATGGTTTGGTGAAATCCACCCCATAGACCACCCAACAAAAATTAGAATGAAAAGTAATACAGAAAGCACAATTCTAATTGTTAAAGATTTTGCCATTTTTACAGATTGATCATCATCCTTCATTAAAAAATGTAAACCTCTAGTTAATGAAATAAGAATGATTATTAAAATAAAAATGATTACAAATTTAAAAGCTACTGAGATATCCATTATTTCTCCAAAAAGGATAAAAATTGTTTTTTAAGAAGTACGAATTTAATTTAACCTTAATCCCTACTATTGCATTTATAGTTGCATTTATTTGTTTTATAAGATTAGGTTTCTGGCAACTTGAAAGAGCAAACCAAAAAAATAATATTAACTCTGATTATACGTCACGCCAAGACGAACCTTTAATAAATCTAAATAAAATAACTCCTATAAATGAAAAGGATTCTTTATTATGGAGGCGAGTTGAGTTAAATGGTTCATTTTTGAATAAAAAAAATATAATTCTTGATAATCAAATTTTTAATAAAATTGCTGGTTTTAATATTTTAACTCCTTTTTTAATCAAAGGAGGTAATCATGTTGTTCTGATTAATCGTGGATGGCAACCTAATTTACCCAATCGAGATTTAATACCAAATATAACAAATATTGATGGAGATAAGAATCTTAAAGGCCATATTGCTAAATTTCCTACTAGCGGAATAACATTAGGTCAAAGCAATATTGAAACAATGAATTCTTCAGTATTTAGAATGCAAAGGTTAGATTTTGATGAGCTTAAATATTTTTTCACATTTAATATATTGCCATACATGATTTATATAGATCCTTTACTTGATAAGGAAAACTATAATACTTTTAAATTACCAGCTCCTGATTCAGAAAAAAATTATGGCTATGCTTTTCAGTGGTTTGCTTTTGCTTTAACTTTATTAATTATTTTCATAAAACTTGGAATTAGGAAGAAAAATGCAGTTAAATCAAAAAAGTAAAGGTAAATTGACCCTTGTTGGTATTGCTCTTTTATTTTTCTTACCGATAGTTTCATCTTGGTATTTAGTTTTTTATTCTGATTTTAAGAAAAATTCGATAGGAACACAGCATGGTGAGTTAATTGAGCCAGTTATTAATATAGGCGAAATTAAAGCTAAAGAAATTCAAACGAAGAATGAGATTTTAATTAATAAAAAATGGATTTTGGCTTTTGTACAAAAGAAAATATGTGATGATTTATGTAAAAAAAGATATTATCAGTTAAGACAAATTCGACTAGCTTTGGGAGAAGATAGAAATAAAGTTGAAAGACTTGTAATCTTAAATGAACCAACTAATCTTGACGAGTTAGGAAATTTATATCCTGGACAGAAGTATATTGATAGTAACGACAAAATTTACCAATCTATAACTGAAAAATTTAATAACTATATTACAGATCAAAATAATCCTATTTTTTTGATAGATCCATATGGTTTTTTAATGATGCAATATCAACAAGGTACTGAACCAAAGGGCATTATCAAAGATATTGAAAAACTTATTAAGAATTCGAAGTAGATTCTTTTAATGCTTTTTCTAATAAATTAGTAAACTCATCGAAATTTATTTCGCCAATAATTTTGTTTATTATTTTCCCTTCATGATCGATAAGAAAAGAAGTTGGCGTCAATGTGACTCCATTAAATTGAGATGCAATTTTTTTTTCTAGATCTAAAACTACTGAAAATGGAAGTTTGTTATTTTTTGAAAAACTTAGAACACGGCTTGGTGGATCATAGAACATGGATACCGCAATTAACTCAAAATTTTGTTTTTTATACTTATTATATGTTTCTATCAAATCTGGCATTTCAGCTATACAACTTGGACAGTCAGTTGCCCAAAAATTAATTAATACAACTTTACCTAAAAGATCATTTGAGGTTATTTTTTCCCCTTGAATTGAAGTCATATTTAAATTATTAATAGTTTCTTTTTGGAAACTAATTAAATACAAGCTAGTCAAAAAAATTAATAATGCAGAAAAAATGATTTTTTTATTCATAATTTATAAAGATTTGACACCTTTCTATACATTTAGTTTTATGAAAGTCAATATTGTTTAAAAATTCAGTACGAGTATTCTACATTAATAAATTTATAATTTTGGATGAATAATTTGATTTTATTTAACCGTTTACTTTTATTTGCTACATTTTTAACTTTCTGTGTTGTTGTTTTTGGTGCATATGTTAGGTTGACCGACGCGGGACTTGGTTGCCCGGATTGGCCAGGTTGTTTTGGAACTCTTACAGTGCCTGAAAGTGAAATTGCGATCAAAGAAGCACAGACTGCTTATCCAGGAAGTATAGTGGAAGTTGATAAAGCATGGATAGAAATGATTCACAGATATTTAGCTGGAATTCTTGGATTGCTAGTTTTATTAATTACAATTATTGCCTATAAAATCCGTGATGAGATTAAGGTAAAATTTATTTTACCTTTGAGTATTCTGGTATTAATCACTTTTCAAGCTGCTTTAGGAATGTGGACAGTAACTGAGTTGTTAAAACCAATTATAGTTACTGCACATTTAATTGGAGGCATGACTATTTTAGGATTACTTACTTATATTACTCATAGGCATAACGGTGCCATTAGTAATAGCATTGTAATTGATCCTGGAATAAAGCCTTATATTCGATTTTCTTTGGTTTTGCTATTTTTTCAAATTATACTTGGTGGTTGGACCAGCACAAATTATGCAGCGCTTGCATGCACAGATTTTCCAACGTGTCACGGCTCATTTTTTCCAGATATGGACTTCAAGAATGGTTTTAATATTTTTCGTGAACTTGGGATGACAACGTCAGGAGAGGGCTTATCTATCCAAGCTCTTCAAGCTATTCAATGGGTTCATAGGGTTGGTGCAATAATACTTGCTGGTTATTTTATTTTTGTAGCTTATCTATTAAGATTATATCCATCTGCAAGCTTCTATCGAAATATGCTTTTATTGGTATTATTTTTACAAATTATTGTAGGAATAGCCAATTTAGTTTTTTACTTACCATTATTTTTAGCTACTCTACATAACTTACTGGCTGCATTATTGGTTATAATAACTACTATTATTAATTCAAGAATTACGGCGCAATATGATTAAAGAAATACCTATAAAAAGTTATTTTTCTGTAGAAAATTTTAAATCATTCTTTACCCTTTGTAAGCCAAGAGTAAATGCTTTAATAGTTTTTACTGCAGTAATTGGAATGTTTTTATCTACTCCAGGAATGGTTCCATTAAATATATTGATTAGTGCAATTATTGGTATTGCCTTTGTGTCTGGTTCTGCAGCAGCTTTTAATTGTCTTATCGAAGAAAAAATTGATGCTCGAATGGCAAGAACACGTGGCAGACCACTTCCAATGGGTAAAGTATCTCAAGATGAAACCATTTTTTTTGCTAGCGTTCTAGGGGCGCTGGGATTATTTATTCTTTTTTATTTTGTTAATTTCTTAACGATGTGGCTTACAGCACTTACTTTTTTTGCTTATGCGGTAATTTATACAATTTTTCTAAAACCTGCGACGCCTATGAATATAGTGATAGGAGGGGCCTCTGGTGCAATGCCACCAGTATTAGGATGGGCCGCAGTTAATAATCACCTTACCCCTGAAGCTTGGATTTTATTTTTGATTATTTTTTGTTGGACACCACCACATTTTTGGGTTTTAGCTCTATACCGTCGAGTTGAATATGCTAAAGTTGGTATGCCAATGTTGCCTGTAACTCACGGTGAAAAATTTACTTTATTACATATTGTACTTTATACAATAATTTTAGTAATTGTTACGATGATGCCTTTTAGTGTTGGCATGACAGGATTAATTTATTTATTTTTCGCGACTATACTTAATGCTATTTTTCTTTATTATGTAGTGATGCTCTATAGGAATTATTCTGATAAACTATCCATGAAAATTTTTAAATATTCTATATTGTATCTCGGATTAATATTTACAGCATTTTTGATTGATCATTATTTTAAATTTATTTTTGTTTAATTTTGTAAGAAGGAAGATTTATGAGTGAAAAAAGGAAATTAAAAGACATTTTTGAAACAATTCTGGTTGTTATTGGAAGTTTAGTTGTAGGAATTATTATTATTGTCGCAGCCACCACTAAATACAATTTTGGTCAATCAAATGACAATAAGGTTGTTAAGCAAGATTCACAAGAAGATATGAAGCCAGTTGCGGAAGTGGCAGTTGCTGGGGAAGTGGTAGTTGATTCAGAATCTAAAAAAGAGTCTTCAAATTCTCTTCTAGGCGATAAAATTGTAAAAGCTAATTGCGCTATGTGCCATACGACGGGTTTAATGGGCTCTCCAAAAATTGGAGATGCTGAACAATGGGCACCAAGAATTGCACAAGGAAAAGACTTACTTATCAAGAATGCTATTATGGGCATTAGAATGATGCCAGCCAAAGGAGGCAATGCAAAACTTACTGATGAAGAGGTTGCTGCAGCTGTAATTTCAATGGCAAATGCATCTGGAGGTAAGTTATAAAATCTAGATGTCAATTTATGCTATTGGCGATCTTCAAGGATGTTATTTTTCCCTTCAATCTCTATTAGATACCTTAAGCTTTAATAAAAAGGAAGATGAACTTTGGTTTGTAGGCGATTTAGTTAATCGTGGCAAAGGCTCTTTGGAGGTCCTTGATTGGTGCTACAAAAATCAGAAAAATATTAAAGTTGTTTTAGGAAATCATGATCTTCATTTTTTATCGGTTGCATTAAAAGCTAAATCAATTAGCAACAAAGATACAATTGAGACTATCTTAAGAAGTAAGAATTTGTCTAAATATATCGATTGGCTTTTATCATTACCATTAGTTTATGGTAATGAAAATTTTTTAATGGTTCATGCAGGTATTCCACCCTCGTGGTCTTCAGAATATTCAAAAAAATTATCAAACGAAGTAAATATAGAGCTAAATAAAAACCCAAAAAAGTTTTTAGAAAATATGTATGGGAATTTTCCGAATAAATGGGATAAAAATTATAAAAGAGAGGATCGCTTAAGATTTACAATTAATTCATTAACAAGAATGCGGGTATTAAATAAAGATGGTTCTATGAATTTTTCTTTTAAAAAAAATCTTAATGATTTACCCTCTAACCTAGTTCCTTGGTATCTTTATCCTGCTGAAGAAAGAAAAGAATTTGTTTTATCAGGTCATTGGTCTGCTATTGGAATACAATCATATTTAAATGGAATTACTTTAGATTCTGGTTGTGTGTGGGGAGGAAGTCTAAGTGCATATTGCTTTAATGAAAAAAAAATTATTTCAGTTAGAGCTGATTTAAGAGATTTAGCTTAGTGGGCTCCCAAAAAGTTTTTCGATATCAGAAATTTGTGCGGTGTGATTTTGGCCACCTTTATGATTAATTTTTATTGCACCCATAACAGAAGCTAATCGACCAGATTTTTCCCAATTGAAATTATTTACAATTCCATAAATCAAACCTGCTCTGAATGCATCACCACATCCTGTTGGATCAACTGGAGTCTTAACTGGAATAGCATCTATATTAATTATTTCATTTTGAGAGTGGATTACGGACCCCTGAGAACCTTTTGTAACAATTAAAGCATCAACAGAATCAGATAGCTCTTTCAGAGTTATTTTTGTTTTGTCTAAAATAAGTTGTAATTCATAATCATTTAAAGCAATATATTTAGCTTGATCTATAAAAACCATTAATTCATCTTTATCAAACATGGGTAATCCTTGTCCAGGGTCAAATAAAAATGGAATATTTTTTTTAATACATTCACTAGCATGTTGAATCATTCCATCTTTTCCATCTGGCGCAATAATTGCTAAATCAATATTTTCAGTAATAGTGTTAATACTATTTTTATGTGATTGAGTCATTGCTCCTGGGTGAAAAGCGGTGATTTGATTATCATCTAAATCAGTTGTTATATAAGCCTGGGCTGTCAGTGTATCTGGAATTATTTTTATATAATCTTGATTAATTTCATGTTTACTTAAGCGTTCAACATATGTTTGAAAATCTTCTCCTACAGTTGCCATTATCAAAGCAGAGGTATTAAGTAATGATAAATTATATGCAATATTACCTGCTGTTCCTCCAAAGTTTCTTTTTAATTCTGGCACATAAAATGCTACACTTAATTTATGAATTTGATCAGGTAAGATATGGTTTTTAAAGTAATCATTAAAGACCATTATTGAATCATATGCCATTGATCCACAAATTAATATATTACTCATTAGGGCTTTATCACAACTAATATAACTATTGCAAAAAGAAGAATTACAGGAACCTCATTGAACCATCGATAAAAAATATGCGTATGTTTATTTTTATTCAATTTAAAATCAATCATATATTTTAGACAGGCTAAATGATAAAAGATGAGAAGAAGAACGCATAATAATTTTAAATTAAGCCAATTTCCATAAAATTCATATCCTACCAACAACCAAACACCTAAAATAAGAGTAATTATTGCTCCTGGCGTCATAATTCCATAGAATAATTTTCTCTCCATTATAATAAATCTTTCATGACTAATTTTATCCTTTGTCATTGCATGGTATACAAATAATCTTGGTAAATAGAATAAACCTGCAAACCAGGTAACCATAAAAATAATATGAAAAGCTTTTATCCAAAGCATGAACTTTACCTATAAAAAATGTTCTTAATAATTGAGATAAATTTTCTCATAAAATGTACAATAACCCTAATTGGAATAGCTTAGAAAACTTAATGAATGCTCCTATATCTACTGATTTTATGAAGGCTGAATCACAGTTTTCAAATCGTTTGCGCGAAATTCCTTACAATTACACATCATTCTCAGATAAAGAAATAGTAATTCGTTTTCTTGGGGATGAAATTTGGTTGATTTTAGAAGAATTACGTTCAGAGAGAAAGACAGGACATTCAGCAAGAATGCTATTTGAGGTCTTAGGCGATCTTTGGGTAGTAAATAGAAATCCATATCTTCAAGATGATCTTTTAGAAAACCCTAAGAGACTTAAGATGCTCATTCAGGCAATGCATCATAGAATCCAATCAATAGAAGATAGAAGTTTTGGTAACATGAAAGTGGCTCAATTAACCACTGCGGCATTATCTGCAATCAAGATATTTGAATCTGAGTTTAAAAAAATTAAGAAGTTAAGAAAACAAGTGATGTCTCGCTTAAAGCGATACACAAAAAAACATAATATACAGTTTGATGGCTTAGCTAGAGTATCTCATGTTACCGATGCAACAGATTGGAGGGTAGAATACCCTTTCGTTGTAATAAACCCTGACACTGAAGAAGAAATTTCTGACATAGTGAAAGAATGTATAGCTCTTGAATTAACAATTATCCCAAGAGGTGGTGGAACTGGTTATACAGGTGGCGCTATTCCGCTAACACCATTTTCAGCAGTTATTAATACCGAAAAGTTAGATCATATAGGTGAAATAGAATATAAAAATTTACCGGGTGTTGATAAAGCAATACCTACAATTCATTGTGGAGCTGGTGTTGTAACTAGAAGGGCAATGGATTTAGCTTCTGATGCGGGGCTAGAATTTGCTACTGACCCAACATCTGCTGATGCATGTTGCATTGGTGGTAATGTTGCTATGAATGCAGGTGGAAAAAAAGCAGTAATATGGGGGACAGCAATTGATAATTTGGTTTCATGGAGAATGGTAGATCCAGATGGAAATTGGGTATTTATTGAAAGATTAGATCACAATTTAGGCAAGATTCATGATACTCATAAAGCGCGCTTTAAAATTACAAGATTTTCAAGTAGTAGCGAAACTCCTAAAACTGAACCAGAGATATTAGAAATTCCTGGAAAAAGCTTTAGAAAAATTGGACTAGGAAAAGATGTTACTGATAAATTTTTAAGTGGATTGCCAGGAATCCAAAAAGAGGGTTGTGATGGGCTGATTACTTCTGCAACTTTTATTTTACATAAAATGCCTCAACATATAAGAACAATTTGTCTTGAATTTTTTGGCAAAGTCTCTCGAGCAGTTCCAACAATTATAGAAATTAAAGATTATATAGATAATTTAGATAATGTTTTATTGGCTGGATTGGAGCATTTAGACGAAAGATATATTAAAGCAGTGGGCTATACAACCAAATCAACTCAAACTGCAAGGCCAAAAATGGTTCTAATTGCAGACATTGCAAGTAATAATGAGGATGCAGTTGGTCAGGCAGCATCACAAGTAGTTCAAATATCAAATTCAAAAGATGGGGAGGGCTTTATTGCTGTATCAAAAGAGTCACGAAAAAGATTTTGGCTTGATAGAGCTAGAACTGCTGCAATTGCGAAACATACTAATGCATTTAAAATTAATGAAGATGTTGTTATTCCTTTACATAATTTGGGAGATTACTCAAATGGTATTGAAAGGATTAATATTGAATTATCAATTAATAATAAATTAAAGCTAATTAATGAACTTTGCCATTATGTAGAAAACATTTCTGCAAGCTTTGAAAACAAAACTATTGATAATCAATTATTAGAAAATAAAAAACAATTAGCTTTATCACTTTTAAAATCAGTTCAAGATAAATGGATTTATTTTCTTTCAAATCTTGATGTTCCTTTAACCCATCTTGAAAAATTTATTGAAGAAAAAGAAAGTAATCAAACTCTATTTGAAGTTATTCAATCACATGAAATTAGAATTTCATGGAAATTAGAATTAAAAGAACCTTTAAATGAAATTTTTTCTGGACGTGATTTCGAATCAGTTTTTGAAAGAATAATCAATATTCATCAAGAAGTTCTCAAATCTCGAGTTTTCATTGCTTTACATATGCATGCAGGCGATGGAAATGTTCATAGTAATATTCCAGTCAATTCAGATGATTATGAAATGATGAAAGATGCTCATAAAGCTGTTGCGAGAGTTATGAATTTAGCTAAAAGTTTAGATGGGGTTATTTCTGGGGAACATGGTATTGGTATAACAAAAATGGAATTTGTAGATGACTCTACAATTAATACGTTTGCTGGTTACAAAGCAAAAGTTGATCCTGATGAGCATTTTAATAAAGGTAAATTAATGCCTGGTTCAGGTTTAAGTAATGCTTACACTCCAAGTTTTGGTTTACTTGAACAAGAGTCAATCATTATGGAGCAATCTGAAATTGGTGAAATTGCAGACTCTATAAGTGATTGTTTAAGGTGTGGTAAGTGTAAACCAGTATGTACAACGCATGTCCCTAGAGCAAATCTTCTTTATAGCCCTAGAAATAAAATTTTAGCAACATCATTATTAATTGAGGCATTTCTTTATGAAGAACAAACTAGAAGAGGAATTTCGCTTAAACATTTTGATGAGTTTAATGATGTAGCAGATCATTGTACTGTATGTCATAAATGCCTTTCACCATGTCCAGTAGATATTGATTATGGTGATGTGTCTATAGCTATGCGTAATTTTTTAAGGGTGCATAACAAAAAACATTTTAGCCCTGGTAATTTAATGGCTATGACTTATTTAAATTTAAAAGATCCTCTTACAATTAAATTGATGAGAAAGTTTATGGTAGACGTTGGATATAAGTTTCAGAGATGGTCTTATTCTATTTTTAAGAAAATTGGATTAATTAATTCTTCAAAAAATTCACCAACATCCACAGTTGGAAAATCATCAATCACAACTCAAGTAATTCATTTTATGAATAGGCCAATGCCAAAAGATATGCCAACTAAGACCTCGAGAGGTTTGTTAGGAATTGAAGATGATAAAATAATTCCAGTTATCAGAAATATAGATGGAGTAAATGAAGATTCTGAGGCTGTATTCTATTTTCCTGGTTGTGGTTCTGAAAGATTATTTTCTCAGGTTGGTCTTGCTACTCAGGCAATGTTATATGACGTTGGCGCAATTACAGTTTTACCACCAGGTTATTTATGTTGTGGCTACCCACAAACTTCATCAGGTGATCATGATAAAGGTCAAGAGATAACTTCTGATAATAGAGTTCAATTTCATAGGGTTGCCAATACTTTAAATTATTTAGATATTAAAACAGTTATTGTCTCTTGTGGGACCTGTATGGATCAATTACAAAAATATGAATTTGAAAAAATTTTCCCAGGCTGTCGATTACTTGATATTCACGAATATTTAATGGAAAAAGGGGTTAAGATGCAAGGAATTAATGGCCAACAATATATGTATCATGACCCATGTCATAGCCCCATGAAAACTTATTCTCCAGATAAAGTGACAAATTCATTAATGGATCAAGAAGTCCCTTTGAATGATAGGTGTTGTGGCGAATCAGGCACATTTGCAGTAGCTAGGCCTGATGTTGCGTCTCAAGTAAAAATGAGGAAGCAAGAAGAAATAGAAAAAGGGTTAAAGACATTACCTAAAACAACAGATATACAAAATCCTGTAAAAATTCTTACATCATGCCCCTCATGTCTCCAAGGTTTGGCAAGGTATGGGGATGATACAAATACAACTGCTGATTATATTGTGGTTGAACTTGCGAAACATAATTTAGGGAAAAATTGGTTAGAAGAATATGTTGATAAAGTGAATAAAGGTGGAATTGAAAGAATTCTTTTATAACTAAAAAGGTAAAAAGATTCCCGTGGTAAAGTTTTGAATTACTCTTGTTACTGTTCTTTCTGTTTTTTCAGAAAGGGTAAACGCAAAATAATCAGTACGTCCTATTATTTTCCCAAACTCTCTTTCAAAAGATAAGTTAGATTCTAGAGAATTAATTTCATTTGATAAAAGGAAAGGTTGCCCTTTGTTGTTTTTCTTTGTTGCTAACTTCCAAACAATTATTTCAATATTCCTGGATGCATTATATATTTTTTGGGGATCTAGTGAATCAAAAATATAAAATTCAGTTTTGTCTCCATGTGCTTTAATAAGCATGGTATACAGACCAGTAATTAGCGATAAAACTCTGTCGCCTTTGAAGTTATCATCAAAAACTTGGTTTAGTGCATCTAGATCTTGAGCATTATCTATTCTCTTAAATTTCCAATTATGATCACCATTAAACACCCAGTTTGTCATTTTTTCTGCATTATCTGAAGTACTTTTTTTTAGTTGATTAGGATTTTTTTTATAGAATTTCAGCATTAGTATTTTTAGACTTTCTATATTTTCTCTAATTTCATAGTCAGCCATTCGATCAAAATCTGATTTACCAAACTGATTTATTGATCCTTTATCGTATTGGGTTGAGTCTTTTTTTTGAAGAGTCGAGCCGGAACAGCTGCAGATTAAAAAAGTAAAAAAAAGTAATAAAATTTTCATTTTGTTAAATAATTGATTCTTTATCAAAAATTAATTTAAATGAACTCCCTTTACCAATATCACTAGTAATTTTTAATTCTCCATTGTGTTGTTTTATAATATTTTTTACTATCGATAATCCAAGACCAGTTCCTCCAGTATCTCTACTTCTATCTGGATCAACTCTATAAAATCGTTCGGTAATTCTATCTATATGCTTTTGTTCAATTCCACATCCATTATCTTTCACTTCAAAAATAGGTAATCCATTTATCAATCCCCAACTAATAGAAATGGAACCATTATTTTGAGTATATCTTATTGCATTTGTAATTAGATTATAAAAAGCACTCTCAATTTCTCTTTTTGATCCATATATATTTAGATTTTCATTAATAAGATATTTGATTTTGTGTTTTTTAGCATCTATAGATGAAATGCTTTTTTTAATTTTGTTAATTATAATTTTAATTTGCAGTTTTTCAGATCGATTCTGGAACAAGTTTGATTCAACATTCGATAATAATAATAAATCATCAACAAGTTTTGTCATTCTATAAGCTTGGCTGCTCATCGTTTTAAAAATTTTTTTGTGATCCTTATTTTTAAATTCAGCCATATCTTCTAATGTTTCGATAAATCCAGAAATTACTGTCAATGGAGTCTTTAATTCATGAGAAACATTAGAAATAAATTCTTTTCTATTAGCTTCAATCTTAATTGCTTGACTTATATCTTTAGCAATTAAGACTTTTTGTTTTTCACCAAATAATAAAATTTTTACTTCAATAACTTTTTTTAAGTTTGCGTCTAAATTAATTGTAATTGATTCGTCAAAATTTGCCTTGTCAAGGTAATTAATTAGTTTTGTATTTCTGAAAATATAATTGATAGGCTGACCTATATCTTTTTTAATATTTAAATTAAACATTATTTTAGCTTTATTATTACTCCAAATAATTTCATTATTTTCATTTAAAGCTACAACTCCATCTACTAAAGCTTCTGCAGCTTGGGTAAATTGTTCCAATGCTGAAACAAGTTCTTTTTTTGAGTTCTTATTTTTTTTAAAAACTTGATAATGTTCAGTAAATATTTGCTGCCAAATTCCAGTTCCATGAGGAAGGTTCGATAAGGATGGACTTTTTAGCCATTTTTTTAGCCTAAAAATCCAATACATGTGAATAATTAAATAACAGCTCATGAAAGCTAAGCAGATTATTAATCCAATTTTAATTGAATAGATATTAGAAATAATTAGAAATAATATTATTTCTATTAAAAAAAACCAGAATATACTCCAACGAATATCTTGCAAAATTTTATCTCTTATTTGAATTTGTTAATTTTAAATTATAACTAGGATTCAATTGCTTTGTTTATCCTTTAGTCTTCAGAAAATCTATAACCAGCTCCTCGAACTGTTTGTACTAATTTATCGTGGCCAGAATTTTTTAAAGTTTCTCTTAATCTTTTTATATGTACATCAATTGTTCTATCGTCCAGTATTGATTTATTACCCCATACTTTGTCAAGAATTTGATTTCTACTATAAACACGCTCGGTATTTTTCATAAAAAAATGTAGTATTTTAAATTCAGTTGGACCAATATTTATATTTTTGTTATTAGCTTGTAGTTTGTGAGACCTAGGATCAAGAAGTAATCCATGTACCTTTATAGGCTCATCTACTAGTTCAGGACTTTTTCTTCTGAGTATTGCTTTTATTCGAGCAATTAATTCTCTTGGGCTAAAAGGTTTTGTTAGATAATCGTCAGCACCAACATCCAAACCTTTTATTTTATTGTCTTCTTCATTTTTTGCAGTCAGCATAATGACTGGAATATTTTTAGTTATTGAATTTGCTCTTAATCTTTTGGCAAATTCAATTCCATCCATTCCAGGAAGCATCCAATCGAGAACTATTAAATCAGGTATTGTTTCTTTTACTAAGTTATTGGCATATTCAGCATTAATTGCCCGAATTGGATTAAACCCAGCTTGATGAAGGTTTAAAGATATTAATTCCAATATAGAGCTTTCATCTTCTACTACAAGTATATTAGCTGCCATTTATAGAGCCTTAAAGTAATTGAAAAAATTAAATTTTATGACAATTATATGACAATTATATGACAAAAATTTTAAAAAGGCTAAGATAATTATTAAAAAATAGCTTATGATTATTGTTTTACGAATTTTCAAGGATTTTTTATGTTTGACATATTAGCGAAAGATAAAATTATTGCAGATAAAGCATTTAATAGATGGATGGTCCCCCCGGCTGCATTATTTATTCACCTATCTATAGGTATGATTTACGGTGTAAGTATTTTTTGGCCTGAACTTACAAAATTGATTGGAACTGAATGCGCGCCTTCTGTAACTTTCTTTGAGAGAATTTTTACTACTTCGTGTGACTGGTTAAGAAGTGATGTTGTTTGGACTTTTGCAATTGCAATAGTATTTTTAGGGATGTCTGCCGCACTTTTTGGTCATTGGCTTGAAAAAGCAGGTCCAAGAAAAGCTGGTTTTGCAGCAGCTATTGCTTGGGGTGGAGGGCTTATGATTACTTCATTAGGTGCATCATTGCATCAATTATGGTTGATTTGGTTGGGGATGGGAGTAGTGGGAGGCATCGGTTTAGGTTTAGGATACATATCACCTGTATCAACTCTAATTAAATGGTTTCCAGATAGAAGGGGACTTGCAACAGGTATGGCTATTATGGGCTTTGGTGGTGGCGCAATGATTGGTATGCCTTTAGGAGATAGTTTAATAAGCTCGTATGGCGTTGCCCAAACATTTTTTATTATGGGCTGTATTTATGTTGTATCAATGACTATAGGAGCCTTTGGCTACCGTGTACCTGCAGAAGGTTGGAAACCTGAAGGTTGGAAGCCAGCAGAAAAAAAGGCATCAACAATGATTTCAGCAAATCATGTACATGTGAATGTTGCCCATAAAACTCCTCAATTTTGGCTTTTATGGGGGGTATTATGTTTGAATGTTTCTGCAGGAATTGGGGTGTTGGCTGTTGCAAAACCTATGTTTCAAGAAATAGCTAAAAGTAGTTTTGATCCTCTTATAATTGGAGCTGTTGCAACTGGATTTGGAGCATTATTATCTTTTGCTAATATTATTGGGAGAATCTTTTGGGCTTCATCATCAGATTTTCTTGGGAGGAAGCTAACATATGCTGTATTTTTTAGTTTAGGTACAGCTCTATATTTGTCGGCACCTTGGGCTGGATTAAATCAATATATCGCTACTTTCGTTTTAATTAATTTAGTTATTTTAACGATGTATGGAGGTGGCTTTGCAACTATCCCGGCTTATTTAGCAGATATCTTCGGGACACAACATGTAGGAGCCATTCATGGTAGATTGCTAACAGCATGGTCTTTAGCAGGTATTATCGGCCCGATGCTTATTTCTTATCTTCGTGAATACCAGTTAGCTTTGGGTATTCCTCCAGATCAAGCATATAACTCAAGTTTTAAAATACTAGCTTTACTTTTAGTTTTAGGCTTTATTCTTAATTTATTAATTCGACCAGTTAATAAAAAATTTCATATGAGCGAACAAGAATTAAAAGCTGAACAAAACATTGCTACTCAGAAAACTGAGTCATTGATAGCTACAACTAAAACAAACGTTGGTATGCAAAATATATTATTACCTGTTGCATGGTTAGTGGTTGGAATTCCAATTGCTCTCGGAATTTCAAATGCTTTACAAAAGGGATTGATAATTTTTCAATAAGATAATATGAAAGAAGAAATAATAAGTTTATCTATTGGAATAGTATCATCTAGATTTAATAATAAAATTGTGGAAAAAATTTCTGAAGCTTGTATATCAAAATTACAAGCTTTAGGAGTACCTAAAAAAAATATTAGTCACATAACTGTGCCTGGCGCACTCGAAATACCTATAGCATTAAAAACGATGAAAGAAACCAATAACATATTCGATGTAATGGTTGCAATTGGATTAGTAATTAGGGGTGAAACATATCATTTTGAAATAGTTTCCGACCAATCAGCTGCAGGAATTATGCGAGTTCAATTAGATCATTCAATTCCAATTATAAATGCTGTTCTTACAACAAATAGCTCAAAAGAGGCTCTAGATAGAGCTGTTAAGAAAGGTGAAGAAGCAGCAGAAGGTGCTATAGAGATGGCATTAAAAAACTACGATGATTAAATCTAAAATAAAAAAAAGTAAACCAATAAAAAAAATTAATAATAGAAGAAAATCTAGAGAATTAATAATGAAAAGTATATATCGTGGTTTAGTAAATCAATTTGATATAAAACAAATAAAAAAAGATATTCATGATGATCCAGATTTTATTAGGGCTGATGAAGATTTATACAATGAAATTACAAAAGGAGTATTTGAAAACTTTGAAAAATTAAAATCTGAACTATCAACTTATCTTGATAGACCTTATGAAGAACTGAGCCCAATAGAACTATCTATTATATATAGTTCTTTGTATGAATTAAAATATTCAAGCTCGGTACCTTACAAAGTTATTATCAATGAGGCAATAGAGGTAGCAAAGTCTTTTGGAGGCGTTGATGGTTATAAATATATAAATGGAGTTTTGAATCAAGCTGCTGAAAAGAATAGGAAAAGTGAATTTCAAGAAAATTAAATAATTATAATATCTGTTCTGAAAGTTTATTATCTTCCCAGGATAAAAAACTACCAGATTCATACCAATCATTTAACACCCATCTTTCACATGCACAATCTTTCCATATATATTCATGTTTTTTTGGTCTATGGGTATGTCCGTGAATCATTATTGGTGGATAATTAAATTTTTCAAATAATTTTTTTACTTCACTTTCATTAACATCCATTAAGATCTCACTTTTCTTTTCTTGCGCTTCTTTACTTTTTTTTCTTAGATCATTACATATTTCTAATCTATCTTTGATAGATTGATTTAAAAATTCTTTTTGCCATTTGCTTGAGCGCACCATTGATCTATAAATCTGATAATCTTTATCGTCTGAACACAAAGTATCACCATGAAGGACTATTGCTTTTTTATCGCCTAATTGAATTAAAGTTGGATCCTCAAGAGATTCAATGTTGGTTTTTTTAAGAAAATCATTACCAATCAAAAAATCTCTATTGCCTGGAATAAAGAAAATTTTAGTTTTTAATCCTTTAAGCGTTTTACCAACGATATCAAACTGATTAACATCATCACCAATCCAATATTCAAAAAGATCACCAAGAATAAATAAAAAATCACGTTTATCAGCATGATTTACCAAAAAATTAATAAATTTATTAATTGTCTCTGGCGAATCTTCGCTTAAATGCGTATCAGAAACAAATATAGCACTTGTATCAACTTTAATCAGATGACACTTCCTCAATAATTACAGCATCAATAGGCACATCTTGATGACCATTGCTTGAACCAGTTTGAATTGAATTAATTTTATCAATAGTTTCAGTGCCTTCTACAACTTTACCAAAGACACAGTAACCAGCCCCATCTTGACCTGGATAATCTAAAAAACTGTTGTCAGATGTGTTAATAAAAAATTGGGAAGTAGCTGAATCTGGAATTGATGTTCTAGCCATTGCAATACTATATTTTTCGTTTTTTAACCCATTATCAGCTTCATTTTTAATAGGTGCATCAGTATCTTTTTGATTCATTTCTAAATCAAAACCTCCACCTTGAATCATAAAACCATCAATTACTCTATGAAAAATAGTTTGCTCATAAAATCCCTTTTTTACATAATTTTCAAAGTTTTTTGATGATATTGGAGCTTTTTCTTGGTTTAATTCTAAAGAAAAGCTACCTAAATTTGTTTTTATTTTAATCATATCTACCTTTTTTTAATTGTTTTAATAATGACATTTTTAATAGGGACGTCATTAAACCCATTTTTTGTATGTGTATTTAGATTCCCAATTTTATCAACAACTTCTTTACCGTCAATTACAGCTCCGAAGACACAGTAACCAATCTTGTTTGCACTTTTACCTGAATAATTGAGAAAACTATTATTCATAAGGTTTATAAAAAATTGAGAGGTTGCTGAATTTGGGTCATTGGTCCTGGCCATTGCTAATGTGTAAGCTTCATTTTTTAATCCATTATTAGCTTCATTTTTGATAGGCTTATTTGCTTTTTTTTGCAACATATTTTTATCAAAACCTCCACCTTGTATCATAAAATTTGGAATAATTCGATGAAAAATTAGTCCATTATAGAATTCATTCTCAACATAATTTTTAAAATTTTTGACTGTAATTGGGGCTTTCTCTGGATAAACTTCGATTGATATGTTGCCTCGGTTTGTTTCAATGATATATGTATTTGAGGTGTCACTAAATACGTTACAACTTGATAAGATAAATATATTGAAGATAATTATTTTAATTAGATTTTTCATAAAAGTTTACTTTCATTAGATGTTATTTTTTGCTTATAAAATTAAAAATTTAGCATGGTATAATTTTTGCAAAACTAAAAATTAAAATTTATCATAAATGAATTTTCATTACTACCTTATGGCTAAATCACTCAATTATTAAATGCTTTCACTATACAACAGCTTAACAAATAAAAAAGAAATATTTAAACCAATTGTGCCCAAAACTGTGAGTTTATATGTTTGTGGTATGACTGTTTATGACTTTTGTCACCTTGGCCATGCAAGAGTCATGGTTATTTTTGATGTAATTAATCGTTGGTTCAGACAAAGTGGATATAACGTTAAATATGTCAGAAACATAACTGATATCGATGACAAAATTATTATGAAAGCAACCGAGGAAGGAATTTCTATTCATGAACTAACTGAAAAATTTATCTTTGAAATGAATAAAGATGCAGATGCACTTGGTGTACTTAGACCAGATATTGAACCAAAAGCAACAAACCATATTGGCGATATTATAAATATGATTCAATTATTGATTGACAAAGGATATGCTTATGTTGGTGAAAATAATGATGTTTACTATTCTGTTGAAAAATTTAATGGTTATGGAAAACTTTCCGGGAAAACATTAAAGGATTTAAAAGCAGGGAAGAGAGTAGAGATTGACCTAAATAAAAAGAATAATTTTGACTTTGTAATGTGGAAGGCAGCCAAGAAAGATGAACCATTCTGGGATTCGCCTTGGGGTCCTGGAAGGCCAGGTTGGCATATTGAATGCTCTGCGATGAGCAATAAGCTCCTTGGAAACCATTTTGACATTCATGGCGGAGGCCAAGATTTACAATTTCCTCATCATGAAAATGAAATTGCACAATCTGAAGCGGCAAATGATTGTAAAATGGCAAATTATTGGTTACATAATGGTTTTGTTAGAATTGATGATGAAAAAATGTCAAAATCACTCGGTAATTTTTTTACTATTCGATCAATTTTAGAAAATTATTTACCTGAAGTAGTAAGATTTTTTATTTTAAAAGCACACTATAGAAGCCCTTTAAATTATTCTGAGAATCAATTAGAAGATGCTAAACAAGGATTAACTAGATTATATTTATCAATTAGAAATGAAGTACAATCTAAGAAATTTGAAATAGATTGGTCAAATAATTATGCAAAAAGATTTAAAGAGGCATTAGATGATGATTTTAATACGCCTGAAGCTATAGCTGTTTTATTTGAATTAACCAATGAAATAAACAAGTCTAAGGACGATGAAAAAATACAACTTTTAATCAATCTAGCTAAAACTTTAGGCATTTTAACTATGAACCCAGAAGATTTTTTTAAAGGTAAATTAGTATCAGATGGGGATAAAGACGAATTAAAAATTAACGAGTTGATTAAGGAAAGAAATTTAGCAAAAGAAAATAAAAATTTTGAAGAAGCTGACAGAATTAGAAAGCTTCTTTTAAAAAATGATATTCTATTAGAAGATACACCAGAAGGGACTATTTGGAGAAAAAAATAAAGAATGGCTATTAATTTGAAAATGCCTATCAATGAAAATCTTTTGACCATACCTGGAATTAAACTTGCTGTTGCAAAATCTGGTTTAAAGGATAAAGACCAAAAAGATTTGATGTTAATGGTGCTTGATGATGAATCTATAGTATCTGGAACATTTACTCAAAATAAATTTTGTGCTGCTCCAGTTATAGTTTCAAAAAAGCACCTTAAAATCAGTGGAAACATAAAAGCTTTGTTAGTTAACACTGGATCGGCAAATGCTGGGAATGGTGCAAAGGGAATTGAAGATGCTGAAACAACTTGTAAATTTTTAGCATCAAAATTAAATGTAGATCACAATAAAGTTTTACCATTTTCAACTGGAGTTATTATGTCACCACTTCCAGTAGATAATATAAAAAAATCTATTCCTAATTTAATAAAAGATTTAAAAGGTAATAATTGGCTTGATGCTTCTGAAGCAATTATGACAACCGATACAATTCCAAAAGCTGTTTCAAAAGCTGTTCTAATTGCAGATCAACAAGTTAATATCACAGGAATGAGTAAGGGTGCCGGAATGATTCATCCTAACATGGCTACTATGCTTGCTTTTATTGGTACGGATGCAAATATTTCTTTAGATATGCTTCAGAAAATAAATAAAGAGATTGTAAATTTAACATTTAATTGTATTTCTGTTGATGGTGATTCATCTACAAATGATTCTTTTATGTTAATTTCTTCAAATCAATCAAAACATTCACAAATAGTTAAAGAGGATAACAACTATAAAATTTTAAAAGCTGCAATTTTTGATGTTGCCCTTGAATTAGCTCAAGCAATAATAAGAGATGGTGAGGGAGCTACAAAATTTATTACTATTAAAGTGGAGAATGGAAAAGACATAGATGAATGCAAGAGAGTTGGGATGAGTATAGCTGAATCACCTTTAGTGAAAACAGCTTTTTTTGCTAGTGATCCAAATTTAGGCAGAATATTTTCAGCTATTGGAAACACGGATTTAAAAGAATTAGACGTTTCTTCAATTGATTTATATATTAACGAATTATTATTTGCGAGTGGTGGCTCTATTGCAAAAGATTATGATGAATCCAAAATCCAAAAAGAAATGAAAAAAGCTGAAATTAATATAAGAGTGAATCTAAATAAAGGAAAGTGTATGGCTACAGTTTGGACAACCGATTTATCATATGAGTATGTAAAAATTAACACTGAATATAGAACTTGAAATAGTGCATATTCACGTTTCAGTTGCAGTTATGATTAATAGCGATAATCAAGTACTTCTGGGACAGCGACCTTATCCTAAATCCTGGGAGGGGTGGTGGGAGTTTCCTGGTGGAAAGGTAGAAAAAAATGAATCGTTTATTGAAGCATTATACCGTGAAGCTTATGAAGAACTTGGTATTAAGATTAAACAATATAAAAAGTGGATAATAAGACAATATTCTTATGACAATCTTGATGTAACTTTACATTTCTTTAAAGTATTTAAGTGGGAAGGCAAGATTACGTCACAAGAGAATCAAAAATTAGTTTGGAATTCTTTAAAAGATTTAAAGATTTCACCAATTCTTCCAGCGAATTTATTTGTTCAAAGAGCATTTGAATTACCAGATCATTATGCAATAACAAATTTATCGGAAACAAAAAAGAATATATTTTTTAGCCAACTACAAAACAAAATTGACAATGGATTGAAAATGATTCAAATACGTGAAAAAGAAATTTGTTTTGACGAGCTAAAAATATTTGCAAAAGAAGTTATAGATATATGTAAAACAAGAAGTGTGAAAGTAATTATTAATTCAAATATAAATTTAGCTCTTGAATTAAAAGCAGATGGAGTCCACTTAACTTCTAAGGAGCTAAAAATTTTAAAAAATTTACCTAAAGAATTAATTATAGGAGCTTCTTGCCACAATTCTCTTGAAGTACAGCTGGCGGAAAAATTGGATGTTAATTTTGTAGTTTTATCTCCAATAAAAAAAACTCTTTCCCACCCAGATATAGAGCCAATGGGTTGGAAAAAATTTCAAGAAATTACTAACAAATCTAATATTCCAATATATGCACTTGGTGGCCTGGGGCCCAAAGATTATGAGACCTCAATAGAAAATGGTGGGATAGGGATTGCATCGCAAAGATTAATATGGAAATAGTTATTTAATTTTAAAAAGAATAGATTTCGATAATAATTTTTTATTTTTTAATTCAAAAGTAAATGTTAAATTTATATCTTCACCTTGTTTAAGCTCTCTCTTTATATCAAAAAGCATTAAATGATTCCCACCCGGCTGAAATTTATACATTTCGTTTTTTTTTAAAGATGGAGTCATTTTTCTCATTTTCATAATTTCACCATCCATTATCATTGAATGAGTTTCAATTCGACCTATCATTTTACTCTCAATATTTACGATTTTGACGTTTTGGTTCGCAGTTAGATTAATATATCCTGCGGTAACTTTTTGACCCGGTCTAGGCTTTGTAATTATATTATTATCAGTTGATATAGAAAAATTATCACCAAATGAGTAAAAAGGTAATAACGATAGTAATATAGTAATTAAAAGAGATTTATAAGTTTTCATCGTATTCAGATTCATTTTTATTACTACTTATTTTAAATTCTTCAGAAGCCCATGCTCCAAAATCAAGTAATTTACATTTTTCTGAGCAAAAAGGGCGAAATTTATTTTCATTTGTATATTTGATAAGTTTCTTACAATTAGGACATTTATTTAACATATTAAAAAGAAGCTATACCAATCTTAAACTTGATGGATTTATTATAAACTTCATTATTTATTTTTGAAAAATGAACGTTTACTGCATATTTATTTGATGAAATACTGGGGTAAAATTTTGACGATTCGCCTAAAGAGATTATGACAAGATCATTTTTTAAGAGGGGATCAAGTTTATATTGTAAAGTTCCTGAATTTGTTTCAATTGAATTATTTTTAATATTTTTCCTTAAAATTTCCATTAAGTTTTTTATGGCAATTTTTATTGGTAAAAAATCATTTAGTTTGTTCTCAAAATAAGATTTCCTATCAATTTCACTCGTTTTTTTTAACCAATATTGAAACTCAGGAAAATCTGAAGCAACAATACCAAAAGGACTTGCTGCTCTTGTTTTAAGTTCAGTCAAAAATTTATCCCCACCAAAGTTGAATCCTGGTGTTGTTTTACTTTTTTCTAATTTTAATCTCGTTCTGTATAGTTCATTATTTGTTGCTATATTTTTTTTTGTCTTCATTTTAGTCTTCATTTTTGATCTTTGTTTTTCAATTTCTTGCATAAGCTCAACTTTTAAGTCTGCACGTGATGCGATAGCTATAATTTCAAAAAACGTATTAAAGCAGTTGTAGCTAGAAAATTCATTTTTGGCATATACTTGAGCTTCCATTTTTTTAAAAATTTCTTCAATTCGGAGAAATTTTCTAATTCTTTCATTTAAAGGAAATTCGTACTGAATCATTTTTCTATGCCATTTAGTTTTAGTTTTAAATTTTTATGATATCTAACAATATTATTTTTAAGTATATCTATAGTCAAATCATTATTAATTATTTTATCAGCTTTTTTTATTTTCTTATCACGAGATAATTGGGACTGAATAATAAGCTCAATTATCTTTTTATCTAACTGATCACGAGAAATTACTCTTTTAATTTGAATTTTTTCATTACAGTCGATAAGGAGAGTTTCATCAATTAATTTTAAATAATTTTTTGTTTCATAAAGCAACGGTATTACTATTACAATGTATTCTTCAAACACATATTTTTTTATTTGTTTTTTACATTCATCAAAAATTATTGGGTGCAATATAGATTCAATTTCTTTTTTAGTTTTGTTTGAGTTAAATAAATCTTTTTGTAAATCTTTTCTTAATAACTCTTTATTCTTATCAAAATATTTCTCTCCAAATTTTTTTTTAATACCTAAATAACCTAGTTGTTTTTTTTCGGTTATTTTATGAGCTATATCATCAAGATCGATTAATGGCACTGAAAGTTCAGTGAATACTTTCGCAGCTTCGCTTTTTCCAGAGCCAATACCGCCTGTTAAACCAACAATGTACATTTTTATACCTTGAAATTTTTTTTTTAATATTATATTAATTTATAAGTTTATATGATAAGTTGAACATAATTATGAAAGAAAAAAAACAAGAAAGCCATTCTCTCGATTTATCCTCGGATTTTCTCTCTTTAAATGACCCTGTAATTTGTAAAGTTGAAGTAGATTTAGCAGGGTGGTTAACAGATCTATCTGGACGAAAAAACTGGGAAGTATGGTCAGAATCTGAAAACGAAAATTATGTAATATTTTTCTTAAAACAAGCAAACCAAGATGCTGAGGTAACTCTGTATAATAGTGGATATGCAAGAGTAGACATAAATGGAGAGGCAGTTTTTCAGGGCGATATTATTGGAAAAAATGCAAGTTCTGCACGTTTAAGCTATTATGACCTTGAAAGTGGAGAGAAAATTCTTTTAAATTAGTTTTGCCTGTAAACACAGTAATTTGCTAACTCTAGAATCATTTTTTTAAAATTATTTTCTGGCATATTGCCTAGAATTAATTTTATATCTTTTAATTGTTCCTCAGATTTTTTCTGAACTTTTGAAATTGACTGAGTGCTTTCAATAATTTCAATAACATCTGGCAGCTTGCTTAAATCACCAATTTTAATTGCATCTTTGATGAGCTTACATTGTATTTTGGTAGAGTTTTTCATCGCATAGATTAATGGCAAGGTAACTTTACCTTCATTTAAATCATCACCTAAGTTTTTACCAATCTGGCTTGCATCCCCAGAATAATCGAGAATATCATCAATTAATTGAAAGATAATTCCAAATTTAAGACCTAATTTTGAATAAGCAGATATTATCTCAGAGTTATTTTCATTTAGGATTCCTGCGAGAGTGCCACACGCTTCAAAAAGTTTTGCAGTCTTGAATTGTATGACCTCAAAATATTGTTTTTCGTTAATATTAGAATTATGACTATTTAATAATTGAAGAACTTCTCCTTCTGAAATTGAATTTGTTGTATCAGCTAATACCCTCATTACTTTCATATTATCGATACCAACCATCATTTGGAATGATCGAGAATAAATAAAGTCGCCTACCAAAACACTTGCAGCATTTCCAAATAAAGCATTTGCAGTTTTTATATTTCTTCTCTTTAACGACTGATCTACAACGTCATCGTGTAATAAAGTTGCAGTATGTATAAATTCGATAATTGCAGCAATTTCGTGATTTACTTTTTTAATCTCTCCATTCATGCCAGAGAGCAATAAATGAAGTATTGGCCTTATTCTTTTGCCGCCACTGTTGATAATATGGCTTGATATTTGATTAATAATGGGAATATCTGAGCCGAGCGATTTTTTAATTACATTATTAACTGATTCAAGATGGGGCTGAATAGGGGAAATGATATTTTCTAAAGGCAACGGATTTTATCTATCAATGTTTAATTTAACGAAATTTTATCACAATAATTAATAATATTTATTTCAAATATCTTACTAATAGATGCTATTTTAAGGTTAAATAATTGATAGTTTTTTATTTTGTGAGTATAATCGCTGGTCTGATTAGTATATAAAATTTAATAGGGTGGCTAGAATGTACGCTGTAATAAAAACTGGTGGAAAGCAATTTAAAGTGACTGAAGGCGAGACTTTAAAAGTAGAGAAGTTATCAACTGATGTCGGAAAAGCTTTAGTTTTAAATTCAGTTTTAACGTTTGTTGATGGTGACAAAGTAACTATCGGAAAGCCAATGATTAAAGGTGCAAGTATAGATGCAACTGTTATTTCCCATGGAAAAGGTGATAAGGTAAAAATTTTTAAAATGAATCGTCGAAAAGGATACAGAAAGTCTCAAGGACATAGACAGAGTTTTACCGAGATTAAAATTAATAAAATTACAGTTAAATAGATTATAGAGGTTATTAAACTATGGCACATAAAAAAGCAGGTGGTAGTTCCAGAAATGGTAGAGATTCAAATTCTAAAAGATTAGGCGTTAAAGCTTTTGGAAATGAATTTGTTAAAGCTGGAAGCATTATCATTCGACAAAGAGGTACAAAAATGCATCCAGGGGAAAATGTTGGTATGGGTAAAGACCATACTTTATTTGCTAAAACAGATGGTAAAGTTAACTTTACAACGAAGGGCGCTTTAAAAAGAAAATTAGTTAATATACTGCCTGTTTGAGAAAATTTTGTATATCTAAAGCCCTATCATTTGATAGGGCTTTTTTGTTTGGAAAATAAAAAATGAAATTCATTGATGAAGCAACAATTAATATTTATGCAGGAGATGGTGGAAATGGAATTGCTTCTTTTCGGAGAGAAAAGTATGAACCAATGGGGGGACCAAATGGCGGAGACGGGGGAAATGGAGGCTCCATTTATATTGAATCTGATGAGAATATTAATACATTAATTGATTTTAGATTTGTGAAAAATTACCGGGCTAAAAAGGGTGAAAATGGAAAAAGTTCTGAACGTTATGGAGCAGCTGGGGAAGACTTAATAATTAAAGTTCCAGCTGGGACGGTTATAACTAAAAAACAAACAGGAAAAATAATTGCAGATTTAAAATTACACGGAGAAAAAATTATATTAGCAAAAGGTGGTAAAGGTGGTTTGGGAAATGTACATTTTAAATCAAGCGTTAACCGAACACCAAGACAATTTACTCAGGGCGAACCAGGAGAAGAATTTGAGATCTATTTAGAGTTAAAAGTTTTGGCTGATGTTGGTTTATTGGGTATGCCTAATGCAGGAAAATCGTCATTAATTAGATTTTTATCTGCAGCTAAACCCAAGGTAGCTAATTATCCATTTACAACGTTGCAACCAAATTTAGGAGTAGTTAAAATTGATATTCAACGAAGTTTTGTTATGGCAGACATACCAGGTTTAATTGAAGGAGCTGCAGATGGACATGGTCTTGGACATCAATTTCTTAGACACCTTTCAAGAACTAAATTATTGCTTCATATTTTAGATATTGCACCATATGATGAATCTATAGATCCAGCTTTAGAAGCAAAAGCAATTATTAAAGAACTTAATAAGTATAGTGAGGAAATGATTAAAAAGGAAAGGTGGTTAGTTCTTAATAAAATAGATCTAACAAATAATATTGATATTATTAAAAAAAATATCATAAAAAAATTAAATTGGACTGGTAAGATATTTTGTATATCGGCTATTAATGGAAAAGGCTGTAAAGAATTAAAATATGAGATTATGCAACACATTGAGTTACAAAAAAATAATTATGAAAAAATATAATTTCTCTAAAGCAAAAAAAATAGTTATTAAGGTTGGTTCCAGCATTGTTACTAATAATGAGGTTGGTTTAAATGAAGAATGTTTATCAAAATTAATTAAACAAATTTCAGAATTAAACTCAAAAAATAAACAAGTTATTTTAGTTTCAAGTGGGGCTGTGGCAGCAGGCTTAAAAAAATTAGGAATAAAAATTAGACCTAAAATCTTAAGCGAGTTGCAATCTGCAGCTGCAGTTGGCCAGATGGATTTAGTTCAGATTTATGAAAGACTTTTCTCTGAAAATAACTTAATTTCTGCTCAAGTTTTACTTACACATGATGATTTAAGTAACAGAAAAAGGTATTTAAATGCCAGGTCAACAATTTTTAATTTAATAAAAAATAAAGTTATACCAGTCATTAATGAAAATGATACTGTGGCTTCAGAAGAAATACGATTTGGGGATAATGATACACTTGCTGCTATGGTAGCTAATTTAATTGAAGCAGATTTATTAGTATTATTAACCGATCAAGAAGGATTATTTTCTTCGGACCCAAGAGAAAATAATAATGCAGAATTAATCCAAAATGGGTTTGTTGATGATAAGAGATTAGATAAAATTGCCCTAGGAACTAAATCAGAGACAGGTACAGGCGGAATGGCTACAAAAATTTTAGCTGCCAGAAGGGCTGCTTTGAGTGGCACGCATACAGTAATCGCATCTGGAAGAAAAAACAATATTCTCCATGAGCTCAACCAAGATAAAGAAATCGGTACATTTTTGTATAGTAGAGAAGTTAAATTAGATGCAAGAAAAAAATGGCTTGCTGATAATTTAAAATCAAAAGGAAAAATTTTTATAGATATTGGAGCGGAAAAAGCTTTAATTCATAAAGGTAAGAGCCTATTAGTTGCCGGAGTTACAAAAGTTGTTGGTACTTTTGACCGTGGAGAAGTGATTCAGTGTGTCAATGAATCAGGTCAGGAAGTTTTAAAAGGACTTGTTAATTACAGCTCTGAGGAAGTAAAAAAAATAATTGGAGCTTCAAGTGATAAAATTGAATCAATTTTAGGTTATGTTAATGAATCAAGTTTAATTCATAGAAATAATATGATAATTTTATCAACGCTAAGGACAAAGAATGACTAAAAATAAACCTTTAGTAGCAATAATTATGGGCTCAGATAGTGACTGGCCTATTATGAAAAATGTGGCAGAGGTACTTGACGATTTTAATATTAGTTATGAGGCTCAGGTTGTTTCAGCTCATAGAACACCAGATTTGATGTTCAAATTTGCAGAGAATGCTGAAAAAAATGGATTTCAAATTATCATTGCAGGAGCAGGTGGGGCTGCTCATCTTCCAGGAATGGTTGCTTCAAAAACAACCTTACCAGTTCTGGGTGTTCCAGTTCCATCTAAACATCTTGAGGGCCATGATTCATTATTATCAATTGTTCAAATGCCTAAAGGTATACCAGTCGCAACCTTTGCTATTGGAGAATCTGGTTCATATAATGCTGGGCTATTTGCTGTTTCACTGATTTCATTAAATAATAAAAAAATTAATCAAAAGCTTAAAGACTTTAGAAAAAAACAAGTAACAAAGGTCTTAAATATGAAAATAAATGAAAAATAAATTAAATGAAGTAATTCAACCTCCAGAGTGTTTGGGGATGCTTGGTGGCGGTCAATTAGGCCGTTTTTTTACTATCTCAGCACAAAAAATGGGATATTCGGTTATGGTCTTGGATCCAGATAAAAAAAGTCCTGCTGGAAAAATTGCTGATAAACATATATGTAAGGCATACAATGATTTAGTAGCACTAGATGAGTTAAAATCTGCTTGTAAAGTAGTTACTACTGAATTTGAAAATATTCCATCTGAAACATTGAAGTATCTTGAAAAAGATATTGTTGTTCGTCCAGGTTCTAAACCAGTTTCGATTGTTCAAAATCGAATTATAGAGAAAAATTTTCTCAGGGATTGTGGATGCCCAGTTGGAAAATTTATAGTTATTGATACTCTTGAATCAATAAAAAATATTAATGAGCAAAATAGTATTTTTCCTGCAATTCTTAAAACAGCTCAATTTGGCTATGATGGTAAAGGCCAAATTCATGTAAATAACAAGATTGAATTAGAAGCAGCATTTAAAGATTTTAATAATGCACCATGTATTCTCGAAGAAAAATTAGATTTAGATCTAGAGGTATCATTAGTTTTATCAAGATCAAGCAAAGGAAATTTTGAAATACACACACCTATAGAAAATCAACATGTGTCTGGAATACTTGATTTATCTATTATTCCTGCTCGAATACATTCTAATGTTAAAGAAGAAGCAATAAAGCTTGCCAAAAAAATATCCAATGAATTAAATTATGTTGGAGTTATGGCAGTAGAGTTTTTTATAAGTAAGGACATTCTTTATGTAAATGAAATTGCCCCTAGGCCTCATAACTCTGGTCATTTTTCTATCGATACTTGTACAAATAATCAGTTTGATCAACAAGTGTTAGTTTTGGCAGGAAGAGAATTGGAAAAATCAGTAATAAAATTTCCGATAGCAGTTATGTTAAATTTATTAGGAGACTTGTGGTTTAGGGGTAATAAACAAAAGGAACCAAAATTTGAATTAATAGCAGGAGAAGGAGTAAGTCTCCATCTTTATGGTAAAGAAGAGCCACGTATTGGAAGAAAAATGGGGCACGTAACCATATTAGGTTTGAGAAATCAATCTCAAATAGACATTATTGAAAAAGCAGAAGTAATAAGAAAAACACTGTGGGAAAATTAAAAAAAGCCTCTAATCAAAAGAAGCTTTGTAAAATTACATTGATTTTATTGCACTATTGAGTCTTGATTTGTGTCGCGCTGCTTTATTTTTATGAATAATTTTTTTATCAGCGATTCTGTCAATAATTGGTAAGTTCTCATCAAACATTTTTTTTGCGACTTTTTTATCACCAGAAAGAATTGCGTTACTGATTTTTTTGATAGCTGTTCTAAGTGTTGATTTAAGACTTGCATTATGAAGACGTTTAGAATCGTTTTGTCTTGCACGTTTTTTTGCTTGAGCCGTATTGGCCATAAAAATCCTTATATACTATTTAAAAGAAGTCGTATTTTATCTACTTTCGCTTACAGATACAAGTATTTGAATGTAATTACTTTAGTAAGTTTAGTTTTGTTTTGCATGATAAAATTAACTTAAATAATTTAAAGCTTATTAATGAATTTATTAAAAACACTTGCCAGCGTTGGTGGAATGACAACTATATCTAGAATATTAGGGTTTATTCGGGATAGTATTATCGCAAGAGTTTTTGGAGTGGGTATTGCAACTGATGCATTTTTTGTAGCTTTTAAAATTCCAAATTTACTAAGAAGAATATCTGCTGAAGGAGCTTTTACACAAGCTTTTGTACCAATCTTAGCTGAATATAAAACAAAAAAAACTAAATTAGAAACTAATCTTTTAATTAGCAAAGTTGCTTCCTTACTGGGAATTTTTTTAGTTCTAATTACTGCTTTAGGTGTTTTTGGAGCACCTTGGTTGATTTATTTGAGTGCCCCTGGATTTGTTTCTGACCCTCAAAAATTTAATCTTACAGTAGATTTACTTCAAATCACATTTCCGTACATATTTTTTATATCTTTAGTATCCATGGCAGGAGGGATATTAAACACATACGGAAAATTTGTGGTTCCTGCATTTACACCTGTTTGGCTAAATATTTCCTTTATTATTGCAGCATTATGTTTTTCAGATTTTTTTGAACAACCTATTAAGGTTTTAGCTTGGGCAGTATTTTTTGGCGGAGTTTTACAATTATTTTTTCAAATACCCTTTTTAAAGCAAATTGGATGCATACCAAGATTTAATTTAGATATAAAAGATAAAGGAGTTTGGAGGATCTTAAAATTAATGGGACCGGCAGTTATAGGAGTATCTATAATGCAGATTTCATTATTAATTAATACGATTTTTGCATCTTTTCTTTCCTCAGGAAGCGTTTCATGGCTATATTATGCAGATCGCCTTATGGAATTTCCAGCCGGTGTGCTCGGCGTTGCCTTGAGCACTATTTTACTTCCTAATTTATCAAAAAGTTTCTCTAAGAAAAAAACTGGAGATTACTCTGAGCTTATTAATTGGGGATTAAGATTTGGAATATTATTAGCAGTGCCAGCTGCAATAGCATTAGCAATTTTAGCTATTCCACTGATATCCACTCTATTTTATTATGGTGCTTTTACAAAAACCGATATTTTAATGACACAATATGCTTTGGTTGCATATAGTATTGGTTTGGTTGGCTTAATCTTAATCAAAATTTTAGCTCCGGCCTTTTATGCACAGCAAAATGTAAAGACCCCAGTAAAAATTGCACTATTTACTTTGTTTTGTACTCAATTTATGAATTTAATATTTATTGGCTATCTCAAACATACTGGATTGGCACTAGCTATAGGTTTAGGAGCATGTATCAATGCAGGATTACTTTTTTACAATCTTAAAAAAGGAAAAGTTTTCAAATTAAACTCGGGATGGCTTATGTTCTTAGCGAAAATAATTATTTCAGCTTTTATCATGGCTTTAGGGTTGCTTTATTTTAAAGGTAGTATTGATTTGTGGATGAATTATTCAGCTTTATCACGCTTTTCACATTTGATTGCGTTAATATTATTTGGGACAGCAATATATTTTCTTACTCTAAAAGTATTTAGATTAGATGTAACTGAATTTTTTAAGAAAACTATTCAATAAATGAGAATATATAGACATATTCCTGAATTAAATTTTCATTCACCCTGTGTTTTAACTATTGGTAATTATGATGGTATCCATTTAGGCCATCAAAAATTAATTAATGAATTAATAATTAAGTCTAAAAAGTATCAAATAGATTCTGCAATCATGATTTTTGAACCACATCCTAGAGAATTTTTTACTCCAAATAATGCTCCTTATAGAGTTACTAGCCTTCGTGAAAAGATTGAATTTTTTAAATTAAAAAAAATTAATCGTATTTATGTTATTAAATTCAATGAAAAATTTGCTAATATGCCAGGCTTAGATTTTATAGAAAAATTAAAAAAACAAATATTTGTAAAAGTTCTTTTAACAGGAGAAGATTTTAGATTTGGAAAAAATAGAGAATTCGGATTAAAAGATTTGCTTGAAAGTGATATGGAAGTTTCTATTGTTAAGGATGTGGAAAAAAATAATAAAAGGGTTTCCAGCTCTGAATTAAGAAAAGCCTTATCGGAAGGAAATTTAAGTTTAGCTAAAGATTTACTTGGAAGACATTATAGTATTTCAGGAAAAGTAATTTATGGGGAACAAAGGGGAAGATTAATAGGTTTTCCAACGGCAAATATTCATATGTTCCATAATCGTCCTCCTATAAAAGGTGTCTTTGCTGTAAAATTGAATGAAAAATTTGGTGTGGCTAATTTAGGTACAAGACCAACAATAAAAGGTATTTCTAAACTGCAGCTAGAGGTACATATTCTTAATTTTTCTAAAGACATATATGGCCATCATGTGCATATAACTTTTTTAAAAAAAATAAGGGATGAAATAAAATTTGAATCAATAGAAGCACTCAAGATGCAGATAAAAAAAGATATTATTAGCGCTGAGAACTTTCTAAAAAATTATGACTGAAGAAAATAAATATAAATTAAATCTCCCAGATACTGATTTTCCAATGCGAGGTAACTTGTCACAAAGAGAACCAGATTGGGTAAAAGAGTGGGTAGAAAAAGATTTCTATAATCAGGTTCGGGTTGCAAGAAAAGGTAAACCTAAATATGTTTTGCACGATGGCCCTCCATATGCAAACGGAGATATTCATATTGGTCATGCAGTTAATAAAATTTTAAAAGACTTTATTGTTAAATCAAAAACTATTTCTGGTTTTGATGCGCCTTATACCCCAGGTTGGGATTGTCATGGCCTACCAATTGAATTAGTTGTTGAAAAAGAGCATGGTAAGAATATAGATCCAAATAAATTTAGAAGTTTATGTAGAGAATATGCACTAAAGCAAGTCGAAAAACAAAAAAGCGATTTTAAGAGATTGGGCGTACTAGGAGATTGGAATAACCCTTATCTCACAATAGATTTTAAAACAGAAGCTAATATAGTTAGATCACTTGCAAAAATATATGAAAAAGGTTTTTTATATCAAGGAAGTAAGCCAGTGCATTGGTGCACTGATTGCTCATCTGCACTTGCAGAAGCAGAAGTTGAATACGAGGACAAGTCTTCAATAGCAATCGATGTAAAATTTAATTGCATAGATTCTAATGATCTTAAATCTATATTTAAAATCGAAGAGATTAATTCTGCATCAGCAATTATATGGACAACTACTCCCTGGACTTTGCCAGCAAATGAAGCAATTTCAGTAAATCCAAATTTTGAGTATGGTTTATATAAAAACAAAAATGATTTTTTTATACTTGCTGAAGAATTAGCTACTTCAAGATTAAATCTTTACAAATTATCAGCTAAGAAAGTGGCAAGTTGCAAAGGAATTCAACTTGAAGGAGTATTATTTTCTCATCCATTTTTAAATAAAAAAATACCAATAATATGTGGTGACCATGTTACAACCGAGACAGGAACTGGGTTAGTCCATACAGCCCCGGCACATGGATTAGACGACTACATTGTTGGTTCTAAATATGATCTACCAGTCGAGAATCCTGTTGATGCTAGAGGTAAATTTAATAAGGATGTTCCATTTTTTTCTGGAATGAGTGTTTGGGATTCAAATACTAAAATTATTGACCTTCTAAAAAGTAAGAATATGTTAGTTTGCGAAGAAAAATTTACTCATAGCTACCCTCACTGTTGGCGACATAGGACACCAATTATTTTTAGAGCAACAACACAATGGTTTATAGGAATGGATAATAATTCGCTTAGAGGTTTAGCAAATAAAGCTGTAAAAAGTACTAAATTTTATCCAGAATGGGGGCAAAATCGACTTGAATCTATGATAAAAAATAGGCCAGATTGGTGTATTTCAAGACAAAGAAATTGGGGGGTACCAATACCAATTTTTATTCATAAGGAAACATATTTACCGCATCCTAACACGCTTGATTATATAGAGATTGTTGCTAAAAGGATTGAGAAGGAAGGTATTGATGCATGGTTTAATCTTAAACCTGATTCAATTTTAGGCGAGGATGCTAATAATTATATAAAAATTAAAGACACACTTGATGTTTGGTTTGATTCTGGAACAACACATCAATCCGTTTTGAAAGAAAAAAAAGAATTAACTTTTCCAGCAGATCTTTACTTAGAGGGCTCAGATCAACACAGGGGGTGGTTTCAATCGAGCCTTCTTACAAGTTGTGCTATTAATAAAGAGGCACCTTATAAGTCTTTATTAACTCATGGATTTGTTGTTGATGGTGAAGGTTATAAGATGAGTAAATCAAAAGGAAATGTTATTGCACCACAAAAAATAATAGATCAGTTTGGGGCAGATATTTTAAGATTGTGGGTTGCTACTACAGATTATTCTGGTGAACTGAATATTTCAAATGAAATTATAAAAAGAGTATCAGATAGCTATAGAAGAATAAGAAATACTTTAAGATTTTTATCAGCAAACTTGGAAGATTTTGATTCAAAAAAAATGTTAATTGATCCAAAAGAAATGCTATCAATTGATAAGTATGGCTTGTATCTAATTTCGAATCTGCAAAAAGATATCTTAAAAGACTATGAATCTTTTGATTTTCATTTAGCTATGCAAAAATTCTTATCATTTTGTTCGGAAGATTTGGGTGGCTTTTATCTTGATGTATTGAAAGATAGACTTTATACAACTCAAGAAGATTCTATAGCTAGACGATCAGCTCAAACTGCATTATTTCATATTACACAGTCACTTATAAGAATTATGGCTCCAATTTTAAGTTTTACTGCTGAAGAATTATGGCGCGTAGTAAATAAAAGCAATAAAAAAACGATTTTTGTTGAAAATTGGTATGAGTTACCAAATCATGGACTTTCTAAAAAAGAGTTATTAGGATGGAGAAATACGCTTGAGGTGCGAAATTTAGTTAATAAAAAAATAGAAGCGTTACGAGAAAAAAATATAGTCGGATCGTCACTACAAGCTGAAGTAAAAATTTCTGCGCCATTGGAAATACACGAAAGCCTTGATTCTTTCGAAGATGAACTTAAATTTATTTTAATAACATCAGAAGTTTCGCTTAGCAGCTCCAAAAAAGATTTAAAAATTGAAGTAAAAGCTAGTAAAAATAAAAAGTGTGACCGATGTTGGCATTATGTACCCAGTGTTGGAATGAATTCTGAACATCCTTCAATTTGTCAAAGATGTATTAGTAATCTTTTTGAAGAAGGTGAAGAAAGAAACCATGCTTAAATATTTTTTAATATCTGGTTTTATTTTTTTATTAGATCAGTTTTCAAAAGCTTTAATCATGAAGAATGTCCCAGACACAAGCTTTATTTTAATTAATTCTTTTTTTAAATTAGTAAATTTTAAGAACGAAGGAGCCGCTTTTAGTATTTTGAGTAATGCCGGTGGTTGGCAGAGATATTTTTTATCTTTAGTTGCATTGATCGCATCAGTTATTATAATTTTCTTAATAAAAAAACATAAAGAAGAATTTTTAACTGCATTAGGATTGTCTCTAATTCTGGGAGGGGCCTTAGGTAATCTTTATGATCGAGTTTTTCTGGGTTACGTAATTGATTTTTTATACTTTCATATTCATGATTACTATTGGCCTGCCTTTAATTTTGCTGATACTGCTATATGTTTTGGGGCAGGAATATTAATTTATACTCAATTTGTTAAAAAATGAATAACCTTTAAAAAAATTTTCAAAATTTATTGAAAGTAAGGCGCATAATATGAATCAATATTTTGGTGAATTAGTTAAACAAACTAATGGAAGAAAGTTATACGACATAACAAATGAAATTCTTGACTGGGTAAATCAACAGCCAGTTAGTAATGGGTTATTAACACTTAATATTCAACATACATCTGCAAGTTTGTTAGTTAATGAAAATTATGATTATGATGTTCAAATTGATCTAGATAAATTTTTTTCAAAAATAGTAATTGATGGGGATGATATATTTAGCCATACTGCTGAGGGTGATGATGATATGCCTGCCCATATAAGAACCGCACTAACACAAACCAATCTTTCTATACCAATTAAAAATAATCAAATTATATTAGGTCAGTGGCAAGGAATATTTATTTTTGAACATAGATTAAATGATTTTAAAAGAAAAGTTCACATGCATTTATTGGGCGAATAAATTATTTAATTTTCGTCCACTTTAGAGGATTAAAAGGCTTACTATTTTTTCTCAGTTGGTAATAGAGCCCGTTAGTAGAATTTCCACCACTATTGCCAACGATTGCAATCGTTGAGCCACCTTTAATAATTTCACCTTTCTGTTTAATTAAAGATTGATTATTACCATATAAGCTCATATATCCCTTCCCATGGTCAATAATAATCAAATTACCATACCCATCTAGCCAATCTGCAAAAACAATTTTACCAGTAGCTATAGAATAAACTTCATTACCTTCTTTAGATTTAATAAAAAGTCCTTTCCATCGAGTGCCAGTATCTTTTCTTTTAGAATTATATTTTCGAATGATTTTACCTTTTACAGGAAGTTTCAATTTTCCTTTTAACTTTTTAAAATTTATACCAGCGAATTTAACATCAGGAACCATCTTTTTATCAGGCTTAATTTCTTGTTCAACAATTTTTTTCTTCGATTCAGCCTCTATTTTTTTTATTAATTCAGAAACAATAGCATTTAATTTTTTTTCATTCTTTATTAGTTTTTCCTTCTTTTTTTTCTGTGAGTTAAGTTTTTTATTTATTTTTTTTATTACTTTAGTTTTTTCTTTTTTTTGTTTTTGGAGTTTTTTAGCATTTTTTTCTTTTTCTTTTTTAAGTGAAGCTACTTTCCTTAAGGCTTTTTTTGTAGAGGTTTTTGTTTTATTAATTTCTTTATAAGCTTTTTTAATAGATTCAATATTGTCATTTTGATGTTGGCTATAATATCCAATATAATATGATTCTCTAGATATTTGACTTGGACTCAATCCATCTAAATACATTTGTAAATATCCAGGATTTCCTTTTGTATATGCTTGATAAAGTCGTGAGGAAAGCGAATTTTTTTTAACTTTAATTTCTTTTTTTAACTTTGTTAATTGACCATTTAATTTTTTTATCTTTTTTTTATTACTTTTAAATTTTTTGTTTATTTTGTAAAGTTCTTTTTTAGTCTTACTTATTTTTCGTTCTTTTTTCTTTAGTTCATTTGATAAGCTATTTTTGGTTGCTGTATTTTTTTTTATATTTTTATCAAGTTGATTTATTGCTTTTTGCAATTTAAGTAAGGTTTCCTCTTTTTTTGAAACCTCATCTTCTGCATAGCCCAATGACGAAAAAATAATTACATTTAGGCAAAAAATGATTTTAATTAGTTTTTTAAGTCTGTAATTATTCATTAAAAGTTATTAAATTTATTCCTGTCATTTCCTTTGGTGCTTTTTCACCCATAATGTGAAGTATGGTTGGTGCGATATCTGAAAGACTTCCATTACTCTTCATTGTGCATTTTTTACCCATATATAGAAAAGGTACTAGATTTGTGGTGTGTTGAGTATGTAATTGGTTGTTTTTTTTATCCATCATTAATTCAACATTTCCATGGTCAGCTGTTATTAACATTTGACCTTGAGTATCTTTTATTGATTTAGTGATTTTTCCTATACATTGATCTAAGGCTTCTACAGCTTTAATAGCTGCATTTAAATTTCCTGTATGACCAACCATATCTCCATTTGCAAAATTGCATATTACTAAGTCATACTTTTGTGAAATTATTGCTTCGCATAATTTGTCTGTTACTTCAAATGCACTCATTTCAGGCTTTAAATCATACGTTTCTACTTTTGGCGATGGTATTAAAATTCTATCTTCACCTGGATATATGCTTTCATCACCTCCATTAAAAAAGAAAGTCACATGCGGGTATTTTTCGGTTTCTGATATTCTTAGTTGTGTTTTACCAATATTAGAAACAAATTCACCTAATGAATTATTTATTTGAATTGGTTTAAAAATTGCATGCGCTCTTTTTTGGTTCTTATCATATTCTGTAAGTGTGAAGTAGTTTAAATCTTTTGGGTAAGATTTTCTTTCAAAATTATGAAAAGTATCATTTAAAATTGCATCAGTTATTTGTCTTGCCCGATCAGACCTAAAATTCATAAATATAATGGTGTCATTGTCATTAATGCCCTCAAACTTATATTTTGTTTTAATCAAAGTTGGCGTTATAAATTCATCTGTTTCATTTCTTTTATAAGCATCTTTTATTGCATTTTGCGCCGATTCTGCATAATGCTTAGAATCCCCATGAACCAATAGGTTAAAAGCATCTTTAGTTCTTTCCCATCTATTATCTCTATCCATTGCAAAAAAACGACCGCACAATGATACCAATTCGCCAGTATCATTTTTTTTACAAAATTTCTCTATAATAGAAATATATTTTTCAGCACTTTTTGGAGGAGTATCTCTTCCGTCTAAAAATGCGTGAATAAAAACTTTCTTTAAATTATTTTGTTTAGCAAGAAGGATTATTGCATTGAAATGATCTATATGACTATGAACTCCACCATCAGATAAAAGACCAAAAATATGAAGCGTTTTATTATTATTTTTAGTAGATTGAAAGTTTTCATTAAGTATTGGATTTGAATATAACTCTTTACTTTTAATGCTTAAATTTATTCGTTCTATATCTTGATGAATAACCCGTCCTGCACCAATATTTAAATGACCCACTTCAGAATTACCCATTTGACCTGAAGGAAGACCAACATAAGATTCCGACGCATTAATTAAAGTATTTGGGTATTCTTTATTCAAAGAATCCCAATTAGGTGTTTTGGCTTTAGCAATAGCATTATATTCTTCGTCATTACTATGACCAAAACCGTCTAAAATAAGAAGCACTGTTGGATTTTTTTGCATTAATTTATAAAATTTATTTTCTTATGTCTTAAGGTTCAATTATAATGCCACTTTTCTATTTAGCTATGCTAAATCACAATTGTTTATTTTAATAGGATATTTTTTTGGATCTATCAATTAACGACTACTTGTTAGTTTTTATAATTATAACCTCAGGTTTATTACTTTTGTTTCCTCAAGCATTATCAGGAGGATTAAAAATGATAAATATTAAAGATGCTATTTTACTTATGAATCGTGAATCTTGTGTAATTCTTGACGTTAGAAGTGAGGAAAAATATAAACTTGGCCACATACCTAATGCAATTAACATTCCTTTCAGCAAATTTCCTGATTCTATAGATGACCTTAAAAAATATTCTAAAAAAACAATTTTAGTTTATTGTGGGTCAGGAAATAGTTCTGGAAAAGCAATGAGACTTTTAAGTCAAAAGGGGTTTCCATCAGCAATGAGTATCGAAGGCGGGTTTACAGAGTGGGTTAAATTACAACTTCCAGTTTCACAAACAAATGTATGAAAAAAATATTAATGTATACAAGCTCTTACTGTCCTTATTGCGCAAATGCTGAAAGATTATTATCTGCAAAGGGTATAAACACAATTGAAAAAATACCTGTAGATCAAGACCCTAAGGAGCTAGAAAAAATGATAAAAAAAACTGGTAAAAGAACAGTTCCTCAGATATTTATTGGTGAATTACATATTGGTGGTTTTGATGAATTAAGGGCATCTGATTTATCTGGAGAATTAGATAAAATATTGGCGTAAAAAAAATTTAAGATTAATAGTTCATTCTTGTCGTTTAAACAGCTAGAATAGCGTTTTAATTCAAAAAACTTATAAACATTTAATGATTAGGAAAAATAATATGGCAGCAGATAAAAAAAATAAAACTTCGGGTAAAAACAATAAAGCAGGAACAAAAATTGGTGATGACCAACAGCCAGGTTTTGCTTTAGAAAAATTATATTTGAAAGATGTTTCAGTAGAAGTTCCAAATTCACCTGAGATTTTTACTATTAGAGAACAACCAAAGATTGGTATTGAATTAAATAATGAAACCAAACCTCTAGCAGATGGTTACTATGAAGTATCACTGCAATTGACTGTCACATCTGAAATTAATAATCAGAATGCGTTTGTAGTTGATCTGGTTCAAGCAGGTATATTTGTAGTTAAGAATATCCCTGAGGATGGATTAGAGGCTGTTCTATCAATTACTTGCCCTAATATTTTATTTCCTTATGCAAGAGAAGCGATTTCAAATCTAACTGTTAAAGCAGGATTTAATCCCGTTCAATTACAGCCGATAAATTTCGAAGCCTTATATATGCAAGAAAAACAAAAACAAGATTCTAAAAAATCATAAGATGCTTCCTAATTTTTTTAGGTTTTTTATTCGTATAGTTTTTTTTCTAACTTTTTTTTGTTTTAATGTATCAGCTGAATTTCTTTCTGTTAAAACTAAAAATTCAATTTTATTTGAAGGCCCATCATCATCAACTAAAAAAAAGTTTATTGTGACAGAAGGCTATCCACTTAAGGTTTTAGTAAGCTTAAAGGATTGGAAGAAGGTTGAAGATCATCTCGGAAAAATTAGTTGGGTTAGAACAAAAGATCTTGATCGAGAAAGAACTGTTATGACTTTGAAATCCGAAGTAACTATTTATAATAAACCGAGCATTAATCAGTCTAAATTGGCATATGTTGACGAATTTGTGGTTCTTAATCTTATTTCACCAATTGTGACAGATGGTTGGATAAAAGTTAAATCTACAACAGTCGGCTTAGAAGGATTTATAAAAGTCGAGGAAGTTTGGGGAATATAACTTGAAAACCAGTGTTCTTGGAGCTGGAGCCTGGGGAACGGCCTTGGCTATTCATTTAGGAAAATTATATCCAACAAAGCTTTGGGCCAGGAATTCAGGGCATGCTTCTGGTATGAAAAAAGCCCAATCAAATCCACTTTACCTGGGAGATTTTAAATTTCCGCCATTACTTGAAATTGAGGATAGTTTTGAAAAATCAGTATCTGAAGTGGACTTAATAGTGTGTGCAGTTCCTACTTCTGGCTTCAGAGATATTCTAAAATTAATAGGCGATATTAATCAATCAACTACAGTTATATGGGCGAATAAAGGTTTAGAGCCAGAGTCTGCTAAATTACCTCATGAAATTGCTTTAGAGGAATTAGGAGACCCTAAAAAAACTAAACGACATTGGGGGGTTATTTCTGGCCCAAGTTTTGCAGCAGAGTTAGTAAGGTCTCTTCCAACCGCATTAACTTTAGCAGCAACAAGTAAGGAGGTTGCTTTGTTAGCTGCAGAGATTTTTCATCACAATAATATGCGAGTTTACACAAGTTCGGATGTTATTGGTGTTTCAGTTGGCGGAGCTCTAAAAAATGTTATTGCTATTGCTGCAGGAATTTCTGATGGAATGGGTTTTGGAAATAATGCTCGAGCAGCATTAATAACAAGAGGTTTAGCTGAAATATCTAGATTCGGAGGACATTTAGGGGCAAATCAGGAAACTTTTAGTGGTTTAGCTGGATCTGGAGACTTAGTTTTAACTTGTACTGGGGAATATTCAAGAAATCGTGAAGTTGGTATTCAGCTTGCCAAAGGAAAGTCTTTAAGTACGATTTTAAAAAATTTAGGCCATGTTGCTGAGGGAGTATATACAGCTACTGAAGTAATGAGAAGAATTGAAAATGTCAAAATAGAAATGCCCATTACTTATGAGGTTAATAACGTTATTCAAAATGATAAATCCCCTAAAAATGCAGTTTTAGATTTATTGGGGCGCTCAATAAAGCCAGAAAATTAGATACCTTTTTTAAATTTAGTTTGACGCCATGCTTCATACAAAACAATTGCAACAGTATTTGATAAATTCAAACTTCTGTTATTTTTTGTCATTGGGACTCTGATTTTTTCTTCATTTAACTCTGAGTTAAGAATATTATTTGGCAATCCTCTAGTTTCAGGCCCAAAAATAAAAACATCACCTTTTTTATATTGTAAATCACTATAAAATATAGATGCTTTAGTTGACACAGCAAAGAATCTGTTTTTTTGTAGTTTTTTAAAACAGTCTTCAAATGAATTGTATGTATATATGTTTGCAAAATCATTATAGTCAAGACCAGCTCTTCGAACTTGTTTTTCTTCTAAATTAAAACCTAATGGTTTAATTAAATGTAATGTTGAAGATGTGTTAACACAAAGGCGAATTATATTACCTGTATTAGGTGGAATTTCAGGTTCATACAATACAATATTAAACATATGATTAAATTTTAAACAGTTGTTATTAAAATAGTGTAAAATTAATTAACAAATGAACATTTTATCAATTAATTAATTAAAATCAATTATTTAGGAGATATATGGATTCTCAAAAAACATTAAATAATCAAAAAAAATTACATTTTATAAAGCCTAAAGAGAAAACTAACAAAAAAAATCACCAAAAGTGGACAAAAAAAGAAATTAAAACACTTTTTCAACTACCATTCAACGATTTACTCTATCAGGCTCACATTGTCCATAGGGCGAATTTTAATCCAAATTCAGTTCAGTTAAGCACATTGTTATCAATAAAGACTGGAGGGTGTTCAGAGGATTGTGGGTATTGTCCTCAATCTGCTAGATTTGATACTAAAGTTGAAAATGAACCTCTTATGGAATTAAAAGAAGTCTTAAACGCAGCGAAGTTAGCTAAAAAAGCAGGTGCAAGTCGATTCTGTATGGGGGCGGCATGGAGAGGCCCTAAAGAGCGTGATCTAGCTTCTGTGAAGCAAATGATTTCAAGTGTTAAAGAATTAGGGCTTGAAACATGCGCTACCTTAGGGATGTTAAAAGATGGGCAAGCTGAACAATTAAAGGATGCAGGATTAGATTACTATAATCATAATTTAGATACATCGCCAGAATTTTATGGTGACATAATTTCAACTAGAACTTATCAAGACAGATTGGATACTCTTGAAAAAGTAAGGGATGCAGATATAAATGTATGTTGTGGTGGAATAGTTGGGTTAGGTGAGTCAATAGAAGACAGAATTAGCTTAATTTCTCAATTAGCAAATATGAAGATCCCACCAGAAAGCGTTCCAATTAATCTTTTAACCCAAGTAGAAGGTACCCCTTTAAATAATATTAAAAAACTTGATCATTTTGATTTTATTAGGACAATAGCTGTTGCAAGAATTACAATGCCAAAAAGTTATGTAAGGCTATCAGCTGGTCGTGAATTTATGGATGATGGAATTCAAGCATTAGCTTTTTTCTCAGGAGCAAATTCGATTTTTTATGGTGAAGAGCTATTAACAACAGGAAACCCAAATACTGAAAAAGATAGAGAGCTTTTTAAAAGATTGAATCTTATTTCTATCTAATTATGTTAAGTAATGATTTATCAAGCGATTTAAAAGATTTAGAAAATAATAAACTTTATCGTCATAGAAAATCAATTGAAGAAATTCAAAAGCAAAATATCAAAATTAATAATCGGTGGGCACTTAATTTTTCAAGTAATGATTATTTAGGATTGACACAAAATAAAAATATTAAGTCATCAATTATTAATGGAATAAAGAAATATGGAAATGGATCTGGTTCTTCTCATTTAATATCAGGACATTATTTTATTCATGATGAAATTGAAAAATTAATCTCTAGCAATCTATTTTTCAACAAAAGTATTTTATTTACATCAGGTTTTGCTGCAAATTTAGGAGTAATAACTTCTTTATGTGCCAGAAATGATGTAATTTTTTCAGATAAATTAAATCATGCTTCATTAAATGAGGCAGCTCTATTAAGTAAATCAAGATTTGTTCGTTATAAACATTTAGATTTACAACATCTAGAGCAATTGTTAAAAAAATATGATGGGAGAAGAAAGTTAATTATTTCTGATGCTGTTTTTAGTATGGACGGGGATTTAATTAATCTACCTGAATTGCTTGATTTATGTGATAAGTATGATGCTTATTTATATATTGACGATGCTCATGGTTTCGGTGTACTTGGAAGAAATGGAAAAGGAACATTAGAACATTATTATCCTAAATTAGATTTCTCGCCTAATTTAAAGAAAAGGATTATATATATGTTTACTTTAGGTAAATCAGTAGGAGTCTCTGGCGCTATTGTTTTAGCATCTAATCAAATTATTGATTATTTAATTCAAAAAGCTAAAACATATATTTATACAACTGCATTATCACCTGCATTAGCAAATGGAATTTTGACCTCTTTAAAAATCATTTTAAAAGATAAAGAACTAAGAAAAAAACTTCAAGAAAATATAAGTGTTTTTAGAAAAACAGTTAAAAATAAAAAGTTACTAGGCGACTCAATTACACCTATTCAACCAATTTTTATTAATGATACAAAGAAATCAATTAAACTTTCAAAAAAACTTTTAGAGAAAGGTTTTTATGTTCCAGTAATAAGACCACCTACCGTTCCACAAAATACAGCTCGTCTTAGAATTTCAATTTCATCATTACATGAAATACAAAATGTAAAAGAGTTGGCTGAGTTAATTAATTTAAATACTTAATAATTAAAGAATGTATATAAAAATAGTAGGAAAGGGAAAACCGATAGTATTAATTCATGGCTGGGGGGTGTGTGGTAGGGTTTGGGAAGACTTAGCTGAGTCAATGAAAGCTAAGTATAAATTGTTTATTGTAGACCTCCCAGGAATGGGAAATAGCCCATTAATCAAAACATACGAACTTAAAAATTTAATTAAAGAAATTCATGAACATATTCCAAGTAAAGTAACAATGATTGGTTGGTCGCTAGGTAGTCAGATAGCAATACAATATGCATTAGAACATCCAACCAATATAAATAATTTAATTTGTGTATCTGCTACTCCAAGTTTTATTAGAAGGTCAGGTTGGGAATATGGAATGGAGAAAAATATATTTATGAATTTTAAAAAAGAGCTTAAAAATAATTGGAAAAAAACTCTTAAAAATTTTTTTATATTACAACTAATTAAAAATAAAGAACAAAAAAAAATTTTAGAAAGATTCGAGAATAATTTTATTTATGACAAACCCCCGACAAAGCATGGTTTAGAAAAATTATTAAATATTTTAGAAAATAATGATTTAAGAAATGAGATTAAGAAAATTAAAGTACCAACATTAATCGTTACTGGAAAAAAAGATGTTTTATGTGATTATCAAGCATCAATATGGCTACATTCAGAAATTAGAGCATCAAAATTATTTATTTTTGAATCTGAAGGACATATTCCTTTTATAACAAATAAAAAGAAATTTTTACAAATTATTCATCAATTTATTAAAGTAAATTAAGTATGATTGATAAGAGTTTTAAGAGAAAAATATTTAATAGATCTGCCAATTCATACGATAAGTTTTCTATGTTGCAAAATGAAGTATCAGATAATCTTTTTGATAGACTGATCAAGATACAATTAAATCCAAAACTAATTTTAGATTTAGGATGTGGAACAGGAAGAAATGGACAAATTTTAAGTAGTATCTATAAACACGCAGAAATAGTGAATTATGATTTTTCTGAAAATATGCTTTTACAAGCAAGACACAAACAAATAAATTTAATTGATAATATTTTAGAAACTAATAGACCTTCATTTATTTGTGGCGACATTGAGAATTTAGTTTTTCCGAAAAAAATATTCGATATTGTTTGGTCTACAAATTCATTACAATGGTGTAATGATCTGCCAACAACTTTTATGAATATCGGATCAATTTTAAAGCCTAATGGCTTATTTATATTTACTACATTTGGCCCAAAAACACTTTATGAACTTAGAAATATAACAAAAGAAATATCAAGTTTTAAAAAAACTAATGATTTCATAGATACAAGTAGTATTAAGAATATTTTAATAAATGAGGGTTTTAGCAATCCTGTGGTTGAATCTGAAGATATTTGTTTGAAATATAATAGTATCAAGAATCTATTTTTAGAGCTTAAAAGTATTGGTGCAACTAGTGGGCTAATGACTAAAAAAATTGGATTAACTGGTAAATCTTTTTTAAAGAATATAGAAGAAGGCTACGAAAATTATAAGTATAAAGGAAAATATTGTGCAACATATGAAGTAATATATGGCTATGCACGATATAAAAATTAATTAAATTTAAATTCTATTTTATTTTATGTTGAAAAATTCATTTTTTATTACTGGAACGGATACAAATATAGGTAAAACAGAAATTACTTGTGGTTTTATTCAATTTTTTAAGAATAAAGAAAAAATTGTTTTTGGAATGAAGCCAGTTGCTGCTGGAACTGATTATATTAATCATCAAAAGATTAATGAAGATGTTCATAAATTTAAAACTTTGAATAGTCAAAATAAATCAATAGAAATAATTAATCCTTATTCTTTTGATGAAGCAATTGCTCCTCATATAGCATCTAAAAAAGAAAAAGAAGAAATATCTTTTTCTGAAATTAAAAGAAATTTTTTTCTTTTACAAAAGGAATGTGATTACCTCTTTGTTGAAGGAGCCGGAGGATACAAAGTGCCTTTGGCAGAAGATAAATCTATTCCAGATTTGATCGATTATCTAAATATACCGATTATCTTAGTAGTTGGAATTAGATTAGGATGCATTAATCATACAATGCTGACAGTAGAGTCAATTAAAACTAACAATCAGAATTTATTTGGATGGGTCGCAAACTGTATTGATTCAGACATGAGTGAAGTTGATGAAAATATAAATTATTTAATTAATAATATAAGCGAACCCTTTATGGGGAAGGTGCCATTCCTTAAAGAAATTAACTACACGAAAATCTCAGATTATTTGATATGGCCAGAGTCCAAATAAAGCTTATGACTTGAAATATATTCCTGAACAATTTTAGGTAACATACTTTTAATTTCTGTATTATTTTTTAAATTTCTTTTTACTTCACTTGATGAATACTTATACATAGGTATCGGTAAAACAAAAATATATCCTTTGCTATATTTTTTCAAGTCATTGATATCCTTGGTGAGATTATTTTCAAAAAATGCTTGAACCTCAGTTGGCATGTTATCGCTATATAATTTGTTGTTGGCCCTTTCTATTATTATTATGTGCGAATACTTGAGAAGCTCTTTCCATTTGTGCCATGAATTTATTGATGAAAATGCATCACTACCTAAAATAAAAAAGAAAGTGCATTTTTTTTGTTTAGAGAAAAAACGAAGGGTATCAATAGTATATGAAATTTTTTTCTTATTTATATATTCTCTAATTTCAAAATCAGAAACTTGGAAATTGGGATTATTGCAAATTAGATTTATCATTTCTAGTCTATGTTTATAATTTGTAAGTTTTTTATTATTGGCTGAACTACCTGTTGGAATAAATATAATTTTTTGAAGACCAATTTCTTCAACACATTTTTCAGCAATTGATATATGTGCATTATGAATAGGGTCAAAAGCCCCACCAAATAAACCAATTAATTCATTATCTAACATTATTATTGCCTGATTTGACCGGTCCCAGTAACAATATATTTTAATGATGTTAATCCTTCTAAACCGACTGGCCCTCTCGCATGAAATTTATCTGTTGAAATTCCAATTTCTGCACCTAAACCGTATTCAAAACCATCCGCGAATCTAGTTGAAGCATTTACCATGACACTTGAAGAATCAATTTCTCGGATGAATTTATTACTATTTTCTATATTTTTTGTAATTATTGATTCTGTATGTTTAGATGAATACTTATTAATATGTTGAATTGCCTCTTCAATTGAGTTGGTTATGATGCATGAAATGATTGGACCTAAATATTCTTGGTAAAAATCTTCTTCTTTGGCATTTTTTATATTCGGTACAATTTTTTTTGTATTTTCACATCCGCGCATCTCTATTCCTTTAATATCAAAGATTTTTTTTATACTTGGTAAAAAATTTTTTGCAATCTTTGAAGAAATAACTAATGATTCTAGAGTGTTACATGTACCAAGTCTTTGAGTTTTTGAATTGTCTACAATTTTAATTGCTTCATTGATGTCTGCAAATTCATCAACATATATATGGCAATTCCCATCAAGATGCTTAATAACAGGTATCTTTGCATTGTCAGTAATTTTTTTAATTAAACTTTTACCACCACGCGGAATTATGACATCAATATATTCATTCATTGTTATAAGTTCGCTTACAGCTTCGCGATCAGTAGTTTCAATAATTTGTACCGAACTTGAACTTAATCCAGTCTCAGTTAAAGATTGAGTTATCAATTCTCCTAAATATGTATTTGAATTTATAGATTCTGATCCACCTCTTAATATTATCGCATTTCCTGATTTAATAGCTAATCCAGCAGCATCAATTGTAACGTTTGGTCTAGATTCATATATCATGCCAATTACTCCAATAGAAACCCTCATTTGACTTACTTTTATACCTGAAGGCATAATTCTTTCATTACTCATTTGACCAATTGGATCTTTTAATTTTTCTATTTGAAATAAGCCATCAGCCATAGCAGTAATGTTTTTTTTGTTTAAAGTAAGACGATCAATAAATGCGTCATCAAAATTATCTTCGGCTGCTTTATCCAAGTCTTTCTTATTTATATCAATTATTTTACTTGTATTCTTAAGAATTCTTTGACCTAAGTTATTTAGAAAATTATTTTTCTGAACTGAAGTTGCAGACGCAGTCAAAAAACTTGATTTTTTCGCCTGTTCTCCAATTTTTAGCATGTAATTTTTTATATTCATAAGAATATTTTACTCTGATTTTTTATCAAATAGACGAGATATTCCAAATGCAAATCTATTTAATTCTAACCAAGGGTCACCAGTTCTTAGTCCCTTGCATATGAGATCAATCTCTTTAATTTTTAGTAAGCTTGCTTCAATCTGTTTTTTGGAAAGTTTCTTTATAGCTTTACTCACAAGCTCTTGCGATGAACCAAATATTCTCAACTCCATTAGCTTTTTATTTGTTATAGGTTCATTTAAAGAAAATTTTAATTTAGAGATAGCATTAAAAATCCACGAAAATAGACCATTTAACATTACGGGCTCTATTCCTTCTTCTTCGAAATATATTAGTGCTTGAGCAGTTTTTTTACTATTTCCTGTCATGCAAAAGTTCAAAAGTTCAAAAGTATCAAATTTTGAACCATTTGACATAAGAGAAATTAATTTTTTAACATTAATATCATTGTTACTATCTATTAAGGATAATTTTATTAGTTCATTTTCTGCTACTAATAAATTACCTAATGATAAGTTTGATAATAAGGATATTGACTCACTATCAAGATTTAATTTATGGAAATTCGCTCTGATCTTAACTGCATTCTCGATTTGGTTGATACTAGGTTCTTTTGCATCAAATTGCAAAGCAGATTTTTTTATATCCTTAAACCATGCTGATTTTAATAAATCTTTAGTATTATTTTGAAAGTGAAAAACATGTATATTTTCAGTATTTTCAGAAGTTACTTTAATAAAAAATTTCTTTATCTCCTCTGCAATTCTTCCACCAGGAATATTTATATTAAATAGTATTTTATTAGAAAATAAAGAATTATTTTCAAATATTGGCTGTAACTTTTCAATTTTTAAAGATGAATCAATTGTAATTGGTTGATATTCAAATTTTTCAATATCGGTTGATTCTTTAATGTCTTTTTTAATATGATTTGAAACTACTGGTTCATTCCCAAGAATTATAAGGGAATTTTTTTTTGAATCCTGGAGTTTTTTAAGAATATTTCTTGGAGCAAGAATAGCTTCCATTATATTATTTTGAAACTGAAATGCGAGTTACTATTGTTCTTATTAATTGCTCTTGCATACCCTCAATTAAGCGAGATTCTTCTTCCGTTTTTGCGATTATATTCTTATCGTCATAAGTATAGTCTCTTATTGTTTCTATATTAATTGGATCTCCCCACTCACCATTATTTAGTTTTACCCTGAATGACACTTTGTACGCTATTTGATACTCTTTTACTTTCCCAGATGAGCTTAGTGATAGAATTTTCTTAGAAAAGGTATCATTAGTAATTTCAAGACTTTTTTGTGCATTTTTTGTCTCTATTTTAACTTTAGATTGTTTAAATCTTTTCTTTAGTAATTTTGTAAATTCTGGTGAGCCACCAACAATAGAAATTGTTTCGAAATTTAATTTGTCAGATCCTCTTAATTGAAAGCCACATGAGACAATACTTAATGATATGAAAATTAAGAATATGTATTTTAAAATTTTTTTCATATTTTTTTATCAATTAATAACAATATTAATAAGTTTATCCTTAATGTAGATAATTTTCTTAATTTTATCTTTATCACCTATAAATTTTTTAATACTTTCTATTTCAATTGCTTTGTCTTTTATTTGATTCTCTTTTTGACCAGCAGATATTATCATATTTCCTCTTAGCTTTCCGTTAACTTGAATAACAATTTTAATCTCATCCAGAACTAAGGCTGATTTTTCTACTGAGGGCCATGATATTTCATCAATATTTGTTTTTGGTTTTATATATCCCCATAGTTCTGAAGTAATATGAGGTACAAATGGATTTAGCATTAAAAGTATATTTTCCAGAACTTTTTGTTTTGAAGAATGAGGTAATTCTTTCTTTTTATCACATTCATTTAGAAAATTTAAAAGTTCCATTATTGATGATATAACTGTATTGAAGCTATTTCTTCTTTCAAGGTCATCAGTAACTTTTTTTATAGTTGCATTTAATTTAAAATTTAATTCTTTTTCAATTTTTTCAACTTCTAAATTGTCATTTTTTTTATAGTCTTTTTCAATATGATTGTGGACAATATTCCATAATCTTTTTAGAAATCTATGCGCTCCTTCAATACCTTTATCTGACCACTCTAAACTTTGCTCAGCGGGGGCAGCAAACATTATGAATAATCTAGCCGTATCTGCTCCATATTTATCAATAAGTTCTTGTGGGTCAACTGTATTGCCTTGAGATTTTGACATCTTTGTCCCACCTTTTAGGACCATCCCTTGGGTTAATAATTTTTTAAATGGCTCTCTAGATTTAATTAAACCAATATCGCTTAATATTTTATTAAAAAATCTAGCATATAAAAGATGCAGAATTGCATGTTCGATACCGCCAACATAAAAATCAACAGGAAGCCAATAATTTGTTCTATCATCAAGCATTTTACTTTCTTGATCAGGACATGCGTATCTTGCAAAGTACCATGAGGATTCAAAAAAAGTATCCATTGTATCAGTCTCTCTTTTAGCATCTTTCCCACATTTTGGGCAAATACATGAATAAAATTCAGACATGTTGTTTAACGGAGAACCAATTTCAGAAGCATTCATTTTTATGTCAACTGGAAGGGTAACGGGTAAGTCCTTTTCTTTTACTGGGACATCACCACAATCTTTACAATAAATCATGGGAATAGGGCACCCCCAATATCTTTGTCTAGAAATCCCCCAATCACGAAGACGAAATTGTATCCTTTTTTTACCAGCTCCTAAAGCTTCTAATTTTTCTGTGATAGAATTTTTAGCTTCTTCACTTGAAAGATTATTAAATTCATTAGAGTTAATTAGGTTACCAGTTCCTATAAAGGCTTTGGTTCCATCGTACTCATTCGATTTAATAACTTGTTGAATTGGTAATTGATATTTCTGGGAGAATTCAAAATCTCTATCATCATGTGCAGGGACAGCCATTACTGCCCCTTCCCCATAACTTATTAATACATAATTTGCTATCCATATTGGCATATCTTTTTTTGTTATTGGGTGTTTGGCAAATAATCCAGTATCAATTCCTTTCTTTTCAGCACTTGCTATTTGAGCTTCTGAAACACCAATTTTCTTACATTCTTCGATGAAATTTTTAATTTTCTTATCTTTTTTTGATATTATTTGGCTAATTTTATGTTCAGGAGCTATTGCAAGATAAGTTGCCCCCATTAATGTATCCGCTCTCGTTGTGAAAACTTTTAGAACTTCATCTAACTCTACTAGTTTAAAATTGATTTCACAGCCACTACTTTTACCAATCCAATTTTTTTGCATTGTTTTTACTTGCTCAGGCCATTCTTTCAAATCATCAAGTTCTTCTAGTAATTCATTAGCATAATCAGTAATTTTCATAAAATATTGAGGTATTTCTTTTCTCTCAACTACTGCTCCTGATCGCCAACCTTTTCCATCAACAACTTGTTCATTTGCAAGCACAGTTTTATCTATTGGGTCCCAATTAACCATGGCGGTTTTCTTAAAAATTAAACCTTTTTCATAAAGCTTAATAAAAAGCCATTGCTCCCATCTATAGTAATTTACATCACAGGTTGAAAGTTCTCGATTCCAATCTATTGACAAACCTAATTGTTTAAGTTGCGATCGCATATTTTCAATATTTTTATTTGTCCATTTAGCTGGGGCTGTATTATTTTGAATAGCAGCATTTTCTGCTGGTAAACCAAATGCATCCCAACCCATTGGTTGCAAGACATTAAATCCTTTCATTCTTTTATATCGTGATATAACGTCACCAATCGTATAGTTTCTTACATGCCCCATATGTAAATTACCACTGGGGTACGGAAACATAGATAGCACATAGAATTTAGATTGATTTTTATTTTCTGTTACTGTAAATGAATTTAAATTCTGCCATTTAGTTTGGATTTTTGATTCAATTTCTTTGAATTTATATTCAGGAGTCATGATTATGAGACTTTCTTATCTAAATCATTATTAACTTGATCTGGTGATTTAGTACCATCAATTTTAATAAATTTAGGTTTATTTTTGTCTTGTTCTTTTGCCCAATCAGAATAGAAAGTAACTAGTGGTTCAGTTTGCTCATGATAGGTAGCTAATCTTTTTAAAATTGTTTCTTTGGTATCATCATCACGCGTTATAAGCGCTTCCCCAGTAATATCGTCTTTTCCTTCTTTTTGGGGTGGGTTGTATTTTATATGATAAATTCTTCCAGATTTAGGATGTATTCTTCTTCCACCTAGTCTTTCAATAATATCGTTATCAGGAACTTTTATTTCTATTACATAGTTGACAAAAATTTCAGCATCTTTCATTGCCTGAGCTTGAGGAATTGTTCTAGGAAAACCATCTAATAAAAAACCATTTTTACAGTCATCTTCCTTGATTCTCAATTTAACAAGATTAATTATTAGTTCATCTGGAACTAAAAGCCCACGATCCATATAATCTTTTGCTAAAACACCCAAATCTGTTCTGTTTTCCACAGCAGATCTTAACATGTCACCAGTAGATATTTGTGAAATGCCAAATTTTATTTTAAGAAAATTTGCTTGAGTACCTTTTCCTGCTCCAGGCGCTCCTAATAAAATTATTTGCATAGATATTGTTCCAAGAAATTAAAAATTATAACAGTAATTAAAACGATAATTTTTTTCGACTTAAATAGTTTTCGATGTTAATAAAATTCTCTACTGAAAGAGTTTCTGCCCTGATTTTTGAATCTAAATTTAATTTCAAGAAATCAGATTCATTAAGAACACCTTTAAAATTATTTTTTAAATTTTTTCTTTTATACTGAAATGCTATTTTGACTACTTTTTCATAATTTTCTTGATTTAATGCATTTAGCTCACTTAATTTCTTCGGAGTAAATTTAACAAAAGTTGACATTACCTTTGGTGCCGGATTAAATGCTTCAGCGGGAATATCGAATAGTGTTTCTATCTTAAAATAATATTGCAACATTGAAGATAATCTCCCGTACATTTTTGTCGAAGGGTTTGCTGAAACTCTGTCAGCTACTTCTTTTTGGAGCATAAAGAAAAGATTAGCTTTTTTTTTGTTGGTTTTAGCTAATTTTAAGAGAATCGCTGTGGATATATAATAAGGTAGATTCCCAATAATAAAATTAAATTCTGAGAACTTCTTATCATCAACTTCAAGGATATCTTCTTGATAAATTGTTATTTTGTTTGAAGGAATTTTGTTTGTTAAAAACTTAACCATATCTCTATCAATCTCAACAACATAAATATGTTTTATTTTTTTTAGTAAAGGTATTGTTAATGCGCCTAGACCAGGACCAATTTCAAGAATAGATTGAGATTTATTAGGATTTATTGAATCCAGTATTTTTTTTATGATATTTTGATCAATTAAAAAATTTTGACCAAACTTTTTTTTTGCTTGGATCATTTTTTATTATTAGCTAAATTAATTGCTAAATAAATAGAGTTATAAAAACTAGTACTATTAATTTTTTTAGTACCTACTAAATCCAATGCTGTTCCGTGATCAACTGAAGTTCTAATTATTGGAAGCCCTAAAGTTGTGTTTACACCGCTATTAAAAGCTAAGGCTTTAAAAGGTGCTAAGCCTTGATCATGATACATTGCAAGAAAGCTATCTGTTTTATTGATATATTTTGGAGTGAATGCAGTATCAGCCGGGATTGGGCCTGTTAAATCTAATCCTTCATTTATTAGTTTTTTTATTACTGGAATTAATATTTGCTTTTCTTCATTTCCAAATTCACCAGCATGAGGATTAAGCCCTGTGATCGTTATTTTTGGTTTTTTAATTTTGAAATTATTTATTAAGTCATTGTGAAGAATTTTAATTATATTTTCTAATTTATTTTTAGTAATAGATTTAGACACATCTGAAAGAGCAATATGTGTTGTAACTAAAGCAACCCTCAAATTATTATCATCGAGGAGCATCATCAATTCTTTATTTTTGGTTCCGCATAACTTTGAAATATATTCGGTGTGCCCAGTAAAAATTTTATTTTTTGAGGAAAGTATTTTTTTATTAATGGGAAGAGTAACTAAAGCATCATAATTTTTTTTAATACATTCTTTAACTGCAAAATCTATAGACTTTAATTGAGATAATGAATTAGATTTATCGAGTTCGCCAGGCAAAACTTTTTTCATAAAAGGAATATCAACTAAATGAAGTTCTCCATTACCTTTATGTAAAGATGATTTTGTATTAATTATAATTTTTTTCTTTTGAAGTTCAGCCCTTTCTAGCATTGCATTTTGGTTAGCTAATATAGTAATTTCTGCATCAAATCTTTGGAAAGCTAAATTTAAGCAAAGATCTAAACCAATACCAGCTGGCTCTCCCGAAGTAATAATAATTTTTGGTTTATTATTTTTCAATCTTGAATCATTCTTATATCAATAAATGACTGATCCCTTAATTGCTTTATCCAGTCTTTAAAGATCAATTCAGTTTTTTGATTAATTAATTGCATTCTTGCACCATATTTGATTGATTCTTCAGTTAAATCATTTTCTCTTCTATCAGTAACTTGAAGTATATGCCATCCTAAAGTCGTATTAATTGGTTTACTAATTTCATTGATTTCTAAGGCATCATAAGTACTTTCAAAAAGTGGTAGAGTTGTTCCTGGACTTACCCAACCTAAATCACCACCGTCTGCAGCAGACCCATCCTCAGAAAATTCCTTTGCTAGACTTTCAAATGTATCACTTCCCTCGATAATTAAATTTCTGAAACGATTTAATCTTTTTGTTATTTCTTCTTCCGGTGTAATCTCATTTTGTTTAATAATAATATGTCTTAATTTAGTTTGTTTAATTAAGACTTTCTTTTTTTCTACGCCTTTTTTTTCATTTATTTTAAGTATATGGAAACCATTAGGAGATTTAAATGGATTAGTTACTTGTCCCACACTAATTTTTGATAGTTCATCAACAAATAACTGAGGTAAATCTTTTTCTTTCTTCCAGCCAATATTTCCTCCAGTTTGAGCCGAAGTATCATCCGAATATTCTTTAGCTAAATCTTCAAAACTTTTTTTTGATAACAATAAATTGTAGACCTTCATACTTTTTTTATAATTTGCATCTATTTCTTCTATTGACGCATTATTTGGGTTTTGAATTAAAATGTGCGATAAGTTGAAAACATCTGGATTTAAAACTGCGTTTTTACGTAATTGTGATTCTATTTCAAAATCTGAAACATTAATTTTTGTACTTATTTCTTTACTTTTGATTTGTTTAAGTATTAATTCATAACGAATATTATCAATAAATCTCCCAAACCTTATTCCATCTTTTTCAATTGTTTCTTGGAGCTCCTCAACTGATAAATTATTTTTTTTAGCAATATTACTTAAAAAAGCATCAATTTTTTTTTGTTCTACTTTAATTCCGTATTGAGCTGCATATTGTTCAATTAAACTTTTTTGGATAAGTTGATCAAGTACGTTTGCCCTGACTAATTCTGTGTATTGAGCCCCTGAACCGTCTTTATTTTTTTTAGAATTTAATACTTGTTTTATAGCAGTTTTAAGCTCCATTTCGGTTATAACTTCTTTTTCAACAATTGCAACGACTCTATCGAGTTCTTTATATTTTTCATTCGATAATAAATTTTGGTTAACTAGAAATGTTACAAAAAAATAAAATAAAATTGAATAAACTTTTTTTTTCATTAATCTAAATTTTGTTTTCTATATTGATCCGGAATATTCGACGCAAAAGATGCACCTGGTACATTTCTGTTAATTACATCAAATAAATTTGTATCATTACTTGCCCCTAAAGATCCTAGACCACCAAGCTCAATTTGCATAAATAAAGTATAATTTGGCTTATCTGTAGTCGCTAAAGATAATCTATTTAAAACTAGTCTTGATGTCCAGCAGCCCCCATCGTATTCTAATCCACCTAGGGACTCAACTACTCTTGATTCCTTGATATCATAATTGTAACGTCCAATTGTGTACCAGCCTCTACCCATTGGCCATTGGCCTGCTAAATTAATTTGTTTAATATCACTGCTATTATCAGTTGGGTTTCTAATTAATCTGTAGCTAGCGTCAATTAATTTCCCAGGTTCTGGATTAAAGCTTGTTCTGAAGGTACCTCGGTTCGTAGTACTTTCATCTGGATTGTATTGAATTTCACTATCAACTCTTAATGCTTTATTAATGTAGGCTGTAGCGGTTAGGAAAAGATCTGAAGAATCACTTTGGAAAACAGAATTAACGTATTGGCTTTCTTTTAAAACTTTTCTATCATTTATGTAAAACCTTTGAGCTAAGGTTGCATTTAATCTCTCATATCCGGTGTCATCAATAAATCTGGTTGTTGCTGCAATTGTAAATTGATTTGAATCCATAATTCTATCTCCACCAACAAATTGATTCTCTAGGAATAAACTTTCTAGATTTAAGTCTGTTAAGGCTGTATCAAACATTGGTAAAGTTTCTTGATTTCTGTATGGAGTGTAAGAATAAAAAATTCTTGGTTCTAGAGTTTGAACAAAGTTTTTTCCAACCAGATTCAATTTTTTATCAAGATAAAGACCACTGTCAATTGATATTGTGGGAATTGTCATTGATTTTGAGTCGGTTGAACCACCTTCAAGCTCATAATTTCTTATATTCATTGTAATTTTTGGCTTAATATAACCATAACTTGATTCAAAAGGCATACTAATACTTGGATTTGCAATAAATCGTGTTCCAGTCACACTGCTTTGGCTAGATGAAGCTACAAAATTATGATTTCTTTCAAATTGGGTTAGGGACATACTTAACTCTGTTTGATAGCTTGAAAATCCATTAATATTTTCATATTGATTAGCATGACTTATTTTTATACTTGGAAGACGCTCGTAAGGCGAGCTAGTTTTTGTTAGGTTTTGATATCTTTGTGCAATAAAATCAATATTTAAGTTATCTGATGCGTAATTAAGATATGCTTCTTGAGGTAAATTAACAGTACTGGTTGCTGAAATTAATGATGACATATCTGAAAAATAGTTATCATCAGAAACTTTTTCCATTCTAAAACCGCCACTGATATTTTTAGTTACATTTTGTTTGTGATGAATTTTTGCATAGTATCTATTATCTTGATCATTAGACTTATCATTATTCATATACTCAAGATTGCTTGTTCCCGAATAGTTTTTTTCTAAATACCTGTATTCACCTTGCATTTGAATACCTCTTTTACCAAAATATCTTGGTGTAAGAGTAGCATCACTAGTTGGTGAAATATTAAAATAATATGGAATTGATGTTTCAAAACCACTTCTAGATGTTGTTCCAACTGAAGGAGCTAAAAAACCAGATTTTCTTTCATCATTAAATGAAAAATTTACATAGGGCGAGTACAAAATTGGAATACCTTTGAATTCAAGTTTAGCATCCTTAGCATCAACTGTTTTTGAGCTGTCATTAATCTCAATTTCTGATGCTTTTATAAACCAATCGTCTTGCCCAGCTTCACATGTAGTAATCGATGCTCCTTGTAATCTTTTTTTATCCTCACCCTCAAGAAAAAGTACTTTAGCCCTTCCTCTTAATGTGTTGTTAAATATATCACTTGGTTTTTCTAATCCTGAGGAGAATGAAGCATTAGGAATAACTCCAACGTTCTCTTTAACAGATAATTCTAATGACGAGCCAGTTAATTTACTTCCCCCACCTTCAACTTTTACATTACCGATGGCATATAGCTCATCAGATACTTGATCATACTCAATTAGATCGGCATTTATGGTCTTACCATCTTTGCTTAAAATTGCGTTACCCGAAGCTTTTAGCTTTCTATCTAAAATATTTTCAAGGGAGTCACCTTCGATTAATAGAGTTCCTTCACTTAATCTTTCTTCACCATAGGAAAAAGAACTAATTAAAAATAGCATTAATAAAACCACAAAATAAATTTTCTTTATGATTGAAGTCAAAGTATTTAATATAAACCTGATATAGTCATTTTTAATATATTCATTTATCATCTAATTACTTACAAAACTAATATAAATCAGTGAGTTATGGATTATAACTCAAGTAATTTTAAAAAACCGATTATTTATAATGGGATGAGAGAAACTTGGAAAGAATCGAAACAATAAAAAATTGGTTAAAAAATCAATTAAATCAACAATTTATAATAAAAGATGCATCATCTGATGCTAGTTTTAGGCGTTATTTTAGAATTATTGAAGGAAAAAAATCATATATCTTGATGGATGCACCACCTAATTTGGAAAAAATAGATAACTTTATTAATGTCACTAAAAAATTAGCTTTTGAAAAGATAAACGTCCCAAAAATTATTTCTTTTAGCAATGAATTGGGCCTAATATTGATGTCTGATTTTGGTAACCAAACTTTTTTAGATGTTCTTGATGAAAATAATGCTCATGAATTATATTCTAATGCAATTGATTCTTTATTAAATATTCAAAAAAAAGTTGATATAAAAGGCCTTAAAAACTACTCAGAAAAATTATTAATTGATGAGATGAAGTTATTTCCTGAATGGTATCTTGCCAAGCTTAAAAATAATAATTTAAAAAATCATGACGATTTAAATAAAATATTTATTTTGATTTCTAAAAAATCGTTATTACAGAATATGTGTTTTGTTCATAGAGACTTTCATAGCCGTAACTTAATGTTAGTTAAAGATAATAATCCTGGGATATTGGACTACCAAGATGCAGTTTATGGGCCGTTATCTTATGATCTTGTATCTTTATTAAAAGATGCTTATATAAAATGGGATGAGGAATTTGTAATAGATCAAGCAGTACGTTATTGGGAAAAAGCAAAAAAAATAGGATTAGTCCATAATCAAGATTTTTCAGAATTTTACAAGAATTTTGAATGCATAGGTGTTCAAAGACATTTGAAAATATTAGGTATTTTTGCCAGGCTTTCTATTCGAGATAAAAAAGATCAATATCTAAATGATATATCATTAGTTGAAAAATATTTACTTGATACTTCTGAAAGATATAAAGATTTTTATCCTTTAAGAAGAATTTTAGATAAGGTGGTTTCTTAGATGAAAGTTATGATTCTTGCTGCAGGAAGAGGGGAGCGAATGGGAAACATTACAAAAAATCTTCCAAAGCCACTTGTTCAAGTCAAAGGTAAAGCTCTAATAGAATGGCATCTTGAAAAACTAGCATACGCAGGTTTTAGAGATATAGTAATAAATGTTTGTTATTTATCAGAAATGATAAAAGAATTTGTAGGTGATGGTTCAAAATGGGGATTAAATGTTGTTTATTCTGAAGAAAACCCAGTATTAGAAACAGCTGGAGGTATAAGAAATGCTATACCTTTGCTCAGTTATGAACCTTTTTTAGTTATAAATGCTGATATTTTTTCAGATTTTAATTATAAAAAATTAAAGTCAATAATCCTTCATGACACTATTGACGGATATTTGGTCCTTGTTAAAAATCCTAAGCATAATAAAGCTGGTGATTTTGGCTTATTAGAAAATAATTTTTTGGCTCTTGAAGGAGATATTTTGTATACTTTTTCAGGGATAGCTGTTTATCATTCAAGGTTTTTTAATCAGATTGAATTAGGTAAAAAGATGCAGTTGTTGCCGCTACTTAATAGTTCTATTTCGAAATCATTAATTAAAGGTGAATTATTTGACGGTATATGGTCAGACATAGGAACTCCAGAGAGGTTAATGGCTATTAATAATATAAATTAAATATGGAAAACTTTACTGAATTTTTAAATAGAAGGAAAAAATTACTAGATTTAATTGGTGATGGGATTGCTGTAATTTCTAATTCAAAAGAATCATCCAGAAATCGAGATTGTAATTATCCATTTCGTTCTGATAGTTATTTTCATTATTTAACTGGATTTCCTGAGCCTGAAGCAGTAATTTTTTTAGTAGGTGGAAATAAACCAAAATCTATTATTTTTTGCAAATCAAAAGATAAAAGTAAAGAGGTATGGGACGGAGATATTTACGGACCAAAAGAGGCTGAAAAGAAATTTTTATTTGATGAAGCTTATACTTTAAATGATATTGATAATTTAGCTCCAAAGATTTTAAAAGACCATATTGCTGGTAAAAATATTTATTGCCTACCAACTAATATTTTATCTAATAGTGCAATTTTAACTTCAAAAAATTTATTTAAATGGACACAAGCTGATGCTGAAGATGAATATTGTGATTTAAGCATTATTTTAGATGAAATGCGATGTTCTAAAAGTGATACAGAAATTAGTATTATGCAAAAATCAGCTAATATCGCTTCTCAAGCTCATATTTACGCAATGGGAAAAACTAGGCCTGGTAAATTTGAATATCAAATTGAAGGAGAAATTTTAAACCAATTTATACAAAGTGGAGCAAGAAATCCTGCGTATGGCTCTATTGTCGCTTCTGGTATTAATGGATGTACACTTCATTACGTTGAAAATAATAGTATTTTAAAATCTGGAGATTTACTTTTAATCGATGCTGGATGTGAATTAGAAAATTATGCTTCCGATATTACTAGAACTTTTCCTATAAATGGTAAATTTACTTCTCCACAAAAGGATATTTATCAGATTGTTCTTAATGCACAAAAAGAAGCAATTAAAAAAGTTAAACCAGGTAATTTTTTTGATGAGCCACATAAGGTAGCTATTAATCAAATTGTGAATGGACTAATTGATCTTAAATTATTAAAAGTTTCCCGCGATGAAATAATTGAAAAGAAGCTTTATATGCAGTTTTTTATGCATCGTACAAGTCATTGGTTGGGCTTAGATGTTCACGATGCAGGGAAATATAATAATTCTTTAAAAAAAGAAGATTTAACACCAATTAAATTCAAAAATAGAAATGTTCTTACTGTAGAGCCTGGTTGTTATATAAGGCCATCTAAAGATATCCCTAAAGAATTTTGGGGAATTGGTATTCGAATTGAGGATGATGTTTTAGTTACATCTGATGGTAATACTGTACTAAGCTCAAATGCACCTAAAGAAATTGCAGATTTGGAGAACGTCATAGGTATTTTAAATGAATAAGTCAATTATAATCATTGGCGCTGGACCAGTAGGGATTATTTTTGCTTTATTAAATAAATCATTAAATTTTAAGATATTGTTATTAGAATCTAATTCAAAAAACCAAGCAACAAAAGATAAAAGAGCATTAGCGTTATCAAATGGCAGTAAGTTTATTTTAGAAAAGATAGATGTATGGAATGATCTATGTACTAAATTAACACCAATTAATACAATTCATACCAGCCAAAAGGGGACTTTTGGAAGAACTGTAATGAATGCAGAAGAATTCGAACAAGAATCATTAGGCTTTATTGTTTCTTATGGAGACTTAATAACTTCGTTGAATAAAAGAATATCTAATTCTAAAAATATTAAAGTTTCATATGATTCAGAAGCATTAGCTTTTAATGAAGAAGAGAACAAACAAATTTTAATTTATAAACAAAAGTTAGAAAAAAAATCAGTAGATTGTGATTTATTGGTCCTAGCTGATGGCGGTAAATCAAAAATTAAAGGAATTGATATTAAGAAAACAAATAAGTCTTTTGATCACAGCGCTCTTGTTTCATGCGTAGAAACAGATATACCTCACTCTAATGTTGCATATGAAAGGTTTACATCAATGGGGCCAATGGCATTACTTCCAAATTTAAATGGTAAATATTCTCTTGTTTGGACTGGCCCTAAAAAAGATATTAAATCATTAATTGGTCTTAGTGATTCTGAATTTCTAATTGCTCTTCAAGACCATTTTGGAGATCGTGTTGGAAATTTTGAATTATGTGAAAAAAGAATCACATTCCCTCTAAAACAATCTTTTATATCTAAGTACCCAAAAGAAAACATAGCTATTATTGGTAATTCTGCACAAGTAATGCATCCTGTTGCCGGGCAAGGTTTAAATACTGGAATTAGGGATGCATTTATATTAGCAGATTGTATTGAATCCGAAGATACCATCCTAGATATAAAATCAATGATTAATAAATTTAATGATATGCGAAAATTAGAAACTAAAAATATTGTAAAACTGACAGAGTCGTTGGTCACTATTTTTTCAAATGATTTTGTAGGTTTAAATAAATTTAGAGGTATTGCTTTATCTTTTTTAGATTTAATACCACCTTTAAAAAAACGGTTTGTAAAAAAAATGAGCTATGGAAAATAGATTAAAAAAAGTTATTATCTATGGCGGAGGCATTATCGGAGGCCTTTCAAGCTTATGTCTTGAAAGAAATGGTTTTGATGTTTGTCATGTCACTTCCAAAATCAAAAAAGATCAAGATAGAACCTTTGCATTAAGCCCAGGCTCCATTGATTGGCTAAAGACATGTGGATTTAAAGATGATTTTTTTGAAACCCTATATCCTATAAAAAAAATTGAAATTTCCAGAGAAAATGCAACTACAACTTTTACTTCAGATTCAGTATTCGAACCTGCTTTAGCATATATGTGTTCTGAAAAAAATTTAATGAAAGAAATTACTTCAAAAATTCAATCTAAAAGAATAAAAATTTATTTAGAACCAAAAGAATTAAAGTTAAAAAAATCAAATGATCATGTTTTGATTGAATTAGATGATAAAAAAATAAGTGCATCTATTTTAATGGCATGCGATGGAGCCAATTCATTAATAAAAGAACATCTTAATATAAAGAAGAAAGTTAAAAATTTTAATCAGAGCGCATTTGTTTTTAATTTTAAAGTATCCAAAAATATCTTAAGTCATGCCAAACAATATTTTTTGAAGAACAGTATTCTTGCCTTACTGCCGATTTCATCAAAAACATTTTCTGTTGTGTGGTCATGTGATCAAAGTTTCTTTGAAAAATTAAAAGAGAAAGACGATATAAATTTTATAATTGAGCTTAAGAAAATTGTAGGTAACGATTATGGGAAAATTTTAAATATTTCAAAAAGAAATACTTTTCCTTTGTCTATGGTTTTAAATAATAAATTTTTTGATCAAAGAATAGTTTTGATGGGTAACGCAGCTCATGCTATTCATCCACTTGCTGGGCAAGGTTTAAATTTAGGTATAAGGGATATAATTGATTTTGAAAAATGTTTTAAATCTTATCCATACTCTGATATTGGACTCGACGGATTTCTCCGTCGTTTTGAAAGGTCACGAAGAATAGATACATTTGAATTCAGCACATTAACAAGTGGCTTACAATGGATATTTTCGCGTAAAAGTAAATTAATCAATAAAGCTTTAATTAAAGGTATAAAATTCCTTGAAACTAGAGACAATATTAAAAACTTTCTTATAAAAAAGGCAATCTCATGATTAAAATTCTTTCAATATTAATTAGCTTTTTCCTATATTCCTTTGTGTATGCTGATGAAGATTCTTTAATTCAAATTATTAAAGAAACATACCCTGAATTAACTGTAAAAAATGTAGAAAAAACTGATTTTAATGATCTTTACGAGGTGTATATTGGAAATCAAATCATTTATACAAATGATAATTTTGATTTTTTAATAGTTGAAGGGCGAGTTGTAGATCCAAAAACGAGGAATGATTTAACAGAAATCAGGTTAGAGAAATTGTCGCGCGTTAATTTTGAAGATTTGCCCCTATCAGATGCTATAAAAGTAGTTAAAGGAAACGGGGAAAGAACAATTGCAATTTTTTCTGATGTTGATTGTCCTTATTGTAAAAGGCTTGAAAAAGAAGAGCTAATTAATTTAGATAACATAACAATCTATACATTTTTGTATCCATTAGCTATTCATCCTAAAGCTAGAGCGAAATCAGAAAAAATATGGTGTTCTGAAGATCGTGCTAAAGCATGGAACGCTTATATTTTAAATGATAAGCTCCCAAAAAACTCTGGGGAATGTAAAACACCAATAAATAAAATAGTAAAATTAGGTAAAGATTTAGGAATATCATCAACACCAACAATAATTTTATCCAATGGAAGAAGGATTCCTGGAGCAATACCTTATAAGCAGTTAGAAGAATATTTGAAATAACAAATAAAAATTTTTTTTTTAAATTGTAAAAAAACTTGACATTTATCTTGAATCCACGAAAATACGATTCAGGTGTTTGGTTTTAAGTCATATATTTGTGTTTTCTTAATTTTGTTAAGCTCTTCACTCTCACTCTCTTGATCCAAACTTTAGGGACCTCCCAAATTTGTAAAGGATTTATCGTAATGGCTGAAGGTATAGTTAAATGGTTTAATGATTCAAAAGGTTTTGGTTTTATCACACCAGATGATGGTGGTGATGATTTATTTGCTCACTTTTCTGCAATTGTAGAAGAAGGATATAAAAGTTTAAAAGAAGGACAAAGAGTGTCTTTCGAAGTAACTGACGGTCCTAAGGGCAAGCAAGCTTCAAATATCCAAAAAGCTTAAATTAAGAGGTTCTTCAAGAACCTTTTTTCATGTTTGCAATTAATTTACTTGCAAATTCGTTTGTTGATAATGCTTTGCAATCTTTAATTTGTGAAGCAAAGTCAGCGGTCATTTGTCTTTTTTTCAATGTTTTATGAAAAGAAGCTTCTAAAATTTCGGCTGCTTCAAACCAACGCATTGATTCCAGCATCATTTGCGCTGAGAGAATCAATGAGCTTGGGTTAGCAATATTTCTACCAGCAATTGAAGGTGCCGTTCCATGTGTAGCTTCAAATATTATGGTTGAGTCAGATAGATTAGCACCAGGCGATATACCAATTCCGCCAACTTGGGCCGCTAATGCATCAGAAATATAATCACCATTCAGATTTAATGTAGCTACTACATCATGTTCTTCAGGCCTTAAAAGAATTTCTTGAAGAAATGCATCAGTAATACAATCTTTAATAATGAGTCCATTACTGAGCTCATATTCACCTACTTCATTTTTCTTTGCAGCAAATTCTTTTTCTGCTAATTGATAACCCCATTGTTTAAATCCGCCCTCAGTATATTTCATTATATTTCCTTTATGAACTAGAGTAACGGATTTCCGATTGTTATTAATTGCATATTCAATCGACTTTCTAATTAGTCTAATTGAGCCTTCTTTAGAAACTGGCTTAATTCCAATAGCAGATGAATTAGGGAATCTTATTTTATCTTTATAGTTAAATTCTGAAAGTTTATTAATAATATCTTTTACTTCATTTGAACCTGCTTCCCATTCAATTCCGGCATAGATGTCTTCTGTATTTTCTCTAAAAATAACCATATTAGTTTTTTCTGGATTTTTTAAAGGGCTTGGAACTCCATGAAAATATTTTATAGGCCTTAAACAGACGTATAAATCTAGTTTTTGTCTAAGAGCAACATTAAGTGATCGGATTCCTCCGCTAACAGGAGTTGTTAGGGGTCCTTTGATAGAAAAACTATATTTCTTCATTAATTCGATTGATTCATTAGGTAGCCAATTATCTTCACCATAAAATTTTAAAGCTTTTTCGCCAGCATAAATTTCTAACCAAATAATTCTTTTTTTATCACCATAAGCCATTTTTACGGCTTGATTAACAACATTTTGCATTGAAGGTGTTATGTCAGCACCAATTCCATCACCCTCAATAAAAGGAATAATTGGATTATTTGGAATTTCAAACTTTAAGCTTGAATCTATCGTAATTTGATCACCTTGCGGAATTTTTATTTTATTTTTCATTGAATTCTCGTTTTGAATTTTAATTATATCATCTCACTGAAAGATTAATTGTGCTCTTGAGTGATATAATTAGTTTAAATAAATAATTATAAGATATTTCAATGGCAGGAAATACATTTGGACAACTGTTTACTCTTACTTCATTTGGTGAGTCTCATGGACCAGCAATTGGTGGAGTTATAGATGGCTGCCCACCAGGTTTAAAATTAAGTGAAGCAGATTTACAAATAGATTTAGATAGAAGAAAGCCAGGCACGTCTAAATTTGTAACTCAAAGAAAAGAAACTGACAAGGTAGAAATTCTTTCAGGCTTATTTGAAGGTAAGACAACAGGAGCCCCTATTGGCTTTATAATAAGAAATATTGATCAAAGAAGTCAAGATTATTCAAAGATAAAAGAAACATTTCGTCCTGGACATGCAGATCTTACCTATTTAAAAAAATATGGTATCAGAGATTATAGGGGTGGTGGACGATCAAGTGCACGTGAAACAGCAATCCGAGTAGCTGGAGGAGCTATTGCTAAGAAATGGTTAAAAGAAAACTATAATATTCAAATTAGGGCTTGTTTATCTCAATTAGGGGAAAAAAAGATTCCCTTTGACTCATGGAAGCATGTTAATAAAAATACATTCTTTGTTGCAAATAAATCGATTGTAAAAGAACTTGAGGATTATTTAGACGCTACAAGGGCTGATAAGAATTCAGTAGGCGCAAAGATACATGTTTCTGCAACTAATATACCTATAGGTTTAGGTGAGCCAATTTTTTCAAGATTAGATGCAGATATTGCTTCAGCAATGATGAGTATTAATGCTACAAAAGGAGTGGAAATTGGTTCAGGTTTTTCGAGTATAGTTCAGAAAGGAACAGAGCATAGTGATCAGATGACTTCTGATGGATTTATTTCAAATAATTCCGGTGGAATTCTAGGGGGCATCTCAACAGGACAAGATATTGCAGTTAATGTTGCTTTTAAGCCCACATCAAGCATCCCTCAGGATAGAAGCTCAATTAATCTTAAAGGTAAAACAGTAAAGATGAAAACAACTGGGCGCCACGATCCTTGCGTTGCTATTCGTGCAGTTCCAATTACAGAAGCAATGCTTGCATTAGTTTTAATTGATCATGCCCTTCGTGACAGAGCTCAAAATATGGATGTTAATAGAAAAAAGTTATTTAAACGTACTTAAAAAATTATTTAGATTTCTAATTAACTATTTTTGCCTTTTATGAGCGCATAGGCTGAATGATTATGAATAGATTCAAAGTTTTCTGATTCAACAACAAAGTTTTTTATTTTCTTATGTGCTTTTAAATCTTTTGCTATATCTCGAACCATGTCTTCAACAAATTTTGGATTATCATAAGCTTTTTCAGTTACATACTTTTCGTCAGGTCTTTTCAAAAGACCATATAATTCGCAAGAAGCTTGTTTTTCAACAATATCTATTATGTCCTCAATCCATACAAATTTATTTGTTTCGATAGTCACTGTTACATGAGATCTTTGATTATGCGCACCATAATCAGATATATTTTTTGAGCAAGGACATAGACTAGTTACAGGAATAATTACTTTGGTTGTATTAGTGAATTCACCATCTATTATTTTGCCTATAAAACTTACTTCGTAATCTAGAAGACTTTTGACTTTTGATATTGGTGCTTCTTTATTTATAAAATAAGGGAAGGTCATTTCAAGATCGCATGAGTTTGCTTCTAACCTGACTAACATTTTTTTAAGAATTTTTTCAAAGGATTCAACAGAAATTGCATCATCATATTCGTTTAAAATTTCAACAAATCTTGACATATGAGTGCCTTTAAAATTATGAGGAAGATGCACATACATATTAAAATTCGCAACAGTATGTTGAATACCACCTTTTTTGTCTCTAACTTCAACTGGATGTTTTATAGATCTTATTCCAACCTGATCGATATCAAGATGTCTTTTATCAATGGTATTTTGAACGTCTTCGATTAATTCATTTGAGATTATTTTATTCATCATGTTATATTTAGTTAAAGATTGATTTTATCATTCCTATAATTGTTTAACAATTTTCTTAATAATACTATTTTTATCTAAACCACATAGTTTGTAAATTTCATCCTGAGTGCCATGCTCAAGAAACTCATCAGGAATCCCAAAGCAAATAGTTTTACATTTTAAATTATTTTTGCTTATAACTTCCATAACTGCAGATCCTGCTCCACCTAATATTGTATTATCTTCAATAGTAACTATAACTTTATGTTTATTTACAGATTTTTTAATTATATTTTCGTCAATTGGTTTAACAAACTTCATATCAATAAGTGTAGCGTTTAGTTCATTTGCGACTTCAAGAGCAGTACTGACTAATGGACCGAAAGCAAGAATCGCTATTTCTTTTCCTTTTCTTATTAGTTCAGACTTACCAATAGTCAATAAGTTTGATTTTTTATTAATTTTTACGCCAGCGCCATGCCCTCTTGGAAACCTTACCATACATATTCCATTGAAATTAAATCCTGTTTTAAGCATTTGATAGCATTGATCTTCATTACTTGGCGTCATTATTACTAAGTTAGGAACACATCTTAAAAACGAAATATCGAAATTTCCTGAATGTGTAGCACCATCTGCACCTACAATACCAGCACGATCAATTGCAAATAACATAGGGATATTTTGTAGAGCAATATCATGAATTAATTGATCATAAGCTCTCTGAAGGAATGTTGAATAAATAGCAACTACAGGTTTTAAATCTTGACACGCAAGACCAGCTGCAAAAGTTAAAGCATGTTGCTCGGCAATACCAACGTCAAAAAATCGTTTAGGATATTTTTTTGAAAAGTTATTAAGTCCTGACCCATCTGACATTGCCGGCGTAATGGCACAAAGCTTTGATTCTTTAATTGCTGTATCCATAATCCATTCAGAAAAAACCTCAGTAAATGTTTTTAATTCATTTGATTTTTTTGCATCACCATTTTGAGGGTTAAACTTACTAACACCATGAAATTTATTGGGGTTATTTTCTGCAGGTTTATATCCATAACCTTTTTTTGTTGCGACATGAAGAAATTGAGGGCCTTTTAAAGATTTTATATTAGTTAATGTATCAATTAATGTGTCTAAATCATGACCGTCAATAGGACCTATATAGTTGAAACCAAATTCTTCAAATAATGTTCCAGGTATAACCATTCCTTTAACATGCTCTTCCGTTTTTCTGGCCAATTCAAGCATTGGCGGTACTTTAGAAAAAACTGCTTTTCCAGAACGCTTTATTTCACCATATAACTTTCCAGATAATAATTTTGCAAGATAATTATTTAATGCTCCAACATTATTAGAAATAGACATGTCATTATCATTGAGTATGACAAGTATATCATTTTCACTATTACCTGCATTATTTAAACCTTCAAAAGCCATGCCTGCTGTCATTGCTCCGTCCCCAATAACTGCAATTGATCTAAATTTAGATTTGGTAATTTTAAATGCTTCTGATATACCCAGTGCTGCGGAAATCGATGTACTTGAGTGCCCTGTTCCAAAACTATCGTATTTACTTTCAGACCTTCTTGGAAAACCAGATATTCCATTTTTTTGACGAAGAGTATGCATTTTATTTTTTCTGCCAGTTAATATTTTATGCGCATAAGTTTGATGACCAACATCCCATATTATTTGATCATTCGGGCAATCATATACATAATGAAGTGCAATAGAAAGCTCAATGACCCCAAGGTTTGAGGATAGATGGCCGCCAGTTTTTGAAACACTATCAATGATAAAAGTACGTAATTCTTTAGCTAATGATTTTAATTCATCTCTAGATAGTTTTTTTAGGTCTGAAGGTTTTTTAATTTTATCTAAATAATCCATTTAGTAATTTCTTTCAAAGATTTTTGTAGCTAATTTTTCAAGGTAAAAAGTATTTCCAGGGATTGAGTTAATTATTTTTTTCATCTCTTTAAAATAAGTAAGATTAATTTTTTTGGCTTCTTCAATTCCTAAAAGTGAAATATATGTAAATTTATTATCTTTTTTGTCTTTGCCACTAGTTTTTCCTAAAGTTTGATCATTAGACTCGTAATCTAAAATATCATCTGTTATTTGATAAATTTTTCCTAATAGAGTGCAGAAATTACAAATTTTAGTGTTATCTTCATTTGTTGTTGTATCTATTCCAAGTTGCGATATAGAGCCAGTAGCATTAAATAATAGCCCTGTTTTTAAATTTTGTAATATTTGTAATTCTTTTTTGTTCTTTATTTTTGCCGTATTTTCCATATCCAGTGATTGTCCTTTTACCATCCCATTAACACCTATGGCATTGGATAAAATATGAATTATTTTTACTTTTTTTTCATTTTCTATTGGAAATGAAGGTGCGGATAAAATTTGAAAGGCTATAGATTGAAGCGCATCACCTGCAAGTATAGCTTGAGCTTCATCAAATTTAATATGAGAAGTTGGTTTTCCTCGTCTTAAATTATCATTATCCATTGAAGGAAGATCATCATGAATTAAAGAATAGGCATGAATAAATTCAATAGCTGCAGCAATATGATCGAGAATTACTTTATCAGTTTGGTTACTTTCACCTATAGCATAACTAAGTAAAGCTCTAAATCTTTTACCACCATTTAAAGATGCATATCTACAAACCTTATGAATTAAAGAATTGGAAGTTTCTTCTTTGATAAATTTCATCATGAAATTTTCTACTCTTTCTTGATGATATTTAATCCAATATTCAAAATCCTCAGTCATTTTTTTTGAAGTCTTTTAAATCATTTTTTTGAGAAAGAATTTGAACACGCTGCTCAATTTTTTTTAATGATTCCTGAGCGGTTTTTACAAGTTTGATTCCTTTCTCGTAAGACTTTAATGAATCTTCCAGATTTAAATTATCGTCTTCCATTTTTGAGACAATCGATTCTAATTCTTTTAATAACTTTTCTATATTTATATTTTCTTTAGTCATAATTAAATATTTTCAATTAGGAAATTTTTAATATCTTCAACCTCATCAAATATAACTTCATGAGCCATATTGTAAGATTTAAAAGAGAAACTTGTTGATTTAAGGATCTCCACATAGCTTTTTTTAGCTACATTTATGTTTATGATATCATCACCGTCACCATGAATCGCAATTATTGGGATTTCATCAAAATTCTCATAATTTATAATTTTGGGTAAGTAACCAGAAAGAGCAATGATTCCATCAATTTTAAGATTTGATGAAAGACCTGTATAAAGAGATAGAGCTGCACCTTGGGAAAAGCCACCAAGAAATATTTTAAATTTCGAGGTTAAACCATCACACCTTTCTTTAATTAAATTCTCAATAAATATCTTTGATTCATTTAAACCCTCATTATCCTGATATTTGAAAGAAAAGGATTCTATATCATACCAACCTCTCATTAAAGAACCATTATTCATAGTAATTGGTCTTATTGGGGCGTTCGGTAAAATAAATTCAATATCTTTAAGATCTAAATTATTTAAAAAAGGTACAAAATCATTTGCATCAGCACCAAGTCCATGAAGCCAAATGACTAAAGCTTTAGGTTTTTTTTGTAAATTGATTGTAATCATAAAAAAAGCGGATTAATTAATCCGCCTTTGAAATTTATTAATTTATTTAGTCTCTATAGCCTTTTTAAGACTTTTTAAACCAGGACCAACAATTTTTTTTACGGCTGCAACAGCAGTTGCATCATCCTGTCCTTCAGGAATTGGAGGATTTAATTTATAGGTTCGATAAAATCTGGCAGTCCATTGAATAACAGACTCATTATCATTTGAGCCTTTTTTAACTATGATGTAGGCATTATAATCTGAGAAGGGACCATCTTTTTTTAACATTTCGTATTTTATTTTCATTATTTCATCATCAAAAGATCTTATCTTCATAATTTTTTTAAAGTCAGCAAAATCTTTTACAATTTCCCATGCTTTTGAAGGGGCAATTTTTACAGTTACAGATTCCTGAACTTTTTGAGGTGTTGGGCCATGAGCTAAAATTGACATTGAAAATAATAGCGTTATTAAAGTTAGAATAAACTTTTTCATTTTTAATCCTTAATTAAGTTATAAATTAATCCCACATATTACTATAAAAACTTTAGTGAAGTATAAAATCTCCAAAAGATCGACTTTGAGCACCTGTTTTTATTTCTTTTATAAGATTTAAATCATTAAGATTATAGACTGATATCGAATCACTCCCCCAATTTGTAACTACGAGAAGATTTAAATTTTTATGTAAGTCAAGATTCTCGGGAGTTTCACCAGTTCTAATTTGTTTTAATTCTTTGTTTGTTTTCAAATCAATTATACTTAACGTGTCATCTACTGTATTAGTTACATATCCTAAGTCATTGAGGGTTATTATGTTATATGGGTGAGCTCCTACTTTAATTGTTTGAGTAGACCATTTTTCAAGATGAATAATTGTAATTGTGTCATCATAAACATTAGCAGTAAAAGCATATTTCCCTTTTGTATAAACTCCAAATGGATGTTCACCTGTGCTTAATTTTTTTATAAGTTTATTATTGTTATCATATATTTCCACAGTATTTGCATCTCTATTAGTAACGATTAAATAATTATATTCTTTGTTAAATGCTATTCCTGATGGGGTTACTCCAACTTTAATTGAATTAATAACTTTCATTTCTTCTACAGATACAATTAAAACATTATTTTTAAACCAATCAGTAACGAAGACTTTGGATTCATCAGGGTTTGAAGTTAGGCTTAAAGGCGCTGTATTTAATTTAATTGTTTTGATAATTTGATCTGTATCAGTATTAATTACGGAAATATCATCAGTACCTACATTACCAATAAAGCCAAGTTTCTTTTTATTCAACAGAGTAATTCCGAGTGGAGCAATTCCTACTTCTAATGTTTTGATTACCTCAAGCTTTTTGAGATCTACTATGGAAACAGTATTATCGCCTTGGTTAGTAATATAGGCCTTTGGGTTTATTTGTTCTTTTTTTTGACATGAACTTATTAGAATAATTAGAAAAAAGAAAAATATAATTCCAATAAGTTTTTTATTTTGATTATTCATAAATTCAAGCTTTTAAAAAAATTTTTTTTGTGAAAAAATAGAGCATATACAAAGGATAACATTATGATAGACCAAGAAGGGTATAGACCCAATGTAGGTATAGTAATTTTAAATAAAAATAAACAAGCGCTTTGGGCAAAAAGAGTTGCAGAGGACGCTTGGCAATTTCCTCAAGGAGGCATTAATGAAGGAGAGAGTGTTAAGGACGCAATGTATAGAGAACTAATGGAAGAGGTTGGTCTTAGTCCAGGCCATGTAAAAATTATAGGACAAACAAAAGATTGGCTAAGATATGATGTACCAAAGCAATGGTTGAGACGAGATGGATATAAAAAATATAAAGGGCAAAAACAAATATGGTTTCTATTAAAATTTATTGGTAAAGATTCTGATATTTTGTTAACAAATTCAAATAAGCCAGAGTTTGATTCATGGCGTTGGGATGATATTTCTTCTCCATTGAAACAAGTTATTGATTTTAAACGTGAAGTTTATAAGAAAGCTTTGGATGAATTATCTGCTTTTATGCATTAAAATTTTTAAAAATTAAATTTTTTATATTTTAGCAATTATTGATTCGCAATTTTTAACTCTTTCACCAAGTTTTACTATAACTGTTGCACTTTCTGGTAAGTATAAATCTACTCGAGACCCAAAACGAATAAAACCATATCGTTCGCCTTTTGAAAGGTTATCACCAATTTTTTTGTAACATAATATTCTTCTTGCAATTAATCCAGCAATTTGAACACAAGTAACAAATTTTTTATTTTTAGTTTTTATTAGTAATGCACAACGTTCATTTTCAAGAGACGATTTAGATAAAGAAGCATTTAAAAATTTACCTGCTGAATACCATTTATTTATTATTTCCCCAGAAATTGGTGCTTTATTAGAATGAACATTAAAAACATTCATAAAGACACTAACTTTTATTGCTTTTCTTTTTTTATAGGGATCAGTTGTTTTTTCAATCGAAATAATGCGACCATCTGCAGCAGATACTACTAAATTTTCCTCTTGTGGAATTGGTCGAACAGGATCTCTAAAAAATTGTAAAATGAATAAAGAAATTATCCAAATAGGTATCGCGGTCTCAAAAGAAAAAAAGCTAATTACTATACTTGTTATAACTGAAATAGTTAAAAATAACCATCCCTCTTTGGCTACAATTGGATATTTATTGTTTTTTTTCAACTAATTTTTAGACTTATCAACAATCTTTTTAATCCATGGCATCATTGAACGAAGAGATTCTCCGACTTGCTCTATTTGATGCTGTTTTTGTATTTCACGACGTGCAGGTAAATCTCCAACATTATCAACAAATTCTTTTGCAAACGATCCATCTTGAATTTCACTTAGAATTTTTTTCATTTCAGTTTTGGTTTGTGAATTAACAATTCTTGAACCTCTTGTTACATCTCCGTATTCTGCTGTATTTGAAATTGAATAGCGCATATTTGCAATTCCACCTTCATACATTAAATCAACAATTAATTTTAATTCGTGTAAACATTCAAAATAAGCCATTTCAGGCTCATATCCTGCCTCTACTAAGGTTTCAAAACCTGCCTGAACTAAAGACGTTGTTCCTCCACACAACACGACTTGTTCACCAAATAAATCTGTTTCTGTTTCGTCTTTAAAGGTAGTTTCTAAAATTCCAGTTCGCCCACCACCAATTGCTGAAGCATAAGAAAGAGCAATATCTTTTGCTTTGCCCGTAGCATCTTGTTGAATAGCAATTAAGTCAGGGATTCCTCCACCTTTAACAAATTCAGAACGGACTGTATGTCCAGGGGCCTTTGGCGCAATCATAATTACATTTAAATCTTTTCTTGGTTTAATCTGTCCGAAATGGATATTAAAACCATGAGCAAATGCAAGAGTTGCTCCTTGCTTTAGATTAGGCTCAATATTCTCAGCATAAATTTTACTTTGAAATTCGTCAGGTGCAAGAACCATAATTAAATCTGCCCAAGAAGTAGCATTTTCTACTGATTTTACATCCAATCCAGCTGATGAAGCTTTACTAGATGAGGATGAGCCATCGCGTAAACCAACAACTACATCAACTCCAGAGTCTTTAAGGTTATTTGCGTGAGCATGTCCTTGCGAGCCATAACCAATAATTGCAACCTTCATATTTTTAATAATATTTAAATCTGAATCCTTGTCGTAATAAACCTTCATATATTTCCTTTAAAAAATTATATTTTAAGTATTCTATCCCCACGTCCAATACCTAATGCGCCAGTTCTAACTGTTTCAATTATTGCTAACTTATTTAAACTGTCAAGAAAGTCATCTAACTCACTAGTTGGACCTGTTATTTCAATAGTAAAAGTAGTTTCTGTCATTTCAATAATTCTTCCACCAAATGTATCACTAATTCTTTTGACTTCATCTCGATATTTATTTGTAGCTTTAACTTTAACTATCATTAATTCACGTTCAATATGTCTTCCATCATTAAGATCAAGAACTTTAACAACATCGATAAGTTTATTTAATTGTTTAATTATTTGTTCAATAACTTCATCAGAGCCACTCGTTACTATTGTCATTCTTGACAAAGTTTCGTCTTCTGTTGGAGCTACAGTCAATGACTCTATATTATATCCTCTAGCAGAAAATAAACCAGAAACTCGAGAAAGTGCACCCGATTCATTTTCCATTAATAATGAAATTATATGTCTCATTTATAAATCTTCGGCTAAAATCATCTCTGAGAGCCCTTTACCGTTAGGTATCATAGGAAATACATTTTCAGATTGATCAGTTATAAAATCCATAAATACTAAACGTTCTTTTAGTTTTGGGCTAAATGCTTCTTTTAAAGCACCTTCAATATCTGAAGATTTTTCAATTTTAAAACCAACATGACCATAAGATTCTGCAAGTTTAACAAAATCAGGAAGGGCATCCATATAAGACTCTGCATACCTGTTTCCATAAAAAAATTCTTGCCATTGTCTAACCATTCCCATATATCGATTATTTAAATTGATAATCTTTACTGGTAGATTAAACTGCTTGCAAGTAGAAAGTTCTTGAATACACATTTGAATCGACGCTTCTCCTGTAACACAGGCAACCTGTGAATTAGGAAAAGCTAGCTGGCAACCCATTGCGTATGGCAAACCAACACCCATTGTTCCAAGCCCGCCAGAATTAATCCATCTTCTTGGTTTATTAAATGGATAATATTGAGCTGCCCACATCTGATGTTGCCCAACATCTGATGTGATAAATGCATCACCTTTAGTAACCTCATGTAATTTTTGTATAACTAATTGTGGTTTTATAACCGAACCATCATCTTTATATTCCATGCAGTCTGTATCGATCCATTTTTGGATTTCATTTTTCCATGGCTCAATGAGTTTTTTATTATGATCTTTTTCTATTTTCTTATAAGCACTTAAAAAATCTTTTAAAACTAAATCTACATCTCCAACAATAGGAATATCAATTTGAACTCTTTTTGATATTGAGGCAGGATCAATATCAACATGAATAATTTTTTTAGGTTTTGCTAAAAAATGGTCAGGATTACCAATTACTCTATCATCAAAACGTGCACCAACTGCAAATAGGACATCACAATCTTGCATTGCCATATTTGCTTGATAAGTTCCATGCATACCCAGCATACCTAAAAAATTCTTTTCAGAAGCAGGAAATCCACCAAGGCCCATTAATGTATTAGTTATTGGAAAATCTAATTTCTTAACTAATTTTGTTAATGATTCAGATGCGTTTCCAAGAACAACTCCCCCACCAGAATAAACCATTGGTTTTTTGGCATTGATTAAAAGATCAATAGCTTTACTTATTTGTCCAGAATGACCTTTAACAACGGGGTTGTAGGAGCGCATCTCAATATTTTTTGGATAAACAAATTCTGTAGATTCAGCAGTAATATCCTTTGGTATATCAACAAGCACTGGACCGGGGCGACCACTAGATGCGATAAAAAACGCTTTTTTTATAGTACTAGCGATCTTTTTAATATCTTTAACTAAAAAATTATGCTTAACACAGGGCCTTGTTATACCTACAGTATCACATTCTTGAAATGCATCTTGACCTATTGCATGAGTAGGAACCTGACCACTTATAATAACCATTGGTATGGAGTCCATATAAGCAGTTGCAATTCCGGTAACTGCATTAGTTGCTCCAGGTCCGGACGTTACTAAAGCTACACCAACTTTACCCGTTGCTCGAGAAAAAGCATCTGCGGCATGAACAGCAGCTTGCTCATGGCGAACTAAAACATGTTTAAATTTATTTTGATTGAATATAGCATCATAAATGTTTAAAACTGCACCGCCAGGATAGCCAAAAACAAATTCAACATTTTCCTCTTGAAGGGAGCGAATAGTGATTTCAGCACCAGTGATAATTTCTGATTTCATGAAAATGAACAAGCTTGTTTAAAAGCTCTACAATACCCTTTTTGCAGGGCTTTCGCAAGCTTATCAATTTTAGTTTCTCTTAATATCCATAGAAAAATCAATTGCTTTAATATCTTTTGTTAGAGCACCAATTGAGATTCTATCTACTTTAGTTTTTGCATAGTTAACTATATTATTACTATTAATATTTCCAGATGCCTCTAATACAGCTTTCCTTTTATTAATTTCGACTGCTTTATTAAGGTCTTTTATAGAAAAATTGTCTAACAAAATATTCTTTGCGCCAAAATTAATAGCTTCTTCAAGTTCTTTTAAGTTTTCAACCTCAATTTGAATATCTTTTAAAGAATATTTTTTTTTCGTAGCTTCAAGAGTATCCATAATCCCTCCAAAAGAGTGAATGTGATTTTCTTTAATTAAAACTTGATCGTATAGACCAAATCTTTGATTAAAGGCACCGCCTAATTGAACTGCATACTTTTGTGCAACTCTTAAGCCAGGAATTGTTTTTCTAGTATCAAATAGTTTAGTTTTATATCTTTTGATTTTTGATGATAATAAATTTGCGATTGTTGCAGTTCCTGAAAGGGTTTGTAAAAAATTTATAGCTATTCTTTCACCTTTTAAAAGTGCATTATAATTTCCTGAAATTGAACAAATTATGTCTCCTTTCTTTATTAGAGACCCCTCATTGATATACCAAATAATTTTTATTTTTTTATCAATTTTTTTAAAACAATAATTTACCCATGGTGATCCACATAATATAGCTTTTTGATTAACTCGAATTGTAGCAATACCATTTTTTTTTATTTGCAAAATATCTGAAGTTTTATCGACATTTTTTAAATCTTCTTCAATGGCAGCATTAATATTGTTTTTGATAGCAGTTTGCAGCAGTTTTTTATTAAAGAAAGGTATTTTTATTTTATTCATTATTAATTGTTTCTTTTATTACCCCACCACCAAGACAGGTATTACTTTCATATATTACAACTGACTGTCCTGGAGTTATTGCCCATTGTTTTTGACCAAAAAGGACATCAAATTCTTTATTATTAATTTCGTCAATTTCACATGGAGCATCAATTTGCCGATATCTTGTTTTGGCGGCATAAACCCAATTAGTTTTTGGGTTTTTGTCTGATATCCAATGCATATCATTGGCAACTAATCCATCGTTAAGGAGAAGGGGGTGCTCATGTCCTTGACCAACAATTATTTCGTTTTCTTTAATTTTTTTATTTAAAACGAACCATGGTGACCCATTACCTAATTTTGTACCACCAATTTTTAAACCTTGTCTTTGTCCTATAGTATAAAAATTGATGCCATCGTGATGACCCAGAATATTTCCATATTCGTCTTTAATATCTCCCGGGTTTTTTTTAATATACTTGCTAAGGAATTCAGCAAATGGTCTTTCGCCAATAAAACATATACCTGTAGAATCTTTTCTTGCATGATTGTGTAGGCCATTTTCTTTTGCTATCTTTCTAACATCAGATTTTAATAATGACCCTAATGGAAAAACTGAATGAGAAAGCTGTGACTGATTAAGTTTGTATAAAAAATAACTTTGATCTTTTGTTCCGTCATCACCTTTGTGCAATTCAAATAATCCATTTTTTTCTTTTACTTTTGCATAATGACCGGTCGCAATTTTTTTTGCACCCATATTTATCGCATGGTTTAAGAAAGCATTAAATTTAATTTCTGAATTACATAATATATCTGGATTTGGAGTGATACCACTTTCTAATCCATTAATAAAAAGAGAAAATACTTTTTCTTTATATTCTTTTGCAAAATTTACAACTTGAATATCAATCCCGATTTTTTCTGCAACCGAAACAGCATCAATTAAATCTTGTTTACTTGTACAATATTCATCATCATTATCATCTTCCCAGTTTTGCATGAAAAGACCAGTGACATTATATCCTTCCTCTTTAAGGAGCCATGCTGTAACAGCTGAATCGACACCACCTGAGAGACCTACAACAATATTTTTATTCATATCTTACTACTTACTAAGTTCTTTAGATCTTTTATGTGCAGCTTTTACCGCCTGCTTAATAATCGTATCTAATTTTTTTTGTTTGAAGATACTAATAGCTTTTTCAGTTGTGCCACCTTTTGAGGAGACCTTAATAATTTCACTTTCAAGATTATCAATATCTTTTCCTGTTTCACCTGCTCCGATAATAGTCTGAGCTACTAATCTTTGTGCATCAGATTTTTTTAACCCTAACTCGATAGCTGCTTCAATCATTGCATTCATGATGAAATAAATGTACGCGGGCCCGCTTCCTGAAATAGCAGTTACAGAATCAAGATCTGATTCCAGTTCTACCCAAAGCACCTGCCCAAAAGAACTAAAAATTTTTGAAACTTTTTTTCCTAATTTTGTACCTCCTTTTGCCCCAAAAGGTTTTGCCATACGTTTTAACTCCAATTTATGACTAATCCCAAAAAGCCCCGTTATTGCTGTACCTGTTTTGGCACAAAGATTTGGCATAGCTCTTACAATATAGGCATCATCTTCGCCATTTAAATATTTTTTTAATTTTGCCGTGTTTACACCTGCCGCTATAGAAATTATTAATGGTAAATTCTTTATTAAAGGCTTTATTTGGGCGCACACAGATTTTATTTGTGCAGGCTTTACTGCTAACAAAACAATATCAAGATTCTTAAGTTTGCTCTTATTTAGTTTTTTTATAATTTTAGTTTGAGGGCTTGAAATCAAATATTTGTAACAATTTAATTTTTTAAGATCTTTAATTCTTTTAGCACTTTTTTCAATTAAGAAAATATGTTTATAGGCACTTTTGTCCATTCTTTCGTAAATAGCCTGCGCCATATTCCCAAAACCAATAAAATAAAAATCACCTTTTGTTTTAGCCATTATTTTCTTTTACCAAAAATTTTACTTCCAATTCGTACAAGATTAGACCCATTTTCGGCTGCTAACAAGTAATCATTGGACATCCCCATTGATAAAGTATCTATTGATGGGTACTTTTTTCTTAGGACTTCATAAATTAATTTCAATTGTTTATATTCGCTTTTTAAAGTTTTAGTATCATTTGTATTGGTTGGAATTGCCATAAGGCCCCTTAATATTAATTTATCTAAATCATTAATATGATTCGCTAATAAATTTATTTCATCAATTTTAACGCCACTTTTACTATCTTCATTACTTATATTTACTTGTATACAAATATTAAGTGATGTTTGATTTTTTAAAGAATCATTTAATTTATTTGCAACTTTTATGCGGTCTACACTCTGAACCCAAGAAAAACTTTCTGCTATTAATTTACATTTATTACTTTGTATTGGGCCTATAAAATGCCACTCAATTTCTAGGTCTTTTAGATCTTCTTGCTTTTTAATTGCTTCTTGCAAATAGTTTTCTCCATAGATGTATTGCCCAGCATCAAATGCTTCGCGAATTTTAGAATGATCTTGCCCTTTGCTGACAGCAACAAGTCGAATTTTATCTTTTTCTTTTGATTCATGAAGACATAATTCTTTAGCGATACTGTTTATATTATTTTTTATTTGTGACATATGTATAAATAAAAAAACCAAGCTAAATAGCTTGGTTTTTTTTTAAATCCTATTATCCATTTACTATTTCTTTTTAGCAGCCGGTCTCTTTTTAGCTACTGATTTCTTTTTAGCAGCCGGTCTCTTTTTAGCTACTGATTTCTTTTTAGCAGCCGGTCTCTTTTTAGCAGCCGGTCTCTTTTTAGCTACTGATTTCTTTTTAGCAGCCGGTCTCTTTTTCGATTTAGTTGAAGTCGATTTGCTTTCTCTACCTAATAAAGCATTAATAAATTTTTCTAGCATTGATTTCCCCTTATGGCTAATCAGTTTAAATTATTATATTACTGATTATATATAATATTTATTAAAATAAACATAAAAATAATTTATCTAATTTCTTATGTATTTTTATTTACCATTAAAGTCATTACAGCCATTCTTATTGCAATTCCAAATTTAACTTGATCTAGTATAACTGATTGTTTTCCATCAGCAATTGAGGATTCAATTTCTATGCCCCTGTTTATTGGTCCTGGGTGAAGAACTAAACAGTCTTTTTTTGCTAATTTAAGCCTTTCTTGATTTAATCCAAAGCTATTAAAATATTCACTTTCTGAAGGTATTGTATCTTTAGTCATACGTTCTTTTTGAATTCGAAGCATCATTATTGCATCAACATCTTTAAGTCCCTTTTCCATATTATGAAAAACTTTTACGTTAAAGTCATTAATATTCTCAGGCATTAGAGATTTTGGGCCTATTACTCTAATTTCTTTGGCTCCTAGTATAGATAAAATATTAATCTCTGATTTTGCTACTCTAGAATGTTGAATGTCTCCAACTATTGCAACTTTAAGATTAGAAAATTTTTTCTTATATTTTCTTATTGTAAAAGCATCTAAAAGTCCTTGGGTAGGATGCTCTCTGTCTCCATCACCGGCATTTATTATATGAGCATTAGATTGAATATTTTTGGCTACTAATTCCGGTATACCTGGTTCAGAGTGTCTTATTACGAAAATATCAACACTCATTGCAATTAAATTATTTATTAAATCTAGAATTGATTCTCCTTTAGATTGAGATGATGTTGCAATATCTAAATTAATTACATTTGCTGATAACCTTTTTGCTGCAATTTCAAAAGTAGTTTGCGTTCTTGTACTATTTTCAAAAAAAAGATTACAAACTGTTTTACCATTTAAAGATGTATATTTACTATCTTTAGTTTCAAGAAATTTATCAGCATCGTTGAATATTTGTTCAATTAGTTTTTTATCTAGACCATTAATTGATAGAAGATGCTGAAGTTTGTTATTTTGACTTAGTTGAATATTTTTCATTGAATAACCTTTTTAATGTTTTTATCATTATTGCTTTGAAGAAAAGAGTCGAGGATAATCATTGCTGCAACTTGATCGATAACAATTTTTCTTTTTTTAAAATTTTTTTCAAATTTTTTTAATTCTAAATCAGCTTCAAAAGAACTAAATCTTTCATCTATCATTATTGTCGGGATGTTGTATTTATTTTTTAATTTTGTGCCAAATTTTTTTGCTAGAAGACTCATTTTGGAGATTGTTCCATCTTCATTTAAAGGGTAGCCTATAACAAGTTTAATTGGCTTCCAAGTGATTAATAAAGATTCAATTATTTTGTATCTTTCTTTGACTTTTGGAGTATTTATAGTTTCTAATGGATGAGAATTTTTTGTTATATTGTTGCCAATTGCAACCCCAATTCTTTTTTCTCCAAAATCAAATGACAAAATATTTCCTTCTGATTCGTTTTTTATTTTATTTTGATTAACCATTGAAAGAAAAACTGTAGGATTTGATTAAAAAAAAAGGGTTCGAACCCTTTTTGGAAATTTTGTAATATAAAATATATTTTAATGTAATCAATGATAATATTTTATCATGGAATTAAATATTTTTAATTATTATTTTCAATAAATTCAGTAACTTGAAGACCATAACCAATCATACTTGGCATTTTTCTAGGAGATGCAAGTAATTTCATTTTTTTCACACCAATATCAACAAGAATTTGTGAACCAATGCCATAATTTCTTAAATCATTTGAATTATCTTTCGGAATATTAATTGTTTCTAAAATATTAGAAATTTTATTTTGCGATTCTCGGTAATTAAGAAAAATTAGAACTCCATTAGGTGCTTTATTTATTAATTCTAATGCTTTAAGAGGAGGCCATGAATGTTGAGATTTTTTGTCTATAAAGTCTAGAATTGATAATGGCTCATGAACTCTTACTAGTACTTCATCTTTGGCATTAATTTTTCCTTTAACTAATGCTAAATGAGAATTTTTAGACAATAAATCAGAGTAAAGTAAAAGCTGCATTTGGCCATAGTTTGTACTGATTGTTTGTTCACTTATCTTTTTGATTAGCTTTTCTTTTCTACTACGAAATTCGATTAGATCAGCAATAGTGCCAATTTTAATTTGATGTTCTTTTGCAAACTTTGTTAATTCAGGTAAGCGAGCCATATTGCCATCTTCACTGAGGATTTCACATATTACTGATGCTGGCTCTAAATTTGCAAGTTCAGCAAAGTCACAACCAGCTTCTGTGTGGCCTGCTCGATAGAGCACACCTCCAGGATGAGCAATTAAAGGAAAAATATGACCAGGTCGAACAATGCTTTTATGATCTGCATTTTTTGAAATGGCAGCCATTATTGTTTTAGCTCTATCACTTGCAGAAATTCCTGTTGTAACACCTTTTTTAGCATCAATAGAAACAGTAAAATTTGTTCCTAATTTCCCTTCATTTTCTTGAACCATTAAAGGTAATTTAAGTTTTTTACATCGCTCTTCAGTAAGAGTTAAACATATTAATCCTCTACCATATTTCGACATGAAGTTTATATGGCTTGCAGAAGTAAATTCAGCTGCCAGAACCAAATCACCTTCATTTTCTCTGTCTTCATCGTCAACTAAAATGACTAATTTACCATTTTTTAAATCTTCAATAATTTCTTCTGTTGTATTCATAATTAATTATGGTTTCTTAAAAATAGTTTCCACGTATCTAGCAAGCATATCTATTTCAATGTTTACTTCACCAGAAACACTGATATGTTTGAGAGCAGTATTTTCTAATGTAAAAGGTATTAAATTGATCTTAAATGTTTTTTTAGTTATGGAATTTACAGTTAAACTAACACCATTAATTGAAATTGAGCCTTTTTCTGCAATGTATCGCATAATTTTTTTTGGCGGCTCTATGGTCCATTCCTCACTTCTATCCTTTTTTTCATTATTTATCAATCTAGCTATTCCATCAACATGACCAAAAACAAAATGACCAGAAATTTTACTATTAACTCTTAAGGAGGTTTCAATATTTACTATTTCATTTATTCTAAATTTAGAAATTCTTGATATTGTTTCTTTAGATAAATCAAAGTATAGAAAATTATTATCAAATTTTGTAACAGTCAGACAAATACCATTTATTGATATGCTCTCACCAAGGGATATATCATTTAAACTTGTTGAGTCATATTTAATTTTAATTTCAAAATCACCATGATTGTCATTTATTGATGTGATTTGACCAACGGATTCAATTATTCCTGTAAACATGCCATAATTCTAGCAGAATGCACCGCCCCAAGCTTAATTTAAAAATAATATGATTAAAAACTTTCTTAAAAATAATTTGTATGAATTTTGGATAGCTTCCAGATACACACATCTTAAAAGTAAAAATTTTATATCTTTTATATCATTGACAAGTATTATTGGAATCTCATTAGGTGTAATGGCGCTAATTGTGGTCCTATCAGTTATGAATGGTTTTAGAGCTGAACTCAAAAATAAAATATTAAGCGTCGCTTCAGATGTTGAGGTAATTAAATTAGGAGGAAATCTAAAAGATTGGCAGGGATTGAAATCAGATCTTGAAGTTTTAGAAAACGTAGAAAACATTGCTCCATACACACATAACCAAGCTATGTTATCTTTAGGTAAATATAATCGAGGAGTAATAGTTAGAGGAATAGAGCCAAGTTTAGAGTCTAAAGTAAGTGATCTGAATTTAAAAATTAAAGATGGGGAATTTAATCTTAAGCAGAATAAATTCGGAATTTTGATTGGTGCCGATATTGCAAGATATTTTGGCCTATCTGTTGGTGATAAAGTTACGTTAATTAGTTCTCAGGCTAATTATTCACCTGCAGGTATGATGCCTCGCCTTAAGCAATTTAGTATAAAAGGAATATTTGAAGTAGGGATGTATGAATATGATGCTGGTTTGGTTCTAATTCATTTAAAAGATGCTCAAAAAATGTTTCAAATGGAGAAACTTGTTTCTGGTCTCCGAGTTAAGTTAAAAGATATAGAACGGACTAGAGAAACAAGCGGTGCTCTAGCTGACGCAGTGCATAGTTTTGATCTTGCAATAACAGATTGGACTAGACAACACGCAAACTTATTCGCTGCGATTCAAATGGAGAAAAAAGTAATGTCAATTATATTAACTTTAATCGTCGCAGTTGCTGCATTTAATATTGTTTCAACTTTAGTTATGGGTGTAACTGAAAAAAAATCTGATATTGCAATCTTACGAACATTAGGAGCTACTCAAAAAAGTATTTTATTGATTTTTATGTGGCAAGGAATTTTGATTGGAGTAGTTGGGACTTTTTTTGGAATACTTTTGGGAGTTTCTATCTCATTAAATATCGATGTTATTGTTCCATTTCTTGAGGAATTATTTGGCGTTCAATTTTTATCAAAAGACATTTATTATATTTCTGTATTACCATCAAAGCTTCTTTTAAGTGATGTATTCTTTATAGGTTTTATGAGTTTATTTTTATCCATAATTGCAACTATTTATCCCAGCTTTCGAGCATCTAGGATAGATCCAGCAACAGCTTTAAAATATGAATAATCAAAAAATTTTAGAAATTAAACAGTTAAAAAAATCATTTGCTGGTCTTGATCAGCCTGTATTAGATAATATTAATTTAAGTGTAAGATCAAAAGAAAAAATTGCTATAACCGGAGTCTCTGGTTCAGGGAAAAGTACTTTATTACATCTTATGGCAGGACTTGAAACTCCCGACCATGGATTTATTAAAATAGCAGATAAGAATTTAAAAAATTTAAAGGTAAATGAATTATCTATATTAAGAAATAAATATTTAGGTTTTATTTATCAATTTCATCACTTGTTACCTGATTTTTCTGTCAAAGAAAATATAATGATGCCCTTCATAATAAGAGGAGACAGTAATAATATAAATATTTCAAAATTATTTTCAATTACAAAAAAATTAGGATTAGGAAATAGGATTAATCATTATCCAAATCAACTGTCTGGAGGTGAAAGACAGAGAGTAGCTATTGCAAGAGCTATTATTACATCTCCTGAAATTATTTTAGCTGATGAACCAACTGGTAATTTAGATAATAAAAATGCTAATTTAGTTTTTAATTCATTTATTGAGCTTGCAGAAGAAGTTGGTACTTCAATTATTTTAGTAACGCATGACTTATCTTTAGCAAAGAAAATGAATAAAATTTACAATTTAAGTCAGGGTAAAATAAAAGTGAGTTAGTATAACCATAATAATTATAAATTTATAGAATAGGAGAGACGCAAGTGTGGGATATTATTAATGCAGCAGGATGGCCAATTTGGCCATTAATCTTTGCTTCAGTTGTTGCTTTAGCTATTATTATTGAAAGACTTTGGAGTTTAAGAGAAAACGTTATCGCTCCGAATGATTTACTTTCTGAAGTTCAAAAGATGATTACAAAAGATGGAGTTAGAAAAGAGGCTTTAGAATCTCTTAAGAATCATTCTATGTTAGGTGAAATTTTCGCAAGTGCATTAAATAACTATAATAGTTCTTCAGAAATAATCAAAGAAGCAATTGAAGAAACTGGCAGAGCTGTTAATCATAAACTAGAAAGATATCTTTCTACATTAGCGACTATTGCAACAGTTGCTCCTTTACTGGGTTTATTTGGAACTATTATCGGTATGGTTGAATTATTTAGTTCATTTACTAGTGGTGCGACTGACGTTGCTCCATTTGCTAAAGGTATTTCAATTGCTTTGTATAATACAGCTGGTGGAATTGCTGTTGCGGTTCCAGCGATGATTGCATATCGTTTTTTTAGATCAAAAATTGATAATCTTATAGTTGAAATGGAGCAACAAGCAATTAAATTAGTTGAAATTATTCAAGGAAAAAGAAAGTAGGGGGTAATAAATGAATTTTCAAAAAGATAAAAAAGATGACGATTTAGAAATTAATTTTATTCCTTTAATTGATGTTCTTTTAGTTATTATCATTTTTCTAGTCGTGAGCACTTCTTTTGCTCGCCTTAGCCAATTAAAAATTAATTTACCTGTGGCAGAAGCAAATATAGCTGAAAATAAACCTGATTATATAAATGTTGGAATAACTAAAGATGGCCAATATTCTATAAACGAAAAACAAATTAATGCTAAATCCGTAGATGAATTAACTTTAAAATTAAGAGAAGTATCTGCAAGTAAGACTGATACTCCACTTGTAATTAATGCAGATTCTTTAGCATCTCATCAATCAGTAATTAATGTTATGGAGGCTTCGCGTAAAGTCGGTTTAACTAAAATTACATTTTCAACAAAAGTAAATTAACAGAAAATACCATTATTTTATGTCGAAAGAACAAACGACTAAGGTTAGCTTAAAAGATTTTAAAAAAATCTATTCAAGAATTTTTAAATACGCACTTAAATACAAGTGGATATTATCTCTTAGTATCTTTGCATTGATTATTTTAGCTTTAACGAATACTGGTTTCCTTGCTTTAATAAAAAAAATTACAGATGAGGGTTTTGTTGAGCAAGCTGTAGATTCTTCAATCTTTCTGCCACTAGCTTTAATTATATTGATGACAATAAGAGCATTATCAGGATTTATTTCAGGCTACTCAATGCGTTGGGTTTCAAGAAAAATTGTTGAAGATCTTCGTTTCGATGCTTTTAAAAGATTAATGATACTTCCAGTAACATATTTTGATTCCCGTGCTTCGGGAAACATTGTATCTAAGATAACTTATGAAACAGAACAATTATCATTTATAGCAACAAAAGTTGCTTTGGAATCTATACGTGAAAGCCTTACTATAGTAGGTATAGTTGGTTATATGATTTATCTAGATTGGATTTTAACGCTCGTTTTTGTATTAATGGCACCATTAATGTTTTTTTATTTAAGATTAGTTTCGCCTAAATTGAGAAAAGCCGGTAAAGAAGTTCAAACTACCATGGGTGATATGACAAGCGCCTCAGAACAGGCAATATCAGGACAACGAATTGTTAAAATTTTTGAATCAAGCTTTTTTGAATTTAAGAAATTTTCTAAAATAGTAATACGAAATAGAAAAATGCAAACAAAATTGGCTCAATTATCAGGTGCTAATAGTTTTGTAATAGAAGTACTCGCTTCTATTTCTCTTGCATTAGTAGTTTATTATTCAGTTGGAAGGTTTACTCCTGGAGAATTTGCTGCATTTGTTGGTGCATTGTTAATGTTAATTTCACCAATAAAAAAATTAACTGCAATTAATGAACAAATTCAGATAGGAATTGCAGCTGCTATTAGTATTTTTAGTGTAATGGATGAAAAAAAAGAAGTTGATAAAGGTAAAAAAATATTTAAAAAAATTACTGGCCATATTGAGTTTAGAAACGTTTCTTTTTCTTATGAGAAAATTAAAAAACCTATTTTAAAAGACATAAACTTTGTAATAAAACCAGGAGAAAAAATAGCATTAGTTGGAAAATCAGGTGGGGGAAAAACTTCTTTAATAAATTTAATACCAAGATTTTATGAATTAGATGCTGGATCTATATTAATTGATAAAACTAATATCACCCAAATCAAGCTGAATGATTTAAGACATAATTTATCTCTCGTAAGTCAGGATACAATTTTATTTAACGATACTATTAGAAATAATATTGCATACGGAAATCTTAATAAAATGGATTTTAAAAAAATTAAGAGTGCTGCAAAAGCAGCAAATGCAATTGAATTTATTGAAAAGCTTCCTGATAGTTTTGAGCATCAGATAGGTGATAGAGGTGTACGGTTATCTGGCGGACAAAAACAAAGAATAGCTATTGCAAGAGCTATTTTAAAAGATGCACCTATATTATTATTAGATGAAGCTACTTCAGCTTTGGATTCTGAATCAGAAAAACTTGTTCAACAAGCATTAGACAATCTAATGCACGGTCGAACATCTATTGTAATTGCTCACAGATTAAGCACTGTAATGAATGCTGATAGAATAGCAGTTATTGATAATGGAAAGATTATAGAGGTTGGGACGCATCAAAGTTTATTAAAATCTAAAAAGCACTACTTTAGATTATATAAAAAAGGTTTTAGTTGATTTGAGGTCAATTCATCAGATATTAAATGGGCAGTATTACAAAAAATCTACTTGGATTTTACTTTTACTTCCACTAAGTTTCATTTATTTCCTAATAGTTTTCTTAAGAATTTGGGCTTATAGGAATGGTATTTTGAAATCAATCAAGATGAATGTGCCCGTGGTAGTTATTGGGAATATAACTATTGGAGGTACAGGAAAAACACCACTAGTTATTTGGTTATTAGAAAAATTGATAAAAATTGGAATGCAGCCCGGTCTTATTTGTAGTGGTTATAATTCTAAAGCTAGATCCCCTCAGGAAGTTTTTATAGATTCAGAAGTATCGGATGTAGGTGACGAGGCTTTAATGATTAAATTACGTTTTAATAAAAGCAATAAAAATATACCTATTTTTGTTGGCAAGAGAAAAGCAAAGGTCGGTAAGGCCTTATTAAATAGTTACCCCGATGTTAACATTTTGATCTCCGATGATGGCCTCCAGCATTATGAATTAGCAAGAGATTTTGAAATTGCTGTAGTTGATGGAGATAGGGGTTTTGGAAATCGTTTTTTGATTCCAGCTGGGCCCTTAAGAGAGTACCTTTCAAGAATAAATGAGGTAGACGCTTTAGTTTTAAATGGACCTGCCAAAAAAAAACGACTCCATGAAAAAAAAGATATGGTTTTTCAAATGAGATGCGGTGGCGATTTATTTGTGAATTGTCTTCATAGTAATCGTATATCTGATCCAAACACTTTTGAAAGATATTTAGTTGCAATAACTGGAATTGGAAATCCAGATAGATTTATAAAGCATTTAAAAACTTTAAATCTTCGTCCGAATAACATAAGAATCTTTGATGACCATCATTCATTTAATGAATCTGATTTTTGGGATTATGATAGTAATGATTTGGATATCATAATGACTGAAAAAGATGCTGTGAAGTGTAAGAGTTTTTCAAAAGAAAATTATTGGTATTTACCAATACATGCAGCTGTGGAAGAAAAATTATTTAAAAAAATGAAAGAAAAATTAAGGATTAATTAAATGGATAAAAAATTATTAGATATCCTTGTTTGCCCAGTAACTAAGGGCCCGCTTACATATGATAAGAAGAATAATGAGCTGATATCAAAATCAGCAAAGTTAGCATATCGTATTGATGATGGCATACCTATATTGCTTGAAAGTGAAGCTAGGAAAATAACTGGAAAAAAATGAAATGAATTTTAATGTAGTGATTCCAGCTAGATATGAAAGTACGAGATTACCGGGCAAACCATTATTAGAAATAGGTGGTATTCCAATGGTAGTAAGAACAGCTATACAGGCAAGTAAAAGTGGTGCTAGTCATGTAATTATTGCAACAGATGACATAAGAATAAAAAATATTGCTGAAAAATATAATTTTGAATCTTTAATTACAGATAAAAATCATCCGTCTGGAACAGATAGGGTTTTAGAAATTGCAAATCAGAAAGGATGGTTAAGTAATGAAATTATCATTAATGTTCAGGGTGATGAACCCCTTATAAATCCTGAATTAATAAAGTTATTAGCTAAAGCTTTAGAAAAAAATAATATTAACTATGTGAGTGCTTGTTCAAATTTTGAAAGTTTTGATGAATATTTAAATCCAAACAATGTCAAAGTTGTGTTTGATAAAAATCAATTTGCTTTAGATTTTTATAGAAAGCCATTAGTAAATAACATAAAAGAGTGGAGTTCAGACAAACATTATCATCATATTGGTATTTATGGCTATACAAAAAAACTATTAGATAATTTTTGTACCTTACCAATTGCAAAATCAGAACAGGCTCTAAAACTTGAGCAACTTAGAGCTCTGGAAAATAACTTATCATTAATGGTGATAAAATATAAGGGTAAAATTTATAGGGGTATAGATACCAAAGAAGATTTATTGGCAATTGAAAATTATTTAAAATAATAATTAAAATTTATATTGCTGTATCGCCTTTTTCGCCAGTTCTAATTCGAACTGCATCTTCAACATTCATTACAAATATTTTCCCATCACCAATTTTACCCGTATGAGCTGTTTTAGTAATTGAATCTATGACCTTATCAACCATATCATCTGTAACAACAACATCAAGTTTTACTTTAGGTAAAAAATCAACAACATATTCAGCACCTCTATATAATTCTGTGTGACCTTTTTGCCGGCCAAAACCTTTAACTTCTGTTGCAGTTAAACCCATAATTCCAAGTTCTGATAAAGCTTCCCTTACTTCATCAAGCTTAAAAGGTTTTATAATAGCTTCAATTTTTTTCATGTTATATTCCTCTTATTTTATGGCTTATATTTGCTTGTAATCGGATACCTTCTATCTTTACCAAATGCCTTATTAGTAACTTTTGGTCCTGGGGCTGCTTGCCTTCTTTTAAATTCATTGTCATTAACTAATTTTACAACTTTTTTAACAATTTGTGCTGAGAATCCTTTTTTTATTATTGTTTTTGGACTTTGATTTTTTTCAACGTATAAATCAAGGATTTCATCTAATATATCGTAATCTGGTAAATTATCTTGATCTGTTTGATTTTTAGCTAGTTCGGCAGATGGAAGTCTTTCTATTATCCTTTTTGGAATAATTTCATTTTTAGAGTTTATTTCATTTGCTATTTTGTAAACTAATGTTTTTGGCACATCTTTTAATACTGAAAAACCACCAACCATATCTCCATAAACAGTAGAATATCCCACAGCAACTTCACTTTTATTACTGGTTGATAAAACAATACCATTAAATTTATTTGCATATGCCATTAGTAAAACTCCACGAATTCTAGCCTGTATATTTTCTTCTGTGATATCTTTTTGAAAACCTTTAAAGTCATTAGCAAGTGTTTTACCAAATAATTTCATAAGTGGTTGGATATCTTTAATTTTATAGTTAACACCTAAATTTCTCGATAGTTTTTTTGCATCTTCTAAACTAGCTATTGAAGTGAAATTACTTGGCATCATCAAAGCATTAATCTTTTCTTTTTTGAATGCTTTAGATGCGATAAAAAGAACTACCGCTGAATCAATTCCACCAGATAATCCGATAAAAATATTTTTAATTGAATTTTTTTGAACATAATCTTTCAAAGCGAGAATTAAGCCATCAAGTAGAGTTTTTGTTTTATTTAATTTGGTATTTACAGAGTATTGTTTATTTTCTAATAAATTTTTTGTTTCTATAATATGATTTATTGATTTAAATTGTTGAAGAGTTTTTATTAATCCATTTTTTTGACTGTAAATGAATGACCCTCCATCAAATAAAAGGTCATCTTGCCCACCAATTAAATTAACATAAATAATTATTATATTATTAAGTAACGATACTCTTTTTTCTAATTCCTTTAATCTAAGTTTATTTTTATTTACATCATATGGAGAAGCATTTATACATATTACAAAATCAATCTTTTTTTTAAATAATTTTTCAATAGGTCCTTTTTCCCATATATCTTCACATATTAGAATTCCAAATTTTTTATTCTTATGAGAAAAAGTTAGTGATGTATTTCCCGCATCGAAATATCTTTTTTCATCAAATACTCCATGATTAGGGAGTATTTGTTTATTATAAGTTTTTTGTATTCTACCCCCATATAAAATTGATGCTGAATTAAAAAGCTTACCTTTAAATTTTCTTGGATAACCTACAATTAATTTTAAACCGATACAATTTTTTGCTATTTCTTCAACATAGTATTTACATTTACTTATAAATTCATTATTTAAAAGTAGATCTTCAGGAGGGTAGCCACAAATGCTCAGTTCTGGCGTAATTAAGATTTCTGCCCCTGATTTTTTGGCTATTTGTGCATGTTTAATTATAAGTTTGTAATTATAATTAAGGTCACCTACAGTCGGATTTATTTGAGCTAAACTAATCTTCATAATTTATTAGTATTTTCCACCAGCTTTTTTTATTAGTTCAACAATATTCTTGTTCTTATTTTTTAGTGCATACACAAGAGGTGTTAAACCATATTGATCTTTTGCTTTTAAATTAACTTTTGAATCTATCAATAATTTTACAAATTTAAATGATTTTGTATGTACAGCATAATGAACTAAAGGGGTACCTTCATTATCTTCATGATTTACATTTGCTCCATGCAAAATTAGGACTTTAGCTGCTTTATATTTTTTGTTCTTAATAGCCCACATTAGTGGACTCCATTTTGATTTATCATAAGTATCAACTTTTGAGCCGTTATGGATAAGAAAATTTATTGCATTTTCATTTCCAAGCGCTGCCGAATGAATTAAAGCTGTTTTACCATACCTATCTTTTAGTTCAAGTTCTGCTCCGTTATTGATTAATATTTCTATAGTTTTAACATCTCCGCTTTTACAAGCAAGCATTAATACGGTTAATCCTGAATTATTTCTACTATTTGGATCAATACCACCTTTAAGGAGGAGTTTTATTGTTTCATAATGTCCAGACGTAGCTGCTAAACCATAAGCAGACCAACCATCAGGATCTGTTATTTTTGGATCTGCATTATTTTTAAGAAGAATTTTAATAGTTTCAGTATAATTTTTTTTTGCGGCAAACATTAATGCAGTCCATCCATCATTTTCAATCTTATTAATTTTAGCCCCTTGGGAAATTAAATATTCGACTACTTCTCCTTTATTTTTCCTTGCTGCATACATTAATGCAGTGATTTTATCTTTGTCTTCAGTATTTGGATTACCCCCACTTTCTATAATAGCTTTTACAGTTTCGATATCTCCTTTAGCTGATGCCGTTAATAAATATGGAATTTCTTCTGCATTAAGTTGAGTAAGATTAAATAAGATAAATATAAATAGGATGTATGAAATATTTTTCATACTTTATTTTTTAGTGCTTCTAACATCACTGTGCCCATAGAGGCTGGTGAATTTGCAATATAGACTCCTGATTTTTTTAAAACATTTATTTTATCAATAGCCTTTCCAGAACTACCAGAAATAATTGCACCTGCATGACCCATTCTTTTTCCTTCTGGCGCAGTTAATCCTGCTATGTATGCAACAACTGGTTTTTTCATATTACTACTAATGAATTCAGCAGCAAGCTCTTCATCTGATCCTCCAATTTCTCCCACCATTATGACACCTTCTGTACGTTGATCATTCTCAAACATTTCTAAACAGCTTATAAAATTAAATCCCTTTATTGGATCGCCACCAATTCCAACGCAAGTTGTTTGCCCTAAGCCATTTATTGAAGTTTGATGAACAGCTTCATAAGTAAGAGTGCCTGATCTAGAAACAATGCCAATTTTTCCTGCCTTATGAATATTTCCTGGCATAATACCAATTTTACATTCATTTGGAGTTATAACACCTGGGCAATTTGGCCCAATTAAAACACTACCATTTGAATTTATTATTTGTTTTACTTTAAGCATATCAATTACAGGTATACCTTCAGTTATACAAACAATAATTTCAATACCTGCATCACTTGCTTCAATAATAGATTCAGCAGCAAATTTTGGGGGAACATAAATCATGGTTGCATTTGCTGCCGTCTCTTTGACTGCCTCCTTAACAGTATTGAAAACAGGTAAACTTAGATGAGTTTGACTACCTTTTCCAGGGGTAACTCCTCCCACAAGCTTTGTGCCATATTTAATTGACTGTTCACTATGAAATGTACCTTGTTTCCCAGTAAAACCTTGGCAAATTACTTTAGTATTTTTGTTTATAAGAATAGACATTTATTTTTGCAATATGGTTAATTCAACAGATTTTTTTGCAGCATCTGTTAGGCTATCAGCAGATATAATATTAAGATTACTTTTTTGTAAAATCTTTTTTCCCAGATCAACATTTGTACCTTCAAGGCGGACCACTATTGGAATCTTTACACCTACTTCTTTGACAGCTGATATTATTCCTTCAGCAATAATATCGCAACGCATAATTCCTCCAAAAATATTTACTAAAACAACACAAACATTATCATCTGAAAGTAAAATTTTAAATGCTTTACTTACAGTCTCCGGAGTTGCTCCCCCACCGACATCTAAAAAATTTGCAGGTTGGCCACCTGATAATTTAATTAAGTCCATTGTAGCCATCGCTAATCCAGCTCCATTTACCATACAACCAATATTTCCCTCTAAAGCTACATAACTAAATCCACTATGAAAAGCTTCTGCTTCTTTTTTGTCAATTTGAGACCAATCGTAACTCTGACTGATTTCTTGATGACGAAAACGAGAATTATCATCTAGACTAATCTTACAATCAACTGCAATAATTTCATCCTCATCAGAAATAACTAAAGGGTTAATTTCTAGGAGAGATAAGTCAGAATTCTTAAAAAATTTAAAACAAATAAGAAGAAATTCTTTAAATTTTTTATGTAATTCACTTTTTATATTAAGCCCATTAGCTAAATTATTTATTTGTGAAGAGGTTAATTTGGAATTGATTTCACAATATTCTTTCGTAATAGAATTTTTATCTTTATTAGCTATCTCTTCTATATCCATTCCTCCTGAGCTAGAAGTTATTAAAACTATTGATTCAGATTTCCTATCTATCAAAATAGAAAAATACATTTCTTGTTTTATTGAAATAGTTTCTTCTATTAATAATTGATTCACAGGTTGACCATGAGGCTTATTTTGTTTAGTTAAAAGATTCTTATTAAGAATGGATGTGGCAAATTCTTTTGCCTCTTGCGGGTTTGAAGTAATTTTTATACCTCCTGCATTACCTCTTCCCCCAGAATGTATTTGTGCTTTAATTGCAACTTTTGATTGAAATTGCTCTGCAATTAAAAAAGTTTCATTAATACTATTTGAAATTTTACTTTTAGGAACTCTTATTCCATTAGATTTGAGTAATTCTTTTGCTTGGTACTCATGTAGGTTCATTTACATTTCTTTAAACTAATTACTAATTTCATTATGATATCAGAATGCTTAATCAATTTTATAGAATGTGAGTAAAGTGCTAATAAAGATTATTCTTTTATTGGAAATATACTTACAGTTCCAGCCTTCATATCAGGAATAATCAGATGAGTCTTATCACGATTTAATGCGATATCAGCAGCAGCCTCAAATCCTTCTGCTATTATTTTTGAATTTCCATTTTTAAATTCATAGATTTTTCCTTCCTTCCAACTGCTTATATAAATAGTTTCATTTTTTATTGCGAGACCATCCCCGCCAGGGAAACCATCACCTAATTTTCTTATTTTTTTGGTTTGGGTATTTGCTTCAAATAATTCACCACCCCAATCAAGTAACAAAATTTTATTTTTACCTATAGGGAGAACTCCATTTGGAGCTTTATTATTCTCATGGGTTTCATCAAAAAGAACGGTAATATGACCAGCTAAATTCATTTTAAAAACAATCCCACCGGTTTTAAAATTACCAGTATCTGTAATATAAAAATTACCTTTAGAGTCGACGTCAATATCATTAAGAAAAACTGGCGTCTTTGGAAAAGACATTTCTGCTCCAAGAATTGACCACGAACCATTTTTATTTACTTCAATAATTACATTTTTATCTGTTACATATAATTTTTCTTTATAAAAAATAATACCCTTCGGATCATTGAGGCCAGTTGCAAAAGTAGAGATATTTCCATATTTATCAATCTTACTTATTTTTCCATCACCGTCTTTATCTCGCTCTCCAATTTCTGAAACATAAATTTGGCCATCAATTCCTTCTGCAACTGATTCTGGCCAATCAAATCCTATAAATTTTTTTTCTTGACCAATACAAAGGTTTATTGAGCTTATTAAAAATAAAACTATTAATATTTTTTTCATTTTTACTCCTTTATTAAATTTTATCTAGTAAGTTTCCAAAGTTCTGCATTTTTTCTATCATTTATAAGAAAAATATTTCCTTCTTTATCGACTTTAAAATCACGAATACGTCCAATTTTATTTTTAAAAATAATTTCTTCATCTACAATTTTATTATCTTCATAATCTAATCTTATTAAACTTTTTCCACTTAATGAGCAAACAATAAGATCACCCTTCCATTCAGGAAAAACATCTCCATTATAGAATTGAATACTGCTTATAGCTATAGATGGAACCCATGTTTTAATTGGTTTATCATATTTTTTTTTGAATGGAACTTTACCAATACTAAAGCCAGAATATTTAGTCCCACCCCAAGCAATATCTTTCCAGCCATAATTTGCTCCAGATTTTAATTGTGCAATATGGTCTCCACCTCTAGGCCCATGATTTGAGAAATAAATTTTGTTATTATGCGGCGAGACTGTTATACCTTGTGGATTGCGAACTCCAATTGCATAAATTTCAGGAAGCCATTCCTTTTTACCTGTAAATTTTGGATTATCTGTAGGGATTTTGCCATTAGTTTTTATACGAATAATACTTCCAGGATGTTTAGTTGGATCTTGAGAAATCATACCCTTACCCCTTTCACCAAAAGTTACATAGAGAAAATTATTTTTAATAGCAATTCTTGACCCAAAATGTTTATTAGATAATTGTTTTGGTTTTGCAATTAATAAAATTTCAAGCTCTTTTATCTCATTTTTAATTAATTTACCCCTAGCAACAGCAGTGCTTGAGGCCTTACTTAATTTTTTATTAGGCATAATGTCTTTAAAGTCATGACTATAGGTAAAATAAAGGAAACCATCTTTACTATTAAAATAGGCGTCTAAAAAACCACCTTGTCCGCCATTTCCGGTATATCCAATATGTTGAATATTGTGCTTAATTACTTGTTTTTGCCCTGTTTTTTTATTGATTTGATAAAGACCACCATTCTTTTCCGTAATAATTAAATTATCATTATCAATAAATGTTATCGCCCATGGAAAATTTAATTGATTTGTGACTTTCTGTAATGTAAATTTTGATTTAGTTAAAGCATATTCTTTATAATTACTAAAATTTTCTGTTGAATTTACATAAGATAAATTATAAAAAGTTAAGTAAATTATAAATACAATATATTTTTTAAACATTAACGGTATTCTTTATTTTTTTAAAGTACTGAATAATACTTATTATAATAAGGAAAATATAAAATTTTCGTGAAAAATTTGATTCGATAGGTAATAGCGTTTAAAAAAGCCAATTAAGAAATTGGCTTTTTAATTTAAATCAATTAGAAACATCTTTTTTCTTGACAACCTTCATCTTTAAATCCAAGGGATATCAGATAATCTGCCATATTTGATTTACCATCTTCGTTTAATGCTCTAATAATTGAAACATCACCTTTAAGATTTTGTTTTTTATCGATACCAATTTCTACTAAATAATCTACCATACCTTTACTTCCATTAAATGCAGCATGATGAAGTGCATTAAATTTAGTAATTGGGTGCGTATATGATATGTCTGCTCCTTTACTAACAAGATATTTCATAATTTCAAGTTGATTTTTTGCAGCAGTCATGAGAAATGGTGTCCATGCAAAATAACTATCATCGATATTTACATCAGTAGTTTCGATGTATCTTTTAACAGTTTTTAAATCACCATCATTTACAGCGCCAGTAAATTCAAGTTCTTGATCATCATTCAATGCTAAGACATTAAATGAAAAAGATGTTATAAAAATTGTAAGTAAAATAGATAAAGCTTTCATAATATTTCCTTCAATTAAGTAAAAAATTTGTTTGCATTGGCAAACATTCTATACCAAGGTCCAAAATGAATCCATTGTTTTGGGTGCCAAGAATTTTGATCCGCTCTAAATACCCTTTCAGGGTGGGGCATCATTATCGACACCCTTCCATCATCACTTGTTAATCCAGTAATACCTAGAGATGAACCGTTTGGATTCAAAGGGTACATTAAAGTTCCCCGATGATAATTATCGACGTATTTTAAGGAAATTAAATTCGAAGATTGAACAAGATCTAAATGTTTTTTATTTGAGAATTTAACTCGACCTTCTCCATGGGAAACTACCACAGGTATTACACTTCCCATCATTTCATCAAAAAATAAAGAGTTATTTTTTGTTATTTCAACCATTATAAATCTCGCTTCAAATTGTTCAGACTCATTTTTAATAAACTTAGGCCAATAATCTGTCCCTGGGATAATATCTTTAATGTTACTCATCATCTGACACCCATTACAAACTCCTAATGCAATAGTATCTTTTCTTTCAAAAAAGTCTTGGAATTCATCTCTTAATTTTTCATTAAAAAGAATTGATTTTGCCCAACCTTCGCCAGCACCCAGAACATCGCCGAAAGAAAACCCTCCGCATGCTGCAAGACCATTAAAATTCTTTAAACTTTTTTGTCCGCTTAAGATGTCAGTCATATGAACATCATAAGACTCAAATCCAGCAAAATTAAATGCCGCTGCCATTTCATTATGCCCATTGATGCCTTGTTCTCTGAGAATGGCAATTTTTGGTTTTAATTTTGAAATATTAATTTTACTAGGTATTTCAAAATTAATTTTTGGGTTAATACCAGGATTCGAATTATCTAAAATAAGATTAAATTCTTCTTTTGCTGACTTTGGGTTATCTCGAATTGATTGAATCTTGTAACTTGTTTCTGACCAACATTGCTGAAGATATCCTCTCGTATCACTTGCTTTTAATTTAGAATCTTCATAAATTGAAATTACATGATCATTTGTTGGCTTTCCAATTATTTTTGTTGATAACTTCAATTTTTTTTGGAGATATTTCTGAATAGAAATAACATCTTTTTCTAAAACTTGAATAACTGCGCCTAATTCTTCATTAAACAAGAAATCGAAGGAAAAGTCTTCTTTATCTAATTCTAATTTAACTCCGCAGTGGCCTGCAAAAACCATTTCAAGAATAGTGGTAATTAATCCACCATCAGATCGGTCATGATAAGCTAAAATTTTATTTTCTTGATTTAAAAATTGGATACCTTTGAAAAAATTTATAATTAATTCAGGATTATCTAAATCTGGAACTGGGGAATTAAATAAATTATTTATTAGGTTAAAGCTAGAACCTCCCATTCTATTTTTTCCATCACCAAGGTCAATTAAAATTAGTGAAGTTTTTTCATCATTAATTAATTGAGGTGTAAGAGTTTTTTGAATGTTATATGATTCACTAAATGCAGTAACAATTAATGAAAGGGGCGATTTTACAGTTTTATTGCCTTGATCTTCCCATGATGTTTGCATTGACATTGAATCTTTACCTACAGGAATACTGATACCTAAATTTGGACATAACTCCATTCCAACAGCCTCAACTGCTTTAAATAACTCATAATCTTCGTCATTACTCCCTGATGCTGCCATCCAGTTTGCAGAAAGTTTAATTAAACTAATATCTTTAATGGCGCTAGCTGCAATATTTGTTATAGCTTCACCTATAGCCATTTTAGCTGAAGCTGTTGCATTAGTTATGGCAATTGGAGCTTTTTCTCCGATTGCCATAGCCTCGCCTGTTATTGAGTTAAAAGTACTTTTAGTAACCCCGACGTTGGATACTGGAATTTGCCATGGTCCCACCATCTGATCTCTTGCGATTAGGCCAGTTACAGAGCGATCACCTATTGTTATTAAAAAGTTTTTATTTGAGACACTAGGGTAGCGTAAAACATCGGTTAATAATTCTAAAAAATTTCCATCAAAAGTGATATCTCCAGTTTTTCTTATAGAACTATTTGATGAATAAACTTCTTTTGAAAGCCTAGGAGGCTTACCTAAAAGAACATCGAGATTCATATTAATAACATTCTGTTCTAGAAGATTATCTTCAACTTTAAGGTTTTTTTCTTTAGTTGTTTTTCCAACAACTTTAAATGGGCATCTTTCTCTTTTACAAATTTTTGTAAAAATCTCTAAATGCTTTTTATTTATAGCTAAAACATATCTTTCTTGCGCTTCGTTAGACCAAATTTCTTTAGGAGACATTCCCAGCTCTTCATTATCTATTGAGCGAATATCCATAATCGCTCCCATACCGCCATCATTAATTAATTCAGGAAATGCATTTGATAACCCTCCAGCACCAACATCGTGAATACTTAAAATTGGATTTTTTTCAGCTAGCTCCCAACAGCGATCAATTACTTCTTGAGCTCTTCTTTGTAATTCAGGATTTCCTCTTTGAACTGAAGCAAAATCAAGATTTTCTTTATTTGAACCTGTTTTCATACTTGAAGCAGCACCTCCACCTAAACCTATTAACATTGCCGGCCCACCAAGCTGAATAAGCAAATTACCTTCCTTTAATTCTTCTTTATGAGTATGAATTGCATTAATATTACCTATCCCACCAGCAAGCATTATTGGTTTGTGGTATCCAAAAACAGTACCCTGAGTCTGACACTCTAAAGTTCTAAAGTAACCTAGAATATTTGGTCTTCCAAACTCATTATTATATCTAGCAGCACCAATTGGGCCATCAATCATAATTTGTAATGAAGAAGCAATTCTTTCTGGCTTACCAATATCATTTTTTTCCCATGGTTGGATGAAATTAGGGATTCGTAAATTAGATACAGAAAATCCAGCTAAACCTGCTTTCGGCCTTGAACCTCTTCCAGTTGCACCTTCATCTCGGATTTCACCACCAGCTCCAGTAGCTGCTCCAGGAAAGGGAGATATTGCAGTAGGGTGATTATGTGTTTCAACTTTCATAAGGTAATGAGTAAGTTCATTATGTTCAGAATAATGACCTTTGATATTTGGATAAAATCTATTAATAACAGATCCTTCAATAATTGATGAATTATCTGAATAAGCAACCACTGTTTTTTTAGGAGAGGCTTTATGTGTGTTTCTAATCATAGAAAATAGTGATTTAGATTGTTTTTCATTATTTATGACCCAACTCGCATTAAAAATTTTGTGCCGACAATGCTCTGAATTGGCTTGGGCAAACATCATTAATTCAGCATCTGTTGGATTTCTGTTTGAATTAGAAAAGTAATCAAATAGATAATCTATTTCATCTTCTGACATTGCTAGTCCTTGAGATAAATTAAAGCTTTTTAATTCAGAAATACCTTTATCAATAATATTGATATAGCTTAAAGGCTTTGGTTTGTGATGAACAAAGAGTTCTTTAATATCACTTTGTTTAAGAAAAATTGACTCAGTCATGCGATCAAACAGTAATTTACCTAATGATTCTTTTTCATTCTTAGATAAGTTGCTTCTATCATTTGTGGTGAAAGAAATAGTTTTAACTCTCTCAATCCTTAAAATATTTATTCCACATCGTTTGATAATATCTGTAGCTCTTGAACTCCATGGTGAAATGGTTCCAATTCTAGGAGTAATAAAAATAATATCTTTTGGAGAAATTTCTTCAGTTAAGCCTTCACTATATGTCAAAATTTGTTTAAGAATTTTTAACTCTGCATTAGATAATTTTTTTTTACTCTCAACTACATGCAGGTAGGCTGAATTAACTGTATTGATTTTTGAAAAAGATTTTTGCGCAATATTTAGTATGGCTGTTTTTCTGAATTCTGAATAAATTCTGGAGCCAAAGAATGAAGTAATAATATTTTTTTGCATTTATCTAATTATAGTTGAGATTTTTATTCAACTTAATATTTTTAGGTAATTTAAAGAAATAACTTATTGTAATAAGAATCATTCCCATTTAGAATATCATCATTACAAATTTTTTAATATGAATTGAAAGTAAATTGATGAATGAATTTATTATTGTTTTTAGGGAAAGTCTTGAAGCTTGTTTAATTATTGGAATAATTTACTTACTTTTAGAAAAAAATAATTTAAAAAAAGAATTAAAACAAGTGTGGTTGGGTGTTTTCTCAGCTATCGCGGCTAGTGTAGTTGTTGCAATTTCTTTAAATTATGTAAAAGACTCAATAGGTAATGAATCTATTAGTGCATTATTTGAAGGACTCAGTATGTATATTACTGCCGGTTTATTATGGTACGTAATTTTCTGGCTTTCAAAACATGTTAGCCAAAGAGAAGGTATGGAAAAGAAGGCAAATCAAGCTATTGCTGCATCAGGTTGGGGTATATATCTATTGGTCTTTTTTGCAATTCTTCGAGAAGGGTTTGAAACAGCACTATTCCTTTTAGGAAGTTTTTCTATGACAGGAACATTTTCTTATATAGGTTTTTTTGCAGGATTAATTCTTGCTCTATTAATTGGTTATGGGATTGTTATTCAAGGAAGAAAGATTAATCTGCGTTTGTTTTTTCAAGGCACAACACTTATGTTAGCTATATTTGCTTCGGGCATGATTGCATTTGGAACTCATGAAATAGAAGAATTTATGGTTAAAGGAAATCACTTGGAATGGGTAGGCTTGCAGGATGAAAAGCAAATTGTAAGAGCATGGGACATTCTAAAACCAACTCCAGAGATCCAAGAAGGTGCAAATCCTATCTTTTATTCTTATAACCAAAATAATAATATGTATACACATATCCTTCATGACAAAGGCAATATCGGAGTGTTTTTAAAAGGTTTTTTTGGTTACAACAGTAATCCTAATTGGTTGGAAGTTTTCTTTTGGATAACATCTTTGATATTTGGATTAAGCATGTGGAGAAGATTTTATTTTAAAAAGACATAAAAAATTTATTAAGGAGATAGCTCTATCAAAAAATTATTAATCATTTTAATTTTTAATACAATTTTATTAACTGGTTGTTCAAATCATAACCATGATGAAGTAGCCGGAGAAGTCTTTGAGAGTGATCATATATATTTAACTCATATGGGTTTAGTTAGAGGCCATCTTCATGTTGGTATCGAGCTCTATAAAAATCAATATTTTGATAATGCTAAAAGGCATATGAAGCACCCAAAAAGTGAATTGTACTCAGCTATGATACCAACCTTTGAAGCTAAAAATACCGATGGATTTGCTTCTGAGTTGGAGGATCTTGCCCTTACTGTCGAAAGTGATAAAGATTTAAATTTAGTTTTATCGAAATATGAAATTTTATTGAATGCAATTACTGAGAATGAAAAAATTGTTGATATTGAAAGCAACACATTTGATAAAAAAGTCGAATTAGTTGAAACATTACTAGAAATTGCTGCAGAAGAGTATGCAATTGGAATTGTAAATGGAAATGTTAAAAATAAATTTGAATATCAAGATGCTTTGGGCTTCACAATTGTTGCTAAAAATATACTTAATGAAACAAAATCATTGAATTCATCCGAAAGTATTAAGAGAGATAAAATAATAGAAATAATTAATAGCTTAATGCCATTGTGGCCATCTCTTGTGCCAATTGAAAAAATTAGTGGTGACGCAAACTTAATATTAGAGGCTGTTAGTCAAATTAAATCTATTTAAGAATAATTTATTTTTTAATATCTGCTATCAATCTTAATTCATCAATATGAGATTTTAATTTTTCTTTTTGAAGTGTTAGTTTTATCTCCTCTTCCTTTTCACTCAATGAAGGCGCAGATTTTTTTCTAACCTGGTTTAGTTTAATAATATGCCACCCAAATTGACTTTGAACAGGATGGCCAGTTATTTCTTTGACAACAAGTTTTTTAAGGGCATTGGAGAATGACTCAACCATATCTTCAGCATTAAACCAACCTAAATTTCCACCAATAGCTTTTGATTCTTCGTCAATTGACATTGTTTTAGCTAAATTACTAAAATCAGCTCCTTCTTTCAAATCCTTAATTATTTTCTTGGCTTCATTTTTAGAAGTAACTAGAATGTGGCTTGCTTTGTAATCTAATTCATTAAAATTATTTTTATAATTTTCATATGCTTTTTTAATGTCATTTTCAGTTACATCATTTTTTTTTATAAAATTTTGAAGGTAAGTTGTGTAAATTAATTCTTTAAAAGCCAGTTCTGATTTTGACAAAAAATCTAATTTACTAGTTAACCCTTCTTTTGTTGCTTGTTGGTGTATTAACTCAAGATCAATTAGCCGTTTAATAATATTTTTTTCCATTTTATCTGTAATTTTTATTCCTTCTTTATTGACTTCATTTTTAATAAAAGAAATTAAATTTTTATTAATTAATACATCATTAACAGATATCTCTTTTTCTTCAGAAAATGAATAATTAGAAATGCAAAAAATAGTTATAATTAAAATTATATTTTTCATAAAGTTTCTTCTTCAGTTGATGCTTTGATACTTAAAGCATGTATCTCATTTGGAAACAAACCATTTAAAGCTTCGTATATCATTCTATGTCTTTCCATTCTAGATTTACCTAAAAAATTATCACTAACTATGTTTAAATTAAAGTGACTACCGCCTGTATTTCCACTATGACCTTTATGTAATGCACTTTCATCATTTAAAATAAATGTTGTTGGATTTAAAAATGCTAATCTTTCTTTTATTTTTTTTTCAATCATTTAAGGTAAAGTTTTTCTAAAAGGTTTTACTTCAATTTTCTCGTAAACCCCACTATTAAAAAAAGGATCATTTTGAGCCCATTTTTTTGCCTCAATTAAAGAATTAAACTCAGCGATTATTAAACTTCCAGAAAATCCTTCCTTTCCTGGATCTACAGAATCAATATTAGGAAAAGGGCCTGCGACCAAAAGCCTACCTTCATCTTGTAATTTTTTTATTCTTTTGAGATGTTTGGGCCTATTAACTAATCTTTTTTTAAGACTATTTAAAGAATCTTTTGCGTAAATACAATACCACATAATTTAACCCTTACTTACTTTACCAATATATAAACCAATTAGGATCATATAAATAAAAAGTAAGCCCGTCATCCCAAATAATTTAAAATTAACCCAAGTATCTTCACTAAAATTTTGGGCGACATAAATATTTAAAAAGCCAAGAAAAATAAAAAATATAGCTGTTGAAAAACATAAATTTTCCCAATATTTATTTGCAAGCTTTATTTGTGCACCGAGTGATATTCTAATTAAATTTTTATTATAAAACTTATTTGCAACCACAATACCTAAACCAAACACCCAATATATAATTGATGGTTTCCACATAATAAATGCATTATCTTGAAAAAATAGAGTCATGCCTCCAAAAATTGTTACAACAATTGCTGTAAAAATTAAAATTTTTTCAATTTTCTTTTTAAGAAAGTAAGCAAATATTATTTGCATATATGTTGCAACCATTAAAACTGCGGTTGCAATGTAGATATCATAAATTTTATAAAAAATAAAAAAAAGTACTACAGGAAACAACTCATATAAAAATTTCATGTTTAAAAATTTTACCTATACCCATTAAAGAATTACTAATATAATCTAGTTTAGCTAATGATTACTCCAAACATAGACCTTCATTCACATTCTACTATATCTGATGGACTTTTGACGCCTACAGAATTGGTTTCATATGCTTCTCAAAGACACGTTCAAGTTCTTGCATTAACTGATCATGATGACATTGCTGGCTTAAAAGAAGCTAGATTGATGTCTCAAAAACTAGATATTATTTTTATTAATGGAGTTGAAATATCTGTAACATGGAGAAAAAGAACTATACATATTGTTGGACTCAATTTTGATGAATCAAATTCATTTTTAATTAATGGATTAAAACAAATTCGACAGGGAAGAGAGGAAAGAGCAAAAAAAATGGCTCATAGTCTGGGAATGGCAGGCATATTTGATTCATTGGATGGCGCTAAAAAATATGCTAAACACAGTACTATTGGCAGAATTCATTTCGCACAATTTTTAGTTTCTCAAGGTTATGCAAAAGATATAAAGCAAGTATTTAAGAAATTTTTAACTCCAGGTAAGCCTGGCTATGTAGATCATGAGTGGGCAACTTTAGAAAATGCAGTTTCATGGATTAATGGTGCTGGAGGTGATGCAGTAATTGCCCATCCAGGTAGATATGATTTAGGAAAAAAATTATATCCTGTACTTTTAAATGAATTTAAAAATTTAGGGGGAACGGGAATTGAAGTAATGTCTGGAAGTCAAGATCCATCTCAGTCAAAATATTTTGCTGAATTAGCAAAGGAATATAATTTATTTTCATCATGTGGATCCGATTTTCATGGCCCTGGAATATCTCATAGAGCAATAGGTTTTGATAAGAAATTACCCAATCAGTGCAAACCGATTTGGTTAAAGTGGTCAAAAATAATAAAAGGCATCCACTAAATATCTATTAGAGTCTTTTGTAAATTTTTTTAATGACATAGAATGGAGATGAATGGAAGAGCTAACAATTATTCAAAAAATAACTGCGTATGCAATACCGATTATTTTTGCTATTACAGTACATGAGGCTGCTCATGGCTATGTAGCAAAATATTTTGGTGATTTAACAGCACATTATTTAGGTCGAATTACCTTAAATCCTATTAAACATATTGATCCAATTGGAACAATTATTCTTCCAGCATTTACAGTTATGTTAGGAGGTATTTTGTTTGGTTGGGCAAAGCCTGTACCAGTTAATTTTTCAAATTTAAGAAACCCAAAAAAAAATATGATGTGGGTAGCATTAGCTGGGCCTGGAGCTAATTTATTAATGGCAATTTTTTGGACTATATTATTTACCAGACTAGAATTTTTTCCTAATAACTCTATTTTATTTTTATCAGCTATGGCTTTGGCTGGAATTAAGATCAATCTTATATTAATGGTTTTAAATTTACTTCCGATTCCTCCTTTGGATGGAGGAAGAGTTGCGGTAAGTTTGTTACCCTATCCGTGGTCAAGTTATATAGAAAATTTAGAAAGATATGGACTATTTATAATAATATTTTTACTTTTTTCTGGAGTACTGGGTAGTATATTATATCCGTTAATAAATATGAGTGAGGGTATTATTTTTGCTATATTTGGCTAAAGAGGATAAATAATAAATGGCAATCGATAGAGTAGTATCAGGAATGCGTCCGACTGGAAGTCTTCATCTAGGACACTATAATGGAGTACTTAAAAATTGGGTTGAAATGCAACATGAGCAAGAATGCTTATTTTTTGTAGCAGATTGGCATGCATTAACGACTCATTATGACACACCAGAGATTATTGAAGAAAATGTTTGGGAAATGATAATTGATTGGTTAGCGGCAGGTATTGATCCCGCTCAAGCAACTATCTTCATTCAATCAAAAGTACCAGAACATGCAGAGCTTCATACACTGCTTTCAATGATCACACCTTTAGGTTGGCTAGAGAGAGTTCCAACTTATAAAGATCAACAGGAAAAATTATCATCTAAAGATTTATCTACTTATGGATTTCTTGGATATCCATTACTGCAGAGTGCTGATATTTTAATTTATAAGGGTACACATGTTCCAGTTGGAGAGGATCAAATTCCACATATAGAATTTACTAGGGAGGTTGCAAGAAGGTTTAATCATTTATATGGAAGAGAATTAGGATATGAAGAAAAAGCTGAGGAAGCTGTTAAAAAATTGGGATCAAAAAAAGGACAATTATATAGAGAACTAAGAGATGCTTACCAAGAAGAGGGAGATGACCAAGCGCTTGAAGCAGCTCAAGCATTAATTGAAGAGCAACAAGGTCTAAGTCTTGGAGATAAGGAGAGATTGTTAGGATTTTTGGAAGGTGGAGGAAAAATGATTCTAATAGAGCCAGAATATAAACTTACTAAAGCATCAAAAATGGTTGGTTTAGATGGTCAAAAAATGTCTAAATCTTATAATAATATTATTTCTCTAAGAGAAAATCCGGACGAAATTGAGAAAAAAATTAAAACTATGCCTACTGACCCTGCAAGAATTCGGAGAAATGATCCAGGTAATCCAGATATTTGCCCAGTATGGTCTTTACACGAAATTTATTCTGATAAGAAAACTCAAAAATGGGTAAGGTCGGGTTGTAAAGAAGCTGATATAGGCTGTATTGAATGTAAACAACCAGTAATCGATGGGATTTCAAAAGAACTTAAACCTATTCAAGAAAGAGCTAAGCAATATCTAGAAAACCCTGACCTTGTTAAAAGTGTAGTAGCCGAAGGTTGTGAAAAAGCAAGAAAGTTAGCAAGAGATACTATGAGAGAGGTTCGGGATGTTATGGGGCTTGATTTATAATGACAGGGCCTATTCAAACTCAAAAATCATTACCAAAAATTTATGGTGAAAAAATAGATGTACTTCCTCAGGATTTATATATACCTCCTGATGCTCTTGAAATATATCTAGATTCCTTTGAGGGGCCTTTAGATCTGCTAATTTACCTTATTAGAAAAAATAATATTGATATTTTAGATATTCCTATGGCTAATTTAACAAACCAGTATATAAATTACGTAGAAAAGATGAGAGTTATTAAGTTTGAACTTGCTGCAGATTATTTACTTATGTCAGCAATGTTAATAGAAATTAAGTCAAGAATGTTGTTACCAAAACCGATCCTCGAAGATGATGAAGATGACCCGAGAGCAGAGCTAGTTAAAAAACTAATTGAATATGAGTTAATGAAAGATGCTTCTGAAAATCTTAAAAATATGCCACAGGTTGGTAAGAATATCATGATCGCCCAATCATACTTTGAAAGGGTAACTGAAATTGAATATCCAGATGTGTCTGTTGATGAATTATTTGATGCTTGGAAAAATGTTCTTAGAAGAGCAAAGCAATTTGAACAACACCAAATCAGTCGATCTGAATTGTCAGTTAGAGAACATATGACGATTATTTTAAGAAAATTAAATGAAAAAGATTTATTAGAATTTTCCAGCTTTTTTGATACTGAAAAAGAACCGATTCCAAAGTTAGTCGTTTTTTTTCTAGCTATTCTTGAGTTAACTAAAGAAGGTTTAATTAAAATCAATCAACAGTCTTCCTCGTCACCAATATATCTTCAACTAGGAGAAATATAAATGGCTCAAATTGAAAAAATAAAAGAGATTCTTGAAGTAGCTTTATTAACAAGTAGTCAGCCATTATCTGTTGAAGATCTTGGAAGATTGTTTATTGATAAGACAGATAGATCAACAATAAGAATGCTTTTAGATGAGATAAAAAATGATTGGCAAGACAAGTCATTGAATCTTATTCAAGTTGCCTCAGGTTATCGATTTCAAGCTAAATCAGATTTTACAGAGTTTTTAATGAGGTTAGCTCCAGACCGGGCACCTAATTATTCAAGAGCAGTAATGGAAGTTTTAGCTATTATTGCTTATCGACAGCCTGTGACACGGGGAGATATTGAAAAAATTCGAGGAGTGTCTTTAAGCTCAAACACTTTAAGACAACTTATAGAAAGAGAATGGATTGATATTATTGGGCAGAAAGAGGTTCCAGGAAGACCATCTTTGTATGCTACAACAAAACACTTTCTTAATGATTTTGCATTAAAATCTCTTTCAGAATTGCCAGAATTAAATAGTTCTTTAGCAGCTGAACTTTCAAATACTGATGAAAATGATATTGCTCAATCTTCTAATAATACAGTTGATTCTAATATGATTGTTGATGAAAAAGATTTCTCGAATAATATAATTCCTCCGGCGAAATAGTTCTGAAAAAAAATAGCGTCAATTCTTCAGGAATAAGAATTCAAAAAGCACTTTCACAAATTGGTATTGCGTCTCGAAGAGATATCGAGAAAGCAATTATTGAAAAACGAATTTCTGTTAATAATAAATTAGCTAAATTAGGGCAGCTAGTTTCTAATACTGATCAAATTATTTTTGATGGAAAGCTAATTAAATTAAACTCTGAAAAAATTTTAAAAAGAATTTTAATTTACAATAAACCTGAAGGTGAGATTGTTTCTAAAAAAGACCCAAAAGGGAGGCAGACAGTTTTTGATAATCTTCCTATAATTAAAAATGCTAAGTGGATATCTATAGGAAGACTAGATTTAAATACCTCTGGACTATTAATTTTTACTACTGATGGAAATTTTGCCAATAGATTAATGCATCCCCGTTATGAAATTGAGCGGGAATATTCAGTTAGAGTGCATGGAAAATTAGATGATAATCAAATTGCAGAATTAAAATCTGGCATAAAATTAGAGGATGGTTTAGCTCAATTTCAAAAAATAATTTTTAAAGGCGGAGAAAGATCTAACAATTGGTATCAAGTCATTCTTAAAGAGGGGCGTAATCGTGAAGTTAGAAGACTTTTTGAAGTCTTCAATATTACTGTTAATCGCCTAATAAGAATAAGGTTCGGAGAAATTAGACTGCCTTTGAATTTGCAAAAGGGACACTATATTGAGCTTAGTCAGTCGCAGGTTAGTAGTTTGTTAATTAAATTTAAGGAATAAATTTTAAAAATATTCTATTTTAAAATTTTTAAAATAGCTAATTTATAAATATTTTTTAATGTCTCAATATCATCAATATAAACATTTTCATTAATTTTATGTATTGATTCATTGATTGGTCCAAATTCTACTACTTGATCACAAATTTTTGCAATAAATCGACCATCAGATGTCCCCCCAGTAGTTGATATTGTGGGATCGTTTCCAGTAATTTCTTTGACTGCATCTGAAAGTGCATTTACCAAAGAACCAGTTTCAGTTAGGTAGGGCTCACCAGAATGCTGCCAGTCAATATCATAATCTAACTGATGTTTATTCAATATTTTTTCAACGTTTTCCATAAGAATATCTGAGGTACTTTCAGATGAATATCTAAAGTTAAATAAAATTTCAACGAATCCAGGAACAACATTTGTTGCCCCAGTTCCACCATTGATATTTGAAATTTGCCAAGATGTTTTTGGAAAGTATTCATTTCCTTCATCCCATATAGTATTAACTAATTCGTCAATTACTGGCGCAACTGTATGAATAGGATTTTTGATTAATTCAGGATAGGCTATATGGCCTTGAATACCTTTGACTTTAAGTTTTGCAGATAATGAGCCTCTTCTCCCATTTTTTATAGTATCACCAAACTTAGAAACACAAGTAGGTTCTCCAACAATACAAAAGTCTATTTTTTCTTTCTTATTCTTGAGAGTTTCCACAATCTTTACTGTTCCATCTGTAGCTATGCCTTCTTCATCTGAAGTTATTAATAAACCTATAGAACCTTTATGATCTTTATTTTCGGTTAAAAATTCTTCAATACTTATAATAAATGCAGCTAAAGAAGTTTTCATATCAGCCGCTCCTCGACCATATAATCTATTATTTTTAACAGTAGGCTCAAATGGTGGAGAGGCCCAATCTTTTAAAGGACCTGGAGGAACAACATCTGTATGCCCAGCAAAAACTAAAAGAGGAGCTTCATTTCCTTTTCGAGCATAAAAATTAGTAACCTCACCAGAGGGTAATTTATTAATCGAGAATCCTAATGATTCTAGATGGCTTATTAATAAGTCTTGGCATCCATCATCAACAGGAGTAATGGATTTTTTTAATATTAATTCTTTAGCAAGATTAAGAGTTTTAGTCATAGGATTTTTTGGTTAAATTCAGATTCGTCAAAACCAATAGTTAAAATTTTATTATTTTTTAAAATTACCGGTCTTTTCATTACGGATGCATTTTCTAATATAAGTTTTATGGCTTTATTTATGTCTAATTTCATTTTTTTCTTAGTCTCTGGTAATTTTCTCCAGGTCATTCCTGTTTTATTAATAAGGGTCTCCCAATTGTATGGGGTTGGAATATTATTCATCCAGCTATCGAGTATTGATTCATTTAATACTTGTTTTTTTACATCATAGAATTCATAAGGAATTTTATTCGTTTCAAGCCAAATTAAGCTTTTTTTAACAGTATTACAATTTTTAATTCCATATACTTTTAACATTTATATCCCTCTAAGGAGTTCGTTAATACCAACTTTACCTAAAGTTTTTTCATCTACTTTTTTAACGATTACTGCACAATAAAGACTGTATGACCCATCTTTAGATGGTAAGTTTCCAGAAACTACAACTGACCCTTTTGGTACTCTTCCGTAAATAACTTCACCAGTTTCTCTATCAAATATTTTTGTTGATTGTCCAATATACACACCCATAGAAATTACAGAATTATCTTCAATAATAACTCCTTCTACAACTTCTGATCTCGCACCAATAAAGCAATTATCTCCGATAATTGTTGGGCCAGCTTGTATTGGCTCAAGCACACCTCCAATTCCTACTCCACCTGATAAATGAACATTTTTTCCTATTTGAGCACAGGATCCAACTGTGGCCCATGTGTCAACCATAGTCCCGTCGTCTACATATGCTCCAATATTTACATAAGAGGGCATTAACACCACATTTTTACCAATAAAACTTCCTTCTCGCACCATAGCATTTGGAACAACTCTATACCCTCCTTCTTTAAAATCTTTATCTTGGAAGTGAGCAAATTTAGATTCGACCTTGTCAAAGTAATTTGTATAATTACTATTCATTATATTGTTATCCTTAATAAGAAAAGATAACAATACTGCTTTCTTAAGCCATTGATGCGTTTGCCATTTTTGAGATGAATTTTCTCTTGAGGCTACTCTAAGTGATCCATTATTTAATCCATTGATCGCTTCATGAATTGCGTTTTTGATTTCACTACTTACTGATTTTGCGTTTATTGAAGAGCGATTTTCAAAAGCATCCTCAATAATTGATTGTATATTTGACATAATTTGATTTGTATTTCTTTGTTGGTAAAGGATACATTTTACATTAAATGCTTGTGAGAAAGGAAAGGCTTATTTAATTTTTTGCTAACTAAAATTTTTTTTAAGGTAATTGAGCTTCAGATCCATCACTTCTATGGCCCTTACCCCCTTGTGCTTGAGCGCTAATATCATCAGTTGGATGGAAAGTTTTAATCTCTTTTTTATTTTCTTCATATAAATGATTTATTTTTTTTGCATGTTCAGTTAGATCTTTAATTCTATTTTCATTTGAAGGATGGGTGCTTAAAAATTCTGGCATATTAAATTCTGATAATTCATTCATTTTTCTCCACAAACTAACTGCTGCCATTGGGTTATATCCAGCAAGAGCCATTAATTCTAAACCCATTTTGTCTGCTTCTCTTTCTTGTTCTCGGCTATTAGGTAAAGCAAAGAATAATGTAGTTCCTAAGGCTACTGCTTGAACTGCTGCATCAGTTGAGACTCTAGTACCTTTATTAGCAATATATGCTGCAAAACCAATAATTCCAACTTGTTGGATTAGGGCTGTAGACATTCTTTCACGCCCATGCTCACGAAGTGCATGAACAATTTCGTGACCAATAACTGCAGCAAGCTCATCATCTGTTGCATTAGTTTTTTCAACCAAACCTGAAAAGACCATAATTTTTCCTCCAGGCATACAATATGCATTTACTTCTTCATTATCCTCTACATTAATTTCCCATTTCCATTCATTTGCATCATCACGGAAAAATATTGCTTTATCGATAAGTTTGTATGAAATATTTCTAACTCTATTTAGTAAATTTCTATCTGTATTAAGTTTATTATTTTTTTCTGCAATTTTAAGTGCCTCTTTGTAAGCTTCAACAGACATACTATTTGCCATGAATTCAGGAAGAATTAATAGCTGACGTCTAGATACGTCAGAATCAGTATTTAAAGTAGTCGATGCACAACCACTTAGAAAAATTAAAATTATAAGAAAAAATTTCATAAGTTCACCTTTTTAAAATAGCACTTGGCTTCCTAATTCAACAACTCGGTTAACTGGCAAATGAAACTGGTTTGTTATATTTTCAGCACTTCTAAATAAAGCGACAAATATTTTTTTTCTCAATATATTCATATTTGTCCCAGGTTTAATAATTAAACTTTCTTTGCCAATAAAATAAGAGGTGTCTATACCATTGATATCAATCCCATATTTAGAACATTTTGCTAAATCACGAGGTAGATTCGTGTCATCTTTAAAACCATAATTGATGATTACCTTATAGAAATTATGCGGTAATTTCTCGACTGAAATTAAATTATCAGGATTTGAATGCGGATAATCTGAAAACTTTATTTTTAATAAAATAACATTTTTATGAATTACTTTGTTGTGCTTTAAGTTGTGTAATAGTGAATGAGGAACTCCATCTGGATTAGGAGTTAGAAAGACAGCTGTTCCTTTTACACGGTTACGAAGATCTTTTTTCATAGATTTAAGAAAGGAATTGATTTCCATAGATTCTGTTTTTAATTTTAAATACAAAATTGTTCTTCCTTTTTTCCATGTAGTCATTAATAAAAGGAGAATACCACCTATTAAAAGTGGGAACCAACCTCCATCTGGAACTTTTATAATATTTGCACTAAAGAAAATAAGATCAATTATAAAGAATATAGATATTATCATTGTTGTTTTAAACCAACTCCATTTCCAAACTTCTAGAAAAACAAATCCAGCTAAAATTGTGGCAATTACCATATTTAAAGTTATAGCGATACCATATGCACTTGCCAAAGCACTTGAATTTTGGAAAATAATTACAACTGACATAACCCCAATCATAAGTATCCAATTTATTCGAGGAAGATATATTTGCCCTTCTTTTTCTTCAGAAGTATGATTTATTCTCATTCTAGGAATAAAGCCAAGCTGTAAAGCTTGCTTTGAAACTGAGAAGGCACCCGTAATACAAGCCTGAGATGCAATAATAGTTGCAAATGTTGCAAGAATAACTAAAGGTAATGTAAACCATTCAGGAGCCATTAGATAAAAAGGATTTTTAATATTACTTGCATCACTTAAAATCAAAGCTCCTTGCCCAAAATAATTTAAGGTTAGGGCAGGAAAAACAAAACTAAACCATGTGATTCTAATTGGATTTCTTCCAAAATGTCCCATGTCTGCATATAACGACTCTGCCCCAGTAACGCATAAAACTACTGCACCAAGAGTAATAAATGCTATTGAAAATTGACTATTAAAGAAGTTTATTGCATAGATTGGATTAAGTGCGTTCAGAACATAAGGGGCTTGAATAATATTATAAATACCTAGAACTCCAAGCGTAATGAACCATATTAGCATGACAGGGCCAAACATAATTCCGACTGTACTCGATCCTTTGCTTTGCATCCAAAATAATAAAAAAATAATTATCAATGTGATTGGTACAATAAAGCTGTCAAAGGTAGGTGTAATTAATTCAATACCTTCAATTGCAGATAGAACTGAAATGGCTGGGGTAATCATCCCGTCCGCATAAAACATGCATGCACCTAACATTCCAATACACATAATAACTATTTTCTTTTTTTTAGATTTTGCATTTTGATTTGCTAATGATAGGAGTGCCATGATACCTCCTTCGCCATTATTATTTGCTCTCATAATAAAAGTTATATACTTAACTGATACTATTAAAATTAATGACCAGAAAATTATAGAAAGTATGCCTAACATATTGGCTTCATTAAGAACTAAGATATTATTACTAATAGTAAATATTTCTCTAATAGCATAGAGTGGACTTGTGCCTATATCCCCAAAAACTACTCCTAGTGCGGCAAGAGACAATGCCATCATTGATGCATTTTTTGCTTTTAACTTAGTCATTTATGATTCTTTGTCTTGATTAATTTTTGTAATTTTTCCTTCTGCATTACCATCATAAAACTTTATTTTTATTTTATCATTAAGATTCAAAGCCGAAGACTTATTGATAATCTTTTTATTTTGATTCAATACTATTGAATATCCTCTTGATAATATTTCATTAGGATTTAAATAACTTAAATTTTGTTTATAAGATTTAATTTGCTCTTGATATTTTTGAAGTTGTGTATTTATAGCCATTTGTACTCTATTTTTAAGTCCAGTAATTAGATCATATTGAATTAAGATTTTTTGAGCTGGAGATAGAAGCCCTTTTTCAAGCAAATCAATTTTTTGATTTAATTGGTCAATTTTATATCTGATAAAATTTGTTAAATTAGATTCAAAATATTCTAGATTACCAAGTAATTCTTCATGACTTGAGCTAACAATTTCAGCAGCAGCTGTTGGCGTAGCAGCCCTTAGATCTGCAATAAAATCTGAAATAGTAATATCTGTTTGATGCCCAACACCTGAAATAATTGGAAGTTTAGAGGAAAATATTTGTCTAGCCACTAATTCATCATTAAATGACCATAAATCTTCAATAGAACCTCCACCTCTACATAAAATCAGTACGTCGACCTCATTCCTTTCATTTGCGATTTTTATAGCATCAATAATTCCCTCAGGAGCAGCTTGACCTTGAACTGGGGTAGGGTAGATTATTATTCCTAGAGATTTATTTCTTCTTTCTAAAGTGGTTATTATATCTCTTAAAACAGCTGCATCAGGAGAAGTTATTACACCAATACTATTTGGAAAAGATGGTAAAGTTTTTTTATGCCGGTCATCAAAAAGACCTTCATTATCAAGTTTTTGTTTAAGCAAATTGAATTCTTCAAATAATTTACCCAAACCAGCTTGTTGAAGAGAAGAAATATTTAATTGATAATCTCCTCTTTGTTCATAGAGCCCAATTTTACATTGAGCTTCAATCATGTCCCCATTTTTAGGAATCCATTTTACTTCACTGTTTTGTCCTTTAAACATGGTGCATCGAACTTGAGCGTTATCATCCTTAAGAGAAAAATACCAGTGACCTGAGCTAGCCTCAGTAAAATTAGATATTTCACCTTTTACCCAAATTGTAGGAAAATTATCTTGAAGTAGTTGTTTAACTAATTTATTAATTTCTGTAATCGAAAATATTTTTATTTCAGCTGAATTAAAGTCGTTTATCATATAGGTGTATCTATTAACAAAATATTTTTAAAACTTGATTTATTATAAATCGTTTATTAAACATAATTGAATCTAATGCAGAATTTTTTAACATTTAAAAGAATAAATTTATTTGGTTCTTTTCTTGCCTTTATTTTAGTTGTCGTAGCAGTTGCTATACAGACACAATTTAATTTGGAACCTTGCCCTTTATGTGTATCTCAAAGAATTGTTTTTATTGTTATTGGGTTTCTATTTTTTCTCTTTTCTTTTTTAAAACCAAATCAATTAATTAAATTTATTCATGTTTTAACTCTTTTAACTGCAAATATTGTTGGAATAGTCTTTGCCATTAGGCATATTATGATTCAAAGTAAATGGATTACAGTTCCAGCTGAGTGCGGTATTGATTTAGATTATATGTTTCAAAATTTTCCACTTACTGAGGCATTTAGTTTATTGTTCAAAGGAACAGGCGATTGTTCAGAAATTGACTGGTTATTTTTAGGCCTTACTCTTCCTCAATTAGCGCTTATTGCATATATTATGTTTGTTATATTTACGCTTTATATTTACAATAAAATTAATAAATGAATTCATTAGAATCTACAATTGGGAATACTCCACTAGCTAAAATTCAAAGAATGAACAATTCTAATTATGGTGAAATTTATCTTAAATTAGAAGGGAATAATCCTGCTGGGTCAGTAAAGGATAGACCGGCTTTTTCAATGATTCATCATGCTGAATTAAGAGGTGACATAAAGCCCGGAGATACGCTAATAGAAGCAACGTCTGGTAATACAGGTATAGCTCTTGCAATGGTAGCGGCTATGAAGGGCTATAAGATTATTTTAATAATGCCTGAAAACCAATCTTTAGAAAGGCGGCAAACAATGAAAGCATTTGGAGCTGAATTATTACTTACCTCTAAAGAAGGAAGCATGGAACTTGCTCGTGACAAAGCATTTGAAATGCAGAGTCAAGGCAAAGGTAAAGTCTTAGACCAATTTGGAAATCTAGATAATCCAAAAGCCCATTATGAAGGTACTGGGCCAGAAATTTGGCGTGATACCAAAGGAAAAGTAACTCACTTTGTATCAAGTATGGGAACAACTGGAACAATTGTAGGAACATCTAAATTTCTTAAAGAAAAGAATCCTGCAATAAAAATTATTGGGGTGCAACCAGAAGAAGGCTCTCAAATACCTGGTATAAGAAAGTGGCCAAAAGAATACTTACCTAAAATTTTTAATGATCAAAATATTGATAGTATAGAAAATGTAAGTCAAAAAAATGCTGAAGAGACAGCTAGAAATCTTGCCAAGAAAGAAGGTATTTTTTCAGGAGCATCAACTGGAGGAGCACTTTATGTTGCTCTTTTAATTGCGGCAAAAGATCCAAAATCACTTATAGTATCAATTGCATGCGATAGAGGAGATCGTTATTTATCAACAGGGATTTTCCCCGCTTAAGCTGTGACACCATCTTTAGTTTTTGATTTAGAAACCATTCCAGATATTTTGGCAATCCGCAAGCTATTAAAGATTAGCGACAATTTAGATGATGAAGATGTAGTAAATATTGCAATGTATCAAAGGAGGCAAAAAGTTGGGCATGATTTTTTACAACATCATTTTCAAAAAATTGTTGCAATTTCATGCGTATTAAAAACTGATGAGCAATTGAAAATATGGACTTTAGGCGATGAAGAAAGTAATGAAGCAGAATTATTGGAAAGATTTTATGATGGAGTTGAAAAGTATCTACCTAATTTAGTAACTTGGAATGGAACAGGTTTTGATTTGCCAGTTTTAAATTATCGTTCATTAATAAATAAAGTTTCATCGTCAATTTATTTTGACATGGGAGAAAATAATTCAGATTTTAAATGGAATAATTATTTAAATCGATTTCATCAAAGGCATATTGATTTAATGGATTTCTTTGCTCTTTATAGCGGAAGAAATAATGCTTCACTTGATCATATAGCCAAATCTTGTGGTTTTCCTGGAAAATTAGACATGGATGGCGGACAAGTTTGGAAGAACTATCTCGATGGTAATATTAAATCCATTAGAAATTATTGTGAAACTGATGTGGTTAATACTTACTTAGTTTATCTAAGATTTTTACTAATTAAAGAGCACATAGATACAAATTTATATAATGATGAATTGAAGAATCTTCAATCAATGCTTGAAAGTTTTAACCAATCTCATTGGAAATCATTTATTCAAGCATGGCAAAAATAGTTCAATCCAAATCTCAAAAATCTTTAGTAACAACTATATCTTCTATTAATCATGAAGGTAAAGGAATTACATATGAAAACAATAAGACACTGTTTATAGATAATGCCCTGCTTAATGAAGTGGTTGAATATAAAATTTTAAAAAAGAAAAAAAATTTAGCATTTGGAAAAAGCTTAAAAATTTTAAAATCATCATCACAAAGAGTAGAGGCAAAATGTAATGTTTATGGGATTTGTGGTGGATGCTCAATGCAACATTTTGATGAAGGAGCTCAATTAGCATATAAACAAAGATCATTTGAAGAAACTTTAAAACATGTAGGGAATGTTTTACCTGAAAGTATTTTAAGTCCTGTATCGGGACCTTTATGGCATTATCGGCATAAAGCAAGACTCAGAGTTAAATTTGTTTTAAAAAAACAAAAAATTTTAATTGGTTTTAATGAAAAAATGTCACATTTTTTAACTAATATGAATTCATGTTCTGTTTTACCAAAAAAAATATCTGATTTAATTGAGCCTCTTCAGAATTTATTTTATAAATTATCTATAAGAGATAAAATCCCTCAAATTGAGTATGCCTCCAATCAAGTTCGTCATGTTTTAGTTTTAAGAGTTCTTGAACCACTTAATAAAGATGATATAAATCTTTTAATATCTTTTCAAAAATTTAATAAAATAGAATTTTGGACACAATCTAAGGGTTACGATACTGTTAAACCACTTTTAGACTTAACTCCTTATGAAATGGTATATAAAAATAAAGAATTCAATTTAAATTTTTCTTTTAATCCAACAGGATTTACTCAGATAAATCCATTTATAAATCAAATTTTAATTAGGAAGGTAATGTACTTATTAAATCCATCAAAAAATGATTTAATTTTTGATTTGTTTTCTGGTGTTGGAAATTTCGCTCTACCAATGGCAACCTCTGGTGCAAATGTTTTGGCAGTGGAAGGGGATGAAAAACTTGTTGATTCAGGAAATAGAAATGCACATGATAATAATTTGAGTGGAAATTTGAAGTTTAAAAAATTAGATTTATTTTCTATTGAAAAAAAAGAATTGGTTGAATTGGGATATGCAAATAAATGGTTAATCGACCCACCTAGAGTTGGAGCAATAGATTTAATTAATTTATTAGATAATGAAATTAAGCCAGAGTTAATTATATACATATCATGCAACCCCTCTACCTTAGCTAGAGATTCAAATATACTGGTAAATAAAAAAAATTATAATTTTGAACAAAGTGGGATAGTTAATATGTTTCCTCATACTTCACATATTGAATCAATTTCTTTATTTGTACGGAATGAATAAAACAATAATATATCTGTCGGTAGTTCTTTTTAATATTTTTCTAATGATGGGTTGTTCTGAAAAAAATACTGAAAATATTATTTCTTTTGGTATTGCACAAGAGCCCCAAAATTTAGATCCTCGATTTCAATCTGACGCAGCTTCTGAAAGATTATCCTCATTACTCTATTCACCTTTATTTTATTATGGTGCAGATTATCAACTTAAATCTAATATAGTTGACTGGGAAAAAGTTTCACCAATAAAGTATAAATTTAGAATTCAAAAGCAATTACCTATTTTTCATAATAAAACGGTTATGGATATTGATGACATCATTTCTACAATTAATAATTTAAGGAGTGAGAAAAAATCACCTTTTTATTTAGAATTAGTAAATATAAAAACTATTAGTAAATTATCTAACTTTGAATTTGAAATTAATTTATTTAGTAAAGACAATAATTTTTTGACTAGACTATCATTTTTTATTTTGCCTGAAGAGCTAATTAATTCAAATCATAATTTTTCTTTAACTCCCATTGGTTCGGGCCCATTTATTTTTATTAAAAAAAAGCCTAACTTGAGAATAAAGAGAATAAAAGATAATCAAATAATTGAATTAAAAAAGATTAAAGATCCAACAGTAAGAGTGCTTAAGTTAATTAAGGGTGAAATTGATTTGTTACAAAATGATATACCCTTAGAGATGATGCAACTCTTAAAAAATAATGAGGAAATTATATCCCTTACAGAATATGGGGCTAATGTTTCATACATAGGTTTAAATTTCAATGATAAATTATTAAAAAAAGCTAAATTTAGAGCTGCATTGAACTTAGGAATTGATCGCAAATCTTTAATAAAATATTTTTTTAATGATAAAACTAGAATTGCTGAACAAATTTTACCGCCAGAACATTGGTCAAGTGAAAAATTAAACTCAGTTTCTTATAATCCTAATTTAGCAAAAAAATATATTAACGAATTAGATTTAGAAGAGCCGATTTCAATAACATTTAAAACTTCAACTGATCCATTTAGGGTCAAAATAGCAACCCTAATTCAGAAACAATTAGAAATTATTGGCGTAAAGTTAATTATAAAGTCACTTGATTGGGGAACTTATTTTAAAGATATACAAGCAGGTAACTTTCAACTTTACGGATTAACTTGGGTTGGGATAAGAAATCCTGAGATTTATGAAAAAATTTTTAAATCTAATCTTATTCCTCCAAAGGGACTAAATAGAGGTCAATATAAAAATAAACAAATAGATAAGCTTATTATGGAAGCAAAAGAATCGAACATGTGGAATAAAGTTATTAAAAAAATTCATATCGATAATGGTTTTATTCCTTTATGGTACGAGGGAAATTTTGCTGCATTTAATAAAAATATAACTGGTTATAATATTCATTTAGATGGGAATTGGAATGCTTTGAAATATGTAAGGAAAACTTATGAAGTTATCGATTAACATATCAATAAAAGAACAATCTCTATTGGTTTATCTTGATAGTAAGTTAATTAAATCATATTTGATATCAACTGCACTTAAAGGTGTCGGCCAAGAAAAAAATAGTTTTAAAACACCACTTGGTACCCATTATATTCGAGCAATGATTGGAGAAGGTGTGCCAAGTTCTGGAGTTTTTGAAGGAAGGAGATATACAGGGGTAAGATGGAGTAATGAAGTCTCAAAATTAAATCCTGATCATGATTGGATTTTGTCTCGAATTTTATGGTTATCAGGAATGGAAGTAGGAATCAATCGTTTAGGTAATCATGACACAATGCAAAGATATATTTATATTCATGGAACTCCTTATGAGGAAAAGCTTGGAAAACCTTTTTCGCATGGTTGTATAAGAATGTCAAACAAAGATGTTATTGAGCTTTTTGAATTAGTTTCAGTAGGAACTGTTGTAAATATAAATGAAAAATAATTTTTCATTAATCATCTTTTCATCTTTTTTACAAATATTAGGTATTTTTATTGTTACTTTTTTTATATTGCATCTAATTCCTGGAGATCCAATACAAGTAATGCTTGGCGAATCTGCGGCTATTGCAGATCAAATGAAGTTGAGAGAAGAGCTAGGTTTAGATCAGCCAATATATAAACAAATGATTGATTCATCTTTACAAATATTTCGTGGTGATTTTGGTAAATCTATTTTGACTGGTATGCCAATCAATAACCAGATAATTGACGCTATGAAAAATACTTATTTGCTTGCATTGACTGCATTATGTATTGCAATAATATTTGGTATATCAGGAGGATTAATTGCAGCAAAGTATAAAAATAGTTTAATAGATAGAGTAATTATAAATTCAAGTCTGTTTTTTATATCTATCCCTCACTTTTTTTTAGGACCACTTTTAATTTTATGGCTTTCGATTTGGTTAGGTTGGTTACCTATTAGTGGTATGAATAGTCCATTTTCTATAGTTTTACCAGCATTAACATTATCTTTAGGTATGTTGGCTATTATTATTAAAATGACTAGAAATTGTATGGTTGAAATTATGGATTCAGACGCTGTAAGGACAGCAAGAGCAAAAGGTTTGAAAGAATGGACTATAACTATAAATCATATATTTCGATTAGTTTTGATACCGTTGATAACGATTATTGGAATGCAATTTGGGTCATTACTATCTGGTGCAGTTATTACAGAAACATTATTTAGCTGGAATGGCTTAGGTATGCTTTTAGTTGATTCAATTCAAATGAGAGATTACCCGATTACTCAAGCATGTATTTTTATAATTGCGATCTCGTATGTTTTTGTAAATTTATTTACTGAGATACTTTATAAATTTCTTGATCCAAGAATGAAGAGTATATAAGTATGAATAAATTAGTTTTATTTATAGCTTTTTTTTGGTTAATAGGAATAACCATTAAATTATCATTTGGTTTTGATTCAAATCAAATGGTGTTTAGTGAAATTTTAATTGAGCCTAACTATTCTTCATGGCTAGGAAGAGATGATTATGGTAGAGATATTTTTCATCGACTGATTGATGGATTTATAAATTCTTTTGAAATAATTTTTCTTGTTACAATTATTTCAAGTTTTATTGGGGTATTCACCGGCGTGATTGCTGGGTATTTTGGGGGTAAATTAGATCAGTTTGTAAGATATTTAACTACACTATTTATGGCATTCCCAGGTATCTTATTAGCTATCGCCTTTGCGGCTATCTTAAGTCCTGGAAAAGCAAATTTAATTTTTGCATTATCTATAGGTGGTTGGGTTGGTTATGCAAGGCTTGCAAGAGCGCAAACAGTTTTAATTAAGAACCTTGATTTTGTAAAAGCTTCTGAATCAATGGGTAGCTCTAATAAAAATATAATTGTAAATCATGTATTACCTTCATTAAAAACACCTTTAATAGTTGAGGCTACCTATGCTGTAGCTGGTTTAATTATCGCAGAAGCAAGCCTATCATTTATTGGATTAGGTTTACAGGCCCCAGCAGCATCTTGGGGAGGGATGATGAGAGATAGCGTGAGATTTTTATTAGTGTCTCCTCATTATGCTTTATTTGTAGGACTTAGTATTATGTCTTTAGTTTACTGTATTAATTTTTTTGGGGATTATTTAAACCATAAATGGGACGTTACAAAAAATTGAAAACAAATAATTATAAATATTATGATTTAATGATGGCAGCTTTTGTAACAGTTTTAATTGCTGCTAATATAATTGGCCCTGCTAAAATTTCACAATTAGATCTACCTATTTTTGGCGTCATTACATTCGGGGCTGGAGTATTATTTTTTCCTATCTCATTTATTTTTGGCGATATTCTTACTGAAGTATATGGATATGCTGCATCAAGGAGAATTATATGGACGGGCTTTGCTGGCTTAGCTTTTGCTTCTCTAATGGCATGGATTGTAGTTGCACTCCCCCCAGCACCTTTTTGGAAAAATCAAGAAGTTTATGAGATTGCATTTGGTTCAGCATGGCGAGTTGCTTTAGCTGGCTTAATTGCTTTTGCTGCTGGAGAGTTTGTCAATTCTTTTGTTATGGCAAAAATGAAAATCTGGACTAACGGAAAATATTTGTGGACTAGAACTATTGGCTCAACAATTTTTGGTCAGGGAGTAGATTCAATTTTATTTTATCCTCTCGCTTTTTATAATTCAGGAGTTATTCCTAACGATAAGTTAATGTTAGTAGTTGTAGCTCAATTTTTGGCTAAAACAGGTGTTGAGGTATTTTTTACTCCAATTACCTATAAGATTATAAAGTTTTTAAAGGCTAAAGAAAAAATTGATTTTTATGATACAAAAACAAACTTTAATCCTTTTAATTTAAAAATTTGAGGCTTCTTTAAAATGACTTGCTTAATGATTGATATTGAAGAGTTAGTTTTAAAAAATTCTGATATTAAAAGAATTGAACACCCTTTGGTCGGTGGAATTATTCTGTTTGCAAGAAACTATGAAAATAAGCTTCAATTAAAAAATCTTATTAAATCAATCAGAAAAATTAAAAAAAATATACTTATAGCAGTTGATCATGAGGGTGGTCGTGTTCAGAGGTTTAGAAATCAATTTACCGAAATTCCTGATATGAAAAAAATTGGAAAAATTTATCAAAAAGATAGAGATCAGGCAAAGCTTATTGCAAAACTGGTTGGATGGGTTATTGCAGAGGAATTGGCTGAAATAGATATTGACTTTAGTTTTACCCCAGTTTTAGATATTGATTATGACTCAAGTTCAATTATTGGAAATAGAGCATTCCATAAAGATGTGAATATAATCTCACAATTAGCAAGTGCACTTATAGAAGGTTTGAATTTTGGAGGTATGCAATCTGTAGGAAAGCATTTTCCTGGCCATGGTTTTATAAAAGCCGATACACATTTAGAAAAAGCGACTGATAAGAGATCTTTAAAAATAATTCAAAATAATGATATGGTAACTTTTAAAAATCTTATTAATGAAGGTCTTAAAGGCATTATGCCTTCACATATAATTTACTCTTCATGTGACCAAAATCCTTCTGGACTTTCAAGATTTTGGCTTCAAGAACAATTAAGAGGTCGATTAAATTTTAAAGGAGCAATTTTTAGTGATGACATGACTATGATGGCTGCTGAGCGTTTTCAAGACAGTCTTACAATAAGAGTTCAAAATGCTCTTGAGGCAGGATGTGATATGGTGTTAGTTTGTAATTCTCCAATTAAATTAGATAAATTGATTCAAGAATTAAAGTGGGAAATAAATTTAGAGTCTGTTAAGAGACTAGAATTAATGAAATTAAATAAAAAGCAAAGACAAAAAAATAGTTTGAATTTCTGTAATTATAATATTAAGGAAGCTCAATCGATTATTACAGAATTATAAAAAATAGTAATATTTATAGCTAAATATCTTGAACTTTACTGCTATAAGTCTTATCCTATATAGGTATTATTAATTTTAAGAGGATTTAAAAACATTATGCAAAACAACTTTGATGTTACTGCTCAATCTCAATCGGTATTAGCAACTAATAAAGTTTTAAGAAACACTTACGCATTATTAGGATTTTCGTTAATTCCAACGGTAATCGGTGCTCTTATTGGTATGAGTATGAACTTTGGATTAATGGCTCAAAGCCCAATATTATTTTTTGTTTTAACACTCGCAGGACTTTTTGGAATGTTTTATCTTATAAGAAAGAATCAAAATAGTAGTCTTGGTGTCGTTTTCTTATTAGGTTTGACATTCTTGATGGGTATTCTTTTAGGCCCAATATTACAGGTAGCATTCAGTTTAAGTAATGGTGGTCAAATAGTCAGTCTTGCTGCAGGAGGAACAGCAACAATCTTTCTTGTTCTATCTGGAATAGCAACAACTACAAAAAGAGATTTATCATTCATGGGTAAATTTTTAATGATTGGTTTAATTCTTTTAATCCTTGCAATGCTTGCAAATATGTTCTTTCAAATACCTGCAATGTCGCTTGCAATATCTGGAATAGCGGTACTTATTTTCTCAGGCTTTATTTTATATGACGTCAATAGAATTGTTAGAGGTGGAGAAACAAACTACATAATGGCTACTTTAGCTTTATATTTAAATATTTATAACTTGTTTGTTCATTTACTTCACATACTTATGGCTGTGATGGGCAATAGAGATTAGTATTGATAAGATAAAAAAACCGTGATTATGTCACGGTTTTTTTTTATCTTTTATTCTTAAAGAAATTTTGGAGAAGTTCTAAAGATTGCTTTTCTAAAATTCCTCCATTAACACTTGTGCAATGATGATTCAAGTCCTTGTTGTTATCTAGGCTAGTAGCACTTCCGCAAGCACCTGTTTTTTGATCATAGGCTCCAAAAATCAATTTACTTATTCGAGCATTAAAAATGGCACCAAGACACATAACGCATGGCTCTAAAGTAACATATAGAGAGCAATTTATAAGTCTATAGTTTTTAAGAGATTTGCATCCATTCTGAATAGCAATGATTTCAGCATGTGCGCAAGGGTTATTTTTAGAAATACATAGATTGTGGCCACAAGCAATTATTTTATTTTCATAAACTAATACTGCACCAACAGGCACTTCATTTTTTTTATAAGATAGATTTGCTTCTTTTAAAGCCTCTTTCATAAAGTATTCGTTTAATGTTTTATTATTCATATAGAAAAATTAAAAATTTTTGAATTTTAATAATTTATAATGTCTGATTATAATAAATTGTATTTAAATATAAAGATATTTAAGCTAAACTTGGGCTAATTTAAAATCCTTTTTAAAGAAGTTAAAATTAATGAAAAAAATAGCTGAGACCATTGTACCTATAAATGATGTAATTTCTAAAAGGTGGAGCCCCCGCGCTTTTGATTCAAATCATGTTATTGATGATAATTTGATAAAATCATTATTTGAGGCAGCAAGATGGGCTCCTTCTTGCTACGGGGATCAGCCATGGCAATTTATTTTATTTAAAAAAGAAGATACAACATCATGGGTAGGTTTGTTGAATTGTTTGTCCGTAGGAAATCAAAACTGGGCAATGGATACATCAATTATAATAGTCATATGTGCAAATAAAAACTTTAATCATAACAATGAGCCAAATCGGTGGGCTCATTACGATACAGGAGCTGCTGCAGAAAATATATGTTTACAAGCAACCAGTATTGGTTTGAGTGCTCATCAAATGGGTGGGTTTGATCAAGAAAAGATTAGAAAACTATCAAATATCCCGAAGCAATTTGATATTTTATCTTGTATGGCAGTTGGAAAACAACTTGACGAATCAAAGTTAAGCAAAGTACAGAAAGATAAAGAAACACAAGCTAGATCGAGAAAACCACTTGGCGATATTTATTTTGTTAATGAATGGAAATAGGATGATTATGAATAATTTGAAGACACTCACAGAAAAAAATTTTAAAACTACAATAGAGGAAAATGATTTTGTGATAGTAGATTTTTGGGCAACATGGTGCAAACCTTGCCTCACATTTACACCTATATTTGAAGCTGCAGCTAAGAAAAATAAAGATATTATTTTTGGAATGGTTGATATAGATAAAGATAAAGTTATAGCTGATTATTTTAATCTTGAAGAAGTACCTTCAGTTTTGTTCATTAGAGATAGAGCTGGAATTCATGCTCAAAGTGGAGAGCTTGGCGCTCCTGCCTTTGATGAAATAATCAAGTGGGCTCGTGAATATGATATGAGGGAAGTAAAAAAATATCTTAAAGAAAACGAGAAGAAATAATTATATTAGGATAATTTTTTTAAAAAGTTGATTGGATCTACGGATTCACCTTCTTTTCTTATTTCAAATAATAGTTTGGTTTCATCAGTTCCGCTATTACCCATAGTTCCAATTGTTTGGCCGGTTTGGACAGTTTGACCTTCAGTTACTAAAATTGACTGTTGGTGTCCATATACACTTAATAATTTATTTTCATGCTTAATAATTGTTAGTTTTCCATATCCTGCTAAATCTTCGCCTACATATATAACTTTTCCTTTCGCAACAGACCTTATTTCTTGACCTTCTAAACCTAAAATTTCTATTCCTTTTTTGTCAGTTGACCGATTGAAGAACGAAGTAACTTCCCCGTCAGTTGGCCAATCCCAGTTTTGTAAATTTTTTTCTTTTAAGGCAGAGAGTTTTTTTGATTTCTTAATTGATTTTTTTGAATATTTTTCTCGAATAACTTTTGGTTGGTCTATTTGTATGGGGTCTCCATATTGAAATGAAATATCTGAGTCTTCTTGGTATGTTTGTTCGTCTGTGTAAATATTATCTTCAATGATCTTATCCTCATCAAATGGAATAGTTTTTACTTGATCATTGATACTCTCTTCCTTAGTAGTTGCAAGCTTATTTTTCCTTAAAATATCAAACCTTATCCGATCTCCAGGTTTTACAAAGAAAGGTTTTTTTAATCCATTGGATGAAGCTACCTCTCTATGATCAAAACCACATTTTAAACTTATACTAAATATCGTCTCATCTTTTTGAACAGTATAAATGTCCGGACATTCTTTACTAGTTTTTTTAATTTCTTTTTTCTCACCATCAACTGGTGCAGGAAATTGAGATGCACAACCAGATAATAAGATCAATATTAGTAAAAAAAATATTTTATTTTTCATTTTATTTTTTAACCCATTTTTTCATTTTTTCTATATTTTGAAAATCAGTTAAATCAGCGTGAATAGGGGTAATAGAAACAATCATTTTTCTAATTGAATTAAAATCTGTTCCTGGCCCACCATCATTTGGTTCTCCTGCGGCACCAATCCAATATAAAGCTTCATTTTTATTTTCCTCACTTTTTATTGCTGATTCAGCAGCATGTCTTTTCCCAAGTCTCGTAATCTCCATACCTTTAAGCTCTTCGTAAGGGACGTCGGGAACATTTACATTTAACAGCATCGACCCTAATTTTTTTTTATTATATAACTTAATTAGATCAACAGTAACTTTTGCACCAGTCTCAAAAAATTTTGGATTTTCATTACCCATTGATATTGCAAAAGATGGGATATTTAATAAATAACCTTCCATTGCGGCAGCAACTGTTCCAGAATAAATAGTATCATCACCCATGTTTGGCCCATGATTTATACCTGAAATTACTAAATCAGGTACGAAATTTATTAGTCCTGTAAGTGCAACATGTACGCAGTCTGTAGGCGTACCGTTGATATAATAAAAATTATTTTTTAACTTTGTGACTTTAACAGCTTTATCTAAGGTTAATGAGCTACTAGATCCGCTTCGATTTCTATCTGGAGCAACTACAATTAAATCAGCGATTTTTTCTAATTCTGTTATTAGCGCTTTAATTCCCTTTGCTTTATAACCATCATCATTTGAAATTAATATTTTCATTTTTGTTTTGTAATCTTACAAAAAAATATAGTTGATATAAAAAATATAATAGATAAAATTATTTGAAATAGAGCCATCATCTGCGAAAGTTCATCTTCGCTGTAAAATCTAACAACACCTTCTATAAAAAAAAGTAATATAAGCATACTAGACCATTGGTATGTATATAAATTTTTTTTTAAAATACCAGATAATGGAATTAAAAGAATTAAAGATTTAAAAACCATTAATGAACCATCTTCCTGTAATGGGTTGTAAAAAATTTCCCAGAGTAAATTTAAAATTATCAAGCAAATTAGGCTTATAGATGCTCCTAAAGAATGCATATTCATTTATTAAGCTTTAAAGTTATTTCTGCTAATCTAATACCCTGAGCAATACATAATTTTTTTTCTTCTTCAGAAATAGATAAAACTTTTTCTTGATTACTAACATGGCTTGCTCCATATGGAGTGCCTCCACTGTTTGTTTTGGAAAGTTCAGGAATTGAATAAGGAAGACCTAGAACAATCATACCCATATGAAATAGTGGTATATGCATACTTAATAGAGTAGATTCATTTCCTCCATGAAGCGACCCAGAAGATGTAAATACACAAGCAGGTTTATTTTCTAGCGAGCCTTTTAACCATAACGGTGTCGCTGTATCGATAAAATATTTTAAAGGTGCTGCCATGTTTCCAAATCTTGTAGGGCTTCCAAGCGCTAATGCTGAACAATTACTAAGGTCATCTAGGTTTGCATACAACGAACCTGTTTCAGGTATTGGATTTTTTTGTTCTTTAACCTCAGGAAAAATTTCGGGTACAGTTCTTATTTTTGCCTCTGCACCATCTACTGAATTTATTCCCCTAGCAATAAATGATGCCAATTCTTTAACAGAACCACTTTTGGAATAATATAAAACTAATATTTCATTCATTTAAATTTTCTTGCTAATGATGAAGCTATTCCAATATAGTTATGAGGAGTTAAGTTTAAAAGATAATTTTTGTCTTCTTTGGGTAAATTAAGAAGTTTAATAAATTTATGTAAGGATTCTTTATTTATATTTTGATTACCTCTAGTTAAGTTCTTTAGTTTTTCATAAGGATTTTTTATTTTATTTTTCCTCATAATAGTCTGAATTGGTTCTGCTAGAATTTCCCAGGCTTCGTCTAGGTCTTTGTCTATTTGGACTTTATTAATTTCTAATTTAGAAAGACCTTTTAAACATGAATTATATGCTATTAAGCTAAAACTAAAAGCTACTCCTATATTTCTTAGTACTGTCGAATCAGTAAGATCTCTTTGCAATCTTGAAATAGGAAGTTTTTCAGAAAAATGAATTAGTAATGAATTTGACATACCCAAATTACCTTCAGAATTTTCAAAGTCAATAGGGTTGATCTTGTGTGGCATAGTTGAAGAACCAACTTCTTTTTTTTCTGATTTTTGCTTGAAATAACCAATTGAAATATAGGTCCAAATATCTCGGTTAAAATCAATCAAAACATTATTTATTCTAGAAATTATATGAAAGGTTTCTGCCATAAAGTCGTGAGGTTCAATTTGAGTTGTGTATGGATTGTAAACTAATCCAATTGATTCGATAAACTTCTTAGAAAATTTTACCCAGTTCTTTTTTGGGTATGCAGATACATGAGAATTAAAATTTCCTACAGCACCATTAATTTTACCAAGTATTTTTTGATTTTTAAGTTGTAAAATTTGTCTTTCAAGTCTGTATGTAAAATTTGCAAATTCTTTTCCTAATGTAGTTGGGCTTGCTGTTTGTCCATGGGTTTTTGCTAACATTGGAATATTAGAATATTTATTAGAATATTTACTTGTTTGTTTTATGAGAGAACTTATTGAAGGTATAAGAACTTTGTGTAAACTTTCTTTCAACATTAATGCGTAAGCAAGATTATTTATATCTTCAGATGTGCATGCAAAATGTATAAATTCATTTACATTAACGATTTCTTTTTCATTTTTAAGAGTATCTTTTAACCAGTATTCAATTGCTTTTACATCGTGATTAGTTATTTTTTCAATTTTTTTTACGGCTTGAGCATCTTTTAGACTAAAGTTTTTAATAATGTTTTTTAATTTAGAGGTAGTTTTAGCTGAAAATCTTGGAACTTCTTTTATTTCTTTGTCTTTGCTTAGTCCTATTAACCACAAAATTTCTATCTCTACTCTTTTGTGAATTAAACCATATTCGCTGAATGTAGGTCTTAAGGGTTCAGTTTGGTGGGAATACCTTCCATCTATTGGTGAAATTGCAGTTAATGCAGAAATCATAAGATACCTTTTAAATTCATAACTGTATTTTACATTAAAAATGAATTATTTTTTTTATGCTGTTTAGATTTATTTAATCTTTGGGAAATTGTTTTATTTACATTAAAATAGAGGTTTAAAGCTATATTAATGATGTAATAAGGAATTAAATGTTAGATTTGTATCTATCTAATCAAATTGAAAGAGAAAAGCAAGGATTACCGTCACAGCCATTAAATGCAGAACAAACTGCATCTTTAGTAGAGTTATTGAAAAAAGATTCAGCTGAAAATTCAGATTTTTTACTTGATTTGTTCAAAAATCGAGTTCCAGCAGGTGTAGATCAAGCTGCTTTTGTAAAGGCTGCCTTTTTAAATGATTTAGCCGAGAATAAAGCTTATTCGCCTCATATTGATTATGAACACGCAATTGAATTATTAGGAACAATGCTTGGTGGATACAATGTTCAGTCATTAATAAAGCTTTTAGAAACAGATAAAGCTAATCTGGCTGTTAAAGCTTTATCAAAAATTACACTCATTTTTGATGCATTTTACGATGTAGAAAAATTACATAAAGATGGAAACAGTCATGCAACAAATTTGCTTAATATGTGGGCTGAGGCAGAATGGTTTACATCTAAAATAAATATCCAAGAAGCTCTTAAAGTGATTGTTTTTAAAGTAGACGGAGAAACAAACACAGATGATTTATCCCCTGCCCAAGAAGCATGGTCAAGAGCTGATATTCCGCTTCATGCTAGATCAATGTTCTTAAATAAAATTCCCAATATATTTAAGATAATAGATGAACTTAAATTAAAAAAATTACCAATTGCTTTTGTAGGTGATATTGTCGGAACAGGTTCATCTAGAAAATCGGCAATAAATTCATTGCAATGGCATTTTGGACAGAAAATACCTTTTGTTCCAAATAAAAGCTCAGGTGGAATAATTTTGGGAACAAAAATAGCTCCAATTTTTTTTAATACAGCTGAAGATTCTGGGGCTCTTCCGATTGAATGCGATGTTTCAAAATTAAAAACAGGTGATGAAATCGAGATTAATCTGCATGAAAAAAATATTTTAGATAAAAATGGAAAAGAAATAATAAATTTTAAACTTAATCCAATAACAATTTTAGATGAATTTAGGGCTGGTGGAAGAATACCTTTAATTATAGGAAAGGGACTTACAGAAAAAGCAAGGTCCGTATTAAAATTAAATTCATCAGATAAGTTCATAAATATAATTTCACAAGACGATACAAATAAAAAAGGTTTTACATTAGCTCAAAAAATAGTTGGTAAAGCTTGTGGTGTTGAAGGTATTAGGCCTGGTATTTACTGCGAACCAAAAATTAACACTGTAGGCTCTCAAGATACGACTGGAGCAATGACTAGAGACGAATTAAAGGAGTTAGCATGTCTTGGATTTTCTTCAGATTTAGTTATGCAAAGCTTTTGTCATACTGCCGCATATCCAAAACCTGTTGATTTAGAACTTCAACATTCATTACCAGATTTTATAAGTAGTAGAGGCGGCATTTCATTAAAGGCAGGCGATGGTGTTATTCATTCATGGTTAAATAGAATGATTTTGCCGGATACCGTTGGCACAGGCGGTGATTCTCATACAAGATTTCCAATAGGTATTTCTTTTCCCGCTGGCTCGGGTTTGGTTGCTTTTGCTGCAGCTATTGGTGTTATGCCACTTGATATGCCTGAATCAGTTTTAGTTAGATTTAGTGGGGAAATGCAACCAGGTATTACTTTAAGAGATTTGGTAAATTCCATACCTTATTTTGCTATCAAAAGAGGCGAATTAACTATTGGTAAACAAGGTAAAAAAAATATATTTAATGGACGTATTCTTGAAATTGAAGGATTACCAGATTTAAAAGTAGAGCAAGCTTTTGAATTTTCTGACGCATCAGCTGAAAGATCATCTAATGGATGTAGTGTTAGATTAAACAAGGAACCAATAATTGAATTTTTAAATTCAAATATTGTGTTATTAGAGAATATGGTTGCTAATGATTATCAAGATTCTAGAACATTAAAAAGAAGAATTAAAAATATGCAAAAGTGGTTGAAAAAACCAGTTTTGTTAGAGCCTGATAACGATGCAGAATATGCACATATTTTAGATATAGATTTAAATAAAATTACTGAGCCCTTAATCGCTTGTCCAAATGATCCAGACAATATTAAAACCTTATCTGAAATTGCAAATGATCAGATTGATGAAGTTTTTATAGGTAGCTGTATGACTAATATTGGTCATTACCGTGCAGCTGGAAAAGTATTAGAGGGAAAAAATAAAACTAAGACTAAGTTATGGATTGCTCCACCCACTAGAATGGATGAATCCCAATTAAAAAAAGAAGGGGTTTATAAAACTTTTAATTTAGTTGGTGCTCGAACTGAAGTTCCAGGATGTAGTTTATGTATGGGAAACCAGGCAAGAGTTGCGGATAATGCAGCTGTTTTTTCAACTAGCACAAGAAATTTCGATAACAGAATGGGTGCAGGGGCTCAAGTGTATTTGGGATCTGCTGAGTTAGCAGCTTTGTGTTCACTACTAGGCTACATTCCAACCAAAGAAGAATATTTAAAATTAATGGCTGAAAAAATTGATGACAAATCAGATGAAATTTATACTTATCTTAATTTTGATCAACTCACCGATTACAAAAATAATAAAGTAATAGAAATAAATTCTGTATAAAATGAATTATGAATTATGAATTATGAATTATGAATTATGAAATATGATTCTAACTGCAAAGACTGTGAGAGATTAAATTCTTTTTTGATTCAGGTTAAAAATAAAAATCCAGATTATTTTTGTAAACCAGTACCTCCTGTAGGAGAAGAAAAAACTCCATTTTTAATTGTTGGTTTAGCGCCAGGAATGCATGGAGCCAATAAGACTGGAAGACCTTTTACTGGTGATTATGCAGGAATCTTACTTTTTAAAACTTTGTATAAATTTGGATTCTCTAATTCTGAAAAATCAGAGTCATTAAGTGACAATTTAATCTTAAATAATTGTCGAATTACAAATGCAGTTAAATGTTTACCTCCTGATAATAAACCCAATAATATTGAAATTAAAAATTGTAATAAGTTTCTTAAATCAGAAATAATTGAACTTGATAAAGGGTCAATTTTACTTGCATTAGGCTTGATTGCTCACAATGCAATTTTAATGGCATTGAATTTAACTAAAAAAGAGTATAAATTTTCTCATGGGAGTAGACATAAGTTACCAAACAATATAATCATGTTTGATAGCTATCATTGCAGTAGATACAATACTCAGACTAAAAGATTAACTGAGAAAATGTTTCAAGAAGTATTTTTATCAATTAAAACTGAAATGGAGAACTGAAATGCCATATATAAATGTAAAACTTGCAGGAAACTTAAACAAAGACCAAAAAAAAGAAATAGCTAAAGAAATGACTGATTTAATGCAAAGAGTGGCAAGCAAACCCGCATCATATACATATATTGTTTTTGAAGAGATTAAAAGTGAAGATTGGTCAATTGGGGGTAATTTGTTAGGTTAGTTTTGGAGCATTTAAAATCTAAAATCAAAACTTTACCGAATCTTCCAGGAGTTTATCGAATGATAAACTCCAAAATGGAAGTAATTTACATTGGTAAAGCTAAAAATATAAAGAAAAGGGTTGCTTCATATTTTGTAAAAAAACAATCTAGTCCAAGAACAAGGCTTATGATTGGGAATATTAATTCTATTGAGTTTACAGTAACTAATACAGAGGCTGATGCACTAATTCTTGAAAATAATTTAATAAAGAAAATTTTACCTCGTTACAACGTTATTTTTAGAGATGATAAATCATATCCTTATCTAATGATTACAGGTGATAAGTTTCCAAGATTAATGTTTCATCGTGGATCACAAAAGAAAGAAAATCAATATTTTGGACCTTTTCCAAATTCCAACGCAGTTAGACAAAGTATACAGTTACTTCAAAAAGTATTTATGCTGCGAACATGTGAAGATTCTGTTTTTAACAACAGAACTAGGCCTTGTTTACAGCATCAAATTAAAAGATGTACAGCGCCATGTGTTGACTTAATTGATGAAAATAGCTATCAAAATGATATAAAACAAGCGGTACTATTTTTACAAGGAAAAGAAACTGAAGTAATAGGCGACTTAACAAAAAGAATGAATAAGAGCTCTGAGGAATTTGAATATGAAAGAGCCGCTATGTTTAGAGATAGAATACAAAGCTTAAGGCAGGTAAGGCTAAAGCAATCTGTAAGTGATTTTAGTGAAAATGATGCAGATATAATTGCTGTAGCAGAGGATTTAGGTCAAGTATGTGTTAATTTAGTTATGATTAGAGGGGGAAGGCATCTTGGAGATAAAAGTTTTTTTCCTAAAAATTCAGTAGCGCAAAATATTGAAAATATTATTGAAGTATTTTTAACTCAATACTATGATCAAAAAACACCACCACCTGTTCTTGTTGTTGAGAAAAATTTTGATAAAAATCTTATAAACAATTTTTTTCAATTAAAAAATTATCCAAAAATTAAAATTATTTCTAAAATTGTGGGTGATAAAAAGCTATGGCTTACAATGGCAAGTAAAAATGCCAAAATAGCTTTAAAACAGAAAGAGAATGAACATGCAAGTAAGGTTAATAGGGTAAAAGCATTTCGAAAACTTTTAAACCTTCCAGAACAAATAAATAGAATTGAATGTTTCGATGTAAGTCATACTATGGGTGAGGATACTGTCGCATCTTGTGTGGTTTTTGATAATAATACTATGCAAAATAAAGATTACAGAAAATATAACATTAAAGATATTCAACCTGGAGATGATTATGATGCGATGCGACAGGTTTTAGAAAGAAGATATAAAAAAATTATTTCTGAGGACCTAAGGAAACCAGACATTATTTTAATTGATGGAGGAAAAGGTCAGTTAAGTTCAGCTAAGAGAATAATGCAGGATCTTGGTGTTGTTGATATTCTTCTTGTTGGTGTTTCCAAAGGGCCATCAAGAAAACCAGGTACTGAAAAATTATTTATATCAAATGGATTAGTTTTGGATAATATAGATAAAAATAATTTGGGATTTCATTTAATACAACACATCAGAGACGAAGCTCACAGATTTGCAATAACAGGACACAGAGCTAAAAGGGATAAGGCTAGAATTACATCTAAAATTGAAGAAATTGAGGGTATTGGATTAAAAAAAAGAAAAAGTTTATTAGTTTATTTTGGCGGTTTAGCTGGAGTAAAAAATGCGACAATTGAAGAACTTATGCATGTAGAAGGTATAAGTAATAAAATTGCTGAAAAAGTATTTAATTTTTTTCATTAGGATTTGAAAATTATGATGTTGAATATACCAAATGGCCTTACTTTACTAAGAATCGCTCTAATTCCATGTCTTATATTGGTTTTTTACCTATCAGATAATACTTTATCCGCTTACCATAAAAATTTGGTAGCAACTTTGATATTTTTACTTGCTGCTATTACAGACTGGTTAGATGGTTATTTAGCGAGAAAATTGAATCAAACTTCAAGCTTTGGGGCCTTTATTGATCCAGTAGCAGATAAATTAATTGTTATAGCTGCATTAATTTTATTGGTGCAGATAGGCCGATTAGATTCAATCATTGCTTTTATTATTATTGCAAGAGAATTTACAATTAGTTCACTTAGGGAATGGATGGCTACGCTTGGAAAATCAGGTAGTATAGCTGTTGCATTTATTGGTAAAGTTAAAACAACAATGCAAATGATTGCAATATTATTTTTGCTTTATTACGACAATATTTTATTTTTACCTATTGCATTGTTAGGGAAAATATTAATTTACATTGCTGCTTTTTTGACAATAATATCTATGATTTATTATTTAAAAATAGCTTTTAAGATAATAAAAGAACAAAAAGATTTTTAAGAAAGAGTATTGAACAAGATTGACAGGTTGTAAAAAGAAGCTAAAATACTGCCTTCTCAATGCGGGAATAGCTCAGCTGGTAGAGCGATACCTTGCCAAGGTATAGGTCGCGAGTTCGAACCTCGTTTCCCGCTCCAATTCCAATTTAAATAGGGAAACAAAGTTTCCCAATTTAAATTTAAGAGAAATTGGCGCGTTAGCAAAGTGGTTATGCAGAGGCCTGCAAAGCCTTAGACGCCGGTTCGATTCCGGCACGCGCCTCCACTTTTAAATTATAGTTAAAAGTAATGATAAAATATCTAATTTGCCCGGGTGGTGAAATTGGTAGACACAAGGGACTTAAAATCCCTCGACTTTACGGTCGTGCCGGTTCGATTCCGGCCCCGGGCACCAAAATAGTTTTAATTAAATTACACTCAAATATATGGAAGAAGATTTAAAAGATATAAAGAAATTACTTACCAAAATTTACAAAACACTACTATATGTTTTTTTTATCATTGCTTTCTTTGCGTTACTTTATTTTGGTCTTTTAATATATTTAGGGATATTAAATTAAAATTTGAAAAATTTATTGAATTTAAAAAAGATATAAAAAGAAAATATCTAAATGCTTCATAAAGAAAAAAATGTAGATTCAAAAATTTTTAATTCGTTTATTAAAAATGGTACTAATCCAGTACTATCCAATTTATTTGCTGCAAGAGATATTAAATCTATTCAAGATGTTGATTATTCTTTCGACAAATTGATCTCACCCGATTTGTTAAAATCTGGAAAAGATGCAGCAAATTTGTTAATTGATAAAATAAATAGAAAAGAAAAAATTATTATTATCGGCGATTACGATGTAGATGGAGCAACAGCTACAGCATGTGCATTTCTCGGTTTAAAAAAATTTGGAGCTAACGTAGATTTTATTGTGCCCAATAGATTTAAATATGGTTATGGATTAACTCCAGATATTGTAGATTTAGCATATAAAAAAAATCCGGGGCTAATTTTAACTGTTGATAATGGAATTGCTAGTATAGAAGGAGTTAAAAAAGCAAATACTTATGGTATTGATGTTGTAATAACTGATCATCATTTACCAGGCGACAAACTTCCCGATACAAAATTTATAGTTAATCCAAATCAATTATCATGTAAATTTCCTAGTAAAAATTTATGTGGCGCAGGTGTAATTTTTTATGTTTTAATTTTAGTCCGATCTGAAATAAGAAATAAAAAAAATTATGATAATGATTATAAAATGGCCGAACCTTCTCTCGGTGATTTGATTGATTTAGTTGCATTAGGAACAATAGCAGATTTAGTAAAACTTGATTTTAATAACAGAGTTCTTGTAAATTTTGGAATAAAAAAAATTAGAAGTGGCAGTTGTAATTTTGGTATTGAGGCAATCTTAAATTTAAGTAAAAAAAAGTTTACAGATGTTAAAACATCAGATTTATCTTATCTAATTGCCCCAAAAATAAATGCAGCAGGAAGATTAAGTGATATGAGTATAGGCATAAAATGTTTAATTGCAAAAAATAAAAACGAAGCAACGATATATGCTAATAAATTAAATATTATCAATCAACAGAGAAAAATTATTGAAGATAAAATGAAAAAAGAAGCATTTTCCATTCTCGATAATCATTCAATAAACAACACATATTCAATCTCATTATTTGATAAACAATGGCATCAGGGAGTTATAGGAATAGTAGCGTCGCGACTTAAGGAAAGATATTTTCGTCCAACAATAATTTTTGCACAAGATGAAGCTGGTAATTTAAAAGGATCAGGAAGATCTATTCCCAACTTTCATTTAAGAGATGCGCTTGATTTAATAAGCAAAAAAAATCCTTCTTTGATTATTACTTTTGGAGGTCATGCTATGGCTGCAGGATTAAGTATCAGAAAAGAAGATTTTCCTCTTTTTTGTTCTGAGTTTGAATTGATTGCAGAAAAGTATTTATCTCCAAATGATTTAAAAATTATTATAGAAAATGATAAAGCGATTCCAAAAGAGTATATGAACATTGAGACTATAAAAGAAATTAATTCTCAAATATGGGGACAAGGTTTTCCAGCACCAGTCTTTTTTGGTGTTTTTGATGTTATTAGCCAAGAAATTATCGCAAAAAAACATAATAAATCTATTTTAGAAAATATTAATGGTCAATACGAAGCAATTTTTTTCAATTTTTCGAATGAATTGGCTGATAGAATAGAGATTATTTATACTTTAGAAATTAACGAATTTAATAATAAATCTTTAATACAATTAATTATTATGAGTCAAAATGAGATTAGATAAAAAAAAGATAATAATAGCTAATATGAAAATGAATGGTTCTTTAAATTTTAATGAATCTTTTTTGAAAAAAATTCAAATTAATTTTAATAAATTTGAAAATTTAAAAATTGGTTTGTGCTTACCTTACCCATATTTGTTTCAGGCACAAAAATTTCTACAAAATACCAATATTAATTGGGGGGGGCAAAATGTTGCTAAGTTTGAAAATGGCCCACATACAGGTGAAGTTAGCGCAAAGATGTTAGAAGAATTTGGTGCTAAATATGTAATCGTTGGACATTCTGAGCGAAGTACTGCTTATTGTGAATCTGACGAAAATATTGCAGCTAAATTTGAAAAAATTAAAAAATATAAAATGATACCGGTTTTATGTGTTGGAGAGACCCTGATAGAGAGAGAAGCAGGTATTATGGAAAGTGTAGTTTCATCACAAATTAAAACTATTATTAAAATTTTTGGTAATGAGATCTTTGAAAATTCTATTATTGCATATGAGCCAATATGGGCAATTGGGTCCGATATGGCTGCTTCACCAGAACAAGCTAATAAAATGTGTATTTTTATAAGAAATCTTATTTGTGAAAATAATAAAAAAGAATTTAAAAATTTTAATATTATTTATGGTGGAAGCGTAAACCCAAAAAATGCGTTACAATTGTTTGCTTCTGAGAGCTTGGATGGCGTATTAATTGGAAGAGCATCAATAAATTTTGATGAATTCAGTCATATTTGTTCTGCAGCAGAAAATGGTAAATAAATAAATCTTTAATAGGTCATTTTTAATATGGAAAATTTAATTTTAATCATTCACGTTATTGTTAGTATTGCAGTTATCGGGCTTGTTTTGGTTCAGCATGGAAAAGGTGCTGATGCAGGAGCAGCTTTTGGGGGAGGAAATTCAGGAAGTGTATTTGGTGTCCAAGGATCTTCAAATTTCTTAACACGTGCTACATCAATTAGCGTAACTTTATTTTTTTGCACAAGTATTGCTTTAGCATTTATTGCAAGCAGTAAACATGAAGCATCGACAACAACAAGTATTGCAATTGAAAATTCTGAATTAAATAATAATACTCAAGACAAAAATGAGTCAAATTCAGTAAGTCAAGATATTCCAAACTAACATGACTAATAAATTTGCCGTCGTGGTGGAATTGGTAGACACGCTATCTTGAGGGGGTAGTGACGAAAGTCGTGAGAGTTCGAGTCTCTCCGACGGCACCATATAATATTTTTTTAATTTTTAAATTAATAACATAATGGCCACTAAAAAAAATCTTACTAATCCTGAAGAAATATTTAAAGAGTCATTAAAATATATAAAGGATAATGATTTTGAGTCAGCTTATGTGATTCTCAGAAAAGCAGAAAAAGATTTTCCAAATGAATTTCCCCTTATTAATCTTTTAGCTCAAATAGAATTAAGAAAGAAGAATCTTTCTGATGGAATCAATCTATTAAAAAAATCTTTGAAAATTAATGCAAAACAACCATTGGTACTAGTAGATTTAGGAATCGCACTTTCTTTAAATAACAAATTAGATGAAGCATTAATATTTTTTGATAAGTCTATTGCATTGGACCCAACATATTTAAAAGCCTATATAAGAAAAGCAATTACCCTAAAACAATTAAATAGATTAAGTGAATCAATAGAGTGTTATCAAAAAATTATTGACTTAAGTCCCAATGATATTGATGCATATATTAATAAAGCAGAATTATTAAATTTTGAAGGTAAGTTAGAGGATTCATTATATTTTTATCAACAAGCAATCAAAATTGATACAGATAATGCTGATTTATATATTACGTGTGGGGTTCTTCTTAAAAATTTAGGTCGAGTTGATGAAGCCCTAATAGCATATAAAAAAGTTCTTGAAATAAATCCAGAACATCCAAAAGTTTATAAACATATGGGCTATATTTTTAAAGAATCAAAAAAATATGACCAAGCATATTTTTGTCTTAATAAAGCAATTCAGATTCATCCGGATTATGAGCTCTACTGTAATCTTGGACAATTATGTTTTGAAATGGGAAAGAATAAAGAAGGTCTTACTTATTATAACCAAGCAAATATATTTGATTCACATAAAGCAGAAGCTTATGTTTTAAAAGCATATGCTCAGATTCAAGAAGGAGAGCTTGATCAAGCAATACTGTCTTTTGAAAATGCATTAGGAGTTGAAAAAGATTATAAATATGCTTTTGGTGAATGCTTTCATACTAAAAATATTATTTGTAATTGGAATAATTTTGATCATGATTTAAAATTTATCAATAAAAGTATAAAAGAAAAAAAACATGTTGCTGTCCCTTTGGCATCATGCGCTTTTTCTGGGGATCCAGCTATTCAGAAGCTTGCAGCTGAATTATTTGTTGAAGATAGATTTCCATTTAATAACTCACTTGGCCCAATTAAAAAATACCCAAAAAATAAAAAAATAAAAATAGGTTATTTTTCAGGTGATCTAAGTGACCACCCTGTAGCATATTTAGTAAATGAATTATTTGAAAAACATGATAAATCAAAATTCAAATTATTTTGCTTTTCTCTTACAAAAAAAATGGATAGTGAAATAAGAACAAGAATTGAAAAATCTTTTGATGAATTTATACATGTTGAGAATTTTTCTGATCAAGATATTGCGAATATGGCAAGGGATAAAAATATTGATATTGCAATTGATTTAGGAGGCCATACAAAAAATTCAAGACCAGGCATCTTCGCTATGCGAGCAGCTCCTATTCAAATTAACTTTTTAGGCTACCCAGGGACAACTGGCGCTGATTATATTGACTATAATATTGCAGATAAATTTGTTATTCCTAACGAATTGCAACAGCATTACTCAGAAAAGATTATTTATTTACCAAATTGCTATCAGCCTAATGAAAGTCATATTGGACCAAGTAAGAGAATATTTTCAAGAAAAACAGAAGGATTACCTAAGTCTGCTTTTGTATTTTGTTGCTTTAATAATAGTTGGAAGATTACCCCAGAAATTTTTAAATTATGGATTAGATTGCTTTCCGTTATAGATGGGAGTGTTTTATGGTTTCCTGGATTTTCTGAGTTAACAATCAAAAACTTAAGGAATGAATGTAAAAAATTAGGTATGAATCAAGAAAGATTAATTTTTTCATCAAAAGAGCCTTTTAGAGAAGACCACCATGCAAAGATAAGATTAGCTGACATCTTTTTAGATTGCTTTCCATATGGCGCTCAAAGCACTGCAAGTGATTTTCTTAGAGCAGGTATACCAGTTGTTACATTGAAAGGAACATCATTTTCTAACCGAGTTGCATCAAGTATTCTAAATAATTTAGATCTATCAGAATTAATAACCTCATCTGAAAAAGATTACGAAACCTTAGCTATTAAATTGGCAAAAAATCCTGAGCACTTAAAACAAATCAAAGATAAACTTATTTTAAATGTCACATCATCTCCAGTATATGATATCGGTGAATACGCAAAGAATATTGAATCTGGATATATTCAAGCTTATGATAGTTTTCATGAGGGCCTTAAAATTAAAAATATTGAAGCAAAATAAATGACAGCCGATATAAATAAATTAAAAGCTTCAGAGAATGATTTAGCTATTGTTTATAAATCTTATTTTGAAGGTAATTTTAAAAAAGCATTATTAGCTCTAGATAACCTTACTCATGATTTTCCTAATGATCCGATTTTATATATTATTGGCGGGGATTGTTATGTACCATTAAATGAATATGAAAGAGCAATTTCATGTTACGAGGAAGCAATAAAACTATCACCGGATAATATAAAAGCATATATAAAAAAAATTGATGTTTTGAGATTGAATGGAGATTTAGAAAAGAGTTTATTAGTATGTAGCCAAGCCCTAAAAATTTCACCAAATAATGCAGATGTATATTTTTATCAGGCTAATGTCCTTAGTGAGCAATTTGAATTTAAAAAAGCTTTAGATAGCTATGAAAAATCTATTAAACTTAATCCCAAAAATGCAGATGCTTTTTGTAATAAAGCTAATACACTTGAAAATCTTAGAAAATTTGATGAAGCTATTATTGCTGCAAAGAATGCAATTAAAATTAAACCAAATTTTTCATTAGCATTTTTTAATCTTGGAGTTGCTGCGATGCAATCAAGAAATTTTGATTTATCTAAACATAGTTTTGATGAAGCTATTAAGCTCGAACCTAATTTCGCAAAATATAAATTCGCAAAAGCAACATTACTTTTATTATTTGGTGATTTTAAGAACGGATGGAATTTGTTTGAGTCAAGATGGAATTTAGAAAAGCCCTTTTCACTAAAATTAAAAACCAATCGCCAAGAGTGGGATGGAAGTAGAAAATGTAAAGTATTGGTTTGGGGAGAGCAGGGTGTTGGAGATCAAGTAATGTATAGTGCCTTACTTAATGAAGTTAATAAAAAGTGTGAGAGTTTTATGGTTCAAGTTGACCCGCGTCTGATACCCCTCCTTACAAGATCCTTTGGCCATCTTTGTTCCTTTTATGCTGAAAATAAACCTGTGCCAGTTGATTATGATGAGCACATTGCTATGGGAAGCTTATGTAAATATTTTAGAACCGAAGAAAAGGATTTCGATAGTTCTCGTTTTGGTTTTTTAAAAGATGATGAATTTAGAACCGCAGAAATTAAAAAAGATATTTTGTCTTTGATTCCAAAAGAAAATAAAATTTGTGGCATCAGTTGGAGGAGTGTTAGTCCAAAAACTGGAATTCATAAAACATTATCACTTAAAAAGTTCATTCAAATGTTAGCCTTAGATGGCTATTCATTTGTTAATTTACAGTATGGCGATACAAAAAATGAAATTAAAGAAGTTAAAAGAGAATTAGGAATAGATATCATTTCATATGATAAAGTCGATAATTTTAATGATATTGATGGACTCACCTCTTTAATTCAAGCATGCGATACTGTTGTTTCAGTCGATAATATTACTTGTCAATTAAGTGGAGCTCTTGGAAAAGAAGTCCATGTTCTTCTTACTTATGGTTCATGGTGGGGGTGGATGGTAAGTAGAAATGATAGCCCTTGGTATGATTCAGTTAAAATTTATAGGCAAGAAGAGAATGTTGCTTGGACAGATTTATTTAAAAAAATAAAGAAAAATCTCCAAAATTTAGATTAATTAAAATGGCGGGAGAGACTTTAAAATTTCTCGAATATGAAATTCACTCTTATTTTCTTGTCTCTTTAATATAAGATCATGAATATGATTTTGATAAATTGATGTTTGCGAGATTACTGGAATCCAAAATTCATCAAAAGGGTAATTCTTCATTATTATATTTTCTTCACTATGAGATTTTTTATGGTATCTATTGAAACAAGCAAATAAACTTCCATTCTTTGCTGTTCTATGAATATGTTTGAAATAAAAGTTAATAATTTCAAATGACATTTCCATCATAGACCTCATGTTTATTATTAAATCAAAATATTTGTCTGGAACTTTATTAATCATCCAGCCAGGAAGAATCATAAAATCAAATTCTTCATTAAATATTTTATCACCCCTTTCAATAAGATCTTTTAAATAAAAAAATTTGGATTTAGGGAAAGCATTGTAAATATAAAATGTTTGAACAGCAGACAATTCAGGAAGATCAAAAATAACAAAACGTGCTTTTGGATATTTTTTTTTAGCTTTTGAAATAATACCTCCATAACCTGCTCCAATTTCTGCTATTACAGGTGATTCACTTTTTAGAAATACATCTGCAGTTCTTGATATTTGCCAAAAATAGTAAATATTTGATAAGTCATGGGCATTACAATAAAAATTTTTTGATTTATAACTAAGTAAATATTTTTGAGGAGAGCCTATCTCATTTTCAATATTATTTAAGGTAAAATCAGAACCACATATTGAGAAAATTAAATTGATAACTGCAATTATATTTTCTTGTTCTTTTGGGTTTGTAATATTTTCTTCAATAAGTATTTCATAATTATGTTCTTTTCTTCTTTGCCAAGGATCAATACCATTATATTTCTTATCAGGACTAAATCTTGCGTTATCATAAGGTATTAAAGAATCGTTAAAACCTAGAGATAGTGGATTTCTTAAAAATGTTTTCCAAGCATCTATTTGCTCAATTGATTTTTCATAATCTTCAGGAAAGATATCCCAATGACCACTTTTTTGATTTGGAGGTAAATTATTTTTACAATAATTGTAATTTTCTAACATAAAGTTGAATGGCTTTGGGAGTGTATTAATTGCTTTTTTCATAAGTTGGAATATTACAATTCAAAATAATAATTTTACCTATTATAATTGAATGTATATTAAATTTTCATTTAAAAAATTTTATAGATCTAAAGATAATTTTGACTACTAACAAATCATCAATAAATGTTAAAGAACTTTTTTCAAAAGCAAAAAATTATTCAAAGCCTAATGATTTAGTTAAAGCCTTACTTATTTATGATGAAATTATTAGTATAGATAAAAATAATGCAGAAGCTTACTTTCACAAAGCTTTAATTTTCACAAAATTAAAAAATTACGAAGAAGCATTAAGAAGCTATGACTTGGTAATTAAAATAAGGCCTGATTTTGAAGAGGCATATGTTAATCGTGGTGTTATTTTATCAATCCTTATGAATCCAATAGAGGCCCTTAAAAATTTTGACCTTGCTATAAAATTCAATTCAAATCATGCAATTGCTCACAATAATAAAGGAAATGTTCTAACTGAGCTAAGTCGATTTGATGAAGCTATTAAAAATTACGAAAAGGCTGTAAAAATAGATCCCAATTATGCTGATGCTTTTAACAATATTGCCCTTTTAAAATTATTGCTAGGAGATTACGAAGAAGGATGGAGGCTTTTTGAATGGAGATGGAAAGGCCCTCAAAAAAAAGAATTTCGTGATTTTAAAAAGCCTTTATGGTTAGGTAACGAGTCTATTAAAAATAAAACCATACTAATATTATCAGAGCAGGGTTTTGGAGATTTTATACAATTTTACAGATATTGCATTTTAGTAGAAAAGCTTGGTGCAAAGATTATTATTGAAACTCCAAAAGAATTAACTTCATTAATTAAAAATCAAAATGAATCAAATATTATTATTTCTAAAGGGGAGCCTCTTCCAGAGTTTGATTTTTATTGCCCAATAATGAGTTTACCTCTTGCATTTGGAACGAATATTCATAATATTCCAGCAATTTCACCTTACATAAATATAGATTCCGGAAAATTGAATTTCTGGAGGTCAAAGCTGATTAATAAAAAGAGGGTTAGGGTAGGTATAGTTTGGTCAGGCGCTCAAAATAAGGAGACGGATTTTAATAGAAGTTTAATACTTAGCCAGCTCTCACCTTTGTTTGATTTACCTTTAGATTTTTATGTTTTACAAAAAAAAATACGGGATATAGATAAAGATTATTTATTTCAATCAAATAATATTTATGATTTTCACGAACTAATTGAGGATTTTTCAGATACAGCAGTATTAATTTCTGAAATGGATATAGTAATATCAGTTGACACTTCTGTGGCGCATCTTGCAGGAGCGTTAAATAAACCTTTGTGGGTTTTGTTACCTTATGTGGCGGATTACCGTTGGATGATAGATAGAATTGATAGTCCATGGTACCCTTCAGCAACTTTGTTTAGACAAAAAGAAACTAATAATTGGGATAATGTTATTTCTTCAATAGTAAGATCATTAAGCAGCTATATCTAAGCCTAGAAAATTTAAAGAAATTAAGTTAATTTAATTTTGCGAAATTGCTAAAAAATGGTTATTCTGAATATTTAAATACTAAAACATCATAAAATGAAAAAAAGAACTACAAATACTAGAACATTAATAGAAATAATAAATGAAAAAGATATAAAAGAACTCTTAACAGTTGAACCAAAGAAGCCTGTTATTGATGCGCTTACTATTATGGCTAAACATAAGATCGGAGCATTAATAGTTATGAATGGTTCAAAGATGGTTGGGGTTATTTCAGAAAGAGATTATGCTCGTGAGATCATTTTAGAAGGAAAATCTTCTAAGGAGACACGAGTTGAAGAGATCATGACCAAAAAAGTATTAACACTCTCAGCAAAAGATAAGTTTGATAAAGGCCTTCAAATTATGACTGAAAAAAGAATTAGACATCTGCCTGTAATAGATGGAGGTAAAGTTATAGGTATGGTTTCTCAAGGTGATCTGGTTAAAGAAATGATTAATTATCAGAAAGAATTAATTGCAGAATTACAAGTTTTTGCTTATGAGCGAGCATGGTGAATACTTTTGTTAGCCACCAAAATCATCAAGCATAATATCTTCTCTATCAACACCTAAATCTATCAACATATTTATAACTGATACGTTCATTATAGGTGGACCGCATAAATAGTATTCACAGTCTTCGGGCGCAGGGTGATCTTTTAAATATTGATCATATAATACGTTATGTATGAATCCAGTATGACCTTTCCATTTATCTTCCGGAAGTGCATCTGATAAAGCCACATGCCATGAAAAATTTTCATTTTCTTTTTGTAGTTTTTCAAAATCTTTACTATAAAACATTTCTTTTTTAGATCGAGCGCCATACCAAAACGATGCCTTACGATTTGTTTTAATTCTTTTCATTTGGTCAAAAATTAAACTTCTCATTGGTGCCATTCCCGCTCCACCGCCTATAAATACCATTTCTTTTTTTGTTTCACGTGCGAAAAAATCCCCAAAAGGCCCTGAAATTATTACTTTGTCACCTTTTTTTAAGTTAAATATATAAGAAGACATCTTTCCTGCTGGTATTCCTGATGTTCCAGGTGGAGGTGTAGCAATTCTGACATTAAGCATTACGATTCCTTTTTCGGCCGGATAATTTGCCATTGAATATGCTCTTTCAATTGGCTCATCAACTGAAGAATTTACATCCCATATCTTAAATCTATCCCAATCTTCATGATATTCTTTTGCGATATCAAACTCTTTATAAGATAGTTGATGTTTTGGAGCTTCAATTTGAATATAGCCACCTGCCTTAAAATTTACATCTTCTCCTTTTGGTAATTCTAAAATCAATTCTTTTATAAATGTAGCAACATTATCATTACTTAAAACTTTACATTGCCATTTTTTAACTCCAAAAACCTCCTCAGGAACCTCGATTTCCATATCTTGTTTAACAGCTACCTGGCATGAAAGTCTATCCCCACAAGATGCATCTTTCTTACTGATAAAATCTTCTTCAGTTGGTAAAATAGAGCCTCCTCCAGTATGAATTCTAACTTTACATTGAGCACAGGTTCCACTGCCTCCGCAAGCAGAAGGTACAAATAATTTTTCTGCAGCTAATGACTGCAATAGCTTTCCACCCGTAGGAACTTTTATTTTTTTTTCGCCATTAATAGTGATATTTACTTCACCAGATGATACAAATTTACTTCTAGCAAAAATAATTATTGTCACCAAGGCTAATACTATTAAAGTAAAAAGCGTAACTCCAAGAATAAAAGTATCCATAAAAATTCCTTATAATTTAACACCAGAAAAGCACATAAATGCCATTGACATCAGACCAGCTGTAATAAAAGTTATACCGAGCCCTTGTAATCCTTCAGGTATATCACTGTATTTTAGTTTTTCTCTAACCCCTGCCATTGCAGTAATTGCTAAAGCCCACCCAAAACCAGAAGATACCCCGTATGTTAAGGCCTCGGAAAAATTATAGTCTCTCTCAACCATAAATAAAGAACCACCTAAAATTGCGCAGTTTACAGTTATTAGAGGTAGAAAAATACCCAAAGCATTGTAGAGTGGAGGGAAGTACTTATCCAAAACCATTTCTAGTATCTGAACTAATGCAGCAATCACGCCTATATATGAAATTAAACCAAGGAATGTAAGGTCTACTTCAGAAAAACCTGCCCAACTTAAAGCGCCAGGCTTTAATAGATAGGTAAGAATTAAGTTATTCGCTGGCACTGTAATTGATTGAACAACCATTACTGAGATACCCAAACCTATTGCAGTAGTTATTTTTTTGGATACTGCAATAAAAGTGCACATACCCAGAAAAAAAGACAAGGCTAGATTTTCAACGAAAATAGCTTTTATTGCCAATGAAATTAAGGCCTCCATTAATGATCCTCAACCGTTTGAATTTTAAATTCAGGCTTTTCAACTTGGGACTTTTTCCAAACTCTTAAACCCCATATTAAAAAACCTATTATAAAAAAAGCTGATGGAGGAAGTAACAATAAACCATTTGGTACATACCATCCACCATCACTTACTGGATTTAATATTACAATTCCAAATAGTGAGCCTGATCCAAATAATTCTCTAACCACGCCAACACACATTAATAACAAACCATAACCTAAGCCATTACCAATACCATCAACAAATGAATCAATAGGTGTGTTTTTCATAGCAAAAGCCTCTGCTCTGCCCATGACAATGCAATTTGTAATAATTAAACCAACAAAAACAGATAGGGTTTTAGATATTTCATATGCATAGGCTTTTAGTATTTGATCCACAACAATAACTAAAGAAGCAATGATTGTCATTTGTACAATAATTCTAATAGAAGTAGGAATATGGTTTCTCAAAATTGATATAAAAAAAGATGAAAAACCAGTAACTGCAATAACTGCAAGAGACATAACAAATGCAACTTTTAATGATGACGTTACAGCTAACGCAGAACAAATTCCTAAAACTTGAAGAGCGATAGGATTATTGTCTACAAGAGGATCTACAAGAAGTTTTTTTCTAGTTTGTGACATTAAGTCGTTCCATTTTTAAAATTATTAAGAAATTTTTCAAATCCTGCTTCACCTACCCAAAACCTTACTAAACTGTTAACTCCATTAGAAGTTAGAGTTGCGCCTGCAATTGCATCTATATGGTACTTGCTTGGACCAGGAGTTTTTGCTACCTGTATCATTAATCTTCCATCTTTATCCCTAAGATTTTTGCCTTTCCATTGAGCTTTCCATTTTGGATTATCTACTTCAGCTCCTAAACCTGGAGTTTCTGCATGTTTATAAAATTGAAGGCCAAAAATTTCATTGGTATCTTCCTCTAAAGCAACAAACCCATATAAAGTCGACCATAATCCATACCCATGTATTGGTAAGATTAATTTATCGATAGTTCCATCGTTATTTTTTAATAAGTAAACAGTTAAATAATTTGATCTTCTTCCGATAGATGCCGGATCATCTTTAAGGGCTACACTTAGTAATGGGTTTGATGATGCTTTAAGGTCATTGAAGGTTTTTGGATTAAATTTATCCGTGAATAAACCACTTTCAATATCCACGATTCTTGGCTCAAATGAGCCAAAAGCTTCTTCTATGTTGATACCTTCAGAATATAGCCCTGCAACTTGTAATATATTTTTTTGTTTATCACGAACTTGATTTTCTTGCTGAATTGATTTAAGTTTCACAGCCGCTAAAGAAACTATCATTGAACAAAAAAGGCAAAGCGTTATTGCAACAAGTATAGTTTTGGGAATGCTATCAATCGGTAAATTTTTAAATTTAGAAAAAATATTATTTTTTTCACTAGACATTGAGTGCTACCCTCCGTCTGACAATATTTGCTTTAACAACAAAATGATCAATGAGAGGAGCAAATACATTCCCAAATAATATTGCAAGCATCATTCCTTCTGGAAATGCTGGATTTAGTACTCTTATCATTATTACCATAAAACCTATTAAAGCTCCATAAATATATCGTCCCGTATTTGTATGGCTTCCAGAAACTGGCTCTGTAACCATAAAAACTAGCCCAAAAGCGTAGCTACCTATTACGAGATGCCAATACCATGGCATACTGAACATTGGATTTGTGTCAGATCCAATCCAATTTAAAAAAGAGGAAAATACTATCATACCAACCAAGCAGCCAACTATCATTCGATAGTTAGCTATTCTAGTTGCAAGTAAAAAACATAAGCCAATTATGCATGCCAAGGTCGATGTTTCTCCTAGCGAACCTTGGATTGTGCCAAAAAATGCATCTGACCATGTAATTCCATAACCCACAAGAGATTCATATCCTTCGGAAGCTGAAATACCTAATGAAGTTGCTGATGAAACACCATCAACTGGTGTCCAGACTGAATCACCAGACATATAAGCAGGGTAAGCAAAATATAAAAATGCTCTGCCGGTTAGTGCAGGATTTAAGAAATTTTTCCCTGTTCCACCAAAAACTTCTTTTCCTACAACAACCCCAAATGAGATACCTAATGCAACCATCCAAAGCGGTGTTGTTGCTGGTAATGTTAGTGAAAACAACATGGATGAAACTAAAAAACCTTCGTTTACTTCGTGGCCTCTGGTTGTCGCAAAAAAAACTTCCCATAGACCGCCAGCAACCAATGTCATTATATAAATAGGTAAAAAGTACAGAGCACCATGAGCCATATTAGCGAAAATACTACTTGAGTTTAGAGGTATTCCAAATAATTGTAGTAACCATATTCTCCAACCTGCAAAGTCGGATGGGTTTAATTTTTCTAAAGCTAGATTTGTTTGAAGACCTGTATTATAAAATGCCCATAAAATGCAAGGAATTAAAGAAATAATTACATATGTCATTATTCTTTTCATATCTACAAAACTTCGAGCATGAGGAGCAGCTTTAGTTACTGTGCTACTTGTATAGAAAATTGTTTCAACCATTTCAAAAAGCGGATAAAATTTTTCGTATTTACCACCTTTTTCAAAATTTGGCTCTATAGAATCAAAGAATTTACGAAACGCCATTCTTAACCTTCCTTTTCAATTTTTTGTAAACTGTCTCTTAAGGCAGCGCCGTACTCATATTTAGCTGGGCAAGCAAATGTTACTAACGCAAGATCTTCTTCATCTAATTCAAGCGCTCCAAGAGATTGAGCAACGTCAGTATCCATTACAATCAATGAGCGAAGTAATTGAGTTGGTAAAAAGTCTTGAGGCATTAATGTCTCAAAGACACCTGTGGGGACCATTGCTCTTCTTCCACCATTCAAATTAGAAGTTAGATTAAATAATTTAGAAGATTTAAAAGCTGAAATTAAAACAGGCATTACTGAGAATTTATTTGGTTGTGGCTTAATCCAACCAAATGATATTTTTTCCGTATCTTCTTTTATTAGTGTAATTTGCCTTGAATATCTTCCAAGAAAAGATAATTCGTCTTCAGCAATACTTCCTGATAAAACAGAACCACTAATTACTCTGCATGGGTCATCATTTAATAATTCGTTTTTTAATAAATCATCCAAAGAGGCTCCCATACATGTTTTGATAAGCCTAGGTGTTTTTGCTAAAGGCCCACAAATAGAAACAATTCTTTCTATATCTAAAAAGCCAGTAAGGAATAGTTTTCCTATTGCAATAATATCTTGATAGCCAACAGACCAAACTGTCTTTGTTATACTTGGTTGATCTAAAAAATGCATATGAGTGCCAGCTAAACCTGCAGGGTGAGGACCATCAAATGAATGTGTTTCAAAGTTTTCTAAATTAATTTTACTTCCCATTTTTTTACAAATAAAAACCTTTCCTTTTGTTAAGAAAGAAACTTTCTTAATACCTTCTTTGAATGCATCAAAATTGTTATTAATAATTATTTCGGCATCAGGGCTTAAAGGCTCGGTATCCATAGCTGTAATAAAAATCGAAGATGGTTCAGAATGTGGGGTAGGAACTTTAGAGTAGGGCCTAGTTAAAAAAGAAGACCATAGACCACTTGAAAGAAGACACTTTTTAATAAAATCTTTCTCTGGTTTGATTTTGTTATGTTTTTCAATATAGTTTGTGCCTTTATCTAATAAATCCTCAATTACAATAACTACACTAAGAAGAACACGTCGCTCACCTCTATTGATGCTTTGAACATACCCCTTGCATGGTGAAACATAAATAATATCTGGGTAGTCTTTATTACAAAATAATGGGGTACCTCTTTCAACTTTATCACCTTCAGAAATTAACATCTGTGGCTTTAAACCTTTAAAATCTGTTCCCATTAATGCTAGAGTTTTTGGCTTAGGACCTTCATATATTTTTTGTTCGGGGGAGCCTAGTATAGGGATATCTAAACCACGCTTTAAAGAAAAGTTTGTCATAAAAAATATATTCCTAATATATAAATTCGGTCTGGCATAACCTTTGTAACGAATTATATTCTAGTTCATGCAATTGATGAATTAAAAATTTCTTTTTATACTTATATAAACAAATATTTATGGGCTTACCAGTTTAAATGCACTAGTAGGGCACAAAAAAAGCTTAGAAGTTCCATTTTTGCTTTAGTAATTAATCATAAATGGGTATAAAATACAAAAAAATGAACTAAAAAATAAAATTTATAACAAAATACAATGACAACCTTTTTAATCACTTTTATATTTTTTACTTTAATCGTAGTATTGATGTCTCTTGGCGTAATGTTAATGGGTAAAAATATCAAGGGCAGTTGTGGAGGATTAAATGCAGTTTCTGGTTCAGATAAATGTCTTGTATGCAATAAAGATATAGACCCTAATAATCCTTTAGTTTCTGAACTAGAATGTAAAAGAAATAAAAAATAAATACTTTATGTTTGAAAATCTAGAGGCAAAAGAACTAGTAAAAAAAAAGAAATAGATGATAGTAAGCCATAAATCCAAGCTTTTAAAATCCATAGATATTCTTTATTTTTCCAATTTTTTCTGAAAGCATGGCCAAAAAAAATCATCACTAGTACTAAAACTAGCCCAGTATAATGAGGTAAATGAATATCAAAAAACATAGAATATTATGACTTTAAAAAAATAATGAAAATAATTCAAATTGTAATTCTATACCATCATAAATGTTTTATGACTTGTAAAATTAGCTTACAATAATGAAATGTTTTGGTTAATCATAATTTCCTCATTGATCCTAGCTAATATTCCATGGATGACAAACTCTTTTTTTCTAATTTTTAAGCCAATTAAAAAAGGGTTTTTTTTAATTTTTGCAGAACTGATAATATTTTATTTCTTGATTGGTGGATTTTTTATGATTATCGAAAAAGAAAATATTGGCAATATACATCAACAAGAATGGGAATTTTATGTAATAACATTTTGTCTCTTTATAGTATTTTCTTTTCCTGGTTTTATTTATAAAGTTATTTGGAAGAAATAATCAAAAAGTTAATAATTATTGGATGTGGAAAAATAGGCCAGGCAGCAGGGATAGCATTATCTGAGCTACCTCTTGAAGTAGTTGGTATTAGAAGAAGTCTATCAAAAGAAAACTTACCATTTAAAATGTTTCCCTTAGATATTTTTTCAGCTGATTTTGAGAATCAAATCAAAATTATAAACCCAAATTTCGCTATTTACTGCGTCTCTTCAGATAATCAGACTGAAAAAAGCTATCAAAAAAATTATGTTGATGGGCTAATGTTAACAATTAAGATACTGAACAAAATAGAGAATTTTCAGCATTTATTTTTTACTTCAAGCACCCGAGTTTATGGTCAAATTTCGGATAATTTTTTATCCGAATTGGAATCTCCGAAACCATCTGATTCCGGTGGAAAGATATTGTTTGCTGCAGAGAAATCTTTAAAAAATGTAAATTTTAATACTACTATTTTAAGACTATCAGGAATTTACGGAGATAAGAGGCGGCATATGTTGGAACTAGCTTCAGATTTATCAAGATGGCCAACAGAAGACCGATGGACGAATAGAATTCATGAAGAGGATGTTGTATCCTTTATTTATTATCTTTTTTTTCAAATTATTGAAAATAAAAAAATTGAGAATTTATATTTATTAACTGATAATCACCCTGTTACTTTATTTGAAGTTTTAAAATGGATAAGGCTTCAGCTTAAACTTCCTTTAAATGTTTTGAATAAAGCTAATCAAATTAAAGGGAAAAGATTAAAATCAAAAATATTACCGACACTTAATTTTTCTTTAAAGCACCCAAATTATAAAAGTGGTTATCGTCAAATGATATCTAGAATGAACAAAACAAATTGATAGAATATTGATTGGAAATTCAGGGTAAGATAGAATGGCGCGTTTGATAATATAAAGGCGCGTAGCTCAGTTGGTTAGAGCACCACATTGACATTGTGGGGGTCGTTGGTTCGAATCCAATCGCGCCTACCAATTTAGTTAATAATATCTATCATCATTAGACAAAACATTTTAAAATAAACATTTTTATATAAATTTTTTATGCCAAATATAAAGCTACCAGATGGATCTATTAAAAAGTATAAGTCCAACGTGACAGTTGCTGACGTTGCTCTTGATATTGGGGAGGGCTTAGCTCGAGCAGCCATTGCAGGAAAGGTTGCAAATAAATTAGTAGATTTAATATATGAAATTAAAGAAGATACAGACTTATCAATAATAACTTCAAAAAGTCCTGAAGGAATTGGGATTCTTAGAGATTCAACAAACTATCTTTTAGCTGCAGCAGTAAAAGAAATTTTTCCAGATGCTCAAGTCGCCACAGGAAAAGTTACTGACGATGGATTCTATTATGATTTTTATTATAAAAGGCCATTTACTCCTGAAGATTTAGTTACTATTCAAAAAAAAATGATTGAGTTATCTAAAAAAGATAGCTTGATTATTAAGAAGACTTTGTTAAAAAATCAGGCAATCAATTTATTTGATGCTATTGGCGAAAGTTATAAAGTAAAAACTCTTGAATTAAATAAGAATTCAAAAGAGATATCTTTATATGGATTAGATAAGTTTATTGATATATCAAATGGCCCATATATTTCAAAAACTGGGAAGTTAAAAATATTTAAATTAATGAAAGTAGCGGGGGCATATTGGCAAGGTGATTCAAAAAATGAAATGTTACAAAGAATATATGGTACTGCGTGGTTTACTAAAGAAGAGCTTAATGAACATTTGGTTCAATTAGAAGAGGCAGAAAAACGTGATCATAGAAAATTAGGAAAGCAATTAGATTTATTCCATCTTCAAGATGATGCACCTGGAATGGTTTTTTGGCATCCTAAAGGTTGGGCAATTTGGCTAGAAGTTGAAAAATATATGCGAAAAATGTTAACGGAATATGGATATGAAGAAATTAAAACACCAACAGTTTTAGATAAAAATCTTTGGGAAAAGTCTGGGCATTGGGAAACTTATCAAGAGAATATGTTTACAACTTCATCTGAAAATAGAGAATACGCTGTTAAACCAATGAATTGTCCGGGACATGTGCAAATTTTTAATAAACAATTACACAGTTATAGAGATCTCCCTTTAAGGTTAGCTGAATTTGGTTCATGCCATAGAAATGAGCCATCTGGAGCTCTGCATGGATTATTTCGTGTTAGAGGCTTTACTCAAGATGACGCACATATTTTTTGCACTGAAGATCAAATTAAAGAAGAGGTAAAGATTTTTAATGAAATGCTATTTAAGTCATATGGAGATTTTGGATTTAAAGATATCTTAGTAATTTTATCTACTCGTCCTGAAAAAAGAATTGGTTCAGATAAAATATGGGATAAAGCTGAAAAATCACTGGAGGACGCTCTGAAAGAGACAGGTTTAGATTATTCAACTCAATCGGGTGAAGGTGCCTTTTATGGCCCAAAAATTGAATATACATTAAAAGATAGTTTAGGTCGTTTATGGCAATGTGGAACTATACAACTTGATTTTAATTTGCCTGGAAGACTTGGAGCAGAGTATATTGCAGAAGATAATACGCGAAAAATACCAGTAATGCTCCATAGAGCAATTGTTGGTTCTATGGAAAGATTTATAGGAATTTTAATTGAAAATTATGCAGGATTAATGCCGATATGGTTAGCTCCTATACAGGTGGTAATTTTAAATATTGCAGAATCTCATATTAAGTACGCAAAAGAAGTACAAAATATTCTAACTAAAAATAACATTAGATGTAATTCAGACTTGAGAAATGAGAAGATTACCTATAAAATACGCGAACACAGCATTCAGCGGATTCCATACCTTTTAGTGTTAGGTGATAGAGAAGTTGAAAAAGAACAAGTTGCCGTGCGAACCCAGAAAGGTGAAGATTTAGGTTCTATGTCTATAAAAGACTTTGTAAAGCATATAAATAATGCTATTGAATCTAAGATTTAAACATAATTTGGTTCCGCGGTTTATTTTTTTAAAATAGGGGATTTACTATAGCTTTAGATAAAAATGTGCGAATTAATAGCGATATTACTGCTCAAGAGATTCGTTTAGTTGGAGTTAAAGGCGAACCTTTAGGAATTGTATCTCTAGAGCAAGCTTTTGAAAGTGCAGAAGAGCAAGATACTGACTTAGTTGAAATTGCTCCAAAGGCAGTTCCACCAGTTTGTAGGTTGATGGATTTTGGCAAATTTAAGTATGCTCAGAGCAAACAAATGCATGCAGCACGTTTAAAGCAAAAAAATGTTCAAGTTAAAGAAGTTAAGTTTAGGCCTGGTACTGACGATGGTGATTATCAGATTAAATTAAAAAATTTAATACGTTTTTTGTCAGTAGGCGATAAAGCCAAAGTAACTTTGAGATTTAGAGGTAGAGAAATTGCACATCAACAACTTGGTTTAGCTTTACTAAAGAGAGTTGAAGCAGATTTAGAGGATTATGCTATCTGTGAACAATTTCCTAAAATGGAAGGGAGGCAAATGGTTATGGTTTTGGCTCCTCTTAAAAAAGCCAAGAGTAAATCTGGAGAAAAAAAGAAATCTTCTGAATCGAAAAAAGAAGAGCAAGATGCAGTAGAGTAAAAAATAATTTAAAGTGATAAGGCTTAATAGGCATGCCGAAGCACTTTTCATAAAAAGGAGAATAAAATGCCAAAAATGAAAACAAAGAGTGGTGCTAAAAAACGCTTTAAATTCCTAGGAAGTGGAGCAATCAAGCGAACAAAATCTCATCTACAACACATTTTAACCAAGAAGACAACAAAACAAAAAAGACATCTTCGAGGCACTGAAATTATTTCATCTTCAGACGCAAAGCGCGTTCGTTCGATGATGCCAACGCAATAAGGAGATAGAGAAATGCCTAGAGCAAACAGAAGCGTCCCAGCCAGAGCAAGACATAAAAAGGTAATTGATGCCGCAAAAGGGTATCGTGGAAGACGAAAAAATGTTTACAGGATTGCTAAGCAAGCTGTTATGAAGGCTGGTCAGTATGCTTATCGTGATCGAAGACAAAAGAAACGAGTATTTAGAGCGCTATGGATAGCTAGAATAAATGCTGGCTCAAGAGAGTGTGGTTTAACTTACAGCCGATTTATGAATGGATTAAAAAAAGCATCAGTTGATGTTGATAGAAAAGTATTAGCTGATATGGCTGTTTTTGATAAGCCTGCATTTGAAAAGTTTGTTGAAATAGCTAAAACAGGCCTCGGAAATTAATTTAAAATTTTTTTTTCAAAAGGAGGCATTTTTGCCTCCTTTTTTATTAGAATAGAGATATGAATCATCTAAAAGAATTAATAAATTTAGCAAAAAAAGATTTTGATGACTGTCAAACGCTAACAGAGCTTGATAATGCAAAAGCAAAATATGTTGGTAAAAGTGGAACTTTAACAGAGGCTATGCGCGGTCTTTCTAAATTATCAAATGAGGAAAAACCCAAAGCGGGAGCTGTTATTAATGAAATTAAACAATCGATAGAATTATTGCTTAATAACAGAAAAGATATCATTCAAAAAGAAGCAATGCTATCCAATTTGCAAAGTGAATATATTGATGTCACTTTACCAGGTCATAAGCAATCGCAAGGAAGTCTTCATCCAATAACTTTAATAATGCGTCGCATCGAGAATATTTTTCACTCTATAGGTTTTGATTTGGCAACTGGTCCTGAAATTGAAGATGATTATCATAATTTTACAGCTTTAAATATTCCAGAATCACATCCCGCTAGAGCAATGCATGATACATTTTATATTGATAAAAATCATGTTTTAAGAACACATACATCCCCAGTCCAAGTGCGATATATGAAAGATAATAGGCCTCCTTTAAAAGTTATTTCACCTGGTCGGGTCTATCGTGTAGATTCAGATGCAACTCATTCACCAATGTTTCATCAAGTTGAAGGATTATGGGTTGATACTGATGTTAATTTTGCAAACCTTAAAGGCATAACTCAAGACTTTCTTCAAAAATTTTTTGAAGATGATAATTTAACGATACGCTTTAGACCTTCTTTTTTTCCTTTTACAGAACCATCAGCTGAGATTGATATGAGTTGGAATGGCGGATGGTTAGAAATTGGTGGGTGCGGGATGGTTCATCCAGAAGTATTAAAGCAAGTAAATGTTAATACTGAAGATTTTCAAGGCTTTGCTTTTGGATTAGGGGTAGAGCGTTTAGTTATGTTGAAATACAACATTAATGATCTAAGACCTTTTTTTACAAATGATTTAAGGTTTTTAAAGCAGTTTGGAGGCCAGTAATGCAATTTTCTAAAGCTTGGCTTCAAGATTTTTTTGAAAAATCGATTGAAAATATCAATTTAGATGAAGCCCTAACAATGGCAGGTTTAGAAGTAGATAGTATTCAAAATTTATCTAGTTTATCAAAATTGATAGTTGTAGGAGAAATAGTAGGTATTGAAAAACATCCAGATGCAGATAGATTAAACATATGTAAAGTCGATGTGGGTTTAGATAAACAACTACAAATTGTCTGTGGTGCGCCGAATGCAAGACCGGGAATTAAAGTTCCTTGCGCATTAGTTGGAGCGAAATTACCTGATTTTGAAATCAAAAAAGCCAAGCTGAGAGGTGTTGAGTCAAATGGAATGTTATGTTCAGCTAAAGAGCTGGGAATTAATGAAGATGCTGAGGGACTCTATGAGGTGAGCTCAACAAAAAAAGTTGGGCAATCAATTATTGAAGCTTTGTCATTAGATGATGAGATTTATACTCTTTCTATAACTCCTAATAGAGCTGATTGTTTGAGTATGATTGGTGTTGCAAGAGAAGTGTCAGCTTTTACACAACTGCCTTTGAAAAAAATTAAAAATCAATTACTTAATGAAAGTTTTACTTTAAATCAAAAAGTTAAAATTTTTGAAAAAAAATCTTGTCCAAGATATTGCGGTATTGAAATTAAAAATATCAATAATAAAGTAACTTTACCGGACTGGATATTACAAAATCTAGAGAGAGGTGGAATTAGTTCTATTAATCCAGTTGTTGATATAACTAATTATATTTTGCTTGAGATGGGCCAGCCACTTCATGCTTTTGATAAAACTAGTATTCAAGGAGTAATCTCTGTTAGAAAGGCAAAAAAGAATGAGACATTAAAATTACTTAATGATCAAGATATTAAATTGAAAGAAGGCGAATTAATTATTGCAGATGAAAATAACCCATTAGCTCTAGCGGGAGTAATGGGGGGGGAGCCTTCCTCAATTAATCAAGATTCCACAGAAATATTTATTGAAAGTGCATTTTTTAATCCTACTAATATTGCTGGAATAGCAAGATCATATGGTTTAAATACAGATTCATCCCATAGATTTGAAAGAGGAGTCGATTTTAAAAATACAAAAAATGCTCTTAAAAGAGCAGCATCATTAATAATTGAGTATTGTGGAGGAGAATGTTCCAATATTTTAGATGTGGAAGACAATCTTCCATTAAGACAACCTATAGAACTTAGAACTCAAAAAATATCAGCTATTATGGGAGTTACTATAAAAGATAATGATGTTAAATCTATTTTAGATAAATTGAATTTATCTTATATAGAAAAAAAAGGTAAATTTGTAATAACACCACCTAGCTTTAGATTTGATTTATCAATTGAGGAAGATTTAGTAGAAGAGATAATTAGAGTTTACGGGTACAACAATATTCCAGCATTAACTCCAATCAATAAAGCTGAAATGTTGGGTTACTCAAACAAGAAAAAAAATGTTTATTCAATTAAGACTTCTCTAATGAATTTAGGTTATAACGAAGTTGTAACTTATAGTTTTATAAATAAAGAAACTGAAGAAAAATTACATTCAAACAAAGATGTAATTGAACTACAAAATCCAATTGCTTCTCAAATGAATGTTATGCGTTCAAAGATGTGGGGAAGTCATATTGAAGCATTAGTTTATAATCTTAACCGAGGACAGAATCAAGTCAGAATATTTGAGGTTGCTCCTGTATATAAGAAGAATAAATCTAATTTTAAAGAGACTTTAATGCTTTCAGGACTTGTATCTGGAGATTATATTCCGGAACAATGGTCAAATAAAAAAAGAGAAATTAATTTCTTTGATATTAAGGGCGATATAGAAATAATCTCAAGTAACACATTAAGTATAAATACAACAAACATTGATATTCCAGATGCTTTCCATCCTGGACAGGTTGCTGAGTTAAGAAGTGATGAAGTTCCAGTAGGATGGTTGGGGCAATTACATCCAGCATTACAGCAAAAATATGAGTTATCTAGCAAGACATATCTGTTTGAAATAGATATGGAAAGTTTAATTAATGTTCAAGATATAGATGTAAAGTTACCCAGTAAATTTTCACCAATAAGACGGGATATATCGCTAGTTATTGATAAAGATATCCAAGCTGTAGATTTAGTAAATGAAATTAAGTGTCAACATATTGATCGGATTATTGATTTTTATCCTTTTGATTTATATCAAGGAGATAGCATTGCAAATAATAAAAAAAGTATTGCATTTCTGATACTTATGCAAGATACTTATAAAACGCTTGAAGATGAAGAAGTAAATAAAATAGTCGATCAGGTGTTAAAAATTTTACAAAATAAATTTAAAGCGAAATTAAGATAATTAATTTAAAGACAAAAATATTATGACATTAACAAAAGCTGATTTATCTGAAATTTTATTTAATAAAGTTGGACTTAATAAAAGTGAAGCTAAAGAAATGGTAGAGGCTTTCTTTGAAGAGATTAAACTTTCGTTAGAAAATGGCGATAATGTAAAACTTTCAGGGTTTGGAAATTTTGATTTAAGAAAGAAATCAGAAAGGCCTGGAAGAAATCCAAAAACTGGCAAAGAAATCCCAATAAAAGCACGTAGGGTAGTAACATTTCACTCAAGTCAAAAATTAAAAACCAGTGTAGAAGAGAAATCCCCTGGAAAGCAAACATAAAAAAAAATTACCACCAATACCATCTAAAAGATATTTTGCGATAGGTGAGGTGAGTAAACTTTGTGATTTAAAACCACATGTTTTAAGGTATTGGGAGCAAGAATTTTTGCAGTTAAAGCCAGTAACAAGAAGGGGTAATAGAAGATACTATCAGCAAGAGGACGTTTTGTTGATTCGTAAAATTCGTCAATTATTATATTTTGACGGATTTACTATTCAAGGCGCAAAATCAAAATTATCTGATCGACAGTTTATAAAAGAAACTACTTCTCAGGTCGAGCTTGATAAAGCACAAGCAGAATTGCCATTATCTGAAGAGACTCAAACAAGTGAATCACCAGAAAATCTCAATAATTTTAAACTTCAATTACAAGAAATTTTAAAGATATTAAAATGATTTTTATTCGGGGCGTAGCGCAGCCTGGTAGCGTACTTGCATGGGGTGCAAGGGGTCGTGAGTTCAAATCTCACCGCCCCGACCAATTTATATTTATATTTACACTAAAAATTTTTCAAAAATTTTCTAGATTAAAATTGACACAACGGCATAAAATTGACAAAGTATGGGTTAACGAATGAAAGATTTTACTTTTAGTTTCGTTTTTTTTAAAATAATAAGCAATTTATATTTAATCTAAAGGAGTAGCTTAATGAATAAATTACTATTAATTGTGCTTTCGAGTATCTTTATGCTTGGTTGCGCAGCGCAAGAAGATGTTAAAGCTTTCCATCCAACTGATGACGTAAGTGCTCAAGCACAAGGCGGTAAAGGTCACACAAGTGATGGATCTGAAGTTCAATTACCTTAGGTAAATTTATTTTGTTTGTTATAAAAGTAATTTTATTTAAACTAAATAGGAGTAGTTAATGAATAAATTATTATTAATCACACTTATGGGTTTTCTTATGCTTGGTTGTTCTGCACAAGAAGAAGTTAAAGCTTTCCATCCAACTGATGATGTGAGTGCTCAATCTCAAGGAGGTAAAGGCTTTACAGCTGATGATGCATCAGTGGTTCAATTGGAATCACCAGCACCTGAAAAACCTTTCCATCCAACTGATGACGTGAGTTCTCAAGCACAAGGTGGTAAGGGTGAAACTAGTGATGGATCAGAAGCACAATTACCATAAAAACTATTAGTTTTAAGGTCTTTTAAGCTAATAGTTGTTTGCACATATTAGTTAAAAGCTTTGTAAAGCAATTTAAAAGCATAAATGGGCGTGGGATTATCTAATGATTTTACTTAGATAATCTTCATGTTCATCATCATATGTTAATTGAAAATCAGTAATACTATAATACGGTAAATCTCAAGTTGAACCTTTGTAGTTCTTGTGACTGCATCTTCAACGAACTGCTTTATGTTTAATGTACTTTATTAACCATAAAAAAGGAGAAATACTATGTGGACACAACCTCAAGCAACTGAAATGCGTTTTGGTTTTGAAGTAACTATGTATGTTTGCAATCGCTAATTTCTATGAAATTTAGTAGTTGTAAAGATACAGAAATTACTCTTTGGCCGTTACATAATTGGCAATGTACTTGTCCAATTTGTTCAGCCAAGTCTAGTTAATTAACCTTTCTTTTAGGAGAAATATTATGTGGACAACACCAGCTGCAACAGAAATGCGTTTTGGTTTTGAAGTAACCATGTACGTAATGAACAAGTAATTTTTACTAGTTCAAATTAAAAAAGCCCGATTTATCGGGCTTTTTTATTATTTGTTTTACAATAACTAATTATGAAGAAATTTATTTTTCTTATATTAATTTTTTTTCCAGCCCTTTCTTTTGCAGATTGGACATTAATTCCATTAGATCTTGATTCTGATCAAATAAAGGCAAGGTATTTTATTGACTTAAAAAATTTACGATCAAAAGGAAATAAAGTAAGAGTTTGGTCAATGCAAGATTTCAATGAGCCTCAAGTTGTAGGGCCTCATTCTTATTATTCAGTAAAAAGTTTAAGCGAATTCAATTGTAATGAATCAAAAATAAGAATTTTAGCTTATTCAATTTATGATTCAAATATGGCAAAAGGTGAAAAATTAATATCAAAAGGTAGTCCTTTTTCTTGGGAAAATATAAAAAAAGATACAGTCAATTCGATATATTTAGATTTAGCTTGTAAAAATTAGTACTTTTTTAACACTAATAATAAGTAAATCTTTTTTTTGTAATTTAGAATGGGATTTTATTTGGATTAATATGGTTTTGTAAAATTAATTTAAAATCCTCTTGAATGGAATCTAAGTTTGCCGCAGTATCTGCTTCAAAACGAAGTACAATCCTAGGTGTGGTATTTGAGGCTCGCATTAATCCAAATCCACTAGAATATTCTACTCTTAATCCATCTATTTTTATGATATCAATTGCTTTTGGAAAAGTAGCTTCTTTTTGGAGTTTTTCAATAAGTTTATGCTGTTCTCCCTCATTAAGTTCTATATTCAATTCTGGAGTACTAAACCCTTTGGGAAGTGCTTCTAATATTTCTGAAGGGTTATCAAAGAAACTTAAAATTTCTAACAAACGAGCACCTGCATATACACCGTCATCAAATCCATACCAGTAATCATTGAAGAAAATATGGCCACTCATTTCCCCAGCTAAAACAGATCTTGATTCTTTCATTTTAGCTTTAATTATAGAGTGCCCAGTTTTAGATATAATTGGAACACCACCTCTATCTTTTATCCATTTAAATAGATGTCTGGTAGATTTAACATCAAAGATAATAGATGATCCTGGATTCTTTTTTAAAACATCTTCAGCAAATAGCAAAAGCTGGCGATCTGGATAAATTATTTCACCTTTTTTTGTTACAACTCCTAATCGATCCCCGTCTCCATCAAATGCCAAACCTAATTCACTATCCCCATTTAACAATTTTTTTTGAAGATCAATAAGATTTTCTGGGTTTGATGGATCTGGATGATGATTAGGAAAATTTCCATCAACATTACAAAAAAGAGATTCAACTTTTGCTCCTAATGCATTATAGAGATCTTCAGCGCATATACTTGCAGCACCATTTCCACAATCAATTGCTACTCTTAAAGGCCGATGTAAATTTATACTATCAGAAATTTTTTTAATATAATGAGGCTTAATATTAGTAGTTGATATTTTTCCTTTTCCTACTAGATAGTCTTTTTTAATAATCCTATTATATAAATCTTCAATATCCTCAGTAGACAGGGTTTTATCATTAATCATAATTTTAAAACCATTATATTCTGGTGGATTATGACTACCAGTAATCATAACCCCTGATTTTGTTGAAAGATTATGGGTGCTAAAATATAACATCGGCGTTGTTACTAGACCAATATTAATAACATTGATACCAGTATTGACTAATCCTTTAGTTAATAAAGAGAGTAAATGAGGGCTTGATAGCCTTCCATCGTAACCTACACATATTTCTTTTTGATTATGAGAAAGCGCCTCACTCCCAATAGATTGACCAATTTTAATGACTGTATTGTCTGTGAGAGTTTTTCCTACTACACCCCGGATATCATAGGCCTTAAAAATACTTTTATCGGGTAATTCGTTATTCGTATTCATCAATCCAAGCAAGCTGTATTGCCTCTAAAATCCGTTCACCACATTTATCAGGATCATCGTTAAAGTCATCAAGCTCTAAAACCCATTTGCGTAAATCTGTAAATCTTATTGTTTTAGGATCCAGTTCTGGATTTTTATCGTAAAGAATTTCTGCAATTTCAAGGCTATCCGTCCAAAGCATTTTTTTACCTTATATTTATTTATTTGATTATAGCTTAAGTTTTCTGCTCAATCCCATCGTTTTTTTGATTATCTGAATACGAATAAATTCTTTAAGCCATGGTAAAATTAAGTATCTACAAATATTATAAATGATTGGTATATATGTTTAAAAAATTTGATTCACTTAAAGAAATCGATCCAGAGATTTGGCAGCAAATTGTCAATGAAGATAAACGTCAAGAGGATCATATAGAGTTAATTGCGTCTGAAAACTACACTAGTCCTGCTGTAATGGAGGCGCAAGGATCACAATTAACTAATAAATATGCAGAGGGCTATATTGGTAAGAGATTTTATGGCGGCTGTGAATTTATTGATGAGGTTGAAAAGTTAGCTATTGATAGGCTCAAAGCACTTTATGGAGCTGAATATGTAAATGTTCAGCCACATTCAGGTAGTCAAGCTAATCAAGCAGTTTACTTTGCTGTGCTTAAACCAGGCGATACGATAATGGGCATGAATTTAGGTCATGGTGGGCATTTAACTCATGGTTCACCAGCTAATTTATCAGGAAAATTATTTAAGATTGTTCCTTATGGACTAAATAAAAATGAAGAAATTGATTATGATGAAATGGAAAAATTAGCTATTCAAGCAAAACCTAAATTAATTATTGGGGGTGCCTCAGCATATGCATTAAGATTTGATTGGGAAAGAATGAGTCAAATTGCAAAAAAAGTTGGTGCTTATTTTATGGTAGATATTGCCCACTATTCTGGATTAGTTGCTGGAGGTGTTTATCCAAACCCAGTTCCATACGCAGACTTTGTTACATCAACAACTCATAAGTCACTTCGTGGTCCTAGGGGTGGATTTATAATTGCGAAACCAGAGTTTGAAAAAATAATTAATGCATTTGTATTTCCTGCAATACAAGGAGGCCCATTAATGCATGTAATAGCTGGAAAAGCAATTGCATTTGGGGAGGCACTAAAACCAGAATTTAAAATCTACCAAACTCAAGTTATCAATAATGCTAAGGCTATGGTGAAAAAATTGCAATCCAGAGGCTATAGAATTATTTCTGGAAAAACTGAATCTCATGTATTTTTAGTAGATCTACGCCCTCAAAATTTAACAGGAAAAGCTGCTGATATTTTATTAGGGCAAGCTCATATTACTATAAATAAAAATTCAATTCCTGATGACCCAGAAAGTCCATTTGTAACTTCTGGAATTAGGCTTGGAACTCCTGCAATAACAACAAGAGGATTTAAAGAAGAAGAAGCTACTTTGGTAGCAGAATATATCGCAGATGTTTTAGATCAGCCTGAAAATTCGGAGAATATTGATAATGTAAGAAAAAAAGTAAATATTTTAACTAAAAAATTTCCGGTTTATGGAAAATGATTATTTATGAAATGTCTTTTTTGCGGATCTAATGATACTCAGGTTATTGATTCTCGTGTAAATGACGAAGGAACTACAATTCGTCGTCGACGAGAATGTAAAAATTGTCGTAAAAGATTTACAACCTATGAGCATGCTGAATTAACTCTCCCTCATGTAGTTAAACAAGATGGAAAAAGGGAAGAGTTTAATAAAGAAAAACTATTACATTCTTTTACTCGTGCACTTCATAAAAGACCAGTTCCTGTAGAATATGTAGATAAGGCTGTTGAAGAAATATTATCAAAATTATTAGCAAAAGGTGAAAGAGAGATAAACTCAAGAGACCTAGGCGAGAGAGTTATGATTGAATTAAAAAAGTTAGATAAAATTGCTTATATTAGATTTGCATCGGTATATAGAAGCTTTTCTGATGTAGAGGAATTTAGAGATGCAATTAAAGATTTAGATTAAACTTTTGAATGATGAAATAAATTTTGAATTTATGAGTTTGGCTTTAGCTTTAGCTAAAAAAGGCCAAGGAAAAACTCGACCAAACCCTTGCGTAGGGGCGATTCTAGTAAAAAATAAAAAAATAGTTGGTAGAGGGTTTCATAAAACTACTGGTCGAGAGCATGCTGAAATAATAGCAATAAAAGAAGCTGGTAAATTAAGTAAAGGGGCTGATTTATTCGTTACTTTAGAGCCATGTAGTCATCAAGGAAAAACTCCTCCATGTGCAAAAAATATTGTTGAATCTGGTATTAAAAATGTGTATATAGCTATGATTGACCCAAACCCATTAGTTAATGGCAAAGGGATTAAATTCTTAAAAAAACATGGATTAAATGTTTTTTTAGGAATTATGGAGGAGGAAGCAAAAAAAATTAATTTAGGATTTATTACTAGAATGAAATGTTCAAGACCATACGTTAGATCAAAAATAGCAGTATCTTTAGATGGTAAAACAAGTCTTCAAAATGGAAAAAGTCGATGGATAACTTCAAAATCCTCACGAGAAGATGTCCAGAAATGGCGGTCAAAATCCTGTGCAATACTGACTGGAAAAGGAACAATTAATATTGATAATCCAAGCCTACAAGTTAAAACCTTGTCTTCTAAAAATCAACCTTTAAGAGTAATTCTTGATAGCCATCTTACTATCAATCTTAATTCAAAAATTTTACATCAAAATAATGTTTTGATTATTTACGGCGATGACCCAAATTTAAATTTTTCCAAAATAAAAAAAACTAAGGCAAAACTAAAAAAAATATCATTAATAAACAACAAGATTGATCTTATGAAACTTATGATTTTTTTAAATAAATTAAAAATAAATGAATTATGGGTTGAAGCTGGGCCAGAATTAAATGGTGAATTATTAAGATTGGGATTGCTAGATGAATTACTTACTTATATGGCTCCATATATCATGGGAGGTGATGCTCATAGTATGTTCAATCAGCCAATTTTAAAAAATATGAAGGATAAAATTAAACTTTCTATAGTTGATTTTAGACATATTGGAGAGGATATCCGAATTCAAGCTAAACTTACCAAAAATCATGTGGATTGACACTCATTGCCATTTAGATGATGACTTGTTCAAAAAATCTGAAGAAGTTATTAGATTATGTCTGGAGGAAAATGTTAACTGCATGGTAATTCCTGCTGTAAATAAAAATAATTTTGATCAAGTCATAAGAATATCTGATAGGAATAAAGAGTGCGCTTATGCTCTTGGATTTCATCCAATGCACTTAAATGGATTTCAAGAAAAAGATCTAGAATTATTAGAGAATTATTTAATAAAAAATGACCCAGTAGCTGTAGGAGAAATTGGTTTAGATTTATTTATTCGCAAAGACAATCAATTATTTCAAGAGAAGGTTTTTTTAGCCCAATTAAAATTAGCAAAAAAATTTGATTTACCGGTAATTATGCATGTAAGGGGAGCAATAGATTTAATTCTTAAAAATTTAAGAAAAGTCAAAGTTAGAGGTGGGATCGCTCATGCATTTAATGGAAGCTTACAACAAGCTCATCAATTGATTGAATTAGGTTTTAAGTTAGGCTTTGGCGGAGCTATGACTTACCCAAGAGCAAAACATATTCAGATGCTTGCTAAAGAATTACCAATTGAAGCAATTGTTTTAGAAACTGATTCCCCAGATATGTCTCCAGTGTGGTTAAATGATAATGACTACAATCACCCAAAGGAGCTATCTAAGATTGCTGAATTTTTTTGCCATTTAAGAGGGATGGAATCTTTAAAAACTGCTGATATTATAAGGGATAATACAATTGAAGCTATCCCAAAATTAGCTAAGTTATGCACATGACCTCAACAGTTACTTTAAGTATTTTGAAAAAAATGAGTAATCTCAATGACATAGAGTAAGTTATTGATTTTAAAGAAATTTTTATACGATTAAAAATTAAGCGTTTAAAAAAAATCCTTTATAATTCATAGGTTGCATTTTTATACAACAATAATTCACAATGTTATCCACAGATATTGTGGACATTTTTTTTTAATATTTTAGGAGGTTAAATTTATGTTGGTAAAGGGGAAGCAATATAGGACTATTTGGCCAAATAAAGCTCTCTCTGAGGTTACTATAATTGATCAGACATACCTACCATTTGAGTTTAAATTGAGACCTCTAAGGAGCCTAAAAGAGGTTGTAGAGGCTATTAAAAAAATGAGGGTTCGTGGCGCTCCTTTAATAGGAGTAACTGCTGCATATGGAATAGCAATTGCATTAATTAAAAATTCCAGCGATAAATATTTAACTGAAGCAAAAAAATTATTAATTCAATCAAGGCCTACGGCAGTTAATTTAGCCTGGGCAGTTAATTTTGTATTCAACAAATTAAAAAAAGAACCGATAGGTACTCGGATTTCATTAGCATGGAGATTAGCTAATGATCTTGCTGATCAGGATGTAAAGGATAATCTGCTTATAGGCGAACATGGATTAAAATTAATTGAAAAGATTAACAAACCTCAAATTAATATTTTAACTCATTGCAATGCAGGATGGCTTGCTACTATTGATTATGGAACAGCGCTGAGTCCTATTTACAAAGCATTTAGAGAAGGTTTAAATATTCATGTATGGGTTGATGAGACAAGACCTAGAAATCAAGGTACTAACCTGACAGCCTGGGAGCTTAGCCAAGAGAATATTCCACACACCATTATTACTGATAATGCTGGTGGTTTATTGATGGAACGGGGTGATGTGGATTTGGTTATTGTTGGAGCTGATCGTATTTCAATTGATGGAAACGTTTGTAACAAAATAGGTACTTATTTAAAAGCACTGGCTGCAAGACAAAGTAAAATACCTTTTTATGTGGCTGCACCAACAAGCACAATAGATCCAAATTATATGGGTGATAATAATTTATTTGATATTGAATGTAGGGATGAAGATGAGATTTTAAAGGTGCAAGGATTAGATGCTTCAAATAATATTACTGAAGTTAAAATAGGTTATTCCAGCGCATATAATCCATCTTTTGATATTACGCCTGGGAATTTTGTTGGTAAAATAATATGTGAAAAAGGTGTGTACAATCCAAGAGATATCGGGAAGGCTTTAAAATGAGTCAAGAAAAAAAACTAGCATCAATTCTAACTGAGACGACTTTAAAATTGCATGAAATGGGTTTAAATCATGGAGCAACAGGAAATTGTAGCTGTAGAGACGAAGATACCTTTTTAATTACACCAAGTGGAGTGGAAATAGAAGACTTATCTGCTGAAAAGATTATTAGAATGGACTTTGAAGGAAACATTATTAATTCAAAATTGAATTTAAAACCCTCAAGTGAGTGGAGATTTCATCAAGACATTTTTTCTCAAAGAAAAGAAATAGGTGCTGTTATTCATACTCACTCGATTTATGCAAGTACTGTCAGTCTTTTTAATAAAGAATTACCACCATTTCATTATATGATTGCTGTTGCTGGAGGAGATTCAGTTAGATGTGCTCCTTATGCGATGTTTGGAACTCAAAAATTATCAGATAATATAATTAATGCACTAGTAGGAAGAAAAGCATGCTTAATTGCCAATCACGGTCTTGTAACTATTGGAGAAAGTTTAGAAGAAGCATTGCAAATATCTGAAGAGATAGAACATTTATGCCATTTATATATTGAAGCAAAAAAAATTGGAAACCCTAATTTATTGACTAAAAAAGAAATGACAGAAGTAATTGAACGTTTTCAAACATACAGTCGTCATTCAAAAGATTAAAACTATTTATTGTAGGACTTATCTGTTTGAAGTAAAATAGTATCCCGTCAGCAATTTAATTTAAAATGGCTATCCAATGACCAAATATGTTTTTGTAACTGGCGGTGTTGTTTCTTCTTTAGGAAAAGGTATTGCTGCCGCAAGTCTAGGGGCAATTCTCGAATCACGAAATCTAAATGTAACCATGTTAAAGCTTGATCCATATATAAATGTTGATCCAGGAACAATGAGTCCATTTCAACATGGAGAAGTTTTTGTAACAGAAGATGGAGCTGAAACTGATTTAGACCTTGGTCATTATGAAAGATTTATTTCTTCAAAGATGACAAAAAAAAATAATTTTACTACTGGACAAATATACGATAGCGTCATTAAGAAGGAGCGTCGTGGAGAATATCTTGGTAAAACTGTTCAAGTAATACCTCATATAACTGATCAAATAAAATTACATATTCGAGAGGGTTCAAAAAAAGCTGACATAGCGATTATTGAAGTTGGTGGAACGGTTGGTGATATTGAGTCACTCCCTTTTTTGGAAGCTATTCGTCAAATGGGTTTTGAAGGTGGGAGAGAGAGCGCATGTTATATTCATCTTACACTTTTACCTTGGATTGCAGCTGCTGGTGAGTTAAAAACAAAACCTACACAACATTCAGTTAAGGAGCTTAGAGAAATTGGTATTCAACCTGATATATTAATTTGTAGATCAGAAAGATCACTTCCAGAAGAAGAAAGACAAAAAATTGCTTTATTTACTAATGTAACTCCTAAAGCTGTTATATCTGCAACAGATGCTGATTCTATATATAAAATTCCAGTAATGTTAAATAATCAAATGATTGATGAAATAGTTTGTAATAAGTTGAAAATAAAAGCTAAAAAAGCCAATTTATCTCAATGGCAGAAAATTACTAGGTTATTAGATAAAGCAACACATGAAATAAATATAGCATTTGTGGGGAAATATGTTGATCTTACAGAGTCCTATAAGTCATTAACTGAGGCTTTAATTCATGCCGGAATTCACAATAATGCAAAAGTAAAAATTCATTATATTGATTCAGAAGATATAGAAAAAAATGGTTTAAAAGTCCTAAGCAAGATAGATGGAGTTTTAATACCAGGAGGATTTGGTAGGCGAGGAACCGAGGGTAAAATTAGTGCTATTAAATATGCAAGAGAAAATAAAATACCTTTTTTAGGGATATGCTTAGGTATGCAGTTAGCAGTTGTTGAATTTGCAAGAAATAAAGCTAGCTTAGATAATGCAAATAGTTCAGAATTTAATAAGAAAACAAAACATCCTGTTATAGCACTCATTACTGAATGGCAAACTAAGGATGGAACAGTAGAGGTTAGAGATGAAAGCTCTAATATGGGAGGAACAATGAGGCTTGGGTCACAAAAAGCCCCAATAAAAAGTAAAAGTCTAGCTAGGCAAATTTATGGGAGATTTGTTAATGAGAGACATCGTCACAGGTATGAAGTAAATAATGATTACGTTGATAGGTTGGTTGATGCTGGACTAATTGTCTCTGCGAGAACACCATCAGAAGACTTATGTGAAATTATCGAGTTACCATCATCTGATCATCCATGGTTTTTTGGATGTCAATTTCATCCTGAATTTACATCAAATCCAAAAGATGGCCACCCTTTATTCATATCTTACTTAAAAGCATCACTTAAATACCAAAATTTAAAAGGCGACTAAATGAAATTATGTAACTTTAATGTAGGATTAAACCAACCATTTTTTTTAATAGCAGGGCCTTGTGTTATTGAGTCTGAGAAAATGACTATTGACGTTGCTGGGCAATTAAAAGAAATAACTGATAATTTAAATATCCCATTTATTTTTAAATCTTCTTTTGATAAAGCAAATAGAAGTTCTAATAAAACGTTCAGAGGGCATGGCCTTGAAGAAGGTTTAAGAATTTTAGAGACAGTAAAAAAAGAATTAGATGTCCCTGTACTAACTGATATACATACAGAAGACCAAGTTGATCCAGTAGCTAAGATTGTCGATGTATTGCAGACCCCAGCATTTTTATGTAGACAGACTGATTTTATTAGCGCTGTTGCAAGTGCAGGTAAACCAGTAAATATTAAGAAAGGTCAATTTTTGGCACCTGAAGATATGATTCAGGTAGTTCAAAAAGCTAAAGATGCTAATGGAGGAATTGATAATATTATGGTTTGCGAAAGAGGCGCTTCATTTGGATATAACACATTAGTATCTGACATGAGGAGTTTATCAATTATGAGAAAAACTGAATGTCCAGTTGTATTTGATGCTACGCATTCAGTTCAGCAACCAGGTGGAAAGGGAGATAGAAGTGGTGGCCAAAGTGAATTTGTTCCACTTCTAGCTAGAGCCGCTATTTCTTGTGGAATTTCTGGTATTTTTATGGAAACTCATCCTAATCCAAAAGAAGCTTTGTCAGATGGTCCTAATGCAGTTCCTCTAAATGAAATGTCAAATTTGTTGGAAACTCTTAAAGAGTTAGATCAAGTTGTTAAATCAAAAAGTGTTTCTTGAAGGTAATTTTAAATGAGTAAAATAAAAAAAATTTATAGTCGTATGATTATTGATTCAAGAGGCAATCCAACTATCGAAGCCGATGTAATGCTATCAAATGGAATAGTAGGTCGAGCAGCAGTTCCCTCAGGCGCATCTACAGGAAGTAAAGAAGCATTAGAGTTAAGAGATGAGGACAAGTTTAAATATTTAGGTAAAGGTGTTTTAAAGGCAAATCATAATATTAATAAAATAATATCTAAAAAAATCGAAGGCATGGAAGTTGAGGATCAAGAAGCTATAGATCAAACAATGATTTTACTGGATGGAACTGATAATAAAAAAAATTTAGGCGCTAATTCCATTCTAGCTGTATCAATGGCAGTAGCAGATTCTGCTGCAAAAAATCAAAAAAAGAATTTATTTGAGTATTTAAACCCAAAGGGGCCTTACTCTATTCCAACACCAATGATGAATATTATAAATGGTGGAGTTCATGCTGATAATAATATCGATATTCAAGAATTCATGATTATTCCAGCTGGGAGACCAAATTTTTCTGAAGCTATTAGATGTGGATCAGAAATTTTTCAGAGTCTTAAAATTAATTTAAGTAATAAAAAATTAACAACTACTGTTGGAGATGAAGGAGGTTTCGCACCAAATTTAGATTCAAATGAAGAAGCTTTGCAGATTATAATGCAGTCAATTGAAAGTGCAGGGTATGAGCCTGGCAAAGATGTTTTTTTAGGTTTAGATTGTGCTAGTTCAGAATACTATAAAGATAATAAATATCATCTAGCTTCGGAAAATCTTGTTTTAAACTCAAAAAATATGGTTGAATATCTTGATGTATTGTGTAAAAAATTTCCAATTATTAGTATCGAAGATGGTATGAGTGAAAATGATTGGGATGGTTGGGGTGCGCTAACTGAAAAAATTGGAGAAAATATACAAATTGTTGGAGATGATTTATTTGTAACAAACCCAAAAATACTTCAACAAGGTATCGACAAGAATATAGCAAATGCTATTTTAATAAAAGTTAATCAGATTGGTACATTAACTGAAACGTTTCAAACTATTAATTTAGCGAAGAAAGCTCATTATTCTACTGTAATTTCTCACAGATCTGGCGAAACAGAAGATACAATGATTGCGGATATAGCTGTTGCTTTTAATGCAATGCAAATAAAAACGGGTTCAATGTCAAGATCGGAAAGAGTGGCTAAATATAATCAATTATTAAGAATCGAGGAATTTCTTGGTAATAAAGCAAATTACTCTGGACTATCAGCTTTCGGTAAAATTAATTGAGCAAACTTACATTTATCTTTTTTATACTAATTGTACTAATTCAATATCCCCTCTGGTTTGCGGAAGGGGGTTTCAAAAGCATTATTGAAAAAAATACTCAAATTAAAAATCAAAAAAAAATTAATTCAAACTTGAAAAAAGAAAACGATGCATTAATTGCTGAAATTAATGATTTAAAGAAAGGTACTAAGGCTATTGAAGAGCGCGCAAGAGATGAATTAGGTATGATAAAAAAAGACGAAGTATTCTTTCAAATAATCAATAAAAAAAAATAACAATTTAACTTGTAATGCGAATGATTCTCATTTACAATAGATTTATATGATTAGAAAAGCAATACAAATTAGAAAGAATAAAGATTCAATAAAGTCTTATGTTACAAATTTAACAAAAGATCTAGATGTTATGGCAGAAAGAATGGCAAAAGAAGATTTAGATATAGAGGCATACAACAAGTGGTTTGGCTTAATTTGTTCTGCATTAGATTTAATTAAAGACAAAGCAAAAATAAATTACTAAAAAAATACTCCTAATATTTTTTTAGACCAGCGTTAGTAAGATATCGCTGGTTTTTTTTTACGTAAAAAAATAAATTATTATATTGCTATTAAATCAATTGTAAATTATGAAAAATATAATTAATTACATTTCTTATATATAGGGGTTTATATTTTCTTGAGAGATCTTCTTATAGTTAATTTATATCGTCGATAATAATTTTATTACGACCTAAAATTAATTCTAAATTAATTTTTTCAACACGTATTTCAAAAAGGATTCGATAAAAATCATTATCTTTATTATAAAAATTGATTATCTGTCCAACCTTTTCACCATCTGTTGTTATTTCATCTCCTATTTTAATTGGCTTAGAAGAATTAATACCTCCTAAATACATTCTCCTTTTAGGTTTGCCTAGATAATGTGTTCTAGCAACAATTTCTTGTCCCGTATAACAACCTTTTTTAAAATTTATTGCATCTATTAAATCAAGGTTTAGTGATTGGGGAATAAATTTGTCTTGAGTTTCTTTAAAAATATTTGGAATTTTAGCTTCGATGTCAGAAGCGTTCCAAGATTTTTCATCAGGAGTATCGTTATTTCGAAAAATTTCTTCATGAAGCATTTTCATATTCTCATCTTCACCTAATACCAAGAATCGACCATTCCCCCCATGTAATTTAGTTATAGACATAAGTCCTGTTGTATTTTGTTCATTTGGATGCTGCACTGTTTCCATGAAGTTCGATGGGTAGGGTAAATCACCCCAAATATTTTTGAATTCTTCTTCAGCTTTTGTGCCACCATAAAAACTAAAATAAGAAAGCTCACTTGATGCTATTAATACTTGTGATCTTAAAACAAACATAGACAGTTTTGCCCTAATTTCATCACTAATTGATGATGGGCAAAAAAGAAAATAATTATCCCAAACTTTTATGATTAAAAAGAATGCGATTAATCGTCCTTTAGGGCTGCAATAACCGGCATAAATCGCTTTATTTTCTTTTTCTAAGAGCTTTATATCATTTGTAATCTGGCCTTGAAGAAAATTTTCAGCATCATCACCTCTGACAGTTATTACATCAAGTCCTTTTATTTTTATTTCATGATTTGGCATATTTATTTATATTTAGAAGTGCTTTGATTTTATTTATTGTGACAAAACGCATTATAAAAAATATTAATGCTATAAGTGCAAAAATATTTCTTAATTGAAAATCAGACCTATCCCTCCAAGAAGCTTTTTGATTTTTCATTTCAGATATAATATTTTCAATATCATCCCCTTTAACATAAATACCCTTGATTTCTTTTGCTAAAGATATGAGATATTTTTCATCAAGTTTAGATAAATATCTATCATTTTCACCGCTCGCCACAGCATCATTTCTTGCTCCGATATTACCTTCAGAAATTTGAGCAATTCCTGGTTGTAAAGCAAAGCTTTCGTTAGACCAAAAACCTATAAGTTGATTTTCTGCATCATATTTTGGTATTGGCGTTCCAATATCACTTCCGATACCTACAAACAACCAATCAGTCCCACCTTGAAATTGGTTTAAATCTCTCGTGTTAAAAACGTGTAATTTAGGTGCCTCTTCTCCATCCGTAAAAAATACGACTTGAGCTGACTCTGGAAAGCTTCTGATTAATCTAGCCAAGTTTACAGCTGATTCTCTAATACGAGTGTTACCTGACCAAGTTGATCTCCAATCTAGGTGATCAATAGTTTTATTAATAGAGCTAAAATTATCACAGACTTCAATTGGAGTATAGGTTGCGGCCACACTTACTCCTGCAAACATACCAATACTTACTTTAGTTTTACAAGGTAATTTTTCAATAATATTTTGTATAGTTTTTTTTGTATATTCTAATCTTGATATTTTTTTCCCTGCAACCTCCATATCCTGTGTCATCATGCTTTGAGAAATATCAACAACAAAAATATAGTTATATATATCCCTTGTTACTTTAATCTTTGGATTTATTATTGCAACTAAAATACAAATTAAGGTAAGGAGCAGTAGAAATATATTTCTATTTAATGTAATTTTTTTTAAAAATAGTTTCATTTATCTTAGGGCAGACCAACAGGAATATTACCCATAATTAGCCCCGGTGAGTCCGATTCCCCAACGCCTGGTGTTGGTGTGTCAGGTAGCATAGTCAATAGCCTATCCAAATTGTGCCTAGCATCCCAATGCGTATTGTCTAACTTTATCGATTTTACGTAGGCTTTTTTTGCTTGTCTTAAAAGGTATTCAGCTTCATCACGAACCGTTGCGCTATTACTAGTACCATTAATTTTTAAACCTCTTATAAAGAAAATATTTCCAACATTATAATGAACCGCTGATCTATGTGTTTTATGTGCATCCTCTTCTAAGTTGTTGAATAAGACTGTAGCTTCTTTAAAGTATTCTTTTTTCGCTAACCAAAAAGCTGTTGAAAATCTTGCTTCATAACTTTGTTTAAATAATTCAGGTGTGTTGCCAGCATTTATATCGTTATTAAATTTATCAATTTGATAAATATTAATTGATGAATTAATAATTATTATAAATAAAGTTAAGATTGTGGCGTATAAAAACCATGTTATTTTTTTTACAGTAAAAAGATTAGTTATTTTCATTTGAATGATTTTACCTCAATTAATTTTAAAGCAAATAATAATAAAGCCATTAAAAATGCAGTAATTAGTAATTTTGTTGAATGATTTGTTCCAGGGATTATTTCATTATATTTAATTGGTTTTTTTTCTTTTAGATTAATATCTTTAATAGCTAAAGCGAGAGATTTTGGATCTTCAGCCTCATAAGCATTAAAAGGTGATCTAAACGTTTTAAAATATTCATATAGTTCAATTTGAGGAGGAAGTTGGTCCTCATCTCTTGGAACATAATCTTCATCAAAGATACTTATACCCCCTTCTTGTTTTAATACAATCCAATAAATACCTATTTGAAATTGATCAAACCAATCCCTTATTTTTTGTTGAGTATTTGCATCAATTCTACCCGCTCCATCTGAAAGAAGAATAACTGCTCTTGATCCTGAATCATCGACATCAGTAAATAATTCAGCACTGCTGGTCAAGCCAGCCCCGATGTTAGTTTGAAAAAGCGCATTACCTGCTGTTGCGTTGACTGCAGCTTTAATTGCATCTTTATTTTGTGTAAGGGGAAGAACATACATTGCAGAATTACTAAAAGTAATAACTCCAACCATATCGTTAGATCTGGATTCAAAAAAATCAATTATTAGCCTACTCGCTGCAGCTGATTTTGTTTCACCAACGGTATCTCCATCACTGCCAGAAAATGGTTCATCCATAGATGCACTTCTATCTAAAACCAGACCAATTTGTGCACCCTCGCCAATTTTACTTACAACTTTTTGATTAGAATATGGCTCGCTTATAGCAAGAATTATAAAAAAAATAATTAAACTGCTTAAAGACTTAAGAAGAATACTTGTGATTTTGGATAATGCATCTAAAGGAATCATCTCGTTCCAAGAATAAATATTTTGATTTGATTGACCAATAATTAGCGGAATTATTGCTAACGGAAGAAAAATTAGAACCCAAGGCGTTATGAAATTCATTAGAAAATTAAAGTACTTATATCTTTTTTATCTACAATAAGCTTTCTTTCACACATTCGGCAGTGCTTACAAAATAATAATAACCATTTGTGAACTGCTTCATGATTAATTTTTTTATTTTGTTCAAAGAAAATATTTCTAGATAAATTAAAAAAAATATCTAACTCTTTCTCTATATATTTAAAATTTTTATTTTTCTCATATAGAATAATTTTATTATCCTTAAAAAACGTGTTCCCAATAGTTTTATTAAAACTATTATGAATATCCTCAATAAATTGTTCATTATTTTTTTGTAATGGTTTATTCCTTTTATTTTTTTTATATACATAACTAAAGAATTTATTTTGACCAGGGATCCAGGAGAATTGACTATAGATGTATAAAAGTAAAATAATGCAAATTATTAAACCAGCAATAGAATATTTCAGATTTTTAATATGGCCCTTAACATCTATTTTAAAAGGTCCTCGATATGGACTCATATCATTTTCAACCTTGATATCTCCAAATATTGCAATCGGTGATACAGCTATAGTTAGTTCTGGAATTCTATGCTTTACAACTTTTTTTGGATTTTCAGGATTGATTAGTCTATAGTAGTCAGCAGTTATGAATGCTGGTTTAGCTACAACATTATTAGTAAATATTTGATATTCAAGTTTTATTTGAAATCTACTTTCTGACTCATTTATATCTTTTTCTATATCAATTTTTGTTAGTGAAATACCTAAAGCTTGCCCACGATATTTCTTTTCATAACCGACAATTGGTAGCGATTCTTCAATAAGCTTATATGGTTTTTTAACTACAAATACTATTTCTCTTTTAATGATGTCTCCAACTGTGTAGCCTACTCTTTGATCTGGATCTTTAATATCTAAATCTATAAATTTAGCATCAATATCTGGGAATTTTTTTGGATCTTCATAGCTATATATTTGTCCTGAAAAGAGCAATAAAGTAATTAATGAAAAGATTAATTTATGCATGATAGTGTTCATTAAAATATTGCGTCATTTTAAGTGGATCAAATTCATTACCTACAAAGAAGGGAGGTGAGTTATAACGTAAGAAAATATTTTCAAGTTCTTTTTTTCTATCTTCAAATTTTTTTATTATATTATTTTTTAATTTTTTTCTAAGAAAAATAGTTGATTCTTCACTCGTTTCAGCATCATTAATGGTAACAATTCCAAAATTTGGTAAATTTTGATATTCGTTTTTATTCCAAATGATAATCGGAACAATTGTGTGTTTAGTTAATTTAGATAATGTTGCATGAATATCATTTATTGGTATGTGAAAGTCAGATATTAAAAAAACTAATGTGTGATCATTTGGGAGTATTTGAGGAATCCTTTTTATTCCTTTATGCCCAGAATTTTTTGGATCATGATTTCTAAGTTTTTCAATGAGTAATTTTGTCCTATGAGGTCTATAAGATAATGGAGCCCACCAATTAGTTTCGGTATGATCATTAAATCCTATAAAACCAATTGCATCACTTCTACTGGTAACAGAATTTGAAATAACAGTAGCGATTTCTGATGCAAACTCTAGTTTTGTTTTTTCGACCCCAAAACTCATACTTGCTGAAAGATCAGTAACTATCATGATAGGGGTTGTGCTTCTTTGATTAAATATTCTGACATAAATTTGCTCGAGAGGATCTCGCATTGATTGTCTTATGTCTATTCTTCTTGGGTCAGGGTAGTCTAATAAATTTGAGTGACCTGCAAATTCAATACCCATTCCTCTTTGGTCACTTTTATGTTGCCCAGGGTGATGACCTCTTGTTTTCCAATTTATATGGTAGTCAAATATATCAGTTTGGTAACCCATTATGGCGCGGCGACCTTACTAAGAATTTCATTTGAAAGTTCTCTTGATATTTCAGTTCTTCGAAGTTCATAAACTGGATTAAAAACTAATCTATGCGCAATCGTTTCGTGGAAAACAGCATGAATATCTTCTGGAATAACTGAGGTTCTATTATTAAGCCATGCATTTACTCTTGCACCTTTCATCATCATACTCATACCTCTTGGGCTAGCACCAGAAATAATTAGAATTTTTGTATCAATTCCACTAATTTTTATGTTGTAGAGTTCAGGGTTTTTAGTTGATTTCCATAAATTTAATGAATAATTTTCTAGAGATTTAGTAGCTTTAATATTTGCTTGAATACTGTCTGACACTTGATTGAGTTGATCAAATTTTATCAAATCTGGTTTGACCTCTTTAATTAATTCATCAGCGTCATGAAACTTTGTATCAAAAATTAAGTTTTTCATTAGCTCATCTACTTGAGGAATAATAATTGGAATTTCCATCATGAAACGATCACGAGCTGCCGATGGAATTTCGAAAGTTTCTTCTTTTTCGACTTGATTCCTATCTGCAAATACAATTAAATGAGGAAATTTAAATTCTTTATTAAATGCGGATAATGTTTTTTCAGCCATTATTCTCAAAAGTAATGAGTGAACTTGGGGCCTTGCACGGTTTATTTCATTAAAGAAAAAAATTGATAAATCTTCACCAGATTTTAAAATAGGTCCGTCACTGACGTGTGGCTTACCGTCATCACCAAGATATGTATGATAAATTAAGTCATTTGGCATTAAGTCAATTGTTCCCTCAATTCTTTGGTAACCACCGCCAATTGCTCTTGCAAATGCTTTTAAAAGAGTTGTTTTTCCAACTCCAACATCGCCTTCGAGAAGAACATGCCCTCTAGAAAATATAGCATTAGTTATAAGCCTAATTGGACTTTCTTGCCCAACAATAACTTTATTAATTTCTTTCTCTAGGCTTAAGGCAAGTTTTCGCCAATCCGTAAGTTTTTGGTCGTTCATTGTGATATATTCCTAGTAATTATTTTACATTGATATGCTTGGTAAATTTACAACATGCATGTTTACTAATTTAACATATTATTGAATAGATTGGGCGCTAATTATAACCATTAAACACGAAAGGCGTTATGAAGAAAAACAGTTTTACAAATGAAGAATTATTAGCATGTGGTCGAGGTGAGTTATTTGGTAAAGACAACGCACAACTTCCACTTCCACCAATGCTAATGTTTGATAGAATAATTTCTATAACCGAGAGTGGTGGGTTATACGATAGTGGCCAAATGATAGCAGAAATGGATATAAATAAGGATTTATGGTTTTTTAAGTGTCATTTTGAAGGTGACCCCGTTATGCCTGGATGTCTTGGTTTAGATGCAATGTGGCAATTAATAGGTTTTTATCTTGGCTGGAGAGGTGGGAAAGGCAGAGGGAGAGCTTTAGGAAGTGGAGAAGTGAAATTTACAGGTCAAGTTTTACCAACAGCTAAAAAAGTAACTTACATTATAGATTTAAAGAGAGTAATTATAAGAAAGCTTGTTATGGGGATTGCAGATGCAAAAATGGAAGTTGATGGAAGAGAGGTTTACCAAGCTTCTGACCTCAAAGTTGGATTATTTACAAACACTGATGATTTTTAAAAGGATAAATTGATTGAAAAGAGTTGTTATAACAGGTATGGGCATTGTTTCGAGTCTTGGCAATAATGTTAAAGAAGTCAAAAAGAGTTTACAAGAAGCAAAATCTGGTATTACTTTTCAACCTGAATACGAGTCGCATGGACTTCGATCGCAGGTAGCTGGCTCAATTAATATTAATGTTGAAGAATTAATTGACAGAAAATTATTAAGATTTATGGCTAAAGGGCATGCCTATGCATGGCTCGCTATGCAAGAATCTATTGCAGATTCTGGATTAAATGAGGAAAAAGTGTCAAATTTTCGGACAGGTATCATAGTTGGCGCAGGAGGTACCTCAACTGAAAGTATGCTTCAAGGAACTGAGACTCTGAAAGAGAAAGGTATTAGGCGTGTTGGGCCATATATGGTGACTAAAACTATGTCTAATGGAGTATCTGCTTGTTTAGCAACTGGGGCTAAAATTAAAGGTATTAACTATGCTATTACATCTGCATGTTCAACAAGTGCACATTGTATTGGAAATGCATATGAATTAATTCAGATGGGTAAGCAGGATATTATGTTTGCAGGTGGGGCGGAAGAAGAGCATTGGACTATGAGTTATTTATTTGACGCTATGGGTGCAATGTCTTCAAAATATAATAATCAACCAGAAAAAGCATCTAGAACTTTTGATGTAAATCGAGATGGATTTGTTATATCTGGAGGAGGAAGTATTTTGGTTCTTGAAGAATATGAACATGCAAAGCAGAGAGGGGCAAAAATATATGCTGAGATAGTTGGATATGGTGCAACTTCTGACGGTCATGATATGGTTGCGCCAAGTGGTGAAGGTGCTCAAAGATGTATGGAGATGGCACTAATAGAAAAAAATACTAAAGATATATCATATATAAATACGCATGGCACAAGCACTCCAGTTGGGGATTCTGTAGAATTAGATGCGATTCGAAACGTTTTTGAAAGTGGTAAATTCGGCGCAATACCAGATATAGCCTCAACAAAATCTTTATCTGGGCATGCCTTGGGTGCAGCTGGATCAAATGAAGCAATTTACAGTTTAATTATGATGAATAATGATTTTTTAACACCATCAGTCAATATTGAAGATCTAGATTTAGCTGCAGAAGGTTTACCTATTTTACTAAAAAGAAAAGAAGGTAAAATTCATACAGTAATGTCAAATAGTTTTGGTTTTGGTGGTGTAAACGCTTCTTTAATTTTTTCAACTATAAATCCATAAATTAAGAATAAAACTAATAAAGGACTATCAAAAGTACTTTGTTAAAAACTTTAAAACTAATTTAAGGTAAAATAATAATTAATTTTAAATAATCGAGATAACAAATTTTGACCCCAGTTTTAAAATCAAACAAATTAGATAATGTATGTTATGACATTAGAGGTCCTGTTCTTGAGCATGCAAAACAAATGGAAGAAGATGGGCACCAAATTATAAAATTAAATATTGGTAATCCAGCTTCATTTGGTTTTGAAGCTCCAGATGAAATAACTCAAGATGTGATAAGAAATATGAAAAAATCCTCTGGTTACACGGAAAGTTATGGACTTTTTGAGCCAAGAAAAGCAATCATGCATTACACTCAACAAAAATCTATTGTCGATGTTGATGTAGACGATATTATTTTAGGTAATGGTGTTTCTGAGCTGATAGTAATGGCAATGCAAGGATTAATTAATAATAATGATGAAGTTTTAATTCCAAAGCCTGATTATCCATTATGGACAGCAGCAGTTACTTTAGCTGGAGGAAACCCAATCCATTACACATGTGACGAAGATGCAAATTGGTTTCCAGATATTAAAGATATTGAGTCAAAAATTACAAATAAAACTCGTGCAATTTTAGTTATAAATCCTAATAATCCAACCGGTGCTTTGTACTCAGATGAATTATTAAATCAAATAATTGAGGTGGCTAGAAAAAATAATTTAATTATTTTTGCAGATGAAATATATGACAAAGTTTTGTATGATGAAAATAAACACACTTCGATAGCATCTTTAGCCGATGATGTTCTTTTTGTTACGCTTAATGGACTTTCGAAAAATTATAGAGCTTGTGGATACAGAGCTGGATGGCTTGTAGTTTCTGGAAATAAATCATTAGGTAAGGATTATTTAGAAGGATTAAATATCTTAGCTTCAATGAGACTTTGTGCTAATGTTCCTGGACAATTAGCTATTCAAACTGCATTAGGTGGGTATCAAAGTATAAATGATTTAGTTGCTCCTTCAGGTCGATTATTTAAACAGAGAGAATTATCTTACAATATGATGACAAATATTCCTGGAGTATCATGTGTTAAGCCATCAGCAGCTATGTATTTATTTTTAAAGTTAGACCCAAAAAAATATCAAATAAAAAATGATCAAGAATTTATTTTAGATTTTTTAAAAGAAAAAAAAGTTCTTATGGTTCAAGGAAGTGGATTCAATTGGCATGATAATAATCATATTCGTATGGTATTTCTTCCAAATGAAGACGAATTAAAAATAGCTATTGAAAGATTTTCAGATTATTTACAAGATTATAGAAAGTAAAAAATGCAAAATAAAATAAATGTTGGTTTAATAGGAGCTGGAACAGTTGGTGGTGGTACATATAAGATTTTAAAAGAAAACTTTTTAGAAATTTTTCGTAAAACAGGAAAAGAGATAACTATATTTGCTTTAGCTGAAAAAGATTTAAAAAGGGCAAAAGAAGTTGTTGATGATAAAACTATAATTTATGAGGACGCTTTCGATTTAGTGCAAGATAAAAATATTCATATAGTTGTAGAGCTAATTGGTGGAACTGGAATCTCAAAAGATTTGGTAGAGGAAGCTATTAAAAATAACAAACATATTGTTACTGCAAATAAAGCTTTAATTGCAATGCATGGAGAAGAATTAGTAAGTTTAGCTAATAAGCATAATGTAAATTTATCATATGAAGCTGCCGTTGCTGGTGGCATACCAATAATTAAATCAACAAGAGAAGGTTTAGCTGCAAATAAGATTGAATGGATTGTTGGAATTTTGAATGGTACTACAAATTATATTCTTACTGAAATGAAAGAAAATAATTTAACATTTGATGTTGCACTCAAACAAGCGCAAGAACTTGGTTTTGCTGAGGCAGACCCAACATTTGATATTGAAGGTGTTGATGCCGGGCATAAAATTACAATATTGGCATCTATAGCATTTGGAATACCTATTAATTTCAAAGCAACACATATTGAAGGCATAAGTAATTTAGAACAAAAAGATATAATGTATGCTGAAGAGCTTGGTTACAAGATTAAATTACTGGGCATTACAAAATGTATTAATGATCTTGTCGAGCAAAGAGTTCATCCTACATTAATTCCAAAGAGCCGATTAGTTGCTAATGTTGATGGTGCAATGAACGCAGTTTTAGTGCATGGAGACAAAGTTGGTCCAACTTTATACTATGGGGCAGGAGCAGGTTCAGAGCCAACAGCTAGTTCAGTTGTAGCAGATATTATCGATTTAGCTAGAAATATAGAATCAAATAATACCAACTCAATTCCTATACTTGGATTTATCAAGAATGAGATTAAAGCTAAAAAAATACTATCCATTGAGGATATTACTTCTGAGTTTTATATAAGACTTTCAATGAAAAATGAATCGGGGGTATTAGCTAAAATCACTCAAGTTTTTTCTGAACATTCTATATCCATAGATGCTATGGTTCAGAAAGAAATTCAAGAAGATGACGAGGTGGTCGATATTATTTTAGTTACTTCAAATATGATAGAAAAAGAAATGAACAAAATAATTGATGAAATTGATGCGCTACCTGAAAATATTGATAAAGCAGTTAAATTAAGAATTGAACAACTAAATAGTTAAAAATATGAAGTATATTTCAACAAGAGGAAAATCTCCAGAGTTAAGTTTTTGCGAAGTTTTATTAGGTGGATTAGCACCAGATGGTGGTTTATATTTACCAAAAAGTTACCCTAAATTTACAAAAAATGACTTAGATGAGATGAGAATAATGTCTTATCAGGAATTATCATTCTCTATTTTTGAAAAATTTATTGATGATATTCCGGCTAATGATCTGTTGGAAATTATAAATAAAACATACACCCCAGAAGTATTTAGATATAACCGCTCCAGTCAAGACTCTAAAGATATAACACCAACATTGAAGCTTACGGACAACCTTTATTTATTATCTCTTTCAAATGGACCAACTCTTGCTTTCAAAGATATTGCTATGCAGTTTTTAGGACATATATTTGAATATGTTCTAGCTAAGAAAAATAAAACATTAAATATTTTGGGCGCAACATCTGGCGATACGGGACCTGCCGCAGAGTATGCAATGAAAGGTAAAAAGGGTATTAATGTATTTATGCTCTCACCTCATGGCACAATGAGCCCATTTCAAGCTGCTCAAATGTTTAGCTTACATGAAGATAATATTTATAATATTGCAGTAAAAGGTGTTTTTGATGATTGCCAAGATATTGTAAAAGCTGTTTCTAATGACTTACAATTTAAAAAAGATAATAATATTGGCGCTGTAAACTCAATTAATTGGGGCAGAATCCTAGCTCAGATTGTTTATTATTTCAAAGGCTATCTAGATGTAACAGATAATAGTTCGAAACTTGTTGATTTTACTGTTCCCACAGGAAATTTTGGTAATATTTGTGCCGGTCATATTGCAAGAATGATGGGTTTACCAATAAGACATTTGGTCGTTGCTACAAATGAAAACGATGTACTTGATGAGTTTTTTAAAACTGGAAAGTACCAGCCTAGAAATTCTGAAAATATATTTCAAACTTCAAGTCCATCAATGGATATTTCAAAAGCATCTAATTTTGAGAGATTTATTTTTGATTTATTAGACAGAGATACCTCAACCTTAAATGGCTATTGGGATCTAATAGATAATGGAGGCTCTTTCCAGCTTGATAAGAAAAATGTGGATTTAATTTCAGTCTTTGGCTTTATTTCTTCTTCAAGTAAGCATGAGAATAGAATTAAGTTGATTAAACAGTTTTATGACGAATATGATGTAATTATTGATACTCACACTGCAGATGGTGTTAAAGCATCTCTTGACCATTTATCAAAAGATACCCCAATGCTGGTTTTAGAAACTGCATTACCAACAAAGTTTGAAGGAACTGTTTTAGAGGCAATTGGTAAGAAGCCTCCTAGACCTGAGGCATTAATTAATTTAGAAAAAATTGATCAGAAATTTGAAATTTTTGAGAATGAGGCTTCATTAGTTAAAAATTTTATTCTGGCAAAACAATAACATGAAACAATATTTAGATCTCTTAAGCCATATAAAAGATAACGGGATAAAAAAAACGGATCGAACTGGTACGGGTACTTTATCAACGTTTGGTTATCAAATGAGATTTGATTTAGAACAAGGCTTCCCTTTATTAACTACAAAAAAAATACATCTAAAATCAGTGATTCACGAATTGTTATGGTTTCTTACAGGTAATACTAATATAAAATATTTAAAAGAAAATGGAGTTTCTATTTGGGACGAATGGGCTGATGAAAACGGAGATTTGGGTCCTGTTTATGGTTCACAGTGGAGAAGTTGGCCTTCTTCTAACGGTAAATCTATAGATCAAATTAAAAATTTGATAGATCAGATAAAAAATAACCCTCACTCAAGAAGATTAATTGTTTCTGCTTGGAATGTAGCTGAGATTGATAATATGAAATTACCGCCATGCCATGCCTTTTTTCAATTTTATGTTGCTAATAATAAATTATCGTGTCAGCTATATCAAAGAAGCGCAGATGTTTTTTTAGGCGTGCCATTCAACATTGCCTCATATGCGCTTTTAACAAAAATGATTGCTCAGGTATGTAATTTAGAATGTAAAGATTTTGTTCATACTTTAGGTGATACACATATATATTTGAATCATATCGATCAAGTAAATGAACAACTTAAAAGAAAACCTAAAAGTTTACCAATAATGAATATTAATTCTTCAATAACAGATATTTTTCAATTTAGGTACGATGATTTTGAATTAATTAATTACGATCCCGATCCTTCGATAAAAGCTCCTATTGCAGTTTAATGAAGAAAATATCAATCATTGTCGCAATGTCAAATAATTCTGTAATTGGTTTTAACAATGGATTACCTTGGTATCTATCAGAGGACCTTAAAAATTTTAAAAAAACTACTTTAAATCATACTGTTATCATGGGAAGAAAAACTTTTGATTCAATTGGTAAGCCATTAAAAGATAGGAAAAATATAGTAATTACTAGAAATACTTCTTTAAGAATTAGTGGGGTAGTAGTTGTAAATTCATTGAGTGAAGCGATTTCGATGGTTAAGATACCAAACGAAATTTTTATTATTGGTGGCGAACAAATATATAAAGCAGCACTGCCTTTAGCTACAAATTTGTATATTACAAGAGTTGATGGTGATTTTGATGGGGATGCATTCTTTCCTCATTACGATCAAAATGAATGGAGAGAGGTTGGTAGAGAGGACTTAATATCAGAAAAAAAAATTAAGTTTTCTTTTTTAAAGTACGAAAGAAAATAAATAGGTTTATTTTTTATTTAAGCCTGTCTATTAAGATATGTTATTTTTATTTTTTTTGGTGAGAAAAATTTATTTACTACTTTTTTAGCAACTTCAACATCGAAATCTTTACAGCTAAAAATATCAATATAACAATCACCATTTTTATCTACAAAATGACCAGTTATTGAAGATGTTTCGATTAATTGTACAAGGCTATATCCAGCAGCATCTTTATTATGAGTTGCAAAATGGTGAAGTTTCGGTTCACCAAATGCAATCATATTAATTTCTTGAACTAGTTCTTTTACAAAATCTTTAATATGTTTAGGCGACTTAACTTTTTCCAAATCACCATTTTTACAATCCATTATTAAATGATATCCCCAGTATTCCAATTCATAGCTCCTATAGAAATAAGATTAATTTTTAAACTTTTAATAAGAATTTTTGGTATTAAATCTTTGGTAAAGTAACACCACTTTGACCTTGATATTTTCCACCTCGATCCTTATAAGACGTATCGCATGATTCATCAGATTCAAAGAATAGAACTTGCGCACATCCTTCTCCAGCATAAATTTTTGCCGGAAGTGGAGTTGTATTGCTAAATTCTAGAGTGACATAACCTTCCCATTCAGGTTCAAATGGAGTTACATTAACAATTATGCCGCACCTAGCATATGTTGATTTACCTACACAAATTGTTAGAACATTCCTTGGAATTTTGAAAAATTCTACTGTTCTCGCTAAAGCGAATGAGTTTGGAGGAATTATGCAATGATCTCCATTAAATTCTACAAAAGAGTTTGGGTCAAAAGATTTAGGGTCAACAATAGTATTGTTTATATTTGTAAATACTCTAAATTCAGGAGCACATCTAATGTCATATCCGTAACTTGAAGTACCATACGAAACTATTTTTTCACCTTCTTTTTCACGAATCATTTTTGGCTCAAAAGGGCTAATCATTTGCTTCTCTTCAGCCATTTTTTTAATCCATTTATCTGATTTTATTGTCATTAGTTTCCTTCTCGCCAAAATTGGTCTTTATTTTCAAATATAATTTCTGATTCCTTAGGGTCACTTGTTCCAGCAGTATATTGATGAACTTTTTCTTTATTTTCTGACCAATATTTTATTATAGGATCGATTAGTGACCATGCTGCTTTAACTTCATCAATATGTAGAAATCTTGATTGATTTCCCTCAAGTAAGTCGAGCATTAAAGTTTCATATGCATCAATTTTCTCATCTTGATCAAGCCTATTCATTCCTTCAAGTTTTGTAGTTCTTAGATCAGATTCATTTAAACCAGGAATTTTTGTTTTAATTTCAAAATATGTACTTTCTTTTGGTTGAATACTAAATACTAACCAATTATTAGAATTTAGTTTTTTATCTGTTTGATTATTTTTAAATTTAATTGAAATGAATGTACCACTTTGGTTTAATCTTTTAGCTGTTCGAAGGTATATGGGAATGTTTTTCCATCTTGGATTATTTATATAAAGTCGAATTGCAGCGTAAGTTTCTACGACACTTTTAGTATTTTCTAGCTCTTCAAGATAGCCCTTTACATGACCTTCTTTTTCGATAACTCCCGATTTATATTGTGCTCTAAAGGCATGCTTTTTAATTTCATTTATCGGAATAGATTTAATCGATTTAAGTAATTTAATTTTTTCAGTTCTAATATCATCAGGTGAGAATGATTTTGGTTTTTCCATTGTTGTTAATGCTAACATTTGTAATAAATGACTTTGTGTCATATCTCTTAAAGCACCTGTTGCGTCATAAAATTGTGTTCTTTCTCCAACACCCAGAGTTTCATGATTAGTGATTTGTATATGGTCTATATAATTTTTATTCCAAATTGGTTCAAGAATGCTATTAGCAAAACGGGTCCATAAAATGTTTTGTAAGGCAGATTTTCCTAAGTAATGATCTATTCTGTATATTTGTTTTTCATTAAGATGTTTAGAAATTGACTTTTGTAACTCAATAGCACTTTGTAAATTAGTACCAAAGGGTTTTTCTATAAGTACCCGTCTCCAATATCCATCTTCGTTTAGTAAATTTTCTGCAGCCAATTGGCCAACAATTTTTGCAAAATCAGATGGCCTTACTGATAAGAAGAATGCAAAGTTTTTAGGAAATCGATTATCTTCACGAAGTAATTTTGCAAAATTTTTAAATGCATTTGGATCATCAGGCAATGTCGCATGGTAAATATTTCTTTTTATGAACCGGTTAAAAACTTCTAAGTCATATTTTCCATCAAATTTCTTTTTTAGCATATCTCTTATTTCATTTTCCCATTCATCTTGGGATATATTTTGTCTTCCAACCGATACAATTTTCATTTCATTAGCTAGCTTTCCTGATTCGTCAAGATGAAATAAGCCAGGTATTAGCTTAATACGAGATAAATTACCCCTTGCTCCAAATAAAACTAAAGTTGAGTTATTAGTCATTTATTACTTTATCCTTTCTTTTTCATAACGTGTCCACCGAATGCATTTCTCATAATAGAAAGTATTTTATAACCGTATCCCTTGGATTTTTCTTGACTTCTAAATCTTACCTGAAGTGCCTGAGTTAAAACTGGAGCAGGTATACCTTGTTCAATTGCTTCAACAGCTGTCCATCTTCCTTCTCCAGAGTCGGCGACAAATGGCTCAATTTTATCTAAATCTTGGTCTCCTTTTAGTGCTTCAGCTGTTAAATCTAATAACCAACTTCTCACAACTGATCCATGTCTCCATAACTCAGTTACATCGGCTATGTTAATCGCATATTCTTCTCTTCCTTTTAAGAGTTCAAGGCCTTCAGCAAAAGATTCCATCATTCCATATTCAATTCCATTATGAATCATTTTAGTAAAATGTCCTGAACCAATAGGTCCAACATGAAGCCACCCAGTTTGCGGGGTGGGAGCCAATGCTCTTAGGATCGGTTCAACGTCCTTAGCTACTTCTAGTGATGCACCAACCATTAAACAATAACCATTATCTAAACCCCAAACGCCTCCAGAAGTTCCACAATCCATAAAACCTATATCGTATTCTTCAAGCATACTTCCCATTTTAACGCTTTGTTTAAAATTTGAATTTCCACCATCAACTATAATATCGCCTTTGTTGAGAAGAGGAATCAGGTCAGCAATTTGTTTTTTTGTAATTTCTCCAGCAGGGAGCATCATCCATACTATTTTTTGACCCTCTAATTTTGATATGGCATCCTTAACTGATGAAGAAGGAATCAATTTTTCTGTTTTTTCTAGTTTAGTTATAACTTCTTGACTTGTATCATATCCAACTACTTCATGGCCGTTTCTAATTAGTCGGGCTGCCATATTACCACCCATCTTTCCGAGTCCAAGCATCGCAATTTTCATATTTTTTCCTTTTTTGAGGTTTAATATTTGATAATCTTTTGGATTATTTTTTTTTTGAGTTATGATGCGTGCATTATAGCAAATACCTTGATTCACTTATACTTATGTTTAACATATTAATAAAAATTTATTAAGAAAGAATTTATGCTTAAAAAAAATACAGTTTTTTTGTCTTTTAATTCTCAAAAAGAATTAGATGATAATGCTGTTAAATTTATTGTTGAGAGAGCTGAAGACGCAATTAAAGAGAGAGGTATGTTCTCTATAGTGCTTTCAGGAGGAACTACACCAGTAAATATTTATAAGTTATTAGCCAAAGAAAAAATTGATTTTTCTAAATGGGTTATTTTTTTTGGGGATGAAAGATGTTTTCCTAAAGATCATCCAGAAAGAAACAGCTTTGTAGCTGCATCAATTTGGCTGTCAAAAGTAAATATTCCAAAATCAAATATTTTTATAATCCCTGCTGAATTAGGAAGTATTGATGGTTCTTTAGCTTATGAGAAGTTACTGCATGAAAATAAAAGTTTTGATTTAGTTATACTTGGATTAGGTGAAGACGGACATATTGCAAGCTTATTTCCAAATCGAGAATGGGATAATGATAAGCAAGTAATGGCTGTTTCAGATTCACCGAAATTACCAAGTGAAAGGATTTCATTAACTTCGAGTAGATTAAGTAATTCCGAGGATATTTTGTTTCTAGTTAGCGGTAAAAAAAAATCAAATGCATTTAGAAAATGGAAAGAGGGTGGAGATTTACCTGCAAATTCAATAAATGCTAAAAATCAAATTTTAATAATGAGTTTCGATATTAGTTAATTAGCTTTGTTGTATTACAATGTTTGGAAATTTGCTGGAATGGTCTTCAGATAAGTTTGCAATCTTTAATGCAGCTTTTCTTGCAATTGATTTATATATTAATGATATTTCACTATCTGGATTATCAATAACTGAAGGTATACCTGCATCTAAATTCTCTCTTATCTTTATGTCTAAAGGAAGGCTGCCAAGTAGCTCAGTATTATAATCTTGACATATTTTAGTTCCACCATCTTTACCAAAAATAAACTCTTCATGACCACATTTCGAACAAATGTGCGTAGACATATTTTCAACAATACCAAGTATTGGAATATTAACTTTTTCAAACATTTTAAGACCTCTTCTAGCATCAAGAAGAGCTATATCTTGAGGGGTGGTTACAATTATCGAACCAGTTACTGGGATTTTTTGAGCTAGAGTTAATTGAATATCACCTGTACCTGGCGGCAAATCTATTATTAAATAGTCTAACTCATCCCAATTTGTTTCTTTTAATAACTGTTCTAAAGTGCTAGTTACCATTGGCCCTCGCCAAACCATCGGTGTCTCTTGATCAACTAAAAACCCAATTGACATAGCTTGAATACCATGAGCAACAATTGGCTCCATTGATTTACCATCTTTACTATCTGGTTTTTTTGCAATACCCATCATTTTCGGTTGACTTGGTCCATAAATATCTGCGTCCAAAATTCCAACATTTGCTCCTTCATAAGATAATGCTAAAGCTAAATTAGCGGCAGTCGACGATTTTCCAACGCCTCCTTTGCCAGAAGCAATTGCAATAACATTTTTAATCCCTTTTATTGAATTAACACTTTTTTGAACTTGCCTGGCCAGAATTTTGGTAGACCACTCAAAATTAGTTTGTATATTTGTTATTTTGTTTATTTCATCTCTAATTATCTTTTCGTACAAATATGTTTGGCTTTTATAAGGAAAATTTAATTCTATTGATAAATATATTTCTTCTTCTTTTATATCGATTAATTTTATATTCTTTTTTGATATAAACTTTTGATTTAATTCTGGATGATCAAGTTCTAAGAGCAATTTTTCTATTTTATTTTCCATTATTTTAACTTTTTAAATTTTATAAATATTTCTAATGTGATTAAAGGTTGTATTTTGATAGAATACTATTTTAATTTTACCTAATTGTTAGGTTCCTAATGCGCAAAATTCTTGTTACGTCAGCTTTGCCTTACGCTAATGGTAGTATACACCTTGGTCACCTCGTAGAATACATTCAAACTGATATTTGGGTAAGGTTTCAAAAAATGCAAGGTAATATTGCTTATTATATATGCGCTGATGACACTCATGGAACTCCAATAATGCTAATGGCTGAGAAGGAAAAAATTTCTCCTGAAAAGCTAGTTGAAAAAATGCATCAAGAACACGCAAAAGATTTCAAAGATTTTCATATAAATTTCGATAATTTTTATTCTACTAATTCACCAGAAAATAAAGAATTATCAGAGGACATTTATAAAGCCCTTTTAAAAAATAATAAAATTCTCGAAAAAGAAATAGAACAATTTTATGATTCTGATAAAAAAATGTTTTTACCAGATCGATTTATCAAAGGAAAATGCCCAAAGTGTAATGCAGAAGATCAGTATGGCGATTCATGCGAAGTTTGTGGATCAACATATAATCCCACTGATTTGATTGAACCTTATTCTGTTTTAACAGGATCATCACCAATTAAAAAGAAAACAAAGCATTATTTTTTTAAATTATCAGAATGTTCAGATTTTTTATCAAAATGGACCAAGTCAGGGCCTTTACAAAAGGAAGCAAGTAATAAACTTGATGAATGGTTTAAGTCTGGACTTTCAGATTGGGATATTTCAAGAGATGCACCTTATTTTGGTTTTGAAATCCCTGATGCTCCAGATAAATATTTCTATGTGTGGTTGGATGCGCCAATAGGTTACATGGCTAGCTTTAAAAATTTCGCTAAAAAAATGAATCTTTCTTTTGATGATTATTGGAAAGATGACAAAGAATCAGAATTAATACATTTTATTGGAAAAGATATTTTATATTTTCATGCTCTTTTTTGGCCTGCAACATTAGAATTTTCAAATTTTAGAAAGCCAACAAAAATATTTGCTCATGGTTTTTTGACTGTAAATGGAGAAAAAATGTCAAAATCGAGAGGTACTTTTATTACGGCAAGAAGCTATTTAGATACCGTCAAAAATACTGATTTTTTGAGATATTATTATTCTTCAAAATTAAATGATTCAATGGAGGATATAGATCTTAATTTTGATGATTTCGTTTCAAAGGTTAATAGTGATTTAGTTGGTAAATTAATTAATATTCCAAGTAGAACTTCTGGTTTTATTGTTAAATATTTTAAAAATAAGCTCGCTTCAAAAAAATTAATTTTAGATAAAGATTATAGTAATTTATTAAATGAAATTATTAATATAAGGGACGAAGTAAATTCTTTATATGAAAAAAGATTATTTAGTAAATTAGTTAAATTGCTAATGTCTCATGTTGAAAAATTAAATGAATTTATTTCTGCAAAAGAGCCTTGGATTTTAGCAAAAGATGCATCTCAGCATGTTGAGAATTCTGAGCTTCATCATATTTGTTCAATTTGTTTACATGCTTTTAGAGCAATTACTATTTATATGGCTCCAATAACTCCTGATCTTTCATTAAAAATATCAATATTTTTCAAAGAGCAGCCTTACGAATTATTTGATGATTTAAAATCAGAATCTCTTGAAATTAATAAATATGAACACTTAATGAAAAGATTAGATTTAAGTGATATTGATGAAATGCTTGATAATAAATAAATTTAGGAGATTTCTTTAATTATTTGACTAACTATTAGTTCAGGATGTTTTGCTTTCGTGACTGGACGACCGACCACTAAGATACTTGAACCAAATTTTATTGCATCAGAGGGAGTTACAATCCGTTTTTGATCATTATCTGCTTCATTTTTGGGGCGGATGCCAGGTGTTACATATAAAAAATCTTTAGGAAGTATTTTTTTTATATTCAAAATATCCTTTGCAGAACAAACAATCCCATCTAACTTAGCTTGACTTGCCGATAAAGCAAGATTTTTGATTTGTTCTTTTATGGGTGATTTTAAACCAATAGTTTTCATAGTATTTTCATCCATACTTGTTAGTATGGTGACAGCAATTAAATAAGGCTTATTTTCTGATTTATCAACACCTTCCCTTGCTGATAACATCATATCTTTACCTCCTAGTGCATGTATATTTAATATAGAAATATTCATTTTAGCGGCTGCAAAACACGCTTTTTCAACGGTATTTGGTATATCATGATATTTTAAGTCTAAAAATACTTTAAAACCTTTTGAGTGCACCCAGTCAACTATTTTTGGACCACAAGCGGTAAATAATTCTTTGCCAATTTTTATTCCACAGGCTTCAGGTGGAAGCCTTTGAATAAGATCTTTAGCTATTTTTTCTTCACTATGGTCAATGGCAATAAATAGTTTTGGATTGTAAGCCATTATTTTTTTGTCTCAATATTTGTCTCAAGAATTATATCTGCCGGTTCTGATGGTAGAGATTCCCAGGCATTACATGCCGGACATTGCCAATGAAACTGACGAGCTTTAAACCCACATTGATTACATAAGTAAAATCTTCTGTCGCCAATAGTATTTTTAATAGTTTGTTGAATTAGTTCAACATTATCAATTTTATTTGTTTTTCCAATGGCTTGAGCTTGAAATAATTTATCTAATGCTGAAAGACTTGGTCTTTGAATTAATTCATTGCGAGCTATATTTTCTGCTTGATTTGCACCTTCATTTTTTAATACAGCCTCATACAAAACGTTTAGTAATGTTTTGAGTTTATAGATATCAAAAAATCTTGCAAGAATGGATAACCCCTCATTAATTTTATTTAGGTTTTGAAAGGTATTAATAATTTTTGGTGCGACTAGACCTAAGTACTCGGGTTGTTGAAATTCAATTTTTTTCCAATAAATTATAGCTTCCTCATATAATTTTTCTTCTGCATATATATCACCTAAGAGAATATTGGCTCTTGTACAGTTTTTTGATTCTTCCAATGCTTTGTTTAATGATTTTTTGGCTTGCTCATATTTTTTGGCTAAGATTTGATTTACTGCTATCTCGCAAAAATAGTGACTAACAGATACTCTGAATGATACGCCTGAAACTTTTTCGAGCTCAGTTGCCGTTTCAATTGCTTTTTCCCATTCTCTTTCTTTTACATATATTTCAAGTAAAGTATTTAAAGAGAATTGATAATATTTATCTTTATTTAAAGCTTTAAGAAGTTCTTCTGAGCGATCATATAATCCTGCTTTAAAGTAGTCTTGAGCTAATTCAGCTTTAACAGAGTCTTGCTGTTCTTTTGTTAACTCTCTTTTTTCAAGGAGGTCTATATGAAGATTAATTGCCCTATCAATTTGCCCTGTTCTTCTTAATAACCCTCCTAGCGCAAAATGTAATTCTAAAGAATTATTATTTATTTTAATTGCTTCATCAAAAGCTTCTATTGCTTTTTCGTATTGATTTGTAATTAAATAGTGTAGGCCTTTAAAATAAGCTGATGGTAAATCAGTGCTTTCAGAGATTATTTGCTTAATATCCACTCTTGCTGCAAGCCAACCAAGAGCAAAGAAGAAAGGTATAACTAATAACCACCAAAATTCGAATTCAACCATATTTTTAAATTATATTTTTTAGTTAAAAAAAAAGCATATCCTAATCTTAAAGAATATACTTTTTTTTTTAATTATTATTATTTATCAACACGTGCTCTTAATTCTTTTCCGGCTTTAAAATGCGGAACATTTTTCTCAGGAACATTAACTTTTTCTCCTGTTTTTGGATTTCTTCCAATACGAGGAGGGCGGTAATTTAAACTAAAACTTCCAAATCCTCTTATTTCAATTCTCTTATTATCTTTTAGTGATTGACTCATTGCGTCTAAAATAGATTTAACTGAAAGCTCTGCATCCTTATGGACTAATTGTGAGAATCTTGCGGCTAACAATGCAATGAGTTTTGATTTAGTCATCTTTTCCATCATCAAGCTTAGCTTTCAGAAGGGCTCCTAGGTTAGTTGTTCCTGCGTTTTCTATATCTTCAGCAGCCTTTTTTTTCTTTGTTACAGTTTTAGATTTTGTTGTTTTTTCTGTATCTTTTTTTGATTTAGTTTCTTTTTTGGTTTCTTCTTTTTTGTCATCAGGATTTGGGTCTGGTGTTAATTGTTTAATACCTAAGGCTATTCTTTCTTTTTCAACGTCTATAGCAATAATTACTGATTCAACATTATCACCTTTCTTATATTTTTTTACTGCCTTTTCGCCTGACTCTTCCCATGAAATATCTGAGAGATGAATTAGGCCATCGATTCCGCCTTCTAAGCCAATAAATATTCCAAAATCTGTTATTGATTTAATTTCCCCTGAAATTTTTCCATCTTTTTTGTATTTTGATGCAAAATCTTCCCATGGATTTTGTTTGCATTGTTTCATGCCTAAAGATAACCTTCTTCTATCTTCATCGATTTCAAGAATCATAATTTCTACTTCATCACCTAGTTGAACTGCTTTTGATGGATGAATATTTTTGTTTGTCCAATCCATTTCTGATACATGAACTAATCCTTCAATTCCAGTTTCTATTTCTATAAAAGCACCATAATCAGTTAAATTTGAAACTTTACCAAATAATTTAGTGTTTACCGGATAGCGTTTATTTAGTCCCACCCATGGATCGTCATCTAGTTGTTTAAGACCAAGTGACACTCTATTTTTATCCTGATCAAATTTAAGAACACGAGCTTCAATTTCATCTCCAACATTTAGTATTTCTGAGGGGTGTTTTATTCTTTTCCAAGCAAGGTCCGTTATATGGAGTAATCCATCAATTCCACCTAAATCTACAAATGCTCCGTAATCAGTAATATTTTTTATAATACCTTTTACATTCGCACCTTCTGTTAAAGTTTCAATAACTGATTCAAGATTTGTGCCGAGCTGGTCTTCAAGAACAGCTTTTCTCGAAACAACAACATTATTTCTTTTACGATCTATTTTTATTATTTTTAATTCGCATTCTTTATTTTCAAATGGAGAAGTATCTTTAATAGGTTTTACATCTACCAAAGAACCTGGAAGAAATGCCATTATTCCGTTAACTGTAACTCTTAATCCACCTTTAACTCGAGTACTTACGAACCCATTTACTATCTTGCCTTCATTCATTGCATCTTCAAGATCAATCCATGCTTGCATCTGTTTCGCTTTAACTCTCGATAAGATTGTTGAACCATAACCGTCTTCTATTTTTTCAATAGCTACTTTTACATGGTCACCTAGTTTAACTTCAACAGTTCCTTTATCATCTAAAAATTCTTCTGTTTTAATTACACTCTCTGATTTTAGACCAGCATTAACGATAACAAAATCACTTTCTATTGAAATTACTTCAGCAGTAATAACTTCACCCTGACGCATTTCTTTGAGCGCCATACTTTCTTCAAATAATGTTGCAAAACTTTCTGAATTCGAATCTTTTCTACTATCTGTGGCTGTCATTAATTTAATACCTTAACTTTTTAAATCCCAACTAGCGATGGGTAGATTAAATTTAATCTGATAATTTTTGGGTTATCAGTACCTATTTATTTTTCTTTGTAAAATAAACTTAGAATCTTATTAACTGTTTCTGTTTCATTAAGATTATCAGTTTCAATTACATTAGCTTCTTTAACTATAATGAGAGGCGACACCTCTCTTTCCTTGTCTCTTCTGTCTCTTGTCTTAATTTCATAAGCAAGGTCCGACAGATTAACATCATTTCCTTTTGATATCAATTGTTTATATCTTCTTTTTGCTCTTTCATTAACACTTGCATCTAAATAAATTTTTAGATTGGCATTAGGAAAAACAACGCTTGTCATATCCCTTCCTTCAGCTACAAGTCCTGGAAGTTTACAAAAACTTCTTTGGTATTCTAAGAGCGAAGTTCTAAGTTTATCGTAGATTGCAATTTCAGAAGCTAATTTCCCTATTGATTCGATTCTAATTAAGTCTGAGATATTTGCTCCATCAAGCCATTCGTATCCGCCAAAAAACTCAATTTTTGAATTTTTTACTAAATTTATTAATTCATCTGTAGATTCTATATTAATATTTTTTTTCTTTGCAGCGAAAGCTATAACTCTATAAATAGCCCCTGAATCAAGATAATGAAAATCCAACTTAGAGGACAATTTTTTTGCAACTGTTCCTTTTCCAGAACCAGCAGGCCCATCAATAGCAATTACAAATGGAATTTTATTTTTCAAGAAAGAATGCTTCCTAGATCTTTAAAGAAGTTTGGATAAGTTTTATTCGTGCAATCAGGGTCGTTGATAATGATATTTTTGTTTGCTAGACAAATTAAAGAAAAACACATAGCCATTCTATGATCATCATATGTATTAATAGTAATATTATTATTTATAATCTTAGGAGGCTTAATTGTTAAAGAATTTTTCGAGCTTTTTACTGACGCACCTAATTTTGTTAGCTCAGTTTGCATTGCTAAAATTCTATCTGTTTCCTTTACCCGCCAACTCCCTATAGATTTAAGAGTGGTTGAACCTTCAGCAAATAAAGCTAAAATAGCTAATGTCATTGCAGCATCGGGAATATTTGAGCAATCAACTGTCGCTCCCTTAAGTTTATTTTTTTTAGAAACTTTTATCGAATTCGAAAGGTATTCAATTCTTGCACCCATTTTCTTTACGATATCTAAAAATTCTAGATCACCCTGAATACTTTTTTTGTTAATATTCATTACTTCAACTGATCCTGCAATCGCACCCGCTGCAAAAAAATAAGAGGCTGATGAGGCATCACCCTCTATATTTATTTTTTTTGGGCTTTTATAACCTGAGGATTGTTTTAAGGTAAAATATTTCCATTCTTTATTTATATATTTTATTCCAAATTTTTTTAATAAATTTAAAGTAATTTCAATGTAAGGTTTTGATATAAGCTTCCCAACAATTTGAATTTTTATATTTTGTTTGCAGAGAGGAGCGGCTATTAAAAGGGAAGTTAAATATTGACTTGAAACATTACCTTTAATTTTAATAGTTTTTCCACAATTGATAATCGCAGGTAATATTTCGAGCGGGGGAAATCCTCGGTTATTAAGATAATTAATTTTAGCTCCAATTTGTTTTAAAGCATCTACAAGGTCTTTAATAGGGCGCTCATGCATTCTTTTTACACCATCAAGCCTGTATTCGCCTTGCATAATTGCAAGAACCGCTGTTAGAGGTCGAAATGCAGTGCCAGCATTGCCTAGAAAAAGTTTGGTTTTTTTATTTGGAAAAATTTGATCGCAACCATTTATTAATATATGTTTTTTTTCTATAACTTTATATTTAACATTTAGTTTTGTAAAAGCATTTAGCATTTGTTTAGTATCGTCTGAAGCAAGATAATTTTGTATTAATGTTTTACCATTTGACAATGCTGACATAAGCAAAACTCTATTGGTAATGCTTTTTGAACCAGGCAAATAAATTTTCCCATTTGCCTTCAATGATGCTGTTAATTTTTTTTGTTTCACCTAGTTTTCTTTAATCCAGTTTTTTCTTGTTTTACTTGCTAGCTTTAAATATTCTTCAAGAGCTTTTTTATCTTTTGTCTCAATAAAATTTGTAATTTTAGCGATTTCTTTTTGAAATAATTTTAAATCCTTAATTATAGATTTTTGATTTTGAATAGATATATCTCTCCAAACGTCAGGTGAGCTTGCAGCAATTCTTGAAAAATCTCTAAATCCGCTAGCAGCAAAGTTTAATAAAGTATCTTTATTTGTTTTATTATTTATAAGATTTACTAAGCTAAAAGCTAAGAGATGAGGTAAATGACTAATTGTAGAAAATATTTGATCATGCTCGTCTGCTTTCATTTGTGAAACTATACCTCCTAATGATTCCCAAAAAATTTTTAAAGCCTCAATATTTTCAGTTTCATTTTCGATTGAGGGAGTAAGTATGATATTTTTTTTGTCAAACAAATCTTTTTTCGCTGCTGAAGGCCCATGTTTTTCAGAACCTGCTATTGGATGAGAGCCAATAAACTGAGAAAATTTATCTTCTAAAATAATTTTAGCGTCATTCATAATGTCATGTTTGGTGCTTCCTACATCAGTTACGATTGTATTTTTATTTAAGTGTGGCTTGATTTCTTGAAGAATATCTTTTGTTTGAGAAACAGGGGTAGCAATAATAATTAGATCAGCTTGGTTTATATTTTGGTCTACTTTGGTCGATGAGGAATCAAGAATGCCTGAGTCGACTAATCCTTCTAAAGAATTACCACCAACTCTACCAATACCAATTATTTTATCAAATGAAAACAATTCTCGTACTTTAAGAGCAATTGATCCACCTATAAGTCCTACACCAAATATATATAAATTTTTCATTAGTGAAAGTTTGATAAAAAGAAAAATTGTATCACGCTATTTAACTAGTTGCTTCTTGCCAGACACCCTCAATCATTAACTCATAAGGTTTGAAGTTAGTTTTGTATTTCATTTTTTGACTTTCGTTAATCCAATATCCAAGATAAAGAAACTTTAAATTTTCTTTTTTACATAATTCCAGAAGCCAAATGATTGAGATTGTTCCAAGACTTAATTTGTTATTATTGCAATCATAGAAAGTGTAAACAGCTGAGATGCCGTCATTAACATAGTCAATAATTGATACTATTTTAAGCTCATTATCTAGTCTGAACTCAATAATTTTTGAATTAACATTACTTTTGATTAAAAAATCATTATAGTCAGCGATATCATCTTCATTTTCATTAGCATTTCTGTGCCTTTTATTTTGGTACTGAACATACAATTCATAATGTTCTTCATCAAAAGCTAATGGTAAAACTTTAACTGATAATTTATTTAAATATTTCCTTACTCTTTTTTGAGATTTACTTGGAGTAAAATCTTTAGCTAATAGCCTTATAGGTATGCAGGCACTACAATTTTTACAGTTAGGTTTATAAACATATTGCCCACTCCGCCTAAATCCCTTATTTATTAGATTGTTAAAGTTTTTACTATTAATTTTTTTATAAGGAGTAGCAACAATAGATTGCGCATCCTGACCGTTAATATAACCACAAGCATATTTAGTAGTTACATAAAATTGAATTTCTTCTAAAACCTTTTTTTCAAGATAGCTCATAATTTGTCTAGTTGCTATTAAATTTAATTTTATAGTAAATAATACTAGAATTTTTTTTTAATAGGTATAAAGTTATTGATGTAGGCTTATATTTAAATTTTATTCAAAAGGAGATCAATTTTCAAAATTTACCAAGTCAAAATTTCATTTTATTTATAATTAACAATAAAGGAGTAGTATGGACTTCAAAGAACTTAAGAATAGACACCAAGTTTTAAAAAATATTGTTAAGCAAGCTTACAAAAATTATGTACCAGATGCTAAGGTGAGATTATATAAAAAGGAAAAGTTGAGAATAAAAACACTTTTAGATAAGGAAAATCAAACAACACACTAGATAAAAAGCCGGCGCAGCCGGCTTTTTCATTGAAATTTTATTTTTTGAATTTAAAGCTTTTATCAAAATATGAGATATAAGTTAAAATAATATTTAAATATTTTTAAATTATAGTTTTAGGCGGTTAAAAATTATGCAAGACGTTATAAAAAAAAATTTTTCTGAACATCTTGATGTAATTAATAAAGTTTTAGATTCAAACTTTGACTCCATTTATTTATTTGGAGATTTGCTATCAACCTGTTTAGAAAATGATGGAACTATCTTTTGGTGCGGAAATGGTGGTAGCGCATCAGATAGTCAGCATATTGCAGCAGAATTAGTAGGGCGCTTTAATAAAGAGCGACGAGCTTTAAAATCGATAGCATTAACCACAGATACTTCTATTTTAACTAGCGTTGGAAATGATTATGGCTTTGAAAATATTTTTTCTCGTCAACTGGAGGGTTTAGGTTCTTCCGGTGACATTTTAGTTGGTATCTCAACTTCAGGTAATAGTGAAAATATTATTAGAGCTTTTCAGACCGCAAAAGAATTAGGTATTACTTCTATTTTACTATCGGGAAAAGATGGAGGCAAAGCTAAAAAAAATTCAGATCATTCACTCGTAATTAATTCAGATACTACTGCAAGAATTCAAGAAGCTCATATACTAATTGGGCATATCTTATGTGACTTAATTGAAGAAAGACTCCAACTTGTTTAGAAAAATAGTATGACAATCTTAGTTACAGGAGCTGCAGGATTTATAGGTTCAAACTTTGTTATGGATTGGCTTGATAACATTGATGAAAATATTGTCTCCTTAGATATGCTAACTTATGCAGGTAATTTAGAAAATTTATCTTCATTATCAAATGATAATAGACATTTTTTTATAAAAGGCGACATAGGTGACTCAAAACTTATTTCTTCAATTTTAAACAAATATAATCCAAGAGCGATAATTAATTTTGCTGCAGAAAGTCATGTAGATAGATCAATATCAACTCCTGAAAATTTTATACAAACAAATATTTTAGGGACATTTAGAATACTTCAAAATGCACTTATATACTGGGAGGGTCTTGGAAAAATTGAAAAAAAGAATTTTCGTTTTGTACAAATTTCTACGGATGAGGTTTATGGGGATTTGGGGGTAGAATCTAAAAAATTTACTGAAGATAATAAATATCTACCAAATAGTCCATATAGTGCAAGTAAAGCTGCTAGCGACCATCTTGTAAGAGCTTGGTATCACACTTATAAATTGCCAGTAATTACTACCAATTGCTCAAACAATTATGGCTCCTTTCAATTTCCAGAAAAATTAATACCTTTATGTATTATTAATGCAATTGGTGACAAACCTATTCCATTATATGGGGATGGTAAGCAGATTAGAGACTGGCTATATGTTAAAGATCATTGTGAAGCTATTAGAGTAGTGCTTCAGAAAGGATTGATTGGACATATCTATAATATTGGCGGCAATACAGAAAAAACAAACATTGAAGTTGTTGAATTAATATGTAAATTGTTAGATTCTACTCATCCAAGAAAAGATAAAGTATCCTATTTAAAACAAATTTCTTTTGTTAAAGATCGTCAAGGACATGATCGAAGATACGCAATTGATTCTTCAAAAATTCAAAAAGAACTAGGCTGGAAACCCAAAGAAACTCTTGTTTCTGGAATGAAAAAGACAGTTAAATGGTATCTGGATAATGATGAATGGGTAAAAAATGTTGTAAGTGGCGATTATAAAAAATGGATTGATAAACATTATTCATGAAAATACTTCTAACTGGCACAAATGGACAAGTAGGTTATTATCTTAATCAAAAGTTATCACCTTTTTTTAAAGTTTTTGCATGTACCCATGAAAATTTTGATTTAACAAATTTAATTGAGATGGAAAAAATTATTGATGATATTAAGCCAGATTTAATAATAAATCCTGCCGCCTACACTTATGTTGATCAAGCCGAAAAAGATCCAGAACTTGCTTCTATAATAAATTTTAAGGGACCAGAATTTTTAGCTTTGAAATCTAAAAATCTAAATATTCCACTCATTCATTTTTCAACAGATTATATTTTTGATGGGTTAAAAAATACAGCATATATTGAAAATGATCAGGCTAATCCAAAATCAACTTATGGAAAATCAAAATATGATGGGGATGTTGCAATACTAAAAAATAACCCTAATCACATTATTATAAGAACAAGTTGGGTATATAGTTTAAAAGGAAAAAATTTTTTAACAACAATTCTAAATATGGCTAAGGTTCAAAACTCTTTTAATATTGTTTCAGATCAAATAGGAGCCCCAACTTCAGCTAATTTTATTGCGAATACAGTCTGTGAGATTGTGAAAAAAATTGATCAAATTAAAAAAAATAATTTATATGGTGTTTATAATTTGACAAACTCTGGTAAAGCAAGTTGGTATGATTTTGCAAAAGCTATAGTAAATAACGCAAACGAATTACAATTGAAAATTAAATGTATGCCAAAAGATATTTATCCAATTAAAACTGATGATTTTTCTGCTTTAGCTTTTAGGCCAAGAAACTCTTTACTAAACAATCAAAAAATAATGAAAATTTTTGGGATTAAACCTCCTGCATGGCAAAATGAATTGAAATTTGTTATGAATGAAATAGTTTTGGGCCAAAAAAATGACAACTAATAAACGAAAGGGCATCATACTTGCAGGAGGAAATGGTTCAAGACTTTATCCTCTTACAAAAGTCATTTCAAAGCAGTTACTTCCTGTTTTTGATAAACCAATGATTCATTATCCACTTGCAACTTTAATGACTGCAGATATAAAAGATGTATTAGTTATATCAACACCTAAAGATATTTCTTCATATGAGGCTTTACTTGGCGATGGAAGCTTATGGGGAATGAGTATTTCTTATAAGATTCAACCATCGCCAGATGGATTAGCACAGGCTTTTATATTAGCTGAAGATTTTATAGGTAATGATTTATCTGCTTTGATCTTAGGCGATAATATTTTTTATGGCCCGGATTTTAGTGATGTTCTTATAAAGGCATCAAATAACAAAGAAGCTACTATATTTGCTTATCATGTCGATAAAGCTCAAAGATACGGAGTAGTAGAATTTGCAGATAAAAAGGCTGTATCAATAGAAGAAAAGCCAGATAACCCTAAATCTAATTTTGCAATAACTGGACTATATTTTTATGATAATGAGGTAATTGAATTGGCTAAAAGTCTTAAACCTTCAGTGAGGGGAGAGTTAGAAATTACAGATTTAAATCGAATTTATTTGGAAAAAAATAAACTTACTGTTGAGATATTGAATAAAAATTATGCTTGGTTTGATTCGGGAACCCATGAATCTCTTCTTAAGGCAAGCATGTATGTAGGTGATTTTCAAAAGCGATATGGTCAGAAGATATCATGTATAGAAGAGATTGCTTATAAAAATAGTTGGATTTCAAAGAATGATTTATTAATTTTAGCTAAAAAAATTCATAATAAATATTATCGAGACTATTTGGAAGGATTAATCAATTAAATGAAATATATGCATCTTAAAATTTCAGATATTTTGCTGTTAGAACCAGATATTTTTAGAGATGAAAGAGGGTTTTTTTATGAAGGGTTTAATCAAAAAGAGTTTGATAAAATTCTTGGTGAAAAAATCTCTTTTGTGCAAGATAATTATTCTAATTCAAAAAAAAATACATTAAGAGGACTACATTATCAAATACCACCAAAAGAACAAGGTAAATTAGTTCAAGTTTTGCAGGGTGAGATTTTTGATGTTGTTGTGGATTTAAGAAAAAAGTCTCCGACATTTGGCTCGCATGTTACTCAAAAATTAGACAGTGTTACAAAAAAACAATTATGGATTCCAGCAGGATTTGCCCATGGTTTTTTAGTTTTATCAGATTTTGCTGAAGTTATGTATAAGACAACTGATTTTTATTATCCTAATTACGAAAGATCTATTATTTGGAATGATTCTAAATTAGCTATTAATTGGCCAAAATGTTCTAAGATTTTAATGTCAGACAAAGATAAAAAAGGATCTGTTTTTTTAGATATTGATTACTTTTAATTCTTAACTTATTTTACCCATTTAGTTGACGAATTTTTGTACGACATGTATTGTATCAATATTGTTCAAAATTGAACAAGTTCAATTTTGAACAATAGTAAATATATGATAAATATAAGTTTATATAGTTATTTATATATGTTGCGTTCAACGCGGACAGGGCGGTAGCGTTCATGAATTCCTCTAAAAAATTAAAAACAATGAATCCAGATCTTCATTTCAAATTACTTAAAACAATTGAGAGTAAACCATCAATTTCGCAGCGAGAATTAGCAAAAGAATTAGGTGTTAGTTTAGGAAGCGTTAATTACTGCCTAAAAGCACTTATTGAAATTGGGCATATTAAATTATCAAATTTTAATTCAAATCCAAATAAAATAGGTTATTTATATTTATTGACAAAAAAAGGATTAATGGAAAAGGCTGTGTTAACAGTTGGGTTTCTAAATAGAAAGAAGTTAGAATATGAAGCACTTAAAAAAGAAATTGAATCAATACAAAAAACATTATGAAATGATTGAATTTGACTATTTATGGATAAAGTTATAAATATTACGCCAGTAATTTTGTGTGGAGGTTCTGGAGCAAGGCTTTGGCCCTTATCAAGATCTTCTTTTCCTAAGCAGTTCATAACACTAACTGATTCGGAGAGCCTATTTCAAAAAGCTATTAATCGAATAAAAAAAATCAAAGGGCCAGATTACAATATTAATGACCCTTTAGTAGTTACAAATGAAGAGCACAGATTTATTGCGCTTGAACAATTGAATGAGCTTAATCATATTTCTGCAAAATTATTACTTGAACCTGTTGGTAAAAATACTGCTCCTGCGCTTACGATGGCTGCGATGCAAGCCCTTAAAGACCAAGAAGATTCAATTTTAGTTGTGACACCAGCTGATCAAATCATTCGTGATTCAAATGCATTTTCTGAAGCCTTAAAAAAATCAATTAGTACTGCAACTAATAATAATTTAGTAACTTTAGGTTTAGTTCCAGATAAGGCTGAAACAGGTTATGGATATATCAAATATAATCAAACTAAAGGAAATTTTGATGAGTTTGATGTTTTGGAATTTGTTGAGAAACCATCTAAAAATAAAGCTAAAGAATATATAGAATCAAAAAAATATTTATGGAATAGTGGCATGTTTGTTGTCGGTGCAAAATTTTGGCTAGAAACTATAAAGTCTTTAAGATTTGATATTTTTCAACAAACATTAAATGCTTTTGAGAGCATGACAAAAGATAATCATTTTTTTAGACCAAACAAACAAACCTTTTCTAAAATACCTAGTGAGTCAATTGACTATGCTGTAATTGAGAAGTGTAATTCAGCAAATATTCCACTTAAAGTAGTTTTACTAGAAACAAGCTGGAACGACTTAGGTTCATGGGATTCTTTATGGTCTTTTGAAGACAAAAATGAAAAGGGTAATGTTTTAAAGGGGGATATAATTGCCGAAGACACAAAAAATTCAATAATACATTCATCTCATAGACTTGTTGGTGTCGTTGGTTTAGAAAATGTAGCAATTATAGAAACTGCTGATGCTGTTTTAGTAGCTAATCGAAAAAATAGTCAAGGTGTAAAAGATATAGTTACAAATCTTGATAATCAAAAAAGATTAGAGGGAATTTATCATTCAAAAGTTCATCGTCCATGGGGTTGGTATATGACAATTGATGAAGGAGTAAACTTTAAAGTTAAGAGAATTCAGGTGAATCCAGGCGCTAGTTTAAGTTTGCAAAAACATTCAAAAAGGGCAGAGCATTGGGTTGTTGTTAAGGGAACAGCTAAAGTTACAAGAGGTAAAAAAGAAATAATTTTAGAAAAAAATGAATCAACATTTATTCCTTTAGGAGAGCTTCATAGATTAGCTAATCCTAAAAAAATTCCTTTAGAAATTATTGAAGTACAATCTGGTAATTATTTAGGTGAAGATGATATAGAAAGAATTGATGATCAATACGGTAGGGGGAATACAAATGACTAAAGTTGCATTAATAACTGGAGTAACAGGGCAAGACGGAGCGTACCTTTCTGAATTTTTATTAGATAAAGGTTACGAGGTACATGGAATTAAGCGACGAAGTTCATCTTTTAATACTCAAAGAATTGATCATTTATTTCATGACTTACATGAAAAAGGGAGACCATTTCACCTTCATCATGGGGATATGACTGATTCATTAAGTCTTACTCAAATTATCCAAAAAGTAAAACCAGATGAGATTTATAATTTGGCAGCTCAAAGTCACGTTGCGGTATCATTCGAGGAGCCAGAATACACAGCAAATTCAGATGCTTTGGGCCCTCTTAGGATACTTGAAGCAATACGTTCTCTAGGCTTAGAAAAAAAGACAAAATTTTATCAAGCTTCAACATCAGAATTATTTGGATTAGTGCAAGAAACTCCTCAAAAAGAAACAACTCCTTTTTACCCAAGAAGTCCATATGCTGCAGCTAAATTATATGCACATTGGATAACAATAAATTACCGTGTGGCTTATGGCATATTTGCTTGTTACGGGATTTTATTTAATCATGAGAGTCCAATTCGTGGAGAAACTTTTGTAACACGAAAAATAACAAGAGCTATGGCCAGAATTAAATTAGGGCTTCAAGATTGTTTATATCTTGGAAATATGAATGCATTACGTGATTGGGGTCATGCTAAAGATTATGTAGAAATGCAATGGTTAATGCTTCAACAAAAAACCCCAGAAGATTTTGTAATAGCAACTGGTTCTCAATATAGCGTTAGAGATTTTGTGAATGCTGCATCAAAGGAATTAGATATTAAAATTACTTGGAAAGGAAAGGGTAAAGATGAAAAAGGTTATGATGAATCTGGAAAAATAATAATCGCTGTCGACCCAAGATATTATAGGCCTACAGAAGTTGAAACTTTATTAGGAGATGCATCAAAAGCAAAAGAGAAATTAGGCTGGGCGCCAAAAATAAATTTTAATTCTTTAGTTTCTGAGATGGTTAAAGCTGATTTAAAATCAGCTGAGCGAGATGAGTTGACAAAAAAACATGGTTATAAAACTCCAAATTACAATGAATAAATTTTTCTATGCCTAAAAAAACTATTCTATTAACAGGGGCAAGTGGAATGGTTGGGAGAAACTTGCTAGAGCATAAAGATATAAAGTCTTTTAATATTCTTACACCTAGTTCAACCGACCTTAATCTCTGTGATTGCGATAAGTTAGAGAAATATCTTCTAAAAAATAAACCAGAAATGATTATTCATGCTGCTGGAAAAATAGGAGGCATACAGGCGAATTTAAGAGAGCCTGTAAGTTTTTTAGTTGATAATTTAGATATGGGTAGAAATATTGTTATGGGGGCTTATAAGACAGGAGTAAAGGAATTAATTAATATTGGTACGTCTTGTATGTACCCAGCAAATATATCAGAGCCCTTAACAGAAGATATGCTCTTTTCAGGCAAATTAGAGGAAACAAATGAAGGTTATGCTATATCGAAATTAGCTACAACACGTTTATGTGAGTATGTTTCCAATGAAGATAGTAGCTTTAGTTATAAGACCATAATTCCATGTAATCTTTATGGAAAATTTGATAAATTTACCGTTGATTATTCACATTTGGTTGCTGCAATAATTAATAAGATTCATCAAGCAAAAGAAACCAATATAAATGAGGTTGAAGTTTGGGGAGATGGTTTGGCTCGAAGGGAATTCATGTATGCAGGTGATTTAGCAGATGCAATTATATGGTCAATCAAAAATTTTAATAAACTTCCAAAGTATATGAATATTGGATTAGGGGTTGATATGACGATAAATGAATATTACAAAGAAGCAGCAAAAGTTATTGGTTTTACTGGCAATTTTAAACACGATGAAACTAAACCAGTTGGTATGGTTCGTAAATTAGTTAATACTGATATTCAAGCTAAGTTAGGATGGAGTCCAAGTACGAGCTTAGAAGTTGGGCTTCAAAAAACTTATGAATTTTACTTAAAAGAAATAGCGAAATGACTTTTAAATATCCACTAGCAACAGCAACTTGGGATCAAAAAGAGATTGATGCAATGCAAAGTGTCATTGAATCAGGAAACTTCACTATGGGTGAAAAAGTAAGTTTATTTGAGAAAGAATTTTCAAAGTATATTGGTAGTCAAAATGCAGTTATGGTGAATTCAGGATCATCCGCAAACTTGTTAATGATTGCTGCACTTTTTTACACCAAAAATCCTAAATTGAAAATAAAAAGAGGAGACGAAGTTATTGTTCCGGCGGTATCTTGGAGTACAACTTATTATCCTCTTTATCAATATGGTTTAAAAATTAAATTTGTTGATATAGATATTGAGTCACTAAATTACGATTTAACTCAACTAGAGTTAGCAATTTCAAAGAAAACACGAATAGTTTTAGCAGTAAATCTATTGGGTAATCCAAATAATTTTGATTCAATTAATAAGATAATAAAAAATAAAGATATTATTTTATTAGAAGATAATTGTGAATCTATGGGCGCAACTTTTAATAATAAGAAGACTGGAACTTTTGGGGCAATGGGAACATTTAGTTCGTTTTATAGTCATCATATATCAACAATGGAAGGAGGAATAATAGTTACTGATGATGCAGAATTGCATCAAATATTAATCTCCCTCAGATCCCACGGGTGGACACGCGAACTCCCAGAGAAAAATTTTATATGTGATGATAAAAGTGATGATTATCTCGAAGAGTCATTTAGATTTGTCTTGCCTGGTTACAATGTTCGACCCTTAGAATTAGAGGGCGCATTAGGTATTGAACAAGTTAAAAAGTTACCCATGATAATTACTGAAAGACGTAAAAATGCAAAGTTATTTACTGAAATTTTAAATGATCATCCTGATTTAATAATTCAAAAAGAAATTGGTAAAAGTAGCTGGTTTGGTTTTAGTATTATTATTAGATCTGACAGTTCAATGAAAAGATTAGACTTAGTTAATAAGTTAAGCAATTTAGGATTCGAGTTTAGACCAATTGTTACTGGTAATTTTCTCAAAAATGAAGTTATTAAATATTTTGATTCTGAAGTTCATGGTGAATTAAAAAATGCAGAACATTTGGATAAGAATGGATTATTCATCGGCAACCACCATTACCCGATAACAGACGCATTAAATTCCTTAAAAAATTTATAATGTTAAAAAAGTTAAAATGACTGATTATGCCTAATATTGTTGACGATCTTCATCGTTCTGCAAGTATTGTTAAATCATTAGGAGACGCTTTACTTCCCAATGGAAAATCATTATCCCAAGCACTTACTATTGATGGGATTCCTTATTGGGATGTATTTGCACCTGAATTAGCTAGAGCTTATCTACCTGCCGCCATGGCTGAAACTAGCTACAGTGAATTAATTTCTCAATTGACTAAACCAATTCTTGTTAAGGCAAAATATTTTATTCGAGACCTTACTCGTCTTTATAAACATCGAAATGAATATAATGGTAAATCTCTCACAAATACAATTTTATGTCTTGATTTCATGCCTCAGCAAAGTCGTGATGTAGTTCAACCAGTTGTTAGTTATCTTGCTAAGAATCAAGACAAACAAATCATTTCTCTAAGAGATAGCAAATGGCCTTCTCACAAAGAAGTATTAAATTCAAATGAAGTACGAAGAACAACATGGAGCTTTTGGAGTAAAGACCTGAGTTACAAGATAAATAACCTAAATAAACAATTAAGATTAATTAAAAAATCCCTTATGAATTCAGGTCAATTAGAGCAGATCATAAGTCTAAATGAACCAGATTTGAGAATAAGAATTCAAAGAGCCATCAATCGATTATTTATAGGAGAGTTTGCGTCGTTAATAAGGCACGGAGTTCTTTCTAAGCATATTTTAGAGAAACAACTTCCATCTTTATTGATTGCTGGGGATACCAATGACCCTCGCACCAGAATATACATGCTGCAGTGTAAAAAACTTGGTATTCCTTGTTTGGCACTTCAATTTGGATTAATAAATTCTGCCGCTATCGAATGGCGTTTTTTCCCAGCAGATCTTGTAGCTGTATGGGGAAACGATTCCAAAAAGACATTAATCTCGCATGGCATCTCACCTAATCAAATAGTTATGACTGGTTCACCCCGAAATGATAGCTTGTATAATTTCAGTGACTCTCAAACTGGTTCTATTAAAAAGAAACTTGGTATTCCTGAGGGCTCCCCTATTGTATTGCTTGCTTCAACTTTTACATTATCAAGTTATGATAAGCTTTATAATGATCCAGAGCTGCTCAAAGCAATGAAAAAAGCAGTATTTGATTCTATAGATGATTTTGAAAATATCTATTTAATTGTGAAACCTCATCCTGAAGAGAGTGAGGATGAAATTAAATCATTTGCATCAGATAATCCAAATATTATTTTTATACCGAGAACTGAGGACATACGCCCACTCATAAAAGTATGTGATTGTTTTGTTTCTTTTGGTTCAACTGCAACTATGGACGCAATAATTTCAGATAAACTTGTTGTTTGTCCAGCTTTTCCTGGGTGGGTTTGGAGTAAAGCTTATGTTGATACACAAGCCGTTCATGCTCCAATTTCTGTTAAAGAAATAAATGATATTTTTAAAATTGTTTCTACATCTAACCATAAAATTTTAACAACTAAACTCAAGAAAGCTCGTGATAAGTTAATTGAAAATTGGGTATATAGAAATGATGGCCTTGGTGCACAGAGGATAGGAAACCTTGCTCTGGATATGCTTCTAGATAAAAAAAAATTTGTAGACTCTTTAGCTTCATCAGTACCACAATAATTTAATAGGTTATTTATTTATGGAAAAATTTATACACGAAAATATTTTATTTGCAATTATTGTTCGTAACGATTTCCATCGTGATGGCATTAACTTTATGACAGATGGGAAACAATCTCTTGAAATGGCATATATGAGCCATCCTGCTGGACATACTATAAAGCCCCACAGACATGTTCCACTTGAAAGGACAACTTTAAATACTCAAGAAGTTCTATTTCTTAAGTCTGGAAAGTTGAGAATTGATATTTATTCTAATGACAATGTTTGTGTTGGAAGTAGGGAGCTTAATGGAGGTGATTGGATTATTTTACTTTCTGGTGGACATGGTTTTGAGATACTTGAGCCAAGTGTCTTGTTCGAAGTAAAACAAGGTCCTTATGCAGGTGATAAGGATAAGGTTAGGTTTGAACCAGTTCAATCAAAGGATATTGCTAAATGATACCAGTAAATATCCCCTTACTTAATGGACGTGAAAAAGAACTTTTAAGTGAATGTATAGAGTCGGGTTGGATTTCTTCGGATGGCCCTTATGTAAAAAAATTCGAAGATGGCTTCTCTGACTTTATTGGCATGAGTCATGGTATTGCTGTCACTAATGGTACGACTGCACTCGAAGCAGCACTTTTCGCAATAGACCTTAAGGAAGGGGATGAAGTCATCATGCCATCCTTTACCATTATGTCTTGTGCAATTGCGACTTTAAGGTTTGGTGGAAAACCAATCTTAGTAGATATTGAACCACTTACTTGGAATATTAATGTTAATGAAATTGAATCAAAAATTACCTCGCGTACAAAAGCAATTATGGCAGTTCATATGTATGGCCACCCATGTGATCTCGATCCGATTTTAACACTAGCTAAAAAATATAATTTACATGTAATAGAGGATGCATCGCAAGTTCATGGTGCGTTATATAAAGAAAAGAAATGCGGTGGGATAGGTCATGTATCTACATTTTCATTTTATGCCAATAAAATATTAACTACTGGTGAGGGAGGAATGGTAATGACATCAGATGATAAGATGGCAGATCGAGCTCGTAGTTATCGAAATTTATGCTTTAGGACCGATCGTCGTTTTTATCATACAGAAATAGGGAATAATTTACGTATGACAAATATGCAGGCGGCATTAGGTATAGCTCAACTAGATCGTATTGATGAGTTTGTCGAAATTAAAAGAAACAATGGTATTAGATATGGTGAGCTGCTAGATAAAATACCTGGCGTAAAAACACAAACAGAAATGCCATGGGCTAAAATGGTTTATTGGATGTATGCTGTTGAGCTAGATGATTCATCAGGATGGGATGCTAAAAAAATGATGGATGAACTTTCTAATCGAGGTGTTGGAACAAGACCTTTTTTTCTTGGTCTCCATGAGCAACCTGCTTTATGTGAAAAAGGTTGGTATAGAAATGAGAAGTATCCGATAACTCATAAATCCTCAAGACAAGGCTTTTATTTACCTTCAAGTTTAAATTTAACAGATGAGCAGATAGACTTTGTTGTTAAACAAATTAAAGATATCTTAAATACCTAAACAATATGGATAATGATGTATCAAAACTTTTTTCAGCTGAAAAACAAAAAAAATTATACCCAATATCTGCTGATAAATTTTTTAATAAAACGAAAGTATCAGCCCTTAACTTATCAATAATGAAATCAATTGTTAATGATAATGTTACTAGTTTAAATGGTAAAAATGAATTAAATATCTTAGATTGGGGTTGTGGGAACTCGTTATGGGCCTTTGCATTATTTCCTGGAGCTTTTATAACAGGTGTTGATAGCTCAAAAGATAATCTAAATTTTTCAAAGATTAATGCTAAAAAAAATGACGCTGAAGATAAATTTACAGGCCTTTTATATAATCGAGATATTAAAAAGATGAAGCAAGCATCATTTGATCACTCAATGGCATTTGGATTGATAGAGTTAGTGAGTGAAAAAATATTTAACTTAATTTTTTCAAAAATATATACATTATTAAAGCCTGGTGGAAAGCTATTTATAACGCATTATAACTACCGGCCTATTTCAGCAGTTTATTTACCTTGGTTTATAAGAGGTGGGTACAAAACTTATAAGAAACATATGGGTATTGATATTCAAAAGAAAAGAACAAAAGAGGTAATTAATGATTTCAAAAACATTGGTTATATTTGTATTGACTCCGGTGGGTTTTGCCCTTACCCCATGAAGTTTTGGCCATTGGTGTTTTCTGATAAAGCTTATATGACAAGAAATCCTCTAATTAAGGAATGGTATTATTCTCAATTCATAGTATTACAAAAACCATATAAGTAAACTTAAAAAATTTTTAAATTAATCAATAAAAAAAACTAAATGCAAAAGACTATTAAACATAATATTTGTCGTTTATGTGGCTCAGATAATCTTGAAGAAGCATTTTCTCTTGGAGATCAATATATAAATGATTTTGTTGAAAAAGATAAAGTTAAGGCAGGCATCAAGGCGCCACTTGATTTAGTGATATGTAAAAATTGTTCTTTGATTCAGCTTAGACATACCGCCCCACAAGAGCTTCTTTATTCTCGAAATTATTGGTACCGTTCGGGTGTAACTCAAACAATGCGTGATGGCTTGCGAGATGTTTCTTCAACTATTGAACAAATAGTAGATTTAAAGAAAGATGATGTAGTGCTGGATATTGGTGCTAATGATGGAACTTTATTAGCTTCTTTTGAAAGCTCAGAACTTATTAAAGTCGGTTGTGAGCCAGCTAATAATTTAATTGAAATGCTCTCTAAGCATACTAAGTATGTTATGCATGATTTTTGGGGGAGCGATAGATATAATCAACTAGCCAAAGAATGGGGTATTGGTAAAGCCAAAGTAATCACAGCGCTCGGTATGTTTTATGATCTAGATGACCCAAATACATTCATAAATGACATTCAAAAAACATTAGCTAAAGATGGAATATTTATTGCACAATTGATGTGTTTAGCTTCTATGCTACAAAAAAATGATTTGGGCAATATATGCCATGAACATATTGAGTACTACTCTTATGAGTCACTGAAATATATGTTCGAAAAAAATGGGTTGGAAATTTTTAAAATTGAAGAGAATTTAATTAATGGTGGCAGTTATCGTATTTTTGCTCGTCATCTTAATAAAGGCAGTATTGATTTCGATGAAAGTTGCTCAATGAATGAACTTCTTCAGTTTAAAAAGCGTATTGATGATAATCGTGATAAATGTGTAAGTTTCATAAAAAACGAAGTAAAAAAAGGTAAAACAGTCTATGTTTATGGTGCCTCGACAAAAGGAAATGTAATTTTACAATATTACGGTTTGGATTCTGAATTAATAACTGCTGCTGCAGAACGTAGCCCAGAGAAATGGGGAAAATATACTATTGGATCTGGAATACCCATAGTTTCCGAGGATGAAGCTCGAAAAGCTCAACCTGATTATTTTTTAGTTTTACCATGGGCTTTCTTTAATGAGTTTTATAAGCGAGAATCCGATTGGTTAAGTAAGGGTGGAAAATTTATTGTCCCGCTTCCTGAATTCCGTGTCGTGTCATGATAACTGAAAGTCTTTATAGAGAAATAATTTCAGTCTTACCTATTATTTGTGTGGACGTTGTTATTCGAAATAAATCTGGAAAAGTTTTATTAGCTCGTCGAAAAAATGAACCTATTAAAGGTCATTGGTGGGTTGTTGGTGGGCGAATTTTATCAGGAGAGTCGGCTCACCAGGCTTGTATTCGTAAAACCTTGGAAGAAACTGGTTTGAAAATCAATGAATTACGATTTCTTGGATTCTATGAGGATGTTTACGATAAAAATGCATTTGATATACCTAAACCTTATCACACTCTTAGCTTAGCATTTGAAACACAATTGTCTTCAGAACAATCTGAGGAGACTATCAGACTTGATTCTCAACATTCAGACTGGGGTTGGTTTGATAAATTACCAGAAAGATTCATTATTTCATCTCAAAATAAACTTTTTTCTAAATTGGATAAAAAATGACAAAATCATCATTACGAAAAGCTCTTATATTTGGAGTTACTGGACAGGATGGAAGCTATTTAGCTGACATTTTAATTGAAAAAGGCTATGAAGTTCATGGCTTATATCGTAAATCAGCTACAGGCAATACAATAAATATAAAGCATTTAATTGATGATAAAGAAGTTTTTGGTAAAAAGTTTTTTTTACATCGTGGTGATTTAGCTGATCCAACATCTCTATATCGAGTTATTGCAGATGTTAAACCTCAAGAAATTTATAATGAAGCAGATCAAGATCATGTTCGATGGAGTTACGACATGGTTGGTTATTCGTCAGATATTACTGGGGGAGCTGTTGGACGTATTTTGGAAATGATTAGACAGATTAATCCTGATATTAGATATTTTCAACCTTGCACATCTAATATGTTTGGAATATCTGAATCAGAAACACAGAATGAATCAACAATTTTTAACCCACAAAGTCCTTATGCTGTTGGAAAAACATTTGCTTACTATATGACTCGTTATTATCGTGAAGCTTTTGGTATGCATGCATCTTCAGCTATCTTATTTAACCACGAATCACCTCGTCGAACTCCTGAGTATGTTACCCGTAAAATTACCCAGTCTGTTGCTCGAATTTCTCTTGGAAAACAAGACAGTTTAGTTCTTGGTGATATGAGTGCCAAAATTGATTGGGGTTATGCAAGAGAATATATGCAAGCAGCCTGGTTAATGTTACAACAAGAAACACCAGACGATTATGTAATTGCCACAGGCGAAGCTCATAGCGTAGAAGAGTTTGTATTAGAGGCTTTTCGTTACGTCAATCTTGATCCAGAAAAATATGTGAAGACCTCAGATGAGTTTAAACGTCCAACAAAAACAAGTGTGCTTGTTGGCGACAGTTTGAAGGCTAAAACTTCTTTTGGATTTGATCCAGAAGTAAGATTTAAAGATCTTGTGAAGTTAATGATAGATGAGGATATTAAACAGCAAAGTAAGAATTAATATTTTTAACATATTTTATGTTTAACATAAGTATAAAAAAATGAAAATTGGAATTGATGCTAGATGCCTTGAATGGGGGCGTGGGGGAGTGGCACGTTATCTTATAAATATGCTAAAAATATGGCCTAAAATTACAACCAAACATCATTTTATTTTATATTTTCAAAACTATATTCCTGATGACGATTTTTTAAAACATCCTTTATTTGAATTAAAATTACTTAAGGGACCAAGATTTTTAAGATCTCACCGAATTCTTGCTGAGCAATTTTTAATGCCAAATCAACTTAAGAAAGATAATTTGAATCTTTTCTTTGCTACATGGTATAGCTCACCTCTGATGTATCCAGGTAAAAAGACTATTGTTGCTGCTTGGGATATTTCATATAGTACGCATCCAAAACATTACTCTTGGGTACATCGATTTTCTCTAGGATATTTTTCGAAGAAAGCATGTGAACGTGCAGCCGGAGTGGTTACGTGTTCTGATTATGATGCTAAGCAAATTGAAAAATATTATTTGATTCCTTCTTCAAGAATTCTAACAGTCTATCTTGCAGCTGATAAGCGATTTAAATCAAAACGAAACAAAACAGAAATCGTTAGAGTTCTCGAAAAGTATAAATTACCCACAAAATTTATTTTATCAATGGGTGTGATTCATAATCGTCGAAATATTGACGTAATAATTAATTCTTTTGATAAGCTTAAAAATAAATATCATGAATATTCACTTGTTGTTGTTGGAAGAAATAGCACACATCCTTTTGTTAATATAAAAGGAATGATGAGAAAAATGATTAAGCAAGGACGAGCTTTTTATTTGCCATGGGTTGAAGATGAAGATTTGCCTGCGTTATATCAGGCTGCTCATTATTATATTTGTACCTCAACGGTAGATGGGGAAACTCTTATGCTTAAAGAAGCGATGCAATCTGGAACCCCAGTCATCACTTCTCCTTTACTAAAGGGAACAGTTGGAGGTCATGGTTTGATTATCAAAGATCCAGAAAATGTAGTTAACACTGTTCAGGTTTTAAGTAATGCAATGAATACAGATTTGAAACGAAATCAACGTATTAAAGATGGAATAAAGTGGACAAAGAATATTTCATGGATGCGTGCAGCTAGTGAAAGTCTAACTTTTATAGAGTCAAGATGAATAATAAAGAATCAACCTATTATCTTTTAAAGAATTTTTGGGCCTTCATTCCTAAAAGAAGAAAAATTCAATTAATAGGTCTTATTTTATTGACAATTATTGTTTCGCTAGCAGAGATTATAAGTATAGGAGCAGTTTTACCTTTTTTAGGGGCATTGACAGCTCCAGATAGAATTTTAGAGATGCAATTTTTACAACCAATATTTAATCAATTAAATATTTATGAGCCATCAGAATTATTATTTCCAATGACATTTATATTTATAAGCGCAGCAATTTTGTCAGGGATTATGAGATTGATTTTATTATGGACTCAAACTCGTTTTGGTTATGCAATAGGGGCTGATATTAGTATTTCTGTTTATAGACACTTACTTTATTTGCCATACGCATCTCATGTTTCAAAAAATAGTAGTGAGTTTATTTCAGGAATAACAAATAAAACTGGAATGGTTGTAACTCAAATTATCCTGCCAATTTTATTGATCATTAGCGCTAGTATTATATTAATTGCAATTTTTCTTGCATTATTATCTATTGACACACTTGTCGCAATAATAGCAACTCTTGGTTTTGCAACAACTTATGGTTTTGTTTTATTTTTAACTAAAAAAAGATTGCTTGCAGACAGTGAAAATATTAGTAAAAAATCAAATTTATTGATTAAATCTTTACAGGAGGGTTTTGGGGGAATTAGAGATGTTTTGATTGATGGTTCACAAGAAGCCTATTGTAAAATTTTTAGAGAAGTTGATTTACCGTTAAGAAAAGCCCAAGCCGTTATAACAATTATTGGCCAAACTCCAAGATTTATAGTTGAAGCTTTTGGAATAACTATTTTAGCTTTATTAGCATATTTTTTATCTTTAAGTTCAGAAGGAATAAACAATGCTATTCCTGTTCTTGGTGTATTTGCTCTTGCGGCTCAAAGATTATTACCTATTCTTCAACAAATTTACTCAAGTTGGACATCTATAATTGGCTGTAGTGCCTTATTAAAAGATATATTATTTTATCTTAAGCAAGGTTTGCCTGAATACTTAAATGCCCCTCCTTCATCATTAATAAAATTCGAAACTAGTATTAGATTAGAGGATTTAGATTTTCGCTATAGCTCAGAGGGTCCAAAAATTATTAAAGGATTTAGCTGTAAAATCAATAAAGGTGAAAAGGTGGGGTTTATTGGGACAACTGGAAGTGGAAAAAGTACCTTGATTGATATTATGATGGGCTTATTATTGCCAGAAAATGGAGGACTATATGTTGATGATCAACTTATTTCAGCTAAAAATTATCGAAGTTGGCAGTTACATATTTCGCATGTACCACAAAGTATTTTTTTAGCGGACACAACTATTTTAGAAAATATCGCATTTGGTATTCCGGTTTCAGAAATAAATCATAAGTTAGTTCATGAATGTGCACAAAAAGCTCAAATTTCTGAGACCGTTGAATCATGGCCATTAAAATATAACACATTAGTTGGTGAAAGAGGCGTTAGACTCTCAGGAGGACAAAGGCAACGAATCGGTATTGCTAGGGCATTATATAAAAAGACAGATGTAATTATTTTTGACGAAGCTACTAGTGCTTTAGATGATAAAACTGAACTGAAGGTTATCAATAGTATTTTTAATCTTGATCAAAATATTACAATCCTAATTATTGCTCATAGACTTTCAACACTTAAAAATTGTTCTCAATTAATTGAGTTAGAAGATGGTAAAGTTTTAAGATCAGGTTCTTATAACGAAATTGTAAATAAAAAATATTGAAAATTAAATGAATAAAAATATTATTTTAATTGGAGGTGGAGGTCACTGCGCATCATGTATCGATGTGATCGAGCAGGAAGGAATATATCAAATTGCTGGAATAGTGGATAAAAATTATGATGGTAAGTCATTAGGGTACCCATCTTTGGGGGATGATAGTCATTTAGAGAATTTGAAAAAGAAGTTTGATTTTGCTTTTATAACTTTTGGACAAATGCAAATTGCTGCAAAGCGCATAGCTCATTTCAAGTTACTTAAACTATACGGATTTGAGATTCCTAATATAATTTCACCAAGAGCCTATATATCAAAAAATAGTATTTTAAGTGAAGGAATTATATTAATGCATGGTGCTATTGTTAACTCCAAGGCATCGGTTGGTGATAATTGTATTATTAATACAAATGCTCTTATTGAACATGATGCAGTTATTGAGAGTAATTGCCATATATCAACGGGTGCAATCGTAAATGGGAGTTGTTTAATAAAAGAAGGCACTTTTGTCGGGAGTAATGCCACAATTGTTGATTCTGCAGTTACAAAACAAGGTGATTTTATTAAAGCTGGTTCATTATTTAAAAAAATAAAATGACTAAAACTTTTATAATTGCTGAAGCTGGAGTTAATCATAATGGCTCTGTTGAGATTGCAAAGAAACTTGTCGATGCTGCAGCAACATCAGGAGCTGATGCAGTAAAATTTCAAACTTTTAAGGCTAAAAATTTAGTTTGTAAAGGAATGCAGAAAGCTGAATATCAAAAGAAAAATACACCAGATAGTGAATCTCAATATGAAATGATTAAAGCTCTAGAATTAGATAAAAATGACCATTTAGAAATTATTGAACATTGTAATAAAAATAATATTATGTTTTTATCAACGCCTTTTGATCACGAAAGTATTGACTTACTTGATACTTTAGAAATACCAATTTTTAAGATTCCAAGCGGTGAAATTACAAATTATCCATACCTTAAAAAAATTGCAGGACTAAAAAAACAGGTAATTTTATCAACTGGTATGTCAACTTTGGAAGAGGTTGATTCTGCAATTAAAATATTACTTGAAGAAGGAGTCAATAGAGAAAATTTAACCATACTGCATGCAACATCAGAATACCCATGTCCAATCGATGAAGTAAATTTATCTGCAATGATTACGATAGGTAAGATATTTAATCTTAAATTTGGTTATTCAGATCACACTGAAGGTATTACGGTTCCAATTTCAGCAGTCGCTTTGGGAGCAAGTATTATTGAAAAACATTTTACTTTAAGTAGAAATATGGAGGGCCCTGATCATAAAGCGAGTCTAGAACCAAATGAGTTAATGGAGATGATAGATGGTATTCGTAAAATTGAATTAGCTTTAGGTGGCGGCGAAAAAATTCCATCCCCCAGTGAAAGAAAGAATATTAATATTGCTAGAAAATTTATTGTTGCTTCAAAATTTATTAAATCTGGGGAAATATTTAATGATTCTAATATTACTGCAAAAAGATCTGGTAATGGAATTTCACCAATGAGATGGTATGAAGTAATTGGTAAGAAAGCAAAAAAAGATTTTCATGAAGATCAAATAATAGAATTATAAGATTTTAAAAAATGATTTATATATCAACAGGTGGAAATAAAAAACAAACAGCTTTTAATTTTTCAAAAGAATTACTATCCCATGGTTTAAAAGAAATTGAATTGTCTGGTGGAATGTATTCAGCAAGCTTACTTGATGACCTTGTTAATTTATCTTCTAATGTTAATTTTCAGATTCATAACTATTTCCCGCCACCAGAAAAACCATTTGTATTAAATTTAGGTTCATTAAATAGTGAAATTGGAACAAAAAGTTACGAACATATTTTAAGAGCTCTTGAGTGGTGCACTAAACTAGGATCGAATTATTATAGTTTTCATGCTGGTTTTTTATTAGATCCAGGAGTGAATGAGCTTGGAAAAAAAATTGCAGACCGTAAGTTATATAATCGGGATAATTCAATAGAGGTATTTATTTCAAGAATAAAGGAATTGAATGAAGTTGCAAAAAAATTAAATATAACTCTAATGATTGAAAATAATGTTTTATCGAAAAATAACTCGCTAGAGTTTAAAAATAACCCTTTATTAATGTGTCAACCAGAAGAATGTAAGGAAATACTTAATTGCCTTCCAGAAAATATAAAGTTATTAGTTGACGTAGCACATCTAAAAGTATCAGCTAATTCACTTGAATTTAATCCTAATAAAATGTTTAAAATGTGTGACGACAGAATTGGAGGTTATCATTTAAGTGACAACAATGGATTATCTGATACAAATCAATCATTTAGTTCAGAATCTTGGTTTTGGAGTTATCTTAATCCTTTGATTGATTATATGAGTATTGAAGTTTATAGCTCAGATTTAAATTTACTTTTGGATCAGAAAAAACTTGTACAATTAAAATTAAATATATAAATGAAAATTAGTATTGAAAATTTGTTTGTTGAGCTGCCGATTAAATATAAAGAAGCACTAAAAGCTATTCAATTAAATGGACTAGGAATTATTTTCTTTATTGATAAGAATAATAAATTAATAGGTTCTTTCTCAGATGGCGATTCAAGAAGAGTTATTTTAAAAGAAACACCTTTACCTGAAACGATCAAAAAAGATTCTGATTTTTATAATAAGAATCCTCATCATCTTTTATTTGATTGTAAAATAAGTGAAATCTGGTCTCTATTCTCTCAAAATATTAAATGTATTCCATTGTTGGATAATGAAATGAAGGTTGTTGATTTTTCTACACCTTCAAAAGTTAGAAAATTTCCAATTTTAGAACCTGATATTGGAGATAATGAAATTAATAATTTATTGGAATGCGCAAATACAGGGTGGATTTCTTCTCAGGGAAAATTTATTAAAGAATTTGAGATTGGCTTTAGTAATTATTTAAGCGGAGGGCATGCTGTTGCAGTTTCAAATGGTACAGCAGCTATACAGTTAGGTATGTTGGCTTTAGGAATCGGAGTTAATGATGAAGTCATAGTGCCAAATTTTACTTTTGGAGCATCAATAAATGCAATTATTCACGTTGGAGCAACTCCAGTTTTGGTAGATGTTGATCCTGAAACCTGGACATTAAGCATAGAAGCTATTGAGAAAGCAATAAATAAAAAAACAAAAGCAATTATGCCAGTTCATATATATGGACAAGCAGCTCATATTGATGAGATTAATAAAATTGCTAAAGATAACAATTTGTATGTTATCGAAGATTGTGCAGAGGCACTTGGTGGAACCTATAAAGACAGATTGATAGGAAGAGATGGGGATGCTACAAGCTTCAGTTTTTTTGCTAATAAATTAATTACTACTGGTGAGGGTGGTATGGTAGTTTTTAAAAATAAAAAGATAGCAGAAAAAGCAAAAGTTATAAGAGATCATGGTATGAATCCGCAAAAGCGATATTGGCATGAATTTGCCGGTGTAAATTTTAGAATGACAAATATGCAAGCATCAATTGGTGTTGCTCAACTTAAAAGAATCAATCATTTTTTATTAGAGAGAAAAAGAGTTTTCAAAAGATACGATGAAAATTTTATTTCAAACAGTCACTTATTATTATTGCCTAATAATAAGTGGTCAGAAAATTCTTATTGGCTTTATACTCTGGTGATTAAAGATTTTACTGAAATTAAAAGAGGTCAATTACTTAAAGCTCTCAGCGATAGAGGAATTGATGCAAGGCCAGGATTTTACCCTTTGCATAAAATGCCACCATATCAAAAATATTCTGATGGAAGTGAATACCCAATTTCGTCATTTTTAGGGCATTCTTCAATCAATCTCCCTTCATCACCTGGATTAAGCTTCGATGAGGTTGACCATATTGCTCAAACATTTATCAGTGAGCTTAAGGAATTTCGTGAATCTTGAAAGAATTTTGATCGTAGGTCTTGGAAATATTGGTTTAAGACATTTAGGAATTGCTCGAGATTTTTTTCCAAATAGTAAAATAGCTATTCTTAGAGATCAAAAAATAAATGAAATTCCAACCGGTGCCAACAAAGTATTTTATACTTTAAGTGATGCAATTAAATTTAAACCTCAAATAGCTATTATTTGTTCCCCAGCATCTACTCATGTTCAAATTTCATTAGCTTTAGTAAAAGAGGGAGTCCATGTGTTGATTGAAAAACCAATATCTAATGAACAGATTGGATTGGAGGAGTTAAATAATAAAGCAGTAAAAAATAATTGTGTATTAATGGTTGGTTATAATTTACGATTCCTTGCCTCACTTAATAAGTTTAAAAGTTTTATAGATAATAATTTGATTGGCAAGCTTTATTCAGTTAGAAGTGAAGTAGGGCAATATCTTCCAAATTGGCGAGATAAAGATTACAGAAAGACCGTTTCTGCTCAAAAAACCCTTGGGGGAGGTGTATTACTTGAGCTTAGCCATGAAATAGATTATTTAAGGTGGATTTTTGGTGATGTACAATTTGTACAAGCCCAAAAAGCTAAACAAAGTGAGCTTGATATTGATGTTGAAGATACTGCAAATATTCTTATGACATTTAAAAATAATCATGAAAAAACTAATTTGATAGCTTCATTAAGCTTAGATTTTATTCGGCACGACAAAGTAAGAATGTGCCACGTAATTGGTGAGAATGGTAGTCTAAGATGGAATGGTTTAAATGATGAAGTTGATTTATTCGAATCGAATAGTAACCAATGGAAGAATATCTATAAAGATGAGGCATCTTTAGATCAAAGCTATAAAGAAGAATGGTTACATTTTATTTCATGTATAGCCAAAAAAAAACAACCGCGAATAGGTTTTCATGATGGTGTCAAGGTTTTAAAAATTATTGACAGTATTAATTATGCTGCTTCTTCTGGAACAAAGGTAAAAGTTAAATGAAGATTATTGCATTTATTTTTGCAAGGGGTGGTTCCAAAGGTCTTCCTAATAAAAATATTAAGATTCTAAATGGAAAGCCTTTAATAGCCTGGTCAATTGAGCATGCCAAGAAAATAAATAGGATTGATAGAGTCATAGTTTCAACAGATTCAGAAGAAATTGCTAAGATTGCAAGAGAATTTGGTGCTGAGGTCCCGTTTATGAGGCCTTTAGAGCTGGCAACTGATGAATCACCAGAATGGCTTTCATGGCAGCATGGCTTAAAATATCTTAAAAGTATCGATGGATGCCTCCCTGATTTAATGTTATCAATACCTGCAACTGCCCCATTAAGAAATGTGGGTGATATTAATAATGTAATTGACGAGTACCAAAGAAATGATACGGATATGGTAATTACTGTTACAGAGCCATATCGAAGCCCTTTTTTTAATATCGTAAAAGAGGTATCGGATGGATTTGTTGAATTATTTATGCCGAGCGATAAAGTTGTAAATAGAAGACAGGACTGCCCTAAAACATTTGATATTACTACTGTTGCTTATGCAGCAAGACCATCTTATGTTTTGAAGAGAAATCATATGTTTGAAGGTCGTGTCAGACACGTTATTGTCGCGAAGGAAACAGCATTAGATATTGATACATTTCTAGATTTTGAACTTGCTGAATTCATGTTCCAAAAAAAAGGATTAGAAGATTGACAGAAATTAAAATTAATAGCCTAAAGACAGAGTTGAGAATATGTGAGTGTTGTGGCAGTGATGACTTAGAGTTGATGTGGTCAAGTAAAAGTACTGTTGTAAGAAGACTTTATACTTGGGAATTCCCAGTAAATATTTCAATTTGTCGAAATTGTGGATTTTGTTTTGCTTCACCGAGTCCCAATAATAATGATTTAATGAAATATCATGAGGATGGAAATGTTGGGTTTAAGGAAATAAGTTTGCCATATTCGATTAAAGAAAGACTTCGAATTCTTAAAAAATATAGAGTGCCAGATGGGATATTTGTGGAAATTGGAGGTAATGATCCAGGTGAGTTTCATCAAAAATTTAAACAATATTTTAATCAATTAATCTCAATTGAAGTAACTAAAGATTTAAAAGATAAATCTATTGATATCAATACTTTAGAAGGTTCAGTTGATGTAATATCTCATTATGATGTTTTAGAACATGTATTGAATGTTAAGCAATTTTTATCGAATTGTTACAGAGCTTTAAAACCAGGCGGAGTTATGATTTGTGAGGTGCCTAATTTATTACTTTATCCAGATAATCTTCTGTTACAAGAATTTGAACATGTGAATCATTTTACAATATCTTCATTAAGTTTGATTGCGGAGAAGGTTGGTTTTAGTTTAATTGAGTTTGATAATGTTTGCAGCAGACCTTATGGGTTTGTAGCAATATTTAAAAAAGATGTAATTGGTAAATCTTCAGCAAAAGTAAACGTAAATGAATTTTCAGAAGCTAAAAAATCAATAATTGGTGGTTTAAAGCAACTTACTCAAAATGATATTCAAATTACTAGAATTAGAAATAAGATAAAAAAATTAACTAATAATAATAAGCAAATTATTTTGTGGGGTGTAACAGACCTTTTAAGATCTTTACTTAAAGATTATAAAATTTCAGATAAAGTTATTGTTGTTGATTCTGATCCTCGAAGAAAAGACCATTTGATTTTAGAGGGTATAAAGGTATCTCAACCAAAAAACTGCATTAAAAATTTATTGTGCGCTGATTTATTAGTTATATGTGCTCCGCGTTATGCATCAGATATTTTAACCTGGGTAAAAACTAAGACAGGTAAAATTTTCAAAGATGAATCTCTAAACATTATTGGTGTTAATTCTTCTGGCAAAACTTTAAGGTAAATATTATGAAAACAATTATTGTTTTAGGTGGATCTTCAAGTATTGGAAAATCTATTTGTAATGAGTTTAATACTCAAGATAATCGGGTTATATCCACATATTTTTCAAAGAAAGATTTATTAAATAATTCTAAAAATACTGAATCAATTTGTCTTAATTTAAACGATAATGAAAGTATTATAGATTTTTCTAAAAAATTAGTTTCTGAGAAAATTAGTATTGATATTTTAGTTTCATTAGCTGGTATTCTTCCTGGTAAGAATTTATTGGAATATAGTTTTGAAGAAATTGACGAGGTTTTATCAGTTAATTTCAGCGGCCAAGCTAAGTTAATTAGAAATATTCTTCCTTTACTTACTAATAAATCGAAACTACTTCTATTTTCATCTATATCAGCTCAAAAAGGAAGTTTTGATCCTATTTACTCTGCGTCAAAAGGGGCCATACTTTCTTTTATTAAGTCACTATTACCAACAATACCCGAGGGCGCAACTATTAATGCTATTGCGCCTGGTTTAATTCAAGATAGCACTATGTTTAAAGATATGACTAAAGATAGGCAAGAATTCCATAAAAAACAAATATTTTCAGGCAATTTATTAGATAAAGATGATTTGGCAAAAATTATTTTTGATTTGTGTCAGGATCATTGGGGACACTTAAATGGAGCTTGTATTGATTTAAATGGTGGGCAGTATCTTCGCTAATTTCATAGTTGATAGGTTGAGCAATGAGCTATAGAAGAACATTTTATGATAAATTAATTGCAAACTTTAATCAGTTAAGATTTTCAATTACTGAGCCCATTAAAGTGAAATATGCGCGTTATAGATTTGAAGATAACTATGTTAAGAGCCAAAAAAATCCACTAGTAAGTATTTGTGTACCTACTTTTAATCGCGGGCCTATTTTAGTTGATCGTGCAATCAAGTCAGCATTATCACAAACTTATCAGAATATTGAATTAATTGTAGTTGGTGATTGTTGTACGGATAATACAGAAGAGTTATTAGCTAAAATAAAAGATCCAAGATTGAAATTTTATAATATGAATAAGAGAGAAAGACACTATCCTCAAAATATAGAAAATCATTGGTTTGTTGGTGGCGCTTCGCCAACTAATAAGGCAATGGATTTAGCTTCTGGGTTATGGATAGCTCGCTTAGATGACGACGATACATGGTCACCAGATCATATTGAGAAACTTTTACAATTTGCTATAGATAAAAATTATGAATTTGTATCTGGTCTTTATGAAGAAGAGCGTTTTGGTAAAAGAAAAATAGTTCAAGGACGCATGGCTATGGATAAATATTATACGAGAACAACTAGTATAAATAGCTCTAAAATCGGTGGAGTTTCAACTTGGCTATATAGATCTTATTTAAAAGGAATGAAATATAATTTGAATTGCTGGAGGAAAGAGTGGAATCAGGTTTGGGATATAGACTTAGCTCTTAGGATTTATCATGCTGGAGTTAGAATGGGTTTTCTTGATGAAGTTGTTGCTTTTGTTCTTCCAAGACCTGGAGAAGACTCAATTGGTCTTGATGCATACAAATTGACTGAAAAAGAAAAAATGAAACAATATAAATTTAAATAAAACCTCATGGAAAAAATATGAAAACTAAAGTTTTAGTCACAGGAGGAGCAGGGTTTTTAGGATCACATCTTTGTGAGTGGTTATTAAAAAATAAGTATGATGTTTTGTGTATCGATAATTATTCGACAGGTTCAAAAGATAATATTGAAAATTTACTTAAAAATCCATTTTTTGAAGCGGCAAGACATGAGGTAACTTTACCTTTTTATACTGAAGTGGATCAAATTTATAATTTGGCTTGTCCGGCAAGCCCAGTTCATTATCAAAAGGATCCAAGTCAAACGACTAAGACATGTGTGCACGGTGCAATTAATATGTTGGGACTTGCAAAAAGGACTAAAGCAAGAATTTTTCAGGCTTCAACCTCAGAAGTTTATGGCGACCCTGAAGTTCATCCGCAAAAAGAAGAATATTGGGGTAGAGTAAATCCAATTGGCATTAGAAGTTGTTACGATGAGGGAAAAAGATGTGCTGAGACATTATTTTTTGACTATCACAGGCAATATGATTTAGAAATTAAAGTTGCAAGGATTTTTAATACTTATGGACCAAAAATGAATCCATTTGACGGTAGAGTGGTGAGTAATTTTATTGTTCAAGCCTTAAAAGGAGAGGATGTAACGATTTATGGGGATGGGGATCAAACTAGAAGCTTTTGTTACGTAGATGACCTAATTAATGGTATTACTAAATTTATGAACTCTACTTCAGATATTAATGGCCCAATAAATCTTGGCAACAATTCAGAATTTACTATGATTGAATTAGCTGAAAAAGTTTTAAAACTTACCAAATCAAAATCTAACCTAATATTTAAACCTTTGCCATTGGATGATCCTCGTCAAAGACAGCCTGATTTAACTGAGGCAAAAGAAAGGCTTGATTGGGAGCCTTTAGTAAGTCTTGATGATGGGCTCAAAGAAACAATTAATTATTTTAAGAAAATAGTGGGGTAAAAAATTTTGATTTTAGAAAATAAAGTTGTGGTTGTAACTGGTGGGGCTGGACTATTAGGTAAAGCGTTCGTAAAACAAATATTAATTAGCGGTGGAGTCGCTATTCTAACTGATATTAAGACCACATCCGCTAAAGGTTTTATTAGTAAAATGAAGAGAGATTATCCAAATCATTTTTATGCTATCAATATGGATACCACCAAAAAGTCATCAATAAATTCAGTAATTAAAATTGTTTCCAAAAGATTTGGCGGAATAGATTGTCTAGTCAATAATGCATATCCAAAGAATAAGAATTATGGAAAGCAAATCGAAGATGTTTCTTACAGAGATTTTTCTGATAATTTATCGACTCATGTCGGTGGTTATTTTTTATCTTCTCAGCAGTTCGGAATCTTCTTTAAAAATCATAAAGGTGGCAATATTATAAATATGGGTTCTGTGTATGGTGCTTTACCACCTCGTTTTCAGATTTATAAAAATACAGAAATGACATTACCTGTTGAATATTCTTCAATAAAAGCATCTATTATTCAAATGACTAAATATTTTGCCGAATACTTTAAAAAAGATAAAATTAGAGTCAATTGTTTAAGTCCTGGCGGTATAAAAAATAATCAGCCTAAAGCATTTATTTCTGCATACAATTCTTTTTGTTCAAAAAAGGGGATGTTGGATCCAAATGATGTAGCAAATACACTTATTTTTCTGATATCTGATTCTTCAAAATTTATAACTGGCCAAAATTTGATTATCGATGATGGATTTTCACTCTAATTTTTAATTCATAATATGGAACAAAGAATTAATGTTGTAGTAATTGGATGTGGTATTTTTGGAGCAGAAATTGCTTTAAAAGCATCCAAAACTGGCTTATCTGTCAAAGTATTTGAAGCTAATGAAGATATTCTTCTGGGAGCTTCTATGAATAATCAAAATCGTTTACATTTAGGTTTTCATTACCCACGTGATCTTGAGACCGGGATTCAATCAATAAGAGGATTTGATTTATTTAAAAATAAGTATAAAGAATGCATACAATCTAATTTTTTAAATACTTATTTTATTGCAGATAATAATTCACTTACTAACCTAGATGAATATTTAATTTTTTGCGAAAAACTAGGGGTTCCTTACAAGAAAATTAACAGTAAGGATTTGCCAATAAAGCTTGAAGGTGTTGAAAAAGGGATTGCATGTAACGAAGTTGTATATGATTGTGCAATACTTCGTGAAATAGTTAAAGAAAATATCAAAAAAAATGATATTGATATCTCATTAAACTCCATGGTTGAAGGAATAAATAAAAATGATAATTTTTTTACTTTGAAGACCTCTTCTGGAGAAGAAGTTAATGCTGATCTAGTTATTAATGCAACATATGGGGCTGGCAATTATCTTACCGAACAGTTAGGCATTATGGTTCCTGAAAGACTTTATGAATATACTGCTGTTCCTATTATTGAATTAGATATCGATAGAATTGGCGTAACAATTATGGACGGACCATTTTTAACTATTTTGCCTTTTGGAAAAACTAATAAATTTCTTTTATATCATGTTGATTTATCAGTGATTGATTCCGAGGTAAACACTAAATTAAATTTAGACTGGTTGTCAAAAGAAACTTCACCTTTGCGAAAGAAAGATGAGATAGAGTATTTTAATATGATGATTGAAAAATGTAGTAACTTTATCCCTGCACTGAAAAAATCTAAACTTATTGATTTTCTTGAGGGCCCAAGAATGGTTCTTCCAAGAAGAGATGAAAGTGATGAACGTCCTTCAATAATTACAAATGTAGATGATTATATTGAAGTCTTTTCTGGAAAGATAGACCACAGTATTTGGGTCGCAGAAGAAATTAATAAAAAATTAATAACAAAATTCAATGCTTAATTTTGAAATGCTTAAGGAATGAAATGATAGATAAAAAATTATTAGATATTCTTGTTTGCCCAGTAACTAAGGAACCACTTATATATAATAAGAAGAATAATGGGCTGATATCAAAAACAACAAAGTTAACTTATCCTATCGAAGATGGCATACCTATTTTACTTCCTAAAAATCTAGAGAAATTTAAAGCTCTAGAAGCTGAGTATCATGATCAGGAAGCCCATCATTATGGTGAAATAAATATGATAGATTCATATCATGTAACTCACTACAATGAAAAACATTTAAATGTGGTGAACACCCTAAAGAAAAATACTATTTTATTAGAAGTTGGGTCTGGGGATGGATATGATGCTAATCGAATTAATAATTCTGAAATAAATATTATACAAAGTGATATATCATTTGAGATGGTAAAGCTTGCAAAAAGTAATAAAAAAAATAACTCAAAAATAGTTTATGTTGTTTCTGATGCTGAAAAAATTCCTTGTAAGGATAATAGTTTAGATGCGATCATGATCGTTGGAGCGCTTCATCATTTACCATCCCCAATTAAGTTTTTCAAAGAAGCAAGTCGAGTTTTAAGTCCAAATGGAATTTTAATTATTGGATTTGAGCCTAATAGATGGCCTTATTTTTATGTTTACCCTTGCATTAGATTTTTAAAAAGAATTACGAGATTAGAAAAATATACAAATTCAAAACATTCAGGTGTTTCTGTGGGGGACATGGAAACCGAGGGATTTTCTTTTTCAGATTTTAAATCATTCTTTGATGAATCAAATTTACAATTAGTAAAAACAGAGAGAATATGGTTCTTATTTGGATTTATTCACACAATACTTTCTATAATAAATAGTAAATTACCTCAGGATAAATCAATAGATTTACCTATTTTTGTTCAAAAAGTAATTATCTTTATTGACGATCTTATCTTATCTATACCTATTATTAGAAATTTTTGTTGGCATTGGACACTGGTAGCAAAAAAAAATTAATATCAAATTTTATTGGGGATTAAATCTTGAAAATTTCTGTTTGTATGGCTTCTTATAATGGGTCCAAATATATTAAAAACCAGATCCAATCAATCTTGATTCAGTTAAATAATAAAGATCAATTAATTATAGTTGATGATTGTTCTATAGATAACACATTACAAATTATAAAAAACTTTAAAGATTCACGTATAAAGTTAATTAAAAATAATAGAAATGTTGGCGTAGTAGCTACTTTTCAAAAAGCAATGAAATTTGCCAATGGGGATATCATTTTTTTGAGCGATCAAGATGACGAATGGCTTGATAATAAAGTATCGTTCATTAGAAATTTTTTTATAATGAATAATGTAGATTTACTAGTTCATGATGCAAAAATTAGACAAAAAGGTAATTTAATTAGTAATTCCTTATTTGGCGAAATTGGAAGTTCAAGTGGATTAATAAAGAATATTTATAGTAATTCTTTCACAGGTTGTTGTATGGCTTTCAAGAGCAATGTTTTAAAGAAGGTTTTACCAATTCCAATTAAGTCAGGTATATTTCATGATGCTTGGATAGGTATTTTATCAAAACTATATAGGTTTAAAGTTATTTTTATCGCTACACCTTTAATTATTTACAATCGACATGAATTAAATTTAACAACGATGAAGCGTAGAAGTATTTTTAAGATTATTCCTGACCGTTTTCATTTGATAAAAGCCTTATTACTAAGAATAATTTATGGGAAATAGGCAATCTATTTGTTTTGTAGCAACAGTTGAATTTGCTGTTAATGCATTTCTTATTAATCATTTAAAAGAACTCTCAAAGGACTATGATTTAACAGTTGTTGTAAATCTTCAGAATCCTAATTTTTTAATGGAAAAAAAATTGGATATTAAATTAATAAATATTAATTTCTCACGAAATATCAGTTTTTTATCCGACATTTCTTCACTTATTAGATTAATTTTTCTTTTTTACCAAAATAGATTTGATGCTGTTCATTCCATTACCCCTAAAGCAGGTTTATTATCTATGCTTGCAGCATTTATAACTTTTATACCATTGAGGGTTCATTCTTTTACTGGCCAAGTTTGGGCTACGAAAAATGGTATATCAAGATTAATATTAAAGCTTATAGATAAGTTAATAGGTAATTTGACTACTAAAAATATTGTTGATAGTAAGTCACAATTTAATTTTCTTTTAAAACATAAAATAATTAAAAAGAATAAATCTTTAGTATTTGGAAGTGGTTCAATAGCAGGAGTAAATTTATTGAAATTTAAATCAAATAATAAAGTTAGAAATTCTTTAAGAAAAAAATTCAATATTCCTTTAGACGCTTTTGTATATATCTTTCTTGGAAGATTGAATAAAGAAAAGGGTGTAAATGATCTTATAGATGCATTTATATTAGCTAATTTAAAGTCAACCTATTTAATTTTAGCAGGGCCAGATGAAGAAGGAATTTCCTCTAAAATGAAGAAATATAAATTAAATATAATTTTTATAGGATTAACCCAAATTCCTCAAGATTTACTGAATATGTCTAATATAATTTGTCTGCCAAGTTATCGTGAAGGTTTTGGGAATGTTGTTATTGAAGCAGCGGCAGTTGGCCTTCCTTCAATAGTTTCAAATATATATGGTTTATCAGATTCAATAGTTAAAAATAAAACTGGTCTTACACATAAACCCGGAGATGTTAAGGGCTTATCAAATCAAATGGAGTACGCTTATTTAAATCAAAAATTAATGATTGATTTTGGTAAGGCTGCACAAAAAAGAGCTAGGATTGAATTTGATTCCAAAATTTTAGTTAATCATTGGAAACATTTTTATAGTCAAAATTTAGTCTGATCAATTTCTAATTTTCATTAATCCATTAAATTGATTCCTCTGATAAAATGATTGGATGGACAATTTATTTCTTAGTTTTTTGTATTCAAAGCATGCCATTTTTGCTTTTACGACAACGCTCTTCCTCTCGACTGTATTTATAAGATATATTTTAAAGTCTAGGATATTAAGTAGATTTATTGATATACCTAATCAACGCTCTCTTCACACTAAACCTAAACCAAAGGGTGGTGGTCTCGCAATCATAATTCCAATAATAATTTCAATATTATTATATAGCTCCCAATTTTTTTATTTGATTCCATTTTTACTAGTTTTACTTTTTTTATCATTTTTGGATGGTCTTTTAGTAATTAAGCCATCAACTCGGCTTACTGTTCAATTTGTAACAACATTTATATTTCTTTTAGTTTTAGATTTACAACTAAGTTATTTATTTCTCACTATTATATTTTTGAGCCTTATTTGGGTAATAAATTTATATAATTTTATGGATGGCTCAGATGGCCTTGCAGCAGGAATGTCAATTATTGGTTTTAGCTTTTATACAATTATCTCTATTTTTACAGGCGACGTTAATTTTGCAATATTGAATTGTATTATAGTTGCTGGTTGTACAAGTTTTTTATTCTTTAATTATCCTCCTGCTAAAATTTTTATGGGCGACATGGGATCAATTCCTTTAGGATTTTTGTGTGGTGCTATTGGAGTAATGGGTTGGAATAAAGGATTATGGACATTTTGGTTCCCACTAATAGTTTTTTCTCCATTTATTATTGATGCAACTATTACTTTACTAAAACGTTTTATTAAAAAAGAATCTTTGACTCAAGCGCATAGAAGTCATTATTATCAGAGAGCCATCCTTGCTGGATTTTCTCATAAACAAATTGCTTTATTTTCATACTTTTTAATGGTTTTTGCGGGGTTAATTGGATCGTTAGCTTTAATAATAGATAATTATAAAATCATCGCTTTTATGTTTATCTTGTTATTTTTTTGTTTTGTTTTAATCATGAGATTTGTAGATATAATATGGGCTAAATATTTAGTAAGCAATCAAAATAATGAATAAGTATATAGAAAATTTTATAGTAAAAAATAGAAGTTTTATTATTCTGTCTCATGATTTATTTGCAATAGCAAGTGCTTGGATTTTTGCTTACATCATAAGATTTAATTTTGAGATTCCTTTTGTTCAAATTGATTCTATGAAAAATAATTTGATTGTTGTATTAATTACTCAAATAATATTTCTATTAATATTTCGTGTTCATAGGGCATCTTGGAGATTTTCAAGTATATCTGACTTAAAAAGAATTATTGTAGCTATCTTTTTTTCTTCTTTATTAATAAGTATATATTTTTCTTTTTTCTATCAGCAGCAGCCAGTAATCCCTCGTTCAATTATCCTTCTTAATCCTTTGCTTTTAGTATTGTTTATGTTTGGAAGCAGAATTACTTATAGATATTTGAGAGAAGCTCTTGTATTTAATTCATCTTCTATCAAACCGAAAAATGTAATAGTTTTAGGTACAAGTAAAGAAGGCGTAGCTCTAGTAAAAGCTTTATCTCCCAATCCAAATTGGCGAGTTATAGGTTTATTAGGAAATGATAAATCATTAAAAGGTACAGAAATTTCAGGAGTTAAGATTTTAGGTAATATTGAATTGCTACCAAAACTATATAAAAAATTTGATATTGAAACAGCTTTGATTGCTATGCCATCTTCTGAGTATGAAGATCGAAGAATGGCTTTAAATATTATAAAAGAGTTAGATCTTGAGTTATTAACAATTCCTAATTTTGAAGATTTAAGTAGTGGAAGACTGAGTGTTTCACAAATTAAGCAAGTAGATGTTGAAGATTTGCTTGGAAGGGAATCTGTGAATTTGGATAATTCTGGCCTCAAAAATCTTATTCAAAATGATATTGTAATGATTTCTGGCGCTGGTGGCTCAATTGGTTCAGAACTTACTCGTCAAGTATTAAAATTTAAGCCAAAGATAATATTATGCGTTGATATATCTGAAGCATCTTTATATCAACTTGAACAGTCATTGTTAAAGTCATCTAGTACAAATATTCTATTCATTGTGGCAGATATAAAAAATGAAAAACGTATTAAGGATTTATTTGAAAGATTTAAACCCAGTATTGTTTTTCACGCTGCAGCTTACAAACATGTGCCACTAATGGAGACAGAAAATGTTTCGGAAGTTTTAATGAACAATTCCAAAGGTACTCACGACCTCGCAAAAGTCTGTATATTATATAAAGTTAAAAAATTTATTTTAGTTTCAACTGATAAAGCAATAAATCCAACTAATGTAATGGGAGCTAGTAAACGTTTAGCAGAAATTTTTTGTCAAAATTTACAAGGTAATACATTAACTGAATTCGTAATAGTAAGGTTTGGAAATGTCCTAGGTAGCAGTGGCAGCGTTATACCTTTATTTAAAAAACAAATAGAAAAAGGAGGGCCAGTAACTGTTACTCATCCAGAAATAACAAGATATTTCATGTCTATACCAGAAGCTTCTCAGCTGGTCCTACAAGCTGGAATGATGGGTAAGGGTGGAGATATATTTGTTCTAGAAATGGGTAAGCCAATCAAAATATTAGATTTAGCTAAAGATATGATTAGTTTGTCTGGTTTGCATAAAGATGAAATTGAAATAAATTTCATTGGATTACGTCAAGGTGAAAAATTATATGAAGAATTATTAGCAGATAATGAGTTAACCAAACCTACAAATCATAAGAAAATAAGAATAGCAGAATCTAAATTAGATAATAAATACAAAAATATAGATATAATTAAATGGATTAATACAACTCCATCTATGACTGAAGCAAAAATAAAAAAAGAACTTAAATTATTTGTTAAGGACTATAAGATATCTAAATAATTTTTTTTATATTTACTTTGTCTACATTAATTTTTGTTGGTTTTTTTAAAAGTTCGAAAAATAAAACTGCTCTTTCATTTGAATCTTCACATTCAAAAATTGCTTTAACACCTTTGAAAGGACCACTTCTTATTTGAACTGATTCACCAGTTTTAAAAAATTTTTCTATTTTATTTTCCCTTTCTTTTTCAGTATTTTTAAGTTCTTTAATAATATCCTCATTTATTTTTAGAGGATTTTCACCATTTTTAAGCAGTTGATAAACACCAACAGTCGATCTAATTAATCCAAAGTTCTGTTGTATAGATGATTGCTTTACTTCAATAAAAATGTATCTAGGAAAAAGTGGTTTGGAAGTTTTTTTGATATTATTTTTGTTGATTTGTTCTTTTGTGTACAGAGGCATGTAACAAGTAAATTTTTGATTGATAAGATTAGCTAATGCTTTCTTTTCTCCATTAGGCTTTGTGTGAATTACATACCAGCTCATAATAATTAATTAATATTAACTATTTCTTTAAAATTATTAATCGAGTCATGAATATCAATATTTTTCCAATTTTGTTTTTCACCATAACCAAAATTAACTTTGATAAACTTAAGATTATTCTTTTTTGCAGCTTCTCCATCATTTTTGGTGTCTCCGACAAAATAAGCATTTGCAAATATTGGATTATTCTTAACAAAAAATGCTACTAATCTATGTTTATTTCTTATTTCTTCATTCATTTCGTTTGTGCATCCAATCCATTGGAAAAAATTACTCCAGCCATAATGTTTAATTAATTTTAATGTTGGTTCTTTTCTTTTATTTGTAGCAATCGCTAGTTTATCACCTCTTTTAATTAATTCTTTTAAGGTATTTAAAACCCCAGCGTATGGTTTGGTTTCAAATAAAAATTTTTCATCATATTGTTTTTTAAACATTTCCATAAATTGATTATGTTGAATATCGTTTTCTTTTCCTAGTATAAGTTTTGTTGTTTCAATTAATGTCGGACCTATTATGATTTGTTCAGCTTTTTTTATCCTTGACGGAGCTATTGACATGGTTGTTTTTTGGTAACATTTTCTAATAGGTTTTTCAGAATCAACTAATGTCCCATCAAAATCAAAAATCCAATATTTATTCATCTATAAAATTACCCATTCATTAATTGAAATACTTTTTTGGATTCCTTCAAGTGTTTTTGCATTCCACAATGCATCTTCAGGTTTGAGTTTTACATGTGTGTCTTTAAGTATAGCGTTATTAAAATGCTCAATCTCTAAATCAAAATGGTTGGCTGTAGGAACAATTTCTTCTTTATGACCTGATTTTTCTGTTGTATAAAGTATTTTGGCAGGTATATTATCAGGCTGCCAAACTAATGGACATTTTAGTCTCCCATTTAAACCAAACACTTCAAACTCTGATCTTCTAGTACATTCAAAACTTATATCGAAAGTTGCTTTCTTATTTGAACCAAAGTCAATCATACCTGTAGTAGAGAGATCTGCATTGTGTTCATTAAGCTTAGACTGTCCATATACTCTCAATGGATTTTCTTTAAAACAATTTCTTAAAGTATGAATAGCATAAGGACCAATATCCCAAAGGGCACCACCACCGTTACTTATTTCTCTATTGATTCGATAAAATCTAGCAGGCTGAATTGGAAAAGAAAACATTGAATGAGCATAATTTATCCGCCCTAAAATACCAGAATGAATAATATTTTGTAATCGATCGAATTGAGGATGGAAAGCGTACATAAATCCTTCCATGATTTTTACATTATTTTTTTTAGCCTCATTTATAAGATCTTGAACTTCCTTTGATTTTATTGCCATTGGTTTTTCAATAAGAACATGTTTTTTATTTTGTAAAGCTTTTAATGCAGGTTGAGTATGTTCCTCATTGGATAAGGGAATATAAATTGCATCGATTTCGGTGTTATTAAGAATCGATTCAAAGCCTGTGTGGCATTCTATTTTCGAGACATGACTCGAAGCATATTTTTTTATACATTCTTCTGCTGAATTTGGTCGACGGCTTCCAATGGCTTTTAGCTCTCCACTTTTGCTATTTATAATTGCTGGTATTATTTTCTCTGTAATTCGAGCCGCACCTAGTATTGCCCAATTTATTTTTTTCATAGCTTCTTTGCTTATTTCTTTATCAATAACATATTATAATGTAATTGATAAGATGAAGGTCATTAAGAATTAAGGTAATATTAGTTTATGACAAACCCTAAAGTTATTATTCCAATAAGAATCCTGGATAAAAATCTTAGATTTTTGCAAGATAATTTACTTAAAGATGGAAGTATAAATTTTGATCAGGCAAGCTTAGATGATTTGCTAAAGAAGCTTCCTATCGAAAAGCCAGTTACTCAGCTTTTACATCCAGAAGTAAGATATGAAGTTACTGACCACTGTAATGCATCATGCATTATGTGTCCAAGAGATGAGCATGAGCACGGTCGTGAGCATGGTATCATGGATCAGGAAAAATACGAGAAAAGTATTGACGAAATCGTAACTCTTGGAGCTAAGAATATTGTTCTAACTGGGTTTGGTGAACCTATGTTGGATAAGAATTTAGAATTAAAAATTGCCTACGCAAAAAAAAATGGATTATCAACATATATAATTTCAAATGGATCAGTTCTTAATAGTAAACGTGCACAAAAAATCTTGGAAGCTGGTTTAGATGAAATTCGAATTAGTTTTTATGGTATGGGTGAAGATACTTATAATACAGTAATGCAAGGTCTTGATTTTGAAAGAACGAAAAATGGACTTTTAAAATTTATAAAATTAAGAAACACACAAAATTACAAAACTAAAATCCAGATTTCTTATTTAACACTTCCTGAGAATGAGAAAGATGAGCAAAATTTTCGAGAATTTTGGGAGCCTCTAGTTGATGCTATAGAAATTTGGAAACCACATAACTTTGGTGATGGTCGTGATTATAGAGATCGCTCAAAAAAAGATCTTCAGTTAGAAAAAAAAACGTGTGGAAGGCCTGAATCAGGCCCACTTCAAATTCAATGGGATGGCGAAGTAATCCCATGTTGCTATGATTACAATAATAAAATTATTCTAGGAAATGCTTTTGAACAGCCTGTTCTCGAAATTTTAAATGAAAAAAAATATAAATTACTTCGCTATGCACATAAAGTAGGACTTTTTAACATTTTTCCTTATTGTGATCAATGCGATCAATTGCTTCCTCATTCTGATGCTTTAGTTTATTCAAATAGACATAATCTCCCAGCCGAAGAGGCTGTTAAATTATCAAATACTGATTTGTATAACCTTTCAGAAGGATTAGAAATTGATGAAAAGAGTTTAAATGAAAATTATAAATCAAAAGCTTAGTAAAATTTAAGTCACCTTTATTTAAATTATTTTTTTTCTAATTTTTTACCAATATGTACTTCACCTCGAAGCTTTGAAAGTTCTATTTGTTTTTGTCGTTCGATTACACTAGCTTTTTTCTTGTTAGTTAATTTTTTATAACAATAAGGACACGAAATACCTTTTTTATAATACTTTGAAGCCATTTCGCTGGGAGACAAGGGATGTCTGCATGCAAAGCATTGGTCATATTGTCCTTCTTTTAGACCATGCGTAACAGCAACTCTTTGGTCAAATACAAAACACTCTCCGTTCCATAAACTTTCCTCTTCGGGTATCGTTTCAAGGTACTTTAAGATACCACCTTGAAGGTGATAAACCTCATCAAAACCTTTTTTGATCATTAATGAAGTCGCTTTTTCGCAGCGAATCCCTCCTGTACAGAACATTGCAACTTTTTTATTTTTTTTTGGGTTTAGATGAGTGTCAATATAATTTGGAAGCTCTCTGAATGTTTTCGTTCTGGGGTTAATAGAATTTTTAAATGTACCAATATCAACCTCATAATTATTTCTTGTGTCTATTATTGTAGTTTCAGGATCACTTATTAATTTATTCCAATCTTGAGGAGAAACATATTTACCTACTATTTTTGAAGGATTAATCCCGCGGATACCAAGAGCTACAATTTCTTTTTTTATCCTTACTTTCATTCGATAGAATGGATTTTCAGTAGCCCATGACTCTTTGTGTTTAAGGGCATTAAATTTGTTATTAAAACATTCATTTTCTCTAATAAAAATTATAAATTTTTGGATGTTATTTTCTTTTCCGGATATTGTTCCATTGATACCTTCAGTGGCTAACAAGATGGTACCTTTTATTTGATTGTCTTGGCAAAAATTATTTATATATTCTCGGATGGATTCTATATTTTCGAGGTTAACAAAATGATAAAAAGCTATAGTTAAAAACATGTTGAGTTTGATTGAATTTCGTTTATTTTATAGTGTAAAAATGTTATTTTAACGCTCTTTCGTAAATATATTAATTGTTTTGGAGAATTAAGTATGGCAATAGAGCAAACATTATCAATTATTAAGCCTGATGCAGTTGCAAAAAATGTGATTGGTGAAATTTATTCACGTTTTGAAAAATCTGGATTAAAGATTGTAAACGCAATAATGATTGATCTTGGTAAAGAGGAGGCAGAAGGTTTTTATGAAGTTCACAAAGATCGCCCATTTTTTAACGATTTAGTAGCATTTATGACTTCTGGACCAGTTATGATTTCAGTCTTGGAGGGTGAAAACGCTGTATTAAAAAATCGTGAATTAATGGGAGCAACCAACCCTAAAGAGGCGGAACCTGGTTCAATCAGAGCAGATTTTGCAGAAAGTATAGATGCAAATGCTGTGCATGGTTCAGATTCATTAGAAAATGCTAAAATTGAAATTGATTATTTTTTTGGATAAAGTAATCTTTGGATAATTTGCTTGAATATAATTTGCAAGAGTTAACTGAATATATAAAAAAATTCGGCCACAAGCCTTATCGAGCTAAACAGCTTTTGCGATGGATATATCATTTTAATGAAGATCATTTTGAGTTAATGACAGATGTTGCTAAGTCATTTCAAGATACTCTAAAAAATAACGCTAAGATTGTTACACCAGAAATAACTTTTGACCATCTTTCCTTAGATGGAACAAGAAAATGGCTATTAGATGTTGGTGGAAAAAATGGAATTGAAACAGTTTTTATTCCTGAGGAAGATAGAGGGACTTTATGTATTTCTTCACAAGTTGGTTGCGCTCTCGAATGTACTTTTTGCTCTACAGGCAGGCAGGGATTTAATAGAAACCTTACCTCTGGAGAAATTATTGGCCAATTGTGGTTGGCTAATAAATTACTCAGAAAGCAAGAAAATTATAATCATTTAGATTTGCAAAAAAGAGTTATTTCAAATGTAGTTATGATGGGAATGGGAGAGCCTTTAACAAACTATGACAATGTAGTTCATTCATTAGAAATGATGCTAGACGACCATGTTTATGGTCTAAGTAGAAGAAAAGTTACTTTATCAACAAGTGGGCTTGTATCAGCGATGGATAAACTTAAAAAAGATTGTCCTGTTGCTTTAGCGGTTTCTCTTCATGCACCAAATAATAATTTAAGAGATGAGTTAGTGCCAATCAACAGAAAATATCCATTGAAAGAATTAATCTCTGGATGCTTGAGGTATATTGAATTTGCTCCTCGTGATTTTATTACTTTTGAATATGTCATGCTTAAGAATGTAAATGATTCTTTAGATCAAGCAAAAGAATTGATTAAATTAGTAAAAAATGTTCCTTGTAAATTTAATTTGATTCCTTTTAATTCATTTAAAAATAGTGGATATGAATGTTCTGATAAAAATATAATAAATAGATTTAAGGAGGTTTTAATGGATGCAGGTATTATAACCACTATAAGAAAAACAAGAGGTGAGGATATTGATGCTGCGTGTGGTCAACTTGCCGGGAAAGTTCAAGATAAAAAAAGAAGAAGTAGTAAGATTACTTTTGTACATTAGTAAAGTTTAAATGAAAATAAATAAAAATAGATTACAAGTTATTGTTGGCGGAGTCCCCATAGGAGGTGGAGCTCCAACTGTCATACAATCAATGACAAATACTGATACAGCTGATCGAAAATCGACTGTCAACCAAATTTTTGAATTATGGCAAGCAGGATCTGAACTAGTTAGAATTACAGTAAATACTGAGGACGCAGCAAGTGAAGTATATGGAATTAAACAAGACTTGTTAAGTAAAGGTTGCAGTGTACCTTTGATAGGAGATTTTCACTACAATGGTCATAGGCTTTTACAGAAATTTTCAAAATGTGCTTCTTCATTAGATAAATATAGGATTAATCCTGGTAATGTAGGTAAAGGCTCTAAAAAAGATGAGCAATTTGCTACTATGATTAAAATAGCAATTAATTATGAAAAACCTATAAGAATAGGAGTGAATTGGGGAAGTTTAGATCAGGAAATGCTTAAAGAGTTGATGGATAAAAACTCTCTTTTGAAGCATCCACTTTCGGCTAAAGAAGTTATGAAGGAAGCATTAATTTGCTCAGTTTTAGATAGCGCCAAGAAAGCAGAAAAATTAGGATTAGCTAAGAATAAAATAATTGTCTCTTGCAAGGTAAGTGATGTTCAGGACTTAATTGAGGTTTATACAAACTTATCTAAAAGATGCAATTATCCCCTTCATCTTGGTTTAACAGAAGCAGGAATTGGCACCAAGGGGATAGTTGCCTCTGCAGCTTCAATGGGATATCTTCTTCAAAACAACATCGGGGACACTATTCGAATATCTTTAACACCTGAACCTCATGAATCAAGAGCAAAAGAAGTGATTGTTGCTCAAGAATTATTACAAACAATGGGAGCTCGTGCTTTTACACCAATAGTAATAGCTTGTCCTGGATGTGGAAGAACTACATCTACTTTTTTTCAGAAACTTGCAGGTGATATTCAATTATATTTGAGAGAAAGTATGCCCGTTTGGAAAAATAAATATAAGGGTGTTGAAGGAATGACAGTCGCAGTAATGGGTTGTGTTGTTAACGGACCTGGAGAATCTAAAATGGCAAATTTAGGAATAAGTCTTCCGGGTACGGGTGAAGTTCCAGTTGCTCCAGTCTTTGTAGATGGAAAAAAAACAGTTACATTAAAAGGTGATAATATCGGTATGGATTTTATAGATATAATTAATGATTATGTTGAAAACAATTACCAGTTAAATAAGAACTCTAAAAATGGTTAAAAAATTTCAAACATTAAAAGGTTTTTATGATGTTTTGCCAAAAAAGCAAAGATTATGGAGATTTTTTGAACAAGAAGCTTTAAATATTTTAGACCAATATCATTATCAAGAAATTGGCCTTCCTTTGGTTGAACCGACAAGATTATTTGTTGAAAGTGTAGGGAATAATACAGATATTGTAGAAAAAGAAATGTATAGTTGGGAAGATAATCTTAATAAAGATAAGTTAACCTTAAGGCCAGAGGGCACAGCTGGGTGTGTAAGAGCAATTATAGAAAATAATTTGACTTATAACGGACCAGTTAAATTATTCTATCGTGGGCCTATGTTTAGGCATGAAAACGTTCAAAAAGGTAGACAAAGACAATTTCACCAAATAGGGGTTGAAGCTTTTGGTTTCGACAAGCCAGAATCTGATGCAGAACAAATTTTATTATTAGCAAGGTTATGGGGCAAACTAGGTCTTAAGAATATAAAATTAGAATTAAATACTATTGGAGATCCTGAAGATAGAATTACTTATAGAAAAGAGCTAATTAAGTATTTTGAAGAAAATAAAGAAATTTTAGACGAGGATGCCTTGAGACGCCTTCATGAGAACCCATTGAGAATATTGGATAGTAAGAATCCAAAAATGCAATCAATGCTTAATTCTGCTCCAAAACTTATCGAACATGTTTCAATTGATGTAAAAAAACATTTTGATGATCTTTGTAATATTCTTAAAAGTAATAATATAAAATTTATTGTTAATACAAGACTAGTGAGGGGGTTAGATTATTATAACCGGACTGTTTTCGAATGGATATCAGAAGATTTAGGAAGTCAAGGAACTATTGCAGGTGGGGGTCGTTATGATTATTTAGTAGAAAAGATTGGTGGTAATCATACTTCAGCTTGTGGTTTTGCAATTGGTATAGAAAGAATAATTTTATTACTTGAGAGTTCAGATATAAAAAATGATGCAAATATACCAGATGTATATATTGTAAATCTTGGAGATAATGCAGAGCCATTTGCTTTTAAAATTGCAGAAAAATTAAGAAATGAAGATTTAAAAGTTAGTCTTAATTTAGATAAATCTAGCTTTAAATCACAGATGAAAAAAGCTGACAAAAGTGAAGCTAAAGTCGCATTAATTATTGGAGATGATGAAGCAATAAATAAAAAAATTCAGGTAAAACTAATTCGTGATGACGGACTCCAAGAGAGTATAGATACCGAAAATATTATTCCTTACTTAAAAGAAAAAATAAATTTTGGAAAATAAAATATTAGAAATCAATAACTTAAAAGTTATTCCTAATAATGATTCTAAGTTAAAATTAGTTGATGATATCACTTTAAATTTAAATAAAGGAAAGACAACATGTATTGTAGGTGAATCCGGAAGTGGAAAAAGTCTTACTGCTTTATCGGTGATGCAACTTCTTTCTTCACAATTAACTATGTCTGGAAATATTTTTTTTGAAGGGACAAATCTACTTAATTTATCTAAAGATGAAATAAGAAAAAAAAGAGGTAAAGATATTGCAATGATTTTTCAAGAGCCTATGACGTCATTAAATCCAGTTCTTACAATTGGCTATCAAATTCAAGAAGCAATTCAAGTTCACCAAAAAATTTCTAATATTGATTTAAGCAACCGTGTTCAAGAATTACTAAAAATTGTAGGTATTCCATCATCGCGTAGTGAAAGTTATCCGGATGAGCTTTCAGGAGGACAGAGACAAAGAGTAATGATTGCTATGGCTATATCAAGCTCACCTAAATTACTTATTGCTGATGAACCAACTACAGCTCTTGACGTTACTGTACAAGCACAAATTTTAAACCTATTAAATGACTTGAAATTAAAATTTCAAATGACTATGTTGTTTATTACTCATGACTTTGGAGTTGTTGAAGATATTGCTGATGATGTAGCTGTAATGTATCAAGGAAAGATTGTTGAAAAAGGAAGTGTTGAAAATGTTTTGAATAGACCAAAACACCCATATACAAAAGCCTTACTTGATTGCGTACCTGATTCTCAAGGAAAAAAAGCATTAAAACCTATAGATTATAATATTTTAAAAAAATTAATGGGTTAATAAAATGGAGATATTACTAGAAGCTAAAAATTTATCGAAGAATTACGTTAAAACATCTGGATTTTTTACTAGAACAGAGAGTGTAATTAAGGCATTAGATAATATTTCTATAAATATAAAAAAAGGTATTACTCTTGCAGTTGTTGGAGAGTCTGGTAGCGGGAAATCAACTCTAGCAAAGAGTTTGATACGTTTAATTGATCTTGATAAGGGACTAATAAATTTTCAAAATAAAAATTTAACAATATTAAATGGAGAAGAACTAAAAAAAATAAGAAAAAATATTCAAATGATTTTTCAAGACCCATATGCATCATTGAATCCCAGAATGAAGATATTAAAAATTATGGAGGAGCCGCTTAAAATTCATGGCCATGGAGATCGTTCGAGTCAATATTCAAAGATTGTTAGTATGATAAAAAAAGTAGGCTTATCCGAGGACGACCTTACAAAATATCCTCATCAATTTTCAGGAGGTCAAAGGCAAAGAATTGGTATTGCGCGGGCATTAATCCTTGAGCCAGAATTAGTTATTTGTGACGAACCAGTATCAGCTTTAGATGTTTCAGTTCAAGCTCAGATTGTTCAACTCTTAAAATCTTTACAAAAAGAGTTTGGCTTAACTTATCTTTTTATTACACATGACCTAAGAATAGTTCGTCACATAGCAAATGAAGTTATTGTAATGAGGGATGGAAAACTAATTGAACAAGGAAAAACTGATATAATTTTTAACAATCCTAAAACAAATTACACAAAAGAATTATTAGCATCAATTCCAGGAAATTTATCTAAAAGGAAATAAAATGGCAGTAGATACTGAAGAAGAACAAATAGAAAAAATAGAACAAATTTGGAGAAGGTATAAAAAATTAATTATTTCAGGAGTAATTATATTTTTAACTTCGTATTTTTCATATGATTATTATTCTAACCAAAAGACTAAGAATGCAGAAAAGGCATCTCAATTATATCAAGAGATATTAATAGAAAAAGTAAGCAATATTAGTTTAATTAAGGATAAAGTTTTTTTATTGAAGGAAAACGCAGGTAATACTCCATACGCATCAAGAGCAGCAATATATTTATCAAAGTTATATTCGGAAGAAAAAAAATATAAAGAAGCAATTGAGGAATTAATATGGGCTACTGAAAATGCCATTGAAGATTCAATTCTATCAATGGCATATTATCTTCTAGCGAACGTATATTATGTTACTGATAAACTTGATGAAGCAATGTCTGCTGCAAAAGAAATAAAAACAGTAGGTTACCAAATGCTAGCAAAAGATATTATTGGTGACATTTATCTAAAACAAGGCAACAAACAAAAAGCCAAAGAATCTTATCTTGAAGGCCTAAAATTATATAAAGGCCAAGGAGATATTCGTAAAGTTTTACAAAATAAAATAGATTCTATCGGGCAATGAAATTTGTTTTTTTAATAGGACTTTTTCTAAGCGGTTGTTTTTTTGGACCTGTTCAGGAGTTGCACGATCAAATTGAAGAAACCTATTTTGGCAATGATTTTGTTGATACACCTACTCCACTTGAAGAATTAAAAAGTGATGTTAGAGTCGATATTAAAGAAATTTGGTCAGAAAATATCGGTGAACATAATGGTAATAATTTAGATATATTTTATATTGATGATTTTATTTACGTTGCTACATCTGATGGCACAATAAAAAAAATTGATAGTAAATCTGGTAACAAATCCTGGGAAAAAAATATTGATTTAACGATAACCTCTGGAATTTCAGGAAGCTCTGAAAGCCTATTATTTTCGACAGCTGATGGTTTTATATGGTGTATGAACCACGAAGGTGAGCTAATTTGGAAAACCTTACTAGAAGGGGAAATTAATTCGTTACCATTAGTTTATGACGAAAAAATAGTTGTAAAGCTAAACAGTTACCAAATTATTCAACTTAGTGAGAAAGATGGTTCTATCATATGGAAATATCAAGCTGCAATTCCCCCTTTAACATTTAAGTCAGAAGGCAAGCTTGTTCAATCAAATAAAGTTGTTTATCTTGGTTTGCCTGGCGGGAAATTAATTGCTATAGATAGTCCAACTGGAGGCTTAGTTTGGGAATCAAATATTTCTCGATCAAGAGGGTCTACAGATATTGAAAGAGCAAATGACATAACAAGTCATCCAATAATTGATGGACCTGTAATCTACGGAATTACAACCAATGGAGACATATCAGCACTTGATAGAAGAAATGGAAAAACAATATGGACAAAGCCTTTATCAAGCTTTTATGGAATGACTTTTGATGGATTTAATTTATTTGTTTCACATGACACAGGCTCAATATATTCTGTAAATAAAGATGACGGTGAGGTTAAATGGCGTCAAGCTGGATTAAAACATAGAAGAATTAGAACTGGAACTATGATTGGAGATTATATTATTTATGGTGATTATTTTGGCTATGTCCATCTCTTAGACGTAAATAATGGTGACATAATAGGTAGAATAAAATTAGAAGATTCTCAAATATTAAATAATATCACTAAGATAGATGATTCATTAGTAGCATTAATGACAGCAGAGGGTGATCTTATTTGTTTAAAAATTGGTGACAAAAATGTTAATGAAGTACCCGAATCAATTGATGACAACGAACAAAAGACTAATTTAAAAAAACATCGAGTTTTTGATGATGATAAAAAAGATGAGGAAAAAGGAATTCTAGATAAGCTTTTTGGTAAAGAAGATAATGATGATCAAATAGATAATGATCAAGATGATGAAGAAAAAAAGACTAATTTAAAAAAACATCGAGTTTTTGATGATGATAAAAAAGATGAGGAAAAAGGAATTCTAGATAAGCTTTTTGATTAAGAAGATAAAGAAAAAGTAGTCTAAAGCCTTTTTCAAATCTGGGATTATAAAAAATGAAAACTATAGTACTTATTGGCCGACCAAATGTCGGTAAATCAAGTTTGTATAATTATTTAACTAAAACTAGGGACGCAATTGTGGCAGATATGCCAGGTCTTACTAGAGATAGGCACTATGGTAAATTATCAATTGCAGATCATGATTTTATACTAGTTGATACTGGTGGTTTTGAACCAGATAAAAAGACTGGTATTCAAAAAAAGATGGCTGCCCAAACAAAATTAGCAATTGATGAAAGTGATATTATTTTATTCATTGTTGACGCTAGATCTGGACTTCATTTAGTTGATGAACATATTGCTCAAATCATTAGAAAAAATGATAAAACTAAAGTGTTATTAGTTAATAAAGCAGAAGGTATGCTGACTGATAATGCATTAACTGATTTTTATGAACTTGGTTTTAAAAATATACATAAAATATCATCGGCGCATGGTGATGGAATTTCTGAACTCAAAGATTTTCTGGTAGACCAAGACACTGATATAAAAGAAAATGAAGATAAAAATACTAAATATCCTAAAATCTCTATAGTTGGCAGACCTAATGTAGGAAAATCAACCCTAATTAATGCTTTTTTGGGTGAGGATCGTTTCATTGCATTTGATAAACCTGGAACTACAAGAGATGCAGTTTCCGTAGATTTTTATTGGGGTAAAGATAAATTTGTTTTAACTGATACAGCAGGTATAAGAAAAAAAGGTAAGGTTTTTGAATCTGTAGAAAAATTTTCGGTAATTAAAACGCTAAATGCAATAAACCTATCAAATGTATCTGTACTTGTAGTTGATGCTACTGAAGGTATATCAGCTCAAGATATGCATATTCTTGGATTTATTCTAGAGAGTGGTAAATCCTTAGTAATTGCATTAAATAAATGGGATTCAATATCTTCCTATGAAAAAGAAAATTTAAAAAAAGCTATTGATAAGAAATTACCATTTGTAAAATTTGCTGAAAAAATTTTTATTTCAGCACTTAAGCAAGATGGCTTACCACTTTTAATGAAAGCAATTATTAAATCGCATAAAGCAGCTCAAACAAAATTCTCTACACCTCAACTTAATTCAGTTTTATCTAATGCTATAGAGAGTCATAATCCAAAAATAGTAAAAGGGATTCGACCAAAATTAAAATATGCTCATCAAGGTGGAATAAATCCTCCGACAGTCATAATTCATGGAAATCATTTAGATGGATTGAAGCAAGACTATGTTCGGTTTTTAGAGTCATTTTATCGGAATGCTTTTGATTTAACAGGAACACCTCTGAGAATTCAATTCAAAAATTCAACAAATCCTTTTGAAGAAAAGTCAAAATTAGTTAAAAAAACAGGGCTTGTTACAAGAAGAAAGGATGAGATAGCTTTTCGTGAAAAGATGAAAAAGAAAAAACAAAAGATTTAATTAAAAAGACTATCCCAAAATCTCCACCAATCTCTTTCTTTACTAACCATATCTTCCTTATTAAATCGAGTATTTGGATAGTTTTGTTCCAAAACTCTTTGAGTATCTTCCTTAAGGTCATTTATACCTAAATAATCATAACAACTAACCATAATAACTAGCGCTTCTTCCTGATGAATAGATTGATTATAGTTTTCAATAACATATTTAGCTCTATTCAAAGCAGCAACATATGCTTGTCTTCTTAAATAAAATCTAGCTACATGTAGCTCGTATTCAGATATCTTATTCATCAGATATGTCATTCGATCAATAGCATCATCGTAATATTTACTCTTGGGGAATTTGATAGTTAATTCCTTAAATGCATTAAAACTTTGAGTTAATTGATTAATATCTCTATCACTAATATCTTGCATTGATAATTTATTAACAATTCCTTTGTCTTTGAATAAAATTATTCCTCTAAAGTAATATGCATAATCCATAACCGGGTGATTTGGATGTGTACGGATAAATTTATTAATCATAGCGGTTGCTTCAGCTTCCCTATAAAATTCTTTGTAAGCATATGCTAAGTTCAGTTTAAATTGAGGAGATAATTTAGAATTTGGAAATCTTTTTTCACCTTTTTCGAGAAAATCTATTGCCTTTTGCCAATCTCTGCTTGAAGCATAAAATTCTGCTTCATTAAGAATCCATGCGTCAGATTTGCCTTCGGTATAGTCAATTTCAGTGGGGTCACCAAAAATAAAACACCCACTTAGTATTACTGATAAGATTAAAGAAAATATTAGTTTCATGAAGCTAATGATATATATTTAATAACGCGTAAATTATACATTATGGCATTAAACAAAAAGAAAATTATAGTACCAAATATATATGTTGGTAAAAGAGCAGATATAGTCATTCATGATTTAATGCCCGAGTACTCAAGAGCAAAGATTCAATCTTGGATTAAAAAAGGATTTATTAAGATAGATTTAGAAAACTTTTCAAATAATAAAAAAATAATTGGAGGAGAAATAATTGATATTGAAATTCAACCAGAAGATCAATCTAATGAATTTAGCCCTGAAAAAATTGAATTAAATATTATTTATGAGGATGATGATTTATTTGTAATAAATAAGCCAGTTAACTTAGTAGTGCATCCTGCAGCAGGTAACTGGTCAGGAACTCTTTTAAACGCCATTCTATATCACTACCCTAAAAATTTAGAATTACCAAGAGCCGGAATTGTTCACAGATTAGATAAAGACACATCTGGTTTAATGGTGGTTGCTAAGAATGAGATTGCTCAATTCGATTTAATAAAACAACTTCAGAATAAAATTGTTTACAGAGAATATAGAGCTATAGTTTGGGGTCAAATTATGACTAAAAGAGGAATTATTAATAAACCAATAGGTCGGCATCCAAAAGTTAGAGTTAAAATGGCTGTCAATAATATTAATGGAAAAGATGCAGAAACACATTATGAAGTGCTTGAAAGATTTAATATGCACACTTATATAAAATGTATACTTAAAACTGGAAGAACTCATCAAATTAGAGTTCATATGCAAGATAATAAGTCTCCGATTGTTGGCGACCAAATCTATGGCTTAAAAAAAATCATTCCTTCTAAATCAATGACACCTGATTTTAAAGATAAAACTCTGAAATTTAAACGTCAAGCATTGCATGCTAAAGCTCTTGGACTTATTCATCCATCAACAAAAAAATCTCTTAAATGGGAAGTAGATTTACCTGATGATATAAAAAATTTATTAGAGTTAATAAGAAAAGAATCTAAACATGATTTATCAGAAAACACATTTAAAATTAATAAAAATTATTATATAACTGACAATCCTATTAGTTATGATGATGATTTAGAATTTGAAGATGAATAAAAATTTTATAGTTCCCCAATGGAATGCCCCAGCAAATATTCAAGCAATTCAAACAACGAGAAATGGAGGCAATAGTTTGAATAAATTTTCATCCTTGAATTTGAGTAATAAAGTTGGTGACAATCAAAAAGATGTAGAAATTAACCAAAAAAAAATATTGAATTTTTTACCAGCTAGCCCTATTTGGTTAAATCAAATTCACTCAGACATAACTCAAGAGCTTCCAGCTGAAGGTAATTTAGATTGTGATGCAAGCTTTACATATAAAAAAAAACTTGTTTGTGCAGTAAGAACTGCTGATTGTTTGCCAATTTTGCTAACAAATAGAGAAGGTAGCTTTGTAGCTTCAATTCATTCCGGATGGAAGAGTCTTGGTAAAGGTATTATAGAAAATACTATAAAAAAAATTGAATCTTCATCTGAAATAATTGCATGGCTTGGCCCATGTATTAGCCAAGCATATTTTGAGGTTGGTCAAGACGTTTATGATTATTTTATTTTAAATGATAGGGCTAACATATCAGCATTTTTATCAATAAAAAATAACAAATATTTATTTAGTTTAAGTCATGTAGCTATTTATAAATTAAATAGATTAGGTGTGCATGAAATAACTGGAATGGATATAACAGATGAATTTTGTACCTACCAACAAAAAAACAATTTTTATTCTTATCGAAGAGAAAATATAACCGGAAGAATGGCAACCCTAATATGGATGGAATAATTTTTACTTTAGCTTTTATAATATAATATATGATTTTTTTAAGGATAGTTTATGACGCTTTATTGGATAATTGGAACCTGCTTTTTGGGGGGTTTAATTAGTCTTTTTTTTGCTGCAGTAATTTTTAAAAATGCTTCAAATACATTAATTACTAACATGGTAAGTCTTGCTGTTGGAACACTTTTAACTACAGCTTTTCTTGAGATAATTCCTCATGCTATGGAATTTTCAGATGATTATCATGAGACTAGTTTTTTTGTTCTGATAGGTATTCTTATTTTATTTGTTTGCGAAAAGCTTATGATATGGCGTCATTGTCATGGGTCAGATTGTGAATCACATTCATTAAATAGCGATATTAATAATAAGAGAGGAAGTATTATTATAGTTGGTGATTTATTTCATAACTTCGTAGACGGTGTGTTGCTTGCAAGTGCATTCTTAGTTAATATTAATCTTGGTCTTGTTACTGCATTTTCAATAATTGCTCATTGCTTACCTCAAGGAATGAGCAATTTTTCTATTTTACTTGATTCTGGTTTTACCAAATTTAAAGCATACATGTTTAATATTGCATCAAGTGTTTCAACATTGATTGGGGCACTTTTATCTTTTTATATTTTAAGCATGATGAATCATTTGATACCAATTATTCTAGCTTTAACAGCTTCAAGCATGATTTATGTTTCTGTTTCAGATTTAATTCCTGGCCTCCATAAAAAAACAGATACAGCTGAATCATATAGACAAATTATAATGATTGCTATTGGGGTAGTTATTATTTATATAATTCATTCATACCTTCACTAGATATGACTATTATTACCAGATTTGCACCAAGCCCTACTGGCTATCTTCATGTCGGAGGTATAAGAACAGCGCTATTTTCATGGGCTTATGCTAAAAAAAATAAAGGTAAATTTATCTTACGAATTGAAGATACTGATATTGAAAGATCAACTGCAGAAGCAGTTGAAGTAATCAAGAATGGTATGTCATGGCTTAATTTAAAACATGATGGAGATATTGTTTTTCAAAGTAAACGAATTGATAGATATAAAGAATTAATCCAAATTTTAATAAATCAAGGTGATGCTTATCATTGTTATACCACTAAGCAAGAGTTAGAAGAATTGAGAGATAAACAGATTAAGGAAGGTAAAAAGCCCAGATATGATGGTCAATGGCGACCTGAAACTAATAAAAAGCTTCCAGATATTCCTAAAAATATTAAACCAGTCATTAGATTTAAAACACCAGTTGAGGGAGAAGTTTCCTGGATCGATTTAGTTAAAGGTGAAATTAAAATTAAAAATGAAGAGTTAGATGATCTTATTATAGCGAGATCTGATGGAACTCCAACTTATAATTTTTGTGTTGTTGTAGATGATTGGGATATGAAGGTAACTCATATAATTAGAGGGGATGATCATATTAATAATACCCCTCGACAAATAAATTTATTAAAAGCATTAAATGCATATATTCCCCAATATGCACATTTATCCATGATTTTAGCGGCTGATGGACAAAAATTATCGAAACGACATGGTGCTGCTAGTGTATTGAAGTTTAAAGAACAAGGATATCTTCCCGAAGCAATAATAAATTATTTAGCTCGTCTTGGATGGAGTCATGGCGACGATGAAATTTTTTCTGCTGAACAACTAGGTGAATGGTTTGATTTTGATCATATTACTTCCTCTTCTGCACAATTTGATGAAGAAAAATTAGATTGGATTAATAATTATTATATTAAAAATACAGCAAATGATAAGTTGGCTAATTTAATTACTCCAAGGTTGGAAAGTTTGGGTGTTGATAAAATCGATAAGGATATTTTGCAAAAAGCCATAGATCTCTATAAGGAAAGAGAAAAAAATTTAAATTTTTTTGCAAACGATATTTTATTTTTCTTTACAAACGTTAATCCTTCTAAAGAATTAATCGATAAACATTTAAATGATGAATCAAAAAAATTAATTAAGTTGTTTATCGATGAGCTAGAGGATTTGGATTGGAATGATAATAATATTAATAATTGTTTAAAAGAATTTGTAAAAAAACAAGAAATAAAGTTTCCAGAAATAGCTATGCCTTTGAGGAGTATAATTGCTGGAACAGATAATACTCCTAGTATTGGGAGTATAATTTATATTTTAGGTATTGATATTATTAAACGGAGAGTAAGTGTTTTTGTGTAAAAAAGAATTATGTCAAAAAATATGAATTTACAAGATACATTTTTAAATCAGTTAATTGTAGATGATGTATCTGTTTCTATTTATTTATTGAATGGTATAAAACTGCAAGGTCAAATTAAATCATTTGACCCATATGTAATTGTTTTAACTGGTAATACACCACAATTAATTTATAAACATTCAATTTCTACAATTGTTCCCTCGCACAAAATAAATCTAGATGCTACAAATTGATAACAATGTTTGAGAGGCCTAAAGTTGGCGAAAAAGCAATAGTCATTAGTATAGATTTTGGGGGATTTGATAATGATGATGATACTTTTGAGATAACAGAATTAACAAAAAGTGCTGGATTTGATGTTGCTGAATTGATAACGTCAAAAAGAACTGCACCACATACAAAGTTTTTTGTTGGATCAGGTAAAATTCAAGAAATACTTTCGATGAAAACATCATTAGAAGCAAAAACACTAATTTTTAATCATGAACTATCACCATCCCAAGAGAGGAATATCGAAAAAATAACAGGTATGCGTGTTTATGATCGAACTGCATTAATATTATTTATATTTTCACTGCGTGCAAAATCATATGAAGGAAAACTTCAAGTAGAATTAGCTCATTTGGACCATCTATCCACAAGGCTTGTAAAGGGCTGGAGTCATTTAGAAAGACAAAAGGGTGGTATTGGTGTAAGAGGGGGGCCAGGTGAAAAACAAATTGAACTTGATAAACGAATGCTTGGGATCCGGATCAAGCAACTTAAGCAAAAATTAAGTAAACTATCTAAACAAAGAGGTATGCAAAGAAGAGCAAGAAAAAGATCTCAAGCTCTAAGTGTTTCTATAGTTGGTTATACAAATGCTGGCAAATCAACTTTATTTAATCGCCTTACTCATGAGTCAATTTATGCTGAGGATAAGTTATTTGCCACGTTGGATACTACCTCTAGAAAATTATTTATTAAGCCAGGACATAGTATAGTTATTTCTGATACAGTTGGCTTTATAAAAAATTTACCAACAACTTTGATAGAGTCTTTTAAATCTACTCTTGAAGAAGTAACTGATTCGGATTTGTTGTTACATGTTATAGATATTACTAACGAAAATAAAAGCGAGCAAATTAAGCAGGTAGAAATGATTCTTGAAGAAATAAATGCACATGAACTTCCTCAAATTTTAATTCTTAATCAAATCGATAAAATTAATTTAAAAACAAGCTTTGAACGAGATGACTATGGTAAAATAAATCACATTCAATTATCAGCAAAAACAGGTGATGGGATTGAATTTTTAAAGCAAGCTATTGTCGAACACAATCTAACACAAATTAAACTTAGAAACGGAAATTATGCGTAAAATTTTGAAAAAACTGTCACTAAAAAATATTATGGCTGCAGGTAATGAAGGACCGCCAGATCTAGATGAATTATTCACTGATCTTCGAAAGAAGGTAGATAATATGTTCAAAACAAAGTCAAATAATAATAATAATGGCAGTGGACTAAATGGAAATAAAGAACCAATAGATGCAAATCCTGGAGGGCTTTCTGTAGGCAAGATATTTTTAATTGTCTTGTTAATATGGATGGCAACCGGATTTTATATTGTTGACCAAGGCTCAAGAGGAGTTGTGCTAAGGTTTGGTAAAAATACAGAAACAACACAACCAGGTCCAAGATGGCATCTGCCTTATCCAATCGAAACTGTTGAAATTGTTAATCAAGAACAAGTGAGAACTAATGAGGTAGGTTACCGTTCTGCAGGTAATACAGGGGGTACTGCTCAAGAATTAAGAGAATCATTAATGCTCACAGGTGATGAAAATATTATAGATTTACAATTTGCTGTCCAATACAATTTAAAATCAGTCCAAGACTATTTATTTAACAATCGATCAGTTGAAAATTCAGTGAGAGGTGCCGCAGAAACAGCTATAAGAGAAATTGTTGGTAAGAGTGAGATGGATTTTGTTTTGTATGAAGGGCGTGAAGAAATAGCAATTAAAACAAAAGCTTTAATGCAAGATATTTTAGATAGATATAGATCTGGAATAAATATAACAAGTGTTACGATGCAAAATGCTCAACCACCAGAGCAAGTTCAGGCAGCTTTTGATGATGCTGTTAAGGCTAAACAGGATTTAGAAAGGCAAAAGAATGAGGGTCAGGCTTATGCAAATGATATTATTCCAAAAGCTCGAGGAACTGCATCTAGGCTTATAGCTGAAGCAAATGGATATAAGGCTGCTATTGAAAATGAAGCTAAAGGTAATGCTAGCCGTTTTGATCAAATTCTAACTGAATATTCAAGAGCTCCAGAAGTTACTAGAAACCGTTTATTTTTAGAGACCCAGGAAAAGATTATGTCTTCTGTATCAAAAGTTATTGTGGATCAGAAGGGATCTAATAGCTTGCTTTATCTTCCTTTAGACAAAATCATTAATCAAAGAGGAGTATTGAATAATCAAGAGGATTCATCTCAAGCTGACAATCAGAAAGAAGATGCTAGCGCATTAGCTTCAGATGTCATTAATTCTATTACAGAACGATCACGTGGAGCATTTAGAGCGCGAGAAAGGGATACAAGGTAAATTATGAGAAACTTATCTAAAGTAAGCTTTGGAATAATCTTTTTTTTAGTTGTGATAACTTTATCTACTTTCACTGTGGATCAACGAGAACATGCAATTGTATTTAGACTTGGAGAAATTGTTTCTGTCAAAGAAGACCCTGGTCTTTACCTAAAAGCTCCGTTAATAGATAACGTTAGATTTTTTGAAAAAAGGATAATGACTTATGATCCACCTCAACCAGATAGATTCATTACAAGTGAAAAGAAAAATGTTTTAGTGGATTCCTATATTAAGTGGCGAATAATAGATCCCTCACAATATTATGTCTCAGTTAATGGAGACGAAAGACAGGCTGAAAGAAGATTATCACAAACAGTAAATGATGGATTAAGAGCTGAATTTGGTAAGCGAACTATTCAAGAGGTTGTTTCGGGTGAGAGATCAGAAATTATGGACATTCTTAAAGATAGAGCAGATAAAGATTCTAGAACAATTGGAATTGAAATAATCGATGTTCGTCTCAGAAGAGTTGATCTTCCAAAAGAAGTAAGTGAATCTGTTTATCAAAGAATGAATGCTGAAAGAAAATCAGTAGCAAATGAATTGAGATCTCAAGGTTTTGCTGATTCCGAAAAAATTCGTGCTGAAGCTGAAAGACAGAGAGATATAATTATTACTGACGCATATCGAGATGCACAAAAAATTAAAGGTGAGGGCGATGCCAAAGCAGCAAGGATTTACGCAAATACTTTTTCTAAAAATAAAGAATTTTATGATTTTTATAGAAGTCTTGAAGCTTACAGAAAAAGCTTTAGTGGTAAAGAAGATATAATGGTTCTTGATCCAAATTCAAACTTTTTTAAATATCTACGTGGTTCACGTAAAAAATAATTGCAAGATATTTTATTAATAGCAATTGGTTTGGTTTTTATTTTCGAAGGCATTTTCCCCTTAGCATTGCCTGAGTTATGGAGAAATGCATTTAGTAAGGTTGTTAAATTTAGAACTGGCCAAATTAGATTTTATGGACTTTTATCAGTTCTTATAGGCATAATTATATTATTTATTGGAAAGTAATCTTATGTCCCAATGGCTTCTCCCAGAAAATGTAGAAGATTTATTACCGAATCAAGCAAAACAATTAGAAATTTATAGAAGACAATTGCTTGATTTATATGCAGAGAATGGTTATCAGCTCGTGATTCCTTCATTGCTTGAATACGCAGATTCACTTAACGCATTCGGTAAAGATTTAGATTTGGATACATTTAAAGTTGTTGATCAATTATCAGGGAGAATGATGGGAGTAAGTTCTGATTTAACAACACAAACTTCTCGTATTGATTCTCAATTAAATAAAGAAAATAAAAAAAATAAATTATGTTATGCGGGGCCTGTCCTTAGAACAAATTCTTCAATAACTCAATCAAGAGAGCTGTATCAAGTCGGAGTAGAATATTTTGGTGAATCAGATATTTCGGCAGATATTGAAGTACAAAAAATTTTAATAAACTCTTTAAAGTTAATTGAAATTGACGATATTACTTTGGATATAAATCATTTAGATATTTATAATCAGCTAATTCTAAATTTTAATTTATCAGCTCAAGACAAAATCGATGTTGCGGATGCTTTAATGATTAAAGATAAAGTACAGCTTATAAAAATTCTTAACAAGTACAATAAAAACAATGCTAGAGATAAAATAATTGATTTAGTAGATTTTTATGGAGATAAAGCTATCCTTGATGAAATACTCAAATTAATTCCTAACAATAAAGAAGTCAAATTTATAATTGATAAATTAAAATCTCTTTATGATGTATTAATAAAAGAAGGTATAAAAATAAGTTTTGATTTTTCTGACATTCGAGGTTATCAATATCATTCGGGCCTTATTTTTTCTGCTTACTCCTCTAATTATTCAACAGCTATTGCTCAAGGTGGCAGATATGACTATATAAATAGTAATTATAAAAACAACCGCCCAGCAACTGGCTTTTCAATGGATTTAAGATTTATTATTAACCAAATGAAAGTTTAAATAATTTATAGATATGACAAAAAATGTAGTAGTTATTGGGACTCAATGGGGTGACGAAGGAAAAGGAAAAATAGTTGATTGGTTAACTGATCATGCTAATGCTGTTGTAAGATTTCAAGGAGGCCATAACGCTGGTCATACATTAGTTATAGGGCAAGGTAAATCACAAAAAGAATATAAGTTAAATCTTGTACCCTCAGGTATTATCAGGCCTGAGATACAATGTTTTATTGGAAATGGAGTCGTTCTTGATGTTAATCATTTAGAAAGTGAAGTTTCCAACTTGGAAAAAGACGGCGTTGAAGTTAAAAATCGTCTTTTTGTAAGTTATGGCTGCCCACTAATATTAAATTATCATATTTTACTAGATCAAGCTCGGGAAGCTATTAGGGATCAAAGTAAAAAAATTGGAACAACTGGAAAAGGTATTGGCCCGGCATATGAAGACAAGGTGGGAAGAAGATCTTTAAAGGTTTATGACCTCCTTGAACCAGATAAAATAAATGATAAATTAAAAGATATTTTAGATTTACATAATTTTGTCCTTAAAGAATATCTTAATAAAACACCAATAGATTTTCAGAAACAATTAGATGAGATATATATTCAAGCAGAATTTATCAGACCTTTAATTTGTGATGTCTCAAATGAGCTTTACAGAATTAATTCTTTGGGTAAAAAAATTCTATTTGAGGGTGCTCAAGGCGCTTTATTGGATGTTGACCATGGAACATATCCTTTTGTAACCTCTTCAAATTGCGTTGCAGGCCAAGCCGCCTCTGGATCAGGGGTAGGGCCTCAAATGCTCGAATATATTCTTGGCATCACCAAAGCTTATACTACGAGAGTTGGTGGAGGACCATTTCCTAGCGAATTAGATATTGATGACATTAAATCACCTGGTAACCATATGTCTGTGAAAGGAAAAGAGTTTGGAACTGTTACTCAAAGGAAAAGAAGGTGCGGTTGGTTTGATGCCGCTGCACTCAAAAGATCAGCTATGGTTAATGGGTTAAGTGGTTTGTGTATAACTAAATTGGATGTATTAGATGGAATTGAAAATTTAAAAATATGTGTTGGCTATAATTTGGAAGGAATAGAGCAAAATCTTCTTCCTTTGGGTTCAGAGCAGGTAAGCTCTTGCGAGCCAATCTTTATTGATATGCCAGGATGGAAAGAAAGCACTTATGGAATAAAGGATTGGAAAAAACTCCCAACTAATGCGCAAAATTATTTATTAAAACTTGAAGAATTATGTGGTGTACCAATACATATTGTGTCTACAGGGCCTGAACGTGATGAAACAATATTAATTAAACACCCGTTTGATTAAAATAAAGTATCGCAAGAAAAAAAGGATATTTAAAGTTTGTCAGTCAATAATAAAAAAAATGTTTCAACTATTATTTCTGCTTCTTGGATTTTTACATCGAATTCTAAAAATGAATTACTATCTGATTATTCAATTGTAATTAAAAATGACAAAATTATTGATTTGATTTCACAGGATGAAGTGTTTGAAAAATATGAAGCAAATGAAGTATATCAATTAACTGATCATATTATCACGCCTGGATTAATTAATGCTCACTCTCATGTTGCAATGAGCTTATTTAAAGGGTTTGCCGATGACCTGCCTTTACATGATTGGTTAAACAACTATATATGGCCTGCTGAAAAAAAATTTGTAAACTCACAATTTGTAAAAGAAGGTTCAATTCTAGCTTTAACAGAAATGATAAAGTCCGGGATTACAACTTTTAATGACATGTATTTTTTTCCTAACGCTACCGCTGAGGCATCCAAAGAACTTGGTGTTAGAAGCAATATTGGTTTAGTAGTTTTAGATTTTCCAACGAATTATGCTTCAGATCCTGAAGATTATTTGGTAAAAGGTTTTGATTTTAGAGATAAATGGAGGAATGAAGATTTAATTTCTACTTCTATAGCACCACATGCTCCTTATTCAGTGTCAGATAAAGCTTTTAATCTAATTAATACCTATTCAGAGGAGTTAGATTTAAACGTTCATATACATCTTCACGAGACACTGTGGGAAATAGAAGATAGCATTGAAAAGTATGGAATAACACCCATTCAAAGACTAAATAATTTAGGCATCATTGGCCCTTCATTAATTGCTGCTCATTGTGTTCATTTAAATGAACAAGATTTATCAATATTATCTTCAAATAAAGTTAACATAGTTCATAATCCATCATCAAATTTGAAATTAGGTAGTGGTATTGCTGATGTAGCTAAAATGATAGAGCAAAGTTTGAATATAAGTCTAGGTACGGACAGCTCAGCAAGCAATAATCGCTTGGATATAATGGAGGAGATGCGTTTAGCGGCTTTATTAATAAAAGGTAAAACAAAAACACCCGAACTATTATCAGCTTTTCAGGCAATAAATATGGCGACAATCAATGGCGCAAAAGCATTAGGACTAGATTCATTGATAGGATCAATCGAAAAAAATAAGAAAGCAGATTTAATAGCAATTGATTTAAATTCTACTCTTGCGCAACCTTCATACAATCCTTTATCAACATTAGTATATAGCTCTAGCAGGAGTGATATAAATTACGTTTGGATTAATGGGAATATAAAACTAAAGGCTAAAGAATTAGTTGACTTAGATGAAGAAAAAATTACTCAGATTTCAAAATCATGGCAAAAAAAAATAAAGCAAATATAGATCTTAAAGAAGTAGAGAAATTTAATTTATTAGCTCATAAGTGGTGGGATGAAACTAGTGAGTTTAAACCCTTGCATCAAATTAACCCTCTAAGGTTAGATTTTATTGCGAATAAAATTAATTTATCAGGCAAAAAAGTGCTAGATATCGGATGTGGAGGAGGAATTTTATCTGAGTCTTTAGCTAAGGCGGGAGCTAAAGTTACAGCTATAGATCAAGGTGAAAATGTTATCAAAATAGCTAAACTACATATGCTAGAATCTAATTTAGATATTAATTATAAACAATTGAATATAGAGGATTATTTTAGTATAAATAAAGAAAAATTTGATGTTATAACTTGTTTAGAAATGCTTGAGCATGTTCCTGATCCATCATCAATTATTAATAAATGCGCAGCTCTATTAAAGCCTGAAGGGACTATTTTCTTCTCAACAATCAATAGAAATCCCAAATCTTTTTTGTTTGCAATCGTTGGGGCTGAATATATTTTAAAATTATTACCAAAAGGTACACATGAATATAGTAAATTCATAACTCCATCTGAATTAAGAGATTGGTGTTTAAAATATAAGTTAGATTTTAAAAGTATTGTGGGTATGACATATAACCCTTTTTTTGAAACTTATAAACTTGGTGAGGATACTTCTGTTAATTATATTGTTGAAGCTAAGTTTTTGTAATGATTAAATCAATTTTATTTGATCTAGATGGTACTTTTTGTGATACTGCAAATGATCTTATTGAAACAGCTAATCAGGTATATAAAAAAAATTCTAAACCTACTATTTCATACGAAGTTGGCCGTGAAATAGCTTCTGATGGTATCAATGCATTTCTTAATTTGAGATTTGATAAAAATAAGCATGATTTCCTTTCATTATCTAAAGAATTTTTAACTATTTACAATGATAATTTTTTGAACAACGCAACCTTATTTAATGGAATTACTTCTCTTTTAAATAATCTCGATAAAAAGGATATTAGCTGGGGAGTTGTCACTAATAAAGCAAGATATTTTTCTGAAAAAATTTTGATTCATAATAATTTGATGGACAAGTGCTCTGTTCTTATGTGTGGAGATGATATAGGATTTAAACCAAAACCATCACCTGATTTATTAATTGAGGCTTGTAGGGTTCTTGAAATAAATGTTGAAGATGCAATTTATATTGGGGATGGACATAGGGATATTTTGGCGGCCAAATCATCAAAAATTAAATCTGTTTTAGCATGTTATGGATATTTAAAAAAAACTGATTCAATTAAAGATTGGGAACCTGATTATATAATTAATAATCCCATAGAAATTCTTGAATTAGATTTTTTTTCTTTCGACAATAGCTTGTGCTAAAGTCCCACTATCAACATATTCTATTTCTCCGCCTATAGGTAAACCCCGAGCTATCCTTGTAGTTTTAATATCTATATCTTTAAATAACTCTTTTATATATTGTGCTGTAGCATTCCCTTCAACAGTAAAATTAGTTGCAAGGATTATTTCATTAATATTTGAATCTTTTATTCTTTTAACAAGCTTACTTAGATGAATGTCATTTGGACCTATTCCATCAAGAGGTGATAAACGACCCATAAGGATAAAATAAAGACCATTGTATGAATGAGTTTCTTCAAGCATCAAAAAATCAGTTGGCATCTCTACGACACAAATAGTATTTTTATCCCTTTTCGAAGATGAGCATATTGAGCATTCAGGCTCCTCAGAAAAATTATTACATAATTCGCAATGCATAAGTTGTTCTAGAGCATTTGAAATATTTTCGGAGAGTGTTTTTGCACCCTTTCTGTTTCTTTGAAGAAGAAAATAGGTAAGTCTCAAGGCAGATTTTGGTCCTACACCCGGTAAAATTTTAAGTGCCTCAACAAGTTGTTCAAGTACTTCAATTTTTTTCATACTAGAAGGGCAGATTCATTCCAGGAGGAACAAGCCCACTCATTTTTTCACTACTTGTATTTTCAACTTTTTGTAATGTATCTTTAAGAGCAACTATAATGAGATCTTCTAACATTTCTTTATCATTTAATAAGCTAGGATCAATATCAATTTTTTTTATGTCATTCTTACAAGACATTGTGATCTTCACAAGCCCATTTCCTGATGAACCTTCTACATCTATAGTTGCCAATTCGTCTTGAGCTTTTTTTAAATTAGCCTGCATCATTTGTGCTTGTTTCATTAAATTACCCATGCCACCTTTAGCCATATTAATTATCCTTTTTTTTAATTGGTTCGATACTTGAAGTTATAACTTCAGCTCCAAAGTCATGAATTAGTTTTTTTACAAACCTATCTTCCATAATAGCAGATTCAGTTTTTTCCATTAATTTAGTATTTTCTAATTTTTTTTGCGCTGACGGAGTTTTTAAATTATTTCCTATTGTTATGTTGATTTTAATTTTTTTATTGAAATAATTAATAAGTTCTTCTTCTAATTTTTTAATGTACCCATTCTCAGCTAGGTGTTGAAAATCTTGGTTTAAAGTTAAATTAAAAATATCATTTTCGTAGCTTTTAAGAGAACATTCCTGAGCAAGTGATTTGGCAAGACCAATCTTTAAATTGCTAACTAATTTAATCCAATCACCATCAAATTGTTTTTTTTTGTCTTTAACAAATGATTTGCTTTCGTTTTTATTGTTTAATTGGTCTGTTTGGAGCTCAATTTTTTTTTTGGGTTTTAGTTCATCATTAGTTTGTGTTGATGGATAAAAGGCTAACATTCTTAAAAGGGTCATATTAAAACCTGTTATATGATCAGGAGCTAAGTGTAAATCTTTTCTTCCATTAATAGCTATTTGATAAATTAATTGAAGGGCTTCAGGACTAAATAATGATGACAAGTTTTTTATTTCTTCATTTTTTTCTAACTGATCACTGCTATTTGAAATAATTTGGTATGTTGAAACTCTATGTATTAATCTGGCAAACTCTTCTAAAGCTAATTCAAAAGAAATATTTTTCTCATCCATTTCCTTCGAAAGCTTCATTACCTCTTCCGCATTATTTTCTGCTAAAGCATTTAGTATTAATGTAATAAAAGTATCATCAATTGTTCCAAGCATTGATACAATTTTTTTTGTTGAAATTTTGTCATCTGAATATGCAATTGCTTGATCAAGAATTGAAAGGGCATCTCTCATGCTTCCATGAGCAGCCTTAGCTATGATTTTTATTGATTCATCATCGTAATTTATCTTTTCTTCTGCAAGTATATTGTTAAGATGTTTTGAGATACTGTCTGAAGTCATTTGTTTTAAGTTGAATTGTAAGCAACGAGAAATTACCGTCACAGGTACTTTTTTTGGATCAGTTGTTGCTAATATAAATTTTACATGGCTAGGCGGTTCTTCTAACGTCTTTAGCATCGCATTAAATGCGCTTTTAGATAACATATGAACTTCATCAATAATATAAACCTTAAAACGTCCTGATGTTGGAGCATATTGAGCGTTTTCTAATAATTCTCGCATATTATCAACTTGAGTATTAGATGCAGCATCCACTTCAACAAGGTCTATAAATCGACCTTTATCAATATCTACACAGGTTGAGCATTTTTGACATGGTTTTGAAGAAATACTTACCTCACAATTTAAAGATTTTGCAAGGATTCTAGCTAGTGTAGTTTTTCCAACCCCTCTAGTCCCATTAAAAAGGTATGCATGATGAAGGCGATTTTTATCCAAAGCATTACTTAATGCTTGAACAGCACTATCTTGTCCAATTAATTCTGAAAATGATTTAGGTCGCCACTTTCTGGCTAATACTTCATATGACATAGATTAACTTTATTTGTTAATTTAATAAATGGCGAGCCTGACCCTCGGCACTTGTATCAATAGTTGTGGCTGCTTGCTTCCGCATCTGACCAGGTTGGCTAAATAACAATGCGAGGAGACCCGCCAACTTTATTTTACCTTATTATTTAGATAGTTTAATTAAATTTAACCACATCTTTTTACGGGATATTTTTCAAGGTATTTTAATTCTTCGTCCGAGTAAAGTCTCGATCGAATTATAAATCTTAACCCGGTTGGTCTTTCAAGTGAAAATTGACCACCTGTTCCTTTAATTGCATCAAGAGTGAGGTGTGTATGTTCCCAATATTCAAATTGGCTTGCACTCATATAGAAATGAACGTTGTTAATGATTCCAACTTCAACATCTGAATTACCAAGATAAAATTCACCTTTTGGAAAACACATTGGCGCGCTACCGTCACAACATCCACCTGATTGATGAAACATAAGTTCACCATGAGTTTTCTTAAGCTCATCAATTAATTTATTTGCTGCTTCAGTTGCTGTAATTCGTGTAATCATAATTGTAAAAGGCAGAATTTTCTGCCTTTTATTTTAAGCTATTTGGAATTATTTTAAAAGAATCCAAGCTTAGCTTCTGTGTAGCTAACTAGTAAATTTTTAGTTTTTTGGTAATGATTAAGCATCATTTTGTGCGTCTCTCTTCCAATACCAGACTGTTTGTAACCTCCAAAAGCAGCATGTGCCGGATATGAATGATAGCAATTTGTCCACACACGACCAGCTTGAATACCTTTACCCATTCTGAATGCAGCATTTATATTTCTAGTCCATACTGCAGCACCAAGTCCGTAAAGTGTATCATTTGCTATTTCTAATGCCTCAGCTTCATCTTTAAATGTTGTCACCCCAACGACAGGGCCAAAAATTTCCTCTTGAAAAATTCTCATTTTGTTATCACCTTTGAATACTGTTGGCTCTATATAGTAACCTTCAGATAGATTTCCTTTATGAATGGTTCTATTGCCACCAGTTAAACATTCAGCGCCTTCTTCTTTTCCTAGCTCTAAGTAGGAAAGAATTTTTTCCATTTGTTCACTTGAAGCTTGGGCACCAATCATAGTGTCTGCTTCTAAGGGACTTCCTTGTTTTATTGCTTTTACTCTCTCAAGAGCTCTTTCCATAAATTTATCGTATATAGATTCCTGAATTAGTGCTCGTGATGGACAGGTACATACCTCACCCTGATTTAGAGCAAACATTGTAAAACCTTCTAAAGCTTTATCAAAAAGACCATCGTCCGCATTCATAATGTCTTCGAAGAAAATATTCGGAGATTTACCACCCAATTCTAGAGTAACAGGAATTATATTTTGAGATGCATATTGCATAATTAGCCTTCCGGTAGTAGTTTCACCAGTAAAAGCAATTTTTGCAATTCGTGTTGAACTTGCTAAAGGTTTTCCGGCTTCAAGGCCAAACCCATTTACTATGTTGATAACGCCGGGAGGAAGCAGATCTGCAATTAATTCCATTACAATTAAGATTGAAACTGGTGTTTGTTCTGCAGGTTTTAGTACAATGCAATTTCCTGCAGCAAGCGCTGGAGCAAGTTTCCATACAGCCATCAAAATTGGAAAGTTCCAAGGAATAATTTGACCTACTACGCCAAGAGGTTCGTGAAAATGATAGGCCATTTCTTCACCGTGAATTTCTCCTATACTTCCTTCCTGAGCTCTAATAGCTCCTGCAAAGTATCTAAAATGATCAATAGCTAAAGGAATATCTGCATGAATGCATTCCCTGATTGATTTTCCATTATCAATTGTTTCAGCAAGTGCTATTGTTTCAAGATTATGTTCTACAACATCGGCTATTTTTAGTAAGATATTAGCGCGTTCTGTAGTGCTTGTTTTTCCCCAGCCATCTGAAGCAGCGTGTGCGGCATCTAATGCTAATTCAATATCTTTTTCATTAGAACGACCAACTTCACAAAATGGTTTTCCTGTAATAGGTGTAATATTTTCAAAATATTTTCCATCTACTGGTTTGGTCCATTTCCCACCAATATAATTATCATATTTTTCTTTATATGGGTGTTTTACCCCGAGGTCTTTAAGTGTTGTAAAAGCCATGTTTCCTCCAAAATTTTTAAAATAGTTTGTGTATTAAGTTTATGTATTACATTAATACTAATAGATAGATAAATCAATAAATAAAATTAATATATAATCTCCGCTTTGGAAGGGTGGATGAGTGGTTTAAATCGCACGCTTGGAAAGCGTGTTCAGGTTAATACCTGACGCGGGTTCGAATCCCGCTCCTTCCGCCAATAATTAATTTATAATGGACTTATATGAAAAGAATCAAATATTTTGTTTTAATTTTAACTATTTTTTTAAGTAATAATGTAGGTGCAAATTGGGTAATCTTTTATCAAAGTGAAGTATTTGATGCTAAATTACTCCTTAAGTCAGTTAATCAAGATCACCAAAAAACAAAAGCTCTAATAGCATTAAATTTCAAAGAAAAATCATATTCAGACGATGTAGGGTCGTATGTATTATTTTTAGAGCATGTTTGCGGTGAGATAAAGCCTGTTATTCTTGAAGAGAAGTTTTATCAAGGCATAGAAAATAAAAGTAAAGAATTATATATGAAGGATAATTCTAGTAAATTCAAAAAATATGTTGAGATTGCATTTCCGAACCTAATCAAACAAATTTGTATTTAGTGTTTATTTGTCCCTTCATAAATAATTTTCCATTGCCCATCATATTTCTCCCACATTTGTGTTTTCTTCGATTCATTAATTAATAAGTTACTGCTGTAATTTTGATTAAATAAAACAATTCTCAATGGATTGGTTTTTGATGGGTACTCATAAACAGAAATATCATTTAATAAAATTTGTATATCCTTTGAATTTTTGAATATTCTTTTTTTATCTTCTGCCCATATCTTGAATTCCTTTTTATTATATTTTGCGTTAGGGGAATAAAACGTTATATATTTTTTATAGTCTTTTTTTGCCCAACTACTTTTCCATTTTTTAATAGTATTTATTAATTCATCCTGATCTTTTTTGATATCCTTTCTAGATCTTAAAATAAGTTCATTGATACTTAAATTTGATAAAATCACTGGTGTTCCTGGCGTATTAAGAATTTTTTGAATACTAATAAGGTCTTTATTTGACAAAACAATACATCCATCACTTGATTCTGGAGGCCTACTATAAGTAGTTTTAGGAGTTCCGTGTATCCAGATTCCATATCCAGTGTAATTTTTAAGTTTATCAAATACATTAGGGTAGTTAAGTGGGTAAGCACCTTCTCCATAAAAATCAATTAATTTTCGCTCTATTTTTTTTTGAAGAAAATAGGTTCCAAATGGAGTTTTTTTATCACCTTCATATTTTTTTCCATAACCATTTTTTCCAATTGATGCATAATAATCAGAATGGTACATATATTTTTCTTCCTTTTTCTCAAAGACAAATAATCGAGAACTATCCATATCGACATATATTAGATATTTATCATTTTTATTAGGAATGACATTAAATTTAGGAAGTCCATTATCTTTATGGGTGATTAAAAAACCTTTAATTCTTCTTTTTGCTTCTTTTTTAAGTTCAGTAACTTTTTTAGAATTTATTTCAACTGCGTTACCACCAAAATTATCAATATTCATTGAATAGGCTGCTAAAATATCTCCACGTATTAAATGTGCAAGTTTGAAATTTGGCACTAATTCAATCAATTTATCAATTGTATTAATTGCCTCATCAAGTTGACCATTTGAAATAAATTCTAAAGATTTTATTAATAAAGATTCTACTGCTTTTGGATCAAAAACTTGAATAGAAGGCGAAGCTTCAACCATTTCTTTCTTAAAAGCTTGAATAGAGGGTAAATTTTCAACTGTTTCTTTTTCAATAAGCTGAATAGGGCTAGGATTAGCTTTTATTTTAAATAAAGCCACAAAGTCGAAAATAAAATTTGATAATTTAATTGATTGCTTAGGAAATGTAAGTGCTGATTTTGTAGTATTTATTTTTACGTTAAATATTAATTTTTGTAATTTATTTACAAGAATTTGTCTTTGAACAGATGCTTTTTTATCATAAAAGTTATTAGATTCTTTCCTTTCATTCTCTTGAGAGCCTAGATTATGAGAACAGCATAATATCAAAGCTACAACAACTATGCGAATGGAGAAAAAATTACTCAAATCAATCAACCAGAGTTTTCTTCAAAAATAACCCATTTATCATCCTCGTAAATAAAAACTAAAGTTTTTTTAGAAATTTGTTTTAATTTCCCAGATTTATAATCTTGAATGAATGTAGCTATGGCTTTTTGTTTTTTAAATTTTACTTCGACATTAGATATTAAAATATCAATTGTTTTTTTTGATGTAATTCTAACGGATCTATATTCTTCCCAATCTGTTCTTGTCATATTATTTGGATATTGAAAATTTGCTGCGTAAGAAGCTAAATATCCTTTCATATTTTTATCTTCCCAAGCTGTTTTCCAAATTTCAATTGCATTTGTAATATCTTTTGTTAATTCTTTTTTAGTTTGTTTTATATCATTAGCTTCTTTAGGCTCTTTAGCTTCTTTTGTTTTTTTTAATTTTGTTGAGTCTAATTCTGTATTTTTTGTATTTGGCTGATAATTAAATAATTGGTTTATCATAGAAAGTTTTGTTATTGCAATATTATTTGCCTTATCAATTTCTAAGGCTTTATTGTAAGCTTCACTTGCCATTTTAGTGTATATATCACCTAAATTTATATGTGCAGTTAGATAACTCGGATTTGTTTTAATGGCTCTTTCTAAAATTTCTTTTGCTAATTTAAATTGACCTTTTTCCGCGTAAAGAACTGCTAAATTATTAAATGGTTCTGGGAGCTCTGGAAAATTTTCAGTTAGATTTCTAAATGTTTCAATTGCCTCATTATTTTTTCCAATATTTGTTTCAATAATTCCCTTGTAAAATAGAAATTCTGGATTATTTTTTTTATCCTCCTCAATTGATTTATCCAAAAGTTTTTCAGCTCGAGAATATTTTCCATTTTTTAAAAGAAGTTTAATTTCCTCTAGATTGTTTCTTGCATATGAATTTAATGAAAGACTAACAAGAATAGTAGTCATTAAAAATAGTGGAAGGTAAATTTTTTTCATTTTCATATTTCTTATTCAATGGATTTAGATTTGTTTCGGTTTAATGTTACCTAAAAAGGTTTTGAATGCAACATTATTATAAAATTTATGCTTGTATTGGTCTTTTGTAATCTTTCTTTTTCTTATTTTCATTAGGTTGGTTTTTTTCAATAATTGCGCAAAAGTCCCCATTGATATTTCCATTATTTTTTGGAAGCTTATCTAATATTTCTTTTGTAAGTTTAATAATCAATTTATCGTATATTTCGTTTATGTAAAAATTAGCTTTATGATTAATTCTTCCTTGCCGTTGAGCTTTTATTAGGTGAGAATCTTGAGGAATATTTCTAGAAGTAAATATTTTTACCTTAAATTCACCATGTAATGTTGTACTGGATGGGTTGTAAAATACTTGAGGCTCAATTGAGAAGATGTATTTTGAATTAATACCTGCCTTACATTTCATTGCATTTGATTTTAAATTTTTTTCTATGGCTTTTTCAATCATCGGACCTTGAAGGTAGATTTGCAAATCACCGTAAGGTGTGGATCTTATGCTTTCATGATGTTTATAATATCTCTCATATATATGGTATTGAAAATCCTGACCAAATAAATTTGCGGATAATAGCAAAAATGGCCATAGGATATAATGTATTTTTTTCATTAGATAATTTTTATATTTTGTCGTGAACAGAGTCTTAATTATAATTCTTTTTTTATTTAGTACATATAGTTTTGCAGATTTTAATGCAAAGGTTATAAGAATTGTTGATGGTGACACTGTTCATGTAAAAGATAATATGGCTAATAAAATTTACAAAGTCAGATTATCTGGCATAGATGCGCCAGAGAAAAATCAAAATTATGGAAAACAATCTTCTAATTTTCTTAAAAAAATTATCGAAGAAAAATATATTAAAATAATTTCAAAGCCAACAAAAAATAATACATATACATTAGATAGATATAACAGAGTTCTTGGTAAAATTATTTTTGAAAATCAAGATATAAACCTTTTGATGATAGAGAAGGGTATGGCTTGGCATTATAAAAAATATAAAAATAATCAACCCATAGAAGATCAGCAAAGCTATAATGAAGCAGAGATTTTAGCCAGAAAAAATAACATTGGTTTATGGTCAATAACAAACCCTCTACCACCATGGAGCTGGAGAAAGATAAATCGTAAAAGATAACTTGAACAATTTTATTAACTATATGTCGGTAATACTATGAAAACATTATTTATAACTTTATTATTTACACCAATTATTTGTTTAGGAGCTTGTATGGATTTTTACAACCAAGACTTAAAAACACTTCAAGGTGAAAAGTTTGATCTTTGTGAACATCAAGATAAACCAATACTTTTCGTTAATACTGCCAGTAAATGTGGCTTTACCCCTCAATTTGAAGCACTTGAAAGTCTCTATAATAAAAATAAAAAAAATATTTTAGTTGTTGGTTTTCCTTCTAATGATTTTAATCAAGAATTGACTACAGATAAAGAAATTCAAGATTTTTGTAAGCTAACTTATGCAGTAGAGTTTCCAATGATGAGTAAGTCTAGTGTTATTGGCCCTAAGGCTAATCCTGTGTACAAAAATCTTGCATCTATAACCGGAGAAGCACCATTATGGAATTTCTATAAGTTTATAGTGATGCCTAATGCAGAATCAGTTCATGTTTTTGGAAGCATGACTAGTCCTGATTCAAAGAAAATAGTAAATTTATTGAAGCCTTATATTGATAATTAAATTTCATTAATATTTTGAATTATAATTGCAGATAATTCTTCTACGGATCTTGATGTTGATTCAGCTATAGGGATACCAAGTCTTTTCATCAGATCCTCTGCTAATCCTACTTCTTCTCTACAATTAGCTAGTGAAGCATATTTACTATCAGGTCTTCTTTCACTTCTTAGAGAGTGAAGTCTTTCTGGTTTAATTGTTAATCCAAAAATTTTATCAATATATCCCTCTAAAATTGGAGGTAGAGTTCCTCTAATGAAATCTTCTGGAATTAGTGGATAATTGGCAGTTTTGATACCAAATTGCATAGCTAAATAAATACTTGTTGGAGTTTTTCCCGAACGAGATACTCCAATAAGAATGACTTGAGCTTGATTCAGTCCTGAGTGTGTAATTCCGTCATCATGTCCAAGAGCAAAATTAATTGCTTCCATTCTGGGCCCATAATTAATTCCTGTCATGCTATGAGATACACCTGGTCGAGTTAGTGGATCTTCCTTAATTTCTACTCCCAGAGGATTAATAAATGATTCAAATAGATCAACATAGTATGCATCGACAGCTTTTAATTCATCCCTCAAGCTTTTGTTTCCAATTGACATAATTACAATAGGTCTCATACCACTTATCATTTTTACGTTTGCAATTCTTTTTTGGGCATCTTCAATTTTAGATTCTGAATCTATAAAAGGCAGTCTAATTTGCTCGAATTCTGTATTGGGAAAATGCGCTAGTAAACCACCAAGCGAACCAGCAGTTATGCCAGTACCATCTGAAATAAAAAAAGCAGTTCTTTTGTTTTTGGCCATTTATTTTTTACTAATTTGTTTCCAAGTACTTATAACTGTATCAGGATTCAGTGATAAAGAACTAATGCCTTGTTTAACTAGCCAGTCTGCAAAATCTGGGTGATCAGATGGTCCTTGACCACATATGCCAATATATTTTTTCTTTTTCTTTGCTGACGAAATTGCCAATTCAATTAATTTTAAGACAGCAGAATTTCTTTCATCAAAGCCATCAGCTAAAATTCCTGAATCTCTATCAGTACCCAGAGTTAATTGAGTAAGATCATTTGATCCTATAGAAAATCCATCAAAGTATTCCATAAATTCACTAGCAAGAATCGCGTTTGATGGAACTTCACACATCATTATAATTCTCAAATTATTTTCACCTTTTTTCAGACCAAAGCCCTCCATAATTTGGCTTACTGATTTTGCTTCATTTAAAGTTCTAACAAAAGGAATCATTATTTCAACATTATTTAAACCCATTTCTTCCCTTACTTTTTTTAGCGCTATACATTCTAGTTCGAAACAATCTTTAAATTCTTTTGAAATATATCTAGCAGCCCCCCTAAAGCCAATCATCGGATTTTCTTCTTCGGGTTCATAAATATCTCCAGCAACTAATTTTTTATATTCATTAGATTTAAAATCAGAAGTTCTCACAATGACTGGGTTGGGATAGAATGCAGACGCAATGGTTGCTACACCTTCTGAGATTTTATCAATATAAAATTGTTTAGGATTTTTATATCCCTTTGCTCGATGATCAATGATTTTTTGTATTTCAGCTGGCATCGCTTTGTAATTAATAATTGCTTTTGGATGGATGCCAATCATATTATTGATAACAAATTCTAAGCGAGCTAACCCAACTCCATGATTTGGAATTTGAGCAAATGTAAAGGCCATATCTGGATTTCCAATATTCATCATTATTTTTATAGGTGGTTTTGATAACTTTCCATCATCTTTTGTTTCTACTTCATATTTAAGTTCGCCTTGATATACAATTCCAGTTTCCCCTTCTGAACAAGAAACAGTAACCAAATCATCATCTTTTAAAAGCTCCGTTGCATTTACACTCCCTACAATTGCTGGAATACCTAACTCTCGAGCAATGATTGCTGCATGGCATGTTCTACCACCTCTATTAGTTACTAAAGCAGAAGCTCTTTTCATCACAGGTTCCCAATTTGGATCAGTCATATCTGCAACCAAAACATCTCCAGGTTTAACTAAATGCATATTTGCTGGATCTTTAACTACTTTTACAGATCCAATTCCAATTTTTTGAGTAACTGCTCGACCTGCAACAATTGCCTTACCAGTTTCTTTAAGTTTAAATATTTCAACTACATTTTTTGTTTGTGATTTAACAGTTTCTGGCCGAGCTTGAAGAATATATATTTTTCCATCTATACCATTTTTACCCCATTCAATATCCATTGGACAATTGTAATGTGATTCAATTGTGACTGCATATTTTGCTAATTCTAGTATGTCTTCATCTGAAATACAGAATTTATTTGATTCTTCATCTTCAACGTCTTCAATTAATGTGCTTAAGCCAGCCTTAGTGTCATCACTAAATATCATTTTTATCTTTTTTGAACCGATTGATCTTTTTACAATAGCTTCCTTATCTTTTTTTAATAAAGGTTTGTGCACATAAAATTCGTCAGGATTAACTGCTCCTTGAACTACAGTTTCACCTAATCCATAAGAGGCTGTAATAAAAACTACATCTTTAAATCCAGATTCAGTATCAATAGTAAACATAACTCCAGAACAACCAATATCGCTCCGAACCATTTGCTGAACACCTGCAGAAATTGCTACCTCAGAATGAACAAATCCTTTATGAACTCTATAAGATATAGCGCGATCATTATAAAGTGATGCAAAAACTTCTTTAATCGCTTGTTTTATATTTTCAATGCCATGAATATTTAGAAAGCTTTCTTGTTGGCCTGCAAAAGATGCATCTGGGAGATCTTCAGCCGTCGCAGATGATCTCACAGCAAATGTTGTTCCTTTTGCTGATGTTTTAATTAATTTTTCGTAACTTTCTTTAATAGCATTATCAAAATTTTTTGAAAAAGGGGTGCTTATAATCCATTTACGAATTTTTTTACCACTTTTAGCTAAGGCAATGACATCGTTAATATCTAAATTTTTAAGTTCAGAAATGATTCTATCGCCTAATTTATCATTTGTAAGAAAATCATTAAACGCAGCAGCAGTAGTCGCAAAACCACCTGGAACCCTTACTCCTTTTGCATTGAGTTGAGAAATCATTTCTCCTAGCGAAGCATTTTTTCCACCAACTGCAGCAACATCTTTATTTCTGAGTTTTTCAAATGGTATTACATAATCAGACATTATATTAATCCTTATAGCCTTTAGAATATTTAGTGATTTTGTTTAAAGGAGTAATTCTGCCAAATATGACTGTTCTTGTCATTAAGTATTATCCTAAAATAATTTAATGGACTAAAACAATTGCAGAGTATCCTTGAATATTGTTAAAATGGTAATTCACTTTAAAAAGTACCTATTACTTTAAATTACGGAGAAAGCAAATGGCATCATTATTAGAACAACTAAAATCTATGACTACTATTGTTGCAGATACAGGAGAAGTTGAGGCAATTAAAACTCTCAAGCCTGTAGATGCGACTACAAACCCATCATTGCTTTTAAAAGCGAGTACACTGCCTCAATGTGAGCCAATGATAGCTGAAGCAATTGCTTATGCTAAATCTAAAAGCTCAGATAAAAATCAACAAATAGAAGACGCTGCAGATAAACTTGCGGTTTTAGTGGGATTGGAAATACAAAAACATATTCCAGGAAGAATTTCAACTGAAGTTGATGCCAGCTTATCTTTTAATATTGATAAAATGGTCGCCAAAGGAAAAAAAATTATCTCTTTATATAATGAGGCGGGAGTAACAAACGATAGAGTATTAATTAAATTAGCGTCTACATGGGAAGGTATTAAAGCCGGAGAGATTTTAGAAAAAGAAGGAATTAACTGTAATTTAACTTTATTATTTAGCTTTGCTCAAGCAAGAGCATGTGCCGAGGCTGGTGTATTTCTGATTTCACCATTTGTAGGGAGAATATTGGATTGGTATAAGGCTAAAACTGGAGAGGAGTATACTTCTGAAACAGATCCAGGTGTTATTTCAGTTAGGGCTATATATGCCTGGTACAAAGAGCATGGCTTCAAAACAGTTGTAATGGGCGCTTCATTTAGAAATATAGGAGAAATTACTGCGCTTGCTGGGTGTGATCGATTGACAATCGCACCGGCATTACTAGAAGAATTGGATTCAACTGAAGGCGAGTTGCCTCAAGCATTAAAGGATAATGGTGCAACAAAAGAGCAACCAGAAAAGCTTCAAGAGGATCAGTTTAGATTTGATCACAATGGGGATGCAATGGCTACTGAAAAGCTAGCTGAAGGTATTCGTAACTTTGTTATTGATCAAAATAAATTAGAGGATGCATTAAGTCAGAAACTCTAGTTTAAGATTAGATTTCAATCATTGACATTGAGTGATTGAGGCTATATTATCGACGGTCTGCTGTTTTAAAACGTGATATTTGATTCACTAACAATAACGTAGACTATTTTAAATTGTATTTTATGGGAGATTAAACCATGGCACACACACAAATGGCTTTAGATTCATTAGATTTTGACGCAACTATGGCATTAGCTGAAACAGTTGCACCACACGTAGATATTCTTGAAATTGGTACACCTTGCATTAAACATAACGGTATACCTCTTCTAGAAGCACTTCGTGCGAAGTTTCCTAACAACCAAATCTTAGTTGATTTAAAAACTATGGATGCTGGTGAATATGAAGCTGAACCTTTTTACAAAGCTGGCGGAGACATATGTACAGTTCTTGGCGCATCAGGCATTGCAACTATTAAAGGTGTAATTGCTGCTGCAGCTAAGTACGGTAAAGAATGTCAAGTTGATATGATTAACGTTGAGGACAAAGTAGGGCTTGCTAAGGAATGTGTTGCTGCTGGCGCACAAATCATTGGCGTTCACACTGGACTTGATGCACAAGCTGCAGGTCAAACACCTTTTGCAGATTTAGCTGCAATTGCTGAAGCTGTTGGAGATTCTGCAAAAATATCAGTTGCCGGTGGTATTAAAGCAGATACAGCTCAACAAGTTAAAGACGCTGGAGCTGCAATCATTGTAGCTGGAGCTGCTATATATGGCGCTGCTGACCCAGCTGCTGCTGCTGCTGAAATCACAGCTATTGCTCACTAATAAATCTTTTATTAGAAAGTAAATTTAAACCCGACTTAATGGTCGGGTTTTTTTTTGGTATCATTAACATTTAATTAATAGGAAGATAAATAGTATGGATACACAAAAATTAATAATGGATAAGATATCCAGTGTATTGGCTTCAACTGATAGAGGCCAAATTGTTGAACTAAAAAAGTATATTGATAGTGCTGGTCGGATTTTTGTTGCCGGTGCGGGCCGATCAAAATTAGTTTCTAGTTTTTTAGCAATGAGACTTGTTCATTGTGGTTATCAAGTTAATATGGTTGGTGAGATTGTTACACCTGCACTTCAAGAGGGAGATTTATATATAGTTATTTCTGGTTCAGGAGGAACTAAAACGTTGTTGCCAACTTTAGAAACTGCTAAATCTAAGGGAGCTAAAATTGCAGTTGTTTCTATGAAGTCATCATCTCCAATGTCTGATCTTGCAGATTTAACGGTAACAATGGGTAATGATGAGGTATTTGCTAAAACTAAAGGATTACCTATGGGCACATCTTTTGAGTTATCTACATTAGTTTTTCTTGAAGCAATTGTTGGTGAAATAGTTTTTGATAAAGATTTAACAGAAGAAGGTATGAGAGGAATTCATGCAAATTTAGAGTAAAATAATTAAAGATAAAAAAAAGGCACTTATGTGCCTTTTTTTATTAATAATTATAATTAAATTCTATAATACTCAGATGACAAAGTTTAAAAATATTTAATGAAAATAAAAGAACTAAATTATCAATGCGATTCTTCGAGTTACTTTGAAAGAATAAAACATTTGGATTGGCCAGTATTTTTAGACAGCTGCTATCAAAAAGATAAGCCTAATAGTGAATTTGCACATTTTGACATTATTACTGCAGAACCTTTTAAAAAGATAAGTTGCAATAAGGAAGTTACAATTTTATCAGATAAAGATGGTGACCAAGGCTTTAAAAAACCTTCCTTAGAGGTCTTAAGTGATGAAATGTCAAAGTATCTATTGCCTAATAATGAAATACCATTTGTAGGGGGTGCGATTGGATATTGTTCATACGAGTTAAATATAAAAACATCTAAAAAGAATCTCATTGACGCTATGAAGATGGGTATTTATGATTGGGCAATTATAGTAGATCATTTTAGAGAAAAGTCCTATATTGTATCAATGTTATTTGATGATCAAACAAAAATCTTGTGGCCAAAATTAGAGAGTCTTTTTAGTAAAGATATAAAAAATATTCATCAAGACTTTAAAATAAAAGATACGGTTAGAGATAATTTATCATTCAAGAATTACAAAAAAAAATTCAATAATATTATGAATTATATAAATGCAGGTGATTGTTATCAGATTAATTTATCAAAGAAATTTGATGTTGATACAGAAGGAGATAGTTGGAATTTATATAAAAAATTTCGGGATGTAAATAAATCTCCTTTTATGGCTTATCTTTTATATGATGAATTTGAAATATTATGTGGATCACCTGAAAGATTTATTAATTCAAAAAGTAGAAGAGTAACTACCCGACCCATAAAAGGGACAAGAGCACGAGGTAAGACCGCTAAAGTAGATAAAAAGAACGCTAATGAACTTTTAAATAGTAAAAAAGATCAATCGGAAAACTTAATGATTGTAGACTTACTTAGAAATGATTTAAGTATAAATTGTGAAGTTGGGAGTGTGGAGGTGGATGAATTATTTAAAATTGAATCTTATCCAAATGTCCATCATTTAGTTAGTACGATTTCTGGAATTTTAAGAGAAGATTCAAATAATTTTAAACTTTTTTCTGACTCATTCCCTGGCGGATCAATTACTGGAGCTCCAAAAAAACGCGCAACTGAAATAATTGATGAACAAGAAGAACATGCGAGAGACTTATATTGTGGGTCCGTTTGTTATTTCAGTTTTGATGGTTCAATGGATAGTAATATTGCAATTAGAAGCATGGTGCACCTAAATAAAAAATTACATTTTTATTCTGGAGGAGGCCTTACTTCGGGATCAAATGTAAAAGATGAGTATCAAGAAATTGAAGATAAGGCTGAAAATATAAAACAAACATTAAATTTTTTTAAGGAATAGGTATGGTTTTAACAGAAATTGAAATTTTAAAAATTCTCAATACTGATTTAGGGAATTGGAAATTAATTGATTCAAAGATTGAGACATTTATTAAAAGAGATGATATGAAGGATTTAGGGAGTATGGTTAAAAAAATATGGGATTTTGCGGAAAAAGTTGATCATCATCCAGATATATTATTAACTTATTCAGGTATAAAAATTATTTTATTTACTCATGATCAATCTGGTATTACAGAAAAAGATATTGACTTTGCTCGCAGTTTAGAAAAAATTTATTAATCTATATCTTTTTTAAAATTACCAAAATTTAATAAAATTGTTGGTAAAATTAGTAAATTTAATATTGTTGAAGTAAATAATCCTCCAATAATAATTGATGCCATTGGTGCTTCAATTTCTTTTCCTGGTTGATTTGAGCCAAGCGCTATCGGAAGTAAAGCTAAACCAGCCACCAATGCTGTCATAAGAATTGATGGCAATCTCTCTGATGCACCTCTTATGCAAGTTTCTAGATTCCAATGACAATTTTCTTTATTTACAAGAAATTGGTAATGGGATAAAAGCATAATTGAATTTCTAAGTGTAATTCCGAATAGCGTTACAAATCCAACAAGCGAACCAATAGATATCCATCCACCAGTGAAAATTACAATAAGCACACCACCAATAAGTGCAAATGGGAGATTGATAAGAGTAAGGCCTAAATTCAGAAGAGAGCCAAAAGCAAGATATAGTAATAATAAAACACCCAGACCAACTAGAATTGAATGAACAATTAAGCTTTCTCTTGATTTAGCATTTTCTGCTGCAGAGCCAGTTATTTCAAAATAATTATTGGGGTTTAATTTTATTTTATTTATATTTTGATCAAGATTTTTTGTAAATTCATTAAGACCTTGATCTTTTACATTTAAAGTAATTGTTTGAACTCGTTTACCATCCTGATGAAGTATTTTTGAGCGTCCATTTTCTTGAGAAATAAAAGCAATTTCATTAAGGCTGATAATTTTATTTTCATTCGTTCTTATTGGTAATTTATTAATATCTAATATGTCATCTCTATAATCATTGCTAAGTGTGACTGCAATTTGTACTGGAACAATTCCGTCATAAACTAAAGAGGCTGGAAACCCCTCATAAGCAGCTTTAATAGTATCAAGTACATCAGTTTTCAAAATTCCTAGCTGACTCATTTTTTCTGACCGAAGTTTGATTGAAACTTGAGGAGTACCTGGTGGAGATTGAAGCATAATGTCCGATGCCCCTTTCATTTCTTGAAGCATAATCACAATCTTTTGTGCATCTTGATCTAAAGAATCTAAATTATCACCAAATATATTGATAACTATTGATGCATTGTAGCCCGAAATAGTTTCTTCTATCCTTTCTGTTAAAAAAGTATTTATTGCAAAGTTTACGCCTACGAAACTTTCTGATTGATTTAATTCATTGTCACTATCTTCTTGAACTAATAATCTAATTTTTCTTAATACTTCATCCTGCTCAGTTCCATTGAGATCATTTAATTCAATCTCAAATTCACTATAATGTGTTCCAAATGTATCGGCACCTAAAGGAGATCTTCCTACCCATTGAGCAACTGATTTTACACCTTCAATTTCACGAATTTTTTTACTTACTTTATTTCCAATTCTAATAGATTCTAATTCTGATGTGCCTGGGAATGCAGTCATGTGCATAATGAAATGGCCTTCATGAAGTGGTGGTATGAATTGTGTTTTGAAAAATGGTAAAAAAGCTAACCCTATACTTATTATTAACAAGCTAGAAAATATTATTGGTCTAGAGTGTTTTTCAATAATTTTTAATATTTTAATGTATCTTACTTTTATGTAGCTTATTACTGGTGAATCATTGGTCTGCAGCTTAGATTTTCCTAACATTAAATAGCATAAAGCTGGGGTTATCGTCATTGCTACAACTAGTGAAGCTGTAATTGATGATATGTAAGCAATTCCGAGAGGTCCAAATAATTTACCGGCAACACCGGTCAAAGAAAGTAGCGGTAAAAAAACTAGAACTATTATAATAGTTGCAAATATTACAGACTTTCTAACCTCCATTGATGCATCAAAAACTACAGTATGAAGTGGTTTTGGTGTATTTAATTTTCTATTTTGTTTTAATCTCCTTAGGATATTTTCAACATCGATAATTGCGTCATCTACAACTTCACCTAAAGCAATTGCAAGACCACTTAAGACCATAACGTTTAAACCTAAATTAAAATAGCTCATAACAATAATTGCAGAAAGTAATGATAGGGGAATGGCTATAGCTGAAATAAAGGCTGTTTTGAAATTATATAAAAAAATAAATAGTATTGATATGATCATCAGAGAGCCAAATGCTATGTCAATCCTCAATCCTTTAATTGATGCATCAATAAAATTAGCTGGTTTAAATAGGTCTGGATATAATTCAATCTTTTCTTTAGTAAAAATTGGCTTGAGGCTATCTAACGCCAATTCTATTTGTTTTGTAAGTTTATAGGTATCAGAATGAAGTTGTCCTTGAATAGACAAATATACTCCTTGTTTACCATTAATTGATGCAGAACTTATTGATGGCATTGAACCAACTTTTATATTAGCTACATCTTTAATTCTTACCTTATTACCTTGACTATTAATTACAGGAGTTAGCTCAAGCTCTTCTAGAGTTTTTGATTGACCTTTAGTGTTAATTATTATTCTTTGATTTTGATTCTCTATAAAACCGGCACCACTTACCCCTGTAGATTTTTGTGCAGCTTTTGCTATGTCAGCAATTTTGACATTATGAAAAAAGAGTTTGTCAGGTATGATCTCAATTTGAATTTGCTTTAACAATCCACCAAAGCGATTTACGTCTGCAACACCTGGAACAGCCATTAAATGGGGGATTATTATGTTTTCGGCTATGGTTCTTAGCTCAGTTAAGTCCTTAACTTCTGATGTAATTCCTATACCAAGAACACTTGATGCGGAAGAGGTTAGGGGGGTGATATTAGGAACTACGTTTTTTGGCAATCTACTTTTTAATGAATTAAATCTTTCTGATATTGATTGTCTATTTTTATGAATATCAGTTCCTTCATCAAATATTATTGTGATGACAGATAACCCAGGAATTGATTGTGATCGAATTTGTTTAATTCCTATAGTTCCAGAAATTGCTTGCTCAATAGGTTTTGATATTAATGTTTCAACAAGAGAAGAAGAATAGCCTGGAGCTTCAGTTTGAATAATTACCTGTGTTGGTGAAAATTCAGGAAAAACATTTAAAGGACTATTTTTAATTTGATAAATACCATAAGCAACAACGATTAAAGCTAATCCGATAATTACTCCAGTATGCCTAATAGAAAACCGGATTAAAGAGGCAATCATTAATTTTTAATCCTCATTTTCATTTGTAATAAGATGCTTATATTCTTCTGATAAAAGTAATTGGGCTCCACTTGTAACAATAGATTCAGGGGGTGTGCTTTTGAATTGAACATTCCAACCATTCTTTACCTCTTCCATATTAAATATTGCTTGTCTCGAAAAAGAATTTTTAATTGTTTCTTTATATACCCATGCTTGGCCTTTGTTCCAAATAATTGCAGAATTTGGTATGTAAAATGTTTTGGAATCTTTATCTTTTAAAGAATTGGTATATGAATTAATTTTACTACCAATCATAAGATTACTTTCTAAGGACAAATAATAATATGATTTTCCTTGAATGTTCTCATCACCTGAAGACGCTTCGGATATAAAATTTGCTGCATATTTTATTTCGGGCTGATTAAGTGAAAAAACCTCTAATTTTTGTGGCAATGAATTTTTTATTTGATCGTCAGTAATTGTGATTTTTAGTAACCTAGCTTTAGAGGAAAAAATATTTTTTAAAGGAGATTTCTTAGGGTCAATTATTAGATCTTTAAATTTATCTCCCCATTCATGTTTAACAATATCTAATAAATTTTGCTTCTGATGTTTAAGAATATTTATATCATCTTGAAGATTATCTACATCCATTTTTTTTTCATGAACAACAGAATCTGCGATATTCTTATTGTCATCATTAAGAGATTTTAAGACTTCATAGTGTTCGATTTCTGCTTCAAGACGCCTATTTAATTGAGCATATTTATAATCTAAATTTGATAATTTAGTTTTATAATTAATTAGATTTTTTAAATTCACTACAAAACCATAAGAAGAATAAAGTGATCCTTGTTCACTCTCAATAACTGGAGTAATTAAAATTCCACTATTTTTAATTGATAAATCTGAAAGGGAAATAATTTGTGTTCCAAAAGATTCTTTGTATATATTTTCTTGTATATCGTCAAACTCACTTGTGAATATTTTATCTTTTCCTAGAAAAATAATAATCCATAGCAATCCAATAATAAGAATTGATTGAAGGACAATAATTATGAGTGATTTATTTTTCATTAGTTAACTTTATTTTTGGTGTGAATATTGGCTCTTGAAGAATATTTTCTGCAAGAAATCCTATTCTAATTAAATTATATCTTGCTTTATGATAATTTTTAGTGATATTGATAAGGTTAATTTTTTCTCTTTCATATTGCATTCTATTGATTAATCCTTCATTGAATCTTTTATATAGTTGTTGTTCTAATTTGGTTTTAGTTTCCATCATATTTTTGGCATTTTTTAAGTCTTCTAATTTATTTAAAAAGTTGAATTGGAGTTCTTCAATATTATTTATTGTTTCAAGTTGTAATGTGTTAACTTTGCTTGCTTCAAAATCTCTAAATTTGGTTGCTTTATCAATAAATGCTTTATTCCTAGAGGATGAATTAATAACTGCATCTAACCCGAGAGTCCAAAATCGAGTACCAAATTCATACATATAGGCAGGTGAAAAATTATAATCTGGATATTGATTAGCAATTTCTAATTTTAATTTAGCTTCCGCTATTGCATACTTTGCGAGCATCTTTCTTAGATCTAATCTTTTTGTTAGGGATGTTTCTTGGAGTTCTATTAAATCCTTATCTGAAAAATATAAAACTGTAATACTATCAAGCAAAGATGTTATTTCTTTGCTGTTTAATGTTAGTAAATTGAATTTTTGCGAACTTAAGCCAATAAGAGAAGATATTTGATTTCTTAGAGATAATTGATTTATTTGTAAATTTAATAATTCCTGATTTTTTTTATTAAGCTCAAGAATCTTTATGTCTAAGTCTACTTGTGACGCAATTCCAGCTTCAAGCCTTTTTTTCATCATATTAACAATTGATTGTTTAAGTCTGAGCTCTTTTTTTGAGGTTTTGATTAACTCTTGATTCTCAATAAAATTTAATAATTCATTAAATAAATTTGACCTAAGTTTCCAGTTTACAATTTCGTAATCAATACGTGCTAACTGAGATTTGTTTAAAGCTAATTCATACCTAATTAATTTTTTATTAGCTGATTCAATTTTAAAATTCAAGCCTCCACCAAAAATTTTTTTAGTTAATTCTTTATTTGTTGTTTCACGACCAATTTCAAAACCCAATGATGATTGTGGGTATAATTTTGCAATGACTTCGTCAGTTTTAACCATTTCCCATTGCATTTTTGCAGTTTTTAATTCAGGGTTGAAGTATTCTTGACTATAAATAAGTTCTTTCAGCCCCCATTTTTTAAAAGGTAATTCATCTTTATTGAATCCATTAGCAATTAAATATTTAGTAAAATCTTCGCTATAAATATCAGATTCTTTGATTGCGTCAGTTATGGTATTTGTTTCAATGTTTTTTTTGTTAAAAGGTATATAACTGCAGCCACTTACAATTAAGATTATTATTAAGAATGGCTTTAGTGACATATAAAATTTTCTTTCTTTAAATTAAATTTTGTTGATTTTATTTTATGAGATTCATTATATTCTAGGAGAAGGTTTTTATGCACAATTTTTATTGCAATGAAATGACATTGAATTATTGCTTTCTAAGCGCATCTAAGCTGATATAATATGCCTTTTAAAATTTTAGTTACTTATGCGAGAGTGGCGGAATTGGTAGACGCACTGGTTTTAGGTACCAGCGCCGCAAGGCGTGAGAGTTCGAGTCTCTCCTTTCGCACCAAATTTAAGTTAGGAATTATGGAATGTCTGAAACAATAGAAAAATTAAGCAATATTGAAAGAAAAGTAAAGGGTCTCGTGACTATTGCGCCTTTTCAAAGCGAAATATCTCAAAGATTTATTGAACTTACAAGGACTGCGCGTGTAGCAGGTTTCCGTCCAGGGAAAGTACCCCTAGATGTTGTTGAAAAACAATACGGCTCAGATATTAAAGCAGAGGTTTATGCTAAAGCTATTGAGATGAAATTCGGTGAAATAGTTAATACAAATAATCTTCGTGTTGCAGGAATGCCAGATATTCAGCATGATCCATTAGATAAAATTAATGAAGATTTTGAATTTACTGCAACATTTGAAGTCTTTCCTGAGTTTAAATTAGGAGATTTTAAATCATTAAAAATTTCAAAAAAAACAGTTGATATAACTGCGGATGATGTAAATAAAACTATTGATGTTCTTATAAAACAAAGAGCAGTGTTTGAAAAAGTTAATCGTGAATCTAAGCTTGGTGATCAGGTATTAGTGCAGCTTCAATCTTTTCTCGAGGGAGAGCAGATTGAGTCAACTGGAGATCAATCAATAGAGTTTGTTTTAGGAGACTCAAAAAGAATTAAAGCAGTAGACGACCAACTTGTTGGAATAAAAATAGGGCAAACAAAAGAATTTGAAGTTATGTATCCGAAAGATCATGATCCTGTTCAATTGGCTAATAAAAAAATTAAATATCAAGTAAAATTAATCGAAGTAAGGGAAGCTAAGCTTCCTAAAATTGATGCAAATTTTGCTAAGAGTTTAGGTGTTGAGAATGGTGATCTGAAAAAAATGAATGAAGATATAAAGGCATCGTTAATTCAGGAGGTTGACAAAAGAGTTAATGCAGATTTAAAGAAACAAGTTTTCCAGTTGCTTATTGATTCTCATGACATGGATGTTCCAAAATCATTAGTAACAATTGAAGTAAATCGAATGATGCAAGTCACTCATGATAACCTCAAGAAGCAGGGTGCAAATATGAAAGAAGTTAAATTAGAAAGAGCAATGTTTGAGGAAAGAGCAATGTCGACATGTAAATTACGAATTGTTCTTGCTAGCTTGGTTGAAGCTAAAAAATTAGAAGCAAGTGAGGAACAAATTAAACTTAAAGTTTCTGAATTTGCAGCTAATTTTGATGATACAAAAAAAGCTGAAAAATGGTTTTACGATGACCCAAAAAGGCTAGAAGAACCAACAGCTCTATCTACTGAGGATAATGTAGTAGACTGGTTTTTGAAAGAATGCAAGATTGAAAATGAGAAAATTTCTTTTGATGATTTAATGGCGATGCAAGGATCATAATGAGTAACTCTAAAATACAATCTATTAGTCAATTCTCACCAAACAATTTAGGTTATATTCCCATGGTTATCGAGCAAAGTGGGCGTGGTGAAAGAGCTTACGATATTTATTCAAGACTCCTTAAAGAGAGATTAATTTTTTTAGTTGGCCCGGTGGATGATATGACTGCAAATGTAGTTGTTGCTCAACTTCTCTTTCTAGAGGCAGAAAATCCTGATAAAGATATTTCACTTTATATAAATTCTCCAGGAGGATCAGTAACTGCTGGAATGGCAATTTATGACACAATGCAATTTATTAAACCAGATGTGAGTACATTATGTATTGGGCAAGCTGCAAGTATGGGCGCATTGCTTTTAACTTCAGGAACTCATGGTAAAAGATTTTGTTTGCCTAACTCAAGAGTTATGATTCATCAACCTTTAGGAGGATTTCAAGGGCAAGCATCTGATATTGAAATTCATGCAAAAGAAATTTTATTTCTTAAGAATAAACTAAATTCTATTTTGTCAAAACACACAAAACAACCAATTAAAAAAATTGCAGAAGATACGGATCGCGACAATTTTATGAGCTCTGATGAGTCTGTATCATATGGTTTGGTTGATCAAGTTATTTCTAGTAGGACTCAAGTTAAATAAGGAGTATTGATGGCTGAAGAAAAAGAAAAATCTCTTTTTTGCTCATTTTGTGGGAAAAATCAGCACGAAGTGAAAAAGCTTATTGCTGGTCCATCAGTTTTTATTTGTGATGAATGTGTAGATTTATGTAATGACATTATTAAAGAAGAATCTAAGGAACTAAACGAACAGTTAGAAAAAACTGAATCAAATCTCTTAAGCCCCCAAGAACTTTCGAAAGCTCTTGGAGAATACGTTATTGGTCAAGCTGAAGCTAAAAAAAGTATGTCAGTTGCAGTATATAACCATTATAAGAGATTACAGAATAATAAGAATGATGAAGGTGATTTTAAAGAAGTAACAATCGCTAAAAGTAATATTTTGTTTATTGGCCCTACCGGATCTGGTAAAACGTTACTTGCTCAGACTTTAGCAAACTTATTAGAAGTTCCATTCGTAATGGCTGATGCAACAACATTAACTGAAGCTGGGTATGTTGGAGAAGACGTTGAAAATATTATGCAAAAGTTACTTCAAAAGTGTGATTATGATGTAGAAAAAGCTCAAAAAGGAATTGTTTATATAGATGAAGTTGATAAAATTTCTAGAAAATCAGATAACCCTTCCATAACTAGAGATGTTTCAGGTGAAGGAGTTCAGCAAGCACTTCTTAAGCTTATTGAAGGTACTACTGCATCAGTTCCGCCGCAAGGAGGAAGAAAGCATCCAAATCAGGAATTTGTACAAATCGATACTTCAAATATACTATTTATATGTGGAGGCGCATTTGATGGCCTTGAAAAGATTATTAGAGAAAGAACTGAAAAAAATAGTATTGGTTTTGGAGCAGAAGTTCAGGGAAAAGATGATCTTAAAACTATTAGCAATGTAATAAAAAATGTTGAGCCTGAAGATCTTATTAAATTTGGATTAATACCTGAGTTTATAGGAAGATTGCCTGTTATAACTACATTGGACACACTCGAAAAAAATACTTTAGTTAAAATATTAAAAGAACCAAAAAATGCTTTAACTAAACAATATAAAAAGTTATTTCTTATGGAAGGGGTTGAATTAGAATTTAGGGATGAAGCTATTGATGCAATAGCACAAAAAGCAATTGAAAGAAAAACAGGTGCCCGTGGATTGAGATCAATTATGGAATCAAGCTTAAAAGAAATTATGTTTGAATTGCCAACAATAAGCAATTTGTTAAAAGTAGTTATAGATAAAGGAGTTGTAAACAAAAATGAAAAACCATATTTAATTTACGCTGATATTGAGAAACAAGTAAATAATAAATAATTGACTTGAATTGTATGAAATCATCCCCATAACATATAGTAATATTTTAATTTTATAAGAAAATAATATGGCCATAACAAAAAATTTTCCCATGCTTCCTTTGAGAGATGTAGTTGTTTATCCTCAATTAGTCATCCCTTTATTTGTAGGTAGAGAAAAGTCAATTAATGCTATCGAAAAAGCAAATAATAGCAATAAAAAGATTTTATTGGTAGCACAAAAAACCGCAGGCCAAGATGAACCTCATATTAAAGATTTATATACCGTTGGAACAGTAGCAAATATTCTTCAAATGCTTAAATTACCTGATGGCACTGTCAAAGTTCTTGTTGAAGGTCTTGAAAGAGCAAAAGTGGAAAAATTTGATGAGTTTGGTGAATTTTGGACAGCTGATATTAACATAATTAAAATTAAGGAAAAAAAAGATAAAAAAACTTTAGTTTTTATGCGTTCAGTTTTCTCTCAGTTTGACCAATATGTAAAATTAAATAAAAAAATACCGCCTGAAATATTAACTTCTCTAACATCAATATCTGAGCCAGGAAGGCTAGCTGATTCTATTTCAGCAAATCTAACTTTAAAACTCTCAGAGAAACAAAATATTTTAGAAACTTTTGCTATTAGATCTCGGTTAGAGCTATTACTTAAAATTATGGAGTCTGAAATTGATATTCTTCAGGTAGAAAAAAGAATACGCGGACGTGTAAAAAGACAAATGGAGAAGTCACAAAGAGAATACTATTTAAATGAACAAGTTAAAGCAATTCAAAAAGAATTAGGAGAGCAAGATGAGGGTGCAGATCTTGATGAGCTTGAAGCTAAAATAAAAAAATCTGGGATGTCTGATGAAGCTTCAGAAAAATGCTTTTCTGAACTTAAAAAGTTAAAGATGATGTCACCAATGTCAGCAGAGGCATCAGTAGTTAGAACTTTTATTGAAACTTTGATTAATCTTCCTTGGGTTGATAAAACAGAAATTAATAAAGATTTAAAAAGTGCAGAGATAGAACTAGATAATGATCATTTTGGATTGGAAAAAGTCAAAGAGAGAATAGTAGAGTATCTGGCAGTTCAAAATAGGGTAGGTAAACTTAAAGCCCCAATACTCTGCTTAGTTGGACCTCCTGGAGTTGGTAAAACATCCCTTGGAAATAGTATTGCTAAGTCAATTAATCGTAAATTTATAAGAATGGCTCTTGGTGGAGTAAGAGATGAGGCTGAAATTAGGGGTCATAGAAGAACTTATATTGGCTCAATGCCGGGTAAAATTTTGCAGAATATGGCTAAGGTAGGGGTTAAAAATCCATTATTTTTATTAGATGAAGTTGATAAAATGGGTCAGGATTTTCGAGGAGATCCTTCTTCAGCTTTACTAGAGGTATTAGATCCAGAACAAAACCATACCTTTACCGATCACTATGCGGAAATTGAATATGATTTATCTGATGTAATGTTTGTTGCGACTGCTAATTCTATGAATATCCCAGAACCTTTGTTAGATAGGATGGAGATTATAAGACTGTCAGGATATACAGAAACAGAGAAAACAAATATTGCTACTAAACATTTAATACCAAAACAATTAAAGACTCACGGTTTGAAAAAGAGTGAAGTAAAAATTTCAATAAAAGCTATTAAAGATTTAATTCAATTCTATTCAAGAGAGGCAGGAGTGAGAAAGTTGGAACAAGAAATATCTAAAATTTGCAGAAAAGTAGTTAAAACACTTCTAACAAGTAAAAAAATTAAATCTATAAATATAACTAGTAAAAATTTATCCGAATTTCTTGGAGTTAGAATTTACGATATTGGTTATGCAAATAAAAAGAATCAAATTGGTCAGGTTACTGGTCTAGCCTGGACTCAGGTTGGTGGAGAGTTGTTAACAATAGAAGCAGTAGTAATTCCTGGTAAAGGGAAGACAATTATTACTGGAAAATTAGGCGATGTGATGCAGGAATCAATTCATGCAGCCATGAGTGTTGTTAGAAGCCGCGCTGAAAAACTTGGGATTAAAAATAATTTTCATGAAAATAAAGATATACATATTCATTTTCCTGAAGGAGCGACACCTAAAGATGGACCAAGTGCTGGAATTGGTATAACTACCGCAATTATCTCAAGTCTTACTGGTATTCATGTTAGGTCTGATGTGGCAATGACTGGTGAAATTACACTAAGAGGTGAAGTTTTACCTATTGGTGGATTAAAAGAAAAATTGTTAGCAGCCCACAGGGGAAATATTAAGAAAATTTTAATACCGGATCAAAATATAAAAGATTTGATTGATGTACCAGATGAAATCAAAGATAAAGTTGATATAATTCCTGTTAAATGGATTGATCAAGTTCTAGATTTGGCGCTTACAAAAGCACCAAAAAATTTAATAAAAGAATCAAAAGTTGTTCCAGGAGCATCAAAAGATACAATTCAAATTGACAAATCTATAGCGCATTAGGTTTTTGATTTATTAACTAGATTTGTTAATGACATTATTGTAAAATTACGTGCGAAATTTTTAACAATTTGGGTGCTTAGCTCAGTTGGTAGAGCGTCGCCCTTACAAGGCGAATGTCACAGGTTCGACCCCTGTAGCACCCACCATTATTTGGAGTGGTAGTTCAGTTGGTTAGAATACCGGCCTGTCACGCCGGTGGTCGCGGGTTCGAGTCCCGTCCACTCCGCCATATTAAATAATAACTAATGAATATATAGTTATTATTAATAAAAAAAGAACCAAAAAGATTAATTTTGGTCTTACAAGTAAATAGGAATTTATTATGTTAGAACAAATTCGAAATAGAACCCAAACTAAATTGGCTAAAGTAATATTAGCAATAATTATTATTCCATTTGCTTTGTTTGGTATCGATTCCTATTTATCTGGAGTTGGTAGCGCAGTGCACATTGCTTCTGTTAATGATGAAGCAATTACCGCTCAAGAGCTTCAAGATACAGAAAGTCAATTTGTAGCTCAAATTAGAAGCCAAAATGAAGAAACAGATCCTGCAATATTTCAAGATATTGAATTTAAAAGAGCGATACTTGATCAATTAATTACATCAAAATTAGTAAGTCAAGAAATTAAGAATGCAGGTTTTTATATTAGTGATAGTCAAATTGGTACTTACATTTCAGGTATGCCAGAATTTAGGAGAAATGGAAAATTTTCACAGGAACAATACGATGAAGTTTTAAAAATAAATAATTTGACGCCAAAGAAATTTGATGAAAAGATTCGAGAGGACTTAGGCACGCAGCAAGTAAAAGAAAGTTTAAAGAAGCTCATATACATTCCAAAGGATAAAATACAACCACTTGTTAATTTAACTTACCAAAAAAGGGATGTAAGTATTTTTGAATTGAAACAAGAACAATATAAGAAAAATGTAGACCTCTCTGATACTGCTTTAAAAAAAGTATACGAAGAAAGTAAGTCAAATTTTATTAGGCCTGATCAGGTTAAAATTAAATTTGTTATATATTCAGTGGCAGGAATAGTTCCTAATGTGCAAGTCTCAGACGATGCAGTTAAAAAATATTTTACAAATAATATTAATAGATTTCAGGCTGATCAGCAAAGAAGAGCTAAACATATTCTATTTAATGTTAACTCTAATATGTCATCTGAAGAGGTAGATGGAATAAAAGCTTCTGCACTCACTGTTCTTAAGGAAATTAAAAAAAATCCTAAAACATTTGATGAAAATGCAAAAAAATATTCACAAGATACAGAATCTTCTAAAAATGGAGGAGACTTAGGTTTCTTCTCTAGAGGTGAAATGACAAAATCATTTGATGATGCTGTTTTTGCAATGAAAAAAAATCAAATTTCAAATCTAATCAAAACTGAGTTTGGTTTTCACATAATAATGTTAACTGACATAAAAGGTGAAGAAGTAAAATTTGATTCAGTTAAAAATCAAATTAAAGGAGAATTGCTATTTAATTTAGCATTAGCTGAATATGGTTCAAATGCTGAAGATTTTAGTAATGTAGTTTATGAGCAATCAGAAAACCTGGAAGCAGCAGCTAAAAAATTTGATTTAGAAATACAAGATAGCCAATGGTTAAGTTTTGATGATGCTAAGAAGTTTTTTAATAACGAAGCTTTTGCTCAAGCTATTTTTGATAAAAATGCTATTGATGAGAAGAAAAATATTCCCGCAATTGAAGCTTCTCCTAATAACTTAGTTTCAGCAAGGGTAGTAGATTTTAGGGCATCTGAAATTAAAACTTTTGATGAAGTAAAAGATTCTATTAAAGATTTTCTTTTAGAGGCAGAGTCACAAAAACTTTTAATTACGGATGGAGGTAAATTGATCGAGGAGGTCAAATCTAATCCTAAAAAAATAGATTGGATTGATCAGTTAGTAATTGATCGAATTGACAAACAAGGTTTATCAGATCCGTTGGTTAATGCAATTTATAAAATGGATGATAAAAAAATTCCAGGTTATTCTGGTCTTTATGATCCTAAAGGTGAAGAATATATTATTGTTAAACTTAATAAAGTGGTTACTGAAAATATTACAGATAAAGATTCAATTGATATTTACTTCAATGAATACATGGCAATGATTGGAGAAGAAGTTGAAGCAGCCTACATTTCTGATTTAAGGGTAAATGCAAATATTGATTTTAATGAAAAATTATTTAGTAATTTTAATTAATCAATAGTACCAGCAGCAGTAATATTCATTCCGCCATCTACGTATGTAATTTCACCCGTAACACCTGAAGCAAGATCACTTGACAAGAATGCAGCAACATTACCAACTTCTTCAATTGTTACATTTCTTTTAAGCGCGGCATGCCGTTGATTGAAATCATACATTTTATCAAAGTTTGCGATACCTGAAGCAGCAAGAGTTTTTATCGGACCTGCAGAAATCGCATTAACTCGAATATTTTTATTCCCAAGACTATGTGCCATATACCTTACATTCGCTTCTAAACTTGCTTTTGCTAGGCCCATAACATTGTAATTAGGCATTGTTCTTTCTGCCCCAAGATAACTAAGGGTTAATAAGCTAGCATTTTTATTTAAATATGGTACAGCTTCTTTTGCAAGAGCGGTAAAACTAAAAGAACTAATATTATGTGCAATTGTAAAATTTTCACGAGTAGTTGATTCAATAAAGTCACCACTTAATGCCTCTCTAGGAACAAAAGCTATTGAATGCACTAAAACATCAAATTTACCCCATTCTTTTTCAAGTAATGGGAAAAGATTTTTTATATCATCATCACTCGAAACATCACAAGGTAAGACAATTTTCGATTCAAAATCTGAAGCAAGTTTTTGAACTCTAGTTTGATGTTTATCCATTTGATAAGTAAACGCTAATTCGGCCCCTTGTTTTCTCATTGAGGTCGCTATACCATATGCAATAGATCTATCGCTTAGGAGCCCAAGTATTAGTACTTTTTTATTTTTTAAAAAACTCATATTTGATTTTTCTCTAGTGTAAATTTTAATTTTTATTTTTAGGATCTAAAACATCTCTTAAACCCTCACCAAGTAAATTATATCCTAATACAGTTATGAGAATAGCTAAACCGGGAAATAAGGAAAGCCACCATGCAAATTGAATATATTCTTTACCGTCAGTAAGAATATTTCCCCATGAGGCAGTTGGAGCTTGAACCCCTAATCCTAAAAAACTAAGGCCAGATTCTACTAAAACTGCACTTGCAATACCTAAAACTGAACTAACAATAATTGGTGTTAAGCTATTTGGAAGTAGATGCTTAATTATTATTGAGAAATGATTTGATCCCATTGTTTCAGATGCTAAAACGTACTCCCTTTGTCTTAAACTAAAAAATTCTGCTCTTACTAGTCGCGTAACCCCCATCCATGATGTTAAACCGATAACAATCATAATATTCCATATCGATGGGGTGAGAAAAGCTATAACAGCTAGTATTAGAAAGAATGTTGGTATTGATAACATTATGTCTACAAAACGCATAATAATTGAATCTACCCATCCTCTATAAAATCCAGCTATTGATCCTAAAATTACACCAATAAAAGTTGCGATTCCAACAGCTACAAATCCGACTAGCAAGGATATTCTGGCACCATATAACATTCTTGAAAAAACATCTCTACCAAGCCCATCAGTACCCATTAAGTGATTTAATGATGGTGGATATAGTATTGAATTTATATCGATAAAATTTGGATCATATGGAGCAATAATAGGAGCAATTAATGCAAATATTAATACCAATAAAATTATTATAAAACCTGACATTGCAAGAGGATTTTTTAAGAAAATTTTCATTTTACTAGACCTTTTCTTACCCTAGGGTCAGCCCATGCATAACCAATATCAGCTAAGAGGTTCCCAATTAAAGTTAAAACTGAACCAATGGTTAGAATACCCATAATTACAGGAAAATCTCGCATTAAAACAGAATCATAAAAAAGTTTACCCATCCCTGGTATTGCAAAAATAGATTCTGCGATTACAGAACCACCAATTAGACCAGGTATTGATAAGCCTATGATTGTAATTAGTGGGAGGATGGCATTTTTAAGTGCATGGATAAATACAATTTTATTTTCTTGTAAGCCTTTTGATCTTGCAGTCGTTATAAAATCTTGATGAAGAATATCAAGCATTCCATTTCTTACGTATAAAGATATTCCAGCTAGACCACTCAATGAAGATATAGAAACAGGAAGAACTAAGTGTTTTAAGAGATCTATAAATTGACCAAAACTACTAAGGTTTTCAAAGCCTGGGCTATGCAAACCTGAAATAGGTAACCATTGGTTACTTACTCCTGTCCAGTACATTAATAAAAGAGCTAACCAGAAACCGGGTATTGCAAAGGCAATAAAAACGAATAAAGTTATTGATCGGTCAACCCATGTGTTCTGTCTAACTGCAGAAAGAGTTCCTAAGCATATGGAAATAGTAAAAATTATAAAAATCCCTATAAGATTTATCATAAGTGTTATTGGAAGAGATTCTTGGATTAAACCTTTTGTTATATTTCCAGATTTATCTTTTCTTTCCCATAAAACTGGTTTTTGATGAGATGCAAATGAATTTCCAAAATCAAGTTCAGCAATCCTTTTTAACCAAAGACCGTATTGGATAATGACCGGTTTATCAAGATTATAGAGTTCTCTTAATTTCTGCCTAGATTCTTCTGAAGCCCTTGGGTTAAAAGATGACTCATTTGAGGTTACATCACCTGGAGCAAGATGCATTATGAAGAACGAAATTAGGCTTATACCAATTAGCATTGGTATCATCCATAGAATTCGTTTTATTAGGTATGCTGTCATGAATTATTCCATTATTCCATTATTTCATTTCTTCTTAGTGGTTTGGGTATAAACCAATCATAATTATTATGATAAATTCCAGCAGGAGGAGAAGGTTGCTTTATACCTTTAACTCTTTTGTGCACTGCACTTAAGCTATAACCTGCGTATAAGTATATTATTGGAGAGTCTTCTAACAAATATTTTGAGAATTCGTGATAAATTTTTTCACGCTTAAGGAGATTTAATTCTTTACGGCCAACTTCTAATAATTTATCAACATTCTTGTTGGAATACCCTAGAAAATTGAATTGACCAGGACCTTGTTGAGAAGAATGCCAAATATTATATTGATCTGGATCTAAAGATAAACTCCACCCAAGAACAACAACATCAAAATCACCTGTTTTTATAAATCTATTAACAAAACTTGCCCATTCGATTACTCTAATGGACACTTCAACTCCAATCTCTTGTAATCTTCTTTGTATTAAAACGGCTGTCATTTCTCTTTGTTTATTTTGATTTGTAATTATTTCAAATTTTAAAGGTTTGCCGTCTTTCATCAGAGCACCTTTACTGTTTTTAATATAACCAGCTTCATTGAGTAATTTAAGCGCTTTCTTAGGGTTGTACGGGTATGGATTTAAATTAGGATTGTTCCAGCGAGTACCTGGCTTATATGGGCTCGAAATTGATTCACCTAAACCCAAAAGAACCCCTTTTATGATCTCTTCCTTATCGATTGCGTAATTTAATGCTTGCCTAACTTTAATATCATTAAAAGGTGCTTTTCTGAGATTAAAGCCAAGATATGTATAGCCATTTCCCAATTCTTTATAAAGATCAATTTTTCTTTGAAGATCTTTTTTTGCAGGGAAAACTCTTTGATATTGAATTGGGTTTATGTTCATAAGGTCGATATTATCTGCTGTTAACTCTAAAAACTGAGATGAAGTGTCTGGTATTATTCTAGATATTAATTTTTTAATTAAAGGTGGGCCTGAGATACTTTTCTCATTAGCTTTTAAGGTTACTTGCTGACCACTAATCCAATTATCAAGCTTGTAATAGCTTGAACCTATTGGGTTTCTAGAAAAAAAGGTATTATTGATATCTTCATTTTCTAAAATATGTTTTGGAAGAATATGTAAAGACGCCCATGTATCAAGTGCTGGAGCATAACTATCTGCATATGTAATTTGAAATGTCAGTGGATTAGGGGCTTCGGCTTTTATTACCAGTTGATAATCAGATGCGTATGGAGTTCTTGTATTTGGATTTGTTATTAATTTCCAAGTAAATAATACATCAGAGCTTGTTAGTGGTTCACCATCTTGCCACTCTAGACCTTTTTTTAATTTAAAAGTGATTGTTTTTTGATTGTTTGATATTTGCCAATTTTCAGCTAAATCCGGAGCATATTCTAAATTTTCGTCATATTTGATTAAAGTGTTAAAAATATTTCCAGCAATAGCTGAAGATGCAGAATCACCAGCAATCATAGCAATAAGATTACTTGGTTCACCTATCATCGCATTAATTAAACTTCCTCCAGGTTTACTAATAAATTTTCTATTAAAATCAATTACTTCTGATTCTTTTTTCGAGCAACTTATTATTAGTAATGAATAAATAAAAAAGGTAAAAATTAAGAATTTTTTCATATGTATAGCAAATTATTTAGGAATATCTAAGATATCACCTATGATTATTTTATCGGAACGTAGTTCATTAAATTCTTTAATGTCTTTGACAGAAATATTGTATGTATCTGAAATATGGCTCAATGTTTCTCCAGACTTTATTTTGTGGGTAATAATTTTTGAATAATTGTATAGTTCATTAATATTAGTTGGGAAATATGTAGTTATTGCATCTTTATTAGGTATAAGAATGGTGGAGTTTCTTCTAAATGTTTTTCTCCTTTCTAAACGATTAACTTGAGTAAGTATTTTTCTATCTATCCCAAATTTTTTAGCTACTTGAGCGACACTTTCTTTTCTTTTAGGTTTATATGGAGTCCAATTAGATAAAGGTTTGCTATAACCATGAAAATTGTAATTAAAGATATGAATATTTTGATAAGGAAGATTAATTTTTTCAGGGGTATTAGTAACCTTTATTACAGGTCTTTTATGTTGAGGATTCAGAAGTTGAAATTCCTCAATTGATATTTCTGCAAGTCTTGCAATGAGTTGAGTATCGATATTTTTATTTACTGTGATAGTTTCAAAATATGGTTTATTTTTAATATAGGGCAAACTCAATCCATATTTTTTTGGGTTACTAATAATATTTTTAATAGCAAAAAGTTTTGGGACATAGTTTTTAGTTTCCCTAGGTATTCTTAAACTGTAATAGCTCGTTGATTTTTTGTTTCTTTTGTTTCTTTTAATTGCTCTACTAATCCTCCCTTCACCAGCATTGTATGATGCTAAAGCTAATTCCCATGATCCAAATTCTTTATACAATTTTTCTAAGTAATTTAAGGCAGCATCTGTCGATTCTGTTACATTTCTTCGATTATCAACCCACCAATTTTGTTTTAAACCATAAATCTTTCCTGTTGAAGGAATAAATTGCCACATTCCAGCCGCTTTCTTTCTTGAAGTTGCAATAGGGTTATATGCGCTTTCAATCATCGGTAGAAGTGCTATTTCCATCGGCATATTTCTTTTTTGAACTTCATTTGTAACATAAAAAAGATATTTTTCACTTCTTTCAAGCATTCTTTCGACATACTCTGGTCTTTTTGAATACCATTTTTCAAAATTTCTAATTCTTCGGCTTGGTCTTTGTTTCATCTTATAGCCACTATTAATTCTTGACCAGATACTAAGGTTTTCATTTAATTTTTTAATATTTTGATTTTTTTTATCTGCATTTATAACTGTTATTTGTTGTCCTAATGCATTTGTCTCGGATTGAACATTTATTGCTATTGAGCAAAATAATAGTAGTAATAATATTTTTAATGGGTGACTTACTTTAAAATTCATCTTTTTTCTTTCTAATTAATTTGAACTCATCACTTGTTTTTGCCCTGAGAAAAGGATTAGTCTCCAGCTCATCTTTTAGTAATGATGGAATCGTAATGTCTACATTTTGTAGTTTTTTAGAACGTTCTTTTAATCGCTTATTTTTAGGATCTATAGTTAAAGCAAATTTTATATTTTGTTTTGTATATTCATGTGCACAATATATCTTTGTATTAGGATTAAGGGAAGATATTTTAGATAAAGAATGAAACATTTCATCATATGATCCTTCAAATAATCTCCCACAGCCGCATGCAAATAAAGTATCTCCACAAAACAAATGATTAGAATCTACATACACTAAGTGATCAAGAGTGTGACCTGGGGTCTCAATAACATAAAATTTAATTTTTGTATTTAATATTGAAACTAAATCACCTTCTTTTACAATTTCATATTTGAATCTAAATTCATTATTTTCAGGACCAAAAATTTTAACTTTTGGAAAATTTTTTATTAATTCTTCAACACCATCAATATGATCAAAATGTTTATGTGTAATTAATATCCCAACTAATTCTAAATCCATTTCTTTTAATTTAATAAGTGATGATTTAGCCTCTCCTGGATCAACAATTACTGCATTATTTTTTTCTTGTATTATCCAAATATAATTGTCCTTAAATGCTTTAATTGGGAAAATATTGATTTTATTATTTTGGGGTAAGTTTAAGTGCATATATGCTTAAGTTTACTATGTTTTTATGGTATTTTTAAAAATATGAATTGGTTTGAAACAAAAAGTGCAAAAAGTTTGATTTTGCAAGAAAAAAAAATAATTAATAAATTTATTGAGGATAAATTTGGATATCATGCGCTGCAGTTAGGCAGCCCTTTTACAAACTTTCTTGAAAATTCAAGGATAAGTAATCATATTTTTAATCAGGGACCATCAAAAAATATTAGCTTTAATAATTTCTCTTTTCCATTAGCTGATGATTCAATCGATTTAGTTATTTGTTCTCATTATATTGAGCAAGGTTATAATTCAATTTTCTTAGAAGAGCTTTATAGAATAATTATACCTGGTGGCCACTTAGTCTTAATTTCATTTAATCCTTTTAGTTTTGCTGGTATTAGAAATATGTTTGGATTTAGTATGGATTTTCCATGGAATTCAAATTTTGTTAGTATATCGACAATTCAAAGCAATCTTACTGAAACTGGTTTCTCAATAGAGCAAGCAGAAATTTTAAATTACCAATTTTTGTTTTCTGATGAAAACTCTAATTTTAATAAAAATATGGAAAAGATTGGTAATAGATGGTTACCATTATTTGGTAATTTATATTTTATAGTTGTGCAAAAAAAGGTAATTGGACTTACCCCAATAAAACCAAAATGGAGAAACTCTAAAAAATCTACCGTTTTAAAGGAAGAGTGATTTTAATATGATAAAAATTTATACAGACGGAGCTTGCAAGGGTAATCCTGGTCCAGGAGGTTGGGGGGCATTAATAGATGATGGTAACGTTCAAAATGAAATCTTTGGTGGCGAAGACAATACTACTAATAATAGGATGGAAATTATGGCTGTTATTATGGCTTTAGAAACTATTGAAGTTGATGATGAAATTACAGTTTTTACTGATTCAAAATATGTGCAAAAAGGAATAAATGAATGGATTAAAAATTGGAAGATTAATGGTTGGAGATCTAGCAATAAGAAGCCAGTTAAGAATAAAGACTTATGGATTCAGCTAGATGATTTAACTTCAAAGTTAAAAATAAATTGGGTCTGGATAAAAGGTCATTCAGGTCACCTTGGTAATGAAAGAGCTGATTTTTTAGCAAACCAAGGTGTTAATAGCAGAGGTTAATAATAATGAGACAAATATTTTTAGATACAGAAACAACTGGCCTTGATCCAAATCAAGGCCATAGGGTTATTGAAATAGCTGCTGTAGAGATGAACAACCGACAATTAACAAATAATCACTACCATACATACTTAAACCCAGAAAGAGATATTGATTCTGCTGCACAAGAAGTTCATGGGATAACCTTAGATTTTCTTCAAGACAAACCTTTATTTAATGATATATCTAATGATTTTTTAAGCTTTATTAAAGATGCAGAAATTATTATTCATAATGCACCATTTGATGTTGGCTTTCTTAATATGGAGCTTGGCAAAGTTAGTTTAAGTAAATTAGAAACATATGTAAGTTCTATTTTTGATTCACTTTTATTAGCTAAAGAAATTAGACCGGGACAAAGAAATAATTTAGATGCATTATGCAAGTCTTACGGGATAGATAACACTTCAAGAACGCTTCATGGTGCCCTTCTTGATGCCCAACTTTTATCAGACGTATATCTTGCAATGACAAGAGGGCAGGAGGGTTTTGAAATTAATTTTACTTCAAATACACAAAATATAAATATTGGAGATGCAAACCAATCGGAGCTTATTATTATTGAGCCAAAGAAAGATGAAGTTAAATTACATAAAGAATTTCTATCAAATATTAAAATGAAAAGAAATGATATTTAATATACTTCTGCCCAATTATTTGGAGTTTCAAAGAGTTTAATTTTAAATGGCCTAATTGAATCGCCAAATTCTTTTTTAAATGCAGTTTTTAATTTATCCATTGCAACTAATGCCATATTTTCTGCTGTTGGAACCAAGGGAAAAATTACTGTTTTATGATTCTTTAATGAATTTAAAAATTCAAGAACAACTTCATCGTGTTTATAAACAATAAATGAGTGATCCCATTCATCAACAATAGATTTTTTTATTAAATCTTTTGCGTCTTTAAAATCTAAAACCATTCCAAAGTTCGAATTTGTTTTTTCTGAATTAATATCGCCTTTAATAGTTACCTCAATACAATATCTGTGACCATGTAAATTTTTGCATATACTTTTGTGGCTTGGAATTCTGTGGCCAGCATCAAATTCTAATCTTGTTGTTATTTCCATTATTTTTTATTTATTGTATTTATTCTTTCAAGAGCAGGGGGGTGTGAATCATAAAATTTAGAGTGAAGAGGATCTGGGGTTAAGGTTGCGGCATTGTCTCTATATAGTTTTATTAACGATAGTTTTAAATCATTGGAATTACTATATTTACAGGCATAATCATCGGCTTCAAATTCATTTTTTCGTGAGTAGTATGCCATTAATGGCCTTATAAAAAAAATAAATAGCGGTGAGATTAATAAGAAAAGTAATAACCCATTTGCATCATTTTGAGCAACACCTAATGAACTATAAAACCATGGACTATCTTTGAGCACTCCTAAGATATATAGGCCTATGAAACTAATAATGAACATTAATATAATTCTCTTCTTGACATGGTTATGGTGAAAATGACCAAGTTCATGAGCTAATACAGCCTCTATTTCTTTATGAGTCAATTTTTCAAGTAATGTATCAAAAAATACTATTCTTTTTGATTTACCAAAACCTGTAAAGTATGCATTACCATGATTGCTCCTTAATGATCCATTCATAACAAATAGGCCATCAGATTCAAATCCACATTTTGAAAGTAATTTTTCGATTTTGTCTTTTAGTTTTTTGTCTTTCAAAGGAACAAATTTATTAAAAAATGGAGCAATGAAAAGAGGATATATTGTAAGCATTAAAAAATTAAAAGCAGAAATAAAAATCCATAACCAAAGCCACCATAAACTACCTAAGTTTTTGATTATCCATAAAGAAATTAACAGTAAGGGAATTCCAATAATTATACTTAAAGCAGCTTGCTTAAATATATCTGATATAAAAATATATCTTGTCATGCGGTTAAATCCAAATTTTTCATCGATAACGAAAGTTTTAAAATAACTCAATGGAAGATCTATTAGAGAAGATATTAGCATCACTGATATAATAACTATTGCTCCAATTGCTAATTGATTATTAATTAAATTGAAAGAATCGCTTAATTCAGTAACCATATTAGTTATGATATTTATACCGCCACCAAGGGTTATTAGGTATAAAAATATAGCTTGTATAAATAAGTCAATTATTCCAATATTTGACTTAGAGATAGTGTAGTCTGCAGCTTTTTTATGATCTGAAATAGAAATTATTTTTGAAAAATCAGACGGCACTTTAGTTTTATTTTTTTTAATATATGCTATATGTCTTCTGGATAACCATGCTTGGAAAATAGTAGTAGTGACTAACAAAAATAAGAATAGATAGTAAAAAGTAATTGACATAACGAGCACTTAAATATTAAAAGAGTTATTGTGAAGTAAAACTATAATAAAAGTAAGTTGAAAATGAGATTAATTTTAAATTTTAATGGAAATCATGATGAGCAAAAGTAATGATAATTTAATATGGTTAGATATGGAAATGAGCGGTCTAAATTCAGAGACTGATAAAATTCTAGAAATTGCAGTTATCATAACTGATCCATTTTTAAAAATTATTGATGAAGGGCCGGTTTTAGTATTAAATCAATCTGATGAGGTATTAGCTAAAATGGATTCTTGGAATCAATCTACACATGGAAAATCAGGCTTAATTGAAAAAGTGAAAAACTCAAAAATAAATGAAGAAATGGCTTCCCATCAATTATTAGAATTCTTCAGTAAATATGTCGGTAGAAATAAATCACCTATGTGTGGAAATTCAATTTGTCAGGATAGAAGATTCATGGCCAAGCATATGCCTGATTTAGAATCATATTTTCACTATCGCAATCTTGATGTCAGTGTGTTTAAAGAATTGGCAAAAAGATGGAAACCTGAATTAATAGAGGGATTTAAAAAAAAGAGTAAACATGAGGCTCTAGCAGATATTTTGGAGTCTATCGAGGAGTTGAAATATTATCGAGAACATTTTATAAAAGTGTAAATTAATGTTTAATTTAACTAATTTTTTCTTAGTTGGTATTGCTGCTGCGATTGGGGCATGGCTCAGGTGGGGGATAGGCTACATCTTTTCTGCGCTTTACCCAAGCCTTCCTTTTGGAACCTTGGTTGTAAATTTACTCGGTGGTTTTCTAATGGGTTTATCAATTGCTTATTTTCAGAATATTGCTTCCTCACTTAATGAGGAATTAAAATTATTTATCAATATAGGATTTTTGGGCGGATTAACTACTTTTTCTGCTTATACATCTGAAATATTTACTTTTTTGCAAAAGGGAGAGATACAAACAAGTTTTTTGTTTTTAATTAGCCATGTTTTAGGTGCCTTAATAATGGCTTTTATTGGTTGGTATATCCTTATTTTTTTAATGGACTAGCCTTCTTCGGCTTTGTAGCTTTCTTCGGCTTTGTAGCTTTCTTCGTTTCAACCATAACTAATTTTGTATTCTTAGTTTCTTTTTTTTCATGATTTTGCCAAGAGGCAATTTTTTTATTCGAAGTTTTCTTTTTAACTGGAGCTTTAGCTTTAGATGTTGAAGTTTTTGTTGATGGTTTTGTTTCAACAAGTTTAAGCCCAACTTTTGATAAATCAACTTTTTCTAATTTTGGAGTCTGTTTTTTTGGTGTTGGCTTAGTTTCATTTTTTGGTAGAGAATCAATAATTGAAGAAGTATTTTCGTTTGTATTTTTATTAACTTCAGTATTATTTTTTTCCTTAGTTATTGGAGCATCATTTTTACCTCTATTTCTATTTAAATTACTTCTATTTCTGTTTCTATTATTATTTCTTCTTCTATTATTTTTTTGCTTATCTATTTGTTTTGTATCTTCTTCATTGCCTTTTTCATCAATAAGGGCTTCACCCTCTGACGTACCTATTAAGTTTTTAAAGAATCCAAAAATGGTATTATTATTTTTTGATTTTGTATTTCTTTGAGATGGCACAATTGTCTTTACTACTGGCTCTAATCTATCTTTTTGATTTTGCCCCCCATCAATGTTATTTTGAATAATATCATTTGTTGGCTCAGCTACTTTATAATTAGATCTGTTATTTTTTTGTGGTGATCTATCAAGAGTATATTTTGGTATTTCATAATATTTGTTTGGAATAATTATAATTTCATTACTTGTTTTATTTTCTATTTCTGCAATATCATTTCTTTTTTCATTAAGGAGCAATGTTGCAACTTCAATTGGTATTTGAACAGAAATAGTTTGATTAATTTCCTTATTAGCCTCTTCTTCAATTGTTCTTAGAATGTATAGGGAAGTTGATTGCATATCTCGAACTCTTCCTGTTCCTTCACATCTTGGACAAACACCATTCACAGCTTCACCTAGGCTTGGTTTAAGTCTTTGTCTTGATAATTCTAATAATCCAAATCTTGATATTCTACTTGTTTGAATTCTTGCTTTATCAAGCTTTAATGAATCCCTAATCTTATTTTCAACTTCTTTTTGATTTTTTGTATTTTCCATATCGATGAAGTCAATAACTATCAAGCCACCAATATCTCTTAAACGAAGTTGCTTTGCTATTTCATCAGCAGCCTCAAGATTAGTACTTAATGCAGTATTTTCAATACTTTTACCTTTTGTTGAGCGACTTGAATTAACATCTATTGAAACAAGAGCTTCAGTATGGTCAATAACAATTACACCACCTGAAGGTAATTGAACTTCTCTAAGAAAAGCTGATTCTATTTGTTTTTCAATTTTAAATTTATTAAATAATGAAATTTCATCTTCATAAAATTTAATTCTATCTACATATTCAGGCATTACATGACTCATAAACTGATTTGCTTGGTCAAAAATTTCCTTTTTATCTATAAGAATTTCTTCGATATCCTCATGAAAATAATCTCTAATTGCTCTTACAACTAAATTACTTTCTTGGTAAATTAAGAACGGTGCCGGTTGAGCACTTGCTGCGCTTTCTATAGCTTCGCAAAGTTGTGCTAAATAGTCAATGTCCCATTGAATTTCTTCTACCGATGCACCTATGCCGGCAGTTCTTCCTATAACACTCATACCTTTTTTAACTTTAACTTTAGATAGGATCTCTTTGAATTCAAATCTTTCTTCTCCTTCAACCCTTCTAGATATGCCACCACCACCGTTATTATTTGGCATTAAAACAATATATCTACCAGCCAATGATAGATATGATGTAAGCGCAGCACCCTTATTTCCTCGCTCTTCTTTATTGACTTGAATAATTAGTTCTTGACCTTCTTTTAAAACATCTTTAATTGATATATTTTTTTTTCTTGTTTTTTTAGAATAAAATTCTGGTGCTAATTCTTTGAATGGTAAAAAACCATGTCTTTCGACACCATAATTTACAAATGCTGCTTCTAGAGATGGTTCGATGCGCGTGACTACAGCCTTATAAATATTACTTTTTCTTTGTTCTAGGTTGCCTCTTTCAAAATCTAGATCTAATAATTTATTGTCATCAACTGTTGCTACTCTTAGCTCTTCTGATTGTGTTGCATTAAAAAGCATTCTTTTCATCAATTTATCCTCAAATTTTTGAAGATTTTTATTGAAAGAATTAGTTATGAATTAGTTTGATTTAATAACAGAAACATACTTTTTTACATCGAAATTAAGTTGATATAAACAAAGTATGGCTTCTTTAATTTTTCTTAAACTTTTATATTAAATAAATCTTCTCTACAATTTCGTCTAAATTCTTTTTAAAAATCTTTAATGTTTTGTCTGCTTCTTATCCTTTTTGGTGAGCAGATCGAACCTTGTATTCTATGTACATGTATAATTCAGAATTGTTTTTCTCTTTAAGATGTATTAAAGATATCTGAACAACTAGAGTATATGCGATAAATAATTAAAAGCAAACATACAAAATGGTAGAAGATTCAAAAAAACAAGTTTTTTATCAAATTATTGATGAAAAAAGTAACGGCCAAAAAATTGATAATTTTCTAATAAAAATTTTAAAAGGTGTTCCTAAAAGCCATATATATAAATTAATTAGAAGTGGGCAGGTAAGAGTAAATAGAAAACGAATTAAAACAGATCTTAGACTTAAAATAAATGATAATGTAAGAATACCGCCAGTCAATCTCAAAAAAAATACTTTGACAAATAAGGCTTTGCTCAATCATAAGCAATTTGATATTAATATTATTTTTGAAGATGAAATTTTAATAGCAATAAATAAACCTGCAGGAGTAGCAGTTCATGGAGGCAGTGGTTTAAGTTTTGGAGTGATTGAATTGTTGAGACATCAGAGACCAAATTCTAAATTTTTGGAGCTCATTCATCGAATTGATAAGGAAACTTCAGGAGTTCTATTGGTTGCCAAAAAGAGATCAGCTTTGGTAGATATTCATAAGCAAATACGAGAAAAAAAAGTTCATAAAAAATATATTGTTGCTGTAAATGGTGAATGGATAGAAAAACAGAAAACCATAGAGCTTGAATTAATAAAGAGCAAAGAGAATGACAATCAAAAAGTAATAGTAAAAAATTCAACAAACAAAAGTATCATCTCAAAAGATTCAAAATCAGTATTTTTTCTTAGAAAACATTTTAGTAGCTATAGCTTATTAGATGTTAAATTAATTACTGGTCGTACACATCAAATTAGAGTGCAATTATCACATTTAGGATTCCCAATTTTAGGAGATAAAAAATACGGTGATTTTAATCTTAATAAGAATTTAAAAAGAATAGGGTTAAAAAATATGTTTTTACATGCTTCTGAATTTGCATTTCTTCATCCAAAAACTCAGAAAAAAACTATGTTTACAGCTAAACTTCCAAATTATTTAGAGGAATTTCTACAGAATCATGAGTAATAAATTTGATTTAATTATTTTTGATTGGGATGGTACGTTGTCAAATTCAGTAGGATTAATAACTGATTTAATAATAGATTCTTTTAATGAGCTAGGCATCAAGCCTCCCAGCCAACATTCTATATCACTGCAATTTGGTATTAAGCTTGAGCAAGCATTACTCTCTCTTCTTCCTAAAAGAGATTTATCAAAAATCGATATTTTATTAGATACCTATAAAACTTTATTTAAAAAGTATTCAGGTCAAGTAAATTTATATGAGGGGGTAGAGTTTGGGATTAAAGAATTAAAAAGACAAGGATACTTATTAGCAATTGCAACTGGAGGAAGCAGGGGGGGCTTTAATAATTCAATTAATCAAACATCTTTAAATACATTCTTTAATTTAACAAAAACGTCAAATGATTGTTTTTCTAAACCTCACCCACAAATGATTCTAGAAATTTTAGAGGAATTAATAGTTTTACCTGAAAAAGCTTTGATGGTTGGCGACTCAATACATGATCTTCAAATGGCAAAGAGTGCAGGGATATCATCCTTAGCAATACTTTATGGTTCACAAACAAAAAAGCAACTAGAAGGTAACGGGGCTTTGGGTTACATTAATGATTCATATGAGTTATTTGAATGGATAAGAATTAATGGATAATCAAATTTTTATAAAAAAAGATTGTTTCAACAATGACCCAAGCACTGTAAAATTTAATTTTTTGGAGAATGGTCAGGACCAATCTGGCTTTATTGTTTTTTTTGATAAAAAATACTATGCATATAGAAATAAATGTCAGCATTTAGAGGTAGAACTTGATTGGGAAGACAATAATTTTTTTGAAGATGAAAATAAATTAATTATATGTGCAACTCATGGAGCACTTTATGAGCCAACATCAGGAAAATGTTTAATGGGACCCTGTAAGGGTAAGAATTTGGAAATTTTAAATTTGAAAGTTTTAGAAGATAAATTAATTGTAACTATTTAGGGCTTAAATATGGCAGAACAAAAAGATAAGAACTGGGAAAAGCAGACAATTGAAAAAATTGCAATGGAATCTTTGTCTCAACAGAAAAGTTCTAAAAGATGGAGTATATTTTTTAAATTAATTACTTTAATTTATCTTGGATGGATCCTATTTTTTGTTCTAGTTTCCTCAAATAATTCAACTATAGCAACCGGAGATTTCACTGCTTTAATTAGATTGAACGGTGAAATTGGAACGGATTCAGAAATTTCAGCAACAAATGTAAAAATTAGCTTAAAGGAAGTTTATGAAAATCCGGGAACTAAGGGACTTATTTTGGCCATAAATAGCCCAGGAGGGAGCCCAGTCCAATCAGGCATAATTAATAACGAAATTTTAAGATATAAAGCTCTTAACCCTCAAATACCTGTATATGCAGTTGTGGAAGATGTTTGTGCATCTGGAGGCTATTATATTGCTGTTGCAGCAGACAAAATATTTGTTGATAAAGCGAGTATTGTTGGTTCTATTGGAGTCATTATGAATGGATTTGGTTTTGATAAAGCAATAGAAAGCCTAGGTATTGAAAGACGACTAATTACCTCTGGGCAAAATAAAGCAATACTAGATCCATTTTTACCTGAAGATCCAATACAAAAAGATTTTGTACAGAAACTTTTAAATGAAGTTCATAATCAATTTATAGATGTCGTAAAAAAAGGACGCGGTAGTAAATTAATTGTAAATCAAGATACTTTTTCTGGCCTTTTTTGGTCTGGTGAGTCAGCAATTAGACTCGGTTTAGCAGATAATTTTGGTGATATTGATTCGGTAGCTAGAGAAATTGTTAAACATGAAAAAATTATTGATTTTACAACCCAAAGTAGTTTTGCTGATAGGTTTGCAAAAAAACTTGGATCTAGTATTGGATCAAGTTTAAGGGTAGATAGATTTAAAAATTATTTAAAAAATATTGAATTAAAATAATAACTTATATATTTTTCTTTGTGTAGTTTATTAAATTATTAGTAGATGAATCAAATCCGCTAGTTTCGCTAGGATCAATTAATTTAGGTAAGACAAGTTTTGCGATCTGTTTTCCGTACTCAACCCCCCACTGGTCAAATGAATTAATGTTCCATATCACTCCTTGAGTAAAAATTTTGTGTTCATATATTGCTATCAATCTTCCAAGCGATTTTGGATCTAATTTATTAAAAAGAATTGATGTTGATGGTCTATTTCCTTCGAAAGTTTTATGTGGTGTAAGGTGTTTTATTGTTTCTTCACTTAAATTTTGTTTTTTTAATTCTAAACTTGCTTCTTTATTAGTTTTTCCCATCATCAATGATTGAGTTTGTGCAATAAAATTTGCAATAAGTATTTTGTGGTGTTCATTTCCATTGTTTCCGATTGAGTAGTGCGAGTGAATTGGCATTATAAAATCACTAGGAACAACCTCTGTTCCTTGATGAATAAGTTGGTAAAATGCATGTTGGCCATTTGTTCCAGACTCTCCCCATAATATAGGACCAGTATGGTAACTAATTTTTTTACCATCTCGATCTATAAATTTACCGTTACTCTCCATGTCGGCTTGTTGTAAATATGATGGAAATAGAGATAGGCCTTGATCATAGGGTAATACTGCATGAGTGTTAAATTTAAAGAAATTTATATACCATAGACCTAGCAAGGCTAGGATAACTGGTATATTTTTATTCAGAGGCGCCTCTTTAAAATGATTATCAATATCGTGAGCGCCTTCCAGAAGTTCTTTAAAATTTTCCATACCAATATAAATGCATATTGAAAGTCCAATAGCAGACCATAATGAATATCTACCTCCAACCCAATCCCAAAATTCAAATGTATTTTCTTTATTGATACCAAATTTTTCTACTGCGATTTGATTAGTCGATATAGCAACAAAATGGTTTTTTATTGCTTCTTGATCTTGAAAGTGCTTAAGAAGCCATGCTCTAGCTGAATATGCATTTGTCATTGTTTCTTGAGTAGTAAAAGTTTTTGAAGCAACTATGAAAAGTGTTGATTCGGGGTCACATATATCTAATGTTTGCGCAATGTCAGCGCCATCAACATTTGAAACAAAATAGGGTGTTATCTCTTTAGTTCCATAAGGTTTTAGAGCCTTACAAATCATTGCAGGACCAAGATCTGAACCACCAATCCCAATGTTAACAATGCTTTTTATTTTTTTACCAGTGTAACCCTTAATTTTTCCATTTCTCACATTGTCAGAAAATTGCTCCATTTGTTTTAATACTTTATTTACGTTCGGCATAATATCTTTGCCGTTAAATAAAATTGGATTATTAGATCTATTTCTCAAGGCTATATGAAGAGCTGATCTGTTCTCAGTGAAGTTGATTTTATCACCTGCAAATAAACGATCACGCCAATTTTCAAATTTGGCCTCTTTTGCAAGATTAATTAGAAGATTTATGGTTTCGTCTGTAATTCTATTTTTAGAAAAATCAACTAAGAAATCATCATATTGGATATGAAAATTTTTAAATCTATTCATATCTATACTAAATAAGTCTCTCATATGAATTGATTTATTTTTTTCAAAATGAGTATTAAGGATTTTCCATGATGAGCTTTTGTTGATAGTGGCCATAGAAGTTTATTGATATATTTGTTAGATTTATTAATCTGTAATTGTAGCAAATTTTCTACTAATTTTAGCTATGAATTAGTTTTGATGTTCATTAATAGCCCATAAAATATGTTCTTGCACTAGTTTCGAAGTATTTTTTAGTCGAGATTTTAGAACTTTAATAATTTTATTTGATTTTGGTGCATTTCCAAGCCCAACTGCAATATTTCTAAGCCATTGATCGTAACCAATTCTTAATATTGCGCTACCATTAAAAATTTTTTTGAATTCTATTTCAGTTATCTTAAAACTATCTATTAAGGATAAATTATCTAAATTATGTCTCGCATTAAAATCTTTTTCCTTTGTTATTTTTCCATATTTATTCCATGGACATACTAATTGACAATCATCACAGCCATATACCCTATTGCCAATAGGTTTTCTATATTCAATAGGAATAGAGCCTTTGAATTCAATAGTTAAATAAGATATACATTTATTGGCATCTAATTTGTAGGGCGCAATTATGGCTTTTGTAGGGCATACGTCAATGCATGCTGAACATGAACCACAATGATTTAGTTCTTTTTCATCAACCACTAAAGGTAAGCTAGTATAAATTTCTCCTAAAAAAAACCAAGAACCATTATCTTTATTTAGCAGGAGACTATGTTTGCCTCGCCATCCTAAACCAGCTTTTTCAGCAAGTTCTACTTCTAAAACTGGTGCTGTATCTGTAAAAACCCTTGAATTAAATGAAATATTTTTAAGCTCATCTTTTAATTTCTTCGTTAGTTTTTTTAATTTACCCCTAATAACTTTGTGATAATCTCTTCCTAAAGTATAACGAGAAATATAGGCTTTATTTTTGTCTTGAAGTATTTGTAAAGTGTTCTCCTTTTTAGGAAAATAATTGAGTCTTGCTGAAATTACTGTTAAGGTTTTAGGGACTAGATTCTGAGGGTTGAATTTCATATCTTGATGTTTTTTTAGATAATGCATTTCTCCTTGAAATCCAGATTTGATCCAATCATCATAGGATTTTTTTGAGTGATTAAGATTTATATCAGATATGCCAATTTCATCGAAGCCAAATTCATGACCCCAAATTTTAATTTTATCTGTTATTGACTTCCAAATTAATTTATCATTCATAAGGAAAAATAATAAACTAAAATTATCATGAAAGAATTAAAAATTTTACTTTTTAACGAAAAAAAAACTTTAGAATTTGGTAAAAATATATCAAAAAATTTATTTGTTGGTTTGTTAATTTTTTTGAAAGGTGAATTAGGTTCTGGGAAAACTACACTAACAAGAGGTTTAATTAAAGGCCTTGGGCACAAAGGATCGGTTAAAAGCCCTACGTATAGCCTGCTGGAACAATATAAATTTGAAAAATTAAATATTAATCATTTTGATCTATATAGGTTCAATACTTATGATGAATGGATCACTTCAGGTTTTCAAGAATATATAAATAATGTAGATATTAATATTATTGAATGGCCAGAAATGGCTAATGAAATTCTTCCAAAACCTGATTTAGAAATTAGATTTTCCTATGCGAATGAAGGAAGAGTCGTAAATATAAAAAGTTTTACAGATAAAGGAAATAAATGCTTAACAAAATTATCTTGATTAAATATATTGTAATCAATTTTCTATTACTGTTTAGTCAAATCATTTTTGCCGAAAATAATATAAGTGCTACAAGAGTTTGGCCTGCTTCGGACTATACAAGAGTTACAATTGAGTCGGCTTTACCTATCGAAAATGATCAGATGATACTTCAAAATCCAGAAAGAGTCGTAATAGATTTAAAAGATATCTTAATAAATAATGCTCTGAAAGAATTAGGTTCTAAAGTAATAGGTGTTGATCCAAATATTAAAAAAATTAGAGTTGCACAATTCAACCCAGAGGTAACCCGAGTTGTTATAGACTTAAAATCTTCCGCGAGCGTTAAAATTTTCTCACTAAAACCAATTAAAAATTATAAACATAGGCTAGTTATTGATATTTACCCTAAAGATAAAGATGAGATTGCAGGCTTACTAAAACAACTTGAAAGAAAAGATAATGAAAAAGTTTTAGATCCCTTAATTTTGGATACCAAGAAAACATTTATAGTTGCAATTGACGCAGGTCATGGAGGTGAAGATCCGGGTGCGGTGGGAGCTAAAGGTACTCAAGAAAAAGTTGTAAATCTTCAAATTTCAAAGAGATTAAAAAAGCTTATAGACAAAGAACCTTTTATGAAAGCAGTTTTAATAAGAACAGGAGATTATTTTATACCTCTTGGTAAAAGAGTTTCTAAAGCTAGAAAAATTAAAGCCGATGTTTTTATATCAATTCATGCTGATGCTTTTAAAAAAAGAGCTGTTAGAGGTTCTTCAGTATTTGCTTTATCAGAAAGGGGAGCTACTAGTGCCTTTGCTAAGTTTCTTGCGAACAATGAAAACGAAGCTGATTTAATAGGAGGAGTAAGTATTGATGATGCAGAACCTATACTTGCCAGGACATTGCTTGATTTATCTCAATCCGCAACTATCAATGATAGCCTTAAGCTTGGTAAAAATGTTCTAACTGAAATAAAAACAGTAAATAGGCTTCATAAAAAGCGTGTAGAGCAAGCTGGCTTTGCAGTGCTTAAAGCTCCAGATATACCTTCAATTCTCATTGAAACAGCATTTATTAGTAATCGTAAGGAAGAAAGAAATCTTGTGTCGAAATCATTCCAACAAAAGATATCTATGAGTATTTTTAAAGGAATTAAAAGGTATAGAGATAATAGTTTGCCAATTGCATTTTATACTAAATATGAATAATGAATTTTAAAAGTAAACAAATTTTTTTATTAGGCCCAACCGCAACTGGCAAAACTGAACTAATTAAAAATATTTATAAATTTTTCCCAATTGAAATTATTAGCGTTGATTCTGCCCAAATATATAAAGGGTTAAATATTGGAACCGCAAAACTAAAGAAGAAAGAATTATTAGAAACTCCTCATCATTTAATAGATATAAGATTGCCTACAGAAACATATTCTGTTGGCGATTTTAAAAAAGATGTGGACTTAGTTATAAAAGAATCTAAAAAAAAACAAAAAATACCTTTTCTTTGTGGCGGGACTATGATGTATTTTAATTCTTTAGAAAGACCTATAAATAATTTACCAATTTCTACAAATCAAACTAAAAAACAAGTAAATGATGAACTAGATAAAAAGGGGATTAATTTTTTATTTAAAAAGCTAAAAAAAATTGATCCAATATTAGCAAAAAAAATTAATTCAAATGATTCTCAAAGAATACAAAGAGGGCTTGAAGTATATTATATTTCTGGTAAAACATTATCTTCTTTTCATAATGAAAAAATACCAGAACAAAAACAGTATGATCTCTTAAAACTTGCTTTATGGCCAAAAGACAGAGAAAGGCTACATACTATAATTGAAGATAGAGTTTCTTTAATGCTTAAAAATGGTTTAATTGAAGAAGTTGAAGGAATACTAAAAATGTATCCAAATATTGATGACTCATACCCTTCGTTTAGATCTGTTGGCTATAGGCAGACATACAGCTATCTAAAAAATCATATATCTAAAAAAGAATTAAATGATAGATTAATTTTTGCTACAAGACAGTTAGCCAAAAGACAAATGACGTGGATGAAAAAGATGAGTAATTTAGAAATATTTGATCCATTTGATAAACAATTGATTAAAGATATAAATAATAGGATAGAAATATTTTTAACGAAAAAGTAAATAACTTAAAAGGTACATTATTTCTTTTATTTGGAACAATCACTTGGGGGTTAATATGGTATCCATATAGACTTCTGGATGATATAGGAATGTCAGCTATTTACTCAAGTTTATTTAGTTTTAGTATTGCAATATTCCTAGGATTATTTTTTTATAGATTAGACAATTTAGAAAATCTAAAGAATAAGCATTTTTGGATATATGCTTTAGTGGGTGGAATAACAAATATTTCTTATGCATTAGCAGTTATTAATGGTGAATTAGTTAGGGTGATGCTCTTATTTTTTCTTTCACCGGTTTGGACTATACCCTTTACATACTGGTTGTTAAAAGAGCAAATATTTCCTAAAAATATTTTAGCAGCTATTTTGAGTGTACTTGGAGCGTGTATTATTTTATGGCATCCAAATTTACTAATATCAAAGATAGCTATTAGTGATTTTTATGCAATTATTGGTGGAATTGGCTTTGCTTTAACAAATGTATTAGCAAGGTACTATAATTATTTTACAGTTAAAGAAAAATCATACTCTATATGGTTCGGCGTCATTCTTATTACCTTGATAGTTGTACCATTTTTTCCTTTAAACATTATAGAATCAAGTTTAAATCTAAATATTTTCTTTATTCTCTTTCTTTTAGGCTTGGCATTGTTACTTACAACAATGGTTGTTCAATTAGGGTTAACTATGATTGAAGCAGTTAAGGCTAGCCCAATATTTTTGTTTGAAATCATTGTAGTTGGAATTTCTGGTTATTATTTGGCAAACGAATTGCTCTCATTAAAAGATTTTTTAGGCGGTATATTTATTATTTTAGGAGTTTTGATTTCTTCTAAACAGTAATTGTTTAAATAAATTTTCTAGATTCTCACAAAATTTTCTTGGCTTAAATAAATTTGATTTTTCTTTTCCAGTAATAATTTTATTTTTTATTTTAATTAATTCGTTTGAATTATTGAAGAGTTTAAGTGCCATATGATAGTAGCTTTCTTTATCTTTCATGATAAGTTCATCGTCACATCCAATTTCAGTTAATATACTTCCAGCTACACGGCTTGCAAATGTTTCACCTGATATAGTTAATACAGGACATTCTGCCCAAATTGCATCACTTGTTGATGTGTGACCATTATAAGGAAATGTATCAAGAAATAAGTCTACTATTTGATGTCTAATTATGTGTTCTTCAAATTCAACCTTGGGCGCAAATTTTATTCTATTTTTATCTATCCCATAATTTTTTGCAAATTGATGTAAATTATTTTGAGATGTTTCATTTGATTGTAATAACCATAAATATGAATTTTTTGTATTTTCAAGAAGATTTATCCAAACAGTAAACATTTCTTCAGTTATTTTTATTGATTGCGAGAAAGATGCAAAAATAAAACAAGATGAATTGAATCCATAATCCTCTTTAATTTTTTTTATTATTTTAGGCCTAAATTCAATATTTGGTTGATAACAGTGAGGCAGCTTTATTACATCTTCTGCATAAAATTTTTCGAATTCCTTTGGAATGATATATTCATCTGCAAAAATATATTCAAATAAACTTTTCTCATTGTGAAAACCCATTGTTCCTGCAAAACCTAACCAATTAATATGTATTCTTGCAGGCTTATATGCTGCAACCATCGAGCGACTATTTCTTGTAAAACCAGATAAATCTACCAATATATCAATATCTTCATTTCTAATTTTCTTTGCACTTTCTTCTTCATTAAGATTTGAGATATTAATAAATGCAGATTCTAATTTATTAAATAAATCAAACTGCTTTGATTCTTCAATTGGACCTGAATAAAATAACTTAATCTCAAAATTATTTTTGTCATGATGCTCTAATATGTCATATATTAAATAATAGAGAGGATGATTTCTAAAGTCGGCAGATAAATAACCAATAGTAATTTTTTGTTTTAAAAATTTGTTTTTCTTATCAAATAATTCGATTTTTTTATTTTGTGACCATTTATTTGCAACATCTAATTGTTCTTTTATGCCAATATTCGGTATAGATAAAACTGTAAAGGGGGATATTTTTCCATCTTTTTTGAGATTTATGTGCTCTTTAATTTTAGCGTAATGTAATTTAATGGTTTCCCAATCACATATGTTTTGCATTAAATGTGATAATTCGACTCTGGCGTGAATTAAGTCCGAATCAATTCTTAATGCTTTTAAATAACTCTCGATAGCACTATCATAGTTACCTAAGTTTCTGTGTGTATTACCTAAATTATTGTATGTATTTTCATCTTTTTGTAAGGAGATAGATTTTTGGTATGCGATTAGTGCTTGATCAAATTTACCTTGGGAATATAAGGCATTGGCAAAATTAAATAAATAATTAGCATTCATTGGTTGATATTGAAGTAATTCTTCAAATGCTGCTTCAGCTAAATAATAATTTCTTTCTAATTGATATTTATTTCCAATCTCACATAAGCAAAAACTTAGTCCATTGATAATATCATCATTGTTTGGAAATAATTTATTTGCTCTTCTAAAAAAACCACTAGCTTCTTCATAATTATTTATTGCAGCATATAAATTACCAATTTCTATTTGTAAAAGATTATTTTGAGGATTTTGATTCAAAGCTTCCTTTAATGAATTTATAGCTCCTTTAATATCTCCAGATTCTTCCTGTTTTTTTGCTTGTTTAATTAAATTCATATTTTTAATCTCTAAACATTGGTTTAGCTAATAAGATTTGATGATTATTTATAACTTTTTCTTTAAAACCACCTTCACAATAACAAAAATAATAAATCCACATTCTAATGAAAGCATCATCGAATCCAATATTTTTTATAGCTTGAATGTTCCTAATAAAATTTAATCTCCAATGTTTTAAAGTTTTTGCATAATGGTCACCAATATCCTCAATATCTTTTGTAATCATATTTGAAGAAGAAGTTATATTGTTAAGTAAAATAGTTAATGACGGTATGCAGCTACCAGGAAAAATATATTTTTGAATAAAATCTACAGAATTTAACGCTGCATAATAATTTTGATCTCTAATAGTAATGGCTTGTATAAGGGCTAAGCCATTTTCTTTTAAAAGCAAATTAATTTTTTTAAAATATTGCCCATAATATTTATGGCCGACAGCTTCTATCATTTCTATTGACACAACTTTATCAAAACTTCCTTTAAGATCCCGATAATCTTTAAAGATAACTTTTATATTTTTTTGTAATTTTAATTTTTTAATTTTATTAGATGTATATAAAAATTGTTGTTTAGAAATAGTCGTTGTTGTTACCTTGCAATTAAAATGAGTGGCAGCATAAATTGCAAAACCTCCCCAACCAGTACCTATTTCTAATACATGGTCAGTTTTTTTTAATTGTAATTTGTTACATATTGTTCGAAGTTTATTTTTTGCCGCTAATTCTAAATTTTCTTTTGTATTTCTATATATTGCAGAAGAATACATCATGCTTTTATCAAGAAATTGTGCGAAGAAAATATTGTTAAGATCATAATGTTTAGAAATATTTTTTTGACTATTTTTTTTATTATTTCTGTTTAGGTAATGTGCGATGTTAAAAAATGGTCTAATTAGTATGTTATACAAACTTTCAATATTATTTGTAATCTGGCTATTAAGAGCCATTAAGCGAATAATCTTTGTTAGATCAGGTGATTTCCATATACCCTTAATAAAGCCATCACTTGCGCCAATTGAGCCACCAAGAAGAACGTCTAAGTAAAATTTTCTATTAATAACTACAATAGTTCCAATGATTTCTTTATTCTTACCAAAATTGTAAATTTCATCTTGGTCAACTATCTTTATGCAACCATATTTAATTTTATTTAATTTTTTGAATAAAAGTTTTTTAGCTATATTTTGTAAAATTATTTTCATATTATGGGTGTGGGTAGAATGGTATCTTTTTTATTAATAATATAAATGCATTCCAATAAATAGTAAAAATTGTTCTGATAGAAGAGGGTGGAAATTTTAAGAGTATTTTATTTAAAGCCCAGGGTGTCCATGCTTTTTTTGTTAGCTTTAAAGTAGCATTGAAATTAAATTCATCTTTTTTGTAGTTATCCATAGAAATATATAAAAAATCTTTTGGTTCAGTAAATGTCCATTTATAATTCATATCCATTGGCATGAATGGAGATACATGAAATTCTTTTTTAAGTGTAAATTTTTTAGCGCCATTTTTAATATTCTTGCAATCATGTACATATGCATATTTTTCATTCCAAGGGGTATTAGTTATATGAGAAACAATAGCAATTAATTTGTTGAACTCATTAAAACAATAATAAAAACTTACAGGATTAAAGCAATATCCAAAATATTTCGCATTAGTTAGTAAATAAATTTTTCCAGTTATTTCATAATTAATTCTTTTTTTTATTAGTTTTTTTATTGAAGATAAGACTTTATTATTGCCCATTTTATAATAATCTGCTTCATTAAAAGAAGCTAAATTTATTTTGTTATAACTCCAAAAAAGATTTTTATCAAAAGCAGTTTCTATTTCCTCAAGGTCAATAAATAGCATAGATATTGAATATTTAAATTGATGCTTTTTTGGTAAATGTCTAGTATGTGAAATGGTACCTTTATATATAGAATGCATTTATTTATTATATTTTTCTAATTGTGAAACAGCATTGTATGCGCTTCTTATTCCATCTTCATGAAATCCATTTCCCCAATAAGCGCCTGCGTAACCTGTTTTATTAATGCCAGAAATTTGATTGTATCTGCTTTGTGCAGCAATTGAATTTATTGTAAATAAAGGATGGGAGTAATTAATTTTTTTAATTATTTTATCGTGTCTTATTTTACCTTTATCGTTAAGAGTGACTAGAACAGCTTTGTTTGTTGGGAGATTTTGTAATATGTTCATATTGTAAGTAAGAGCGATTGGCATATTTTTTTTGTTATCAATATTATAATTCCAAGCTGCCCATGTTAATTTATTTTTTGGCATTACAGATTCATCTGTGTGAAGGGTAACTGTATTTTTTGAATAATTAATAGAAGATAGTATATTTTTTTCAAGTTGAGTCGGATTTTTTAATAGACTAAGTGCTTCATTGCTATGGCAAGCTAGAAAAATATAATCAAATTTATCTCTACCATTTGTGTGAGTAACCGTCACATATTTAGAATTTCTTTCGATTAGTTTAACTTCACAATTAAGTTTTATATTCTTTTTAAATGGAGCTGTTAGTCTTTTAACATATTCTTTTGAGCCTCCACTGATAGTTAACCATTCAGGGCGATTATTAATATTAAGCATGCCATGATTTTTAAAAAATTTTATAAAAAATAAAGCTGGAAATTCAAGTATTTTATGAATATTTGTTGACCATATTGCCGACCCCATTGGCAATATATAACGTTCACAAAAAAAATTAGAAAAATTATTTTTTTTTAAAAAATTACCTAGAGATATATCTTCATTAGAAGTTAATAAATTAATAGAAATTTTGTTAAACTTAATAATTTCATAAATCATTCTTAGAAATTCATAATTAAAAATATTTTTTTTCTGAGAAAATAATGTATTTAAATTAGTCCCATTATATTCAAAGTCATTTTCTTTTGAAAAAACACTAAAGCTCATATTACTTTTTTCATACTTAACGTTTAAACTATCTAGAAGATTTGTAAACAATGGATATGTTTCTTTATTAAAAACAATAAATCCTGTATCAACCTTTAATTTCTTACCTTCAATTATTATTTCATGAGTATGAGAGTGACCACCTAATCTATTATTTTTCTCAAATAAGGTTATATTATGATTTCTAGAAAGAAGATGAGCTAAGCTATTTCCTGAGATTCCTGATCCAACGATAGCAATTTTCATTTTAGCTTTATATTTGTGACTTGATTTTATTGGATTCTCTAATATTGCTTGAAACAGTTCTTATGTCCCAAATAATTCCAAAAGTATTTAGTAATTTAAGAAGATAATAAGTTATATCTATTTCCCACCAGTAGAATCCTTGACTTGCAGAGCCTGGAAAATGGTGATGATTATTATGCCATCCTTCACCAAATGTTAGAATTGCTACAATGAAATTATTACGGCTTGAGTCTTTTGTGTTGTATCTTTTCTTACCCCATAAATGAGCAACTGAATTAACTAAAAAAGTTGAATGATAAAGAAGTATTGTCGATAAAATAAATCCCCAGCTTAATAGTTGTAGGCCATTAGTTTCTAGGGCTGGGTATGCGATATTTAAATATTCCCCGACGTAAAATAATCCTAAGCATGTGAGAATAGGAATAATAATGTCAAATCGATCTATTAACCTTAACTCTGGATATCTTGATAGTTCTTTAACTAATCGAGTATGCGTTATAAAATTAGCCTTTGTAAGAAACCAGCCTGTATGACTCCAGAAAAAACTGTGCGCTTTTGGAGAATGTTTATCATATATTGTATCCGAGTGCATATGATGTTCGCGATGGTGAGCAGCCCACCAAATAGGCCCTCTTTGAACTGCTGATGCACCAATAATTGCAAAAATGAATTGCATTAATCGACTTGTTTTAAATGTTTTATGGGAAAAATAACGATGATAAAAACCTGTAATTGCAAACATTCTTATTGCGTACATACCAATAAAAACCCAAAAAGCGGTTAAGCTAAAATCAACAAAGAAAATTGATATTACTGATAGGTGAATTATTATGTAGGGAATAACTCTAGCCCAGTCTATTTCCTTACCATGAAGATCAATATTTAAATATTTATTTTCTACGATCTGGTTGTCAAACCAGCCAAGTATATACTTAAGTGAAGGTTTTAATATTTTAATCATTTTTGAGGCACCATTCTAAGAGCATTTATATCATAACCCAAACTTTTTATTATATCGATTAATTCAGTTAGTTCATTAATTGGGATTTTTTTATTTCTCGACATTAGCCATACGTAATCCAAAGCATCTCTGGCTATAATTGTATTTGTGTAGTCTTTGTCAAGATAGGCAATCTTATATTGTGCTTTAATCGGCCAAATGAACTGCATTCCCCATTCAGCGTTAAATTTATTTTTGATAACAAATCCTTTAGGTCGATATATCTTTTTGTTACCATCAAATGAGCCCTCATTAAATATGAATGTTGTTGCAATAGTCCCATCATCATTCAATTTATAAGACTCGATTGCATTAAAAGCCTTTTTCTCTATAAATGTAGGAATATGAGCAATTACATACCAATCACCCATAAATCTATCCAGATTAACTGATTCGACTGTTTTTATAGTATTAGAGTTCATTGTACATCCACTTATAAAAAAAATAATTAGATAAAATAGTTTAAAAACATGCATATAAAAAAATTAGTTAAAGTAATTTATAAAATATATCACCAATTGGTGTAGTTGATGATAACCCAACCCAGTTCATTTTTTGATCATACCAAAGTTGAATTTTGAGTTTTTCTTCACCTTCTTTACTAGCTACAAGCTGGTAATGCTTTGTCATAATTTTTTCTTGTCGGATCGTCATTAATTCATCTGCAATAAATTCAATATTGATGTCTAGAAGTTCGCCATCCTGTGAATTCATAAGTTTGGATTGTTTTAATATACTAGAATCCCAGTATGCAAAAGTCATAATACAAGCAGAGTATTGATATAAATTTTTATTGACTTGTAACTTTAACTGTTTGTCTTCTAATTGACCTTTTACCTTGAAAAAGTCTCCATCATCATTAGTTTGACTATCAATTCTAGAAAGACAGCCATTGCTCCATGACTCATTTGATATATGCTTATAATAAATATCCATGAAAAGAAATTCAATATGAAAATCAGCTTTGCTAATTGATTTAGAGTTTTCAACTTTAAAAAAATGTTGTCCAATAACTCTATCATTTAGAATTGCATCGAAATTCCATTCTTTTGCAAATAGAGAATTAGAGAATATTAAAAGTAAAATGAATATGCTTATTAATCTTTTGGTGGCCATAATATAAAGCTCGATGTTTTTTGAATATATTCTATATAACCTGGACGTCTTTTTGTGATCGTTTGCTCCATTAAAGTAACTCCACTTATTTTTAATAAAAGAATGGTCATTAAAACAGGCGATAATATTGCAATCCAATAACCACTGCCTAATGAAAAAATAAAGAATCCCCACCAGATAAGAAATTCACCAAAATAATTTGGATGTCTAGAGTATTTCCATAAGCCTTTATTTAAAACTCCATCTGTATTTGTTTTTAAGAACTTTGATAATTGTAAATCAGCAAATATTTCAATTAAAAGACCAGTCATAATTACTGCAAGGGCAATTTTGTCTATTAGATTGTAATCTCTTAAATCTAATAAAGACGCAACTAATGGTAATGAAATAATTGATGCTAAAATTGCTTGAAATCCAAATATTAAATAAAGACTTTTATATTTGAATAATGGCTCATTATTTTTTCTAATATTTTGGTACCTTACATCCTCTGTTTTACCCCAATTTCTTTTAGTTAAGAAGCCACATAGCCTTATAGCCCATAAAAGCAACATAATTATGAGAGCTTCATGACGAACAGTCATATATTCAATTGTATTAACTGTTGTTAGTATTGCAATTACAAAGAAAATACTCCACATACTGTCTACATGAGTAACATTTTTTATTTTTAAGCTCAACATCCAGCCTAGTAAAGCAAAAATTGCTAAATTAATTAATATACTAAAATAAATATCAAGCATTAGTTTTACCTATAGATATCAGTAAAGGGGTAATTAGCGCCCATCCTATGGAGAGTAAAACCAATGATAATTGTTGTGTAATCATAATCGCGCCAAGTTTTTCCCCTGCAAGGTAGGCTAGCGGCCCTCCAATCGCTCCAAATATTGATGATAAAATAATACGCTTTTTGAGCCAAACTAAACTATGATTAAGTGTGATTGCAAAAATCATCCATAATATAATTATCCAGATTGGAGTTAAAGGAAAACTCCAGCCAGGAGAATTATAAATAATGAATTGGTAATATTGGATAAATCCATCAAATAAAAAACCAATTAATCCTGCAATAAATAGTAATTTCAATTCACTTAGTTTTTGATCAATTATTAATAAATGAATAGCTATGATTCCTAAACCTAAAAGAACAGAAATAAACGTCTTATCCCATGCTGCTCCTAGAATTAAGATAAACCATCCTATTTGAAAAAGGATAAAATTAACTATTTTAAATTTCATTTTTTGAATAAATAATGTGACACATACCACTCTTGACCATCTTTATAACCCCAAAGTTCAGCACAAGCCATAAAGAATATTCTCCATCTTTGAAACCATTTGTAGGCATCATTTTTTCCATAGATTTTATTTAAGATTAGCATGGCTTTGTTTTTATTTGAATCAATATTTTTTAACCATGCATTTGCTGTTTTTTCATAATGCTGTCCAGACCAATTCCATTGATTTATAATTTTCATTTTCTCCTGGAATTGAAGTGGAAGATCTTCAGATGGCATCATTCCTCCTGAAAAAAAATATTGACTCATCCAATCATCATCATCTTCGACTTCAAATAGATAAGGTTGTGATTTATGAACAAATATATGCATAAAAAATAATCCATTCTTTTTTAACCAATTTGATATCCTATTGAAAAGTTCACGATGATTTCTCATGTGTTCAATCATTTCTACAGAAACTACCCTGTCAAATTTTTCCTTAATAGAAAAATCGTTCATATCGCAGGTTATAATTTCAAGATTTTTAATATTCTTTTTTTTAGCTTCTTTTAATATGTATTCTTTTTGAGAAGATGAATTTGAGACAGAAGTAATTTTACTTTTAGGATAATGAGATGCCATCCATAAAGATAGTGAGCCCCAACCACAACCTAATTCTAGAATTTTTTGCCCATCTTTGAGTTTTGCATGCCTACAAGTAATTTCTAAAGATAGTGATTCAGCATCTTGCAGTGTTTTAGTCGTTTTATCCCAGAAACAGGAACTATATTTTTTATGAGAACCTAAACAAAGATTGTAAAATTCTGAAGGTATTTCATAGTGTTGAGCATTAGCTAAATCTGGAACCAGAGCTATTGGTGAGGAATTCATGTTTTGAATGAATTTTTTTTTGTTAGATAGATTTATTAAATCTTCATTATTTAAGAGGGACTTTAGCCTTTTTTTTAGTAATGACTGAATGCCAATCCTGATTAAAAAATCTGGCAACAAGCCTTTTTCTGAAAATTTAATTAGTGCGGTTATCATAGATAATCAAAATTTAAAATAGTCTATTAATCGGCAATTAAATTTAGATAAAGTTTCAAAAAATATTTAATTGGCGACCCCAAGGGGAGTCGAACCCCTGTTGCCTGGATGAAAACCAGGTGTCCTAGGCCTCTAGACGATGGGGTCGTACTAGAAGAGCGGTATTTTACTATAGATTATAGAATTTTAAAAAAAAAGTTGGATATTAAAATAATACTGTTGTATAAATAGTTTTTTAATAACTAAAAACTAGGATCTAATATGAAAAGTCTGGATATAAAAATTAATGAATTCTTTGATAAGTTTATCTATCTTACACCGTGGTTCTTGAGATTTGGTCTTGGCATCTCTTTTTTCTTTCATGGATATGGTAAATTCCCCTTACCACCCCAAAAACTTATCGATTATTTTGGTTTTTCTGAGGCTTTAGCTTCTTTTGTTGCAATAGCTGAACTAAGCGCAGGGGTACTATTAATAATTGGTGGTTTTATTAAAGACTATTTAGGCAGTTTAATTACTCGATTCGGTGCTTTAAATATTGTAATAATTATGCTGTTTGCTTTAGGACTTGCACATCGTGATTGGTTGATAACTCCAAAATTATTTATGAGCGAACAAATTTTCTTATTGTTAATTGGTTTATATTTTCTAATTAGAGGTAATAAGTAAAATCTTTGATTAAGTTGATTGATATTTTATGAAGATACTAAATAAACTCTATAGCGATACCGTCCGTATGGCTGGCCATGCAAAAGCAACTTATTATCTTTTTGTTCTAAGCTTAGCTGAATCATCATTTTTTCCGATCCCTCCAGATGTAATGTTAGCTCCAATGTGTATAGCGAAGCCAAAAAAAGTTTGGAGATTTGCTCTTATAACAACTATTGGTTCAGTTGTTGGAGGAATCTTAGGCTATTTAATTGGAAAATTTTCATTTAATTATATTGAGCCAATCTTAATTAATTTTAGCTACATAATGGCTTATGAAAATTCAGTTTATTGGTTTAATAAATGGGGCTTTTGGGCAATACTAATCGCTGGATTTTCTCCAATACCTTATAAAGTTTTTACAATAGCTGCTGGTGTATTAAATATGGCTTTTATTCCATTTGTGATTGGTTCAATTATTGGTAGAGGTGGAAGATTTTATTTGGTGGCTTTTTTAGTTAAATTATTTGGAGTGAAAATAGATTCTATCCTTAAAAAATATATGGACAGAGTTGCTTGGGTTTTAGTTTTTTTAATTATAGTCGGATTACTTTTTTCATAAAGTGATGAGTTTTAAAGAACAATTTCACAAAGCCGTTAATTTTCATAAAAAAGGAAATTTAAAGGAAGCACAAAATTTATATGAAACTATTTTAGAATCTAATCCAAATGATTTTAATTGCTTACACCTTATTGGATTAATTGCTAAAACGAATAAGGATTTTGAAAAATCGGTTAACTTTATTTCTAAAGCAATAAAAATAAATCCAAATAGTTCAGAAGCATATTTTAATCTAGGGAATGCACTAAAAGAACTTTTAAGATATGAAGAAGCAATCAATAGCTACAATAAAGCTATTAAAATCAAACCTGATCACGAGCTTTATTTTGTCCGAGGTATTTTATTTTTTGAAATTAATCTTTTAGAAGAGGCTTTAGAAAGTTTCAAAAATGCATTAAAGCTTAAACCAAATTCTTCCGAAACATTGAATAATATAGGCTTAATTAATGTAGAGCTTAAAAATTTTAAACAAGCAATAGCAAATTACGATAAAGCAATTCAAATAAATAAAAATTTTTTGATAGCAAAGCATAATAGAGGCCTGGCATTATTGCTTGATAAAAACGAAACAGAAGCTTTAAATAATTTCAAAGAAATAATTCAAATAGATCCTGATTATGTTTCAAGCTTATTTGAATTAGCTAAGATTTATAGAAATAAAAAAGACTATGATTTAGCACTAGATTTTTGTAAACGAGTAATTGATATAGATTCTAATCACTTAGAGGCAATTTATTTAAGGATAAAAATAAGACAAAATGTTTGTAACTGGGAACATTTCGAGCAAGATATATCGTTCGCTAAAAAAATAAATAATGAGGATAATGTCACAATTGGTCCATTTGCATCTTTAATTTTTTTTAATGATCCACTAATAGTAAAAAAAATAGCTATCAAACACGCTTCAACAAATTATCCATTCAAAAGCACTTTCAACAAAATTATAAAATACCAAAAACATAAAAAAATTCGTATTGCTTATTTTTCCCCAGATTTTTATATACATCCTGTATCAAACCTTTTAGTCGAGATCATCGAATCACATGATAAAAGTAAATTTGAAATTTATGGCTTTTCATTAACAGAATGGCCAGATGATAAAATTAAAAATAGATTAAAAAAAGCATTTACAAAATTCATTAATTTAGAAAAATTAAATTCTAAAGATATTGTTAAATTATCGAGAGATATGGAAATTGACATTGCTATAGATCTTGCGGTTTATACAGGGCAAAATAAATCTGATATCTTTTCTATGAGAGCAGCTCCTATACAAATAAATTATTTAGGATTCCCCGGAACCTCTGGAGCTGATTATTTTGATTATATTATTGCAGATTCAGTTTTAATTCCAAAAGAAGCCCAGAAATTTTACACTGAGAAGGTTTTATATTTAGATTTAGCTTACCCAACTGATTCAAAAAAAGTATCTATTCAAAATACTTTTACTAGAAAAGATTTTAGTCTCCCAGAAGATCGTTTTATTTTTTGCTGTATCAACAATAATTATAAATTTAATCCATTGATTTTTGATATTTGGATGAGAATACTAAAAGAAGTTGATCAAAGCGTTCTTTTTTTAAATGCAAATAATGAAGTAACTCAAAATAATTTAAAGAAAGAAGCTTTAAATCGTAATGTTGATCCTACAAGATTAATTTTTGGTGAAAAATTGAATTATTCTCATTTTCTTGAACGTCTTAATTTAATGGATTTATTTTTAGATACTTATCCTTTTAATGGACATTCAACTGCATGTGATGTTCTATGGGCTGGTTTGCCTATTTTAACAATCTGCGGCGATCATTATGCATCAAGAGGATGTTCAAGCCTGCTAAGTGCTGTTAAATTAGATTCACTTATTACTTATAACATTAAAGATTATGAAAATTTAGCTATCAATCTTGCAAAAAATCCTGAAAAATTAAGAAAAATAAAAGAATCTTTAGTCGATAAAAAAGTTTTAGATTTATTTAATACAAAAAAATTTACTAAAAATATCGAGAGTAAATACCAAGAAGTTTATGACCATTACCAATGTGACCTTCCACCTAAAAATATAATCAAATAAACTTTTAAAAAATAAAATTATAAGCGAATGAAATAAAAATTATTCCAGCTAAATTTAAAACAAATCCCGCTTTTATCATATTTTTAATAGTTAATTTACCTGAACCATAAACAATTGCATTTGGAGGTGTAGCAACAGGAAGCATAAAGGCTAAACTTGAAGCCAAAACTAGGGGTATGGCGATACTTGATGGCGATACTGATAATGCAACAGCAATAGAAGCTGCAATTGGTAAAAAAGTTGAGGTAGTTGCAGTGTTAGAAGTGAGCTCAGTTAAAAATATAATAAAAGTAATAATCAACAAAACTAAAATCCATGGTTCAAAATCAATAACTAAAATAAATGCTTCACCTAACCATTGACCTAAACCTGAGCTATTAATTGCTTTTGCAAGTGATAATCCTCCGCCAAATAGAATCAAGAGTCCCCAAGGTAATTTTTTTGCTTCATTCCAAACTAGTAACTCAGTTTTTTTATTTTGTGATGGAATAATAAATAAACTAATTGCTGCGATAATTGCTATTCCAGCATCTGTGAGACCTGTGATAATTTTATATTCGTTAATATATGTTCGAGTTACCCATAATAGAGCAGTAATAATAAAAACTAAAAGTACTTTTTTTTCATCTTTACTCATAGGCCCTAATTTATTTAAAGTAAGATTAATTTTTTTTCTAGCAGTTGTATTAAATATAAAATTTGATGGATAAATAATTTTAGTTAAAGTTATAAATGCAGTGATAAGCATAATTAACCCTATAGGTAATGCTACTTTCATCCAGCCTAGAAATGAAATTTCAATAGAAAAATTTTCTTGCATAAATCCAGCAAAAACAATATTAGGCGCAGTACCAACTAAACTTGACATACCCCCAATTGATGCAGCATACGCAATACCTAAAAGCAAAGATATTTCAAAATTATTGAATTCTTTTTTGGATATTACTGGAATACTTTCTTTGATATTAGAACAAATAGCTAAACAAATTGGTAAAAGCATTAGTGTAGTTGAAGTATTCATCACCCACATGCTGATAAAAAAAGAAATACCCATAAAAGCACCGATCAGATTAGTTGCTGAATCGTTTATTACTGATATAACACTTAAGGCTAGTCTCTTATGAAGACCTGAAGATTGAATTGCTAGGGCTAGTATAAATCCTCCCATAAATAAAAAAATATTTGGATTAGCATAAGAAATAGCAGCAGTTTGAAAATCACTAATTTGCAATAATGGGAATAATGCTAGTGGTAAAAGGGCTGTTACAGGCAATGGAATTGCTTCAGTACCCCACCATGCAGCCATAAGAAGTGCAACTGCTGCAACATGCCAGGCTTCAAACGAAAGGGTTTGAGGAGTGGGGCTAAATAAAATAAGAAAAAATAATACTAATCCAATCCAAAACCCAATTTTTTTGTAAGCTTGTTTGATCATCTATTTTATTCTAGCAGTCTTCTCTATTTATATAGATATTTTAGTTTAGCTAAGTTAAGATTTAGAAATTATCCCAATCTTAATTTATTACTTTAATGAAAACACTTCTACTTCTTTTATTTATACCTAATTTGATCTTTGCTGAAGTTCTGAGTGTTAATTTAATTTGTAAAGGCAATTCTGATCTTTATTGTGACAATCTAAAATGTGGAGATGAGTCAGCTGTTGAAATGATTAATATTGTAAGCAACACTTTGGTCCATCGAATCCATGGAAATCAATTCTTAAATGTTGATAAAGATACTGTCACCATGAAAGAGATGGATACTGATGGTTCAATTGGATTTTCATTTCACATAGATCGAAAAACGGGAGAAATTGAAATTATAAGAGGATGGGATAGACCTTATCACTTTAAAGGCAAATGTGAGCTTATTCGACCAGATTTTATAAATTACGAACCTTCCTAAAATATTAGTCAATATTTGTTTTTCTTAACTGAACTAGAAATTAAATTAAGAGTCTTTATTATCTGTTCCATTCAAGAATGATTCGAGAATAATATGAAGGGTATATATTGGTTTAGAAATGATCTTAGATTAAATGACAATCTTTCACTAAATTTTGCTTTAGAGGAGTTGGATGAGATTTTATTTGTTTATGTTCATGATATTGAAAATGAAAAAAACTGTTCTTGGGGTTTTAAAAAGATGTCAGAACATCGAAAGCTATTTTTATCTCAAGGCCTTCAAGATTTAAAAAAAGAATTAAAAAAATTTGGACATTCTTTAAATGAATATATGGATGATGCAGTCAAAATTTTAAATATTTTAGTCAAAAAATACCAAATTAATAGTATTTTTTGTGAATCAAATCTAGCTGCCGATGAAATAAGAAAAGTAAAAGCTCTTAGCGATATGAATATTAATGTAAATCAAATGTGGCAATCATCACTTTATAGTCAAAAGCAACTCCCTTTTTCTTTAGAAGAATTACCTAATATCTTTTCTGTCTTTAGAAGAGCCATAGAGGGTAATGAAATTAAGCCTAACGACCCTATTAAGCTTACAAAAGAAATATCAAATGTAAAGCCTATCACAGACAATCAATCAATTTTATTAAGAGCTAATTCTAAAAATTACGAAAAAAGCTCTTTTCCAATTTCTAATAAAAATTTTAGAGGGGGAGAAAAATCAGGGATATCACATCTAACTGATTATTTTCAGACAGAAAAACCAAAAATTTATAAAGAAACTAGAAATAATTTAATGGGCGAAAGTTTTTCAACAAAGTTTTCACCCTGGCTTGCTATGGGATTCATATCAGCAAGACAGATATTTTGGTATCTTAAAAACTATGAAAATAAAGTAATAAAAAATGAAAGCACTTATTGGATATTTTTTGAATTACTTTGGCGTGATTATTTCAGGTTCTCAATGATAAAAAATGAAGAAAAAATTTTTTATATTACTGACCTTAATTCATCACAAAAAAATATAAATCATGATGATATTAAGTTTAAATTATGGACAGAAGGAAAAACTGATAATAAATTTGTTAATGCAGGCATGATAGAACTTAAACAAACTGGATTTTTATCAAATAGAATGCGGCAATTAGTTGCCAGCTATCTTATAAATGAATTAGCTTGTGATTGGAGGGCAGGTGCTGCATGGTTTGAATTTCAACTCATTGATTATGATACTTACAGTAATCTAGGAAATTGGCTATATATATCAGGATTTGGGGCCGATCCTCGAGGGGGTAGACATTTTAATATTGAAAAACAAAAAAAGATTTACGATCCAGATTCCAGTTATCAAGAGCTTTGGAATTAGTATGAAAAAAATTCAAATAATATTAGGCAATCAATTGTTCCCTATAAGTGAAATTACTAAACTAGGGTCACCAATTATATTTATGGCGGAAGATGAAGAATTATGCTCTGAGCCTAAAAATCATAAATTAAAAATTTTGAATTTTTTAGTTGCTATGAGGGAATATCGTGATGCGTTAATAGAGAAAGGATTCAAAGTAATTTATACCTCAATCGATGAGCCTGAATTTATTGAGCCATATGAATTAAAGTTATTAAAAGCAATAAAAAAGGAAAAGATTGATGAGGTTATTTTCTATGAAATAGAAGACTATAAATTTGAAAATAAAATTAAAAATTTTCTAGATAACAATTCTATTAAATTTTCTATACTACCTTCACCAATGTTTTTTTGCCCAAGAGATAAATTTTTGAAATTTTCAAAAACCACTAAAATTCTTAGAATGGCTAGTTTTTATCAAATGATGAGAAAAGATTTACAAATCTTGGTAGATGAAAAAAATAAGCCTATTGGAGGTAAATGGTCATTTGATGCGGATAATAGAAAAAAATTGCCCAAAGATATTAACCTGCCAGAAAAACCTAAAAATCGATCTTCTATTTATTTAGATGATTTAAAAAAAATAGTTAATTTAAAATTTAAAGAACATCCAGGAACTATAAATAATCATTGGGTTCCTTTTAATAGAGAGCAAGCACATGAATTACTTGATGATTTTTTAGAAAATAAACTTGAAAATTTTGGCAAATATGAAGATGCTATAGATTTAGACAATAATTTTTTATTTCATAGCGCAATAAGTCCATTATTAAATATCGGCTTAATAACTCCTCAAGAAGTTATAGATAAAACTTTTATTTATCATAAAAAAAAACAATTTCCTTTAAATTCTCTTGAAGGATTTATAAGACAAGTCATTGGTTGGAGAGAGTTTATTAGAGGGATTTACAACCTAAACGGACAGGATGAATCAAATGGAAACTTTTGGAATCATGATAGGTATTTAACAAAGGATTGGTATGAAGGGACAACAGGCATTATTCCTCTTGACGATACAATTAAAGATTGTGTTAACTATGGATACACTCATCATATTCCAAGGCTAATGATTGTTGCAAACATAATGAATTTATCTAGAATTCACCCAACTGAGATTTATAAATGGTTTATGGAAATGTTTGTTGATTCAGCAGATTGGGTTATGACCCCAAATGTTTATGGAATGGGAACCTTCGCTGATGGAGGATTATTTGCCACCAAACCTTATTCTTGTGGATCAAATTATATTTTAAAAATGAGTAATTATAAAAAGGGGGAGTGGTGTGAAATATTAGATGGTCTTTATTGGAGCTTTATATCTGATAATGAATCATTTTTTCAGAAAAACCCTAGACTTTCGATTATATGTAATTCACTTAATAGAATGGATCCTGAGAGAAAAGAAATCATTTTTAATAAAGCTAATAATTTTATAAAACAAAAGACTAAAAAAAATATATAAAACAAGGAGTTAAAATTTATGCTTTCTGTCTTTTATGATGATAGATGTAAAATTTGTTCTAAAGAAATTAATTTTTATAAAAAAATTGCACCAAAAAACTCATTAAATTGGCTAGGGATTTCATCTTCAAAATTAGATTTAAAGCTTGCAAATATTAAACTAGTGGATGCACTTTTATATCTTCATGTAAAAGATAGTGAAGGTAACTTTTACATAGGAGTGGATGCATTTATCGTTATTTGGAAGAAATTACCTTATTTTAAATATTTAAATCTTATTATTTCTCTTCCTATTATTTATCCACTTGCAAAATATCTTTATAAGAAATTTGCAAAGTATCGTTTTAACAAACTTAAACATTGTCAAATAGCATTTGAGGAAGAGAAAAAGAAACAGTAATTTAAATATTTATTTTTTTGAAGCTTCAATGGCCTGCTCAACATCTTGAATAATGTCATCAATATGCTCAATACCCACTGAAATTCTTATCAAATCTTCACTTACGCCTGCTAAGGCTTTTTGTTCTGAAGTTAATTGTCTATGCAAAGTTGATGCAGGATGACAAGCAAGTGATTTAGCATCTCCCATACTAAGCACTCTCAAAATCATTTGAAGCGCATCTATAAATTTAGCCCCTGCGTCTTTTCCACCTTTGATGCCAAAACTGATAATACCTGATGCTTGGCCCTTCGTAATTTTTTTACACACATCATTATATTTATCATTTGGTAGAGCAGCATAATTTACCCATTCCACACGATCATGTTTTTCTAGATATTTTGCTAACGCAAGTGCATTTTCACAATGTCGCTCCATTCTTACCCCCAATGATTCAAGCCCAAGCATTATTATATAGGCGTTATTTGGAGACAAACATGCTCCTGTTTCTCGCAAAGGAACAACTCGACAACAGCCAATAAAAGCAGCAGGTCCAAATGTTTTGGTATATACAACTCCATGGTAAGAGGGATCTGGTTCATTCAGCATAGGATATTTTTTAGGCTCTTTTGCCCAATCAAATTTTCCAGAATCAACAATAATTCCACCTATCGTTGCTCCGTGGCCATCTATGTATTTTGTAAGGGAATGAATAACAATGTCTGCACCAAAATCAATAGGCCTACATAAATAAGGTGTGGCTACAGTATTATCTACAATCAAAGGAATACCGTGTTTATGAGCAATAGCTGCAAACTTCTCTAGGTCAATAATATTTCCTAAAGGATTACCAATGGACTCACAATATAAAGCCTTGGTTTTTTCATCAATTGCCTCATCAATCCCCTTAAAATCTGCTCCATCGACCATTTTCACATTAATGCCTTGTTTAGGGAAGCTATGAGTAAAACAGTTATATGTTCCTCCATATAACTGATTGGTACTCACAATATTATCACCTGCTCTTGTAATAGTCTGGATTGCATAAGTAATTGCAGCCATCCCTGAAGCAAGAGATAATGCAGCAATACCACCTTCCATTTCAGCCACTCTTTTTTCAAGAACATCGTTAGTAGGATTTCCTATTCTTGTATAAATATTCCCTTCGACCTTAAGATCAAATAAATCTGCACCATGCTGCGTATCATCAATGGTAAATCCAGAAGTTTGATAAATTGGGGTTGATGCTGCTTTTTGGTCGTTTTTTTCTGATTCATAACCATGATGAAGTGCTATTGATTCGAGTTTCATAGGTGTATTCCTTTAATTATTTAAAATCTACTGCTCCGTCGTTAATTTTTGTCCATTTAAATATTAAATATTCTACTAAGTAATTTTGATAAAATTTATAAGTCCTATTAGGAAACTGATCCATTGCTCGTAATACATAATTTGCCTGTATTGATGGCTTTGATTTTTCACCTAAATATTTTGGGGTGCAGCTTGTTAATTGTTTTTTCTTCATGTAGTCGACTGTTCTGCAAATACGCCGACTAACTATTTCACATCTAGCAGTCCAACTAAAATTAATATACCCAGCATGAGCGAAAAGATTTGGTATTCCGCTAAACATCATGCCCCTGTACCAACTAGTACTATTAATATTTACTTTTTTATCGTTAACAAAAATATCAATACCACCTAATAATTGTGCATTACCACCTGTCGCCATGACTGTAATATCGCTATGGATAACTTTTCCATTTTGTAATTTAACACCAGTTGTTTCCCAGTTACTAATTCCCTGTCGTTCTATTGATACTTTGTTTGATTCTACAGCTCTAAAATAATCTTGGTCTAAACTTGAAGCAGGGCGCTGGTCCCAATAATCATATGACGGCGTGGTAGTTTCATTATAATAAGGATCGGTAGCTATTATTTTCTTTCTAAGAGACTTTTTAAAAAATCTACTAAATATATAATCTTTTAAGACTTCAAATGTTTTATAACCTCGAGATGATTTTTCTTGACTATCAATATTTATTATCCATGCAGGACTACGTTGAACTAGTGTTACTGTTTTCGCTTCTTTTATTATGGATGGTGCCATAGTTATAGCCGTACATCCACTTCCAATAATAGTTACATTTTTATCTTTATAGTTTGTATTTCCCCAAGCTTGGGTATGTACAATTTTTCCTTGGTATTTGTTTTCGTTTTTAAACTTTGGTAAATGAGGATTTTTACGATCACGTGATCCAGTGGAGCAAATCACATATTGGCTAGTAAAATTTTTATGATTAGTTTTTGTTGTCCATTGATTATTCTTCCAAAATAATTCTGAAACCTGTGTATCAAATATTATGTGTTCTTTAATATTAAATTTTTCTGCAGTATCATTTATATATCTTTTTATCTCCTGGCCTTTGCCTATTATTGACCCTTGCCAAGGATTAAAACTAAATCCATAGGTATACATATCGTTATCTGCACGAACACCAGGAAACTTCATTTGGTCCCAAGTGCCGCCAACGTCACTCCTTGACTCCATTATTTTGTATGTAATGTTAGGAAAGTTTTTTTGTAAGTAATAGGCTGTAGTTATACCAGCTATTCCGGCACCAATGATTATTACGTCTATTTTATCCATCTTAATACAAACTCAAGTTTTTTTCCTGATATTTACGATAAATGTTTTACGATATAGTTCAGCGAAATTATAATACTTTTTTTATTTGTATCCTATTAAATTTTATACTAATTAAAAATCCGTTATTATCAACTTTATAAATTTTTAGAACTTTGTTTGAAAATTACTCTCTTACGAATCATCATTTATTACTAAATTTAATATGAATTAGGAAATTTATGCTAACTTTACCGACATTGTTTAAACTTACTAAATACTTTATATTTTTTTTTCTTATTACATTTTTTTTATCAACATCACAGGCTGAATATCTTAAATTGGATACTACTAAAAAAACTTTAGACGGAACTAAACTAGATAAAAAGCAGCTTATAGTTTATGAGTCAGTGACTTGTGGTTCATGTAAGGCATTTAATAAAGATGTTACAGATAATTGGAAATCAAATTATAAAATAAATAAAACCTATAATTTTGAGGCACCAACTGGATGGAGCTTAACAGAAGCAGTGTGGGCGACACCCACTATCGTAATGTTCGAAGATGGAAAAGAAACTGCAAGATATACTGGTTATGATGGCAACAAGCAAGAATTTTGGCGCTGGTTTGGCTTACAAACTCTTAGCCCTGAGCAAAAAAGAATAGCCTTTGAAAGCGGAACGGAGCCAGCATTTAGTGGTTCCTTATTAGATAATAAAGAACCAGGATATTATGTTGATCCGCTTACAGGGGAAAAGCTATTTAGAAGTGACACAAAATTTACAAGCGGGACTGGTTGGCCAAGTTTTTTTGATCCTATACCTGGTTCGCTAGTTTTTAAAGAAGATGGTAATAGAATAGAAGTTCTAAGCGCAAGCTCAGGGATTCATTTAGGCCATGTGTTCAATGATGGCCCTCCACCAAGCGGCATGCGCTATTGTATTAATAGTGCTGTATTAAAATTTGTCGCGGACTGACAAAATTAGATGGTAAATTTTCTTGCAGCAGCATTATTTGGAGCCATGATTTCTTTCATGATTCTAGTGTCACCAGTTGTTTTTAAAATTTTGTCAGCTGATGATACCAAAAATTTTTTAAGGATGTTTTTTCCAAGGTTATTTAATTTTGGTCTTATATTATCTGGCTTACTAATTTTTTTCAGCTTTCAAGAATCAAATTTATTTGATCAAAGTTTGTCAATAATTATATTTTTTGGATTTCTTATAAATCAATTTATTATTACTCCTCAAGTTAATAAATATAGAGATTTAGAATTAAAGGGCGTTAAGAATGCAAAAAAAATATTTACTCTTCTTCATTTTCTTTCTGTTTGCATTTTTGTTCTTCAATTAATATTATCTCTAATAATAATTTTTAATTAATTAAATATTTATCTTTTTAGGAGTGCTCAATTTAAATGTTGCAATGGTTTGAAAACTTAATCAGCCCTTTCCCAAAGAGTCTCATACAAACACCACCTAAATCTCTATTTAAATTTGC
>JBELCI010000012.1:0-116838 GCA_042094875.1 OM43 beta proteobacterium
TAAAAACTTCTTTACTAAGGCCTAACATAGGAATTATTAAGAGTAGGAGTAGTTTTTTCATAAGACCAGTTTACCCCCAGATAATTAAGTGGGCAAATGGATTGTAAAAAGGTTTTAGTAAAAAATATGGCGGAAGAGGTGAGATTCGAACTCACGGTGGGCGTTAACCCACGTCGGTTTTCAAGACCGGTGCATTAAACCACTCTGCCACTCTTCCGGAGTGCGAATTTTATCATATGGAAGAATTATCTTGAAACTTTATTCAGAAAATAATGTATCTTCAAAACCAAAAAATCTTAAATCTTTTATTCTCAATGGATAAAGCATTCCAATTAAATGATCGCATTCATGTTGAACAACTCTTGCATGAAACCCTTCCACATCCCTATCAATTGGTTTGCCATACTGATCAAAACCTTTGTAATTAATTTTTTTATACCTAGGAACTAAACCTCTCATGCCAGGAACAGAGAGACACCCTTCCCATCCATCCTCAGTTTCTTTAGTTAAAGGTCTTATTGTTGGATTAATTAGAACAGTGAATGGGACGTCTTCGGCATCTGGATATCGTTCAGTATCATACCCAAAGATAACTAATTGAATGCCTTCGTTAACCTGAGGTGCGGCTAAACCTGCGCCATTTTCGGACTCCATTGTTTCAATCATATCTTCCACTAATTTATGTAATTCAGGAGTATCGAATTCAGTAACCGGTTTTGCTTTTTCAAGTAATAAAGGATGACCCATCTTGATTATTTCTTTAATTGCCATAAGACTCAATAATTCCTTTTATTAAATTTTCAATATTTAAAGCCATTTTTTGTGAATTTGCATTAATTTCTTCATGAGAAATTCCATCTTTATTTAATCCTCTTCCGGCTGCGTGATTTGCAACTGGGCATATTAATGCATAATTTAAACCAATTTCTCTTGCAAGAGAAGCTTCTGGCATCCCAGTCATTCCAATAATATCTACTCCATCATTTTCATATCGATTAATTTCAGCAGCTGACTCAAGGCGAGGACCTTGGACGCATGCATAAACACCGCTTGGATGGTGTCTTAATTTAAGGTTTGTTGAAGCTTTCGAAAAATGATTGCGTAAATTAGTATCAAATGGATAGGTAAAATCGATATGCTGAATTGGATTGTCTACTCCATCGAAAAAAGTATTTTTTCTGGAATATGTATAGTCAATAATTTGATCTGGAAATACAAAATCACCTGGCAATAATTTTGTATCAATTGATCCAACAGTATTTATGCCTATGAGATTCTTTACTCCAACAGAATGAAGCGCCCATATATTTGCTTGATAGTTAATTAAATGCGGGGCAATGGAATGATTTTTACCATGCCTTGCTATAAAGACAATCATTAATTGACCCGCAATTGACCCAAAAGCCAATGGCTCCGAAGTCTCTCCATAAGGTGTTTTAATAGTTTCATGTTTTTCAACTACTAAGCCTTCTATTTTATCTAATCCTGTTCCACCGATAACACCAAACATTAAATTTCCTATGATAAAAAATATAATAAAATAACTATGGCATACTTTATTTATGAAACATTATATTACCTTGAAGCAAGGAAGGGAAAAGAAAAAACATTATGAAAACTTTCCTGTGGCTACACTTTTATATCCTAAAAAAATCCGAGAAGCCGCGATAATTCTCTATCAGTTTGCCCGCACTGGTGACGATATTGCTGATGAAAGAAATTTAACTAAAAAAGAAAGATTAATGCAGATTCAAGTTTACGAAGAAAGCTTAAAAAAAATCCAAAATAATGATCAAAATGTAGACCCACTATTTCAAGATATTTTTAAAATAATTGATAATTTTTCAATTTCAATTAATTTATTTAAAAGATTTATTAAAGCTTTCAAACAAGATATTACTAAAAATCGTTACAATAATTTTGGGCAACTCACAAATTATACAGATAATGCTGCCGCTCCAGCAGGAGAAATGATTTTAAGCTTATTTAATCAAAATACTAAACAAAATATAAAATATTCAAATACAATATGTCAGGCTTTTGCACTAATTGGAATGGCTCAGGATTTTTATGAAGACATCTTAAAGGACAGGTTGTATATCCCAACAAATGAAATGAAAAGATTTAATCTTACTATTTCAGATATTCACAATAAAACATTTAATAATAATTGGAAAATATTTAAAGAATTTTGGTTAAATAGAGTTCAATTAATCTTAAACAAAGGAGTTCCATTAAAAAATAATACAAAAGGTAGACTCAGCCTTCAAATAAAAATTATGCTAGCTGCTATCAGTTTATTAATTGAAAGAATGCGAAAAGATAATTGTGATTTATTTAATAACCCTCCTAAATTATCAAAATTAGATTGGCTAGTATTATTTTGTCGATGTATCCTTTTAAAATGAATCCACAAGAATATTGCAATGAAGTCACAAAAAAAAGTCATTCTAACTTTTTGTCAGCTTTTATCTTTTTACCAAAAGATAAAAAAAATGCTCTTATTGCTCTATATGCATTTTGCAGAGAAGTTGATGATATAGTTGATGAATCAGATGAATATGAGGCAAGTAAGAAAAAATTAAATTGGTGGCGATTCGAAATTAATCAACTATTTGAAAACAAACCTCAACATCAAGTTACCAAGGCTTTAAAACCATATATTTCAAAGTTTAATCTGAGTAAGCCCTATTTTATTGAAATTATTGATGGTATGGAGATGGATCTTGATTTAAATCGGTATAAGAATTTTAAAGAATTGCAGCTTTATTGTTATAGGGTTGCATCTACTGTTGGAATTCTTTCTGCGCATATATTTGGTTATGAAGATAATGCAACTTTAAAATATGCACATAATTTAGGGATTGCCCTTCAGCTAACAAATATAATTAGAGATTTAGGAGATGATGCAAAACGAAATCGTATTTATATTCCTCTTGAAGAATTAAATAAATTTAATATTACTGAAACAGAAATTTTAAATTTTATTCAAGATAAAAAGATGGAAGAACTCGTTCTAGATCAAGCTAAACGTGCTATTTATTTTTATAAGCTAGCAATTTCAAATTTACCTGAAATTGATAAAAAAAATCAAAAACCAGGACTTATTATGGCCAACATATACTATGCATTACTATCTAAAATTATCAGTAATCAACCAAACAACATACTTAATCAAAAAATATTATTAACAAAATTTGAAAAATTTCAGATCACTTTATGTGCTCTTTTTAATTTGAATTTAATTAATAATTAATTCTAAAGCTTGCGATAAATTTTCAACTGGTAACACATCAATACCTTTTATTTTTTGTTTGGCTTGATTTGCTTTTGGAATAATTGCTTTTGTAAAACCTAACTTTGCCGCTTCTTTTAATCTTTCCTGCCCTCTTTGAACCGGTCTTACTTCTCCAGCTAAACCAATTTCTCCAAAAATTACAGTTTTATTATCTAATGGTTGATTTTTAAATGAAGAGACAATCGCACATAGTATTGCCAGATCAACTCCAGGCTCTGTTATTTTAACTCCACCAACCGCATTTACAAAAACATCTTGATCGTAACATGCCACTCCAGCATGCCTATTTAATGATGCTAACAACATCGCTAATCGATTCTGATCTAATCCAACAGAAAGCCTTTTAGGTGATTGACCATGAGTAGCATCAACTAGGGCTTGAATCTCAATTAACATTGGTCTTGAACCTTCTTGAATGCAACTAATACATGAGCCATTAACTTGTTTATTATGATGCGATAAAAAAAGAGCTGATGGATTAGTGACTTCTTTGAGGCCTTTCTCAGTCATGCCAAACACACCTAATTCATTTACAGCTCCAAATCTATTCTTGAATGCTCGAATCATTCTGAAACTTGAACTTGGGTCTCCTTCAAAATATAGAACAGTATCAACAATATGCTCCAATACTCTGGGGCCAGCTAATGTCCCTTCTTTAGTTACATGTCCAACCAGTATCATTGCAATATCTAATTGTTTTGCTATTCTTGTCAACTGTGCCGAACACTCTCTTACTTGCGTTACTGACCCTGGAGCAGATGAAAGCTCTTCTGAGAAGATTGTTTGTATCGAGTCAATTACAACAACATCAGGCTTATCTTTTTCAATTGTTTTCATTATTTTCTCTAAATTAATCTCAGATAAAATTGAAATATCTGAAACTTCTAACTCAAGTCGTTTCGCTCGCATTGCTATTTGCTGTGAAGATTCTTCACCGCTAATATAAATCACATTGCAGGGCTCGTCAGGTGATTGTGTTATTTTTGATAAAGCTTGAATTAATATTGTGGACTTACCAATTCCTGGGTCACCTCCTAATAAGATTACTCCACCAGGAACAAATCCACCGCCTAAGACTCGATCAAATTCAGAAATTTTAGTTTTCCTTTTTAAAATATCTATTGTTTCAACCTCATCTAATTTTGTTAGTGCGTTTGTTTTCGCCAAAGATGCATATCTTTTAATACTTTTGCTTTCAATCACTTCTTCAACTAGAGTATTCCATGCAAAACAATGAGGACATTGACCTTGCCATTTAGTAGATTGGCCACCACATTCTTTGCATTGATAAATTATTTTAGTTTTAGGCATTAATATTCCTTAGAGGAACTCTTTGAGAAGCAGATATGGCACAAACAAGTTCATAACCTACAGTTCCTGAAAATTGAGCCACAGAATCAACTGAAATACTTTCACCCCATAATTCAACTTTTGATCCAATATGGGCCTCCGGCACACTAGATAAATCAACATATAACATATCCATTGAAACTCGGCCTACCAAGCAAGTTAAATTTCCATCAACTGAAACAGGTGTTCCCTTTTTTGCATGACGAGGATAACCATCTCCATAACCACAAGCTACAACTCCAATCTTCATATTTTGCTTTGCTATAAAATCTGATCCATATCCAACTGATTCTCCAGATTTAATAACTTGAAGTGCAATGATTTCAGAGGTTAATGCCATAGCAGGTTTTAATCCTAGATCTTGAGCCGTTTTATCTTGAAATGGAGAAAGACCATAAAGCATAATTCCAGGCCGAATCCAATCTAATCTCGATTCAGGAAATTTAATAATTGCTGCAGAATTTGCTAAAGATACAGGATAATTATAATTATCGGCAATTTGGGTAAATACCTTAAATTGCTTATCAATTCCCTCTTTTTCATCCGCTGTAGCAAAATGGGTCATTAAAGTAATATCTGCAATATATGAATTACTATTCAGTGATTCTAAAAGGTAATCGACTTCAGAGGAAGGAAAACCCAATCTGTTCATACCTGTATTAATTTTTAAATGAATATTAATTGGTATGTCTGGTTTAACTTGATCAATTAAATCAATTTGTCTCTGATTATGAACAACAACATTAATTCTTAATTTTGAAGCAATTTTTACTTCGTCTTTTTCAAAAAATCCCTCTAATAATAAAATAGATTGATTAAAATCATTTTTCCTTAATAAAATAGCTTCTTCAATAGAAAGAATCGCAAACCCATCAGACTTCATCAATGTCTTTGCAACATCCAGTAAATTGTGACCATATGCATTAGCTTTTAGAACAGACATTACTTTACTTTTGCTAGCTATTTTTTTTATATAATTGAAGTTAAATAATAATGCTTTATGATCTATAGTTGCTTTTAATGGTCTCATTGAATTTTAATAGCCAGACTCATATCCAGGGTTAGCGTAATTCTCAAAACGAGTATATTCTCCAACAAATGTCAGTTTTATATCTCCAATTGGCCCACTTCTCTGCTTTGCTAAAATAATATCAGCTATACCCTTATCGAGCGTTTCTTGATTATAGACTTCCTCACGATATATGAACATAATGACGTCTGCGTCTTGCTCTATAGCCCCAGACTCTCTCAAGTCTGACATTTGTGGTCTTTTATCTGGACGACTATCTACATTTCTATTCAACTGAGATAAAGCAATCACTGGAATATTTAATTCTTTAGCAAGTGATTTTAAAGACCGGGAAATCTCAGATATTTCTGTAGCACGATTTTCTCCATTTCCATTCCCTAAAGGAGACATCAGTTGAATATAGTCAACAACAATCAAACCTAAGCCTCCCTCTGTAGAATGATGTAATCTTCTGGCACGTGCTCTAAGTTCATAAGAATTTAGAGCTGATCCCTCATCTATAAAAAGTGGAGCCTCATTTAGCTTTCCTAAAGCATCGGCTATTTCTGCCCAGTCAGCTTCAGTTAATTCACCTGTTCGCATTTTTTGTTGATGAACTTTAGCAACAGATCCTAAGAGTCTAGTTACTATTTGTTCAGCGCCCATTTCCATAGAAAATATTGCTACCGCTTTATTTTGTTTAAGTGCGCAAGTTTCTGCAATATTCATTGCTAAAGCTGTTTTACCCATAGAAGGTCTTCCTGCAATTATAACTAATTCACCTCCATGTAATCCTGTTGTTAATTTATCTAAATCAGTAAAGCCAGTTGATAAACCAGTTACAGTTCCAGGATTTTGTCCTCTTTCTTCAAGGTTTCTAACAACATCAGCAACAACTTTTTGAAAATCTTTATAACCCAACCTGTTGTTTTGATCTTCAGCAATTGAGAACAATTTTGCTTCCATTTCATCCAACAATGCTTGAGCTTCTTTACCTTTAGGAGAAAAAGCCCCCTCGACAATATCAGATCCAACCGTAATTAAATTACGCAAAACAGAATTATCACGAATGATTTTTGCATATCCACGAATATTGGCAACTGATGGCATATTTTCTGCAAGACTTCCAAGGTAGGCGACTCCACCAGTTGAAGCTAACTCAGATTTTTTTTCTAAGGATTCAGCAACTGTAATTACATCTGCTGGATTATCAAGATTAATAAGATCAATGATGTGTGTAAAAATTAAGCGGTGATCTTGCCTGTAGAAATCTTTAACTGAAATAATATCGGTGATTTGAGCATGCGCAGAATTATCAATTAATAGCCCACCCAATAAAGATTGTTCAGCTTCAATTGAATGAGGAGGTAATTTTAAATTATTAATTTTATCATCAGCCATAATATGATTATAACCAATAAAAAAAAAGCTGCCCTATTGGCAGCCTAAAAAATCAAAAAAAATTATTTTTATTCTTCGCCAATCACGGTAAGCTTAAATTGGATTGTAACCTCTTGATGAAGCACTAAAGTAATCATATGCTCTCCAGTAAGCTTAATTGGGCCATCAGGCATTCTAATTTCTGACTTAACAATCTCATGACCAGCATTAGTGACAGATTCTGTAATATCAATATTAGTAACCGACCCAAAAAGCTTTCCATCAATACCTGATTTTTGAGTTATTTCTAGCTCAAAACCATCAAACTCTTTAGCTCTTTTTTGGGCGGCTTTTAATAACGCAGCTTGTTGTTTTTCTATTTCTGCCCGTTTAGATTCAAATTCTGCCTTATTTTCTGCATTAGCTCTTTTAGCTTTACCTTGAGGAATTAAAAAATTTCTTCCATAACCATCTTTTACATTAACTATGTCCCCAAGTTCACCAAGGTTTACAATTTTTTCTAATAAAATTATTTCCATAAATACTCCTTAGTGTTTATCAGTAAACGGTAAAAGTGCTAAAAATCGCGCACGTTTCACTGCTGTTGTTAGTTGTCTTTGATATCTTGATTTAGTGCCTGTTATTCTTGCTGGAATTAATTTACCATTTTCACTTATGAAGTCTTTTAAAAGAGCTACATCTTTATAATCAACCTCTTCAATTCCTTCTGCAGAAAATCTACAATAACGCCTTCTTTTATACATATCTCTTGCCATTTTATTCTCCTTCGCCTTCTTCTTTTTTAATAGGCTCTTTAATATTTTCTTTTTTTGAACCCTCTTCAGTGTCACTGTCGCCAACTAAAGATTTAGATTTTTCTTCCTTCATCATAGGTGATTGAGCGGTAACAGGAGCTTTAGTTGCAAAAAGAAGATGTCTAATAATTGCATCATTAAACTTAAAGGTGTGCTCTATTTCAGCTAATGTCTCTAAATTACATTCAATATTCATTAAAACATAATGAGCTTTATGAATTTTTTGTATTGGATATGCAAGCTGAAGTCGACCCCAATCTTCCAGGCGATGAATTACGCCTTTGCTTGTTTTAATTAATGCTTGATATTTTTCAATCATTGCCGGGACTTGTTCACTCTGATCTGGATGAACAATAAATACTAACTCATAGTGTCGCATAAAATTTCCTTATGGTTGTAGCCTCCAACATTAATGTTGTGAAGCAAGGATAAAGAACAGTATTATATTGTTTTTTTTAATTAAATCAATGACATTTAAAAATTAAATTCTATCCTTAATATTAGCACCATAAATTTTCTCTTTTAAATATTTAACTTGATCTCTAATATTGGCTGCTTTTTCAAATTCCAGATTTTTTGCAGCTGTCTGCATTGAATTTTCCAATTTTGATATCTCTTTAATTATTTCTGGTTCTGTTAAGTCTTCATATTTTCTATTTTCTTTTGATAAAGTTCGCTGTCTTTTATGCTCTTCTTCATCTTCAAGTGTTTCAATAATATCTTTAACTTTTTTTATAATTCCAACTGGGGTAATATTATTATCTGAATTAAATTTCATCTGTTTTTTTCTTCTTCTTTCTGTTTCATCAATTGCTAACCGCATACTTTTAGTAACCTTATTGGCATAAAAAATCACTTGTCCATTAAGATTTCTTGCAGCTCTTCCAGCTGTTTGAATTAATGATCTTTCAGACCTTAAAAATCCCTCTTTATCTGCATCTAAAACTGCTACGAGGGATACTTCTGGAATATCTAAACCCTCTCTTAGTAAATTAATTCCAACAACTACATCAAATTTACCAATTCTTAAATCTCTAATAATCTCAACTCTTTCAACAGTATCAATTTCTGAATGAAGATACCTTACTTTTACTGCATGTTCATTAAGATAATCAGTTAAGTCTTCAGCCATTCGCTTGGTTAAAGTTGTAACTAAAACTCTCTCCTTTGAGTCAACTCTATCTTTAATCTCACTTAATAAATCATCCACTTGAGTGTCTGCTGGTTTTACAATTATCTTAGGATCAACTAGACCTGTAGGACGTGCAACTTGTTCAATAATCAACTTTGAATGAGCTGCTTCATAATCGGCAGGAGTTGCACTTACAAATATACATTGTCGCATTACCGCTTCAAATTCTTCAAATCTTAAAGGTCTATTATCATGCGCAGAAGGAAGACGAAAACCATAATCAACTAGATTTTCTTTTCTCGCTCTATCCCCTTTCGACATCCCACCTATTTGAGGAATTGTTACATGACTTTCATCAATAACCATTAGAGAATTATTAGGAAGATAATCTAATAATGTAGGAGCAGGTTCTCCTGCTTTTCTTCCAGATAAATGTCTTGAATAATTTTCTATTCCTTTACAAAAACCAATTTCATTTAGCATTTCAATGTCGAACTTCGTTCGTTGTTCAATACGTTGCGCTTCGATTAATTTATTTTGACTAACAAAATCTTTTATCCTTTCAGATAATTCTGTTTTGATTCTTTCAATCGCTCTTAAAGTAGTATCTCTTGGGGTAACGTAATGACTAGAAGGATATACAGTAAAACGTTTAACTTTATCAAATAATTGTCCAGTTAAAGGATCAAATGCTGTTATTGACTCAATGACATCATCAAACAAACTTATTCTAATAGCAGTCTCTGAATTTTCTGCAGGAAAAATATCAATAATATCTCCACGAACTCTAAAACAACCTCGAGAAAAGTCAAAATCATTTCTTGTATACTGCATCGAAACTAAACGTAAGATAATATTTCTTTGAAGTAATTTTTCTCCGACTTGAATATATAAAACCATCCCTTGATAATCAACAGGATCTCCAATACCATAAATTGCAGAAACTGTAGCAACAATAACAGAATCATCTCTTTCTAATAGTGCTTTTGTGGCAGAAAGTCTCATTTGTTCGATGTGATCATTTATACTTGAATCTTTTTCAATAAAAACATCTCTTCCTGGAACATATGCTTCTGGTTGATAATAATCATAATAAGAAACAAAATATTCCACTGCGTTGTTAGGAAAAAATTCCCTAAATTCAGAGTACAGTTGAGCAGCTAATGTTTTATTTGGCGCTAAAACTATTGCAGGTCTTCCAGTTTTTGCAATTACATTAGCAATAGTGAAAGTTTTACCCGAACCAGTAACGCCTAAAAGTGTTTGAAATTTTTCCCCAGTCTCAACACCATGCACCAACTGTTTAATTGCCTGAGGCTGGTCACCAGCTGGCAAAAATGGTTGATATAATTCAAATGGACTATTAGGAAATTTCTGATTCAAAATGTTATTTCAACAAAAAAACTTTATTTTAACAGTTTGCGAACTTTAATAGATACAATTAGTCAAGATACAAGATTAACAACATACTTAGAAAGCACAATCATGAAAAAAATTTTTCTACTACTACTATTATTAACAAACACCTCGATTGTCGTAGCCATTGACAAAGAATCTATGTTAAAAGCATTCGGATCAATAGTTATGGTAAGAGGTTATACAGAAAGTGGGAGTCTAGCATATGGCTCTGGAGTTATTGTAGGTAAAGGTGAAGTTATAACTAACTGTCATGTATTAAGAAGAACCAAACAACCTTGGATTTCTCAAGGTGAAGATAGCTTTTCAGTTGTTGATGTTAGAGTCGATGCATGGCATGACCTATGTCTTTTTAGCATCCATAATCTAGATCGTAATCCAATCCCAATTGGAAGTAGTAAAGATTTAGAAAAAGGACAGGCTATTGCAGCAATTGGTCATTCAAGTGGGTCCCCTGTTCCACTAACCTCTGGAGGTTATGTAGTATCCACATATGAATATGATAATGCAGAGATTATCTTAAGCTCAGCAAAATTTAGATTGGGTGCTAGTGGAAGCGGTTTATTTGATATGAATGGTAAATTAGTTGGGATCAATACGTTCAAAACGACTGGTTATGGATCCTATTATGCAATGCCAATAGACTGGCTTAAAAGTTTAAGAAAAAAAGAAAGGCGAAAAGATTTTTTAATCAAAGGTAAAGCCTTATGGGAAGAAGATGAAAATAAAAAACCATTTTTTCTAAAAATAGCAGTCCCAAAAGCAAAAAATGATTGGGTTGAATTATCCAATGTGGCAAAAGAATGGACAGAACAAGAAAGTAAAAATTCTGAAGCCTGGTACGAATATGGCTATGCAAATGAAAAATTATCTAACGACAAAATTGCACTTAATGCCTATCGAAAATCTATTGATTTAAATCAAAATAATTCAGATTCCTTATTTAGACTAGCTATACTTCATAAAAATAAAGGTGACTTAATTAAGGCAAAACTTATTCAGAAAAATTTATTAAAAATAGATGAAGTCAAAGCTCTTGAATTAGAAATTATTTTAAAATAAAAAAAGATATTTGTACTTACTGAGTTTTTAAGTAAAATTAGTTATCAAATTTTTAACGGGTAATGGAATAAATTTTGTCTAATATAAAGCTATCTAATTGCGTAAGTCGAATAAAAGAATCTCCAACACTTGCTATAACAGCTAAAGCTGCGAAATTAAAATCTGAAGGTAAAGATATTATCGGCCTTGCCGCAGGCGAGCCTGATTTTGATACCCCTGATTTTATAAAAAAAGCAGCTATTGAAGCAATTAACAATGGTCTTACAAAGTACACTCCTGTTTCTGGATTACCATCTCTAAGAAAAGCTGTAATTGAAAAATTTAATCGCGATAATAATCTTATTTATAAAATTAATGAAGTAATAGTAGGTGTTGGCGGAAAACAATGTATTTTTAATTTATTTCTAGCATTATTAAATACTGGTGATGAGGTTATTATTCCAACACCTTATTGGGTTTCTTATACAGATATTGTAGAGCTTACTGGGGCTTCACCGGTCTTAGTAAGATGTGGAATAGATCAATTATTTAAAATGACTCCTCAACAGTTAGAAGAGTCAATTAGTAAAAAAACTAAAATTGTTGTTCTTAATTCGCCTTCGAATCCAACTGGGTCAGTATATTCTAAAAGTGAGCTTCAAGAACTTAGTAAAATATTACTTAAATATCCTGATATTTATATATTAACCGATGATATATATGAACATATTAAATTAGATAACCAGCCTTTTAACAATATTGTAATGGTAGAACCTAAATTGAAAGAACGATGCATTATTATAAATGGTGTTTCTAAAGCTTATTCAATGACAGGATGGAGAATTGGTTTTGCAGCAGGGCCTGAAAAAATTATTTCAGCTATGAGTAATTTACAATCACAATCAACGTCAAATCCTACCTCAATATCACAAGCCGCCGCTGAAGCTGCTTTATTAGGAGATCAATCATGCATTAAACCTATGCTGAATGCATTTAAAGAAAGGCATACCTTTGTTGTTAATGCATTTAACGAGATTAAAGGATTGAAATGTATTGATGCAAAAGGTGCTTTTTATTCTTTTCCTTTTGCTAAAGATGCAATTGATACACTTTATAAAAATGGAAAAATTAAAAAAAATGATGATATAACTTTTAGTGAATATTTGTTAGATTCAAAAGGAGTTGCTGTAGTCCCAGGATCAGCATTTGGCGCAGAGAATTACTTTAGAATTTCTTTTGCTACATCAATGGATAATCTAAAAGAAGCTTTATCTAGGATTAAAGAAGCTATAGAAGACTAGATTCATAATGCAAGCTTATGCTAAAATGCTCGCTTTCTAAGATAATCCCCAATAGCTCAGTTGGTAGAGCAATGGACTGTTAATCCATGTGTCCCTGGTTCGAGCCCAGGTTGGGGAGCCAAATACTAAGGCTCCGGTAGGAGCCTTTTTTTTAATTAGTATTCTTCTGTCTATTTATTTCATAAAGACAAATTCCTGATGCAACACTTACATTTAAACTTTCGACTTGCCCCATCATTGGAATTGAAAATATTTCATCACATAATTCTTTTGTTAAACGCCTCATTCCTTTTCCTTCTGAACCCATAATAAGAGCTATAGAACCTTGAAAAGTTGTTTCACTGATCGTTTTCTTGGAATTATCATCAGCACCGTAAATAAATACACCTTTTTCTTTTAAATATCTTATTGTTCTAGCTAGGTTTGTTACAACTACAAATGGTACTGATTCTGCCGCCCCAGAAGAAACTTTTCTTACAGTAGAATTTAACCCAACCGCATTATCTTTAGGGGAAACAATAGCATGGACACCCATTGAATCCGCTACTCTAAAGCATGCTCCTAAATTATGAGGGTCCTCAATACCATCCAATATTAATATCAAAAGTGGTTTAGATGGATTAGTTTCCACAATATCTTCAATTGTTACATACTTATTTTTTACCTCATGAATCATTGCTACAACGCCTTGATGATTATGATTAGATACAAAACCATCAAGTCTTTCTTTATTTGATAAATGGTATTTAATTTTATTTGTTTCAACTAATTTCATTAAATCATTAACTCTTCCGTCAGTTCTGTATTCATCAATAAATATTTCTTTAATAGACATAGGGTCTATTCTTATTAAACTAGTAATTGTATGAAAACCATAAATTATTTTTTTTGCACTCATCTTTTTTTATAATTTTTTGAGAAATTATTTTTTTTCTTTCGCATTTTTGTTTGTCTCGGAATCTGTTTCACAGTAACCAAGGAAAGATCAATTTTTATTGATTCTAAATCAACTCTTACTACCTTAACTTTTAATTTATCTCCTAATCGATAAGATAGTTTAGTTCTCTCGCCAACCATCGCATGCTTAGCTTTATCATAAGTGAAATAATCGTTACCAAGCTCCGTTACATGAAGTAAACCTTCAATATAAATTTCGTCTAATTCAATAAATAAACCAAAACCTGTTACACCAGCAACTATACCCTCAAAGATTTGCCCCACTTTATCCTGCATAAAATAGCACTTTAACCAAGATTCAACATCTCGTGTAGCCTCATCCGCCCTTCTTTCTGAGCTTGAACAATGTTCTGCAATCTTAGAAATATCTTTCAACTTAAAAAGTTTTTTATCTAATTTTGTTTTAATTGCTCTATGGACAATTAAGTCTGGATACCTTCTGATTGGGGAAGTAAAGTGAGTATATGCATCATATGCTAATCCAAAATGGCCTAAATTCTTTTCACTATAAACCGCTTGCTGCATCGATCTTAATAAAACAGTTTGTAAAAGATGAGATTCTGGTCGATTAGATATTTTTTTTACTAAATGTTTATAATCTTTCGGAGTAGGTTTGTTTCCCCCCTGAAGTGATAACCCAAATTCATTTAAGAAGCCTCTTAAGTTTTCCAGTTTTTCCTCAGAGGGGCATTCATGATTTCTAAAAAGCCCATCTATTTTATTATCAATTAAAAAGTTAGCTGCACAAACATTTGCTGCCAGCATACATTCTTCGATAATTTTATGAGCTTCATTCCTAAAAATAGGTTTTATAAAATCAATTTTTCCTTGCTCATTAAATACAATGGCTGTTTCAGTTGAGTCAAATTCTAAAGCACCTCTTTTTTCTCTTTCACTAAGCATTATGCGATAAAGTTTGTTTAAATTTTCCAGATCTGAAAGAATAAAACTATATTCCTTTTTTAAATCTTTATCGTCGTGATTTAAAATTTTATCCACATTAGTATAGGTTAATCTTGCTTTTGAATTCATTACTGAAGGATAAAACTCATAAGAAACTAATCTTCCTTTATTATTTATTACCATATCGCAGACCATGCACAATCTGTCTACATTTGGATTTAAAGAACATAGGCCATTAGAAAGAGCTTCTGGTAGCATTGGAATCACCCGTCTTGGAAAGTAAACTGAATTTCCTCTATCTGCTGCAGAAATATTTAGCTTACTAGAAGTTTTTACATATGCACTGACATCAGCTATTGCAACAACCAAACGCCAATTATCCCCTTTTGGTTCTGCAAAAACTGCATCATCAAAATCTCTAGCTGTTTCTCCATCAATTGTAACCAATGGTAAATCTCTTAAATCCTTCCGTCCTTTAAAATCTGATGGCATAACTTTAGTAGAAAATTTATCTGCTTCATCCAAAACATCTTTATCAAAGCTATAAGGAAGATTGTGTTTTCTTAAGGCAATTTCAATTTCAATTCCGCTATCATTATAATCCCCTAAAATACTCACCACCTTCCCCATAGGTTTTGATTTAAAACTTGGCTGTGTGATAATTTCAACTTCAACAATTTGACCAACTTTAGCCTTCATATCTGCATCATATGGTATTAAGATATCTTGACATATTCTTCTATCCTCTGCCGCAACTATAGTTACTCCCTGGGCCTGAAGAACTCTTCCAACTATTATAGGATTTACTCTTTCTAAAATCTCAACAATTTTACCCTCCATCTTTCCTTTTCGATCTTGTCCAGTTACTTGAACCATTACTCGATCGTTATTAAATACTTGACTCATTTCTCTAGGAGATAAAAATATATCACTATGGGTTTTATCATCGGGAATAAGAAAACCAAACCCATCAGGGTGGCCTGAAATTTTTCCAGCGATTAAATTAAGTTTATCTGATATACAAATTACATTTTTTCTATTAATCAAAATCTGTCCTTGTCGAACCATAGCTCTTAGACGTTTTTCAAAAAAAGTAATTTCATCATTATTTATTTCAAGAATATCGATTAGTTCATCTTTATTAATCGGCACACCATGTTCGGACATAACCTGAAGAATTAATTCTCTGCTTGGGATTGGGTTTTCATATAATAGAATTTCCCTATCAATTTCTGGGTCATTATCCCTAATATTAATATTTTTTTTAGACATTAATTTTTATATTATTGTTATTTATATGCATAAAGATGAGGTATATTGCGTCCTATTCCTTTAAAATCTAATCCAAATCCATAAACATAAGAATTAGGTACTTCTAATCCAATAAAATCAACTTTGATAGATTTTTTTTTATTTATTTTTTTATCAAAAAGAACACCTATTAAAACTTCTTTTGCTCCCATCTCAAGCAGCTTTTTTTTAATACTATTTAAAGTTATACCTTCATCTAAAATATCATCTAAAACTAAGATAACTTTATCTTTTATTAAATCAATATTCGGATAATATTTCCATTCAACTTTTGATTTGCCTTCATTATTTGAATATCGAGAGGCATGAATATAATCGAGTTCACAATAAAAATTTAATTTTGATACTAACTGGCCAGCAAAAATTAATGCACCTTTCATTACCGGTAAGACTGTAATTTTTTGATTAATAAATTTCGAATTACAATTTCTCGCTAAGTCTTCTATCGCAAAATTTATTTCTTCATTTGAATATATAAGAGAAGAATTAGATATTAGCTCATTTAAATTCATCACAATAAACGAGTTTTAAGGTATTCTTTTAACTCATCTCCAAAGATACCACTTTTTAAGGCATATTCAATATTTGCTTTGATAAATCCTAACTTGTCGCCACAGTCATATCTAATACCCTCAAATTCATAAGCAAACACCGGGTAAGACGAAAGCATTGATTTAATAGCATCAGTTAATTGAATTTCATTACCAGTACCAAAAGATGTATTTTCTAAAAAATCTAAGATTTTATTACAAAAAATATACCTTCCAACAACACCTAAATTTGATGGGGAATCTTCTGGTAAAGGTTTTTCAATAATATTTTCTAATTGCATACTTTTTAAATTATCATCACGAATAGATACCATACCGTAATGAATAGAATTTGATTTATCAATTTTTTGTACTGACACAATAGACGAACTAGTATCCTTATATTCTTCAACCATTTGTTTTAAAACACCCTTCTGGGAATCAATTAAATCATCAGCTAAGATAACCGCGAAAGGATCTTTCTTAATAACTGATTTAGCTAATAAGATTGCATGACCCAAACCTAAGGGTTCGTCTTGAATTATGTAAGAACAGGACACATTGTTCGGAATAATTTGGTTTGTCTGATTTAATAATTCTTTTTTTTCTTTAGTAAGGTTTGATATATCTAAATTCAGATTACGATCAAAATGCTCCTTAATAGATACCTTTGATTTAGCATTAACAAATATTAATTCAGTAAAACCTGCGTCTATAGCTTCTTCAACGGCATATTGAATTAAAGGTTTATCTACAATAGGTAACATTTCTTTTGGAGTAGCCTTTGTTGCTGGAAGAAAACGTGACCCTAATCCAGCAACTGGAAAGACAATTTTACTAAGTTTCATTTAATATCAACCTCATATCTTATAAATAGTTATAATAGCAAAGGATTTATTCATTATTTATGGAGATTCCAAGTTTCTCTTTTTTTATAATCCTCATCTCTCCCTTCTACCCATGACTCTATTTGCTGGTCTGAAATTTCCTTCTTCCAAAAAGGTGCATCTGTTTTAAGAAAATCAATTATAAATTCACAAGCTTCAAAAGCACTTTTTCTATGTTCGCTTGCAACCACAACTGCAACAATAGGTTCAGTGGGTTTTAATTTTCCAATTCGATGAATTATATAAACGTCTTCAAGCTGCCACTTAGATTTAGCATTTAATTCAATTTTATTTAGGGCTTTTTCAGTCATTCCAGGGTAATACTCCAAATCCATTTGTAATAATTTTTTAGTTTTCTTACTTTTATTAAACTCTCTAACATATCCAATAAAAGATACAATTGCCCCTATGTTAGATTTGTTTTTTCTTATGTTAGAAATTATTTTTTCAACATCAAATACATCTTCTTGAATACAAACAGTCACTTAGCCACCTGTTATTGGAGGGAAAAAAGCTAACTCATCTCCGTCACTTAATAGATCATTCCAATCTGCAAGCTCTTGATTAATTGCTAATCTAATTAAATGTTTATCTTTATGAAGAGATATCCATAAACCTTGTTCCGATTTAATTAAAAAATTTAATAATTTATGAGGGGAATTTTCAGAGTCTTGAATATCCACTTCTTTAGCATTAATACCAACCATTTCTCTCACACTTGCAAAAAATAGAACATTAATCTTCATTCTCATGCGCCTTATCATTTGAAATTTGGTCATCAAAATCTAACAAATCATTTGAATTTTCTTTTAACTCTACTCTTTCTATCTGTGAAAATCTTTTTGAAATTTTCTGACTAGAAACATGAACATCTTGAGCATTTTCATGAGCTAGGCGGATATTATCTGCTAGTTTTTTCATTCTAGTATCAAATCGATCGAAATCTTTTCCTAGTTTACCAAGTTCTGATTTAATCACATGAACTTGTTTTCTTGTTTCAACATCTTTTAGAACTGCCCTAGCTGTATTTAAAACTGCCATCAGGGTTGTAGGTGAGACTAACCATACTTTTTTTGCCATTGATTCTTGAATTAACTCTGGATGGTATGCGTGAATCTCGGCAAAAACTGCTTCTGCAGGTATAAACATAACTGCCCCATCTGAAGTTTCACCTGGAATAATATATTTAGAAGCAATATCAACAATATGCTTACGAACATCTAATTTAAATTGTTTTTGAGCTTTTAGTTTATCTGGTTCTGATGCTGCAACATCAAACATTTTTTGATAATTTTCCATCGGAAATTTTGAATCTACAGCAACAGTCCCAGTTGGTTCTGGAAGAAATAATACACAATCTGCTTTTAAATTATTCTTAAACGTATGCTGGAATGCAAATGAATCAGGAGGCAGTATATTCTTAATAAGACTCTCAAGCTGAAGTTCGCCAAAAGCGCCTCTAGATTTTTTATCGCCCAATAATTCCTGCAAACTAACCATATTGGTTGTTAAACCATCAATTTTTTTCTGAGCTTCATCTATTGTAGCCAATCTTTCCATAACGCTTACGAAAGTAGCATTTGTTTTCTTAAAGCCCTCTTCTAACCTTTCATGTACTTTGCCTGTTATCTCATGAAGTCTTTTATCTACAGTTTTAGTCAAACTTTCAACGCTAGCCATTAATTGTAATGAAGTGTTCTTAAAAGAAGATTGAACAGTTTCTTGTTGAGTTTTACCTTGTTCTGATAATGTTTTGTGGAGTCTGTCTGAAAGCTTATTTAATGCATCATTTATATCAACAAGCATCTGACGATGTTTTTCTTCTAAAGCTTTTGGAATATCATCTTCTTTTTTGGACTGAGACATCTTCCATAAAATAATTAAACAAATACTAATAATTACTAATAGAAGAATCTCAACAATCATTTTTACTTAGCTGCTTCAAGTGCTTGTTTCACATCCGAAATAATATCATCAATATGTTCAATACCTACTGAAATTCTTACCATATCCTCGCTAACACCTGCTGCTTTCAATTCCTCTGGATTTAACTGTCTATGAGTTGTAGAAGCAGGATGACAGGCAAGAGATTTAGCGTCTCCTATATTTACTAATCTTAGAATTATTTGTAATGCATCAATAAATTTTGTACCTGCCTTAATCCCTCCTGTTATTCCAAAACTTATTATTCCAGAAGCTTTTCCTTGGGTAATTTTCTTACAATTTGCATTATATTTATCATTAGGTAGCGCTCCATAATTAACCCAGTCTACTTGTTCATGCGATTCAAGAAATTTTGCTAATGCTAAGGCATTATCACAATGCCTTTCCATCCTTAGACCAAGTGTTTCGAGACCTTGCATTATTAAAAATGCACTATTTGGAGAGAGTGCTGCGCCAGTATTTCTTAAGGGGACAACTCTGCAGCGACCAATAAATGCAGCCGGGCCTAAAGCCTCTGTGTAAACAACTCCGTGATAAGAAGGATCTGGTTCATTAAGCATTGGATATTTTTTTTGGTCTTTAGCCCAATCAAATTTACCAGAATCAACTATAATTCCACCAATTGTTGTACCGTGACCACCAATATATTTAGTTAAAGAATGAATAACAACATCGGCACCAAAATCAAAAGGTTTACATAAATAAGGTGTTGGAACAGTATTATCAACAATTAAAGGTATATTATGTCGATGGGCAATAGTAGCTAGTTCTTTTAAATCAACAATATTACCTAAAGGATTACCAATAGATTCACAATAGAGAGCTTTAGTTTTATCATCAATAGCAGAATCAATGGCATCAAAATCTCCTGCGTCAACCATTTTTACATTAATGCCCTGTTGAGGAAAGGTATGAGCAAACAAATTATAAGTACCCCCATATAATTGATTTGTACTAACAATATTGTCCCCCGCTCGCGTTATACACTGAATTGAAGCAGTAATAGCTGCCATTCCAGATGCTAATGCAAGAGAAGCAATTCCACCTTCCATCTCAGCAACTCTTTGTTCAAGAACTGCATTTGTAGGATTCATTATTCTGGTATAGATATTACCCTCAACTTTAAGATCAAATAAATCAGCACCATGCTGAGTATTATCAAAAGTAAACGATGAGGTTTGGTAAATTGGTGTTGTAGCAGCTTTTGTTGTTTTCTCTGATTCATATCCATGATGTAAAGCAATAGTTTCTAATTTCATCGCAGTTCGCTCCCTATTAGTTATTAATTAAATATTAACAGATAAAGAAATACCTATTTAACAATATTTTTTTAATCTATTAATATTATTTCAATCATTTTAAATTCTTCTTTTATTAGTTTCTCAGCTCCAATTGGCAATGAAGTAAAAACTTCAACTTTTTCTTTAAATATTTTTTCATATATTTTACCTTTATTTTTATAAATTACATTAATTAATTTTTCTAACTTATTGTATTCTATTAATATTTTGTAATTATAATAGTTAATAAAAATATCTATTTTGGAATTAATCAATGCACTTATTCCTGCTTGACTATAAGCTCTTGCAAGCCCGCCCATACCTAAATTAATGCCTCCATAATATCGAACAACTACAAGACCGCAATTGATAATTTTTTTGGATTCTAATATATTGATTAATGGCCTTCCTGCTGTCCCTGATGGTTCGCCGTCATCACTAAAATGAGGCTCAATAGTGTTCTTTTTAATCCGTAAACCAAAAACCGTATGGCTTGAAGATGGGTTATTTTTCTTTATCTCACCAACTTTATCTAAAAATTGCTCTCTTGATCTTGATATGATGCTATAACCTATGAATTTTGATTTATTTACTACTAACTCAGATTTTCCCTCTGAAGTTACTATAAGCACTGTTAACTAAGACCCTCAATTTCTCCATTATTATTTATAGAAATTCCTTCACTTGCTGGTTTTAAGGGTAATCCAGGCATAGTCATAACGCTTCCACAAATTGCAACAATAAAGCCCGCACCCCTAACCAACCTAATCTCTCTAATATTAAGTGAGTGATTCGAAACAGCGCCAATACCTTTTGGGTCCCCAGAAAAAGAATATGGTGTTTTTGCAATACATACTGGAAAATGAGCATATTCATCTTCAATTTTTTTAAGTTGTATTAAAGCGTCATCCTCAAATACAACATCTTTGGCTCGGTAAATTTTTTGAGCAATTATTGATATTTTAGATGCAATAGAATCTTTTGTATCGTAAAGAAATTTAAATTGGTTTGGCTTTTCAACAAGATTCATTACCTCTTGAGCTAATAATTCCGCACCTTTAGATCCATGTCCCCAATGTGAGCATAAAATAGCCTTGAAACCTAAGCCCTCAACTTTATCTTGAACAAATTTGACCTCATCATCGGTATCTGTCTGAAAATGATTAATAGCAACTACTATATTTAAACCAAAATGTTGACTACAGTTTTCAATATGGCGCTCAAGATTAGAAAATCCTTTCTCAAGTGCATCCAAATCCTGATCATTAAGGTCTTCAACTTTTTTCCCACCGTGGTATTTCATAGCCCTTATAGTGGCTACAATAACAATTAAACTAGGATTTAATCCTGTTTGACGACATTTGATATCAATAAATTTTTCTGCTCCTAAGTCCGCACCAAAACCAGCTTCAGTCACTACATAGTCAGCCATATCTACTCCTAATTGAGAAGCGATATATGAGTTACATCCATGTGCAATATTAGCAAAAGGGCCTCCATGAATTAAGACTGGATTATGCTCTAATGTTTGAACCAAGTTAGGCATAAAAGCATCTTTTAACAAAGCAGCCATTGAGCCTTGAGCTTTTAAATCTTTTGCAAATATAGGTGATTTATTCTTATCAAGATTTTGTGCAACTTGTATTTCTCCCAATCTATATGTCAAATCATCTAATGATGATGCTAAACAAAATATTGCCATCACCTCACTTGCAACTGAAATATCAAATCCACCTTGATATTGATAACGAGCATTATCAATATTGATCTTTCTTAAGGACCTATCATTCATATCCAATCCTCTTTTGAAGGTAATTGCATCTGGATCAATCCCTAATTTATTTCCATGATAAATATGATTATCAATCAATGCTGAAAGAAGATTATTTGCTGAGGTAATGGCATGAAAGTCTCCAGTGAAATGTAAGTTAATATTCTCCATCGGAATTGCCTGTGCATACCCACCTCCTGTAGCACCACCCTTCATTCCAAATACAGGCCCTAATGAAGGCTCACGCAAGCAGGCTACGACACTCTTGCCTTGACTTGCAATAGCGTCGGTTAATCCAATTGTTGTTGTTGTTTTACCCTCACCTGCTGGAGTTGGACTCATTGCAGTAACCAAGATCAGTTTTCCATCTTTTTTCTCTGCTTGCCTTAACTCTTTAAGATTAATTTTTGCCATATAAGAACCAAAATTAACCAATGCATCTTGAGTAATATTTATTTTCTTTGCAACGTTTTCAATTTTTTGTAAATCTGCGCTTTGTGCAATTTCTAAATCAGATTTCATACTTAACCTTTTATTTATTTGTTAACGAATATTAACTCAAAATTTAAATTTTTAGAAAATTTCTTAGTTCAGATTCCTTAATTTCCGGAGTAAACATTTTTATAAAATCATAAGTGAAACCCCTCACAAAAGTCTCTCTCCTAATTCCAATAAATGTTGTACTTGTTGGAAATAATTGACTAACATCTCTGAAATCTAAATGTGAATCTTTATTTTTGTCATAAGCCATTTCAGCAATCAATCCAATACCTAAACCTAATTCTACATAAGTTTTAATTACATCAGCATCAATTGCGGTTAGCATAATATTTGGTTTAATATTTGCATCTTTGAATACTTTTGAAACAATTGTACTTCCAGTAAAAGCATAGTCATATGTAATCATTGGGTAAGAAGCAATATTTTCTAGTGTGATTTCTTTGATCTGTATTAATGGATGATTTTTTGGAAATACTAAAACGCGATTCCATGAATAGCATGGAATACATAAGATTTTATCGTTTTGTCCAATTGATTCGGTTGCAATTCCAACATCAGCCTCCCCTTTTAAAATTTGCTCAGTCACTTGCGAGGGATTACCTTGATGAATGTTAAGATTAACTTTAGGATATTTTTTTACAAAAGCCTCAACTATTTTAGGTAATTTATACCTTGCTTGCGTATGTGTAGTTGCAATTGTAAATGTTCCTGTATCATCTTTTTCGTATTCATTAGAAATATTTTTTATATTTGATACCTCTCTGATAATTTCTGAAATTGATTTAAATAAGTCATTGCCGGCATCGCTAAGACCAGTCAATCTTTTTCCATTCCTTTGAAAAATTTTAATACCAATCTCATCCTCTAGGAGTTGAATTTGTTTACTTACTCCAGGTTGCGAAGTGTGCAGAAATTCAGCAGCTTTAGAGATATTAAAATCATTTTGTACTATCTGATAAACGCATCTTAATTGTTGAAGTTTCATATATTCAAAAGTTATATTAATAGAAATATTTATTATTAAAATAGTATATCAAAATCTGCTATATTTCACTGCAATTAAATTAAATTTTTATTTTATGAGCATTGAGTTTATTTTTTCTGGTTTTGTTGTTGGTCTCTTGGTAGGTTTAACAGGTGTTGGAGGTGGGTCATTAATGACCCCTCTTCTTGTCTTAGTATTTAAATTTCCAACAGCTATAGCAATTGGTACAGATTTACTTTACGCGGCAATTACCAAATCAGCTGGAGTTATTTCTCACTCACGTTTAAATAATATTGAATGGAAAATTGTAAAAAATTTAATGATAGGAAGTATTCCTGCTTCATTCTTTACAACTTACTATTTAAAAGGTATTGATTTATATGCTTCTAAAAATGTAGAAATAATTAATTTTTTCTTAGGAATTGCATTAATACTCACATCCTTTGCGGTCATTTTACAACCATTCATTCTTAAAAAATCTAGAAAAAAAATTATTGAGGATGAAAAAAATACAACTATTTTAACCATATCATTAGGTTTATTATTAGGTGTATTAGTCACATTAACATCTGTTGGAGCAGGCGCATTAGGTGTTACAGCTTTAATTTTACTTTACCCTTCTTTAAGTATAAAAAAAGTTATTGGAACTGATATTGCTCATGCAGTTCCTTTAACATTATTTGCTGGGTTAGGTCATTTGAATTTAGGCACAGTAAATGGTTATTTATTACTTTCACTTTTAATAGGCTCAATACCAGGAATATCTTTAGGAAGTAATTTGAGTGCAAAAATTGATGAGAAATGGTTACGTTTTATTTTGGCTATTGTTTTATTAATTGTTGGCATCCAGCTAATTAAATGATAAAAAAGGTTCAATATGTACAAATATGATCACATTGATAAAAAAATAGTTGATGAAAGAGTAAATCAATACCAAAATCAACTAGACCGTTATTTAAAAAAAGATTTGTCTGATGAGGAATTTAGACCGCTTCGACTTCAGAATGGTCTTTATATTCAACGTCATGCACCTATGTTAAGAGTTGCTATACCTTATGGGCTTCTTTCATCTAATCAATTATTTAAATTAGCTGATATTGCTGATAAATATGACAGAGGTTATGGTCACTTTAGTACCAGACAAAATATTCAATTTAATTGGCCAAAGCTTGAAGAGACTCCAAATATTTTAAAAGAATTAGCTGAAGTAGAAATGCATGCTATTCAAACTTCAGGAAATTGTATTAGAAATATAACTACAGATCAATTTGCAGGAGTTACTTATGATGAAATTATAGACCCAAGACATGTTGCAGAAATTTTAAGGCAATGGAGTACTTTTCATCCAGAATTTGCCCTACTTCCAAGGAAATTTAAAATTGCAATAACTGGCTCAAAAAAAGATAGGGCTCTAGTCCAGTGCCATGATATCGGCCTAGAATTTTTTAAAAATAAAAATAATGAAATGGTTACTAAAATATGGGTTGGTGGTGGTTTAGGTAGAACACCAGTGATTGGGTCCGTTATAAAAAATGAACTTGAATGGAAACATATCCTAACTTATTGTGAGGCAATATTAAGAGTTTATAATCTTTATGGGCGAAGAGATAATATCTATAAAGCGCGTATAAAAATTTTAGTAAAATCTCTTGGAATTGAAGAATTTAAGAAACTTGTTGATGAGGAATGGAGATATATAAAAGATGGTCCGAACACTATTAATTCTGAAGAGTTAAATCGAATAAAAAAATATTTTTCAGAGCCTAATTATAAAAAAATTACAAAAGATGATTTAAAGAGTTATGAAAAAGATAAATCTTTCAATCAATGGGTTTCTAAATGTACAAATCCTCATAAAAAGAAAGGTTACCGATCTGTTATTTTTTCTTTAAAAGCAACTGGGAATCCCCCAGGTGATGCTACCTCTTCCCAAATGAGAGCTGTTGCAACTCTATCTGAGGAATATAGCTTTGGTGAAATTAGAGTATCTCATGAACAGAATTTAATCTTAGCAGATGTTCAAGAAAATAAGCTTCATGAATTATGGGTTAAAGCTAAAAAGTATCATCTGGTTACCCCTAATATTGGACTTTTAACAGATATTATATGTTGTCCAGGAGGTGACTTCTGTTCTTTGGCAAATGCTAAAAGTATTCCAATTGCTAAATCCATTCAGGATCTTTTTGAAGATATTGACTATTTGCATGATATTGGCGATATAAATCTAAATATATCCGGATGTATGAATGCTTGTGGGCATCATCATGTTGGTCATATTGGGATACTTGGTGTAGATAAAGATGGAAGTGAATGGTATCAAGTAACTATTGGTGGCAATCAAGGAAATTCTGCCAGCATAGGAAAAGTAATTGGTCCTTCTTTTTCTGCTAATGAGATGCCATTTGTTATTAAAAAAATTATTGAAGTCTATTTAAATAATAGATACGAAGAAGAAATATTTATAGACTGTGTTTCTAGAATTGGTCTTGATCCATTTAAAAAACATGTCTATCAAAATTCAGAGGTAGCTAAATGAAATCACAATTAATAAAAAATAAAATTATTGCTGATGATGAGTGGGTTACAGTTGAATTGCCAAAAATAGAACAAAAAATTAAAATGCAAGCTGGTAAAGTAGTGGCATTTAAATTATCAGGGGAAGACTACCCCACAGATGATCAAGTAATTAAAACTGAGTTTCCAGAAACTGGTAAAATTTTACTTCCCTTAAAAGTTTTTCGTTATCATCAAGAAAAACTAAACAAAAGATTTCTAAATAAAGAAATTGGAATATGGTTTTCAACACATGAAGAAATTCATAAATTTATAGAAGTCTTAGGTGATTTAAACAATTTTCCTTTAATTGCAATATATGTTGAAAAGTTCTCAGATGGAAGAATTTTCTCCATTGGTAATCAATTAAGAAATAAATATAATTTTAGAAATGAATTAAGAGCATTTGGAGATGTTTTAAAAGATCAGATGTATTTTCTTAAGCGTTCTGGATTCACAAGTTATTTAATTAGAAAGGATCGAGACCCAAAGGATGCAATAAAAAGTCTTGATGACTTTACTGAACCTTATCAAGGAGCATTTGATATTTTAGATCCAGTTTGGAAACGTATTAAACGATAAAATTTATTATGGAAAATCTAACACTTATTAATAAAGAATTAAAAGATAGAAGTCCTTCAGAAATTATTAGATGGGCACTAGAAAATAGTACAAACCCTATTCTAACAACAAATTTTCGTCCTTATGAAGCTGCAATAATTCATTTATGTGTAAAAGAAAAATCAGATATTAAAGTTTTATGGTGTGATTCTGGATATAACACTAAAGCTACATATGTTTATGCTGAAAAAATTATTTCATCCTTTAATTTAAACCTAAAACTCTATACTCCTATTCATACAACAGCACACAGAGAAGTTTTTATGGGCCAAATTCCAGAAATTAGTGACCCAAAACATAAAGAATTTACGGAGCAAGTAAAACTAGAACCTTTTAAAAGAGCGATGAAAGAAATAAAGCCTGATTTATGGATAACTAACTTAAGAAAAGGACAAACGCAGTTTAGAGACAATATAGATATTGTAAGTGAATCAAATGAAGGATTATTAAAAATAAGCCCTTTTTACTATTGGTCAGATTTGCAACTAGAGGATTATATGAATGAAAATAATCTAGAAAATGAATTTGACTATTTTGACCCAACAAAAGTTGATGAAAAAAGAGAATGCGGTCTTCATAATCAAGGAGACAAATAATGAAAAAATTATTATCTCATTTAGATTGGTTGGAATCCGAAGCAATACATATTATGAGGGAAGTTGCAGGACAATGTAGTAATCCTGTTTTACTTTTCTCTGGAGGAAAAGATTCGCTTTGTCTATTAAGGATTGCTGAAAAAGCTTTCAGGCCTGGAAGATTTCCATTCCCCTTAATGCACATTGATACCGGACACAATTACCCTGAAGTGATTAATTTTAGAGATGAAAAAGTGAATGAGCTTGGTGAAAGACTTATTGTTGCTTCGCTGGAAGAATCAATGAAAAAAGGTTCTATCGTTTTAAAAACCGATGATGAACCAAGAAATAAATATCAATCAATAACATTACTTGAAGCTATTTCAGAAAATAAATTTGATTGCTGCATTGGGGGAGCAAGAAGAGATGAAGAAAAAGCTAGGGCAAAAGAACGAATTATGAGTTTTCGTGATGAATTTGGACAATGGGATCCAAAAAATCAAAGGCCTGAACTTTGGGATATATATAACGCTAAAGTTCATAATGAAGAGAATATTAGGGCATTTCCAATTTCTAATTGGACAGAGATGGATGTATGGCAATATATTGAAAGAGAAAATCTTTCCCTTCCTAATATATATTTTGCACATAAAAGAGAAATAGTTAGAAGAAACAATGCAATTGTGCCAATAACAAATGTAACACCTGCAAAATCTAATGAAATTATTGAAAATATTACAGTCAGATTTCGTACTGTTGGCGATATAACCTGCACTGCCCCTGTTGAAAGTAATGCAGATACAGTAGAGAAAATAATATTAGAAACAGCATCTACTTCAATTTCAGAAAGAGGTGAAACAAGACTGGATGATCAAGTATCTGAAGCTTCAATGGAGCAAAGAAAAAAAGAAGGGTATTTTTAAAATGAAAAAAAATATAAATGATACTGTTCTTAGATTCATGACTTGTGGAAGTGTTGATGACGGGAAAAGTACTGTTATAGGAAGACTTTTATTTGATACAAAAACTATTTTAACTGATACATTAGCTCAAATTGAAAATACGTCAAAGAAAAAGGGGATGACAGAAATTGACTTGTCATTAATAACTGATGGTCTTCAAGCAGAGAGAGAACAAGGAATTACCATTGATGTAGCTTATCGATATTTTAGTACCGGTAATCGAAAATATATTATTGCTGATGCACCTGGCCATGAACAATATACTAGAAATATGGTTACAGGTGCATCAACTGCACAACTTGCAATAATACTAATAGATTCCAGAAAAGGAATATTAACCCAAACAAAAAGACATACTTATATAGCTAAATTACTTGGCATCAAACACATTATTGTGGCAATAAATAAAATGGATTTAATTAATTTCGATGAATTAAAATACAATTCTATTTGTGAAAATTATAAAAAATTTGAAAAAAATATTTTTCCTAAAAATACTAAAACAGATATAAAATTCCTTCCAATCTCTGCACTAAAAGGGGATATGATTGTTGATAGAGGTAATTCAATGGGCTGGTACAAGGGGTCGACTCTTTTAGAGTTACTGGACAATCTTGATACTACTAATGATTTTAAAGAGTCATCATTTAGATTTCCTATTCAATACGTATGTCGACCAAGAGAATCAGCAAATCAAAAACTCCATGACTTTCGTGCCTTTATGGGTCGAATTGAATCTGGGTTTCTAAAAGTAAATGATAAAGTCAAAGTTTTACCTTCTGGTAATGAATCTTTGATAAAAGAGATTAAAATTGGTGAGAAGAATATTAATGAAGCTATACCTGAACAATCAATTACTGTTCTATTAAAAGACGAAATTGATATATCCAGAGGTGATATGTTGGTCCATCACGATGATCCAATTGATGCTATTAAAAATTTTACAGCAACCGTCTGTTGGCTTTCTGAGAATCCACTTTCTATCAATAGAACATACCTATTGATGCATACGACTAGAACCTCTAAAGCCAAAATTACTAATATTAATTATAAAATTAATATTGAGACGCTTCAGCATGAAGAGGTACAAAATGAACTTAAAACAAACGATATTGCAAATATCTCTTTTAAATTAGCCCAACCACTAATTGTTGATAACTATTTTGAAAATAGAGGTACTGGATCCTTTATTATAATTGATGAAACTTCATTTCATACAGTTGGAGCAGGCATGATTGAATTATTGGATAAGTAAGAAAAATAAATTAAAATATTATTAAATTAAAAGGAAAGTAAAAATGACTTATGTAGTAACTGAATCTTGTATTCAATGTAAATACACTGACTGTGTGGATGTATGCCCAGTTGACTGTTTTGTGGAAGGAACCAATTTTCTTGCAATTGATCCAGAAGAATGCATTGACTGCACTTTATGTGTTGCAGAATGTCCAGTTGAAGCAATTTATGCTGAAGACGATGTTCCAGAGGATCAACAAGAATTTATAGAAATTAATGCAAAACTAGCAAAAGTTTGGCCAATAATTACCGCAAGAAAAGATCCACTCCCAGATGCAGATAAATATAGTAATGAAACAGATAAACGTAAGTTACTGATAGAAGAATAAATTTATTAATACTATTAACAGCTTTATAATTCGTATGTATTTCTATAATTAATATATGCAGCCTATTTCAAAAAGTAATTGGGTTGAAGGTAAGGTTCTGGAACAAAAAAATTGGACTGACACATTAGCATCAATTAAAATTGCTGCTAAAGTAAATCCATATATCTCAGGTCAATTTACTAGAATAGCGCTAGAAATAAATAATGAAATTATTAGCAGGCCTTACTCTTATGTCAGTGCTCCTTCAGATAATTTCCTAGAAATTGTTTACGTTAAAATACCTGATGGAACACTCACCCCAAAACTAAGCGAACTTAAATCTGGTGATAAAATATTAGTTAATAATAACGCTTTTGGTTATTTTGTTATGAGCGAGGTTCCAAAAGGAGAAAACTTATGGTTATTGGCTACAGGAACTGGTTCAGGTGTATTTATTTCGTTATTAAAAACAGATGTTCCTTGGAATAGATTTAAAAAAGTTATCTTAATTCATGGGGTGAGAAATAAAGAAGAATTAACCTATTTAGATCAAATAGCTAAATTTAAAAATAAATATCCACAAAAATTTAATTACATCAAATCTGTTACAAGAGAAAAAATTGATGGGTGTTTAAATACAAGAATACCAAATGCAATTGAAAATGGAATATTTGAAACTACTACTAAAATCAAAATATCTAAAACTTCTCAATTCATGATATGTGGTAATCCAGATATGATAAAAGAAACAATTAATAATTTAAAAAATAAAGGCCTAGAAATTAATCGACGAAGCAAACCTGGAAATATCACAATAGAAAAATACTGGTAAATTAATTACACATTCCATAGTCTAGTTTTTCTTATTGTAAAGAAACCGAAACTAATCAATAAAAATAATCCTATTGATAACCCAAAAGTAGAAAACCAAAGAATCGGCACAAGAAGACCCGCTACAACTGAAGAAAATAACATCTGCATAAAAGCTTGACCTGATGCAGCTGTACCTCTAATTTTAGGAAAACAGTCTAAAGCTGCAATCGAGATAATTGGCATAGCGGAAGCCATACCAATATTATATAAAGCAATAAAACCTATATTAATAGCGGCATTATTTGGCATAAAACAACAAAACAATAAGTTAGTTAAAGAAATAGCAAACATCCAATAATAACCAAATCTTAGAACTAATTTAGAATCAATAACACCTGCAGCTCTTTTTACTATAAATGATCCAAGCATCATTCCTGAAACAGTTGGTATGAATAAATACCCAAACTGTTGCGGTGTAAATCCAAGATGGTCGATTAAAAATATAGGGCTAGCTAAAACATATATAAAAAAAGCTGCAAAATTTGATGAAACAGAAACAATTAATAATATGAATTCTTTATTTAATAATAAAGTTTTATATCTACTAATAGCTCCTATAATTGAAAAAGGTACACGCATTGATTTTTTTACAGTTTCGGACAGGATTGTAGAACCCATCAATATTGCTACTCCTGCATAAACAGCAAGAAAAATAAATATAGCTTGCCAGTGAAATCCTAAAAGAAGCCCACCAATCATCGGAGCAATAGCTGGTGCAATTCCAAATAATATTTGAACAGTAGCCATAACTCTCTGGGCCTCAGCTCCATGATATATATCTCTTACCATTGCCCTAGCAACAACACTTCCAGCGCCTCCCCCAATACCCTGCAGAGCTCTAAAAAACCATAATGATTCAATAGTTGTTGAAAATACACAACCTAAAGAAGCAATAAAAAATAACATTAATCCCCATTGAAGAGTCTTTATTCTACCAATAGCATCAGATATTGGCCCATGGAATAAAAGCATTACTGTATAAGGTAAAAGGTAAAAAGTTAAACTTTGCTGAATACCTTGAGGAGTGGTAAATAAATCTTTACTAATAATATGAAATGCAGGAAGGTAAGTATCAATTGCGAAAGGAGCAAGTGATGATAATGCTGCTAAGGTTATTACCTTTGGGTTTAAAAAAAGACTCATATTAGCCTAATGTAAATGCAACTAAGGAGTAGCGTGAAATTTTTCTAGTCTTTCTTTTTCATCACCATCAGATATTTTTTTAGAATTTTTATTTGATCTAAACATAATAGGTTTGGCTTCGACACCTGGATTTTCAGTATCCTTTATTGCTTGATCAATTAAATGACGATTTGGAGATTTCGTACAAACAGGATCAGCGCTTTCTGCATCACCCGACAATAATAAAGCTTGACACCTACATCCACCTAAATCGTTTTCTTTCTCAGAACAGCTTCTACATGGCTCTTTCATCCAGTCATCACCGCGGAATTTATTAAAAGCTGGGGAATCATACCATGCACCTTTTAAACCTGTATCTTTAACATTAGGAAATTCTAAGTTAGGAATAACTCTGGCAGAATGGCAAGGAAGTACGTCACCATTAGCAGTTACTATCATAAATACTTCACCCCAGCCGTTCATACATTTTTTTGGTCTTTCATCATAATAATCTGGAACTACAAAAAATATCTTCATTTTATTACCAATACGCTCACGAAATTCATTTGTAACTTTTTCAGCATGCAAAACTTGTTCTCTTTTTGGCATTAACTGATCTCTATTAACTAAAGACCATCCATAATATTGTGTATTTGCTAATTCAATATAGTCAGCTCCCAAACCTTCTGCCATTTCAAGAATTTCTTTTATGTGATCAATATTATATCGATGTAATACAACATTAAGCACCATCGGGTAACCTCTATCTTTAATCATAGCCGCTATTTTTTGTTTTAATTTAAAGGTTTTAGTATTAGTTATAAAATTATTTATTTCTTCAGTTATGTCATGCATTGATAGTTGAATATGGTCAAGACCTCCATCTTTCAATGCGTCAATTCTTTTTTCATTCATTCCTGCACCGGAGGTTATTAAATTACTGTAGTAACCTAAAGAACTTGCCTCAGTAACAATTTCTTCAATATCCTTCCGGAGTAATGGCTCTCCTCCAGAAAGTCCAAGCTGGGCAGCTCCTAAATCTCTCGCTTGCCTTAAAACCTTTATCCAGGAATCAGTATCTAATTCATTTTGAGTGTGTTTGTCAAAATCTGTTGGGTTATAACAGAAAGCACATTGAAGTGGGCATTGATACGTAATTTCAGCAAGTAACCACAATGGCTGTGTTGCTGTTGTTGATGCTGAAACACCATTATTTTTTTTATCTAATACCATTTTTTTAGTTTACCTTCTCAATCCATGCTTTATCTAAAGCTAACTCTATCATTCCTTCAATATCTTTAGCAATATTTGGGACATCTGTAAATTTCTTACTTAATATCTCTGTTATAGATTCAACAGTTGATTCACCGTTAACTAAATTTAAAACCTCACCGGCGCTTCCATTTAATTTAACCATACCTTCTGGAAATAGAATTACATAACAGTCCTGTGCTTTTTCCCACTGAAATCGATGATGTGCTGCAATTTTATATATATCTTTAGTGTCAATGGCCATAATTAATTTATTGGTTGCCTTAAATAATCTCTATCTTCTACTTTTATATTTGATGATGCAAGCATAATTGAATCAGCAATCACCCATAAAACATTTAATTTGAATTGTAGAATCTCTAAAGCTTGCTCTTGCATCTCTCTTGTTTGACTAAAATAATCTAAAGTAACACCTAAACCATGCTCAACATCCCTTCTAGCTTCTGTTAAACGCTTTTTAAAATAACTAAGTCCTGATTCATCAATCCAAGGATACATTTTTGGCCAAGAACTTATTCTCTGTTGGTGGATATGAGGAGCGAATAGCTCTGTTAATGAGGAACAGATTGACTCCTGCCATGAACGCTGTTTAGCAAAATTAATGTAAGCATCAACAGCAAATTTAACTCCGGGACTAACGTGTTTTAAAGAAGTTACATCCTCTCTTGATAAACCAACAGCCTTACCAAGGTTTATCCAAGCCTCTATACCGCCTTCAACTTCTCCCTCCCCATCATGATCAAGGATTCTTACAATCCATTCTTTTCTAATTTCTTGAATAGGACAATTAGATAAAATTGCAGCATCTTTTATTGGAATACTTATCTGATAATAAAATCTATTTAGGACCCAACTTTGAAGTTGCTCTTTAGATAATTTACCTTCATACATCATTACATGAAAAGGATGATAAATATGATACCCCTTACCTTTTTCTCTTAATCTGTTCTCAAATTCTTCTCTTGTCCAAGGCTTTGTCATTTTTTTTCCTTAAATAATAATGTCCATACCATCGTAGGACACTTCTATATTATTTGAATTCAAGAATTTTCTCTCTTCAGATTCTTCATTAAGGATTGGATTGGTATTATTAATATGAATAAGAATCTTACGAGGTTTTTGGAGTGAGTTAAGGGTGTCAATTATGCCCCCTTTGCTCGACTGATCTAAGTGACCCATCTCACTAGCTAATTTATCATTAACTCCAGCTCTTGACATTTCATCGTTGGTCCATACTGTCCCATCGATTAAAACTACGTCTGCATTTTTCAGATACTCATATACATGATCTTCAATAACCCCTAGTCCTGGAGCATAAAAAAGATTTTTTCCTGTTTTTGTATCCTCCATTTTATAACCTACATTATCCCCAGGAACAGTATTATGCCTATGTGGAGAGTATGGTGGAGCTTCACTTTGAAGTGGGACAGCTGTAAAAATTATATTATCAGCTTTTGGAATTTCATATGAAATTTGCTCAGTTGATACTTCGTGCCAGTTAACCCCTCTAAAATGTTCCAAAATATTAAAAATAGGAAATCCTGTTGTCATATCCTCATATACAGATTTAGTGCAATATATATCCCAAGGCTTATCGTGTTCTCTTAAACTTAATAAGCCTGTTGTATGATCTATTTGACTATCAGTAATAACAATAGATGAAATACCTGTATCTCTTATTTTTCTGGCTGGTTGAAGCGGTGGAAAAGATTCAATTTGAGCTCTTATGTCTGGGGATGCATTAAATAAAATCCAATCCACACCATTTGAACTAACGGTTATTGAAGATTGGTTTCTTGCTTTAAAATTTGGATTTCCTGCCCTGACACCTCGACAATTTTCACCATTATCATTCCATTGGGGAAATCCGCCACCAGCACCAGAACCTAAAACACGAATATGCATTAACAACCCTTAATCCAATTAAAACCGAATATTGACTGAGGATGTTAAATCAGAACAGGGGAAAATATCTAAAGCAAACTCATGAAATCCATGAGTTAATTCGATATATTACGACCTAATATCTTCGCGATAGCAGTCAAATCTTTCATTAAATCCTTTAATTCAGTTGGTGTTATAGCCTGATCTGCATCACACCATGCTTCACATGGGTTTGGATGCATTTCTACAAGTAATCCATCAGCACCGGCGGCGATACCCGCCCGAGATAGAGCTGCCACCATCCATGCTTTTCCTCCCGCATGAGAAGGATCAATAATTACAGGTAAATGTGTTTCTTTTTTTAAAACTGGAATCGCTGTAACGTCTAAAACATTTCTGTAGTAAGTTTCAAATGTTCTTATACCTCTTTCACAAAAGATAATGTTATGATTTCCTCCAGAAGCAATATACTCAGCGGCCATTAACCATTCAGAAATTGTTGCAGACATCCCTCTTTTCAAAATAACTGGAATTTTGAGAGTTCCGACTTCCCTTAGTAATTCAAAATTTTGCATACTTCTTGTACCTATTTGGATCACATCAACTTTCTGTTCTAAAAACTTATCAAGATGTCTTACATCTAAAAGTTCGGTAACGATTGGTAATCCTTCATCATCAGCTGCTTTTCTGAACATCTCTAAGCCATCAAAACCTACTCCCTGAAAAGTATAAGGGCTAGTTCTTGGTTTAAAAGCCCCACCTCTCATTAACTTTACACCCGCTGCCTTAACAGCTTTAGCTGATTTTTGCATCTGTTCTGGTGTTTCAACTGAACATGGTCCTGAAACAATTTGGATATGTTTTCCACCAATTAAATGACCTTTTATGTCTAAAACCGTATCTTTAGGATGCCATTCACGCGCAACAATTTTGTATGGCTTAACAATATGCATTGCTTGTTCTACGCCAGGCAAATTATCCAATAGTTTAGGATCAAGTAATCTCTCATCTCCAACAGCACCAATTACAGTTTTTTCAGTACCTTTAGATATACTCGCCTCTAAACCCTTGTCCTTAATTCTAGAAACAACAAGTTCAATTTGCTCTTCTGTTGCTGTTTTATTCATTACTATAATCATAAAAAATCCTATATGTTGCAGTTACTTAGATACTTAATAAATATCTTATTTTCTTTTTTAAGTCCAATACTGACTCTTAAAAATTCTGGTAAATCATAATTTGAAATTGGCCTTACAATCACACCATTTTTTAATAAATGGTGATAATACAGCATTGTTGTCTTCTCGTCTTGTAATTTAAAGCTCACAAAATTTCCATATGAAGGAATAAACTCTATATTTAATTCTTTAAATGCCTGAACTATTTGAAACATTCCCTCATTATTGAGCTTTCTGCTTTGTTCAATAAAATCTTTATCATTTAGTGATGCTATTGCAGCTTCTTGTGCAAGATGATTTACATTAAAAGGTTGTCGTACTCTATTCATTAACTCTATTAAATTTGGAGAGCCAACACCATAACCTATCCTTAAACCGGCTAATCCATAAGCCTTTGAGAAACTTCTAGAAACAATTAGATTTCTATAAGTATCTATCCATTCAAATGAATTAGATTTCAAATCATCTAATAAATATTCATCATATGCTTCATCAAGAACTACTACAATGTGCTTGGGAATAGAATTCAAAAAAGATTTTAATGTCTTTTTGTCAATTAATGTTCCAGTAGGGTTATTTGGATTTGCTATAAAAATTAATTTAGTCTTTTTTGTAATCGAACTTGAGAATTTATTGAGATCATGACAATATTTTGTAGCAGGAACCTCAACACCTTTAGCACCAATTGCTTTAGTTACAAGCTTATAAACAGCAAAAGCATGTTGAGAATATATTATTTCATCTTTTAAAGTTACAAAGGTTCTTGCGGCCAGCTCTAAAATATCGTTGGATCCATTACCCAAAATAATTTGATTAGGTGTTATAGAAAATTTTTCTGAAATTATTTTTTTGAGATGGAATCCATTTCCATCTGGATATCTTTCAACTTCTTTTAATGCGTTATTAATTGCTACCTTTGCAAACTGACTTATTCCGATTGGGTTTTCATTCGAGGCTAATTTAATAATTTTATTTTCAGGAATTCCAAGCTCACGAGCAACTTCTGATATTGGCCTCCCTCCTTCATAAGGTTCTATATCAGAAATATAATTTGCAACTTGAATAACCATCTGAAATTAATTTTTAGGGTAAGAACCAAGAATCTTCATAAAAGATGCTTTGGACTCAATGACATTTAAAGCTGCTTTAACAGACTTTTTAGTTTGGTGTCCTTCAACATCTATAAAGAAAACATACTCCCACATACCAATCTTAGCTGGTCTAGATTCAAGTTTTGTCATACTCACTTTATTTTTTGCAAAAGGTGCCACTAACTCTGCAATAGCGCCAGGTTTATTCTTTGTTGCAACAACAATTGATGTTTTATCATTACTAGAAGGTTTAACATCTTGCCTAGATAAAACTAAAAACCGAGTAGAGTTATTTTGTTCATCTTCAATATTTTGTTGTAAGACATTTAACTTAAATAAATCTGCAGCTCTATTGCTTGCAATTGCTGCAGTATTTTTTTCTTTGGAAGCAAGCCTTGCTCCTTCAGCATTACTCATTACCGCAACTTTTTTAATATCTGGTAAATTATTCATCAACCAATCATGGCACTGTGCCAATGATTGTCCATGGGCATAAATAGTTTTAATCTTTGTTAAATTAGTATTTTTTGAAAGACAAAAATGATGAACAGGAAGTATGATTTCTCCACAAATTTTTAAATCTTTTGTTAGTAATAAATCTAATGTTCGACTGATTGCGCCCTCTGTTGAATTTTCTACTGGCACTACTCCGTAATGAGCGATTCCAGATTGAACATCATTAAATACTTCATCAATACTATTTGTAGGAACACCATTAATATTTTCACCAAATTGACTAATTGTTGCCTCCTCACTAAATGTTCCCAGTGGGCCAAGGAAAGAAACGCTTAATTTTTTTTCTAATGCGCGACAATTAGAAATTATTGAATTAAAAATATTTTTAATACTTTCATTGGATAGAGGTCCTTTATTATTTTTTAACAACTTTGAAAGAACCTGCGCCTCTCTTTCTGGTCGGTATATAATGCCATCATTTTTCAATTTTCCCACTTCTTGAGCAACAGCAGCCCTCTTAGATAGTAAATCTAATAATTTGTTATCAATATTATCGATATCAGTTCTTAATTTATTAAGATTTTTTTTCATTTAATACTTATCTTTAAACTCTTTCATATAATCTACTAAAGCAACGACACCATCATATGGCATAGCATTGTATATTGATGCACGTAAACCACCTACTAATCTATGTCCTTTTAAACCACACAGACCATTTTTTTCAGCTCCAGTTAAAAAATCAGCTATTAATTCATTGTCATGAATTGTAAATGAAACATTCATTCGTGACCTATTTTGTTTATCTATATTATTAATGTAAAAATCAGTTGAATCAATAAAATCATATAAGTAATTTGCTTTTTGAATATTACTTTTTTCCATAGCTTGCAGTCCGCCACTATCAAGTATCCAATCAAAAACTAATCCAGCCATATAAATACCAAACGAAGATGGGGTGTTAATCATAGAATTATTTTCTGATTGTGTCTTCCAATTAAATGTTGATGGAGTTTTTTTGTCTGCAAAATCTAAAAGATCATCACGAACAATTAATATAGTTAATCCCGCAGGGCCAATATTTTTTTGAGCTCCAGCATAAATAACGCCATAGTTAGAGACGTCAATTGGTCTTGATAATATTGTTGAAGACATATCGCAAACAATAGGAATATTTTTAATGTTTGGATCATCAAAATATTCAACCCCATGGATAGTTTCATTTAAACAAAAATGTATATAAGAGTCGTCTTTTTTATAATCCCAAGTTTTAACTATGGGTGCTTTTGTATAATTTATACTTTCAGAAGAAGCAGCCAAATTAATCCCTGAAAAAGGTTGAGCATCATTAAAGGTTCTTTTGGACCAGTAACCTGATATTACATAGCTTGCAGTTTTACTATTTAATAAATTCATTGGAACCATAAAGTTTTGAGTAACCGCTCCTCCCTGCAAAAAAAGTACTTTATAGTTATTTGGTAAATTTAATAGCTTTCTTAAATTTAGTTCTGTATTTTCAATAATAGGAGCATATTCTTTTCCTCTATGAGACATTTCCATTACGGACATTCCAGAGTTCTGCCAGTTTAATAATTCAGACTGCGCTTTTAACAAAACTTTTTTTGGCAATATTGCTGGGCCAGCAGAAAAATTAAATTTGCAACTCATCTTGACCATCATCATCAATACTATCTGTTTCTACAATTTTTTCTAATCCAGATAGTTTTTCCTCTTCTCCTAGATTAATCAAAGTAACGCCTTGAGTAGCTCTTCCAAGCTCACGGATTTCACTCACACGAGTTCTAATTAAAACACCGCCAGTTGTAATTAACATAATTTCATCCTGATCCCCTACTAATCTTGCAGCAACCACGATGCCATTTCTATCACTGACTTGTATTGCTTTAACCCCCTGTGTTCCCCTTCCAGAACGTCTAAATTCAGAAAGTTGCGTCCTTTTTCCATAACCATTTTCTGTTGCCACCAAAACTGATTCGGATTCTGAAAAAGCAACTAAAAGAGATAAGACTTGTTGTTTTTCTGGTAACTTCATACCTCTTACTCCACGAGCATTTCTTCCCATACTTCTAACAGCTGTCTCATCAAACCATACTGCCTTGCCCCCATTAGATACTAAAACAATATCATTTTTACCATTTGTTACTGAAGCTCCGATTAAAAAATCACCATTATCTAATTTAATAGCAATAATTCCTGATTTTCTTGGATTAGAAAAGTCAGAAAGAGGGGTTTTTTTAACAGTTCCTTTTGAGGTTGCCATAAAAATGTATTGGTCTTCAACAAAATCTTTGACGGCTAAGATAGCATTTATTTTTTCTCCAGGCATAATCGGAAATAAATTAACTATTGGCTTACCCTTGCTAACTCTACTTCCTTGAGGAACCTCATATACTTTTAGCCAATAAACTTGACCTCTGCTAGAAAAGCAAAGAATATTATCATGAGAATTTGCAACAAACATTTGCTCAATAAAATCATCATCTTTAGTTGTCATTGCTTGCTTGCCCCTACCCCCTCTTTTTTGGGCTCTATAATCATCTAAAACTTGAGCTTTTATGTACCCCGAATTAGATAGAGTCACAACCATTTCTTGAGGAGTAATTAGGTCTTCCATAGATAAATCTTCTGCATTTTCAACTATTTCACTTCTTCTTTTATCACCATATTCAGATTTTATTTCTTGAAGATCATCACCAATCATTTTTGTCACTCTCTCAGAGTTTGATAGAATATCTATTAAATCAACTATCGTATCCATAACTTCTTGATACTCATTTACAATCTTTTCTTGTTCAAGACCTGTTAATCTTTGAAGCCTTAATTGAAGTATTTCTTGTGCTTGAATATCAGATAATTTGTACCCATTTTTTTTCAAACCAAATTCTTTTGCTAGACCATCTGGTTTAGATAAATCTTCAGAGGTTTTTTTTAACATTCCCTCAACAACAGGTGACTTCCATTCTTTCTTCATCAAATCTTCTTTCGCCTCAGGAGGAGTTGGTGCAGCTTTAATAATTTTTATCATCTCATCAACATTTGCTAAAGCAACAGCCAATCCTTCTAAAATATGACCGCGACCTCTTGCTTTTTTTAGCTCAAAATTTGTTCTTCGAGTAATTACTTCTCTACGATGTTTTAAAAAGGCATCTAAAACTTCTTTAAGATTTAATAATTTTGGTTGTCCTCCACTCAAAGCAACCATGTTAATTCCAAAGCTGTCTTGTAATTGTGTTTGTTTGTATAGATTATTTAGAACAACATCAGGTATTTCACCTCTCTTAAGCTCAACAACAACTCTCATTCCAGATTTATCAGACTCATCCCTAAGGTCTGATATACCTTCTATTTTTTTGTCTGTTACTAATTCAGCAATTTTTTGAATAAAGTTTTTCTTATTAACTTGATAGGGTAATTCATCAATTATGATTACTTCACGGTTACCTTTTTCGAGTGGTTCAATGTGAACTCTCCCCCTTATGACAACGCGCCCTCTCCCCGTTTTATAACCTTCTTTAACACCACTTGTTCCATGAATAATACCTGCTGTTGGAAAATCTGGAGCAGGCATAAGTTTAATTAATTCATCTAGAGATATTTCAGAATTTAATAACGAAGCATGGGCAGCATCTATAGTTTCAGCTAAATTATGAGGAGGTATATTTGTAGCCATACCAACAGCAATTCCAGAACTACCATTAATTAATAAGTTTGGAATTCTTGTTGGCATAATTAAGGGTTCGAATTCCGATCCATCATAATTTGGACCAAAGTCAACAGTTTCTTTGTCGATATCAGCTAATAATTCATGTGAGATTTTTGACATCCTTATTTCTGTATATCTCATTGCTGCAGCATTATCACCATCAACAGAGCCAAAATTCCCCTGCCCATCAACTAACATATACCTCAAACTAAAATCTTGAGCCATACGAACGATAGTGTCGTAAGCGGCTGTATCGCCATGAGGATGATATTTACCAATAACATCACCAACAATTCTTGCAGATTTTTTATAAGGTCTATTAAAGCCGTTACTTAATTCATGCATAGCATAAAGAACTCTTCGATGAACAGGTTTCAATCCGTCTCTAACGTCAGGTAATGCTCTCCCAACAATTACGCTCATAGCGTAATCTAAATAGGAGGTTTTCATTTCATCTTCGAGGCTTACAGGGAGGGTTTCTTTTGCAAATTCATCCATATTTTTTAAACTTAACCATTAATTTTTAGGAGGTAATAATTTAATTATTTTAGCATGTATATAAGCCAAAATATCTTTGAAAACTGGTTAATTTATAGTGCTGATAAGTCTTCTTTTATATCATTAATATCTTCCAAACCTACTGCAATTCTTATTAAATTATCACTAATACCCGATTCATCTCGCTCCTTTTGCGAGATTCTAGAATGAGTTGTTGTTGCTGGGTGAGTTATAGTAGACCTTGTATCACCTAAATTTGCAGTAATTGACATCAATTTTGTTGAATTAATTATATTCCAAGCATTTTCTCTATTTCCTTTTACCTTAAATGACACTATACCTCCTCCAGAAGATTGTTGCCTCATTGCTAAATCGTATTGAGGATGTGAAGGTAGTCCGGGGTAATAAACTTGCATCACGTCTTGTTTTTTTTCTAACCATTTCGCCAATTCAGATGCTTTGGAAGCATGTGCATCCATTCTAATTTTCAAAGTTTCTAATGCCTTAAAGAAAATCCATGCATTAAAGGGACTCATGGTAGTGCCTGCTGATCTTAAAAAACTTGCAACATCTTTCATATGTTTATTTTTTCCAAGCACAGCTCCGCCTAAACATCTTCCCTGGCCATCTAGATATTTAGTTGCAGAATGAATTATTATATCCGCACCAAATTGAATTGGTAGCTGATGAGCCGGAGTGCAAAAACAATTATCAACAACTAATAAGCTGTTTGATTTATGAGCTAAATCAGCTAAAGCTGAAATATCACAAATTTCTGTCAATGGATTTGATGGTGTTTCAACAAAAAATAGCTTAGTATTTTTTTGGGTAGCATTTTCCCATTGAGTTATATCTGTTAACGAAACATAAGTAACTTTTAATCCCCAATTAATGAGAATATTTTCGAATAACTTAATTGTAGTTCCAAAAATACTTTTTGATACAACAATATGATCTCCAGTATTGCAAAGACTCATAATACAGGCGAGTATGGCTGACATTCCAGTTGAAGTTGCCACACATTGCTCTGCTTGTTCTAGTTCAGCTAATCGATCTTCAAACATTTTTACTGATGGATTAGTAAAGCGAGAATAGACATTACCATCTTCTTTATAAGAAAACCTTGCAGCTGCCTGTTCTGCGTTTTTAAAAACAAAACTTGAGGTTAAATATAAGGCCTCAGAATGTTCACCTTGATCAGATCTGATTGATCCCGATCTTATAGAATTAGTTTCTAATTTTTTATTTTTTTTCATTATATCTTTATCCTATTTAGCTACTTTAACAAATGTCTAGGTGTAGCAAGTTGTTATAAATCACCTTTTTTTATTATTACCTATGATGCTAACGTTTATGGATTCATAAAACACTTTTTAATTGTTGAAATAAAAAAACCCGTTAAGCAACATTTTGCTAAAACGGGTATTAATCGGTTTAGCAGTTATTTTTTTTACGCCCTGCAAGCTGAATCAAAACGGCGTATAAATGTATTATCCTCTTAAAATTAAAAAATACAAGTAAGGTGAATTAAGCTCGTTCTTCCTCCTCTTCATTCTCAGCAAGTGTAAAGCTGAAATCTAATTGTGATGTTGCTTTTGATAGATCTTTATTTTTAATGCCATCCGATCTTTTAGCTTCAAGACTATTTAAATAATTTTCATCAATCCCTCCAGTCACATAGATACCATCAAAACAAGAACAATCAAAAAGTTTTAAATTATTATTCTCCTCAGTAATATTTTTTTTAAGCTCATCAAGATCCTGATAGATCAAACCATCAGCTCCAACTTCTTCACATATATCTTTATCATCTTTATTAAAAGCCAACAACTCGTTTCTTGAGGGCATGTCAATACCATAAACATTTGGATACTTAACCGGCGGAGCAGCTGATGCTAAGTATACATTTTTAGCTCCTGCGTCTCTCGCCATTTGAACAATTTCTTTTGCAGTAGTTCCTCTTACAATTGAGTCATCAATTAACAGAACATTTTTACCTTTAAATTCTACTTTGATAGGATTTAATTTTTGACGAACAGATTTTTTTCTTAATGCTTGACCTGGCATTATAAAAGTTCGACCAATATATCTATTCTTGATAAATCCCTCTCGAAAATCAGCATCTAACAAAAGAGATACTTCAAGAGCGCTTGGACGACTTGTATCTGGAATAGGAATCACAACATCAATAGAAATATTGCTCCACTCTTTTTTTATTTTTTTAGCAAGTGATTTTCCCATATTCAATCTAGTTTGATAAACAGAAACTCCATCAATCATTGAATCAGGCCGTGCTAAATAAACATATTCAAAAATACATGGTGATTGTTTAATTTTTGTTGTGCATTTTTTTGAATAAAAATTACCATCCATGTCGATAAAAATAGCTTCTCCTGGATCAACATCTCTCAAAAGTTTAAATCCCAATACATCAAGCGCTACACTCTCAGATGCTACAATATATTCTGGTCCATCTGTTGTCTCTTTAATACCAATGACTAGTGGTCTTATTCCATTCGGGTCTCTAAAAGCTAGTAATCCAAAATTATTAATCATTGTAACTACAGCAAAAGCTCCTTCACACCTTTCATAAACTGACACTACAGCTTCGAAAATTATATCGGATGTCAAAACATTTTTTTGTGTTGCTTTTCCAATTGAATCAGCTAAAACATTCAGTAAAACTTCGGAATCAGAATTAGTATTAATATGTCTAAGATCTTCTTTAAACATATCATCTTTAAGACTATCTGAATTTGTAAGATTGCCATTATGACCAAGAACAATGCCATAAGGTGAATTTACATAAAATGGTTGGGCTTCTGCAGCTGAAGACGAGCCGGCTGTAGGATATCTAACATGGCCAATACCTATATTTCCAGTTAAATTACGCATATGTCTTGTATGAAATACATCTTTTACAAGACCATTATTTTTGTGCATCTTTATTCGGCCTGCGTTACATGTAGCAATCCCTGCTGCATCTTGTCCTCTATGTTGTAACACTAATAAACCATCATAGAGCATTTGATTTACTGGGCTATTAGCAACTATACCAATTATTCCGCACATAACGCTCTCTTAAAATAGATCAGATATGCTCGTATTTTACCTTGTTACTCCAGTCATAGGGCAAATAAGATAAAGTTTTTTTAATTACAAGTTTTATGATTGGTAATGTTTTTGATTCAACTAAAGAATCCTCACTTAGAAATGAAGTTTTCTCAATAAGAAATATTATTATAAAGGCAATTAAAATACCCCTCAAACAACCAAAAAGACTTCCTAAAATTAAATTTAAAGAACCTAAACCAATAGTATTTATGAATCTGTTGAGTAAATTTGATAAAAATGATGCAGTTAATAAAGTAATAATAAATATCGAAATATAGATTATTATAAAATTTAATTGTTCACCAAATTCGAACGGTATAAATTTAACAAAACTATCACTAAAATAATTAGCAAAATAAAATGCAAGAATCCAACCAACTAAAGAAAATAATTCACGAGTAAAACCTCTATAGCACCCAATTATAAAAGATAAAAATATTATAAAAATAAAGAAATAATCAAGAATAGTCATAAATTAATTTGTTTTAATTAAACCAGGAAAATTAGCATTTTTTAATCTTCTTAACGCTTTTTTTGCTTCTTTTTCACTTAGAAAATCTTGGGTGGTAAGTTTAATTTTTTCTTTACCAGAAAGATTAATTTTTTTTATTTGAGTTTGAAATCCAATATTATTTATTTGTTGACTTAGTTTTTCTATTTTTTTTTCATCACTAAATATACCAATTTGGATAGTGAATAATTTAATATTATCATTTTCAAGATCCTCCAAATTAGTTTTATTTGGTAATTTAATTTGATTAGTTTTTTTAGTTTGTGATTTTTTTGATTCTTTTTGTGATTTTTCTGATCCGTTTAAATTACTAAAACTAGCTTGGCCCATTTCCAAAAAAGATACTTTTATCTCACTGTTATTTATTTCACTAGTATTTTTAATAAAAAATAAAGAAAGAGTAAATAAAATAATTAAAATTGTAATTGCGCCAATCAATCTTCTTTTTGCTCTCTTTATTATTACACTCTCGTGAAAAGATTCTTTTGTATCAATCATTATTAAATGTTTCCATAATTGCACTCACCGTTAAAAAAGAACCAAAAATTATAATATTATCATTAAGATCTGCTTTGTTGAGAGCATTTTCAAAAGCTTCAATAATATTATTGAATTTATTAATTATTATTTTATTTTTAGATTTTTTAAGTGAGGATGTCATAAAATCAATTTTTTGTGATCTTATATCTTTTAATTCGCTTATATTCCATTCATCAACTAAGCTAGTAAAAGGAAATAATACTTTTTCAAGGTCTTTATTCTCTAAAATTGAAAATACTGCAAAAATCTTACCTTCCCTCTTTGTTAACCTTATAAAATTATACAAACTAATTGCAGCGCCTTCATTATGTGCTACATCAGCTACTATATATGGTTTTTTTGATAAAATTTGAAGTCTTCCTTTTATAAATGAATCTTTAATTCCTTTTTTAATAGCTTCTAATCCAACTGGAAATTTTTTATTATACAAATCTATTACTCGGAGACAGCCAGTAAGATTTACAAGTTGATTATGTCCTTTTAAATTAGGTAAAGGTAGTTCTTCCATAGAAATATTATGACTAGTATAGTTATAATATTTTGCATCATAACTAAACGAGTAATCATTATTTAATAATGATAATTTGGTCTTCAGCTTATTTAAAAAATTAATCATTGAATTAGGAATGTTCTGAAAATTTAAAATTGTATGTTTATTTGGCCTACTAATTCCACTCTTTTCATATGCAATTTTATCAATACTATCACCTAAATAATCTTGATGATCCATACTTAGCGAAGAAATAATTGAAATTTCTGGTTCAAAAATATTGACTGCATCTAATCTACCCCCAAGACCTACTTCCAAAATAGCTATATCAATTTTTTTTTCTATAAAAATTTTAATTGCAGCTAATGTTGTTATTTCAAAGTAAGTTAGCTCTATAAATTTTTTTTTTGTTTGAATAAAATCTAAAGTTTCGAGAATAGTATTATCATCAATCTCTTTTTTGTTTACTTTTATTCTTTCATTAAATTTAAAAAGATGAGGGGATGTGTAGCATCCAACAGAATAACCAGATTCACTATAAATTGATTCAAGAAATGCACAAATTGAACCTTTTCCATTTGTACCTCCAACTGTAATGATAGGAAAGTTAGGATTAATATGTGCTTGATCTCTTACATTCTTTACACGATCAAGCCCCATTTTTATAACATTACTATCTCCATCGCTATAAAATTCATTTATATGATCATGAAGTTTTTTCAATTTGGGTTTAAGTGGGTAATAAGTTCTGCTATTGATTTTCTTAATTGCCTTCTATCAACAATCATATCAATAACGCCATGATCTAATAAAAATTCTGCTCTTTGAAAACCTTCCGGCAACTTCTCTCTTACAGTTGATTCAATTACTCTTGGACCAGCAAAACCAATCAAAGCTTTTGGCTCAGCAATAATTATATCTCCTAACATTGCAAAACTTGCTGAAACACCACCCATTGTAGGATCTGTGAGAATTGAAATAAATGGTAGTTTTTTACTGCTGAGTTTAGTTAATGCCGCACTAGTTTTAGCCATTTGCATTAAAGATATTAATCCTTCTTGCATTCTAGCCCCACCACTTGCAGATACACATATGAATGGGCATTTATTTCTAATAGCAGTATCTACAGCTAGAACAAACTTTTCTCCAACTACAGAACCCATCGAGCCACCCATAAATTTAAATTCGAATACTGCTAAAACAACTGGTATAGATTCTATTTTTCCCTCTACAACTATCAAAGCATCATTTTCATTTAATTCTTTCTGTGACGAATTTAATCTTTCTTTATATGGCTTTGTATCATTAAATCTTAAATGATCAATTGGCTTTATTTCATCTCCATGCTCTATTTGGTTTGGAGTATCTAAAAGTATTTTAATTCTATCTCTTCCTGAAATCCTGTTATGAAAGCCACAATTTGAACAAACCTCCAAATTTTTCTCTAAATCAGTTTTATATAAGACTGTTTGACAGGCTGGGCATTTATGCCACAAACCTTCTGGTATATTTTTCTTAACTTTACCAACAATTCTTTTAATTTTTGGAGGTATTACGTTTTTTAACCAACTCATTAAGAATTTACCTTATTCTCATTTATAGCTTCTTTTATTTCAGTCATTAATGTTTTTATATTTTTAATTAAATCATTAGAGTTTGAACTTTCAATCTCTTGAACAATTCTACTTCCAATTACAACAGCATCAGAAATTGAAGCAACTTCTTTAGCAGTTTTAGCATCTCTAACGCCAAATCCAACACCAATTGGTAAACTTGTAAATGATTTAATATTGCCAACTCTTTTTGCTACCTGATCAATATCTATATTTGCTGAACCAGTTACACCTTTAAGAGAAACGTAATATAAAAAACCTGAAGCTTGGTTTATTATCAATTCAATTCTTTTATTATCTGTTGTTGGAGATAAAAGAAAAATACTGTCAATATTATTTTCTTTTAGCTTATTAACAAATGTTTGTGATTCTTCAGGTGGATAATCAACTGTGATGATGCCATCAATATCAGCTTTTTTAATCAATGAAATAAAATTATCTACCCCTATAGCTTCAATTGGATTTGCATATCCCATTAAAATTAATGGGGTATCTTTATTGCTCTTTCTGAATTCAGCAGCTAACTTTATAGTTGCAGTAATTCCAATATTGTTTTTCAGCGCCCTTTCACTTGCTCTTTGAATAATTGGGCCATCCGCCATTGGATCAGAAAAAGGAATTCCAAGCTCAATCATATCTGCGCCTGAATCCACCAAGGCATTCATTAAATTCACAGTTTCATTTGGGTGAGGATCACCTGCTGTAAAAAAGGGAATTAAAGCTTTTTTATTTTTTTCTTTTAGCGCTTGAAAAGTATTTTGAATTCTAGACATAAATTATAAAGAAATTCCTGAAATATCTGCCACTGTATTAATATCTTTGTCTCCTCTGCCAGAAAGGTTTACTAAAATAACTTTATCAGATGACATTTTTTTGGCTATTTTTTCTGCATAAGCAAGTGCATGACTTGTTTCAAGTGCTGGGATAATGCCTTCTGTTAAGCACAAATTATGAAATGCAGCTAGTGCCTCATCATCTTTAATGCCGACATATTTCGCCCTTCCAGAGTCTTTTAACCATGCATGCTCAGGGCCTACACCAGGATAATCTAACCCAGCAGAAACTGAATGTGTTTCAATAATTTGACCTTCGTCATTTTGCATCAAATAAGTTCTATTTCCATGGAGAACTCCAATAGCGCTATTTGATGTTAAGGGAGCTGCATGCTTTCCTGTTTCAATTCCATCTCCAGCCGCTTCAACACCAATTAATTCAACATTCTTATCATCAATATATGGATAAAAAATTCCCATGGCATTTGATCCACCACCAACGCATGCAATTATTGCATCGGGATGTTTATTTTCAAGTTCTGGCATTTGAATTTTGCACTCTTTACCAACAACTGAATTAAAATCTCTAACCATCATTGGGTATGGATGGGGGCCCGCAACTGTTCCAATTATATAAAATGTACTAGATACATTTGTTACCCAATCTCTTAAAGCTTCATTTAATGCATCTTTAAGAGTTTTTGAACCACTTTCTACTGGAATTACAGTTGCTCCCAATAATTTCATTCTATATACATTTGGTGATTGTCTTTTAACATCCTCAGAGCCCATATAAACTACACATTCCAAACCTAATCTAGCAGCAATTGTTGCAGTGGCAACGCCATGTTGACCCGCCCCTGTTTCCGCAATTACTCTTGGCTTACCCATTTTTTTTGCCAATAAAGCCTGGCCAACAGTATTATTAACCTTATGTGCTCCAGTATGATTTAAATCCTCCCTTTTTAAATAAATCTTTGCTCCACCAATTTTTTTTGTTAATCTCTCTGCGAAATAAATGGGACTGGGTCTACCAACAAAATGTTTTAAATCATTATGAAACTCATTTAAAAATTCTGGATCATCTTTGTACTTGTCATACATATCTCTTAATTCATCAAGAGCCTCAATTAAAGTTTCAGCTACAAAGGTTCCTCCAAATTGACCAAAATGTCCAAAGTCATCAGGTAAATCATAAGGTTGCATCATTAACTCCTAAAACAAAATTTTTCATCTTATTGTAATCCTTTATTCCTTTTTTTTGCTCCACCCCACTGCTAACATCAACTCCATAAGGATTAATTATATTTATTAACGTTTGAACATTTGAACTATCCAAACCTCCAGCAATAATTACTGGTAAGGGCAATTTTTTGGGAAACAAATTCCAATTAAAAGTTTTTCCTGTTCCACCTCTCTTATGATTCGAAAAGGTATCGATTAAAATTGCAGCGCTTGAATCATATAATCTACAATATTCTAGCAAATTCAAACTATCTGTGAACGCAATAGCCTTTATATAGGGTAAATTAAATTGGTTGCAAAAATTTTCATCTTCATCGCCATGAAATTGAAGCATATTTACCTTAGAATCACTAATTGCAGATAAAACCTCTTCTTTAGAAGCATTTACAAATAAACCAACCCTCAAAACAAAAGCTGGGAGTTTACTAATAATCTTTCTTGCCTCTTTAGGCTCAATGTATCTTGGGCTATCTTTAAAAAAAACAAAACCTAATGCATCAACTCCTATTTCTGTTGCCTCAAGAGCATTTTTTAGATTTGTAATACCACAAATTTTAACTTTTGTTTTCAAATTATAGACTATTTATGCCTTGAAAATATTCAGTGTATTTTCCGTATCAGGAAAGCTATAAATTTTATCATACTTGATATTTGTTAAATATAAACCATTTGGTGAAAAAGTAGCTGGAGCAAGGCTTCGATCTTTCTTTTTAATCAACGTCTCAATATAATCTAACTCTATTTCCCTTCTTCCAACATTGATTATTGTTGCAATAATATTTCGAATTTGATGATGTAAAAATCCATCTCCACTTATTGTAAATAAATAGAAATTTTTAAATTGCTCGAAATTAAAACTCTTAATAGTTCTTACAGCTGATTTTGCTTGACATTCAGAAGATCGAAAAGTACTAAAATCATGTTGTCCTATAAATTTTCTACATGCTAATTTTATAAGTTCGGCATCTAAATCATAAAATGTCCAACCACAATTATTTACCCAAATAGAAGAATTAATAGGATTATTATTTAATAAATATTGATATTCTCTAGATAATGCAGAAAAACGTGCATGAAAATCACTAGAAACTTCTTTTACCCATTTAATTCTTATTGAATCTGGAAGGAAAGAATTTGTACCCTTGATAATAGATTTAATAGGTCTTATAACATCAGTATCAAAATGAAATATTTGGCCTAAGGCATGGACTCCGGCATCAGTTCTTCCAGCTCCCTGAATTTCAATCGAAGTTTGTGTAATATTCGAAATAGCTTTTTCTATCTCTTCTTGAACACTTAATACTGAGGATTGACGCTGCCAACCAGAAAAATTCGTTCCCTCATACTCAACAGATGCGGCATATCTCATAATTTATAGAAATTGAATAATGATAAAAATGGCACAAAATCCTAAAGCCCACAAAAAATCATTTATAGAAAGTTTAACTTGCTCAAATTTTTTTTCTTTAATAATAGGGGTATTTGTATTTATTTGATTATTAATTACAGTTGCTATGTTAGAAAATTTAAATGAATAATTTTTATAAAAATCAAGATAATCAAAAGTCAAAAAAATTCTTGATGTTAAACGATCAATACTCAAACCAAATATTTTAAGTGGATAGCAAATTTTTATAATAAATTCAATAAAAAAATTCTTGGGTATTATTTTCATTAAAAACATAACAGTAAGGAATGTATTAATTATTCGTAATGTATTATTAATAGCTAAATCTACTCCCTCCTTCGTAACAGAAATAAATGAATAATAAAATAATATTTCTCCGGGGGTAGAAAAAGAATAAATTGTAATTAAAGCCAAAATAAAATATTTAATTTTATTAATAAACTTGAAAAATGAAACTTTTAAAAATAAAGATAAGATTAAAAAAAAGCTAAAAATAATTATATTAATTATTATATCGACACCGGCTAAAATTATTAGTAATAATAATCCTAAAAAAAAAATTACTGAATGAATCATAATAAATTTAAAACTTTTTATCGTCCTCGTCAGTTTTTTGAGTACTATCATTTTGATTTTTGATGTCATTCACATCAGTTTTTGTAGATGGATCCATGAAATTATTTTGTTTTAACTTGTCTGAATTAGTGGGATTAACTTGAGGTTCTTGAGGCTCATTATTGACTTGAGTATTATCAATTTCTTTTTGATTAGATGAGCCCCCAAAAGTCGCTCTAGTCGAATCTTGATTGAAGCTTTTAATTTTTTGAGATCTTTCAAATGATTTTCTTCTTGTAATTACAACAAATAAACCAAAAAGTAGTAGAAAAAATAATATAAGCAATAAAATATGTATTGTTTCTATGCCTTTTCTTGCTTGAATATCAATTTCTTCCTCCACAATTTTATTTTCATCTATATCCGATATTGATGAAATAAAAACACCATCATCAGCTTTATCTAATTTTTCTTTTGTATTTATTTTCTCTTTCTCTATTTGTTTTTTTTCGATATCCTTATTTTCTAAATTTTCTTTTTTAGGAGCACTATCATCAACTTTTGCTGATAAGTCTGTCTCTAAAATTTCATCGATAGATTTTTCTTTTTCATTTTTTAAACTAGTGGCATCGTCTAATTTTCTTTTAGTTTCAATTAATTCTTTTTCAAGCTCTTTAATTTTAGCTTTATCTTCATTAACAACTTTTTTTTCATTTTTAGGCTTAATTAATTTTTGTGTTTTGTTCCTCCATTCTATATTTTGTTCTCGTAAAATTTTTCTTGCTTCTATGTGTGTATGATTGTCAAAATAATCTAATGACGGCAACATTAATCTTTTATTTTTTATTAAGGTATTAACATTATTTTGTGAAAATGCTTTTGGATTAATATTATAAATTCCTAATACCATTTGCTCTGTTGTTACTCCAGATGGTTTATTTTCTCTAGCAATTTGATAAAGTGTTTTTCCACTAACTGACTTTACAGATTTTCTCTTAGCTTTTACAGACTCACTCTTTGGCTCTTCTATAATTATTTCTTTTTTTGCGACTACTTCTTTTGGAGGCTCAATTTCTTTTTCTGGTAGGCTAACTTCTTCTTTTTTAGAAACAGTCTCATCTATTTTATCTGATTTTTTATCAGCTGCATCTTTAGAAACGACTTTATCTTTTTGTATTACTTTTGGTGATGGAGGATCTAGGAGAATAGTATATTCTCTATAAACTCTTCCCTTTTCTGAATCAATTTGAATCAATAAATCTAAAAAAGGATCCTTAACAATTTCTTTACTTGTCAGATAAATCTTTGCTCCCTGTTGGCTTTCTTCTAGAGTTATCTGTATATCTGAATGAATTGGAAGGCGCGATATACCATTAGCATCATAATTTTCTTTAGATGCAATAGCTGGTTTCAAATTTTGAGCTTTGTCATTTTTTGAAAAAATAACATCAATTACAGCTGATAATGGTTCGTCTTGTTTAGAACTTACATTAATCTTCCCTAACTGTAAGGCAAATAAATTTTGTGAAATAAAAATGAAATAAAATAAAAATATAGTTAATTTAAATTTCATCTTAATTTTTTCCTTTTTTAATAAGTATCTTTAACATTCGTCTAATTGGCTCTGCCGCTCCCCATAAAAGCTGGTCTCCTACTGTAAAAATAGAAATACAGTTTTCATCAATATTTAATTTTCTTACTCGTCCAACTGCTATATCAAGCTTTCCAGAAATTGCTGCTGGACTTAATAAATCCATTGAAGAATTTTTTTTATTTGGAATTAATTTTACCCATTCATTTCCATTAGCAATTAATTCATTTATTTTCTCAATTGCAATATTTTTTTTAAGCTTAATTGTTAGCGCCTGACTATGAGACCTCATTGTACCAATCCGTATGCATAGTCCGTCAACTTTAATCAAATCAAAAGTTTTTTCTAAAATTTTATTTGTTTCGGATTGGCTTTTTAATTCCTCACGACTTTGTCCATTGTTTAAATCCTCATCTATCCATGGAATTAGATTTCCCGCTAAAGGAACTTTAAAAAATTCTTTTTGAAATTTGTTCGAATTCATCATTTTAAGAGCTTTATCATCTATATCAAGAATATTTAAGTTTTTACTGTCAAGGTCTTCTAAAACTGAAGAGTGAATTTGGCCCATCTGGTTAAGTAGCTCCCTCATGTTATTTGCTCCAGCACCACTTGCAGCCTGATAAGTCATTGAAGAAACCCATTCAACTAGATTCTCTTTTAGTAATCCATGGATAGCAAGCAACATTAAAGATACAGTACAATTTCCACCAATCCAATTCTTGAACCCTTTCTTATATGCATTGTCGATTGATAAATAATTTAATGGATCAAGAACAATTACTGATTCTTTTTCCATTCTTAATGTAGATGCCGCATCGACCCAATGACCTTTCCATCCAAACTCTCTTAATTTATAGAAAACTTTTTTTGTATAGTCCCCGCCTTGACAGGTTACAATAATATCCATTTTAGAAAGTTGTTTAATGTCATATGCGTCAATTAATACTTGGTTTATAAAATTTATATTCCATTCAGGATTTTTTTGTCCAACTTGGGATGTAGAAAAAAAATATGATTCAAAATCATCGAAATCTGATTCTTCAATCATTCTTTTGATTAAAACAGAACCAACCATTCCTCTCCAACCAATAAAAGCTACTTTTTTCATTTTAAATTTCTAACCTTTCTATAACTTTATCTCCCATCTCCTCGCAACCTACTAAATGTAAACCATCTGAAAAAATATCTTCAGTTCGATATCCTTCCCTTAGTACTTTTCTAACTGCATTTTCAATTAAATTAAATTTATTTAAATCATTAAAAGTATACTTAAACATCATAGCCAAAGATAAAATAGTAGCTAATGGATTAGCTTTATCAAGTCCTGCAATGTCAGGAGCAGAACCATGAATAGGTTCATACATACCTTTATTATTTTCATCTAATGAAGCAGAGGGTAGCATACCAATTGAACCTGTAAGCATTGATGCTTGATCAGATAGTATATCTCCAAAGATATTTCCTGTAGCAATAACATCGAATTGTTTAGGATTTTTAACTAATTGCATAGAAGCATTATCAACATACATGTGAGATAACTCTACTTCAGGATATTGTTTTCCAATCTGAATCATAATATCTCTCCATAATTCAGTAGCTTCTAAAACATTTGCCTTATCTACAGAACATAATTTTTTTGATCTTTTTAAAGCAGTTTTGAATGCAACATGAGCAATTCTTTTAATTTCGGATTCGGAGTACCGCATTGTATTTAGACCTTCACGTTCATTATTCTTATTTGTCTCTATTCCTCTTGGCTCTCCAAAATAAATATCTCCTGTTAACTCTCTTATGATCATTATATCTAGGTCTTTTATAACTTCAGGCTTTAAACTTGAACTATGAATTAACTCAGGAAACATAATTGCAGGCCTTAAATTAGCAAACAAGTTTAAAGATTGGCGTATTCTTAGCAAACCTCTTTCAGGTCTTTTATCTCTTGGTAATTGATCATATTTGGGATCTCCAACAGATCCCATAAGAATTGCGTCTGAAGCTTGAGCTAAATCGAGAGTCGATTTAGGAAGAGGATCTTTAAATTTATTATAACCATCTCCACCAATATGACCATATTCTATATTTTTTTCTAAGCCTAATGCTTTAATAACTTTTACTGCTTGTTTAATTATTTCTGGCCCTATTCCATCTCCTGGAAGAACTGCTATTTTCATTTTAACTTTCCTTATCGCTTAACCAAGGAAAATTTTCCTCGTATTTTTTTTCAAATTTTTCAATGTCACTAATATTTTTTAATGTCAAACCAATGTCATCCAAACCCTCTATTAAGCATGATTTTTTAAAGCTATCAATCTCAAATGATGATATTTCTGAATCATCATAGATTTTTTGTTCTTCTAAATTAATTAATAATTCATAACCGACTTTATTTTCTACATTAACAAAAATTTTATCTACGATATTTTTACTTAATATAATTGGAAGAATGCCATTTTTAAAACAATTACTGTAAAATATATCAGCAAAGCTTGATGCTATAATAATTTTAATTCCAAAATCTAATAATGCCCAAGGGGCATGCTCCCTGCTTGACCCACAACCAAAATTCTCTCTAGCAATCAAAATTGACCCATTTTTATATCTAGGTAAATTTAAAACAAAATTAGGATTAATTTTTCTTTTTATATTATCTTGATTAGGTTCACCATGATCTAGATATCTCCATTCGTCAAATAAATTTGGGCCAAAACCTGTTTTTTTTATAGACTTTAAAAATTGTTTAGGAATTATTGCATCAGTATCAACATTTGCCCTATCTAATGGAATCACAATTCCTTTATGTATTTTAAAAGGCTTCATTAAGCAAGATCTCTAATATCAACAAATTTACCATAAATAGCAGCTGCAGCTGCCATTTGGGGACTAACCAAATGCGTTCTTCCACCCTGGCCTTGTCTTCCTTCAAAGTTTCTATTAGAAGTAGATGCACATCTTTCACCAGGACCTAATTTATCTGCATTCATTGCTAAACACATTGAACAACCAGGCTCTCGCCATTCAAAACCTGCGCCTATAAAAACTTTATCTAAACCTTCAGATTCTGCCTGCAACTTTACTAAACCAGAACCAGGAACAACTAAGGCTAATTTAATATTTTTTGCAATCTTTTTGGTTCCTATGATATTTGCTGCAGCTCTTAGATCTTCAATTCTTGAATTTGTACAAGAACCAATAAAAACTTTATCAATATTAATTGTGCTTATTGGTGTTTCAGGTTCTAAATCCATATATTTCAAAGCTGCTTTGTAACTTGAGCTCAGTGTCTTATCTTTGAAGTTTATTGGATTGGGAATTTTGCTAGTTATACTTACGACCATTTCAGGTGAAGTGCCCCATGTAACTTGAGGCTCAATTAAGCTACCATCAATTTCAACTTCAGAATCAAATTTTACATCCTTATCACTAACTAAATTTACCCAGTCTTTTTTTGCTTCTTCCCATAATTTACCTTTTGGAGCAAAAGGTTTACCCTTAATATATTGAATAGTTTTGTCATCAACCCCTATTAAGCCTACTCTTGAACCTGCTTCTATAGCCATATTACATAATGTCATTCTACCTTCCATAGACAAAGATTTTATTGAGGTTCCTGCAAACTCAATAGCATGGCCTGTTCCTCCTGCGGTACCAATTTTACCTATTATTGTTAAAGCAATATCTTTTGCAGTTACGCCACTCTGAAGCTTTCCGTTCACATTTACTCTCATAGTTTTAAATTTATTTACAATTAAACATTGAGTGGCTAGAACATGCTCCACTTCTGAAGTGCCAATACCCATAGCTATTGCTCCAAATGCTCCATGCGTACTTGTATGAGAGTCTCCACAAACTATTGTCATACCTGGTAAAGTAGAACCTTGCTCTGGCCCAATCACATGAACGATACCTTGACGACTATCATTCATCTTAAATTGAAGTAAATCGAATTCTTCACAATTTTTATCAAGAGTTTCAACTTGAATCTTTGAAATAGGATCTTTAATTTCGCTAGACCGATCAGTAGTTGGAACATTGTGATCTGGCACTGCAATGATAGATTTTTTTTTCCAAATATCTCTTTTAGCAATTCGGAGACCTTCAAAAGCTTGAGGGCTCGTTACCTCATGTACTAAATGCCTATCTATATAAAGTAAATACGTACCTTTATCTTTTCTAACAGCATGTCGATTAAAAATTTTTTCATATAAAGAGATACCCATACAGTCAATCCCTAAAATTACCAAAATTTAATGGAAAATCCTGATGCTTTAATTTTACTAAAGCAATACATTCTTGAAGTACATCCCTTTTTGAACCAGAAACTCTAATTTCACTTCCTTGAATACTTACTTGAGTTTTAATTTTAGAATTTTTTATTGTCTGAACTATTTTCTTTGCTAAATCTCCATCAATCCCACTCTTGATATTTAATACTTGCTTAGATTTATTCCCAGAAATTATCTCAATATTATTTGATACTATCCTTTTTGAGCTATCAGGTTCTTTCTTTTCCATCGATGGGAATAAAATATCTTTGATTTGATTTATTTGAAACTCAGCGTCACCATATAAAGTGATACTCATTTCTTTTTCTTCGAATTCAACTGCAGCCGAAGTTCCCTTAAAATCATATCGATTATTAATCATTTTCATTGACACATCAATTGCATTTTTTATGTTTACAATATTAGCTTCTGATGTAATATCAAATGAAGGCATATTTTATTTCTCCTTATCTACTTCTTAATTTGTTTAGCAGCTATCCTCATTCTTAATGCATTAATTTTAATAAATCCCTCTGCATCCTTTTGGTCAAAAGCTCCTTTGTCATCCTCAAAAGTTGCTATATTTGAATCAAATAATGAATTATTACTATCTCTAGCTAATATAGTAACGTTTCCTTTGTATAATTTTATTTTCACCCATCCATTAACATTATTTTGTGTATTATCAATTAAAGCTTGAAGCGCTAACCTTTCCGGTGACCACCAATAGCCGTTATAAATTAGTGATGCATATTTAGGCATCAACTCATCTTTTAGATGTGCCTCTTCTCTGTCTAAAGTTAGAGATTCAATTGCTCTATGGGCTTTAAGAAGAATAGTTCCGCCAGGAGCTTCATAACAACCTCTTGATTTCATTCCTATATATCTATTCTCTACTAAATCTGATCTCCCTACGCCATGTTTTCCCCCAATTTGGTTAAGCTGATTTAAAATTTCATGTGACTTTAAATTTTTTCCATTCAAGCCTATAGGATCGCCTTTTTGAAATTCAATAATTATTTCTTCTGAATTATTTGGTGCTTCTTCCGGGCTAGAGGTCCATCTCCACATTTTTTCTTCTGGAGCAATAGATGGATCTTCTAAATTCTTTCCCTCATATGAGATATGAAGGAGATTTGCATCCATACTATATGGACTACTTCCATCTTTATGCTTCATTTCAACCGGTATATTATTTTTCTCTGCAAATTCAATCAATTTGTCCCTACTAAGTAAGTCCCAATTTCTCCAAGGTGAAATAATTTCTATATCTGGATTTAATGCGTAAGCACCTAATTCAAATCTAACTTGATCGTTTCCCTTTCCAGTAGATCCATGTGCAATAGCGTTACTGTTAGTTTCTTTAGCAATTTCAATTAATCTTTTTGAAATCAGCGGTCTTGCTATTGAAGTACCCAGTAAATATTCACCCTCATAAACTGTATTAGCTCTAAACATCGGGAAGACAAAATCTCTCACAAATTCTTCTCTTAAATCTTCGATAAAGATTTCATTAACTCCTGCAGATTTTGCTTTCTCTCTTGCTAATTCAATTTCTTCGCCTTGGCCTAAGTCGGCTGTAAAAGTAACTACCTCACATTTATATTCTTGTTGAAGCCACTTTAAAATTACCGATGTGTCTAATCCACCAGAATATGCAAGTACAATTTTTTTTATAGCTTTTGTCATTTAATTTTTCCTAATATCAAATACTCCAAAAGTGCTTTTTGAACATGTAATCTATTTTCTGCTTCTTCCCATACAACACTTTGTGAACCATCAATTACATCTGCTGTAACTTCTTCTCCTCTATGTGCGGGCAAACAATGCATGAATAAAGCATCTTTTTTTGCTTGCTGCATCATCTCAATATCAACTTGCCAGTCAGTAAAGTCCTTTATTCTTTCATTTTTTTCTGATTCAAAACCCATACTAGTCCATACATCTGTTGTTACAATGTCAGCATTTTTCACAGCATCCATTGGATCTTCAAATTCTTCAAAATGCTTATCATTATATAAACCGGCTCTTTTAATCTCAACCTCGTATCCTTTTGGTGTTGATATATGAACATTAAAATCTAGTAATTCTGCAGCTTGAAGCCAAGTATTACAAACGTTATTAGAATCTCCAATCCAAGCAACGGTTTTGCCTTTAATTGAACCTCTATTTTCAATAAAAGTATAAATATCAGCAAGAATTTGACATGGATGGTATTCATTTGTAAGACCATTTATCACTGGAACCCTTGAATTTTTTGCAAACCTATTAATAATATCTTGTTCAAAAGTTCTTATAACTACTGCGTCACACATTCTTGATATAACCTGAGCAGCATCTTCAACTGGCTCACCTCTCCCTAATTGAGAATCTCTGGTGTTTAAATATATACTAGCTCCTCCCATTTGATGCATGCCTGCCTCAAAAGATAATCTAGTTCTAGTGCTAGCTTTTTCAAAAATCATTACAAGTGTTCTATCTTCTAATGGCCAATATTTTTTATAGGATTTATATTGATCCTTTATCCATTTCGTCCTATTAAATAAAAGCTCAATTTCTTCTTTTTCAAAATCATTAAATTGTAAAAAATGTTTTATTTTATTCATAAGTTATCTAAAAAAGTCTCAATTACATCAATTAATCTGTCAGATAGAGTTCTAGATTCTTCATCATTAATAATTAATGGTGGAAGAAGCCTAATTACATTTTCTGAAGTTACATTAATTAAAAGTTTTTTTTCAAGAGCAATATTCACAACCTCATTACATGGCACACTTAATTGGATTCCAATCATGAGTCCCAATGATCTAATTGAAATGATACTCTTATTATTTTTAAATTTTTTCTTAATAATGTTAGTTATTAGTAGCCCTTGCTTTAAGGCATTTCTAATTAAATAATTTTTTTCTATAGTATCTATTGTTACAATCCCTGCAGAACAAGCTAAGGGATTTCCTCCAAATGTTGAGCCATGCTTTCCAGGCTTCATGAGTTCAGTTGAAGTTTGATTGGCAATACATGCCCCAATTGGAACACCAGATCCAAGTCCTTTTGCTAAAGTTATAATGTCTGGCTTAACTGAGGAATGTTGGTGTGCAAACCATTTACCAGTTCTACCTATTCCACATTGAACTTCATCAAAAATTAATAACCATTTATTTTGGTCACAAATTTGTCTCAATTGCTTTAAATATTTTTTTAAATTTTTTGGAATATTTATTCCACCTTCACCCTGAATTGGCTCTACAAAAATTGCACAGACCTTGTTCTTTTTACTTACAATTTTTTTTATAGCATCTATGTCATCAAAAGGGACTCTTATAAATCCTGACATCAGCGGCTCAAAACCTGCTTGGTAATTTCTTCCCCCTGATGCTGACAAAGTGCCCATGGTTCTTCCGTGGAAGCCACCCTCCATTACAATAATATTTGGAATATCGATATTTAATTTATGTCCATGAAGTCTTGCTAATTTAATTGCTGCTTCATTTGCCTCACAACCAGAATTACAAAAAAACACTGAGGATAATTTTGAAAGCTTTACTAATTTTTCTGCAAGAAGAGATTGTTCCTCGATATAATAATAATTAGAAATATGAATTAGTTTTGAGGCTTGTTTTGATATACTTTTAATTAAGTCAGGATGATTATGTCCTAATGTATTAACAGCAATACCAGATAAAGCATCTAAGTATTTATTTTTATTTTTATCAAACACCCACACGCCTTTCCCTTTTTCAAAGGAAATAGGAAGCCTATTATAACTAGGCATTAATTTCTTATTCGTTAATTTCATAGTACAAACAAAAAAGGCGACTTAAAGTCGCCTTTGCATCCTTTAAGATTTATTATAAACCAAGCAAAGCTCGGTGAGAAAGACCATTGGTCATTAATAATAACATTGGTATTGAAAGCATAGTATTAGTTCTTGAAGCTAAAAGAGCTACTCTTCTTGCTTTTACTTTTTCATCATCACTAGCTTTTTTCATACCAAGTATTTTCTGTTGATTAGGCCAAATTAAACCCCATACATTAAAAAGCATTATTGTTCCCATCCAAGATCCCAAACCAATGGCCTCATACCCTGGTCTTAGTAAAAAAGCATCAACAAAACTTGATCCTAACAATGCTGCGCCAGCAATCCAGGTTACTAATGCAGCCCATCTAAACCATAATAGTGCAAGAGGAGCGACATGCTTTGTTATGCCAGAGCCAGTTCCATCAGCTGTTGCTTCTTTTAATGCAGGTACCTGAACAAAATTAAAGTAATATAAAAGTCCTATCCAAGCTATACCTGCAATTACATGGAAGAATCTCATAAATCCATTATAAATATCACTTGCGTCACCTAGAAGCCCTGTAGTACTCAGCTCATTCCAATCTAAATATACTAAAGAAATTATTAACAGGACTATACCCGCAATAATTGTTCCTTTGATTGATTCTAATGGGTTTTTCATAAATCTACACTCCTAATGTAAAATATATATATGTATTAAAGCGTTATTTTACCTGAAATATTAGAAGTATTCACCTAAATTAATATCATATAATGACGCACTAAAAATTTTTTTGAGAATCTTACATGTATTTAATTCATAAAGGGGCTATATGGATGCTGATAGCAACCTTTTTCTTTGCATTAATGGGGACTTTTGTTAAATTAGGTGGTGAAAATTTTAATTCAACAGAATTAGTATTTTATCGCTCATTAATTAGCCTCTTAATTATTGTAGGTATTATGAGATTAAAAAAAATCTCATTTTCATCCAGCTATATAAAACTTCATATGGCGAGATCATCAATTGGCTTTATTTCATTATTATTCTTTTTTTATGCAATTAACAATTTACCATTAAGCACGGCAATATCATTAAACTATACATCCCCACTTTTTTTAGGGCTTCTAATGCCTTTAATCTTAAAAAGAAAAGTTAAAAAATGGTTATTTATTACAGTCATTATAGGGTTTATAGGGGTCTTCTTTATTCTCAGACCAACATTTGAAAACCAGAATTATATTGCGGGTGTAATTGGTCTTGTATCTGGATTTGGTGCAGCTATGGCATATTTATTTGTTACACAATTAGGGCAATTAAAAGAGCCAGATTTAAGAACAATATTTTATTTCACATTAATATCTACAATATGTTCTGGCTTTATGATGATTTTCGATGAAATTCACAAAATTCAATATAAATATATATTTATTCTTATTGGCTTAGGTATAAGCGCCACAATTGCTCAAATTGCAATTACAAAAGCTTATAGGGTCGGGAATACTTTAGGCAACGCTGGCTTATCCTATTTAACGATAATCTTTTCTACAATAATTGGAGCTGTATGGCTTGGTGAACTATTAGACAAACAAACTGCTTTTGGAATAATGCTTATTATCATCAGCGGTTTTTTTGCATCTAAAAAATAATTATGGGTCCAAAAGACCAGATCTAATTGCAATTAAAGCTATTTCAGCTGAATTATTTGCGTTTAGTTTTTGTTTAATATTATAAAGATGAGTTCCTACAGTTCTTGGACTTAAACACATTGTATCAGCGATCTCATTGGTGCTTTTACCTTTAGCTAAAGCTATGAAAACTTCAAACTCTCTATCTGACAGAATCTCAACAGGGTTGTTTTCCCCTGACAATTGCGTAATTGCCATTTGTTGGGCAACATCTGGTTCTAAATATTTTTTACCACTATTAACCGATCTAATAGCTTTGATTAATTCTTCTGCTGCACTTCTTTTTGTTAAATATCCTAATGCACCAGCACTTAAGGATCTTTTTGGGTGAACTGAATCTTCATGCGCTGATAGAACTAAAATTTTAGCCTTTTTATCAAATGCAATAATTCTTTCAATAGCATCTAAACCTCCCATTCCAGGCATTGTTATATCCATAATTACAACATTTGGTTTGTGCTCCTTAAATGAAGTAATACCTTGTTCGCCAGACTCTGCCTCACAAATAACAGCCATATCTGATTCATTTTCAATAAGCATTTTAAAACCCATTCTGACGACTGAATGATCATCTACCAATAAAATATTTATTTTAGCCATACTTTTTTACAACCTTCCTGGAATTATAATAGTCAATTTTGTACCATCTGATCGGCTACTTTTTATTTCAAAAGTACCCCTTAGAGACTGAACTCGTTCTTTAATTCCCACCAATCCAAATTGTTTAGAATTCTTAAGGGTATTTGTGTTAAATCCTACACCATTATCTGAAAACTCTAATACTAAATCTTTTTTTATGATGCTTAGATTTATTTTAATTTTACTTGCTTTTGAATGCTTTAAAGCGTTATTCATACATTCTTGGATAATTCTATAAATATTTATGTTGATGACTTCTCCTAAATCATCTATATCCCCTTTTATGCTTAAGATTAATTGTAAATTTGAATGTTGCTTTTGCCAATTGCTTACAGAATCCTTAATGGTCTCACTTAATCCTAAATTATCTAGAGCACCAGGTCTAAGCTTACGTATAATGTTGTGCATGCCATCATATATTTGATTCGCTGCTGATGTCACAGAAGAGGCGCTTGTTTGAATAATTTTGTTTCCTTTAGATTTATTACTTATGTTTTGCGCAAAAATTTTAATCGCTGAAACATATTGACCTAATTCATCATGTAATTCTCTTGCTAAACTTCTTCTTTCATCTTCAATATGCTCCTGAATAATCGTTGTTAATTTTCTATTTTTTTCCAATTCGTCAAGTGATTTTTTTGCTAATATCCTCTCAGTAATATCCCTCATACTTACAATATCTCCAATTAATTTTTTTGTTTTTGGATCTATTAAAGGTGAGGCTGAAATGGATACATCAATTAATTTGCCATTCTTAGCTATTCTTTTAGTTGTAAAATCATGTATAAATTTATTCTTCTGCATCAAGCTAAGATTTTTATCAAACTCTTTTTTTAAAGATTTAGGAACAATTAAATTCGCTGACTTTCCTAAAACTTCTTTTTTCTTGTAACCGAAAATTCTTTGAGCAGAATTATTCCAAAAAGAAATATTCATTTTCTCATCATGAATAATAACTGCATCAGCTGTTTGTTCAGCAATCAAACCTAACCTTTTATTCTCTATCATTGTTTTTTGAAGAGATGTTCCCATAGCATTAAAATTTAGTGCAATAGATCTAAATTCGGGAACATTAAAATGTGGAAGTCGAGTATCAAAGCCGCCCCTACCAATTTTTTCAATTGCCTCAAGCATTTTATTAATAGGTTTTAACCATTGACCCAATAACCAATAAACAAATATATTAAATAACAAAAAGAAAATTAAAGTTGTTGAAAATAATGTTCTCAATTCTACCCATGCACCCCTAATAGTTCCTGATGCATTAGATTGAACAATTAATCTTCCTGAATTAATGAATCTAGAATTAGTTACTTTTTTTGGACTAATGAAATCTATGTACCATTTAGGTGGCTCAATTTCTAATAAATAAGATGACGGTGGCGACCTATAAGTAAGATCCCCTTGAGTATTGTAAAGAAAAATATCATTACTTCTAACATATCCAAGTTGTCTTAAAAATCTTCTAATAACATCGTGCGTACTGCCCCACTCCGGGTTTTGAACTGATCTTACTATAATTGTTTCAAGCAACTGAAGAGTAACTTTATTTGCAGATTCAACACCTTCTTGAATTGTTGATTTAGACGAACTCATTGATACCATTGCTAAAGCTATTATTAAAAACAACATAATAAGTGTTATTAGTAAATTAAATCTTAATCTGAGTGTCATAAAATAACTGCTATATTAAATTTAGTTAACCTTTTATATATATATTTTTACAAACAAAGGTCTTATCGAATATCTATATTATATAATTTTTTAAATTTATTCATGTAAGATTTATATAATTAATTTACCGGTTTAATAGGAGATAGTTTTAATGTCAATAGAGTCAATAAATACAGAAGATCGTATTTTTAATCCCAGCGAAGAAATAATAAAAAATGCAAACATATCAGGGATGGATAATTATAGATCTATATTAAAAAAATTTGAAAAAGATTACCAAGGGACATGGGCAGAATTAGCTAAAGAGTTACTAATTTGGAATAAACCATTCACAAAAATCTTAAATGATAAAAATCCACCATTCTATAAGTGGTTTGAGGATGGAAAGTTAAACGCCTCTTTTAATTGTCTTGATAGACATATACAAACACAGCCAAATAAAACGGCAATTATTTTTGAAGCTGATGATGGAAAAGTTACATCTATTTCATATTTAGAATTATATGAGAGAGTTTGCAAGTTTGCTAATGGACTGAAGACTTTTAATTTATCATTAGGAGACAGGGTAATAATTTATTTACCTATGGGTATTGAAGCAATTGTTGCAATGCAAGCTTGTGCAAGAATTGGACTTACTCATTCCGTAATATTTGGCGGTTTTTCTGCAAAAAGTATTCAAGAAAGAATAGAAGATACAAAAGCAAAATTAGTAATAACTGCAGATGGTCAATTTAGAGGCGGGAAATTTATTGAGCTTAAAGCTAAAGTTGATGAAGCTATAAAAATAGGAAAATGTGAGTCTGTAGAAAAAATAATTATCTTCAATAGAGCTAATAAAAAAATAACTAAAAATAAAAATGATATCTTATGGGAAGACTTAATCCTAAACCAACCAGCCAAATGTGATCCAGTTTTTGTATCTGCAGAGCACCCTTTATTTATTCTTTACACATCAGGTTCAACAGGAAAACCTAAGGGAGTTCAGCATTCAACAGCTGGATATTTACTTCACGCAATCAACACTTGCAGATGGACCTTTGATATTCAAAAAAATGATATCTATTGGTGCACAGCTGATGTTGGATGGATTACTGGACATACATACGTCACATACGGACCTACAGCACTTGGGGTAACACAATTAATTTTTGAAGGAATACCCACTTATCCTGATGCAAGTCGGTTTTGGCAGCTTATTGAAAAACATAAGGTCAGCATTTTTTATACTGCGCCAACTGCTATAAGAGCATTAATAAAAGCTTCAGAAGTTTCCCCAAAAACTCATCCCAAAAAATTTAACTTAAATTCACTTAGAATTTTAGGGACTGTAGGTGAACCAATAAACCCAGAAGCATGGATTTGGTATTACGAAAATATTGGAAATAAATGCTGTCCAGTGGTAGATACATTCTGGCAAACTGAAACTGGTGGTCACGTAATCACTCCACTTCCAGGAGCTACGCCATTAGTTCCAGGTTCATGTACTTTACCCTTCCCTGGAATTGAAGTCGATGTTGTTGATGAAGAAGGAAATGATCAAGATTGGGGAAATGGGGGGTTATTAGTTATTAAAAAACCTTGGCCCTCTATGATTAGAACAATTTGGAACGATCCTGAACGATTCAAGAATAGTTATTTTCCTAAAGAATTAGGAGGGGAAACATACTTAGCTGGAGATGGAGCAGTTCGCAACAAAGAAACGGGCTATTTTACTATTATGGGGCGTATTGACGATGTTTTAAATGTTTCAGGTCACAGATTAGGTACTATGGAGGTAGAATCAGCTCTCGTAGCTAATAAAATGGTCACTGAAGCAGCAGTAGTTGGAAGACCACACGATATAAAAGGAGAATCAATTGTGGCGTTTGTAGTTCTTAAAGGAAATAGGCCTACAAAACAAAATGCTAAAATTATTATTGACGATCTTAAGAATTGGGTAGCTAAAGAGATTGGTCCGATAGCAAAACCAGACGAAATAAGATTTGGGGATAATTTACCAAAAACACGATCAGGAAAGATAATGCGTCGCCTATTAAGAACAATGGCTAAGGGAGAAAAAATAAAATCTGATATATCTACTTTAGAGAATCCAGCAATATTAGACCAACTTAGTGAAACTCTATAAAATGAAAGTTAAAATATTTTTTTGGGTAACATAAAATTCAATTTTCTCTAAAAAAAACACTTATATTCCTTGGAATAACTACAGTTACAATCCTAACGATCGGGTTCTTAACTTTTTATTTCTTTGTTCAATCCAACCTGGATGAATTCAAGGAGCATTTAACTTTTAAAATAAGTGAACAATTTGAAAAAAAAGTTGAGATTGAAAGTATTGAGGCTCAATGGAGAATAACAAATCCAAGTCTGACTCTCTATAATTTATCTATTTACAATGAAAGCCTTGAGAAATCCTTTGATTTAAAAAAAATACGTATTGATATTTCATGGTTTTCTATTTTAAAATTCGAGCCAATACTAGATGAAATTGTTTTGTATGAGCCAAATTTAGATATAGAAAAAAATAAAGACGAACAATATAGTATCGGTGGTATCTCAATTCAAACTAAACAAAATCCATCCGCTTCAAATTGGATTTTAAATCAAGATGAAATAATTATAATAAACGGAAAAATAAAATGGCGTGATCATACAAGAAACGCGCCTCCACTTTTAATAGAAAATATAAATGCTTCTTATGAATCATCAATTGGCCTTGCAAAGTTAGGTCGGCATGAATTTAATATAAGCGGTCAATTAGTTAATTTAAATAATCAAGTTATGAATCTGAGTGGCCATTTTGACGGCTCTTCAATAGAAAATATTAAAAATAGTAATGGGCAATTAAATCTATCTATTGCAAAAGTTGACATAAATGAGTTTAGGCCCTGGATAGATTATCCAATAGAAATATTGTCTGCAAATGGTGACATAAAACTGAGTGCAGACTTTGATGCTGGAAAATTAATTCGCGTTAATTCTGAATTAGATGTTAAAAATTTTGTAACAAAAATTAATGAAATAGATGGGCCTCTTACTCTTAAAAAATTCAAAGGTGAGATTTCGTATTTATTAAAAAAGAATATAACTTCATTAAATATCTCCAAAATAAAAGTATTAACTGATAATGGTATCAACATTGAAGATGGAGAGTTTCTTCTATCAGTAAATACTTCTGAAAAAAAACTAGATGAAATTGGTATAAAATTAAACCGCATTAACCTTGAATCAGCGCATGAAATAATAAGACACATCCCTTACACAAAATCAGTTCAATCATTAGTCCAAGAAATTTCACCAAAAGGACAATTTAGAGATTTAACGTTGAACTGGAAACTTTCAGAGAAAGTAATTAAAGGTTTTTCTTTAAGTGACAAAAACTCATTTAGTTCAACTAAGACAATTGGAGATTTAAATTTAGCTAATTTGTCAATAAAAGGCCAACTTTTAAATGTAAGTTTTAATTCCTATAAAAATTTTCCTGGAATTAAAAACTTAACCGGCTTAGTAAACATAAAAAAAACTGGAGGTACAATCAAATCGGTCTCAAAAGATCTTACAATTATTAAAGAAGATATTTTTAGGCAGCCTTTGAAATTTTCCCAATTTTCAGGACTAATAGAATGGAAAAATAATTTATTTAATTTAAAAAATATAGTTATTCAAAATGAAGATATCAATTCAATTATCAATGGAAGCTATAAATATATAGATCAGCAAAATGACTTTATTGACCTGTCAATAAAATTACCATCACTCAATTTACCAAGTATGAAGAAATACTATCCAAAACAACTTGGTGAAAAAACCTTACATTGGTTAGACACATCGCTTCTTAAGGGGCAAGCTGAAAATACATTTATAAGGTTAAAAGGTAAGAGACAAGAATTTCCTTTTGTTAATAATAAAAATGAAGCAGATACACAAAAAGGAATTTTTACGGTCGAATCTGATATAAAAAATAGCTTTATTGAATATGGTGTTGGTTGGCCTGAATTAAATAATTTCGATTTTCAAATTAATGTGAAAAATAATGTAGTTGAATTTATTAGTAATAAAGGAGATCTTCTACAAAATAATATACAAAAACTGAATGCAACCATTTCACCCATGAATATTGAAAATCCAATTATGGAAATTGATCTTATTTTAGATAGTCCAATATCAAAAATTGTTAACGCAATAAATAAAAGCCCGATTAAAAAAGTTATGAAAGGTCTTTTTGATGAAATGAAAGGTGCGGGGCCTGGGCAACTAGCTGTACAACTTCAAATACCTCTCAAGGACGAGAATAATATAACATTTAACGGAAACTATGAATTTCAAAATAGCCATCTAATTAATGATTCTTTAGGTATGCCAAAAATTGAAAATATTGTTGGTTATGTTGAATTTGATCAAAACAATATAGAAATAAAGGAAGCAAAAGCTAGCATATCTGATAGCCCAATAAAATTATCATTAGATAATTTAGGTGACATAACTCAAGTTAATATTGATGGTGTAATTAATCAGCAGTTTTTTCGATCAGCTTTTGGCGAAGATTGGACAAATAAATTAACTGGCGAAGCTTCTTGGTTTGCAGAAATAAAAATAAAAGATAAAACAACTGATGTAATGATTTCGAGTGATTTAAAAGGGCTTGAATCTAACCTACCTCTTCCTTTTGATAAAGAAAAAGATGAAGTAAAAACTTTTTTATTAACCAAGCAGGTATCCAAAATTAATCAAGAAATAATAAAAGCTGAACTTAGCACCATTGCATTTGCAAAATTAATAAAAGAAAAAGATTCAAATGGGAACATGCAATTTAAAAATGGATTAATTAACATTAACTCAACTCAAAAAGAATTACCTGAAGAAGGTATATTACTATTCGCTGAATTATCGGAAGTCAATTATGAGAATTTTAATTCTTTTTTAAATAAGCTTGGAACAAAATCATTTATAACCTCTGCAACTATTGATATTAATGAATTAGATATGTATGGATACAAAATATTAAATTCCAACATAAAATATTTTCCAAATAATAATAAAACGAGTATTCAAATAACATCTGAAGATGTCATAGGTAATATTTTATGGGATAAAAATGAAAATTTAATTAAAGCAGGTTTTGAAAAACTTCATCTTAAAAAGAATAGTGCTTTAAGTGAAAATGACGAAGAAAAATTTATCTTTTCAGATCCTCCAATAGTAAATATTAAAGCAAAATCTTTAAAGGTCGATGATTACAATTACGGAGATTTGAGTCTAAATGCTTTTAAAGAAAATAAAGTATGGAATATTGAGAACTTTAAGCTTAATAACCCGAGTCATACAATTAGTGGTTCAGGTTTTTGGGATGATGAAGGCTTAAATCCAAATACATCAATCAACTTTACATGGAATATAGATAATATTCAAAAAACATTTGACCAACTCTCTTATCCAGAGCTTGTAAAAAATGGTAAAGCAAGTGTTATTGGTCTTCTTAGCTGGCCAAATAGTCCTTTTGATTTTGATAGCTCACAACTTCAAGGTAATTTCTCACTGACTGCAAAAGATGGCATAGTTTTAGAAGCTAAACCAGGAGTCGCAAGACTTTTTGGTCTATTAACACTTCAAAATCTTCCAAGAAGATTGTCCTTAGACTTTAGTGATATCTTCAGTAAAGGATTTATTTTTGACAGAATTAATGCAGGGGTGATAGTAAATAAAGGGATTTTAAAATCAAATAGATTCTCGATGGAAGGACCAGCAGCAGAAGTATCTATTAAAGGAGAGACAAATATTATAGAGGAAACTCAAAATATTCACGTTGTAGTAAATCCAAGAATTAGTGATAGTCTGTCACTATTATCTTTAGCAGGAGGCCCTTTAGCTGGTGCAGCTGCTTTTGTAGCACAAAAAATACTAAAAGATCCTCTTAATAAAATTATGTCTGATGAGTATCAAATTATTGGGACTTGGGATGAGCCAGAAGAAATTAGTACTCCAAGAGGAGAAAGATTTGGTAAAATGATTGATCAAGAAATCTTAGAGCCATCATCAGAATTTTTAAACATTAAATAAAATGTCCGCTTATAATTATTCAAATAAATTTCTTCTTAATCCAGCTGAAATTAGTCATGATAGTTTATCAATGATAATGGATAAAATTAAAAATAAAAATATAGACTATGCAGATTTATATTTTCAATACTCAAAGAATGAATTTTGGTCTCTTGAAGATGGTCAAGTAAAAAATGGAAGTTTCTCTATAGACCAGGGTGTGGGTGTTAGAGCAGTTAGTGACGAAAAAACAGCATTTACTTTCTCAAATGACATATCATTAAATACGTTGAATGATTCATTAAAAATTATAAAATCAATCACAAACCAAGGGCAATCAGTTTCAATACCTATACCAAAAAAAAATTTAAATAAATCTATTTATACAAATAGTGATCCTATTACAAAATTTGATAATCAAAAAAAAATTAATTTACTTGAAAAAATTGAATCGATTGCAAAATCAATTGATAAAAGAGTTATAAAAGTATCAGCCTCTCTAGCAGCTCAATATGAAATAGTTTTGATTAAAAGTTTTGGAGGAAACTTAATAGAAGATGTTAGACCATTAGTAAGGCTATCTGTTAGTGTGATATCAGAATTAAATGGTAAAAGAGAGCAAGGTTCATCTGGTGGTGGAGGTAGATATCTTCTTGATTATTTTACCGATGAGATACTTGAAAGCTATGCTAAAAAGGCTGTTAAACAATCATTAATTAATCTAGATGCTCGTCCCGCTCCTGCCGGTTCAATGACAGTTGTTCTGGGATCTGGTTGGCCTGGAATATTACTTCATGAAGCAATAGGTCATGGATTAGAAGGAGATTTTAATAGGAAAGGTACTTCTGCTTTTAGTAATATGATGGGTCAGCAAGTTGCATCAAAAGATATTACGGTTGTTGATGACGGCACCATTGCAAATAGACGTGGGTCTCTTAATGTTGATGATGAAGGAAACTCAACAAACAAAACAGTCTTAATTGAAGATGGTATTTTAGTTGGATATCTTCAGGATAGCCTCAATGCTCGATTAATGAATATGCCACTAACAGGAAACGGTCGACGAGAATCTTATGCTTACGCACCAATGCCAAGAATGACAAATACTTATATGACAAATGGTAATAATTCTCCAGAAGAAATTATTAATTCAGTTAGTGATGGTTTATATGCTGAAAATTTTGGAGGTGGTCAAGTTGATATCACAAGCGGTAAATTTGTTTTTTCCGCATCAGAAGCGTGGGTTATAAAAGATGGTAAATTAGATTATCCAGTTAAGGGAGCAACAATTATTGGTAATGGGCCCGATATTCTTAAAGAAGTCAGTATGGTTGGTAATGATATGAATTTAGACTCAGGTGTTGGAACATGCGGTAAAGACGGTCAAAGCGTTCCTGTGGGGGTTGGTCAACCAACATTAAAAATTGATAATATTATTGTGGGCGGCACTGGATAAAAAAGATAGCTTTTATTTAATCCTATTTTTATACTCTAAAGTTCTTGTATCAATTTCTATCTTATCTCCATTTTCGCAGAACAAAGGGACCATTAATTCAAAACCGGTACTTATTTTAGCAGGCTTCATGACTTTACCTGAGGCAGTATCGCCTTTTACTGCTGGCTCTGTATAAGTAATTTCTCTTACAATAGAATTAGGTAATTCAATTGAGATAGCTTTCTCATCATAAAAAACTACTTCACATGACATCCCATCCTCTAAAAATTTTAACGTTTCTTCCATGTTATCTTTATCTACTTCATACTGATTAAAATCAGAATCCATGAAAATATAATTTGGATCAGAAAAGTAAGAAAAAGATACTTCTTTTTTTTCAAGAATTACCACATCAAATTTATCAGTTGCTTGATAAATAGTTTCAGTTGAATTATTCGTAAGTAAGTTTTTCATTTTCATTTTAACTATTGCAGCATTTTGTCTCCTCCCTGATTTGGATACATTATATTCTGCTTTATGAATGACCATTGGAGAGCCATCAACCATTATGACGTTACCTACCCTAACTTCTTGTGCTGTTTTCATTAAGATTACCTTAGAGATTTACTAAAAAAACGTAGAAATTATACTTTATTTTTACCTTCTAAGATTACAATGTAATTATTATGCTACCAAACACATCAAGCACAATTATCTGCATGGCCGAAAATCAAGTTCAAGATTTTCGGCTAATGTACAAAGAAAAACTTAAAAAAAACATCATACGATTACCAAGTATTTATTCAATAAACCGTTGGCTAAATATTGAATACAATAAATTTTGTATGGTAGGGTCAATTAATGAAAGCTATAGCATTTTAAACGGTATTGAAGAGAAATTACTCTGGGAAAAAATTATTCAAAATGACCTTAAAAAAGACAAAATCGAAAAAAGACAGATTAATGACATAACTGAAAAAGTAATAAGTGCAGATAGGCTTATTAGAGAATATAAGATTAGTAATAATGAATTAAAAAATAACGAAACATACGAAGAAATATATAAATTTAATAAATGGCGTGATGAATTTAATGGTTATTGTGCTCAGAGAAATCTATTAAGTAGACTTGGCTTCATTGAGTTTTTTCAAGAAAAACAAAGGGAGCATAAAATTATTAAAAATCAAGAGATATTTGTAGCAGGGTTTGATAATAAAATTCATATATATCAGGAACTTATTGATATTCTTAGTAAAGAAAATATAATAAAAGATTATAAAAATAAAGAAAATATAATAGAACGACGAGAAACAAAAATAGTATGCAAAAATATTGAAGAAGAAATTACAGCAGTTACTCAATGGGTTAAAGAAAACCAGAACAAGAAACTACTTATCATAAGTCCAGAACTAAGTAGATTTCAAAAAAAAATACAAAATAAGCTTGATCGAGAAATACAACCTAATATTTTTAAAGAATATAATAAAAATAATATATATAGTTCAAATCTTCAACGACCTTTATCAAATGAACCAATAATAAATGCCGCAATAAATCTACTAAAATTAAATTATAAAAATCAAAATAATATAAAACTAATTTATGAATCATTACTTTTTAATAATTGGATTGATGAGAAGAATTATGAAGATAGAGAACAATTAGCTAACTATATTAACGATAAAAAATTTCCAAAAATATCTATTTATTCTTTAATTAGATTGATAAAAAATGACCCTAAAATAAACAAATTAAACCTTAACTCTTTAACTAAAATTCTTTCTTTAATCATAAAAAATCAAAAATTTTGTATAAAAAAGAAAGGCATTAATGAATGGGTTAATTTTACCGAGCAATATTGGAAAGAAATAAAAATTTTTAAAATAAATAATTTATTATCATTTGAAATCAATAATATAGAAAGTTTAATTAAATCATTATATAAAGTTAAAAATAATAAAATTATTGATAAAAATATTACATTTGAAGAATATTGGGAAATACTTTTTACCCAACTAGAAAATACACCTGCTCAAGAAGAAAAAAATGAATCTTTTGTCGATATTAATGGTTTTGAAGAAAATCCAATAAAAAATTATGATGCTCTTTGGCTCATGAATATGAATACAGACTTCTGGCCCAGTAAAATCGAATTTAACCCATTTATCCCAAAGAAGCTTCAAAAAAAATATCACATTTATGATGAAATTTATGCCAAAAAAATAAATGAAGTTCGTTTAAATAGGCTAAAAAATTTTAGTTCAGACATTACGATATCTTACTCAGAGAAAGATGGCGATAAGCTATTATTCCCAACGCCAGGATATTTTGAGAAATTAAAACCTAATCAAGCTTCTTTAAAATTAATAAAAAATCAAAATCCTAATACTGAATTAATTGAAGATCACAAGGCTCCTGCAATGGCTAAATCTGAAATTACTGTTTCAGGTGGTATTCGCACTCTAGAGAACTATCAAAAATGTCCTGCATGGGCTTTTTATGAAAATAGACTACATGCAACTTCTTTTCAAGAAGATAATCAAGATGAGGTTTCTAAAAGGTCTAGAGGTAATCTTATCCATGAGCTTTTAGAAAATTTTTGGAGAAAGCATAAAAACTCTATCAACTTAGCTAATATGTCTGATAAAGTACTCGTCCAAAATATAGAAAAATTAACATGTGAAGTTATAGCCAATTACAAAAAAAATAAACCACATCTGACTACAAATCAAATTAAGCTTGAAGAGGAATTTTATAAAGATTTACTGTATCAATGGCTAACCTATGAAAAAACCAAAAGGCCAAAATTCACTGTTGTTGAGTGCGAAAAAAAGTACAAAATCAAGATTGATCGAATAACTTTTAATGTGATTATTGATCGAATTGATGAATATGAAGATGGCTCAAGGTTAATTATTGACTATAAAACAGGGATACAAAAACCAATATCTCACTGGAGCAAAGATCCAATAACAAGCTTACAAATGCCTATTTATATTTCATACGCAAATATAAAAGATATCAGCGCGGCTGGAATTGGTTATATTCATAATAATAATATCAAACTAGTTGGATTATCCTCTTATCATCAAAACCCAATCGATGCAGAGCTAAAAGAATACTCTCCATCAAAAAAAGATGAAGATCATTGGCAACATCTTAACAATATTTGGGGAATTACTATTGGTAAACTTGCATCAGAATTTTTAAGTGGAGATGCAAGAATGATATTTGAGAAAAATAGTGATCTTGAGAATTGCAATGTAAGACCCCTCTTAAGATTAGCTGAAGCTAAATGGTTGTATGAGCAAGAAGATGCATAAACCAATAGATCAATCAACTCGAGATGAGGTTATAGACCCGAAATTTTCTTTTTTAGTTCAGGCACCTGCTGGGTCAGGTAAAACAACTACTCTAGCCAATAGAATACTGCAACTTTTAACAGTTGTTAATAGCCCAAAAGAAATTATTGCAATGAGCTTTACAAATAAAGCAGCTGCAGAAATGCATCACAAAGTTAAAGACCAATATAAAAAACTGGAAAATAAAGAGATAGTTAAAAAAATTGAATTAAGAGCTAAGAAACTCAAATGGGATCGGAATTACCTAGAATTATTACAAATAATGACAATTGATAGCCTCGCATCAAAAATTACTCGCCAAACCCCTATTCTCAGTAAATCACTATTTATGAACATAAGTGAAGACCCCCATTCAATTTATGAATCTGCAGTTAAAGAAACTATGAAAGATAGCCAACAATTATCTGAATTATTTCCATTTTTGAATTATGACTATCAAAAAATAGAAAAACAATTAATTAAACAGCTTGAAACTAGAGACGAATGGTTAGATAAAGTAATTAATTATACTGATTTAGGTCCAAAATCTATCGAGAATGAAATAAAAGCTTATTGGTCAAATGAAACAGGAAAATATGTTAGTGAACTCATAAAATTATTCAATAAAGATCAAATAGAAGACATCAAAAATATTTTATCTTACCTGGATTCCAACTTTGTTCATCAGGAAAATAAAATAGATTTTTGGCTTATATTTAGAGATTTAATAATGACTAAAGAGGGAGAATTTCGTAAGCAATTTAGTCTAAAAGAAGGATTTTCAAAGGATAAAGAAGGTGAGTTTCATAAAGAAAAATTATTAGAAATAATTAAATTTTTTAATATAAACAATAGTTTATCAAATTTTAATAATGTATTATATGAGAATAAAATATTTGATATTATTCCAACAAAAATACACAGTGCATGTATTCTTCTCTCAGAGCTTTATAAAAATCTTCTAGTAGAATTTAAATTAAGAGGAGAAATAGATTATATCCAGGCAACTAATAATGCCAATTATGCTTTAGAAGATACAGATGTCGGCATACTATTTGATGAAAATATTTCCCATATTCTAATCGATGAATTTCAAGATATAAATCAATCGCAAGAAAAATTTCTTGAAAAGCTTACTTATAATTTTTCAGGAAATCCCAACAAATCTTTTTTTGCTGTTGGAGACCCTATGCAATCTATATATCGCTTTAGGAAAGCTGATGTTGGTATTTTTCTTAATTTACAAGCTAAGGAAAAGTTTGGAGACATCAAACTTAAAGTACGTAAATTAGAAGTAAATTTTCGATCAGACAAAAAGATTATTGATTGGTTAAATGGTACATATAAAAAAGTATTTGGGGAGATTAATGATATAGATAAAGGCTTAATCGAATACCATTCTTCATTTGAGGCACCAGAAACTGCAGACACCGAAGGTAGTGGTGTTCATTTTCATGTACTTGAAAACAAAACAAAAGATATCTTTACCGCACAAAATGAAGAGGCTGAGTATATTTTACAAACGATTAAAGCTATAAAAGCTAGCAAAAAAAATATTGAAATTGCAGTCTTAACTCGCAACCGATCACATTTAACAGGCTTGTTAACCAAGATGAGGCAAAAAGATATCCCAATTGAAGCAATCGAGATTGATTCAATAGAATACAACCAGGCATTCCAGGATATTCTTTGCCTCACCAAAGCACTTTATAACCTAAATGATAGGGTTAGTTGGATTGGTATCTTAAGGGCTCCTTGGTGTGGTTTAAAGTTGGAAGATTTAACTTGTCTATTTGAAACAAATACAAAAGAAACGCCATGGAAAATTATTAATGATATTTCAGTAACAAAAAATTTAACCAGTGATGGAAAAAAAAGACTGGAATGTCTCAGAAAGATTATAAATAAAAATATACAATTTCGAGGTAGAGTTGCACACCGTTTTTTTATTGAAGCAATATGGAGACAGTTACTTGGAGAAGAAACAATAGGAAGCGACGATATAAAGCGAATTGATACATTTTTAGATCTTGTTGATCAATCAAGCTCACCCCTATCTATCGATTTTGATAAATTAAACCGACTCGTCGAAGATTTACATACTGATCACCAATCAAATGAAAAACCAGTCCAATTTTTTACGATTCATAAAGCAAAAGGAATGGAATTTGAATGCGTCATTATTCCTGGAATTGGACGCATTCCAAAATCAGAAGATAACACATTCATTGCACAAGATAAGACAGTATTATCCCTTAATAATAATAAAGAAAAGCAAGATAATCTCTATAGTTACCAGCGAAGTAAAGAATTAATAAGACTGCAGAATGAAAAAATTAGACTGCTTTATGTAGCAATTACAAGAGCTAAAAAATACTGTCATCTAATTGGAACAGTTGAAGAAAATTCAAAGGGTGAACTAAATCCACCTAAAAACAGCTTTCTAAAAATATTGTGGCCTCAATCTGTAACTAAAGACAATAAAAATAGAATAGATAAAGATAAATTTGTACCTAAATTAAGGCGACTTAAAAGCAAAAGCTTTAATCGAAAAATAGCGATAAATACCAAAATTTCGTCAAATAAAACAATAGAAAATAAGAAAATATCCTCAGAAAGTATTTATACATTTTCCGGTACTATTATTCATAATTACTATGAATTAATAATTAAAAATCAATTAGATATTGATGATTTATTAAGTAAAAAATTAAGTTATATTTCAGAGATATTTACTAAAAATCGCTATAAAGAGTCTGAAATAAACACTGCAATTTCAATCGTAAAAAAATCTTTGTTATCACTTCAAAAAAGTAAAGATGGGCAATGGATATATCAACTTCATGAAGACGAAGGTATGGAAATTAATTATTTACATACTGCAGATAATAAGACTGAAACACTTATTCCAGATCGAACTTTTATAGAAGATAGTACTAGATGGATAATTGACTATAAAACAGTATTTAATGATAAAGATGTAAAAATTACCAAGAAATTCATTGATCAATTAGATTTATATGAATCATTGTTTATCAACGATAATATTCCAATCCAAAAAGCTATTTATTTTGTTGCGCAAGGAAAGCTCAGTTTAATTTAAACCGTATCTTTTAATAATTTTTTTATATACGCTGATCGTTCTTTTAACTTTTCAATTGAAATCATTGCTTTTATCTTATTAGGTCCATTCATTTTAATTGCTTTATTAGATTGAATCAGGTCAATTAATTTAACTGGGTCAATATTAGCATCACTTTGAAAAGTTATTTCAATAGATGAAGAGCTAGCGTCTACCTTTATTACATCATATTTATCAATATCGACTCTTAATTGATGAGTAATAATTAAGTTTTTTGCTTGGTCTGGCAAAACACCAAATCTATCAATTAGTTCTTCTGTTAATTCATTTATTTTTTCAGTGTTTTCACAGTCTGATAAACGTTTATAGATAATCAATCGCTCATTTATATTGCGACAATAACTTTCCGGCAAGATTGCTGGCGCATGTAAATTTATTTCTTTATTTTTACTTAAAGGTGTATCAATATCTAATTTTTTACCTAATTTAATCTGCTTAACTGTTTTATTCAACATATCAATATACAAATTAAATCCAATTTCATGAATTTGACCACTTTGGTTATCCCCAAGAAGCTCGCCTGCACCTCTAATTTCTAAATCATGAATAGCCAAATAATAGCCCGCGCCTAAATCTTCTAATAATTGTATTGCTTCTAGTCTTTTTTTAGCTTGAGATGAAATTTTTTTATCTTGATCTAAAAGAAGATAAGCATAAGCCTGATGATGCGAGCGACCTACGCGCCCCCTAAGCTGATGTAACTGACCCAAACCAAATTTATCTGCACGATTTATGATAATTGTATTAGCAGTTGGTATATCTATTCCATTTTCTATAATAGTAGTGCACAACAAAATATTTATTCTTTGCTGATTAAAATCCTGCATTATATGTTCAAGCTCTTTTTCTCTTAATTGGCCATGAGCAATACCTATTTTTGCTTCAGGAATTAACTTCGAAAGTCTTTCGTGCATTGATTTAATGGTATTTACTTCATTATGAAGAAAATATACCTGACCTCCTCTATTAAATTCTCTCAGAACTGCTTCACGAATGGTGCCAAGACTAAATTCATATACAAATGTTTTTATTGATAATCGTTTTTGTGGTGGAGTAGCTATAATTGAAAACTCTCTTAATCCCTCCATTGCCATCGACAATGTTCTTGGAATTGGCGTAGCTGTCAAAGTTAATACATCAACATTTGCTCTAAATTCTTTTAAATTTTCTTTTTGTCTAACTCCAAATCGATGTTCCTCATCTATAATTACAAGTCCTAGATCTTTAAATTTCACATCAGATTGTAAAAGTCTATGAGTGCCTATAATTACATCTACTTTTCCCTCTTCCAATCTAATTAATGATTCATTTTGCTGTTTCTTAGTTTTAAATCTTGAAATTTCTTCAATCTTTATAGGCCATTTTGCAAATCTATCTATAAAAGTATTAAAATGCTGCTCAGCTAGCAAAGTTGTTGGCACCAAAACAACAACCTGCTTGGAATTCATCACAGATATAAAAGCAGCTCTTAGAGCAACTTCTGTCTTACCAAACCCAACATCACCACAAACTAATCTATCCATCGGTCTTGGTGCTTCTAAATCTTTTATTACACTTTCTATAGCCTCTAACTGATCAGCAGTTTCTTCAAATGGAAAGCCTTCGATAAATGATTCGTAATCATTTAATTTTATAGTTTGACTATTTCCTTTTTGAAGAGCGCGCTTTGCGTAAAGACTCAAAAGTTCTGCTGCTGTATCATGAATTTGTTTAAGGGCTTTCCTTTTTGCCTTGTCCCATGCTTTACTTCCAAGGCTATTGAGAGGAGCTGATTCAGATGGCCCGCCAGAATATCTTGATACTAGATGTAGTTGTGGGACAGGTACATATAATTTAGTATTTCCATGATAATGAAGTAATAAGAATTCTGTTTGATTATTATCAAAATCTAAATTAGTTAAGCCATGATATCTTCCAACACCGTATTGTTCATGAACAACTGGATCCCCTATTTTAAGCTCAGTTAAATCTTTAACAATACCTTCAGAATTAAAATTTTTATCTCGATTTTTTTTAGTTGATTGGGTTACATAATTTGGAAAAATTTCATTTTCGGTAATAACACAAAGATCCTTTGACAAAAAACCATTATGCAGGGGACTTGTTATAAGGTTTACTTTATCTTTAGACTCCTTAAATTTTTGCCAACTCTCTACTACAGAAAATTTAATTTTACTATCTCTTAGTAAATCAGCTAATATCTCCCTTCTTCCTAAACCTTCAGCACATATTAAAATTTTATTTTTTTTGCTTTTAATAAAAATATGTAATTTTTTTAATGGATATTCATTACTTCTATCAATACTTAGATCACTCGGGAAGCTTGCTAAGACTTTATTTTTAGCTTTTATTTTTTGAAATTTATCTATATTTTTAAAAAAAATATCTGAACGCATTAAGAAATTATGAGGTTCTAAAATAGGTCTTTCTAAATCATACGCATATAAACTAAATCTTTTTTCAGCTTCAAGCCAATAGTTCTGAGATGCCTCAGCTAACGATTCATCTATAAAGATAGGATCATCTAAATCTAAATAATCAAATATCGTATTTGTTGATTCAAAAAACAAAGGTAAATACCATTCCATTCCAGCAAAAGGATTACCTTTGGTGATGCTTTGATAAATTTTTGATTTTGATGGGTCTCCCTCAAATTTTTCTCTATAATTCTGACGAAAAATTTTTATACCTAATTCATCAAGGGGACATTCTCTCGCAGGCAATAATTCTATTTCATTGTTAGGGTATAAACTTCTTTGCGTATCAGGATCAAATGTTCTAATAGAATCAATTTGTGTGTCGAAAAAATCTATTCGGTATGGCACTATTGAGCCCATTGGAAATAAATCTATTAACCCACCTCTTACTGCATATTCTCCAGGTTGAATAACTTTTTCTACATTTAAGTAACCATTTTTAATTAATGTTTCTTTGAAACTTTCTAAATCTACATTTTGATTTTTTTTAAACTGAAAACTGTATCTTTCAATATAATCTCGAGGAGGAACTAAATGCAATGCTGTTGAAATCGGAATTAGATTAATATCAAATTCTTTTTTAGTCATTTGATATAGAGTCAATAGCCTTTCTGAAGTTAAATCAGGATGAGGAGATATTTGATCATAAGGCAATGTTTCCCAGTCTGGGAGAAGATTTACTTTTAGTTTAGGGAAAAACCATGAAATTTCCTCTTTTATTCGAACAGCATCAAATACCGAGCAAGTAATAACATTTAGTGATTTTGAATCTTTTTGTAAAAAGCCTTCAAAATACTCTCCAATCGAATGGCTAAGAGAAGTTCTAATCTCAAGAAAAAAATCTTTTTGTGATTTATTATTTACTAATTTTGTAGGCATGCAATACTATCTTTATTAAACCGCACATTATAAACAATTATTGCTAATATAAATGGGAAATAGACATGGATGATAAAGAATTAGTTGCACAAACAGCATTAGATTATGTTAAAAATAATTCAATAGTTGGCCTTGGTACAGGCTCAACGGCAAACTATTTTATTGATGGATTAGCAAAAAAAATAAAAAAAGAAAACCTTAATATACAAGTAGTTGCTAGCTCAACAATTAGTGGTATTAATGCAGCCAATGCAGGATTGCATTGTGTTTCTTTAGATCAAATTGAATCAATTGATTTATATGTTGATGGTGCTGACGAAATTTTATTAAATGAGTCAATAGAAGTTCTTAAAGGTCGAGGATATGATTTAATAAGAGAAAAATTATTAGCGAGCTCTAGTAATGAATGCATTATTATTGGTGATAATTCAAAAATAGTAGATAAGATTGGTACTAATTTTCCAATTCCAGTTGAAGTTTCTCCTATTGGGTGGAAAATAACAAAAAAAATTATTGCGCAATTTGCAACAGAATGTAATCTGAGAAAAAATACTGCGGGTGATGGTTTTGCTATAACGTCTTATGGTAATTTAGTTCTTGATTGTAAGTTTGAATCTAGCGATATCATAACCTTATCAACTCAATTATCAGATATACCGGGCGTTCTTGAACATGGTATCTTTTTAAATATTGTCCATATTGCCATAATAGCTAATAATGGTGATATAAAAAAATATCAATTTAATTGATTGTTAGAATTTTTTTTCCATCCATATAAGAAACTAATGCTTTAGGAATCGCAATATCACCATTCTCTTGTTGAAAATTTTCTAGAATTGCTACCAAAGTTCTCCCCACTGCCAAACCAGAGCCATTCAATGTATGTAAATATTGATTTTTCCCATTAGCATCTTTGAATCTTGCTTTTAATCTTCTAGCTTGGAAATCTTCACAATTTGATATCGATGATATTTCTCGATATGTATTCTGTGATGGAAGCCAAACTTCAATATCAAAAGTTTTAGCTGATCCAAAACCCATATCACCTTTGCATAATGTAACAACTCTATAGGGCAATTCTAATTTTTGGAGAATATTTTCTGCATGCATAACCATTTCATCTAGTGCCTTATAGCTTGAATCAGGATGACTAATTTGAACCATCTCAACTTTATCAAACTGGTGCTGACGAATCATACCTCTTGTATCTTTACCGTACGAGCCTGCTTCAGATCTAAAGCATGGTGTAAGCGCAGTAAGCTTTAATGGTAAGTCACTTTCTTCAATTATGGTGTCTCTAACAAAATTTGTTAAAGTAACCTCACCAGTTGGAATAAGATAAAGTGAATCGTCATCACTTTTGCTTGTTTTAAATAAATCTTCACCAAACTTTGGTAACTGCCCTGTACCAATCAAAGAGTCCTCATTAACTAAATATGGCGTATAACATTCTTCATATCCATGTTCTTGAGTTTGAATATCAAGCATCATTTGACCCAGTGCTCTATGTAATCGAGCCATATCACCTTTCATAGTTACAAACCTAGCCCCTGATAATTTAGTTCCTAATTCAAAATCTAATCCATGTTTCAAACCTACATCAACATGATCTTTAATTTTATAATTGAAATTTTTTGGCTTTCCATATTCTTTTAAAGTTGTATTATCTTTTTCTGAATTACCATTTGGGACTGACTCATGAGGAATATTAGGAATATTTAATAAAAAATCATTTAAAGATATTTGAATTACGGCTAATTGACTTTCTAATTCTTTTAATGTGTCAGAAACAATATTTACTTGTGACATTAAATCTGAAACATCGTTACCTTTCGTTTTTTCTAAACCAATATTTTTTGAAAATTGATTTCTTTGCTCTTGAAGCTCCTGAGCCTTTACTTGAATTATTTTTCTATCTTTTTCTAAAGAGTCATATTTTTTTATATCTAAATCGAAGCCTCTTTCTTTTAGAAGCTTTGAAATTGCCTTACTATCTTTTCTTAATAAATTTATATCAATCATTTCTTATCCTGCTTTTTTTTATATGAATCATCTAATGATTTCAAATAATCTAATTTTTCTTTTATCCTAATTTCTAAACCTCGATTCGTAGGTTTATAAAATTTTAATGAATCTATTTCATCAGGAAAATATTTTACACCAGCAGCATAAGCATCTGGTTCATTATGTGCATACCGATAATTTTTTCCATAATCTAAATTTTCCATCAATTTTGTTGGTGCATTTCTTAAATGCAAAGGTACGTCAAATTGTTGATGTTCTCTAATAAAAGCCTTAGCATCATTATAAGCTATATATGATGAATTACTTTTAGGAGCTGATGATAAATATAAAATGGCATTTACTAATGCTAATTCTCCTTCTGGATAACCCAATCTTTCAAAAATTTGGTAAGCCTCTAAAGCAATTGTTTGAGCTTTTAGGTCAGCTAGACCAATGTCTTCTATAGAAATTCTAATTATTCTTCTCGCTAAATAAAGCGGGTCAGCACCGCCATCAAGCATTCTTAGCAACCAGTATATCGATGCATCAGGATCTGAACCTCTAACTGATTTATGCATTGCTGATATTTGATCATAGAATTGTTCGCCACTTTTATCAAACCTTCTAGTTTTATCAGAAATTATTTTCTCAACTAGTTTATTGTTTATACTTCCCTCTGTTTTAGATTTAAAGTTATTAATAAGCATTTCAAGTAAATTTATTAGGCGTCTGGCATCTCCATTTGCATAAGTAAGAATTATATCTTTGGCTTTATTATCTATTTTTATTTTGTCAAATTTATTTATGACCTTATCAATGATTGTATTTAGTTCATCTATAGATAATATTTTTAAAACATATATCTGACATCTACTTAATAGTGCGGTGTTAACTTCAAAAGAAGGATTTTCAGTTGTTGCGCCTATAAAGGTTATTAATCCTGATTCAATGTGCGGCAAAAAAGCATCTTGTTGCCCTTTATTAAACCTATGCACTTCATCAATAAAAAGTATAGTTTTTTTATTTTGTTGTTCTAATGAAAACTTAGCTTTTTCTACTGACTCCCTAATTTCTTTAACCCCTGACAGAACAGCTGAAATAGAAATAAATTGAGCATCTGTACTATTTGCAATAACACGAGCTATTGTCGTTTTACCTACCCCTGGTGGTCCCCATAAAATCATAGATGGTAGATTTCCAGAAGTTATTGCAACTTTCAGTGACTGCCCATCACCCAAAAGATGATCCTGTCCTATAATATCTCCAACATTTTTAGGTCTTAAAAATTCAGCTAGAGGAATTGATGGCTCAGTATTCATTTAATTTTTTATAACGTCAATATCATCGGGAGTATTGAATAAGAAGAATGCATCATTGATTTTAAGATTCTGATTAATATTAATAAACTGAATTTCAGTTTTATTGTCGAATCCGTCAATAATTGTCATAAACTTTAATTTATCTTGAGAAAAATGAATGAATACTTCTTTGAAATTCGCCTTATCGGGTTCATGAGGCACAGCTTTAAACCAATCAATTTCTTTATCTCTAATTCTAGTTATTTTAAACAAACTTTCTATATCGTTAGTCACTAACAGCATTGCCGGACTAACTCCACCAATTTTTTTTAATTGACTAATAACAACCTGCTTTAAATCAGGGTCATAAAGATATAATAATTCTCCGTCACTTATTAATTGACTTTTTAATGGTTTAAGATAATCCCACTTAAATAAATTAGGTTTTTTAAAAAAAAATTGGCCTGAAACTTCTTGAAGTATTGCACCATTTTGATCGGTCACTTTTTGTTTGAAATCACCAGTAAGAGATTTCATTTTATTTAATTTTTCTGTTAATTCAAAATTTGAATTAGCTGATACATTTAAACAAAATAATAATAAAAGAAAAAGTCTAATCATCTTTATTATTGGCAATAATTTCTCGATTTCCATTACTTTGCATTGGAGATACTAATCCAGCTTTTTCCATATCTTCAATAATTCTAGCTGCACGATTATAGCCAATTCTTAAATTTCTTTGAACGTATGAGATTGAGGCTTTTTTGGATTTAAGCACAATTTCAACAGCTTCATCATAAAGGGGATCTTTTTCCCCAGACGGACTAGACTCACCTAAAATATTATCAACGCCCTCATTAGGATTAAGTATCTCTTCTATATATTCAGGCTCACCTTTCGATTTAAGAAAATTAACTACTTTATGAACCTCTTGATCAGAAACAAAAGCCCCGTGTATTCGGTCTGGATAGCCTGTTCCAGGCGGCATATATAACATATCGCCTTTTCCTAATAGTGTTTCTGCCCCCATCTGATCAAGAATTGTTCTTGAATCTATTTTACTTGATACTTGAAATCCAATACGAACTGGGATATTTGCTTTAATTAATCCAGTAATAACGTCAACAGATGGTCTTTGAGTTGCCAAAACTAAATGTATTCCAGATGCTCTTGCTTTTTGAGCCAGTCTTGCAATTAATGCCTCAATTTTTTTACCCATTGTCATCATTAAATCTGCTAATTCATCAATAACAATTACAATTAATGGTAACTCTTCTAAAACTTCTGGATTATCAGGATCTAATGAAAATGGATTTGTTAAAGGAGTTCCTTTTTCACTAGATTCTTTAATTTTCTGATTAAATCCAGCTAGATTTCTAACGCCAAATTCAGACATTAATTTATACCTTCTTTCCATTTCTGAAACACACCAATTTAAAGCGTTACTTGCCTGTCTCATATCAGTCACTACAGGCGATAATAAATGTGGAATTCCCTCATAAACTGATAGCTCAAGCATTTTAGGATCGATTAAAATCATTTTAACTTTATCAGAAGTTGCTTTATAAAGAAGACTTAGAACAAGCGCATTAATAGCGACAGATTTTCCTGAACCAGTTGTCCCAGCAATTAAAATATGTGGCATTCTAGAAATATCTGCAATTTCTGGTTTACCGGCAATATCTTTTCCTAATGCAACTGATAATAAAGCTGATGTATCAGCAAAAGTTTTTGAACTAACAATTTCAGAAAGGTAAACAATCTGACGATCTGGATTTGGAATCTCCAAGCCCATACAAGTTTTTCCAGGAATAGTTTCTACAACTCTGACGCTACTTACCGATAATGCTCTAGCTAAATCTTTTGCTAAATTTATCACTTGACTTCCTTTTACACCTGCTGCGGGCTCAAATTCATATCGAGTGATCACCGGACCAGGTTGTGCTGATATAACCTTAGCCTCAATTCCAAAATCCAATAATTTTTTTTCTATCAATCTAGAAATAAATTCAATAGTTTCTGGTGATTGAACTGAAGCTTCTTTTTTTGGCTGATCTAGGAGATGCAATGGAGGCAAGATTGAATCAGAATCACCAAATAGACTAGTTTGTTTTTCTTTCTTAACCCTAACACTTTCTTTATCTGGCAACTTGATATCTAAAATTTTTACAGGAGAGCGATTTTCAAGCTTTTTTCTTTCTGAGTCAACAAAAGAAGATCTTTCTTGCTCAAACTTTCTCCCTTCTCTTCGATCTTGCCAATTATCATATTTGTTAATAATGCTTGTACATAAATTACATATGAAGTTACCAATACTTTCTGAGATTGTTATCCACGACCAACCAGTAAATAAACTAAACCCAATAGCAAATGAAATTACTAAAAAAACTAATGTTCCGATATATCCCATTGCTTGAGCTAAAAACTGATAAATAATATTACCTATAATTCCTCCTTGTTCAGAAGGTAGTAAAACTGCAAAATCAATCATATAACCAGCTTCAAATGTTGATGACGATAAAAGCAAAAGGAAAAAACCTAAATAATGAATAATTAACAAATGTTTTATTTGATAATTTTCATTCTCAATTCTTGGGTAAATTAAAAAAATACTATAAATACTTAAAAAAACTAGCCACCAAGCTGATAAACCAAAAATATTTAAAAAGAAATCAGAGAAGTAAGCGCCAGTGATTCCAGCTAAATTATTTATATTCTCTCCAACATCAATACTATGAGAAAAAGAAGGATCACTACCTGAATAACTTACTAAAGCGAGAGTTATATATAAACCTATAAATAATAGAGTAAACCAAGAAGCTTCTCTAATGACCCTACTTGCTAAATCTTTAGTATTTTTCTTAGATGCAGCTAAAATTTTATTATTTTTTGATTTTTTTCTTGAAAACAATTAAAGATACTCAATGAAATATAATTGATTATATCAGGCTGAAATTAAAATTGAACTCAAAAAATTATTTTTAGTAATTAAAATTAATATTAAGTAATTTAAAATATAAGATTAATTAAATTAATTAAAATGATTTAAATAATTATCTTAAAAATCATTATTATCAATTGATAAGATACTCAGTGTAAACTAGAATTACGTTTTAATTAGACTCTGGAAATATTAAATTATGTCGAAACACTCACGCTTAATTATTCTTGGCTCAGGACCAGCAGGATATTCTGCAGCTGTTTACGCTGCAAGAGCAAATCTTAAACCGTTACTTATAACTGGTATAGCTCAAGGAGGCCAACTAATGACAACAACTGATGTTGATAACTGGCCTGCCGATGCTGATGGAGTAATGGGCCCTGACTTGATGAATAGATTTGAAAAGCATGCTTTAAGATTTAATACAGAAATAGTATTTGATCATATAAATACCTGCGAATTGAAAGATAAAAAATTTAAACTCATAGGTGATAATGAAGAATATACATGTGACGCTTTGATAATTTCAACTGGAGCCTCGGCCAAATACCTTGGTTTAAAAAGTGAAACAGAATTTTTAGGTAAAGGGGTGTCAGCTTGTGCAACCTGTGATGGTTTCTTTTACAAAAATCAAGATGTTGCAGTTGTTGGTGGAGGAAGTACTGCAATTGAAGAAGCTTTATATTTAGCGAATATTGCTAACAAAGTAACTCTAATTCATCGAAGAGATGAATTCAGAGCTGAGATGATTGAAGTTAACAAAATTCATGAAAAAGTCAAAGAGGGAAAAATCCAATTAGCACTTTTTAAAGAGCTCAATGAAGTTCTCGGAGATGATTCTGGCGTAACAGGAATTAAAATTCAGGATGTTAAAACAAAAGCTATTGAAGAACTTAAGTTAAAAGGTGTTTTTATTGCTATTGGGCACAAACCAAATACAGATATATTTAAAGATCAATTAGATATGGAAAATGGCTATATAATTACTAACTCTGGAAGAGAAGGTAATTTTACTGCAACCAGTATTGAAGGAGTATTTGCTGCTGGTGATGTTCAAGATCATATTTATAGGCAAGCTGTAACGAGTGCTGGTACAGGTTGTATGGCAGCTCTTGATGCAGAAAGATACCTTGCAAACCATGAATAGTGATAATGAAAAAGATCTTTTTCGCGAAGCAGTTAGAAATGTAAAGCCTCTAAAAATTAAATCTAAAACCATTGATACATCAAGTAAAAAACCGAAACCAAAACCAATTGCTAGAAAATCTATTGATGATGAAAGACAAGTTTTACTTGATACATTAAGTGATAGCTATATCTTTGAGGATGCTGAATCTGAAGAAGGTTTATTATTTTTAAGATCTGGTCATTCGCCTGAAATTCTTAAAAAATTAAAAAAAGGGTACTGGGTAGTTCAAGCGTCCATTGACCTCCATGGAATGATTTCACAAGAAGCAAAATCATATATTGTAGATTTTATTCAAGATTGTAAAAAAAGACATATAAGATGTATAAGAATTATTCATGGAAAAGGTATTGGATCTAAAAATAAAGAGCCCGTATTAAGAAATAAAGTTAAGAACTGGTTAGCTCAAAAAGATGAAGTTATTGCATATGCCCAAGCTCCAAAACATGATGGAGGGAGTGGTGCAGTTATAGTTTTATTAAAACAATATTAATTAGTCTTTATGAATCAAACATATTGCTTGCGCTGCAATTCCCTCTGACCTTCCAATGAAGCCAAGCTGTTCAGTTGTTGTGGCTTTTATATTTATATCATTTATATCACACATACAATCATCGGAAATATTTTCTTTCATCTGATGAATATATGACTGCATCTTTGGGTGCTCACAAATAATAGTTGCATCAATATTGCCAACAATATAATTATTTGATTTTAATTTTTGGATTACCTCTTTTAGGAGCTCACGAGAATTAATATCTTTAAATTTTTCTTCAGTATCTGGAAAATGTTTGCCAATATCGCCAAGAGATGATGCTCCTAATAATGCATCTATTATAGAATGTATTAAAACATCAGCATCAGAATGACCTTCTAAGCCATAATCATAATCAATTAATACGCCTCCAATCTTTAAAGGCTTATCTTTTATAAATTTATGAACATCAAATCCTTGCCCTATTCGAGTCATTTATTTCCTTTAATTATTGTATTAAAAATCTGGTTCATATTGATTAAATCTTCAGGGTATGTAATTTTAAAATTAGTAATCAATCCTTTGTAAACCATTGGCTTTAAACCAAGTGATTCTATTGCTTGTGCTTCGTCAGTTGGTATTCCATCATATTTTTCAAGAGCCTCTATTAATTGCTCGTATTTAAACATTTGTGGGGTTTGTGCTAACCACAATTCATCACGATTTTCTGTTTTAGTAATTTTTTTAGATTTATCTAATCTCTTTATTGTATCAACTGAAGGAATTGCCACTATACCCCCTACTTTATCTTTAGTAACTTCTTTAATAAAAGAATTAATAAAAGATTCTGTAATTCCAACACGAGCAGCATCATGAATTAAGACCCAATCATCATTTAAAACATAATTTTTTATTAAATTAAGTGTATTGAGCACCGTATCCGATCTACTACTCCCTCCAGAATAATAGATTTTTGTTTTATGAGAAAAGGAATAATTAGAGTTTTCAATATATTTTCTTTCACTATTATTGAAACCAATTGAAATTGTGTCAACTGCATTAACATTTGAAAATATAAAATCAACCCATTCAATTAATGTTTTTCCATGAAAGGATGCAAATTGTTTAGGTATATCTTGCCCCATTCTAGAGCTAGAACCTGCTGCTGGAATAATTACATGAATCTTTGACATACTAAATTTTAGCATGTCAAAGAATGAACTTAATTACTTTTCACTAGAAACTGAATTGATTTTATGGATAGTTATATCAGCACCATTAAATTCTTCCTCTTCTGTTAATCTAATGCCCATAACATTTTTCACAATGGAATAGATGATATAACCTCCAAAAAATGCAACTGCAACACCTGAAACAGTACCGACTAATTGAGATAAAAAGGTTACTCCCCCAAGCCCGCCAAATTGCGATAACCCGAAAATACCTGCAGCTATACCGCCCCATGCACCACAGATTCCATGCAGTGGCCAAACACCAAGTACATCATCTATTTTCCATTTGTTCTGAGTTAATGCAAATGTCCAAACGAATAATCCACCAGCAATAGCTCCTGTAGCAAGAGCTCCTAATGGATGAAAAAGATTTGATCCGGCACATACAGCAACCAAACCTGCCAAAGGTCCGTTATATAGGAATCCAGGGTCATTTTTACCAACCACTAAAGCAGCAAGAGTTCCTCCTACCATTGCCATAAGAGAATTAACAGCGACTAAACCAGTTATACCGTCTAGGGTTTGTGCAGACATAACATTAAAACCAAACCATCCAACAGTAAGTATCCATGAACCTAAAGCTAAGAAAGGAATACTTGAAGGTGGAAACGCATTTAATTTTCCATCTTTTGAATATCTTCCATGCCTAGCGCCTAATAATATAACTGCTGCTAATGCAATCCAGCCCCCCATTCCATGAACAACAACTGATCCTGCAAAATCATTAAAGGGAGCACCAAAATTATTAGTTAAAAATTCTTGATAGCCGTGATTTCCATTCCAAATAATCCCTTCAAAAAAAGGATATAGGAATCCAACTAAAAGAAATGATGCAACAATTTGAGGATTAAATTTTGCTCTTTCTGCAATTCCACCTGAAATAATTGCAGGAATTGCTGCAGCAAAAGTTAATAAAAAGAAGAACTTAACAAGCTCATATGCACTTTTTTCACTAAGTGCTGAAGCAGCATCATAGAAATTAATTCCATATGCCAAACTATAACCTATAAAGAAATAAGCTATTGTTGACACTGAAAAATCTGCCATTATTTTGGCTAAAGCATTCACTTGGTTTTTTTCTCTTACTGTACCTACCTCTAAAAACGCGAATCCAGCATGCATCGCAAGAACCATAATTGCACCTAAAAGAATAAAAAGAACGTTGCCTTGATCTGCTAAAGTTTCCATTGTTAAATTCCTATTTTTTTAATTAATTAATTATCCATAAAATTAGTTCTGTTTCTAGGATTTAGTAGTAAATTTTTCTAAATATGCACTAAATATAATAAAATTGCATTATTTTAGTGCAATTTCTATGATTAAATGATTTATTAGCAAAAAGGTTTTATGATTACTATCTATGTTTGATTATTTTTTTGTCTTTATAATTTTAATAGTTGTTTATTTTTGGTATGAAACTTCCGCCAAGAGAGAAATAGCTGTATCGTACGGTAAAAATATTGCTAAGCAGTTCAATTTACAACTACTTGATGACACAGTTTATTGTAATAAAATTTCAATCGTAAGAACCTCTGAGAACTGGCCTTTAATCAAAAGAGTTTATTACTTTAGTGTTAGCGCAAGTAATGATGATAGGCTTCATTGCCAACTAACTATTTCAGGAAAAACATTAACAGATTGGTATGTGCCCCCATACCCACAGAGAGAAATATAAGTTTTGTATATTGGAAGATTTGCACCTACTCCTTCTGGGCCATTGCATTTTGGTTCAATAATAACTGCTTTAGCTAGCTACCTAGATGCTAAAAATAATAAAGGCATATGGAAAATAAGAATTGATGATATTGATTCTCCTAGAGTTGTTAAAGGTGCTGAATCGGCTATTCTTAGTATTTTAGAAAATTTAGGTTTATTTTGGGATGGTGAAATATTTAGACAAAGTAAAAATGTTAAATCTTATGAAAATTATTTTGAAATGTTATGTAAAAAAAATCTTACTTATAACTGCCAATGTTCTCGAAAACAAATTGTCTCATTAAACAAATCTGACTCTAACGAAATTATTTATAATAACTATTGTAGAGAAAAACAACATCCAGCCTCGAATTCATCATCAGTGAGGATAATAGCAAACTTCACCTCAACTAACTTTCTTGACAGAGCTCAAGGTTTTCAAGCTCATAAAAGTGACAGTCTTACTGGAGATTTTATAATTAAAAGGTCTGATCAAATATATGCATATCAATTAACGGCAGTTATTGATGATGAATTACAATCAGTAACTGATATTGTAAGAGGTTCAGATTTACTTAATTCAACAATAAAACAGCATTATATAAATACGCTTTTGAATTTTCCTGAAAAAAATTTCATGCATATTCCAGTTGCATCAATTAATAATAGAAAATTAAGTAAAGGTAATGGCGATAAAATAAATACTAAGAACTGGTCATTAGTTCTTATCGAAGGGCTTAAATTTCTTAAACAAAAAATTCAAAAAGATATGGAAGATGCCAAACCTGAAGAGATTCTTAAATATGCATCTAAAAACTGGGACATTAAACCCTTACAAAACCTAAATAGTATTGAGCTTGACTCTAATCAACGTTCATTTGTCGATAATATTCATACATAAAAGCACTTACTGCAGCTCCTACATTTATTGATTCAACATCCTTATGCATTGGTAAAGATAAAGTTTCGGATATTTTTTTAAGTAAAGAACTAGAAATCCCAGCCCCCTCATTACCAACTAAAATTGCCATGTTTAATAAAAGTTTTTTTTTAAATATTGATTTTCCATTTGGTGCAAGTCCGATTACTTTGTGCTTGTAATTTAAAATCCAGTTATCAAGATCCTGCTCAACCAGACAATTCAGAGAAAACTGTATACCCTGACTTCCTCTTAATGTTTTTGGTGACCATAAATCAGCACAAGTCTCAGACATAACGATAGAATTAACATTTGTTGCTTTAGCAGTCCTTAAAATACTTCCTAGGTTTCCTGGATCTTGAATCCCATCTAACAATAAAGTCAAGCCGTCATAATTAAAAATTTCATTTTTTGGAGTTTTTACGAGAGCTAAAACACCAGTTGAAGTTTTTAACTCACTTAATTGAAGGAATAATTCATGGCTTAGAGAATAACAAGGGCAATCTGTATCAGATATTATTTTTTTTATCTCAGGATTTTTAACACTTAAATCCTCAATGATTGCTAATGGTTTACTATATTTAATAAAAGATTGGATTAAATGAGGTCCATCTAAAATGGTCTGTTCTTGTTTTTTTCTAAAAGATGAATTGGAGTAAATTTTTTTTAATTTCTTAAAAAAAGCATTGTTTTTAGATGCAATTGAATTTTCATACATACATACATTATTTCACACAAGCAATATATTTCAATCTAATGCTTTTATAGGCTTCAATTTAAAACCAAAATCCTCAAATTGATTTAGAAGTCCTGTTTTTCCTCCTAAATGGGATGCACCAACTGCAATAAAAATTTGGTTACCTTCCATTAACTCCATAATTCTTTCAACAAAAACTTTATTTCTCTTTGTAAGTAAATATAACTCCATTTTTTTCCAAATATCTTCAGAAATGAAACTTTTCGTGATTTTACTATCCACCTCTAAAATACGTTCAACATCAGAACTTAAATAAGCTGATATTAATGATTCATAATTATCTTCTTTTTGTTTCAAATCTTTTTTTAATACTGCTTTTAATAACGACATTTGTTCTTCAATTGTAAAAAGATCTAGAACTTTAAAATGCTCTGATGGAGATTCGAGTCCCTGCGTAATTTTTAAAAAGTCTTCTGCTTTAGATTTTAGTAAATTATCTTGATTAAAAGGTGTTATGGGTCTTGGTGAATCAAAAATTACAGCTAAAAGCCAGGGTTTCATAGATAAAATACTCTCTCTAGACATTGTATGAAAATCTGCTAAAGCATAAATTTTTTCCAATTCTTTTTCTGTCAGACGGTCTTCATAGATCTTTGAATCAACTTGAAGTATTGATCTATCAAGAATTTCATCTGTCTCCATAACAAAAATATCAATTTCTTTTAATTTATCTAAGACAATTGGGTTGAAATTTGAAACGCGATTATCATCTGTATGAATTGTGCCAAAAAGATAATGTTTTTTTTCTTGTTTGTCAGTTATTTGCCAAAAGACAGATTTTATTTGCCCTTCTTTTGCTTGAGTTGCCGTATATAGAGTAATTGGCTTGTCAGTTTTAAATAATTCACCTACATAACTTTCTAAAGCCCAACTATTTGGGATTGAAAAAATACTAAAAACACCTAAAATAACAATTAATAATTTATTTTTAATTAAATCCATAAGATATAGTCACCAAAAAATTAATTTGGTTCAAATAATACTTTAAAGTATTGCTATCATTTTATTGTTAATGAAATAAAATGATAACTTCTTACAGATTCTAATATAAATCTATGGGGAATTAATGAAAGCTTTAGTAAAAAGACATGCAAAAGAAGGTATATGGCTTGAAGATATGCCAGAGCCTGAAATTGGTAATAATGATGTTCTGGTTAAGATAAAAAAAACTGCTATCTGTGGAACTGATATCCACATTTACAATTGGGACGAATGGGCACAAAAAACTATTCCAGTTCCAATGATAACTGGTCATGAGTATGCTGGGGAAATTGTAGAACTTGGTTCAAATATCACTGATTTGAAGATTGGAGATATAGTTTCTGGTGAAGGTCATATTACATGTGGTCGATGCCGAAATTGCTTAGCCGGAAAACCGCATTTATGTCCGTATACAATCGGTATTGGAGTAAATCGTACTGGTGCTTTTGCAGAGTACTTATCTGTGCCTGCAAAAAATATTTTTAAACCTAGTCGTGCAATTTCTACCGATCTTTTATCTATATTTGACCCTTATGGAAATGCAGTCCATACAGCACTATCTTTCAATATGGTTGGTGAAGATGTTCTTATTACTGGAGCAGGACCAATTGGGATGATGTCTGCTATGGTTGCAAGTCATGCAGGCGCAAGAAATATTGTCGTAACTGATTTGAATCAATATCGCCTTGATATGATAAAAAATATACTACCTAAAATAAATGTGATTAATGTTTCTAAAGACACTCTTTCAAAGGAACTAATGGAGTCTCTTGGTATCTATGAAGGGTTCGATGTTGGTTTAGAAATGTCTGGATCACCCAAAGCCTTTAGTGGCATGTTAGACAACATGATTAATGGTGGCAGGATAGCTATGCTCGCAATTATGCCAGCTGGATCAGGCATTGAATGGGATAACGTAGTTTTTAAAGGTCTTACTATAAAGGGTATTTATGGGCGTGAAATTTTTGAGACTTGGTATAAAGGATCGATGATGGTGCAAAGTGGATTACCTTTAGAAAAGATGATAACGCATCGTTTCAGTTATAAAGACTTTCAGGAAGGGTTTGATGTAATGCGCTCAGGTGAATCAGGTAAAGTAATTTTAAATTGGGAAAAATAAGGATTACAAATGAGCTTTAAATCTACAAGGGATAGCCTTGCAAGTGATCTTGATGAAATTAAATCTGCTGGTTTATGGAAAACTGAAAGATATATTAATTCAGAACAAAAAAATGAGATCGTATTGAGTGATGGAAGCAATGTCATAAATATGTGCGCCAACAATTATTTGGGCCTAGCTAACAATAGTGAAATAATTGAAGCTGCTAAGTCAAGTTATGATGAATGGGGTTTTGGTCTTGCTTCAGTCAGATTTATATGTGGAACTCAAACTATTCATAAAACCCTTGAACAGAAAGTTACTGATTTTCTTGGCATGGAAGAAACAATTCTTTATGCAGCTTGCTTTGATGCAAATGCTGGCTTATTTGAAACTATACTAACAAGCGAAGATGCAGTTATATCAGATGAATTGAACCATGCATCAATTATTGATGGTGTTAGGTTATGCAAAGCTGCACGGTATAGATATAAAAATAATGATATGAGTGATTTAAAGGCCAAACTTATCGAGGCTAAAAAAAATAATGCGCGTCGCATCTTAATTACAACAGATGGGGTATTTTCCATGGATGGAACAATAGCTCAGTTAGATAAAATTTGTGATCTTGCTGATGAATTTGATGCCATGGTTCATCATGACGATTGTCATGCAACCGGATTTATGGGAAAGACTGGAAGAGGTGTTCATGAATATTGTGGCGTTATAGACAGAGTCGATATTATTACAAGTACATTTGGTAAGGCGTTAGGTGGTGGTTCAGGAGGTTTTACTTCGGGTAGAAAAGAAATAATTGATATGCTTCGTCAAAGATCAAGACCATATCTATTTTCTAATACCCTAGCCCCATCAATTTGTGCAGCAACAATAAAAGCTATTGATATGCTAAGTCAATCAACTGAGCTTCGTGATCGATTAGAAAGTAATACTCACTACTTTAGAAAGGGAATGAAGGATGCAGGATTTTCAATAAGTGACGGCGACCACCCTATTGTGCCTGTTATGCTTGGTGACGCAAATTTAGCTCAAGATATGAGTAAAAAATTATTAAATCATGGAATTTATGCTATAGGATTTTTCTTTCCAGTAGTGCCAAAAGGTAAAGCTAGAATTAGGACACAAATATCAGCTGCGCATAACGAGGAAGACCTAGATAAAGCTATAGTTGCATTTGCATCAACAAGAGATGAATTAGTTGATAATTAAATTGAGCTCAATTTATTTAAAAAAACTTTTTTTAGCGGGAATTTTACTAATACCCTCAATATGTCATTCTTTGCAAATTGGTGATAAAGCTCCAAATTTTGAGGCTCAATCAACTAAAGGAACAATCAACTTTCATAAATGGAGTGGCGAAAATTGGACTATTCTTTTTTCTCACCCTGGTGACTTTACTCCTGTATGCACAACAGAGCTAGCTGAACTTTCGTTTCTTCAACCAGAATTCAAAAAAAGACAAACAAAAATTATTACTTTAAGCACAAATAGTGTTAGCGATCACCTAGAGTGGATACCTCATGTAGATAAATATAAAAATCTACAAAAAAAATATAAAGGTGACAAAGTGACGGTAGGTTTAGAGAAGCCTGATCTTGATTACCCAATTGTTGCAGACAAGGAATTAAAGATAGCTGCTGCTTATGGAATGTATCACCCAAAAGCTGAGCCAAGTGAAAGTGTATTTGGAGATGCAAATAAATCTACAATCAGATCGGTTTTCATAATCGATCCTGATAAAACAGTTCAAACTATACTATCTTATCCAAAAAATATTGGTAGGAATTTTGATGAAATTATTCGCATTATTGATGCCCTTCAATTATCTAAAAATTATAATGTGGCCATCCCTGCAAATTGGCAAAAAGGTAAGCAGGTAATTGTGCCCAACGAAATTCCATCTGAAGATATAAAAGAAAAATATAATGTTGAATTTTTTACTACTTATCAAGATTATTTGAGAACTATTGACGATCCAACTGCAACTAAAAAAGCAATGGTGCCGAAGCAAAAAAAAGATGATTTGATAAATTTTGACTTTTTACCAGAATTCAAATTTGATCATGAAAAACCAAAATCAAAGAGAATAAGAAAACAAATTGATAAATAAAAAGGAGATATTTCGATGAATTTAATAAATACTGTTAAAAGTATTCTTTTGTTTTTGTTTGTATTAACAATTACAGGTTGTGCCAAATTTGTAGATGTAAAAGATGGTTCAGATAAGATTTTATTAGTAAAATTAGAGCCAAAGAACTGTGTTTCAAAAGGAACGGTTGATGTAAGTGTTCTTTCAGAAATTGCATATGTTGAGAGAAGTGAAGAAGCAATTAACAGAGACTTATTACAACTAGCTAAGAATAGTGCAGTTTCTGTAAAAGCAAACACTATTATGAAAAGTAAGTCTCCAGAACCTGGTAAAGCCACTTTTTCAATGTATAAATGCAAACGACCTTGGGCTGAATAAAAATTTATTCGATTATTTAATATTTATTGAATTATCAGAAACAGAGATATCCTTAATTGTTGAATCATCTTCATGAATTGCCAAACTATTCATACCCATAGGAAAAATTTCATATCCAAATGTTTTTAAATTTTTATGAATTTTTTCAGAATCCGACTTAAGCACTTCAACAAATATTATGGGTTTTAATTTTTTTAAGGTATTACTAGCCCCATCAATCACTGCCTCTTCCATCCCTTCGACATCTATTTTAATGAAGTCTAATCTTTCTAAATTAAGTGAATCTATTGTTTTTAAATCAACACTTATTGTTTTGTTGTAATCAATTTCTTGCCCAATAAACATATTATTAGATCTTTCTTCTAAATCTAAAGCCCCATAAGATGAAGGAACTAAATAATCTGGTTCAGGAATATTCATTGTTCCAACTTTATCCCCAACAGCTGCATGAAATGCATCAATGTTTAAACAATTATTAAGTACTATATTTCCAGCAAAAGCGTAAAAGATTTTTGCTTGAGCTTCAAATGATATAACTCTTCCCCAGCCGGTCATAAATCTTCCCCACTCAATAGAAAGAATTCCAATATTGGCACCACAATCAATTACAACAACCCCATCTCCATGATGCCTTTTTCTACTATTAAGTAAACCAAGAGTAAAATCAATTTCCTGTTGCTCGTAACTACTCGTTTCTAATAATTGATAACCAACACCGTTACGAACATTTTTACCCTCATGCTCATATTCTCTATAATCATTTTTATTAATAATCATTATTCCATGATTAGTTGATATTAAAACAAATGCATTTTTTTTTCGAATATTAATCAACAGTTATATCTCCCAAAGAATCTATTTTTTTAATTTAACGATATCAAAACTTGGCTTTACTTGCTCATATAAATTATTTAAATAATTTTGTGTATCTTCTGGAAAATCTATTTTTTCAAAATAGGAGTTTACTATCGCACATATACTATTCTGATCACTGCTATTGCCAACAGATTTATCAACATCGATAACCTTACCTTCTTCATCAACAGAGAAGTTATTTTGTTGTGACCATATATCATTCTCTATACTCTTGAAATCAAAACCAATAAAGGTGGTTTGATCTTCCAAAACAAAAGCAGCAGCTCTTCCAAAAGCTTTTGCTTTATATTTATCCACCAAAAAGTTAACTAGATATGATTCTAAATCGTCAGTAATTCCTTTACCTCCATTTACTTCAGAAAACATACCTGTAAATAAAAGATATTGATTTTTATCATCACAGAACGTTAAAACTTTATTCACTGCTTTATGTTCTAAAACTATACTTATGTATTTATTTGGAAATTCTTGCTTGAGATATTCGAATTCTTTAATCATTTAAATAACCTTATTCAATGTATTTTAAGTTGCATAATATCATTCGAACAAAAAAATACACAATTGATAAAGTGAAAAAATCAGAGTTAAGCAAGATAAGCTTAACTCTGATTAAATGATTAATTAAAAATTGCCTGTAACACCTAACATTAGTGATCTCTCACCCATTAAGACTTTATCTTTTAAAAACGAGACATGATCTCTTTTTTCTTGATCAAGAAGATTATCACCTTTTAAATAAAATTTAACATTGTTATATTTAGGAAGGAAATAATTCATAGTTAGAGTCATATTAGTAAAATCATCTGTTTTTAGTTCGTATGGACCAATATCAGTCTGACTAAAAACATGCATTAAGTCTAAACTACTGCTGAAAGTATTTCGTTCGTAGGATAACCCACCTCCGATTCTAACTGGGGGAATCCTTGGAAGATTTCCTCCATTCTTATTTTTAGCCTTAACAAAATCTCCCCATAAATTTAAACCATAATTATTTGATAAGCTCATATCACCTTGAACTTCAAAGCCATAAAATTTTGCTGGTATATTTGTATATTTATACACAGCTAATGCTTCACTGTCCTCTTCTCCTTCATGAAGATGATTTTGAGTTTCTCCAGAATTTAATAGTCCAATATAACTTGCAAAATCAGTATAGTATGGACTTACAGAAAAGTTAGTTTTTTGATTGCTCCATTTAAATTGAGCATCCAAAGTATTTGAACGTTCTCTTTTTAAGTCTCTAGAACCCTGTTCAATCGTTTCTGTTGCATGATGATGGCCATAAGCAAAAAGCTCGTTATGTGCTGGTGATCTCTCACTATGGCTTAGATTAACCAACATTGTCCATTGATTATTAAGTTTAGATACAGTCCCTAAAGCTAAACTACTACTATTGAAGGTTTTTTTATCCCTACCAAAAGTAGTCGAATTTTCAGTACCACCTGATGATTCACAATCTGTCCCACTTGAATAAGTCTCGGTACAACCATCATCACTTGTAAAATCATTAGATCGAAAACGGTCAAACTGCTGTCTAAACCCTACACTAATTTTATGGTCATTAATGAAATAATCTTCAAGTAAATAAAAAGATAGATTTTTCCTGTGATTATTAGCAATGAATGGATCACCTTGAGTTTTTTGAAACTGTGAATTTCCAAAATCTACCCCAAAAATACCCGATGACTTATTAAATAATGAGTGGGTAAATTCTAATTTACCATCAATACCTTTATCAATGTACTCTAGACCAACATCACCTGATGGCTCAACTTCTTGGTGGTCATAATCACTATAACCTAACTTAATTTTCATTTTGCTTATAAAAGATGATATTTTGTTTTTCTCAAGCACATAATCATATTGATTAGAATTTAAGTCCATCATGCCACCATCTTCAAGTGGATTACCATAATTCTGTTGATGCTTTGTGAAGGATAATCCCGTATATCCGTTATTAAAAAAGTAAGATGCACCGAATGAACCACCGTCTGATTCATTATAAGAATTAACTACGGTATCTTTTCCATATTTATCTCGTGCAAATTCATCATCAGATTCTGCTAAATATTTTGATACAGAAAAACCTGGGGTTTTTATGTTTTTACTGTCTCTCCTATAACCATCAATATGGAACATTACATTTTTAACTCCATAATCAACAGTAATTGCGCTAGATGCTCCGCTACCTGCTCCACCAAAATTTTGATCATATTTACCAATCATTCCATCTACAAATTCACTATGAATTCGATGGTCGATAATGTTTATTACTCCGCCGACCGCACCACCGCCATAAATCACAGATGCTGGGCCTCTAATAATCTCAATTCGTTCAGATGATATTGTGTCAATTGCAACCGCATGATCGCCAGACATATTAGACACATCTTTGATTTCCATTCCATTATTAAGGAATTTAATTCGATTACTGTCCATCCCTCTAATCACGGGCTGACCAACACTATCACCCCATGAATTATTAGTAATCCCTGGAACCATATCTAAAGTTGCACCTAAAGATGGATTCTTTCGATTTTGTAAATCTGTTCCACTAAAAATCTGAACAGGCACTGCCATTTCATCTGATTGCAAACTAAGCGGGTTTGCAGTAACAGGTATTTCTTCTATTTGTAAATTTTGCCCTTCACCTGCAAATACTATATTGCTCAGCAGTAAAGCGCATATTATTGATACGAACCTCATAAAAACTCCTTAAGTTAAAAAAATAAAATTTATTTATTTAGGAGTATTTACGGAGCTTGTGACTGATATGCTAAGAAAGCATAAATAACATTAGAATTTATGAAATAGCTATTATCAAAATGAACATAGTTATTAGATTCGAAATCTAAAATACTATTCATGTTAGGTGATTTCACTAAATGATAATATAAAAGACACTGCTCGCAAGCAGCTTCATTTGTGCGCTCTTCGTCATGCTCTTCACAAGCAACATCATTTTCGTGCTGATCATGACTTAAATGACCTATATCATGAGAAAAACCAGCCTGTATATTAAATATAAGGCTAAAAAAAACTAAAAATGTGATTAAGACTTGTTTCATAAACTAAATAATAATGAAATTTGTATTTGGTTAATTCTACACTAGCTGTCAAGCTTTTTTATCTATTTTTTTGTTAGTGGCTTTATAAGCTACAAATATTAAAACTCCCAAAACTAAAATTAAGCCAAAAAAAACAAAAATATAAAATAAATAAGGTTCGAATTTAGACATAAGAATCTATGGTTATAACTTCCTAAAAATCATCTATAGTTGTTTGATTAAAATATAAATTTTTAAAATATTCATGCGTTGCATAAGAAGCCGTGATAAATCCTGCACCAAACACTAACAAGAAAATAATAGTTGTTCTTATATTCTGCATTATTTTGCCCGGACTTCGTCTTTTCCATGCCTTCCACATCCAATAAATACCAGCTAAAGTTAAAATAATAGCAATAGCGATAACCCATGGGTTACTGGCTATAGCTGCCCCACTGGCACCAAATATTAAAAATAAAAAACCATTGAGATAACAAGCTGGACACATTTTAGATTTACCTAATTTAAAAAATAACTATTCTATAAGCAAAAGAATTATTTCCCAATAATTATTTCAGATACCTCTTTAGGTGACTCTAAAAAGGAAAAATGGCCTGTACTTTCCATTGTATGGAAAGAATTGAGCTTCAATGCCTTCATAGTATTTAATTTTTCTTCATACTTAGACCAATCACTTTCTCCATAAATTAAACTCACGGGTGTCTTCAGACCCTTATATAAAGAATCATCGTTTAACCATGATTTATGATTATTAAAAACATTTCTCTCGTGATAAATAAAGCCTGGTTTTTTTATAGAGGTACAAAGAAGTTTTATATATTCACTTGTTATAGTAGATTTCTTATATACCCCTCCTCGGAAGATCATCCATAAAGTTGGAAAGGATTCTAATTTAGCAAAAAATACACCTAGTCCAAACGGAAGGCTTACATGAAATAATAAAAAAGTTGCCATAAAATTTCCTCTCATAACGCCTTGCGCAAATCTTTTGTCGTAATCATAAGCATTGAAACAAAATATTTTTTTGATTCTATTAGGTATTTTCTTGGCAATAGTTGCAGCTAAAACAGCACCAATCGATTCTCCTGCAATAGTGAGGCTTTTTAAGTTTAAATCTTCAATAAATGACACAATAGAGTCAGTCAAAAAACTTTGATCATAATTTGTTTTTTTATTGATGGGTGAGTCTCCGTGACCGGGTAAGTCGATAACATAGACTTTGAATTTTTTAGTCAAATAAGGTAATAATTGATCAGAGTACTCCAATCTATTTCTGATTGTATGAAGCAAAAGTAGCGGCTGGCCACTACCTTGTTCTGTATATCTTATAAAAGTCCCATCATTTAAATTAAATTTTTTTTCATTTGCCATGTAATAATTCCTTGAAATTATGTGTATATACACTTATTATTAAAATGTATACTATTAAAAATTAAATGTAAATATAAATTAATGGATTCACAGAGAAAAAAATATTCAGAACTTACAGATTGTTTATGTACAAGTATAAGGAAATCCGCAAGAAATATTTCCCAAATATATAATGAACATTTAAAACAATCTGGCGAAAAAATTAATGCGAATCAAGTATCCATTCTTGTAACGTTGTCACAAATTGAAAATAAAACTATCAGTGAACTATCAAATCAACTCAAAATGGAAAGAACTACCCTAACAAGAAATTTAAAAATTTTGGATAAATCAGGATGGATACAAACTGATTATGGATCTGATGGACGTATGAAGTTTTCCAAGTTAAGTAAAAATGGAAAGCAGGTGCTTGATAAAATATTACCTCATTGGAAGAAAGCACAAAGTCAAACCAAAAAATTACTTGGTGAAGATTTACAACTATTTCAACAAAATTTAAAAAAATTAACTTTATAAGGAAAAATTATGGAAAAAGTAGCATTTATTTCAGGCGCTAACAGAGGAATTGGATTTGAGACATCAAAAAAATTAGCTCAATTAGGTATAAAAGTAATATTAGGTTCAAGAGACCTAAAAAAGGGCAAAGAAGCTGTTGAGGAATTAGCATCTATAGGAATTGAAGCGGATTTAGTTCAATACGATGCTTTTGACTCAGAAGCACCTCAAAAAGTGCATGACTATATAGCAGAGAAATATAATAAATTAGATATTTTAATAAATAATGCAGGCGTCCTTTTAACAGGTAATCTATTTGTTACAAATAGCTCAACGGTGAGTGACAAGGATGTAAAAGATACATTTCAAACAAATCTTTTCTCAGTTATTTCCCTTACACAAAAATTGCTTCCATTAATTAAAAAATCTGAAGCAGGAAGAATAGTTAACGTTTCAACAATTTTGAGCTCATTAACACTTCATACAGCTAAAGATTCACCCATTGCTCCAGCAAAAGAATTTGCATATAACGCCTCAAAAACGGCTTTAAATGCCTACACAATTCATCTTGCGCTCGAATTAAAAGACACAAATATTAAAGTAAACTCTGGTCATCCAGGATGGGTTAAAACAGAATTAGGTGGTCCTAACGCACCAGTGGAGGTTAAAGATAGCTTTAAAACCTCATTATATTTAGCTACTCTAAAAGATGATGGTCCAACTGGTGGCTTATTTCATGGTGAAGATGTTCTACCTTGGTAAGATAAATTAACCTTATGATTATGTTATGGTAATAATTTGTTAATTATTGATACTAAAAATTATGTGCGGAATTAATGGAATAATCTATAAAAATCTCAAACCTAGTAAATCAGAAATATATAAAATGAATCACAGTATCAACCATCGTGGTCCAGATGGCTCAGGATTATTTGACTTTGAAAATGTTATTTTAGGGCATGTTAGATTGGCGATTTTAGATTTATCTCCCAAAGGAAAGCAGCCAATGTCTTGCGATGAGAGATATTGGATTACATTTAATGGTGAAATATATAACTTTCAAAGCATACAAAATGAATTAAAAAAATTAGGTCATAAATTTTATTCTAAAACAGATACTGAAGTTATTCTTAAATCATATATTGAATGGGGCGAGTCTTGTTTTCATAAATTTAATGGTATGTGGTCTCTAGCAATTCTTGATACAAAAAAAAGAGAACTTCTTTTATCAAGAGATAGGTATGGAGTTAAGCCATGTTATTACTATAGTGATGCAAGTAAATTTATATTTTCATCAGAAATTAAAGGTATCTATGCAACCGATTCAGATATTGAACTTGATAAAAATAAAATTTTATATACTGAAAAACAATTAAGCGAAAGATTTACAACAAGATATAAAAATATCAACCTACTCCCTCCAGGACATTTAATGAAAGTAGATTTAAAAAGTCTCAAAATAACGAAACTTAGATGGTGGAGATGTTTGGATCACATACCAAAAATTGATACAAGCTATCAAAAAGCCAAAGAAACTATTAAGAATCTACTTCATGAAGCAATTAAAATCAGACTGACTTCAGACGTAAAAATAGCTACATCTCTAAGTGGTGGTATTGATTCTGGTATTATTTTCTCTGAGCTTAATAAAAATTTTCCTGATAAAAATATTGACCTAAACCCCTTTATTTTTAAAGATAATAATATTTGTTTTGAAAACGCTTTAGAATTATCAAGTCTATATAAAAGGAATCCTTATATAATAGAAGAAGGTCCATATAAGCCTGAAGAATACAGAAAGCTATATGGAATTTCGGAATCAACTGAATCTTTTTTTAGTCAAATTCAAATCTACAAACATCAAAAAAAACGTGATTTAAAGGTAAGTATTGATGGTCATGGTGCTGATGAATGTTTAGGTGGATATATACAAAATTTAACTAATTTTATTTTTGATTACCAAAATAATATTGCGGACACTTATATGTTTATTGACAATGCATATGGCCAAGAGACATTAAATAAAGTAGCTGAAAAAAATAACTTTGTTGGTACTGTAAATAAAACTAAATTTAATCTGTTAACAAATAGGTATGCTTCACATGAAGAAATTAATAAAAAATATCGTGATTATTTTGATGCTAAAGAATTAAATCTTGTTCCAGATTTTTTTTTAGAAGACCAAAAAGAATTAGAAGATTATGGAATAGGACAAAAAACTCTTATTGCAGATGCAACCTATGGTGGACTTCAATGGTTATTAACCAAGTGGGACAAAGCTTCTATGGCTAACTCAGTCGAAATAAGATCTCCTTATTTAGATTATAACTTTTTCCAATATTCATTAGCTTTACCCGATGCATTTAGAATAAAAGGTGGGAAAAATAAAGCTATACTAAGAGATGCTTTCGAAAATATTTTGTCTCCCCAATTAATAAAAGATAAAAGAAAACAAGGCTTATCACAAATAAAAACTAATTTTAATAATGACTATTTAGAATATGCTCATGATCTTTATTCTAGTCTTGATTTCTTAAATTATGAAGTATGGAATGGAAAACAAATTCATATTGATTTTAACTTAGCAAAAGATAATCAATCTTTAAATACAATAGAAAAATTAGATATTTTCTTTAGATTATTTGAAATGAACAATGGTTTTTTAGATATAAAAAAAGATGCGAATCAAAAACAAACTAATGAATCAAACTTTATTAATAAACCAAAAAATGATTTCAATATATTAAATTAAAGTAAAGTAAGTCCTGCCCGAAAAATTCTCTTTCTATTTAATGTATCGACTCAGGATTGAGGTATCGTATTCAATTCACTTCACCTCCTCTAAAGAAGGGATTAAACTATCATTATGGTAAAGATATATAATTTTCAGACTTTTATTAAATTATTTTTTCTAAATTTTTTTAAACCAACAAAAAACCATAAAAAAAAATTTTTTATATCAAGTTTCAGCATATTAGCTACAATTACTATTTTAATTTTTGTAAATTTATTAATTTACTTATTTTACCCAGATAACAGCGAAGCATTAAGAACTGAAGCAGAAAAAATAATATCCCCACTCTACCATTTTCATATTTCACCGGAGCCGATTGAACAGTTACAAATTCTGACATCACTTATCATAATGCCACTGCTAATATTTTGTGGTATCAAGATATTTTCTTCAAAATTATTTAGTCAAATTTCAACACAAAATTATATTTATTTTTTTAATTTAACTATATTTTTTTTACTTTTAGTAATTTTATTTTATTTAGCTTTTAAGGTTGATGACCCTAATTTTACAAATCAAGAAATAAGAAGATATTTCGAAATAATTACAAGTGAAATAAAATTTATAGCAACCATATTTATTTATCCATTATTTTTATATTTTATTATTAATGGCATACCAAAAAAATATAGCAAATTTATAAATATTATTTTTTATTCATTCGTAAGTATTATTTTGCTAAGTTTATTTCTTTTGTCTATATACAATAGAGATAATTATATAGGTGCTTATGACCATTTAAATTCAGTTCTATACTCAGTATCGCAAGTTCAGCAAGGAAAAAATCTATTAATTGGTCTTGCAACTCAATATGGCCTTTACCCACATTTTTTATATCCAATTTTTAAATTAATCAATGTAAACATAATAAGTTTCTCAATTACTATGTCTGCATTAACAACACTAAGTTACTCCTTGATTTTCTTAAGTCTCCGTAAAATTATTAAAAATAATCTTGTTACATTCCTGGCATTTATTGCAATTATTTTTTTTAGTTACATTACTTTTTTTATTGAGCCTTCTAATATAAATATTAGAAATTTTGATCTTTATCATGCTTATAAACCAATCAGAATAATATTTCCTGCTTTAATCTTATACTTAACTTTTAACTATATTTTAACTCCGAAAAGAAACTTATATTTAATCATTACTTTTATATCATCTCTTTCAATATTATGGAATTTTGACAGCGGTGTAATTTGCTTTTTATCGTTTTACATATATATTTTATATGAAAAATTAATGGGTAATAATTTAAGAGGTTTTACTAAAGATTTTATTAGGCATTCATTTATTTCCTTTGCAATTTTAATCTTTACAATTTTTATTTTTTCAAGCTTTATTTATTTCCGATCAGGTAGTTTTCCAAATTGGAGTTTATTTTTACAATTACCAGCTATCTTTAGCTCATCTTATTTCTTCAGTCTTCCAATGCCACTTTTTAATGCTTGGAATCTTATTTTTTTAGTATATTTATATGGCATCTATATTGGGTTGAATTACATCTTTCTAGAAAAAAAAGATGTTATAGATAAAATTGCTTTTTTTGTTGCTATCTTTGGATTAGGAATTTCTACCTATTATTTAAATAGATCGCATGACTTCAACCTCTTACAAACTTTATATCCATCAATCATCTTACTTGCAATTTTTCTTAGCAAGCTACTAGACAATAATAATAGGGGAAATTTATTTGAGATTAAAAACTTTTCAATCATAGTAACGATATCTTTTATTTTAGTACTTAGTTTATTTCAAATAATTCAACCTAAAAAGATAATCGATGTGCTAAGTAATAGAATTCCAAATATTATAGAAAATAAATTAACTAATCAGTCAGCATCTGATGGTATTGCATTAATTAACTATAATGCTATTCCTAATGACGAGATTGTTATAATCTCTGACCTTGATGCTATTATTCATCTTGAAACAAAAACTTCTTCGCCATTCACCTCCCCAGGTGCTTCAGTAAATTTTACACAAAATGATTGGAATGTATTAATGAATTCATTAACTAATAATGAGTTATATAAAGTTTTTATTTCTGGTAATGTTTATAAAACTGGTAATACTCCAGATCCAAGACATATCGAGATTACAAAGATTTTTAATGATCACTATTATCTTGATGATTGGGTGGGTGATTGGAGAATGTTTGTTCCAAAAAAATATAAGGCGCCTAAATCATCAAAAATAAATATTTCAGCATCATATTCTAAATTTTGTCCAAATAATTCAGTTATTTGTAACAAAACAGTTAAAAATTTTAATCTAATTGAAAAATTCTCTCAAGATACTAAATTTATAAAAATAGACTTTAATTTATCATTACCAATTACACTTGAAAGCATTATGTTACATGTCATTATTAATGGGCATTACTCAGGTACTTCAACTACATTACCTATCGAAGGGCTTGAAAATATTGGAATCCTTGACAATACACATAAAAGATTTATTAATACTGATAAAAGAATAAACAAGTTAGATTATAAAGTTGATCGTAAATTTTCTATTCTAGTGCCAGAAAATAACTACATGAAAACATGTGCTGTATTTAAAGTTGAATTGATTTATAACAATAATAATAAACTTAATATACGAGTACCATGTAAATCTGAAGGTAAACTGGTTTTATGAAAAAAATATTTATTACTGGTTCAACAGGATTCTTAGGTTCTTGTGTTATTTTTTTTTAATTTTTACTTACAACAACATTTGTCTTTACAACAAGCACAAGTTTTTTCTTTACAGCACTTTGAAGTTTTACAACTACAATTACATTTCTTCTTTGTCATGAATTTCTCCAATTAAAGTAATAACATACACGTAAACACCATATTCTTAAATGCATAAATATGCAATCTAATTTAATCAACATTAATACTATTTCTTTTTAAATTTTAATATAATTAATCCGTAGATAAAAATATTTATAATTATTAGTGTTGTCCCTAAGTATATTTGTAATTCAGCTGTAAGGTTTTCAGGATAAATAATTGGTAAAACATAATTTTGAATAAAACTATTAGAATAAGTTGTAAGTTCACCTTGGGATAAAAACCAATTTTCAAGATAAGTTAACGGGCACTTAGAGCTAGTTAATTCAATATAAATTCCCCAAATTAACGTTGGGAGATGAATATAAATAATTTTTGAAAAAACAAAATATAATAGCCCCCCAAAAATGACAAATAATATGAAAATTAAATGAATCATTAAAGTTATATTAGCTAAAAATTCGTACATTTAATTATATTAACAATTTATAATTATTTATGATAAAAGTTATCTTCTATGAAAGATTTAAATCAACTTTGATTTTTCATAAAAGACCTATTTGTCTCTTTAATTGTTTAAGGTAAAGTAACTGGTTTATTTCTTATTAAAATAGTATTAATTTTTTAAAAGGTTAAGATTGAAGTTTAAATTATCAAAAAAAGGCCAAGCATTAATTGATATGTATCAGCATATGGTAAGCGGGCGCTATCTTCGTAAAGATGGAGTTGATCTAAATGATGCATTTGGAAATTTTGAATTAAGTTTTTATCGAATCCCGATCAAGAAACAATTCAATCAATTTAGAGTAAAAACTATTTTAGATTACGGTAGTGGTGGCTCTGATTGGACTGCAAAAAATTTTAATAATGGGGACTCTGCTCAAGAATATTTTGGCTTAGACCAATGTTTTAAATATGAGCCCGGGAGAAAGATTGATGAAAGAATGCAAGTCGATTGTGTTCTAAGTTTTGATGTTCTTGAACATATTTTTATTGCGGATATAGACAATACTTTAAATGATATATTTTCTTATGCAAAAAAGTTAGTAATTTTAAATATTGCTAATTACCCAGCAAATGCAAAACTTCCCAATGGCGAAAATGCTCATATTACTATTAGAAATAAATTCTGGTGGAAAGCTAAATTAGATTCTTGTGCCATAAAATACCCAAATATTTCAATTCAACTTTTGATTTCAAGTGATTATCAAAAAACTGAAAGTTTTCCAATTTATCGAGGACAGGATTGGTTAGATTCAGAAAAATATCAAACTGAGTAATTATGACTTTTAAAAAACTAGAACACTTACTTGCCTATACTGTTCATAAGATTGAAGAGAAGATAATTATGAAAGCTAAAGAAGCAAAGAATAAAATCAAAGGTAAAAAATAACTAGGGAGTAGATAAGATAAAACCCTTATTAGGGTAAACTCTGGTTTTATGAAAAAACTACTCCTACTCTTATTCTTAGTACACTATTGATAATTGCTATATATATATAAAACAGGGGGATAGTTAATTTAATAAAAATAACTTGGAGCAAGCAATATGAAAAAGAGGCCTATACAAATTTATTTAGGCATTCTTGCAGTTGGAGTAGCACTTATTGGAGCTTTTGCATTAGGTGAGGGAAAAACTATTGGTCTGATTTTGTTTCCGATAGCTGCTTTCTTAGCATGGGGTTATTTTGACGATAATTTTAAGTAAAAAACTTATGAAACCAACTACTGTAGCAATTTGCCTTTAAGGAAATGACTTTTATACCTATTAGGGAGATCATCAATATCCAGAAGGGTTAAAAAATCTGCAGTCTGAAATTCTGGATCCCAAGCAGGCTTCCCAATAATTTTAACTCCTAATTTTAAGTAACCATTAAGTAATGGCGGAATGTTAACATGATGATCATTAAATAACTTATCAATTGGAAGAGGATTAAAAGGTCTAACTCCATTGATTTCATAAATTTTTTTTCTCTCTTTTAAAAATTGATAAATATTAGCAGCATTGTGACCACCATCTTTTACAGAAACACTTGAGCAACCAATTAAGTATCTATAATCATTAGTTATCATAAGCTTTGCAATTTCTGCCCATAACATCATAATGACACTTCCTGTTCGATATTTTTTATCGATACAAGCCCTTCCAAGCTCGATCATTTTAGTTTTTAAAACAAAAAGTGGTCCTATATCGAACTCACTTTCGGTATAAAGAGAACCATATTCTTTAGCTTTGAATGGGGTTAGAACTCTGTAAGTACCTACAGGAATATTATTAATAGCATCTTTAATGATTAGATGTTCGCAGTAATCATCAAACTTGTCACGATCAAGTGAACCTTTAATATTAGCTCCTAATTCTTTTTTGAAAATTTTATACCTCAATTGCTGTACTTTTTTTAAATCATTGTCATTTTGTACCCAATCAGCAACAATCTTAGGTCTAATTTTTTTCTTATTTACTTTTATAGGTAAATTTTGATTTAAGGTTTCAGAATTCAAATTTTTCATAAATATTTCCTTGTTAAATTATTTAATTTCTTTCCAATAAATTAATTCAATTTTTCCATTCGTATGCTCGACAAGTGCTGATAAGCTTTCAACCCAATCTCCATCGTTGTAATAATCAATTCCATTAATATTATCTATTTCAGGATAATGAATATGACCACAAATAACTCCGTCGCAGTTATTTCTTATTGCTTCATTCACCATAAATAATTTGTATTTTTCTATATAATTTTTTACATTTTTTGATTTCATTTTTATTTGTGATGCAAAGGACCAATGTCGAAGATTTTTTGAATTTCTTAAATGAGTAATCCAATTAGAAATGGACATAAAAAGTTTATATAAAAAATCACCCAATATATTCATAAATACTGAAATTTTCCTAACTGAATCAAACTGATCTCCATGGGTAACAAATATTTTTTTTTGATCTATTGTTCTGTGAATTGAATATTTTTTAAAAGTAATTGATGAAAATTTAATTAAACTAAGGTAATTTCTGAGAAATGAATCGTGATTACCTGGAATATATATAATTTTTGATTTTTTTGATTTTTTTAAAATTTCTCTTAAAAGATGATTATGTGACTTAGGCCAATACCATTTTTTATTTAATTCCCAACCGTCAATGATATCTCCAACTAAATAAATACTTTCGGCAGAATTATGTTTAAAAAAATTAATAAGATGATTTGCGTTGGAGAATTTTGTTCCAAGATGAGTATCTGAGATCCAGATGGCTCTATAATAATTCATTTTATTTTTATATATATCATTGGCATGATTCTAGAAATAAATTATGAAAAAAATATGACAATTTATGAAAAAAATATGACAATTAAGGCTTTCGGAGTTATAGATACCGAAAGTAAACCTTTTACCCCCTACCCCTTCGCCCTATATATAGAGGTATCGCACTCAAATTTTTCCTAATTTTTGCTAGAAATATTTTTTAAAGTGGCACATGAATTGACATATGAATTTATATTTTCAGAGAGTAGATGTAAAAAAACCCATATATATCAAGGGTTTAATTATTAAAATTGGTGGAGCTGGGGGGCATCCATTTCATCTGTATTATCCTCCATAGTTGTGTATTAAACAAATTGAATCGCCCTACTCATAATCTTACGTAGTCCATAGTAGTCATTGTGGTGTATTACAATCTCATGCCATTTGACATATCATTTGACATATCATATGTTATATCTTAATGCCTAATCTGAAGTTTACATCCATAGCAACAGTCAATAATTACTCAATCCTTAGCAAATTAAGTAAAGTTTTTTGTTTCTTAACATTACTTATTCTATCTACTTCAGTCTTTGCTATGCCGATTTATGTTAAAACTTTAGAAGGTCAAACTATTACGCTTGATGTTGAGCCAGCTGATTCGATTGAAAATGTTAAAGCAAAAATTCAAGAAGAAGAAGGCATTTCACCAAACCGGCAACGACTGATTTTTGCTGGTAAGGAATTGGAAAACAGTCGAACATTGAGTGATTACAATATACAAACAGAATCTACATTACATTTACTTTTACGTATTGCTTTTAATCTGGAATCAAATGCTTATAATCAACTTTCTTCGCAAGTATCAATCGCTCAGAGGTTTTCAGATGCCCAGATTAAGAATGTGACTGACCATATTCAAGGTTTACGCCACAACTTTAATGTAAAAAAAAATGGCTTATTTGGGGATAAACAAATCGATATCTGGACAACAGGAATCCTTGATTATGGCTCTCTTAATCATAATGATTTTAGAACATCAGGAGTAACTGTTGGTATTGATTATCAACTCAATCCATATGTAATTATGGGCACTGCAATCGGCTATGGATCGGACAAGACCAAGATTGATTCTTTGGGCAGTAATGTAAAGTCTCATCAAACAACAGCAAACGCTTACGCCGTCTACCAAACAGACAATAATTGGTTCGTGGATGCCTTAATTGGTTTTGGCGATTTGAAATTGAAGAATAATCGCTACTCTTCCCTAGCGAGCTCTATGTTCGAAGCTAACCGTAATGGTGATACAGTATTTGGTTCAGTAAATGTGGCTAAGTTGGTTGAAATTAACCGAGCACAATTACAACCTTATGCAAGATTTACACAAATGTCTTCAACGCTAAAATCTTATAACGAAGGTTCAAACGTCTACGCTTTGGCCTACGATAAAGCTAAAGTTATAAGCCGTTCATTTTCAGCAGGCCTCACTGCTTCTTACGACATCATGCTAGAAAATGGTAAATTAACGCCGAGTGCTAATTTTGAATTAAGATATAACTCACGTGGCTCACTGAATCAAATAACCTCTTATGCAGATACACCGTCAGAGTCCACGGTGTATAACTCAACGCCAGCACCTTCTGAAATTCAGTCGTTAGGCTTAGGCTTAAGGTACCAGGCGGAAAGTGGAATATACAGTGACTTGAGATGGCTG